>CAWERB010000021.1:0-216077 GCA_963811335.1 uncultured Actinomycetota bacterium | reverse complement strand
ATCGCGGTCGCGGCGTGGGGCACGTAGTGCACCCAGCCGCTCTGCGGCTCTGGCGGAGTGCCGCGGGTGGGCACGAAGATCGGCACGCCGTGGTGGTCGCCGCCCCAGTGACCGGCGTAGTCGAACGTCTCGCAGCCGGAGGCCGCCGGTCCCGAGCCCGTTGCCGGGACCGTCGTCCGGGCCGGTGATGAACCCGTCGAGCGACATCGACATGTACAGGACGGACTTCGCCATGCGTTCTCCTTCCTCAAGGCCTACAGCGCCCGTTCCAGCCGGTTGAACGCGTGCAGCAGACCGCGGCCGTGCTCGTCGCGCAGCTCGTCGGACGGGAAGCCCCACTGGACCATCATCATCAGGGTCGCCCCGTCTCGGGGCGCGAACGTGAACTCGGTGCTGAAGTCGAACCTCGACCCGTCGAGGCGGGTCTCGGTCGTAGCCAGCAGCAGGCGGCGAGGGCGCTCGATCGCCTCGAACACGTGCCGGTGCCGGTAGAGCTCGCCCGGCGACGGGCCGAAGGCGATCTCCCAGGCGCTCGTAACGGAGCTCGCGGCTCACCTCGAGCGCTCCACGAAGTGCTCGAAGCGGTCCAGCCGGCCTTCCCGGGCACGGCGATGGGCCTCGATCTACTTGCCCGCCTCCCCGAGCGTCGTGGCGGTCTAGCCGCGCATCCGGCGCCGGCCCACCGGCCCCGCCGATGTCGCCAGCTCCAGCATCCCACGCGTTCTGATCCCGTTGAGGGTCAGACCCGCCGGCCCGCGAGCCGGCCAGGCGTCGCGGGGCCGCGGCCCAGGCGCTCAAGAATGCCCCGCCGCTTGGGGTCCGAGAGCGCGAAGAACGTCGCGTGCCGAGCGGTACGGTTACCGGTCGCGGTTCCGGCGGGCGGCGAGCCACGCCGCAGCGACCGACTGGTCGTCGCCGTCGGCTGGGACCAGCAGCCAGGCAGCGACGTACAGCGGCACGACCGCACCGGTGAATAGGGCCAGCGCCGCGATGATGACGCGGACCAGCAGGACGTCCACGTCCAGGTACCGGGCGATGCCGCTGGCGACGCTGGCCAGCATCCTGTCGTCGCCGGACCGGCGCAGCTGGCGGGTTCCGGGCTGGTCATTAACGGTGGCGGACCAGGCGCCTGCGGTTGCTGTGCTCATGCTTCAAGGCTGCCGCCCGCGATGGCCGCCGTCGATCGGGATCAGCCCCGGTTCGCACCCTAATGCGCACCCCGACGGGCATCAGGGGCATCCCTGACCACGCCGGAGATCCCGGCGTGGCCGATGCCGCGCCACAGGCCTCCACGGAACCGGCGGCGTCGCGCGCTACACGGACACGCACCGCCGCCCGGGGCCCGGCGCTGAGGTTGCGCGGGTGGTTGACCGGGCCGGCGAGCCGGCCGTGGGGGTCGCCGGTCAGGCGGGGCGAGCCTGCCACGCCCGCCCGATCTGGCGCATCAGGGCGGGGTAGACGATCAGGTGCCGGAAGGGCCTGATCAGCGCCATGTACGTCGCGCCGAGCTTGCCCCTGGGCTTGACGTAGACGCCCATCTGCCCGCGGTGCCGGCCTCCGCCCTGCTCGACCCAGGCCAGGTGCAGCACGGCGTGCACGGTGCCGTTCGACAGCTCGCCTGCCCAGCCCCGTTGCCGGTCCGGTACAGCGGGGTGAAGCCCGGCCGGGCCCAGGTCCAGCCCTGCCGCGCTGCCGCGCAGGTCCGCCGGCAGACGCTGGCTCAACGTCGTCTCGGTGCAGCCGGGGACCGGAAGCCGGCGGGTGGCATCGTCCCACCCGAACCAGGCTCCCAGCTGAGACCGCACCCGGAACAGGGCGCGGGTGAGTGCCGACTCGGCGTCGGCCCCGTCCAGGCCGGCCATGATCCTGAGCAGGGCGCCGAAGCCGTCCCGGCCTCCCTGTGCCGGCAGGGCCCAGGCATCTATCAGCTCGAAATCCGGTGCAATCTGGGCAATGACCCATGGATGCGCCGCGTGCTCGGCATTCGGGAGCCTCATCCGCTACCTCCGTACGCTGGCGTACGGATACTACGCCAGCCGGCTGTGCAGACGGCGAGGAGGACCGATCAAGGTCCTTCGCGGCCAAGAGCGCTCTGCAGGGGGATTGTTTCCATAGCGCGCAGATGCGCCTTTTCTGTCGCTTACTGTCGCGCTCGAATGTCGTGCTCCTATGGCATGATCACCGGCATGACCGAGCAGGCCGCGTCAATCTCGGTGACTATCATGGATCAGTCGGGGGCTGGCAAGGCCGCTGCCGCGGTCACTCTTGACGGCGTCGCGGCCGCATCACGCTGCGGGATCTCATCCGGACGCGGGTCCGCGAGGAGGTCGCCCGGTATAACGCCAGGCCGGCCAGCACCGACATCTTCCACGGCCTCGTGATGCCGGACGGGGCGGTGCCGGCGTCCGGGGGCTTCCGGATGCCGAAGCCTCGCCGCGTCGACTGGGAGCAGCAGGCCGGCACGGCACTGGAGGCGTTCAGCAAGAACGGCTTCTTCGTCCTCGTCTCCGGGCGGCAGGTCACCGATCTCGACGAGACCCTGGACCTGGCGCCTGATACGGAGATCCGCTTTATCCGCCTCGTTCAGCTGGCGGGAGGCTGAGGCATGCCCGGCGTGCGGCCCGTGCTGATCACGGATCAGTCCGCTGCGGCCGCCATGGTGGCGGCGGCGGTCGCGAGCCTGGAGGAGTCCGCCAGGAAGGACAGGCTGGCTGACTTCCGGCGGCGCCCGGACGAGATCCCTGACCGGGAGCTTCCCGAGGTCCGTGCGATCCGCGATGCTCCCGCCAGGCTCCGCCGCGAGTGCATCGTCCGCGCCGCGCGGCCCGGCTTTCGCGACCGGAGACTGCTGCCCCTCATCAGCGGCAAGCTCGCGGGGCTGACCGCCGCGGACATCGAGTCGTTCCTGCCGCCGCCGGATGCGAGCCCGGATCTTCATGGGACTGCCGGCCCGTCTACACCTTGTGCAGGCAGATCGAGCACAGCTTCACGACCCTGCTGGACGATGCGGAAAGGGCGCGCCTGCGCCCAGGGCTGGAGCGGGTAGCCGGGGTGTTCTCCCCACCAGGCTCCCCCGTCGCGATCAGGCTGCGGAAGCTGATCGCCGCTGACGGCCGCATCCCCTACCCCTACATCGAGGACAGCGACGCCTGCCCGCGGCTGCGCGCGGTCTTCGCGGACAGCCCCGAGCCGGCGGCGGCCCGGGCCGCGCTGCTGAACTTGCTCGCGGTCTTCCCGGACAGCGGTGACCCGGGACAGGACTGGCGGGCCGAGGCCCGCCGCGTGCGCGGCATGCTCGCCAGCCCGGACATCTTCGCGGGCCGCTCCCGACGCCGTGCTGGACGCCGGCACCGCCGCGTACTCGCGGCCCCCGTGGCCGAAGCACGGCAACGAGGCCATCATGTGCGGCGCCGCGCTGTTCGCGGGCGTGACGGCCGCGCCGACGCTGCTGCCGCGCTTGCGGCGACTGGCACTGGAAGCCGCCAGCGTGCCGGCCGAACGCTACATCCCGCGCAGCACCCGGTTCGCGATCTTCGCCATCCGGGCGCTCGCGGAGGCGGCAGTCCCCCCGCCGGTGTCGGCGCGACCGGGCCGGGCAGCGCTGCGGTGCGTGCCGTCGTCGCCGAGCTGCGCGCGGCCGGGCGCGGCACGCGGCAGCGCCTGGTCCACCACCATGTCCGCACGGCGCTGGACGCGATCGCGGCCGCTAACCTCATCAGCCGCGACGAACTGCTGGAACGCACCGTGGACGACCACGAACTCGACGCCGCCGGAACCCGGCACGCCCGGCTTCAGGACGGCTGGACCGCAGTGCTCTCGGCAGATGGCATCACGGCCCGGCTCGGGTACCTGGACCCGGACGGAGCGTCCCGCACGGCCCTGCCGGCGGCATCCGGAAGGCCAGCACCGCCGCGCTGGCCGTGCTCAGGCACGACGCCAGGGCCATCCGCGCCACGATCGGCGCCGAGCGCGCCAGGCTCGACGGTCTCATGTCCACGGACCGCCGCTGGCCGGCTGCCGAATGGAGCGAGCTCTACCTCGGCCACCCCGTGACCGGACGGCTCGCCCGCGCGCTGATCTGGGTGTTCGGTGCCGCCGATGGCATGGACATCGTTGGCATGCCGCGGGACGAAACGGGTGGCGTGACCGGTGCCGTGACGGTCGTCACACGGACGGGCGACGCCGCGACGGTGCCACCGGACGCTGAGGTGCGGCTGTGGCATCCGGTCAACGCACCCGCCGGCGAGGTCCGCGCGTGGCGCCAGCTGCTCATCAGCCGACGGCTCGTCCAGCCGGTCAAGCAGGCGTTCCGGGAGGTCTACGTCCCGACCCCCGCCGAAGAAGCAACCCGCGACTACTCCAACCGCTTCGCCGGCCACATCTTCCGGCAGGAGCAGGCCCGCGCCCTCATGAAGAGCCGTTCCTGGGCACCGGTGCCGCTGGCGGCGTGGGACAACGGGATCGACCACGGGATCGCCCGCCGCGATTACCCTCATGCAGGCGGCCGGGCGCTGCGGGCGGAGTTCTTCTTCGACCCGGCCGGCGACCAGGACATCGCCGGCAGCGGCCTGTTCAGGTACTGCGCGAGCGACCAGGTTCGGTTCTCCGACGCAATCACCGGCGACGCGGTCCCGCTCGCCGGGGTCGCCCCGCTCATCTTCTCCGAGGCGATGCGCGACGTGGACCTGTTCATCGGCGTGACGTCGATCGGCGCCGACCCCGAATGGCTGGACCGGGGCGAGGGTCGGCGGTTCGGGGACTACTGGCACCGTTCCGCCTTCGGCGACCTCGGCGCGCGCGCGGAGGTCCGCCGCGAGGTCCTGGCCGGCCTCGTGCCGATGCTGGCGATCGCCGGCCGCTGCGACCTGGAGGGCCGGTTCCTCAAGGTGCGCGGCGACCTGCGCACCTACCGTATCCACCTTGGCAGTGGCAACATCCTGATGGCCCCCGACGACCAGTACCTGTGTATCGTCGCCGCCCGCGACGCCCGGGCGGGCAGGCTGTTCCTCCCGTTCGACGACGACCCGGTCCTAAGCATGATCCTGAGCAAGGCATTCCTGCTCGCCAGCGACACGAAGATCACCGACCAGTCCATCATCCGGCAGATCAGGACTCGCTGACGCGGCAGCGGGAACCCGGACGAAGCCGCCCTCGCGCCCGTTCCTCAATGGAGCCGTCATAGCCTCACAGCAGAAGCACGACCGCGGGACGGTCCGGAAGGTCACCGAGCCTTCCGCCGCGCGCTGAGGACGGCCCTGTCGTATTCCGGCGCATCCTCAGGCCGGTTACCGCAGTCATGGATCGGCTGCACCGCGTCGCTTCCGGGCGCTCCTGGAGACAGGGGCGCTCTGCGGCGTAGACATGTAGCGGCGCAACGTTCGCGCCGTAGCCTCTTAGTTCTAAAAGCATCAGCGAAGAGGGGGTTTGCGCGGGCTCAGCGGCGTAGACGCTGTCGAGCGCGTTACCGGCCGGTTCGTCACGCTCCGGCCGAGCGTCGCATCGACGTCAACGAAGAACGACAGCAACAGGAACCCGCTCCTTCGCGCCGAGGCAGGCGCTCCCTCCGCGACGTCGCCGTCGAACGTCCTCCAGGTCCCCGCCCCCGTCATCGCCGACGCCCTCGGGACGACGCCAGGTACTACCAAACGTAGTACCATGTGGTCCGTGAACGGTGCCGTGCCCACGACGATCATCGTCGTCGGCCTCGCGCTTGCCGGGTACGCGCTGCTGATGACCGCACTCAACCGGCGCATGGGCCTTGGCCTGCTCATCGGGCTTGGCGTACTTGAGATCTTGTTTCTCGTCCTGATCGGCTTCGTCGTGGCCCGGCTCGTCGAAGGCGGGCGCCCGGCCAGCCTGCCCACGCTTCTCGGGTACCTGATCGCGTTGCCGTTCGTCCCGCTGGCCGCGGGGTTCTGGGGGGCGCTTGAGCGGTCCCGCTGGGGCCCGGCGGTCGTCGCCGCGGCCGGGCTGGTCGCGGCCGTGCTGATGGTCCGGCTGCATGAGATCTGGGCGGTCATCCGTGTCTGACGTGTCTGAGCCGATGGCGCCACCTGAGCCGCTGGCATCGCCCGATCCCGCGGCATCACCGGACCCCGCGGCACCGCCCCAGCCCGCGGCACCGCGGCCGGAATCCACCAGGACGGGCCCGGGCCGGGTGCTGGTCGCCGTCTACGCCATCTTCGCGCTGTCCGCCACCGCACGGGCCGGGGTGCAGATCGCGACGAAGTTCAGCCACGCCCCGGTCGCCTACCTGCTGTCGGCCCTGGCCGCGGTGGTTTACATCATCGCCACGGTCACCCTCGCCAACGGGAGCCCGACCGCGCGCAGGATCGCCATCCTGTCTTGCTCGGTGGAACTCGTCGGCGTGCTCGCCGTCGGCACCTGGAGCCTCGCCGACCGGGCCACCTTCCCCGACGCCACGGTGTGGTCCGGCTATGGCAGCGGCTACGGCTTCGTACCGCTCGTCCTTCCCGTCTTCGGCCTGCTCTGGCTGCGCTACTGGAGCAAGCGGACCCGTTAAGGGAGGGCGAGGGCCGCGCGGATGGACGCGGCGGGGTCACCGCGGTGGTAGACGCGCTCGCTTGGCTCGATGTTGTCGAGGAACTCCTGGTAGCGCACGGCGTACGCGAAATGCGCCAGCGGCTCGGCGATGCGCAGCGCCTCGCCGGGACGTGACCGGGGGGCGGCGACAGTCCAGGCCGCGGTCCAGGCGTCCGCCGCCGTTTGGCGCAGGCCTGGTGGCAGGAAGCCGATGGCGCGGAGCCCGTCGAGTACGGGATTGCCCAGGTGCGCGTCAGCCCAGTCAAGTACGACCGCCGGGCCGCCGTCGGAGCGCCAGTTAACTGGGTGGAAGTCGCCGTGCACCACGGAGTCGGGCAGGCCGCAGCCGGCCAGCATCTCCCACCGCCCTTGCATCCCGTGGGCGGCGTCCAGTTCCTCCGGGGTCAGTTCGGCGCCGACCGGGCCGTCGAGCAGCTCACGGACGGCCGCCGCCAGCGATCTCCGGGCGGCGGTCGGGGAGACCGGGCGGCGGCTGGCTGAGGCGGGCCTGCGCGGCGACGAAGCGCCGCACCGTATCCGCGACGACGCTGCGGGGGCGGGTCCCGGCGCTCCGTGCCGGGAACGTCGCCGAGCAGCAGCCGGCCCAGGCGCGCTGGCCAGGACGGCCGGCACCAGGCCGGGATCGACCTCGGCGAACGCGGCGATCGCGGCGGGCTCGGCGGCGGCGAAGGGCGGGATGGCCTTGAGCCAGACGGTGCCGCCGCCGATGGTCGGCAGGCGGAACAGGCACGACAGGTTCCACGTCTTGCGCTGCACGGGCCGCCCGGCGAGGTCAACGAGCCCGGCCGCCCAGCCGAGCAGTTCCCGCACGCCCGCCGCCCGCGCCCAGTGCATCCGCAGCGGGTGGTCGTCGGCCGCGAATTCGCAGGGATCAGGTTCCCCGGCGGCTGGAGTGCCTCGGCGTGATAGGTGACATGGCCGTCGCGCATCCCGTCGGAACCCTCGACCGCGAGCAGGCGCAGCACCACGGCGGGCACGCCGAGCACCTGCTCAAGGTGCGCCACCACGGGCTCGACCTCGGCCCACCAAGGCCGCTCGACAGGGAATGGCCCGACCGTCCCGGCGCACACGCCGTCATGCGTGACCACCACGGTCACCATCCGTCCCATTGCGCCAGTATGCCCGCCAGTCACCGGGCGCACCAGTCGGCCGTCAGGGCCCGCGAGATGAACGGCGGCCCGCATTCGCCGCGCGCCGGGTTGCGGTCAGTGACACCGTGGGACAACGATAAGCAGAGCGTAACGTTCGGGAGGAGGAGCCCGTGGCGCCCATTGTGGCTGAGGTAAGCGTCTCCCGGCCGCCTGGGGAGGTGTTCGCTTACGCGACCGATCCCTCGCGGTTCGGTGAGTGGCAGTCCGGCGTGGTGAGCGGGCACATCGAGGGAGACGGGCCCACCATGGTGGGGTCCAGGTGCGTGATGACCCGCCGCGTCGGCGGCACGGTGCGGACGTCGGTTTCCGAGGTCACGCAGGTCAACCCGCCGCTTGCCTGGGCGGTGCACGGCATCGACGGGCCGGTGCGCGCCGACGTGAGCCTCACCGTGGACTCAGTCAACGGGGGCGCGGGATCGCACGTCACGATCCGGCTCGACTTCCGCGGGCACGGGGCCGGCTGATCCTGCTGCCGCTGGTCATCAGGCAGGCCCGCAAGGAAGTGCCGCGCAGTTGCCAGGCACTCAAGCGGCGGCTGGAGACCGGCGGGAACCGCGCCGCTTAACCACCCCGACCGGGTGACCGAGACATTTGTCGCGGTCAAGACTGACCGCTTGCCGCATGCGGCCGGGCGCTCCTTCCCGGTGTACTACCCCACATGGGACCGATGAGCCTTGAGGCCGCCATCAAGCGCGCCGGATCGCCGGTGGAGATGCTGCGCCAGTCCACCGTCCGGCCGCACGCCTTCCCGGTCGCACCCGAGTTCACCAACTGGCGGACGGAGCAGCTCGCCTGGCGGACCTCGTGCGCGCTGTTCGACCAGTCGCACCACATGACCGACCTGTTCATCAGCGGCCCGGACGCGCTGCGGCTGCTGAGCGACTTCGGCGTCAACACGTTCGCGAACTTCACGCCGGGCAAGGCCAAGCAGTACGTCGCGGTCAACTCCGGCGGCTTCTTCATCGGCGACGCCATCTGTTTCCACCTCGAGGACGGCCTGTTCGATGTGGTGGGCCACCCGACGGTGCTCAACTGGCTGCAGTTCAACGCGGAGGCCGGGGACTACCAGGTCACCGTGGAGCGGGACGACAACTCGGTCGACCGCCCGGCGGGCACGCCGCCCCGGCTGTACCGCTACGAGCTGCAGGGACCGAACGCGGCGTCGATCCTGGCGAAGCTGACCGGCGGGCCGCTGCCCGACGTGAAGTTCTTCCACATGACCGAGTTCACTTTTCACCGGGCACCGGGTGCGGGCGCTGCGGCACGGCATGGCCGGGCAGCCCGGCTTCGAGTTGTTCGGCCCGTGGGCGCAGGGCGAGGCGGTGCTCGGCGCGATCCTGGCCGCCGGCGAGGAGTTCGGGCTCAAGCGCGCGGGCGCCAAGGCCTACTCCACGTCCAACCTGGAATCGGGCTGGATCCCGACGGCGGTGCCCGCGATCTTCGGCCCGGAGCTGCGGAGGTACCGGGAGTGGCTGGACGCGGCCGCGCTCGGCTCACTGGGCGGCAGCATGGACTCCGCCGACATCACCGACTACTACGTGACGCCGTACGACATCGGCTACGGCCGGACCGTCAAGTTCGATCATGACTTCCTCGGCCGCGAGGCGCTGGAACGCGTCGCGGCCGGGGAGCAAGACCCTGGGAAGCAGGACTCGGGTAAGCAGGGTGCGCGGGCACACCGCGTCAAGGTGACGCTGGTGTGGAACCCCGACGACCTCGCGCTCGCCGTCCGCTCGCTGTGCGAGCCGGGAACCCCGGCCAAGTACATCGAGATGCCCAAGGCCAGGTACGCGTTCTTCCAGGTCGACAAGGTGCTGCGGAACGGTGCCGCGGTCGGCATGTCGCTCGACCTGGGCTACCTGGCCAACGAGCACGCGTTCGTCTCCCTCGCCACGGTCGACGCCGCCGCGGCCGAGCCGGGCACCGAGGTCACCGTGCTGTGGGGCGAGCGGCCGAACTCGGCGAAGCCGGCGGTGGAGCGGCACCGGCAGGTCGGCATCAGGGCGACGGTGGCGCCCGCGCCGTACGTGCGGGAGGTCAGGGACTCCTACCGCGCCCGCTAGGCCCACGGCCCGAAGCCGCCGCGTTCTGGTCGGCGGCCCTCGGCGTGCCGGCGAACCTCGTTAGGCCCCGCCGGGCGGGACCAGGCCCTCGCGCACCGCGACGAGCGCCGCCTGGGTGCGGGAGGTCAGCTGCAGCTTGCGCAGCACGTGGCTGACGTGCGTGCGGGCGGTCCGCTCGCTGATCACCAGCTCATCGGCGATCTCCCGGTTGGACCGGCCGCGCGCGACCCGGACAAGCACCGCACGCTCCCGTTCCGTCAATGCGGCCAGACCGCTGCGCGGCGCGCTGATCGCCCGGGTGAGCCGGCGGGCGATAGCCGGGTCGAGGTAGGTGCCGTCGCGGGCGGCCGCGCGGATCGCGCTGGCCACCTCGACGGGGCCCGCGTCCTTGAGCAGGTAGCCGACCGCACCGCCGGCCAGCGCCGCGTGCACCCGCTCCATCTCGCCGAAGCTGGTCAAGATGACCACGCGCACCGCCGGGTACCTGCTGGTGATCAGCGCGGCGGCCTGCACGCCGTCCATCCGCGGCATCACCAGGTCGAGCAGCACCACGTCGGGCAGGCCGCCGTAGGCCGCCATCCGGCCGAGCTGGTCAACCGCGTCCTGGCCATCGGCCGCCTCGGCCGCGACCGCCATGTCGTCAAGCGCCTCCAGGTAGGCGCGCACGCCACGGCGCACCACGGCGTGGTCGTCGACGATCATCACCCGGACCGGCGCGGGCGGCTGGCCGCTCACCGCGTGCTCCCCGGCACCAGGAGGCTCGTCCCGGACAGCGGCACGGTGACCCGCACCCGGGTGCCGCCCCCGTTACCCCGCCCGACCTGCACCGTGCCGCCCCACCGCTCGGCGCGCTCGCGCATCGTCGTCAGCCCGTAGCCGCCCGCCGCGCCACCCGGCCCGCCGGGCGCCGCGGCCGCGGGCATGCCCTGGCCGTCGTCGGTGACGGTCGCCTTCAGGTGCTGGGAGATCAGCTCGAGCCGGATGATCACCTGGCCCGCGTCGGCGTGCCTGACCACGTTGTGTACCGCCTCGGCGATGATCCGGTAGACGTCCTCGGCGAGTTCCTCCCCGACCCGCCCGAGGCCCGCGCTGGCCTCGACCCGCACCCTGAGCCCGGTCCGGTTCGCGGTGCTCATCGCGAGTGCGCGGACCGCTCCCTCTAGGCCGCCGAGGACGGCCGGCGAGGACGGCTGCAGTTCATGGACCATCGCCCGCAGGTCGGCGAGCACGGCGCGGGACACCTCGCCGACCTCGCCCGCGATCCGCTGCACCGTCTCCGCGGGCACCACGTCGCCGCGCTGCGCGAGTACCTCAAGCGTCTTGGCCTGCATGCCGATGGAGAACACCTGCTGCACGATGGAGTCGTGCAGGTCGCGGGCGAGCCGCTGCCGTTCCTCACGGCGCGTGACGTCCCGCACGTCACGCAGCAGCGTCGCGTAGTCCACGTCGATCGCCGCCTGGTTGGCCATCGTGACCAGGAACTCGATCCGCTGCGGCGTCATCGCTTGATTGGGCGCGAAGAACGCGTTGAGCACGCCGAGTGCCTTGCCGCGCGCGATCAGCGGGATGCTCGCGAAGGAGTCCCAGTCCCGCTCCCCCAGGTAGTCGTGCAGCGGCGCCCAGGCGGGGTCGTCTCTGATGATCGACCACCGGTTGGCGACGAGCACAGGCTCCCCCAGCCGGAAGGCGTCGAGCATGCGCAGTGCGCCGCCGCGCCGCCGGCACTCCATCAGCCGGTCGAAGAAGTCCGGCCAGTGCCCGAAGCCCGCCGAGCCCATGATGCGCAGCTGGCTCCCCGCGGCGTCCAGGGTCACGATCTGCACCGCGGCGAGCGCGTCGGTCCGCAGCACCTCGGCCGCGAGCGCGTCGAGTGTCGCGGTGAGTGAGCCCTGCGACGCCAGGTTCGCAACGTCAGCCATTCAAGGAGGCTACCTGCGCCGACCGCGTGTTAGCGTCGGGCATGATCACCGCTGCGGACGTGCGGGAGGTGGCGGCGCATGGTGGTGCCCAAGAAGGTCGCCGCGGCGCACCTCGGGTGCCGTTAGCCGCTCGGTGCCGTTAGCCGCTCGGTGCCGTTAGCCGCCGACGCCGGACGGCTCTGGCTCGGTGACCGGCGCCGCCTCCTGCCGCCGCACCGCGGCGCGGCCGAGGGCCAGCCAGCCGGCGAACCCGATCACCAGCGCGACGATCACCCCGAGGTTGGCGTACTCCCAGGTGCCGGTCTTGCCGCCGAGCCCGAACGGGCCGAGCAGGAATCCCTGCCAGGACAGCCAGCCCGCGTAGGTGTTGACGACGAGCCCGAAGCCGACGACGCTGCCGAGCACCATCAGGGTGACGGGCATCCAGCGGATGACCCCGTACCGGCCGGAGGGCGTAAATAGGTCCGCGTCGGCGTAGGCGGTGCGGCGCAGCGCGATGTCGGCGAGCATCACGCCGCACCAGGCCGCGATCGGCACGCCGAGCGTGATCAGGAACCCCTCGAACGGCCCGATGAAGTTGCTTGAGAAGAACAC
This sequence comes from uncultured Actinomycetota bacterium, assembly GCA_963811335.1. Classification (GTDB taxonomy): domain Bacteria; phylum Actinomycetota; class Actinomycetes; order Streptosporangiales; family Streptosporangiaceae; genus Trebonia. The sequence continues at coordinate 203,786 of CAWERB010000021.1, read as the reverse complement.
CACGTAGATCGTGCCGACGATCATCAGCAGGCCGTCGAGCACCGCCGCCGACCAGCGCGGCACCCGCAGCCCGGCGGCGAGCAGGGTCAGCCCCGAGGAGTAGATGTCGAGCACGGCCCCGCCGACCAGGCCGAGCACCGCGACGATGACGAACGGCACCAGGTACCAGGTCGGCAAGACGGCGGCGAGCGCGCCGATCGGGTCGGAGTTGATGCCTTTCGCCAGCGACGGCGACGACCCGACGAGCAGCAGCCCGAACCCCAGCAGGAAGACGGGCGCGACCGACGCGCCGAACGTCGTCCACCACACCACGGCGGCGCCCGGCGTCCGGCGTGGCAGGTAGCGCGAGTAGTCGGCGCCGGTGTTCACCCAGCCGAGGCCGAACCCGGTCATCACCAGGACCGTCGCGCCGAGGAACGCCTGCGCGGAACCCGAGTGCAGGCCGGAGACCGTGGACCAGTGGATCTTGTCCGCGACGAGGATGAAGTAGATGACGGTCAAGATCCCGGTCACCACGGTGATGACGGCCTGCAGCCGCATGATGGTGTCGAAGCCGAGGGCCGCGCTGCCGACGATCAGGACGGTGATGACGATGAAGGCGATCACCTTGGTAACGTCGCCCGCGCTCCAGCCGAGCTGGTGGAACACCGTGGCGGTGGCGAGGGTCGCCAGCACGGTGAGCACGATCTCCCAGCCGACGTTCAGTATCCAGGACACCAGGGCGGGCAGCTTGTTGCCCTGCAGCCCGAACGCGGCGCGCGACAGCACGAGCGTCGGGGCGGACCCGCGCTTGCCGGCCACCGCGATGAACCCGACGAGCAGGAAGCTCACCGCGATCCCGATCAGCCCGGCCGCGACGGCCTGGCCGAACGAGATGCCGAAGCCGAGCACGTAGGCACCGTAGCTGAGGCCGAGCACCGAGATGTTGGCCGCGAACCACGGCCAGAACAGGCTCCGCGGTGACCCCTTCCGCTCGTCCTCGCCGATGACGTTGATCCCGTTGGTCTCAAGGCTGAGCGGACGCTGCTGCGCGGCGGTGGTCACCCGGTGCTCCTTCCTAGCGGCATAGGCTGGCTGACAATGGGCCAACTTTATGGGGAATGTCTTCCATTGTCTTCCACGCAGCAACGCGACCGGGCCAGGGGCGCCCTGTACGGCCTGGCGATCGGCGACGCGCTCGGCATGCCCACGCAGCTGCTGTCCAGGCAGGAGATCGCGGAGCGCTGGGGCCCGCTACTGGCTGGCTTCGAGCCCGCACCGCCCGGGCACCCGGTCGCCGCGGGCCGGGCGGCCGGCCCGGTCGGCGTCGCGGTCGCGGCCGACGACCTGGGTGCGTTGGTCGACGCGGTGCACCAGGCGAGCCTCGTCACGCACAACACGTCGGTGGCGCTGGCCGGCGCCGCCGCCGTGGCCGCCGCGGTCAGCACGGGCGTGAGCGGCGCTTACGTGGCAGGGGCCGCGGGCCGGCGCGAGCCTGCGTCGCGGCGGCAACCGAGGCGGCGGAGGCCGCCGAGGTGATCTACACGCTCGTCGGCACCAGCCTGGCCACCCAGGAGTCGGTGCCCGCCGCGTTCGCGGTGCTCAGCGCGGTGCCCGGCGACCCGTGGCAGGCCTGCCTGCTCGCCGCGTCGCTCGGCGGCGACTGCGACACGATCGCCGCGATGGCCGGCGCCGTCGGCGGCGCCTGCCACGGCCTCGCCGCCTTCCCGCCGCACGCGGCGCCGGTCATCGACGCCCAGGGCCTCGGGCTGGCCGACCTGGCCGACTCGCTCCTGGCCTGCGGCAATGCGCAGCGTGAATGAGGATCTGGGGCCGATGATGACCCAGAACGAGGGCATGCGCGCCCGCCCGGCCCGCGGCGACTTGTCTTCGCGGGCGAGGCGATCGTCGACGTGGTGATGCGCGTCCCCGCGCTGCCGCCGCGCGGCGGCGACGTGCTAGCGACGTCCACCGAGATCCTGGCCGGCGGCGGGTTCAACGTGATGGCCGCCGCGGCCCGCCAGGGCCTGCCGGTGCTGTACGCCGGCGGGCACGGCACCGGCCCGTGGGGCGACGTGGTCCGCGCCGCCCTGGCCGCCGAGGGCATCGGCCTGCTCCGCCCGGCCGACCCCGATCGTGACACCGGCTTCGACGTCGCGCTCGTCGAACCTGACGCCGAGCGCTCGTTCGTCACGCAACTCGGCGCCGAAGCGGTGCGCGGCCCTGGCGCCTGGGACGCGGTGCCCGCCGGTCCGGGCAACGCCGTCTACGTGTCCGGCTACGGCCTGATCCCGCCGGAGTCCGGCCCGGTCCTCGGCGACTGGGCGGCATCGCTGCCGCCCGGTGCGCTGCTGTTCGTGGACCCGGGCCCCCTCGTCGCGCAGATCCCCGCCGCGGTGCTCGGCCCCGTGCTGTCCCGCTGCGACTGGCTCAGCTGCAACCACCGGGAGGCCGCCCTGCTCGCGGAAGCACTCTTCACGAACTCGGGGCTCACCGCCACCGTTCCGCATGATCCCGGCGATCCAGCGGAGGCGGCCCGCCGCCTGCTCGCCAGGGGGGCCGCCGGAGGAGTCATCGTCCGGGCCGGCGCGGCCGGCTGCTACGTCGCCGAGTTCGGGTCAGCCAGCCGCCGTCCACGTGCGCGCCCCGCAGGTGACCGCCGTCGACACGACCGGCGCGGGCGACGCGCACTGCGGCGCGTTCCTCGCCGCCCTCGCCGACGGCCGCTCCCCCGCCGGCGCCGCCGCCCGGGCGAACGCCGCGGCCGCCTTCGCGGTCACCCGCCCCGGCCCCGCCACCGCGCCGGACCGGGCCCAGCTCGACGCCTGGCTGTCGGCCCGGGGGTTATGACGCGGCTGGAGGCGGCTCGGCTGCGGCGACGGGCCGGCGGTGTAATGTCGCCTTGCGCGGCGGTTCACCGACCGCGATCGCGCTATCACGGCATCACGGCATCACGTCAATCCGGGGAGAGATCACGTTGTCCAAGTTCATGATCCTTTATCGGTCGCCTGTGTCGGCGCGCGAGCAGCTTGCAAGCGCCACCCCCGAGCAGCAGCAGGCGGGCATGGAGGCCTGGCGGGTGTGGGCGGAGAAGACCGGCTACGCCATCGCCGACCTCGGCGCGCCGCTCGCCCACACCACCCACGTCGGCCCGGGCGCCGCGGGCACCGACGAGGTGACCGGCTACTCCATACTCAACGCGGGCTCCGCCGACGAGGTGGAGACCCTGCTGGTGGGCCACCCCCATCTGACCATGCCCGGCGCCTCGATCGAGGTCCTCGAACTGATCCCGATCGGCGACCTCTAGCCCAGCCCCCCGCCGCCCGGGGGGTGCACGGGACTAGGACGCGGGGCGCTGCGGCACCACGCGCCCCTTAAGCAGCGGGTTTACCGGTAAATTCCTGTCAGCCGGTAAACTTTTCGCCCGCTGTAAATAAAAGGCGCCAGCCTTTTTCCTGCGCCAGGGCGGCCATTCCTGCCTTCCAGGCCTTGTTCTTGTACCCGTTGGCGCCGCCGGAGTCGCAGGTGACCAGCAGCCGGGACGCGCCGTCGTAGGCGTCCTTCCCGACTGCCCGCCACCAGCCGCGTACCTATTCCACCGCGAGCGCCGCCGTGTTCGCGTCCGTGCCGACGTTGACGAACCCCGCGTTGTTCTTCTCGTCGTAGATCCCGTACTAGATCTCGTGCCTCCCGTCCCAGTCCGCGAAGTCGTGCGAGCCTACTGCAACTCGCTGCCCTGCCTTGCCCCACTCGCCGCCGTCTTGCGCGTAGTTCCCTACCTGCTCCTTCTTCTTCGCGTCCACGCTGATCACCTGTCCCCTTACGCCAGTACTCCCGCGCCCTAGCCGCGACGTGCCCGAACTACGCGTCCCGCTCCTCGTGCTGTCAGCCTTCCTGGGCGCGAGAGTTCGACTGCTGCGTGTACCCGGCGCGGCTCAGCATGCCCCACACCGTGGAGTCGCTGCACGGTGCCCCACCGCCGTCAGCTCGCCCGCCAGGTGCTCCGCGCTGCGCGTCGTCCACTTCAGCGGCGACTCCTGGTCCCCCCGCATCGCATCCCTGATCAGCGCTTCCAGCGCCACCGCCAGCCCCGGATCGGACTCCGCCAGCCCCTTGCGGCCCCCGCCCGGCCGCCGGACCCGCCCGGCCGGCCGCTCCTCCTCCGCCGCCAGCTCCGCCTTCCCGTTCGCCACCGTCTGCCACGACGCCCCCGTCAGCGCCGCCACCCGCCCCGTCCCGCCCCTCCCCTCAGCCTCCGCAGCCATGCCCAGCACCAGCCTCCTCTACCGCTCTTCCAGCATCTGCAGCACCTTCATCAGCTAATACCCCAGCTGCCCCAGAAATCCCTTATCACCTTAACCCATAACAATATCCTGTCAAGCTACACGCCTAAAACTCACCTTTTTATGAAATGTAGCCTAGGCGTCACTTGTTTACCCGTTGCGAAATGTTTACCAGTAATCCGGCGGCGCTGGCGCTGGCGCTGGGCGGGCCGTGGAAGTACCGCGACGCCAGAGGCTGGACGGTGCGCGCTCGCGGCCGCCGCGCTCGCCGGGGGTGCTCCGGGGTTCGGCCGGTGTCGAATCAATCCGTTTTTTCTTTGGAACCGTAGTTATCTGTGATCCCGTCAGTTATGGGTGGTCACGTCTTGCGGCGGTTCACGGGCGTTGACCCCCGAGCGAAAGAGGACCACGCCCGAATGAGCACAGTCGCGCTGTTCACCTGGATGGCCACGGTCGCCCTTGGCCTCATTCTTCTCATCATCTGGCTCATGGAGTACGACCACGACTTCCAGTCCACGGCCGCGACGCGGCTGACCGCGCCCGTGATCTCCTCGCACGCCCTGCTCGGCATCGGCGGCCTGGTGATATGGGGCTTCTACCTGGCGACCGACTCGGACCCGCTGGCCTGGACCAGCCTCGCCGACCTGGGCGTCGTCGCCACCCTCGGCTCGGTCATGGCGGCCCGCTGGGTCGGCGTGTACCGCTCCTACGCCGCGCCCGGTGCCATGCCGGCCAACGTCATCGCCGTCCCGCCGGAGCGGCACTTCCCCCGCCCGGTGATCCTTATCCACGGCATCTTGGCCACCGTCACGATCGTCCTGGTCGTGTACGCCGTGTTCTACAGCGGCAGCTGAACCTGGGGATGCGCTTACTTCGCGTCCCAGCGCTCGCTGACCGCGAACCACTCGTCGAGCCCGACCAGGCGGAAGAAGTCCTCCATAGTGGCCATAGGGCCGGCGCCGTGTCCACGGTGCCGATGCCACTGAGGGCGCCGATCACCGCGTCGGTGGCGGCGAGCAGGGCCGTGGTCGGGTAGATCGCGATCGCGTACCCGAGGTCCCGCAGGGCGGCCGGCTCGACCTGCGGGGTGAGGCCGCCCGCGACGATGTTGATGAGCTTGGGCGCGCTGATCTCGCGGGCGACGAGCGCCATCTCCTCGACGGTGCGCGGCGCCTCGACGAAGATGATGTCCGCGCCGGCCGCGGCGTAGGCGTTGCCGCGCTCGATCGCCGCGTCCAGGCCGATGACCGCCCGCGCGTCGGTGCGGGCGATGATCAGCGCGTCGGTCCGTGCCTCGAGCGCGGCGCCCAGCCTGGCCAGGGACTCCTCCGTGCTCACCAGCTCCTTGCCGGGCAGGTGGCCGCAGCGCTTGGGGAAGGCCTGGTCCTCAAGCTGGATGGCCGCCACGCCCGCCTGCTCGTAGGCGCGCACCGTGCGCGCCACCGACATCGGCGGGCCGTACCCCGTGTCGGCGTCGGCGATGAGCGGCACGTCGCGCAGGACGCTTGCGGCCATCGCCACCCGGCCGGCCATCTCCGCCATGCCGGCCAGGCCGATGTCGGGCAGCCCGAACCCCGCGGCCGCGACCCCCGCGCCGGTCAGGTAGCCCGCCCGGAACCCCATCCGGCGGACCAGGTGCGCGGTGATGCCGTCGAAGATGCCGGGCGCGATGATCAGCTCACCGGCGTCGAGCAGCCGCCGCAGCCGTCCGCCCGGTGTCGCGCCGGAACCGTGAGTGACCTGCATCTCGTTCTCCTGCCGTCGATGGCCAGGCGATCATACTCTGGCTCTGGCCCGGGTTGGCCGGCGCCTACTCGACGGCGCGGCCTTATGATCGGGGCCATGGCCGAACCACCGCGGATCAACACGAGGGTCCCGCATCCGGCCCGGGTCTACGATTACTGGCTGGGCGGCAAGGACAACTTCGAGGCCGACCGCCAGGCCGCGGAGAAATCCAGCGAGATCTTCCCCAAGACGGTGGAGTCGGCCCGGGCGTGCCGGGCCTTCCTGTCCCGGGTGGTCCGCTACCTGACCGCCGAGGCGGGCGTCAGGCAGTTCCTCGACCTCGGCTCGGGGCTGCCGACCGCGGTGAACGTGCACGAGGTCGCGCAGTCGATCGCGCCGGAAAGCCGGGTTGTCTACGTGGACAACGACCCGGTGGTCCTGCTGCACGCGCAAACGCTGCTCGACAGCTCTCCCGAAGGGGCGACCGGCTACATCCAGGCCGACCTGAGGCACCCTGAGCTCATCCTGCCGCAGGCCGCGGAGGTACTCGACTTCGGTAAGCCGGTCGCGGTCATGCTGCTCGCGGTGCTGCACTTCGTTTCCGACGCCCACGACCCGGCCCGCCTCGTCGCGACGCTGATGGACGCGCTGCCGTCGGGCAGCTACCTCGCCATCGGCCACCACACCGCGGACATTTACCCGGAGCTGGCCGAGTTCGCCAGGTACCTGTCCGAGCTCAACCCGGAATTCGCCGCCACGCTGCGCGACAAGAAGCAGGTGACCCGGCTGTTCGACGGCCTGGACCTGATCGAGCCCGGCGTGGTGCAGATCTCCAGGTGGCGGCCGGACTCCGAGCTGACCGCACGGACGGCGGCGGCGCTGTGGGGCGGGGTCGCCAGGAAGCCGTGAGACCCTAACGGCAGGACCGGCGCCTCCAGGCGGGCGGCCTCGGCCGAGTCGTCGTCCGGCTTGGTCTGCGACTCGCGCTCGGCGGTGACGCGGGCCAGGTAGCGGTCGAGCTCGCGCTTCTTGTCCTCATCCGACCAGCCGAGCAGGCCCGCCATCAGGTCGGCGACCAGCACCGCCGCGGCCACGCCGCGGTCCCACGCCTCGATGGAGATCCTGGTGCGGCGGGTAAGCACGTCGTCCAGGTGCAGCGCGCCCTCGTGGGTCACCGCGTAGCGGGCCTCCACCGCGAGGTAGTCGTCCGCGCCGGGCAGCGCCGTGGCGAGCGACGGGTCGGCGCGGATCAGCTCGAGCAGCTCGGTGGTGCAGGCGCCGTACCGGTTGAGCAGGTGCTCGACCCGGGCGACGTGGATGCCGGCGCTCACCGCGAGCGCCCGCCGCTGGTTCCACAGCGGCCGGTAGCCGTCGGCGCCGGTCAGCGGCAGCTCGGCCGTGCACGAGTCGGGGATCCGCGGCGTCGAGCGAGCGGACGGCCTCGTCCACCGCGTCGGCGGCCATCACCCGGTAGGTGGTGAACTTGCCGCCGGCGACCACCACGAGCCCGGGCACCGGGTGCCCGACGACGTGCTCGCGGGACAGCTTGGACGTCGATTCCTCCTCGCCGGTCAGCAGCGGGCGCAGCCCGGCGTAGACCCCCTCTACGTCCTGGATGCGCAGCGGCGAGTTCAGCACCGAGTTGACGTGCTCGAGCAGGTAGTCGATGTCCGCCGCGGTGGCCGCCGGGTGCTCCTTCTCCAGCGTCCAGTCGGTGTCGGTGGTGCCGATGATCCAGTGCCGTCCCCACGGGATGACGAACAGCACGCTCTTCTCTGTCCGCAAGATGATGCCGGTGCTCGACATCAGCCGGTCGCGGGGCACCACCAGGTGGATGCCCTTGGACGCGCGGACGTGGAACTGGCCGCGGGTGTCGGCCATCGCCTGCGTGTCGTCGGTCCACACCCCGGTGGCGTTGATCACCTGCTTGGCGCGGACCTCGAACTCAGCCCCGGTTTCCAGGTCGGTGACCCGCGCGCCGGTGACCCGCTCGCCCTGGCGCAGGAAGCCGGTCACCCGGGCGCGGTTCGCCGCGAGCGCGCCGAACGACGCCGCTGTCCGCACCACGGTCATGGTGAACCTGGCGTCGTCCATCTGGGCGTCCCAGTACTGGATGGCGCCGGTGAGCGCGTCGGCGCGCAGGCAGGGCGCCTCGCGCAGCGCCTGCCTGCGCGTCAGGTGCCGGTGGTGGCGCAGCCCACGGCGCGGTGCCAGAGGTGTAGGCCATCACGTCGTAGAGCGCGACCCCGGTCCCGGCGTAGCCCCGCTCCCAGATCCGGTGCTGCAGCGGGTAGAGGAACGGGACCGGCCTCACCAGGTGCGGCGCGATCCGGTCGAGCAGCAGCCCGCGCTCCCGCAGCGCCTCGCGGACCAGGCCGAAGTCAAGCATTTCCAGGTAGCGCAGGCCTCCGTGGATCAGCTTGCTCGACCGGCTCGAGGTGCCGCTCGCCCAGTCACGGGACTCGACGATCGCGGTGGTCAGCCCGCGGGTAACCGCGTCAAGCGCGCTGCCCGCACCGACCACGCCGCCGCCGACGACGAGGATGTCCAGCTCGCTGGTGGCCATCCGGGCGATCGCGTCGCGCCGGCCTGCCGGCGATAGCGCCGTCACTGCAGGGGTTCTCCCGTCGTTCATGGTCAGGTGACCGCTACCCCATGATCATCAGTTGACCTCTACCCAGTTCAGAGTGCGGTCCACCGCCTTCTTCCAGCCCGCGTAGCCGTCGGCCCGCTGCCCGTCGTCCCACTGCGGCAGCCAGCGCCTGGACTCGTTCCAGTTGGCGCGCAGCTCGTCGGTGGTGGACCAGAAACCGGTGGCCAGGCCCGCCGCGTACGCGGCACCGAGCGCGGTGGTCTCGGCGACGACGGGGCGGCTGACCGGCACGCCGAGGATGTCGGCCTGGAGCTGCATGCACAGGTCGTTGGCGGTGACGCCGCCGTCGACCTTGAGCGTTTCCAGGTGCACGCCCGAGTCCTGCTCCATCGCCTCGCTGACGTCGCGGCTCTGGTAGCAGATGGCCTCGAGGGTGGCCCTGGCCAGGTGGGCGCTGGTGTTGTAGCGGGAGAGGCCGACGATGGCGCCGCGCGCGTCGCTGCGCCAGTACGGCGCGAACAGGCCGGAGAACGCGGGCACGAAGTACACGCCGCCGTTGTCGGCGACCTGCCGGGCGAGCGGCTCGATTTCCGCGGCGCCGGAGATTATGCCGAGCTGGTCGCGCAGCCACTGCACGGCCGACCCGGTGACGGCGATGGAGCCCTCGAGCGCGTAGACCGGCTTGTTCTCGCCGAACTGATAGCAAACGGTGGTGAGCAGGCCGTTCTTGCTGCGGACGAGCTCCTCGCCGGTGTTGAGCAGCATGAAGTTGCCGGTGCCGTAGGTGTTCTTCGCCTCGCCAGGCGCGAAGCAGACCTGACCGACGGTGGCGGCCTGCTGGTCGCCGAGGTCGCCGGTGAGCGGCACGCCGGCCACCGGGGCGAGGCGCACCTCACCGTAGCCGCCGGGGGCGGACGACGGCCTGATGGCGGGGAGCATCTGCCGGGGTATGTCGAAGAACCCGAGGAGCTCGTCGTCCCAGTCCAGGGTCTCCAGGTTCATCAGCATGGTCCTGCTGGCGTTCGTCGGGTCGGTGACGTGCTGGCCGCCGTTGACCCCGCCGGTCAGGTTCCAGATGACCCAGCAGTCGGTGTTGCCGAAGACGGCCTCGCCGCGCTCGGCCGCCGCGCGCACCCCGTCGACGTTCTCCAGGATCCACTGGATCTTGCCGCCGGAGAAGTAGGTGGCCGGCGGCAGGCCGGCCTTGCGCCTGATGACCTGGCCGCGCTCGTCGCGGTCGAGCGCGGCGGCGATCCGGTCGGTGCGGGTGTCCTGCCAGACGATGGCGTTGTAGTAGGGCCGCCCGGTCTTGGGGTTCCAGACGACCGTGGTCTCCCGCTGGTTGGTGACGCCGAGCGCGGCCAGGTCAGCGGCGGACAGGCCGGCCCGGTTCAGCGCGGTCGCCGTGACGGCGGAGATCCGCTCCCAGATCTCCAGCGGGTTGTGCTCCACCCAGCCCGCCCGCGGCAGGATCTGCTCGTGCTCGAGCTGGTGCTTGCCGACCTCGTTCCCGGCATGGTCGAAGATCATGAACCGGCTGCTCGTGGTGCCCTGGTCGACGGCGGCGACGTAATCCGGCATGACTGCCCCTCTCTGGGTTCCGACCCTAGTGTCCCCCGGTGTCCCGGTTTAGGTTCCCGTGCGAGTCGCGGGTCGCCTGCGTGCCCGTCTCCGACTCATCCGGCCGCCGCGTCCCGGGGACCGCGCCCTCGGCGGGCGCCCCGGTCGGCTGGCTCTCCGGCATGGGGCCCGCGACGTCCTCCTGCAGCTTGAGCCGCGCGTGCAGCACGTCGCCGATGAACAGGTCGTACAGCAGGATGCCGACGGTGCCGCCGATGAGCGGCCCGACGATCGGTATCCAGAAGTAGTTGCTGAACGACAGGGCGGGCGAGCTGTACGTGCCCGGCAGGGCGACCCGGCCCCAGCCGGCGAAATAGGTGAACAGCCGGGGGCCGAAGTCACGGGCCGGGTTGATCGCGTAGCCGGCGTTCGCGCCGTAGGACATGCCGATCGCCGCGACGCCGAGGCCGATCGCCAGCGGCGCCAGGTTGGACTGCACGGCGGAGTTCCTGATGTCGATCACCGCGACGATGAAGATCAGCAGGAACGCGGTGCCGACGACCTGGTCGACCAGCGGCCCGGCCACGCCGCCGTGGAAGTACGCGGCCGGGAAGGTCGCGAAGATCGAGAAGGTGGAGAGCGCGCTGCCGCTGCTGCGCGGCGTGCCCGCGGCGGTGTTGAACGCGTTGATCGCATCATGTACACACCGAACACCAGCGCGGCGCCGGTGAACGCGCCGGCTACCTGGGCGCCCCAGTAGGGCAGCACCTTCGCCCAGGTGAACCGGCGCCGCACCGCGAACGCCAGCGTCACCGCCGGGTTGAGGTGGGCGCCGCTCACGCCGCCGGCGATCCACACGGCGAATGCGACGGCCATCGCCCAGCCCCAGGTGACCAGCAGCCAGTCGCCTGCCGCCAGGAAGATCGTGGTGGGCCCCGCGGTCCGGCCCGATCCCGGCAGCGCGGCCACGGCCATGGCGACCACGCCGTCCCCGAACGCGATCAGGACGAACGTGCCGAAGAACTCGGAAAGCAGCTCCCCCCACAGGCCCGTGATCCGCCCGACGGTGCGCCCCTCACCGCGCAATGGAGTGATCTCAGCCATGGCTATCCCCTCCCCGCACACGAAGGCTATTTAACGTTCAGCGACACTATCGTCACACAGCGTGGATGGCGAGGACCGCGCAGCGGCGCCACGCCCTCGTTCTGGATGATGCGGAACGGAGGCCGGGGACTCATGTTCCGCCCCGCTTAGCCCGGCCCTCACCCGGGCGGGCATACTTCGGGCATGACCCGTGCCATGGTCGCGGCGCACCGCGGGGTCGCGGCGGGGGCGGCCGAGAACACCATCGCCGCCTTCACCAACGCGATCGACGTCGGGGCCGACATGATCGAGTTCGACGTGCGCCGGACACGCGACGGCGAGCTGATCGCGTTTCACGACGCTACCGTGGGCGGCGCGCCGGTAAGCGGGCTGACCCGCGACGACATCGCGGCCACGGTCGGCGTCCGGCCGCCGCTGCTCACCGACGTGCTGCGCGCGTGCGCGGGCCGGATCAAGCTGGACGTAGAGCTCAAGGAGGACGGGTACGTGGCCGACGTGATGGCCGAGCTGCGGGCCGGGTTCGACCCGGCGCAACTGGTCGTCACCTCGTTCCTGCCGGCCGTGGTCGCCCAGGCGAAGCAGTCCTTTCCCGAGGCGAAGACCGGGCTGCTCGTCGGGGACGGCGGGTCGCTGGCCGACCTGCCGGCCCGGCTGCGCGAGCTGTACCCGGTCGGCCTCGCCCAGCGGGTCAGGGCCGACTACCTGGCGCCGCACTACCGGCTCGCCGGGCTCGGCGTGCTGCGCCGCGCCGCCGCGGCGGGGCTGCCGTGCCTGCTGTGGACGGTCAACTCCCCCGCGCTGATCCGACGGTACGCCGCCGATCCGCGGGTCGCCGCGATCATCACCGACGTGGCCGCGCAGGCCGTGGCGATCGTGGCGGGGATGGCGGGTTTACCGGCCACCGTTCCTCTTAGTCGAAGAGGGTGGGCGGGCCCGCGGGGAGCGGCTCGGGCAGCTTGTCGACCGCTGGCACCCGGGCGCGCACGTCATCGTGGAACCGGCGCGCGAGGGCGAGCGCGTCGATGTTGTCCGGCGTGTGGATGAAGACGGTCGGTGAGCGCCCCTCGCGCAGCCAGTCCGCGACCTGGCCGGCCCACGGCTGCCAGCCCTCGGCCGTGCGCTCGTTGTCGTCGCAGCCGATGTAGCGGACCACCGGGCGCCCGGTGAGGGCGCGTGACCGGCGAGGCAGCCGCGGCTTCTGGTGCTGCGCGCCCCGCTCCGCGTCGCTCGCCGGCGGATTGGCGAACAGGACGGTGGTGTCGAGGTCTACCCACTCGGCGTCGGCCTCCGTGAGGACCTGCTCGAGTTGCCGCTGTGCCTGGGGATCGGTGAAGAAGGCGGGGTGGCGCACCTCGACGCAGTAGCGGTACTCGCGCGGCAGGCGGCGCAGGAAGCCGTCGAGCACCGGGGTGCCGGACGGGCCGAAGGACGGCGGCAGCTGCACCCACAGCGCGTGGGCGCGCGTTCCCAGGGGCTCGATGGCGGCGAGGAAGGCGCGCATCGGGTCGCCGACGTCACCGAGGCGCCGCTCGTGGGTGACCGTCTTGGGCAGCTTGAGTATGAACCGGAAGCCTGAACCGGTCTGCGCGGCCCACGAGGCCACGGTGTCCTGGGCGGGCGTCGCGTAGAAGGTGGTGTTGCCCTCGACGGCGTTGCACCAGGTCGCGTAGGCGCGCAGCCGGTCGCGCGGCGCGAGCGGGTGCGGCAGGAAACGCCCTTGCCAGGCCGCGTAGCTCCACATCGCGCACCCGACGTGGAGCTCCATGAGCCCGATGGTACCGGGGCTCGCGCTGACGGCGGCGCGGGTCAGGCGGGCCTGGGGCGGGCGGGGGCGACCTCTTCGAAGATCAGTACCGTCTGGGTGGAGCGGACCTCGGGGATGTCCTGCAGCCGGGTCAGCACCACGTCGCGCAGCGACGCCGCGTCGCGGGCGCGGACGCGGAGCAGGATGTCGTGCGCGCCGGAGGTCAGCGCGACGTGGTCCACCTCGGGCATGGTGAGCAGCTGGCCGCGCACTGATTTCCATGACCGCTGGGCGATGTCCAGGTAGACGTAGGCGGACAGGGCGTAGCCCGCCCGCACCGGGTCGATCTGCGCGGCGTACCCGGTGATCACGCCCTCGCGTTCCAGCCGGGCGACCCGGGTGTAGGCGCTGGCCCGGGAGATGTGCACCAGGTCCGCCAGGGCCCGCATCGACAGCCGCCCGTCGGCGCGCAGCGCCTCGACGATCTGCCGGTCGGTGTCATCCATCGCTGCCATATGTCCAAGCACGGGATCGGCCGGGAGGTCACTGTAGGTCATATGGCTAGCCTAACCGGACAACTTTGGCAATTTGTCTGTGATTCCGTTTCTAGGCTGGAAATCCTGCTCACAGGGTAGGCATTCTCTGGAAAAGAGCCTTTTTGAGGGGAGTGGCCGTGACCACCGTTGTTCACCCCACCCCGGCGGCCGCGCCCGGCCTGCTGCCGAGCGAGGCACCGCTGCAGCTGATTGACGCCGACGGCCGGCCCGGGGATAACCCGGGCGCGCTTACCTTGCCGGCGCCTGACGTCCTGCTTGAACTGCACCGCCGCATGGTGCTCGGGCGGCAGGTGGACGTGCAGTGCACCGCGCTGGCCAGGCAGGGCCGGCTGGCGGTGTACCCGTCCTCACGCGGGCAGGACGCCTGCGAGGTCGGCGCGGTGCTCGCGCTGAGGGAGGCGGACTGGTTGTTCCCCACCTACCGGGACACCATCGCCATCATGACCCGCGGCGTGCCGGCGGAGCAGGCGCTCACCCTGCTGCGCGGCGACTGGCACTGCGGGTACGACCCGTACGAGTACCGGGTCGCGCCGCAGTGCACGCCGCTCGCGACCAGCACGCTGCACGCGGTCGGCCTGGCGCACGGCGCCCGGCTGCGGGGGCAGGACCTGGTGGCGCTCGCGCTACTCGGCGACGGGGCGACCAGCGAGGGCGACACGCACGAGGCGCTGAACTTCGCCGCCGTGTGGCGCGCGCCGACGGTGTTCCTCGTGCAGAACAACGGGTACGCGATCAGCGTCCCGCTGTCCAAGCAGACCGCGGCGCCCAGCCTCGCCGCGAAGGGCATCGGCTACGGTATCCCGTCGCTGCTTATCGACGGGAACGACGCCGCCGTGGTGTACGCGGCGGTGCGGGCGGCGGTGGAGCGGGCCGCGGCCGGGGGCGGGCCGACCCTGATCGAGGCGCTGACCTACCGGATCGAGGCGCACACCAACGCCGACGACGCGACCCGCTACCGGGGCGCGGAGGAGGTTGCGGCGTGGCTCGCCCGGGACCCGATCAGCCGGCTTGAGGCCTACCTGCGGTCACAGTCGCTGCTCGGCGACGCGGACGTGACGGCGCTCGCCGACGAGGCCGAACGGCTCGCGGCCGACGTCCGGATGAGTATGAACGCCGACGTGACGGTCGACCCGGCCGAGTTGTTCGAGCACGTGTACGCGCGGCCGACCGCCGCGCTCGAGCGCCAGCGCGCGGCGCTCCTCGACGAACTCCAGGCAGCGGCGGATGACGAAGTGGAGGCGGGGCGATGAGCACCGTGACGTCCCCGGCCCGTGTTGGCGCGCAGGCTCCCGCCGCGCCCGCCACGGAGCCAGCGCCGGTTACCATGGCCGCCGCGCTCAACCAGGCCCTGGCCGACGCCCTGGCCGCCGATGACCGCGTCGTCGTCTTCGGCGAGGACGTCGGCCCGCTCGGCGGGGTGTTCCGCGTCACCGACGGGCTCGCCGCCCGGTTCGGCGAGCAGCGGGTCTTCGACACTCCCCTGGCGGAGGCCGGCATCGTCGGCACCGCCATCGGCATGGCCATGGCCGGCCTCGTCCCGGTCATCGAGATGCAGTTCGACGCGTTCGCCTACCCCGCCTTCGAGCAGGTCACCAGCCACCTCGCCAAGCTACGCAACCGGACACGGGGCAAGCTCGCCCTCCCCGTGGTCATCCGCATCCCCTATGGCGGCGGCATCGGCGGCGTCGAGCACCACAGCGACTCCTCCGAGGCCTACTACACCCACACCCCCGGCCTGCGCGTGGTGGCCCCCGGCACCCCGGCCGACGCTTACCGGCTGCTCCGCCAGGCCATCGCCTGCCCCGACCCGGTCATCTTCCTCGAGCCCAAGCGCCGCTACTGGTCACGCGAGACGACCCGGCTGACCGTCGCGGGCCCCCCGGTCGACCGCGCGGTGCTGCGCCGCCCCGGCAAGGACGTCACCCTCATCGCCTACGGCGCCATGGTGGCCACCGCCCTGGAGGCAGCCGAGGCCGCCACCGAGGAGGGCTGGGACGTAGAGGTCATCGACCTGCGCTCGTTGTCCCCCGTCGACGACCAGACGCTGACCGAGTCGGTGCGCCGCACCGGCCGCGCCGTCGTCGTGCACGAGGCCGCGGGGTTCGCCGGGTACGGCGCCGAGATCGCGGCCAGGCTCACCGAGCGGTGCTTCTTCCACCTGGAGGCGCCAGTGCTGCGCGTCACCGGCCTGGACATCCCGTACCCGCCGCCGCACCTGGAGCAGTACCACCTGCCAAGCACCGACCGCATCCTGGACGCGATCGGCCGCCTGGCCTGGGAGTAACGGGGACCTGACAGCCGACGGCCCCGGCTCGCGGGGATGCGGTCACGAGCCGGGGCCTTGGGCGGGAAGGCCACCGGGGGGAGCGGCCTTCCCTGGTTTAGCTGGTACTACAGGAGACCGAGGGCCAGGTCCACGTCCCGTTGGTCGAGACCGTGAAGCCCCAGTTGTTACCGCTGCCGTTGTTCGATGCCTTCATCACGTACTGGCTCGGCCAGCTGGCGTTGACGTTCCAGGTGATGTACACCACGGACGGCGCGACCATGTTCACCGTCACGGTCCAGGTGTTGGAGCCGGAGACCGAGACGTTGAGGTTGTACCAGTTGTTGCCCACCGTGCCAGCCGACAGCGTGGCCGTGCAGCCGCCGGAGCCGCCGCCGCCACCTCCGCCGCCGCCTCCGCCACCGCCGCCGCCACCGCCACCGGATGAGCCGTGGCTGACGGTGAAGTTGGAGTTACCACTGCCGCCGCCCCAGGCTTCGGTCGCGAAGATCTGGTAGTTGAGCGAGCCGAGGTTCATCCCGTGGCTGGCCCACGCGTTGAAGAAGTTCTGCGTGGTGATGGTCCCGCTGGTGGTGTTCCCCTGCCGGACCGCCAGGTACTGCTCGAAGGTGCAGTTGTTGCCGGTAATGCAGGGCTGGTTGACCTGCTGGTGCTCGTACAGGTTGTACGTGGCGCCGTCGCTGGTCGTGGTGCCCATGAAGCTGCCGAGCGACGGGCTGCCGCCCTGGTCGTCCTCGATGACGTAGTACTCGACCAGCGGGTTGGTGGACCAGCCGTAGAGGGAGGCCAGCGCGGTGCCGCCGCTGGCGTTCATGCTCCCGCTGAAGCTGACCGTCTGGTTGCTGCCCGGCTGCCAGCCGACGCCGGCGACGAAGTCACCGATGCCGCTCCAGTTCGTGGAGTACTGGTTGCCACCGGAGCCCTGGGTGATGCAGGCGGAGCCCTGGCCGTTGCTCCACATCTGGTAGTAGTAGCCGTTGACCGTGCCCGTCTGGTTCGAGCACGTGGCGGCGTGCGCCGCGCCGGGCAGCACCGTTGTCGCCGCCGCGGCCAGCAGGGCCGCGCAGGCGACGAGGAGCAGCCGCGGGCGGACGCGGCGGCGGCCATTGCGGCCGGCTTCGGTGACGGTAGGGGGGCTGTTCATGTACAGCGTCCTCCTTGGGGTGGGGGTCGTTGTCGACCGGGAGGGGCAGATCGCGTGAGCGATCCGGTAGACGGCTCCGGCGGCCGTCATTGGCGTCAGTATTGATCTGGCGCTATTTACGGTCAATGAGTTTCGGAATTGTTTCGGCAACGAATACTTTCGCTGAACTCTGCGCGGAACCCCTGATGGAAAGCAATTTTCGGGGCTGAACCGGGTAAGCCCCGGCCGGGGGAAGGCGGCGCTCACCGGCGCTTACGGCAATCATTAAGAGGAAAGTTTCGGAGATAGTCGAAAGGTTTCGAGCCGTCGGCCCGGTTACGCAGCCCGGGTTACGGCAGGCCCGCGCGCAACGCGGTCACCCGGTTCACCGCGGCGTTGAACGCGGCCGGGTCGAGCTGCCCGCTGCCCAGGGCGCCGGCCAGCGCGGCGGTGGCGGCTTCGCCCTGGCTGGCATCGCGGGCCGAGCACAAGATCAGGTCCATCCCGGCGCCTGCCGCGGTGACCGCGCGCTGGCCGGTCGGGCCGAACGCGCTCACCGCGCCGGCCTCCAGCGCATCGGTGATGGTGACGCCGGTGAACGCGTTCCTGCCGCGCAGCTCCTGGCCGATGACGGCGGGCGACAGGCCGGCGGGGAGCCTGGCGTCCAGCGCCGGGTAGACCGCCCAGGACACCATGACCAGCTTGACCCCGGCCGCGATGGCGGGCGGGTAGGGCACCTCGTCGGTGGCGCGCAGCTTGGCCAGCGACACGGTCAAGGTCACCGGCCCGTTGTCGGTGTTCTGGTTCTTGGTGGCCGATCCCAGGCCGGGAAAGTGCTTCGCCGTAGCCGCCACGCCGGCCTGCTGCTGTGCGGTGATGAACGCCTGGCCGCATCCGGACACCACGGCGGGACTGCTGCTGTAGGAGCGCTGGTACTGATCGATGAAGTTGCCCGTCTTGTAGTAGACGTCAAGCACGGGCGCGAGGTTAACGTTCATGCCCACGCCGGCCAGGTTCTGCCCGGCCCCGGTGCCGGCCGCGGTCGCCGCGGCCACCGGGTCGGTGGACTGCCCGATCTGCTTCTCCGACAGCGCCGGCGCACCGGGCAGCCGCCGGACGAGCCCGCCTTCCTGGTCGGTCATCAGCAGCAGCGGCGCCTGGACCGGGCTTTGTGCCTGCGCCTGGCGCAACTGCGTGATCACCCCGGCGATCTGGGCCTCGCTCGAGATGTTCTCGCCGAAGAAGATGACCCCGGCCAGCTGACCGTTCTCGATGTCGGTGAACAGGCTCGCCGGCGGGGTCAGGCCCGGATAGGAGCCGATAACCCGCTGCCCGGCCAGCTGCATGTTCGTCAGGCCAGCCGCCAGCCCCAGCTTGGCATTCAGGGGAGGTACCACCCCGGCCCGGGCGACCGCGCCCCGGACGGACACGCCGCCGGCGAGCGCGACGCCCAGACCCGCGAGCGCCTGCCGCCGGCTCAGCCCACCGCGCGGCCGTCCGGCCGGAGCAGGAGAAGACATCAGTGCCTCCCTGGGCAACTCGCGCTCACCCGAGCCTCAGCCGGACTGCGCCGAGGACTCCGGGCAGCAGGGCGGGCAGCAACCCGAACCAGGCGTCAAGGTCACGCTCATCACGGTAGCGGAACCATACGTCGTGAGCGGGGCTGTAGGCCGTGGTCACCTGCCTGCCCTGCGCCAGGTACACCGCCCGCGCGCGCTCGTCGAGGGACCGCACCACACGCGCGGGCGCGGGCGGCAGCCTCCTGATAACCGCGTTCTGCACGGCCCGCACGCGCTCCCGTCCCTCGTCATCCAGGAGCTGGCAGAACCGGAAACCCGGCCCGAGCACGCCGGCCCTGGGCTGGGCGCCGCGCCTGAACTCGATGATGAACCTGGACCCGTACCAGCCCGACGCGTCCGGGCTGCGCGTCGGCTGAACCCAGGCGACCACGTACTCCCGGCCCGCCGGACGCTGCCAGACCGCGGCGGCCGACGCCCCGCGGGACGCGAAGCCCTCGGCGGCAAAGCCGGGCCCCAGCGCGGCCACGGCGCTGCGGTGCACCACCCGGTCAGGTACGACGCCCTCCACCAGCCAACGATAGCCAAGGTCGGCTGGTCAGGCAGCCCGCCAGTCGCCTTCGGCGCGGAACTCGATGTTCAGGGCGCCCAGGCTCTGCCGCCCGAAGTCGTCAAGCGGCGCGAGCTCGTTCTGGCCGCTCGGGTCGTACAGCCGGCCGACGGCCAGCCAGCGGCCCTTCCCGTCGACGAGCCGGAAGAACCGCCCGGCGTTCAGCGCCTCGGTGACGTCGCCGGCGACCGCTTGGCCGGGCCCCGACTTGCCGACCGCCGACGGCGCCGCCCCGTCGTAGCCGGCCACCGCGTCTTCGGTGATGACCCAGCAGTACGGCGTGGTCAGCGAGGAGAAATCCGAGACCAGTGAATCGGGGACTTCATCGGTTTGCAGCTCCGCCAGCGGGGCCAGCCCGGCGGCGACGGGCTCGGACCGCGGTCCCGGGTGATTGTCGCTCTGACCGTCCATACCGCCTCAGGTATCCACGCTGAGCCGGAGTATGCCTGGGCGTGACGCCGGACCGAGGACCGGACCGAGGACCGGGGCAGGCAGGCGGGCTGGTCAGTAGCCGCCGTCAAGTTCTCTTTCCAGCTCGGCGGCCATCGCGTCGGCGTCGGCGAGCATGACGGTCAGGTTGTTGCGGTCGTCTTCCAGGTTGAACTGGACCTTGCCCGACCTCGGGTCGTACAGGAAGCCGCGGACCTCCCCCGCCTCCGGCTGGGCGATGTCGGTGTAGTCCCGGTCGCTCGGGTGCAGGGTCAGCTCGACGGTGAGCGGCGGCTGGCCCGGGGGCTCCAGGCGGACGACGAAGAGCTTCGCGTGCGGCGCCGGCCGCTGCGGGTGAAGGATCCGGCGCTCCAGCACGGTCCCGTCAAGGAAAACCCATTGATGATGGCCGAAATGAAGGTGGCCGTGCTTTTCGCCGTGCTTATCGTGATCCCGCATACGACATACTCTTTCAGTTATCGCAGGTAGATGCCCTATTGACCACTTCTCAGTCAGTCTAAAGTCAGAGAGGGTCGCCAGTCATAACGCTAGCAGTGAACCGCACAGGCACCATCTTCTAGAAGTGCGACCGCAGCAACCACAGGCCCGAGAGTAACAAGAACTGCGCGACCGGTATATGACAACACAAAATTGTCCTTGGTCCACTGCTTAAGCTCTTTCACCCGAGGGTATACCCGTGTGCCACGCCGGTAGTGACCGGCTTGCGACAGCAACGGTTTAACCGTCGGCAAAGCGAGGAGCTGGTACCGCGAGTAGACGTGCGCGTTCCACCATCCAAAGGGATCGCTTATCTTGGTGCGATCAAATCGGAGTCTCGGTCGGAACGGTTCTGCCGCGAGGTCCCGTAGCCGTCCAGTATCACGGGCATAGCGCAGCTGGGTAAGCTGTGTCCCGGCGCGCGTCGGCTCATGAGAATCAATAGGCGCGGGCGGCCGCACTGGGCGGGTGGTTACCGTAACGAGTGGAGTCAATGCTCCTACTCGATAAAGCTCACGTAGTGCCTGAGGATTAAGGCGAACTCCCCGCTTCTCAGCCTCCGAGATAAACTCGGTCGAGTCCAGCGGGTGTTGCCGAGAAAACACCCACGGCATCGTGGCCGCGTAGGGCCAAGCCACTCGGTGCGGTAACGCTATCTGTCTGCTTAACCGTTGCTTCCATATGCTCACATAGTCTACACCGAGCGACCGCACTCGTCTCCGCTGCACAACCTCTACGGGCGTAGGTTGAACTCGGAAACCAGATGAGGCCGCCTTGCCAGTAGAAGCTCTAGGTGGCTCTCCGCCCACATCTCTATGTGGGGACGCTTACCCTCATTGTTGTGCTTCTCGATCAGGGCCACACAGTCGGAGGTGAATCTGCCGCTTGTCGCTACGATAAGTGCCTGGATCACGGGCGGTTCCCAGAGTGAGATCTGCGTCAGCGTTTCGGCTACGTCGATCGGTCGGACAGACTTACTGGTCCAATGCTTCGCCTGGATAATCACCAGTTGGCGCTGGTTGCCGCTAAGCTCGTCCGAAATGATGCGCTCGACGGATAGGTCCCGCCCGCGATCCGAGGCGTTAGTATGCATGAGCCATTGGGGATTAACGTACTCCCGCGCGTCACTAATCAGGTTGAACAGCAGACGCTCGAACTCCTCAGCCGATATACGGTCCCATTGCAACTTGGTCGTTACGGCGCCGACCGGCTTTGTTTCTACGAGAGACACCAGGTCCTTAACCTCAACCGGCACGGGCTCTAGGTCGGAGTAGAAACCGGCCTCGATGTCCGAACGGACGGACGGCCAGTCGCTCTCGGCGATGTCGTGGACGTCGTATCCTTGCCCGAAACGGAGGTGCCGACGAAGCTCATTCCACGGCCCACTCTAGGAATTTGGCTTCCCGCCAGGCGTTCAATTTCCTCGAACGCGGCCAGGAGCGTAGCCCAATCTTCGTGCTCTACCGGCTCGTTGGTACTGGGTACGTGTTCAGCTAGTGAGGTCACCAGGCCGTTTATCAGCGCGACAAGTTCCTGCAACCTCCCTCGCACTAGATTGCGGCGTGCATCCCTAAATCTGAACCTGTACTCAACAATGTCACGCGTGGGCTCGTCAATCTGGTCCTCAACCCATATCTGATTCTCGGCGTCAACCTCCAATGCATTGAGCCGGGCATAGGCAATGCTATCCAGATCGCTCGTAATCTCACTGATACTGTAGCCCCCTACCGGGGGGATGCCTTTAAGGATCGCCGCAAACGATCTTTGGAGCTCCCTGTACCGCAAGTTCTCCGACGAGTTGCCAAAGAAGGCCACTCCAGATGGAACGAGCTGTTGCATCTCTCCCCACACCTTTTCCAGGCGTCCGAGGTTGGTTTCAACAGCATCGAATTGCTCTAGCGCCCGCTCCAAGTCCATTTGTCAGCCCCTACCACGGTAGCTTCAGTTGGCAGGTCCGCTTCTAAAAGCCGAGGCGAACGTTCGCCACGCCTCAAGCGAGAAGCTCAGCACCGGTCCAGCCTGATCCTGGCTGTCGCGCACCATCACGCGGGCAGCCGCCGCACCGGCGGCCACCTCCACGCAGTTCCCGCCCTGGCCGCCAGAGTAGGACGACTTACGCCATGCCTGCTCATTTCTCATGCTGTTCGCTCCGTACCCGCCGCATCAGCTCAAGGGATGCCCGCGGTGCTTGTGCTGCCGCCCGGACCATGCTCACCGTCGTGATCATGTCGGCTACCTCGGTCGCATCCTCCACCAGGCGGCCGCCTCGATAACACTCGGTATAGCAAACCGTGGGCGAGTCCGCGAACTCATATACCGAGACGGGGCCGTCCGCTCCTGGCTGGTCGCCAGCCGCTGAATGCCAACACCTGGATCACCACGCCACCCCCCGATGCCACCGCGATGAGCCGCTCAAGTTGGGCGTCCATGAGCTCGACCGTCCCCACCACCCGCCGCAAGCAGCCCTCGTCCAGCACGTACCACAGCAACTGCGGGGTATCGCTCGTCAGGATCGCCTGCCGTTCCATCCGAGCGGCGACCAGTTCATCGACCCGAGCTGCGCTGTCTTGTGGTCGGCTCACCCGGATGAGCTCCCGCGCATACTCCTCCGTTTGCAGCAGGCCCGGCACCACGAACGGCTCCCAGCCGTGGATACGCACGGCCTTACGCTCCAGTGGCACGACCGGCGAGAACCACGCTGGATAGGCATTGTGCCGGATCAGCTCATGGAGACGCACGAACGTACCTGGCAGGCCGAACTCCCGGTCGCACGCTGCCGCGAAGTCGAGCGCCGGTTGCCGTTCGCACCGCTCGACGTCGGACACGAACGATCCCGAGTACCCGATCTTGTCGCCCAGGATGACCTGCGACCAACCCAGGCGATTTCGGTGAGCGCGGACCTCCGCCGCGAACGTGGCCAGTGGGGTCGGTGTAGCGGCTTCCGCAGCTGCCATAGGGTCCTCCGCAAATTCGGGATGAATTCCGCAAACCTTACGCCAATTGCGCGCTTGTCTTGGCTAGGCCGGACGGCTACCAATAGTAGCCGTGGCCTGGCAATTTGGGTAGTCCCCCGCTATACCGCCCAACCCGAAGGACCGCGCTATGGCCTTTAATACCGGTGCCATGACCGACTTTGAACTACGCCGCGAAATCGAATATCATCGCTCTATCCTCGTAGACCTAGACCCAGAAGCACCGGCGCGGGGGATCTTCTACAAGAGGCGCTCGACTCCTTCCTCGCGGAATGTGAAGAGCGCACACAGCTCCGGTCGATGCGCGTCACCAAGGCGTCGAGCCTGTACCCGGACGATGCGTCATGAGCACGGATCAGCGTCGTTACATCCGCATCGCCGATGCGCTGCGCGCGCAGATCGAGGACGGTAGCCTCGCACCTGGTGACAAGGTGCCAACCAGGCGAGTCCTGGCAGCCGAACACGGCGTCCACCCCGTTACCGTCACCCGTGGTCTCCAGGCCCTCGAAGTCGAGGGCCTGATCTGGCGCTGCCCTGGGCTCGGCTACTACGTCAAACGGCGAGCGCCTTCCTAACGACAGGCCGGTCTAATACAATGTACGTATGACCCCAACCCGTCGCATTAATCCCGCCGCTCTTTATGCGCTCAAGGAAGCGCTGGTGCTGGCATTTTGGTACAAAAGGGACTTGCGCGGGTTCCTGACCTCGTGTCTTGGTCGTGGTGAGCTGGTCGCGCACCTTGATTGGACCGACTATAAGCGCAGCATCGTGGCGCAACTTGTTGGCAGCCTAGCCGCGGATCAACACCGGCACTTTGACGAGCTGCTCAACTTGACCCTCGCCACTGCCGACATGAGCGACCCCAGCCACCTCAAGCGCATCGAAGACGGCGACCGCAAGTATGCCGACGCCGTGGCCGCCCTCAAGACCTTGAGGGATCTGGTAGAGCCGTACCGCAAGCTGCGCACCGAGGAAGAGGAAGCTAACCACAGACGCGAGGCTGACCGTGTGGAAGCGCAGATGCAACAAGCCATGACCGAAAAGCTTGCCGAGTTGCGCAAGTCCTTCTACGAGATCGTTGCGCTACCGGCGCAGGCACGAGGCTATGCACTAGAGAAGTTTCTTAACGGACTGTTTGCGCTCTTTGACATTGACGCCAAAGCTCCTTTCCGGATCTCGGGTGAGCAGATCGACGGAGCCTTCACCTTTGAGGGAGAGTTCCTGCTCGAAGCGAAGTGGCAGGACGCCAAGACCCCAGTAGCAGATTTCGACTCGTTCGCGGGCAAGGTCGGACGCAAGCTCGACAACACGCTCGGGCTGTTCCTCTCCATGAACGGCTTCCAAGACACCGCCATCCAAACCCACTCTCGCGGCAGGCCCGTCATGTTCTTGATGGACGGCTCAGACTTGAGCGCTGTGATCGAAGGCCGGATCGCCCTGCCTGATTTGCTGCATCGCAAGCGGCAACACGCGGCGCAGACCGGGGATGTCTTTATTGGCGCTTACACGCTCATTGGCACCTGATTATTTGATGCTTCGTGGTGGCAGTCAGTCCTTTAGCGCAGCCTCAATTTTCTTACCAAGTGATGAGAGAGGATCAGTACCACCATTGCTAACTGCAAGTGACCCAGTGATCAGATCAGCATAATCCTTTACTCTCATACCAACCGAGGTTGCGGCGACAGCCATCAGCGGCTTACCCGGAGCAATGCGCAGAATGTCAACGCTCGACCCATCGGGCAGCAGGGATTCCGCCGCCTTCTTCTCCTCTTCAAGAATGCTCTGCGGCGAAAAAGTCCACTTGGTGTAATCAAAGATATCTGGTATGCGTGCCACGAGGGAGTCGATATCCTCGTTGTGCTTGCCAGCCCCGGAAACAACACCCAGTAGACTCCGGCTCTATCCTGGCCTTCCAGCGCGCAATAATGATAGCGTGTCTTTGCTGTATCGTGACTGAAGCAGCGAGCTTATCGCGGTAATCCGTCGCTTTCCAGTTAGTCTTGCCGAGATGAGCTGCAACAGCCTGCACCATGTCTGGCAGGGAGTACAGAGACTCAACCTCGTGTACTTTGAGACTGTGAACATAGCTCGGTTGGCTATCGTGAAAGACTGTTGGATGAAAGTCTCTATCGATGATGCCGACGGCGCTAAGCCCAAGTGACATCCCCGACTTTTCCAGTGCCTCGCAACAACGCAGGACCGTCTGACAGCCGCCGACTGGCCTGACTACGGTGTCACGGCCATTGAACCAAGCGGAATACAGCCCGTCATCCAAGCTCCCGTGTTCGCCTTCGGTAAATACGATCCTCGAGGCATAGAATGACAAGGAGGCCGACCCCAGGATTGCCTCGGCAACGTCCTTTGGTAGGTCTGCTGCAACGTCAATCGCTTTCAACCCCCCGGTCGGGTTCGCGATTACATAGCGAGTATCGAAGCGCGACAGGGCGAAAGTCAGGTCATGAGTCACATACACAAACCGAATGTCTGGCCTCGCAGCTTCGAGCAGGTTCCACAGCCTGACGGCAAGCAGTGAGTGTAGGTGCGTCTCAGGCTCGTCCACGACTAGGACTCCCGGTTCGGCGCTAAACACGCGACCAGCCAAGAGAAGTGCCGCCTTCTCGCCGTCACTCATTTGGTTCCCGGAATACTCAACGACCGTCCCAGATGTAGAACTAGAAACCGTGGGCCTCCAATCTCGCCACAGAAGTTCACGCCCCGGGTATACTTGCCCCCAAATCGTCTCTACCCTGCTGAGCGGAGTGTCTGCAGGTGTACCGCCTGATCGCGGTTAGCGCGAAACGCGCGAACAAAATCTTTTGCCGAAAGGGCGTCCTGCGCCAATAGCTGCGAGAGCATCGAATCAAACTCGCTTGATAGCTCCCAGTGCGCTCCCCGAGCCTGATTCCGCTGGCTATTGAAATTATTCCGTGCGTCATCTGTGCTCATGGCAGGGATTTGGGGCGCCACGCGCGTATTGCGTAGAGCGTTGATAAAATCAATCGGCGCTGTAACTTTCAGCTCTCTAACTTTACTCACTCTTGCCGCTGCCATTGGGACCAATAACAACGACTGGGCTTACACCTTCAAGTTTTGTGCCGTTGGGCAGTGAGATAGTCAAATCCATAGTGAAGACTATTATATCCTAGAGTTTCGGGGTATGGGTTGGGTAACGACCCGGAAGGCAGTGACCCAAAGATTGCCGCCTTTCCCGGCCGTTCTTGTATGCTAGCCCGGCCTCAGCCGAGACCTTGATCCTTGCGCCTACCCCGGCCAGCAGCCGGAGCATCGGTGCCTGACTTCGCCCGCACTGCCCTCGGGCAAGGCGCCGAGCAGCATGGCTCGCGTCCTAGCGATTCGGGCCTCTTCCTCGACCAAGGCCGCTTGCACCTTGGCCTGGAAGTCCTCGGCCTGACGACGCGCCGCCACGTGGTTTTGGAGTGCCGTCATCATGAGGTCGGTGAGCGACATGTCGTCCCGGACGAGGTGGAGCGCCGGGTGGCGCTGCGGATGGGCCGGCAGAACCTGCTGACCAGCGAGAACTCGCCGTGCTACTGGGTGATCATGGACGAGGCGGCGCTGCGCCGCCCGATGGGCGGCCGGGCGTGCACGTCGCGCAGATCGAGCGGCTGATCGACCTGGTCGGCCTGCCCAACATCACCGTTCAGGTCATGCCGTTCAGGTACGGCGGCCACGCCGCCGACGGCGGCGCGTTCACCATCATGCGGTTCCCGGAGACCGACCTGCCCGACGTGGTCTACATGGAGTACCTGACCGGCGCGCACTACATCGACAAGCCGGAGGAAGTCGAGCACTACGCCGCGGTGATGGAGCGCCTCTCGGTCGCGGCCACGTCAGCCAACCGGACCAGGGAGATCCTGCCCGGCATCTTGCGGGAAATTTACAACTCCTGCCGGCAGCACGGGGGAGGCGGCCGGCCTGCGGGTCACTCAGGGCGCTTTGATGATGCCGGATGGCAGGATGCGCGCGGCGCTGGAACCGAAATCCTCTCTGGCCAGCCTGGCGGCAAGGGTGATGGCTCCTCCGCCGGGCACCGGCCGGCCTTCCCTGGTGAGCCGGACGGGGTAGATGCGGGCACGCTCCAACCGGCCGGCCGATGACAGCGTCACACGGAGGATCACGCTCGTCGGCAAGGTCGCCGCCGGTCGAGAAGTTACCGTAGCCGGCGAAATTTCCCAGGCTGTAGGCGATGAGGTGATGCTTGTAGAACTGCATGCCCCGCAGCACGTGCGGGCCGCTGGCGATCACCAGGCTGGCGCCGGCGTCGATCGCCATGTGCGCGAACGCTTCGGCGTTACCACGGTCCTCGCCGAGGTAGTACTTCATCCCGGTCGGTCACGTGAGCGGCACCGGAACCCTCCGCGCCGACATGCATGTACACGACGATGACATCTGCCTCCCGGCCGGCCTGGCCTGATCAGGGCCCGCGCCGCGGGCAGGTCCAGCAGGTCCGCGTCCTCAGGCGTAGGCGCAAACGCCACGAACGCGACCTTGATCGCCGTTCGCCGTGACGCAGGGTGACCTGGCCCGGCAGCCCGGTCTGGGCCAGCCCGGCGCGCATGGATGGCCTGCGACGGTCTGGGCCTGACCCGTCGGCACCGAAGTCGAAGGAGTGGTTGTTGGCGTCGTTGAGTACCGTGAACCCGGCCTGCGGCTGAGGTACCCGCGCGTAACTCGGGCGGATCCCGGAAGCGAAGCAGACGCCGGGTGGCTGCGGGCACCGCACTTGCCGGTCACCGCTGTGGTGAGGGTGCCCTCGAGATTGCCGAAGACCAGCTGGACGCCCCCGCGCAGGACTGGCTCGACCGTCCCGAGGTACGCCGCCGGGTCCGGGGGCAGGTCTGGCGTGTTCCCGAGCATCGTGTCGCCGACGGCCGTGATCGTCACCGTGGCCGCCGGGGCCGGCGTGCGCCCGGCTCAGCTGCCCCGGCGGTGACCGCGCGGCGGCCGGCCTGGCCTGGCGCGCCGACGCCGCCGCGGACGTCGCTAACCACGCTCAGCGAGGCGGCCGGCAGGCGAGCAGGCGGAAAGAGCTATCAAGGTCAAGCCGGTGATCGCGCAGAATCCCTTAACCATGCAGTCTGCCCCCCAGGCACTGCCAGACCCGCCCCCTGACGATTGACGATCAGGTTAGCCCGGCGCCCGCCCGCCTGCGCGGCTCAGCGGAAAGACACGCCGCGGGCCGGCGTACGGGGCGGGCCGGCGGTTACCGCCAGGGCTTACGGCCTTAGGCTGAGCCGAGCCCTGTGCGTCGCGCCATCGCGTCTGCGGGACCGGCCTGCCGGGCGGACTTCCCAGCCGGGCAGTCAATCGGGAGGCGCATGATGCGAGTGCTGGTCGTCGGGGCCGGCGGAGTGGGGACGGCGGTCGCGCGAACGGTGGCGCGGCGGAACCTGTTCGAGCGCGTGGTCGTGGCCGATTACGACGAGGCGCGGGCGCGGCGGGCGATCGCCGGGGGCGGGGCGAGGTTCGCCGCGCGGAAACTGGACGCGTCGGACGAGCAGGCGATCGCCACGCTGCTCAGAACCGAGCGGTGCGATGCCGTGCTGAACGCGGTGGACCCTCGGTTCGTGATGCCGGTCTTCCGTGCGGCGCTCACCGCCGGCGTCACCTACCTCGACATGGCGATGTCGCTGTCCCGCCCGCACGCGTCAGACCCGTACCGGGTGCCGGGAGTCAAGCTGGGTGACGAGCAGTTCGCGCTCGCCGGGGAATGGGAACGCCGCGGGCTCCTCGCGCTGTGCGGCATCGGAGTCGAGCCCGGGCTGTCGGACGTGTTCGCCCGCTACGCGGCCGACCGGCTGTTTGCCTCCATCGACGAGATAGGCGTCCGCGACGGCGCGAACCTGGTGGTCGAGGGATACGAGTTCGCCCCGACGTTCTCCATCTGGACGACGATCGAGGAGTGCCTGAACCCGCCGGTCGTGTGGGAGCGGGGCAGGCAGTGGTACACGACCGAGCCGTTCAGCGAGCCGGAGACCTTCACCTTCCCGGCCGGGATCGGGCCGGTCGAGTGCGTGAACGTGGAACACGAGGAGGTCCTGCTGATCCCGCGCTGGATCGACGCCGGCCGGGTGACATTCAAGTACGGGCTTGGCGAGGAGTTCATCGGCGTGCTGCGGACGCTCCACAAGCTGGGGCTGGACTCAACCGCTCCCGTCCGGGTGGGCGGTGCTTCCGTCTCGCCGCGGGACGTGGTCGCCGCGTGCCTGCCCGACCCGGCCGAGCTCGGGGGGAGGATGTCCGGGCTCACCTGCGCCGGCACCTGGGTCAGCGGAACCGGCAAGGACGGCTCGCCGCGCGAGGTCTACCTGCACCACGTCGTGGACAACGGCTGGTCGATGGCCGAATACGGCTCGCAGGCGGTGGTCTGGCAGACCGCCGTCAACCCGGTGGTGGCACTCGAGCTGCTCGACTCGGGCGCATGGTCCGGCGCAGGCGTCCTCGGCCCGGAGGCACTGCCGGCCGAGCCGTTCCTCGAAGTGCTGGGCAGCCACGGCGCCCCCTGGGAATGCGAGGAGCGCACTCCCGCCTGCCGCTGAGCGCGGCCCGCCTACTCGGAGCGGCTGTCCCTACCGCGGTCACGCCGGGGCCATGGGCGCGGATCAGCGCGGGCACGCGGGCCCGGTAGTCGGCGTAGCCGCTGCCCAGGCTCTCGATCAGGTCACGTTCCTCGAAGGCGATGCCGACCAGGATGTAACCGGTCGCGGCGGCCGCGAACAGCACGTGCCCGGACGTCATGACGGGGGCCGACCAGAAGACGACCACGAACGCGGCCATCAGGGGGTGCCGGACGTGCCCGTACACGCCGCGCTCGGTAAACGCCGGAGCGCTGTACCTGACGTGACGCGCATGCAGCCAGGCCTGCCGCAAGCCGAACAGGTCAACGTGGCTGACCAGGAAGGTGGCGCCCAAGGCCGCCGCCCAGCCGGCCGCGTACAGGGCCCAGAGCGCGGCGGCGGCCGGTCCTGACACGCTCCAGGCGGTCCCGCCGACCGGCTGCCACAGCCAGCAAAGCAGCGCCAGCGTCAGGCTCGCGGCCAGCACGAAGCTCGCCCGTTCGGCAGGCTCCGGTATGACACGCGTCCAGCGGCGCTTGAACCACGGGCGGGCCATCACGGTGTGCTGCACCGCGAACAGAGAGAGCAGTAGCAGGTCGATGGCGACCGCGGCCGGCCATGCGGCGTGCGGCCCCCGGTCGATGCCCCTGGGCACGGCGAAATCCGCGAAGAAGCCCGCCGCGTAACCGAGCACCGCCAGGAAGACCAGGTACACCGTTGCCGCGTACCCCATGATGACCAGTGCGGATGCCCTGGCCGGCCGCGGGTGACCGGCCACCGGCGGGCGAGCCTGCTTCGTTGCGCGAGACATGCCTCAACGCTAGGACCGCACGCCGGGGGCGGCTATCGGGTGAACTGCCGGCAATTCCCGGCGCCTGCGCGGCTAGCGCGGTCGTTCACCGTAGGTATGCCGGGTGAACTACCGAGCCGCTGCTCGGTCACCCAGGCCGCGATCTGGGCGCGGGAGTGCACGTCCAGCTTGCGCCGGATGTTCTCCACGTGCGTCTCGGCGGTTCGCGGGGCCACCGACAGGCGCCTGGCGATGGCTTGATTGGTCAGTCCCTCGGCGACGAGCCCGGCCACCTCCAGTTCACGGCCGGTCAGCCGGGGCCCCGGGCCGGCCGGCTCGCGCAGGAAGTCGAGCAGGGCGTCAAGCACCGCCTGCCAGTCACCGTGGTAGTACAGGTGGCTCGAACCCGGCAGCGGAATCAGCGTCGCCCCCGGGATCAGCGCGGCGACCTCCCGCCCGAGTGCGAACCTGGTACCCCTGTCGTCCTCGCGGTGCAGCACCGCCGTGCGCACCCGGATCGTCGGCAGCAGGTCCCTGATGTCGGTGTCGTAATACGCCTGCAGCAGCCCGCTGGCCACGGCGGCCGAGGCGCTCGCCCGCTGGAACCGGCCGAACGCCGCCACGTCCTGCGCCGTGGGATCGATCACGAAGGCCCCGGCCAGCGCCCGCAAGCCCAGGCCCCAGTGGGCCCGTACCAGCGCTACCAGGGAGTCCCTGACCGCGGCGGGTGCCAGGTCGGCGCCGCTCGCGCACGTCCCGTACACCACCAGCGTCTCCACCCGGTCCGGGCACCGTGCCGCGACGGCCGCCGCGACCTGACCGCCCTGCGAGGCACCGAACAGGTGGAACCGGCGGGCACCCGCCGCGTCAGCCACCGCGAGCGCCGCGTCCACCTGCCCGTCCAGCGACAGGTCCGCCCCGTCCCGGTCGGACAGGCCGCACCCGAGCTTGTCGTAACGGATCACCGTGAATTGCTCCGCCAGCCGCTCGACGAAGCTGCCGAAGGACAACAGGTCCAGTTGCGCGCGCAGGTCGGTGATCCAGCCCGACTCGCACAGCAGCGGCGGGCCCGTGCCCGTCACTGAGTAGGCGACGCGGCCCGCGGCCGTGGCACAGTACCGGATCCTCGGCATCACCCGTCCAGGCTGGCATCCCCGGCCGGCGGTGTAAAGGAAGCGTTACCTCCCGCACCCGGCCGGGACGCCACCGGCTCACCACGCGCCCCCCGCGGCAACAGGGTTACCGGTAGATTTTTCGTATCAGGTAAACTTTTCACCGGATGTAAAGAAAAGACGTTCGGAACGTCTTTTCTTTACCCGTCGTGATTTGTTTACCTGTAAATTCGCTGGCGCGGCCGGACGAGGCAGGCAGACCGCTTAATTTACGGCCTTGAGGTTTTCGCTGGTACTGGCACACGGCCGTCGATGATCTGAGCTGGGTCGGCCAGGTCGGTGCCGAGCGCGGAGTTCACCGTGCGGGCGTGG
Organism: uncultured Actinomycetota bacterium; assembly: GCA_963811335.1. Classification (GTDB taxonomy): domain Bacteria; phylum Actinomycetota; class Actinomycetes; order Streptosporangiales; family Streptosporangiaceae; genus Trebonia. The sequence continues at coordinate 171,956 of CAWERB010000021.1, read as the reverse complement.
TGATAATGGGCGGATGCGCGTGCTGATCCCGTTGCCCGACCATGACTTCGACGTGACCGAGGTCGCGGTGCCGTGGCAGGTGCTGCGTGACGCGGGGCATGAGGTGGTGTTCGCCACCGAACGGGGCGGGCACGCGCCGCCGACCCGCGCTGCTCGACCGGCGTGATCTTCGGGCAGCTGGGTGCCGAGCCCGCGGCCAAGCGCGTGTACGGCGAGCTGGCCGTGGCGGCGGAGTTCACCGGCACCCAGGCGTGGGGGGCGCTGGACCCGGCCGCGTTCGACGGGCTGCTGCTGCCTGGCGGGCACGCGCCGGGGATGCGGCAGTACCTCGGCTCCGCGGAGCTGCGCGGCCAGGTGGCCAGGTTCTGGGCGCTTGGCCTGCCGGTCGGCGCCATCTGCCATGGTGTCCTGGTGCTGGCGCGCACGACGGACCCGGCGACCGGCCGCAGCGTGCTCGCCAAGCGGCAGCACGACGTGCCTGCCCAAGTACATGGAGCGGTCGGCCTTCCTGGCGACCGCCTGGCGGCTCGGCCGTTATTACCGCACGTATCCGGCCTACGTCGAGGACGAGGTCAAGGCGGCGCTTGACGACCCGGCGGCCCAGTTCGAGCGCGGCCCGCGGGTGCTCGCCGCGCGGGGCACCGAGTCCGACGACGGCTCCTTCGCGGTGACCGACGGCAACTACGTATCGGCGCGCTGGCCAGGCGACGCCTACCTGTTCGCCCGGCGGTTCAGCGCCCTGCTTGGATGAACGGGGCTCGGATGAACAGAGCTCGGAGAGCCGCTCAACGCTTTAACGGGCGCGGGTGAAACCGGTTCAGGCGGTTTCCTCGAGGTGCCTGCGGATCAGCGGGTACACGTCGCGGCTCGCGTTGGCACCGAAGATGCAGTCGATGTGGCCGTAGCCCGCTATGACGTGCCGCGTGTACAGGACGCCCGGTTGGCAAGCGCAGTGCGTCGTAGGTGTCCGCCGTGCTCTCCGGGAGGAAGCAGTCGTTGTCCGCGCCGTGCAGGAACGTGATCGGGATCGCCATCCGGTCCACGTGCGGCAGGTAGGCGTCCTCCCCCGTCCGCGGTGACCACGTGTCCGGCCCGGACCATCTCGCGCCAGGTGCTCGAGCGATGCCATGTTCGCGATGCCGAACATCTCGTGCAGCGCGTCGTGGGTGGCCGTGTTGAGCTGCTCGTGCTGGTACAGCGGCGCGTACATGAACGTGATCCGGTGGCACACGGCGCTGTCGCAGTCGCTGCCCCGCCTGCCCGGGGAAGAGCTGGAGGGCACGTGTCGTACAGCTTGTCGAGCCAGCCCGCGTGCGGTGTCGGGCCAGCGCGGTCATGGACGTGACGCCGAGCAGTTCAGAGCAGGCCGGGCACGTGCAGCCCCGACTTCAGCCGGGCTGAGCTCGGGCGCGACCATGTGCGCCGACGACCTGCGAGCACACGGCGGAGCGCACACCCTGCAGCCCGGCCAGCATCGCCATGGTGAACGTCGTCGACCCGAAGCAGTGCACCAGCGCCTGCACCGTGGCCGCGCCGGTGGCATCGCGGACTGTCGGCGACGGCCGCCGGGTAGTCGCGGCGCGCTATGTCGTCGGCGGTGAACTGCGTCGCCGAGCGCGGGCAGGTCGATGCTGGCGCGGAAGTCAAGCAGCCACACGTCGAACCCGTGCGGCGAACAGGTACTCGAGCCAAGGTTGGTCTCGATCGTGTCGATCGTGAAGATCTTGCTGGACACGCCGAGGCCGTGGGCGACGAGGACGGGTCCCTTGTCCGCCGCCGCGGTAACGCGGTCAGCAGCAGTTCCACGCCGTCATCGGCACGTGAACGGGTGAACCTCGGGCGCCGCACCCGCAGCTGGCGCTTCTTGCGCGGCGGCGCGGTCGGGTCGAAGCCGGTCCCGCTCGGCGAACACCCCGCCGTAGGTCCGATACAGCGCCGCCGCCGAAGTAACCGCCGAACTCGGCCAGCGCTCTGCAGCCGCTCCCAGTTCCGATGTCGCGTTCAGCACCCGCATGGTGCGTCAGCTGGCGCAGGAAGTCCGCGGGCTCGATCCGGAGGATCCCGGTGCCCAGCACCGGCCCGCTCTCGTCCGGCCCGTCCTGCACCGTGCACGAACAGCGTGGTCGTGTCGCGCCAGACGCGCCCGTCACCGGGCCGTCGTGCGCGTATCTTGTAGCCCGTCGAAGAAGAACTCCCGGCCATCGCTCGGCCGTCAGCCGCATCCGGTAGCGCATGTCTCCGGGTGGCCACGTGCAGCTCGGTCCCGGACGAACAGGTCGAACCGGCCCTCGGTGACCATGAGCGGCTCGGCGGACGAGGGCGGGCGCCTGGACCGTCGCCGAGCATCCGCGCCTCGTGCGCGGGGTCGTGCGACGAGCTTGTCCACGTCCTGGGTCGCGATGGTCAGCACGAAGCTGAACGTGGAGTGCTGCCAGGCCGGCCTGCTCAGCCCCGGGCGTACCTCTCCGCGCGTACTCCTCGGTCACGTTTGTTGAGACAGAAGCCGCTGCATCCGTCTCGGTGAACTCGATCCCGACCGTCCGGGACGGGCGGGAGACCGGGCGGCTCGCGGCGGGGGCGCGGAGGGGAGCGTGTAGTCGATGGTCCAGCTGCCGTTCCTCGGCGATGAGGGCGCAGCACCGCTCGGTCAGGGCGGAGATGGTGAGCAGCGGGTTCACGCCGAGCGGCACGGGGATCACCGACCCGTCGGTGACGTACAGGCCGTCGTACACGCGTCCCGCCGGCGCCGGTGAGCACCTTCCCCTCATGGTTCACCACGCCGTGGTGGACGTCGGCGCCCATCGGGCAGCCGCCGAGCGGGTGCACGGTGATCAGCGAGTGGCCCATCGACGCTTGGCCCACATCGGGTTGCGCACGTACGTGCCGCCGAGCGGCTCGGGTGGCGGCGATCAGGTTCTGCTGCACTGCGCTCGAAGATCGGCTCGCTGCCGACGCCCGGCCACTCGACGAGCAGGCTTGTCGTTCACCAGCCGCAGCTGGCCGTCGCCCCGGTCGTGGGTCATCACCAGGTAGGTCTGGGTGTTCCTGTCGGCGCCCGCGTGCGGCCCGCGCAGCAGGCTGTCCGATCTCGCGCTCCCGCTCCTTGACCCAGTTCGGCGATGCCGCGCTCCGTGTGGGCTGCCGAGGATGCGGCGGCATCGGCCGAGGCGCTCGCGGCATGAATGCCGCCGAGGGCGCCGGGGATCGCACCCCTCCTCGATCGACCATCCCCTTCTTGACGTCGGCCGTGCCGCGCAGGTCGATGACCCCGGTGATGCACGGCCCGACCGGCGCGCAGTCTCGCCCGGCTTGCGCCGCCCCCAAGCCGACCCCGTTCACGTCGCGCCTCGCCGTTGTAGCTGAACGCCGAGCACGTCACCGTTGCCGGTGAAGTGCCCGCCGACGCCGGTCGGAGAGGCGCAGCCCCTTTTGCCGCCGAGCGGAGCAGGATCTCCGTCGAGCCGAGCGTGCCCGCCGCCAGGATCACGACGTCGGCGCTCGACGAACTCGGTCGGGCGCGTCGAACGCCTCGCGGCCCGGTCTTCCAGCATCTGGAAATGGACGCAGCCATCCTGCCGTCCGCCGACGGCTCGACCCACCGGACATCGGCCTGCGTGAAGATCTCGGCCCCGTGATTGACGCGCGTCCGGCAGGTAATTCATCAGCCGTGGTGTTCTTCGCGCGAATGGTTGCAGCCCGAGCACGCAGTCGCCGCACATATGACGCACGCCTGCTGGTAGACCCCCACGTGATTGCGGCCGCCGTGCTCGTGAACGTGACGTTGATGGGCAGCCGGTAGAACACCCCGTCGGGCAGACTCGCGGCTCGACGCCTGCAGCGCGTCCAGCTTGGGCAGCGTGGAACGTCGTCGGGCATACGGGTTCGGCTTGAGCATCTCCCTGGCGCGCTCGTAGCCGTCGGCCAGCCGGGTGGCCATGTCGGCGCGGATCTCATGCGGCCAGGCCGGGATCGTCGAACACGCGCGGATCGGCCTCGAGCGCGACGTTCGCGTTGACCAGTGACGTGCCGCCGAGCCCGCCAGCCGACGAACACGTTCATGTCCGGGTGCGCCCGGAGGTCGTAAAGGCCGGTCCGCGAGCCTATGTGCTCCTCGGGAAGGTCGATCTGGAATTGCTCGGCCGCCTCCGCTTCTGTGCTCGGGTATTCGCCGGGCTGGAACTCCCTTCCGCGTTCGAGCAGGCATACCGAACGTCCGGCCCTGGCCATCCGGGAGGCCGCGATGGCCCCGCCGTATCCCGACCCGACGACGATCACGTCGTAGCGTTCCTTGATGAGTTCGACCGGCATCGAAATGCGCCTGATCTCGCCGCCCAGTGATTCCATTAGCGTCCTCCCCGGTAACGCGGCGCCGATAGGCGCACGCTACTCCGAGAAACGCACCGCGGTGAATCCTTTACGTCGCGTGTTCGCAGAAGAGCTGGCTTTGGGAGCCGCGCGGGACTCGCTCTTGCGCGCACGGCCACGTCAGTTGCTACTATCTACGTACGTACGTAGTACTTAGTTAGTACGTAGAATGGAGCGCGCCGTGCCCTCTGCCCGCAGTTCCCGTGAGGCCAGGCGGCAGGCGCTCGAGGAGGCGCGGCGGGCGCAGGCGAGGCGCCGCCAGCGGCTCCGGCTGGCCGTGTGGGGCGGGGCCATCGTCGTGCTGGCCGGCGCCGGAGCCGTCCTTGGGCTCGGCCTGGCGGGCTCCGGACCCGGATCCGGGTCCGCCCGGCCGGGCGGCACGGCCGTGGCCGGTACGGGCGCAGCAGGAACGGTCGCGGCGGGATCCATGGAGCCGCTGTCGGCGCTCGGCACCCTCATGGCGGCACCCGCGCCCGGATCGCTCGGGCCCGAGCGGGTGCCGGTCCCCTCCGCCCCCCTGCTCGCGGCGCCGTCCGCGGCGACGGCGGGCCAGGCCATCGACGGGATCGGCTGCAACACAAGCGAGCAGACGCTGTTCCACATCCACACGCACCTGACCATCTTCGTCGACGGGAAGCAGCAGCAGGTGCCGGCCGGGATCGGCATCCCCGGGGCGGTGGCGGCACCGACGCAGCGGCCCGTTCGCCGGGTCGGGGAGGTGCTTCTACTGGCTGCACACCCACGCCGCGGACGGGATCATCCACATCGAGTCACCGGTGAAGCGGACCTATACGCTCAGCGATTTCTTCGACGAGTGGGGCCAGCCGCTCGGGCCGGACCAGGCTGGCCCGGCCCGCGGCAAGGTGACCGTGATCGTGAACGGCCGCGTGTTCACCGGCAACCCGCGCGACGCGCCACTCGGCTCCCGCGAGAACCTGCAACTCGACGTCGGCACCCCCCTGATCGCACCGGAGACCACCGACTGGACCGTCACCGGCCTCTGATCTCTGCCTTGGCGCTGGCCACGTCGCTGGTCTCGTCCGGATAAACAGGTTGCTTGGGGCTGCGGGCGGGCACGATACTGGGCGGCCATGGAGGACCTGCCACGGCAGTTCACGATTCGTGAGAGCAGTCACCGGATCCACAATCCGCTTACGCCCGGGAAGCTGGCGACGCTCGGGGCGGCTTTGCGGCTGCCGCCGGGGACGCGGGTGCTTGACCTCGCCTGCGGGTCCGGGGAAATGCTGTGCACCTGGGCGCGAGACCACGGGTTCGTCGGCACCGGGGTGGACGTCAGCAGCGTCTTCATCGGCTCGGCGCGGGAGCGCGCCAGGGAGCTCGGCGTCGAGGATAGGGTCAGCTTCGTGCACGGCGACGCTTCAGGCTACGCGGCGCGGGAACCGGCCGGGGTGGCCGCGTGCGTCGGCGCTACCTGGATCGGGGGTGGGGTCGCCGGGACCGTCGAACTGCTGCGGCGGAGTCTCGTGCCGGGCGGGATCATGCTGATCGGCGAGCCCTACTGGCGGAAGGAGCCGCCGGACCGGGAAACAGTTGAAGGGGCCGCCGGTACTGCCCAGGACGAGTGGGTGGGGCTAGGGAACCTGCTGGGGTCATTCGGGGATATGGGTCTTGATGTCGTCGAGATGGTGCTCGCGGACGGAGACAGCTGGGACCGGTACGAGGCGGCGAAGTGGCTGAACATCCGGCGATGGCTGGACGCGAACCCCGGGGACGAGCTTTACGGCGAGATGCGGGCCGAGCTGGCGGCGGCACCGGTGCGGCACGCCCGGTACCGGCGCGAGTACCTCGGGTGGGGCGTATTCGCGCTGATGGACCGGTAGCGCCCGCCGGATCACGAGTTATCCCGGTTCGCCGCCCGTGGGGCGAGGGGGCTGCGGGAGGAGAATGCCGGCGACTGCCCCCGCGATGGACAGCAAACGGTCATCGGTCCCGTAACGGCCCGCCAGTTGGAGGCCAACGGGCAGGCCTGCGGCGGTGAAGCCGGCCGGCACCGAGACGGCGGGGTGGCCGGTCACGGTGATCCGGGAGCAGCTGCGCAGCCAGTCGATATAGGTGTCCTGCGGTATGCCGTTGATGGCGGTCACCCATTCCCGTTCCACCGGGAACGGCACGACCTGAACCGTCGGAGCCGCGAGCACGTCATAGCCGCGCAGGAACGCCTTCATCCGGCCGAAGACCTCGCTGTGCTGCCGGTGCGCGGCGGCGACCTGCGGCCCGGTCAGCGTCAGGCCCTGCTCGATATTCCAGATCAGCGTGTCCTTCAGCTGGTCCCGTGCGGTCTCGAGCAGGAAGCCGTAGCGGCTGGCCATCATGACGGCCCGCAGGACTCCGAACGCCTCGTCCGCGCCGGCGAGGTCAGGCTCGGCGTCGGCGATGACGGCTCCGGCCGCGGCCAGGGTTTCGCGGGCCCGGGCGAGCACCCGGGCGACGTCCGGCTCGACGGGCAGCCCGCCGAGGTCGGCGCTCCACGCGACCCGCAGCCCGGTGACGTCGTTCGCCGTCCACCCCGTCCCGGTGCCCGGGGCGGCGGCGGCCGGGCCGGGCCGGGCCAGCGGGAGCGCCGGGTCGTGCCCGCGCAGGCCCGCCAGCAGCAGGGCCGCGTCGGCCGCCGACCGGGCGAGCGGGCCGAGGACCGGGAGCGGGTTGAAGTAGTCGCCGCCGGACGGGATCGTGCCCGGCGTGGTCCGCAGCCCCACCACTGAGCACATCGCGGCCGGGTTCCTGACGCTGGCCGCCAGGTCCGACCCGTCCGCGAACGGCAGCAGGCCGGCCGCGACCGCGGCGGCCGCGCCCCCGCTGCTCCCGCCCGGCGTCATCCGGGTGTCCCACGGATTGCGGGTCACGCCGAAGACCGCGTTGAACGTCTGCGATCCCGCGCCGAACTCGGGGGTGTTCGTCTTGCCGATGATCACCGCGCCGGCCGCCTTCAGCAGCGCGACATGCGGGGCGTCAGCGTCCGGCACGTGGCCGGCGAACAGCGGGGAGCCATAGGTCGTCCGGATGCCCGCCGTGTCGGCGAGGTCCTTCACGGCGACCGGCAGGCCGTGCAGCACGCCGAGCCAGCCGCCGCGCGCCGCGGCCTCGTCGGCCGCCGCCGCCTCGGCGGCGGCCCGCTCTTCGGCCAGGGTGACGATCGCGTTGAGCTGGGGATTGACCCGGTTGATCCGGTTCAGGAACGCGTCGAGCAGCTCACGGGCCGACAGTTCCCGCGACCGCAGCAGCCGGGCCAGTTCAACGGCGGGGGTGAAGCAAAGGTCATCGTCCATTACTTTGTACGGCAAAGTCAACCGCGGGCGCGGTGCCGCCGCCGTTCCCTGTAGCGGCACTCAGTGCATCGGTCAGCATCGCGGCCAGCGCATCGAGTTGCACGTCGGCCGACGAGGCGACCTCCTCGTCCGACCCGTCAAGCGCCCGGGCGGCGAGCCCCGCCTTGCTGCCGATCAGCTCCGCGATCCGGGTGTCGATGGTTTGCGCGGCGATGATGCGCCAGGCCGTGACCGGCTCGGTCTGCCCGATGCGGTGGCTGCGATCGATCGCCTGGGTCTGCTCCGCGTTGGTCCAGGACAGCTCGGCCAGCACCACGTTCGATGCGACCTGCAGGTTCAGGCCGACTCCGGCCGCGGTCAGCGAGCAGACCGCGACCGCGACGTCCGGGTCGTTCACGAAGGCGTCGACGCTTCTCTGCCGAACCGTGGGCGTCTGGTCGCCGCGGATCGATGAGAAGCGCACACCCCGCTGGGCGAAGAAGTTCTCCGCGGCGTCCATCACGTCGATGTGCTTGGCGAAGAAGACCACCTTGCCGGCGCTGCGGGCCAGCTGCGCCGTGTAGTCGGCGGCCAGTTCGGCCTTTGCCTGGCCAATGCGCCGCATCATGGTGAACACGTTCTCGCCGGACTGGGTCGCCGCGTCCTTAAGCTCCGCCCGCGCCACCCGCCGGACCAGGTCCTGATCGATCCCCTCGGCCCCCTCGGCGCGACCCGGAGGACCGGCTCGCGAGCGCTGTCTCGTAGCGGGCCACCATCCGGCGGGTAAGGTCCCGCTCGGCGGCCCGGATCGACCGCCCGGCCGGCCCGTCCAGCTCGACGGGCAGGTCGGCGATGCGGCGGGCGGGAATGTCGGCGGCCACGTCGAGCTTGCGCCGGCGGACGATGCCGAGATCGATCACGCTCTGGCGCGCCGCCGCGTAGAAGCTCCGGTCGGCGGGCGTCAAGCCGGTGTCCTCGAGCGCGTCCGCCAGTTCGCCGAGGGGCCGGTTGTCGTCGATCCAGCCCAGGAACTGCCAGATCGCCCGGAAGTCCTCGATGTCGTTGATCAGCGGGGTCCCGGTCAACGCCATCAGCAGTGGCCGGGCCGTGCGGGACCGGATGCGGGCGGCGACCGAGAGGACGTTCTGCGAGCGCTGCGAGCTCTTGTTCTTGATGAAGTGAGCTTCGTCCACGACCATGCCGCGGAAGCCGAAATCGCCGAGCCATCCTATGTGGCGGTCGAGTACCTCGTAGTTGAGCACGACGATGTCCGCGAAGCCGTCGACCGTGTCGCCATCGCCCTGCACCACGGTAACCGGGCGGTGCGGTGTCCAGTGGGCCGCCTCGCGAGCCCAGTTGGTCTTGACGACGCTCGGCACGACGGCAAGCAGCGGGTAGGCGTTCGCCGCTTCCGCGGCGAGCAGCGCCTCGGCCGTCTTGCCCAGACCCGGCTCGTCGGCGAGCAGGAACGTCCGGTGGCCGGCCGCCGCCGCCGCGACCACTTGCCCTTGGTGCGGCATCAGCTGCAGGCCCGCCGGGGTGAACCGGGCCGTCGGCGCCGGGAGCGCCATGCACGCCGGGGCTCCCCCGGCGGCCTGCTCGAAGGAACCAAAGAGCGGTCCGAGCAGTTCCCAGCCGTCCAGGCGACGGGTATGGGCGGCGCGCTGCGGAGCAGCGGAGAAGTCAGGGGCCAGGAAGGGGTTCGCCAGCTGCCGGGAGACCACCGACTGCGGCACGACCCGCGATTCCGTCCCGGCGGAAGCGGCCGCGGTCTGCTCCGGCGCGGGGTCCGCCGGTGCCGCCTCGATGCCGAGGGACCGCTCCATCTCCCGCTTCAGCGCCCGGGCGGCGTCGGAGACGCTGGCATCCTCGGCGAGCAGCGCGAGCAGCCCGACGTCCCGGACGGCGGTCGCCGCGAGGACGGCCGCGATACCGTCAAGGCGCTTGAGCTGCTCAGCTTGACGATTCCCGCTCGCGGCCCGGACACGGGCACGCTCGTCTCGCAGCAGCAGCGCGACCGCCTGGAACTTCGTGCGCACGGCAGGCGTCACCCGGCCGCCTCGGACCGCCGCCTCGAGCTCACCGACGGTCCGGGACAGCTCCGAGATAACGTCGCCGCGGCGGCGGGCACGCCGCTGATCCCGCGGGACGGCACGGCGAGCGCCCGTCTGGCGCTGGCCTGTTCGAGCCACAAACCCCTCCTCTTAACCACCGGGCACGCGGGCCACGGCAGCATGCCGTGCAGTCCCGCCGCCGGGACCGGCACCGGGCCTGCTACCTCCGACGCCGCGCGGGGCTTGCGGATCTCCAAGGATCAACGCAGCAGGCACCACGCACGGACCGCCAACAGGTTCCGGGCACCATGACACAGAAAGTCGGCATGCGCGCCCGGCCCGGTTACCGCGCATACGTTAACCATAACGCAGCCGAGAGCGGATAATTCCCCGCGGGGCCGGTCGAAATTAAGGCGGGCCGCGCACGGTAGCCCGTGCGCGGCCCGCCTTAGCACCTTCGTCAGATCCCGAGGTCGCCCAGGAACCGCTTGGTGTACTCCAGTGCCGTCGTGCCGGTAACCGAGTTGCAGGTGGGGGACGCGTACGTCTGGGCCGAGGGGCAGGGCGTGTCCCGGTCAAGCGACCAGAAGTGCAGCCCGGCCAGGCCGTTGCCCTTCGCGTAATTCGTGAGCGTGTCCACGTCGGCGGTGGTGAAGGTCTCGCTCGAGTTGTCGTTCAGGCCGATCATCGGGGTGACGGCGATCTTGCTCGCCGGGATCCCGTAGGTGTGCTCGAGGTTCGTCACCGCCTGGATCGACGACTGCCCCATCTCGCAAGCACCGGAGACGACGACGCAGACGCCGGCCGAAGCGCTGCCGAAGTCCATGGTCATCAGGTTGATGACGTAGTTCTTCAGGCTGGAGGCCTTCACGGCCTGGACGACCTCGGCGCCGAGCGAGTTCACTCCGCCGTAACTGCCATCCGACGCCGCAAGCGTGGCGACCGTGAACGAGAACTGCAGGTTGGGATACGTCGACTGTGCTCCCGCTGACGCGTTGACCAGGTTCTGGATGTCCGACTGGCTCTGGCCGCCTTCGATGTCGAAGTCGATGCCGACCAGGTTCGAGCTCCCGTAGCGGGCGATGAACGAGTCCATTCCGGACGTTGAGGCGCAGGTGAAGGTTCCGGCCTCACCGCCGGTCGAGACGACGTAATTCAGGTGGGCGGCCGACAGCTGCGGAACGTTCTCCGCGGCCCAGCTGGCACCAGGGACACCGCCCCAGGTCTCGCTGCCGCAGGCTCCGGTAGCGAACGCGAGCGTGATCGCGGGCAGCTTGGGCACGTAATTCGACACCAGGCTGCCGGAGCCAACCACCGGGATGGCGGTCCCTTCCACCGCCGACTGCATCTGGTCGGTGTTCCAGTTCATGTTGATGGTGACGTCCTTGTACGGGCTGAAGAGCAGGCCGCTTGCCGAGCCCGTCCCGGTCGAGGTGGGGGTCGGGGTGGGAGTCGGGCTCGGGCTCCCGCCCGAGCCGCCGGCGCAGGCGCCGTTGGACGTCCACGGCTGTCCCGAGCCGGGTCCGCCGTTGTTGGTGGCCGGGTCGTTGCCCTGAGTCCACCAGTTGGCGGTGTAGTTGATGCCGTTCTCGCTGGCCTGCAGGCCGGCGGTGTACACAGCCGTGGAGCTCCATGCCGCGGCGCATGCGGTGGCTGCCTGCGCGGGGTTCCCGGCGGTTAGCGCGAGTGCCGCGCCGCCGGCGGTTAGCCCGAGTGCCGAGCCAGTAATGAGAGCTGTGCGCAGAATCCGTTTTCCGACCAGCATGGACCCTCCAGGGATGACAGAAGCTGAGGCGATCCGATGCCCCACATGGGCGGTATTGGGGCGTTGTGGTCACTTTGAATGCCGGAAGCTGGGCCGTCAAGGCTTACTGTAAAGAATCTTTCTAATTAATCTTCCTTTAAGGAAGCCTTCTGGTTCGTTTAGGGCTGGAGCCGCCTCGCGCCGGCGGCTACCTGACCAGGGTCGGGGCGGCCGAGGCGGCGAATTCGGCGCGGAGCTCGGCCAGCTTCTCGTGGTAGGCGCGGACGGTGGCCAGCTTGATGTGCTCGTAGCCGCGGATCATGTCGGGCAGGGCGGCGATCTCGACCGCCAGGCCGTGGTTGCCGTCGGTCAGGCCGGCCAGCAGCTCCTCGATCACCTGGCGGTACTCGGTGATGAGCGCGCGCTCGGTGCGGCGGACCTCGGTGTAGCCGAACGGGTCGAGCGCGGTGCCGCGCAGCCGTCGCATGGCGACCAGGGTGGCGAACGCCGGGCGGAACCACGGGCCGAGGCTGACCTTGTGCTTGAGTCCGAGCGCGCGCAGCACCGGCGGGTGCAGCCGGTAGGCGTAGCGGGCACCGTCGCCGAACTGCGCGCGCACCGCCTCGTCAAGGGCCGGGTCAAGGCTGAGGCGGGCGACCTCGTACTCGTCCTTGTAGGCGGTGAGCTTGTGCAGGTGCTGCGCGACGGCCCTGGTGAGCTCCGCACCGCCGGTAACGGCCGCCTCGCGGGCCTGGACGCGGGCCACGAAGGCGGCGTAGTCGTCCGCGCAGGCCCGGTCCTGGAACGCGGCCAGCTCGCTGGCGCGCAGGTTGACGTGGTCTTCCAGGCTCCGCTCGGCGGGGGCGGCGCCGGGCTGGCCGGCGGCTGCGGCGGATGCCGGCGCGTCGTGCCCGGTCGCGTCGTCCCCCGGCCTGTCATGCCCCGGACCGTCATGCCCCGGACCGTCATGCCCCGGACCGTCATGCCCCGGACCGTCATGCACCGTGCGGCCGGCGCGGAACGCCCGGATGTTGGCGTCGGCGGCCACGCCGTTGAGCCGGATGGCGTGCTCGATCGCCTCGGCGCTGACCGGCAGCGCGCCCGCCTGGTAGGCGGCGCCGACCAGGATCATGTTGGCGAACTGCTCGTCGCCGAACAGGCTCTTGGCGATGGCGGACGCGTCGAGGAAACGGGCTGAGCGCACTCGTTCCTCGATCGCGGCGGTGACCCGGCCGGGCGCGGGGAAGCGCTGGCTGATGTCGGTCACCATCTGGCCGGTCGGCACTTCGGTGGTGGACACCACGGCCACCGTCCGGTCCTTGCTCGCGGCGCGCAGCTGGGTCCCGTCGGTGGCGACCAGCGAGTCGCAGCCGAGGTAAAGGTCGCACTCGCCGTAGCCGAGCTTGGCGGATCGCTCCGCGGGCCCGGCGGCCACGGTCAGGTCGGACACGACCGCGCCGCCCTTCTGCGCCAGCCCGGTCTGGTCGAGGGAGCGCACCTGGCGCCCGTCCGCGGCGAACGCGGTGCCGAGGATCTGCGCGACGGTCACCACGCCGGTGCCGCCGACGCCGGTGATCCGCATAGTGAACCCGTCCGGGCTGAACAGGCGGGCCGGCTCGGCCAGTTCCGGTGACTCAAGATTCGCCGGTGCCGCCGGGCGGCGGGCCGCCCGTGCTTCGGAGTTAGGCGCGGCCGGGGTCACGCTGAGGAACGACGGGCAGTCGCCGCCCAGGCAGGAGAAGTCCAGGTTGCACGACGACTGGTGAATCCGGGTCTTGCGGCCGAACTCGGTGGCCGTCGGCTGGACGGACAGGCAGTTGGACACCCGGCCGCAGTCACCGCAGCCTTCGCAGACCCGCTCGTTGATGAACGCGCGCTGGGCGGGCGCGGCCACCTTGCCGCGACGGCGCTTGCGCCGCTTCTCCGCCGCGCACTCCTGGTCGTGGACAAGCACGGTGACGCCGTCGATCGCGGCCAGTTCCCGTTGCACGTCGAGCAGGTCGTCCCTGTGCCTGATGTCGGCGCTGTGCTTGCCGAACCTGGCGCCGAGCTGCCGCTTGAGCTTGGCCGGGTCGTCGGTGGTGACGACGACCTTGCGGGCGCCCTCGGCGGCGAGCAGCGTGAGGAGCCGGTCGAGCGGCAGTTCGCCGACCGCCCGCTGTCCGCCGGTCATCGCGACGGCGGAGTTGCGCAGCAGCTTGAAGGTGATGTTCGCGCCGGAGGCGACGGCCGCGCGGATGGCCAGGCTGCCGGAGTGCGCGAACGTGCCGTCGCCGAGGTTCTGCACCAGGTGGCGCTGCGTCACGAACGGCGCGATGCCCATCCACATGGCGCCCTCGCCGCCCATCTGGCACAGCCCGATGACGTCGCCGACCTGCTCTGGCGCCATGAACGCCACCATGGCGTGGCAGCCGATCCCGGCGCCGACCAGGGTGCCGGGCGCGACCTTGGTGGATGAGTTGTGCGGGCAGCCGGAGCAGAAGTACGGCAGGCGCTGCGCCAGCGGCAGCATGACCCGCTCCCTGGGCGGCCGCTGCGTGACGCCGATGCCCGCGGCCGTGAAGTGGCGGGCGAGGGAGTCGGCGACCGCGTCGGAGTCGATCTCCCCGACGGCCGCGAACAGCGGCGAGCCGTCGCGCGACCGCTTGCCGTAGACGGCCGGGGCGCTGGCCCGCCCGTAGAGTGCGGACTTGACCGCGTCCTCAACGAAGGCGCGCTTGTCCTCGATGACCAGGATCTCGTCAAGGCCGGCCGCGAACTCGGCGACGATCGTCGGCTCGACTGGGTAGATCACGCCGAGCTTGAGCAGCCGGATGCCGTGCCGTTCCAGGTCAGCCTCGGTCAGCCCGAGTGCCGTGAGGGCTTGCCGCAGGTCCAGGTAGGTCTTGCCGGCGGCCACCAGGCCGATCCGGGCGTCGCGCGCCCCGGTGACGACGTTGACTCCGCTGCGCCTGATGTACTCGACGGCAATCGGCAGCCGGGTGAGCTGCTGGCTGCGCTCGAGCTCGACGAGCTCCGCGCCGAGGAGCCGGGCGCGCGGCCGGTGGGCGTAGGCGCGCAGCCCGTTCGGCAGCTCCGAGAGGTCAGGCGCCTGCCAGTGCGGGCTGACCAGCGCGGTGGAAGCGCCGTCGGCCATCGCGGTGACCACCTTCATCGCTGACCACAGCCCGCTGGCCCGGGACAGCTCGATCGCGTGCTGGCCGTGCACGAGGGCCTCGGCGGCGTCGGCCGGGTAGAAGGTCGGCATCATCAGGCCGGCCAGGGCCATCTCAGACGAGCACGGCAGGGTGGAGGACTTGGCGCCCGGGTCGTCGCCGACGAGCGCCACCGCTCCCCCGGCCGGCGCGGTGCCGGTCATGTTGGCGTGCCGCAGCGCGTCGGTCGCCCGGTCGAGGCCTGGAGCCTTGCCGTACCAGATGCCGGTGACGCCGTCCTGCTTCGCGTCGCCGACCTGCCCCGCCAGCTGGCTGCCGGACACCGAGGTGGCCGCGAGCTCCTCGTTGAGGCCGGGATTGTGCACGATGCCGTACTCGTCGAGCAGGGCGCGCTGCCGGGCGAGCTCGAGGTCGTAGCCGCCGAGCGGCGATCCCTCGTAGCCGGACACGTAGCAGGCGGTGGCCAGGCCGCGCGCCCGGTCGTAACGGGCGCGATCGAACAGCATGCGGACGAGCGCCTGGATCCCCGTCAGGTAGATGGTGCCGTCCTGGCGCTGGTAGCGCTCGTCGAGGGTGGTCACGCGAGGGCTGAAAGCTGCCGTCATCCTGCCACTGTAGATTCGTACTGGTCTATTGGTCTAGTATGAAGAACCTTCATTGAGCCATTGGCTCAATATCAAGCGTTAACCCGGCGTGGGGCGGAGCTGTCAGCTTGTGCAACTGGACCAGCTGGACCTTGACCTGCTTAACCTGCTGCTCGAGGAGCCGCAGGCGGGCATGCGCGAGTACGCGCGGGTGCTGGGCATCGCGCGCGGCACCGTGCAGGCGCGGCTCGCCCGGCTGGAACGCGAGGGTGTCATCAGCGGGCACGCCCCGGCGATCAGCCCGGCGGGCCTTGGCTTCATCGTGCAGGCCTTCGTCCACCTGTACCTGGCCCAGGGCCAGCTCGACAACGTTGTTGCCCGCCTGGGCGCCATTCCCGAGGTGCTCGAGGCGCACACCACCACCGGCGAGGGCGACCTGCTCTGCCGGGTGGCCGCGCGCAGCAACCTGCACCTGGAGGAGATCGTGCAGGACCTGCTCGCCCTCCCGGGCGTCACCCGCACCAGAACCGAGATCTCACTCAACCAGCGCGTCGGCTACCGCGTGCTGCCCCTGGTCAAGCAGCTGCGGGCGTCCCCGGCCCCGCGTCTGCGGCCGTGAAACGCTGAGCGCGTCGGCACCGGGCGGTTAACGCTTAGCGCGCGGCGGCCTTGTGCGGTACCTTCGCCGTATGCAGCGTTCTTCTGAGACGACGACGCCGGGTATCTCCGGCGTTCGGCTGCTGCAGTAACAACCGCCCAGCCCTCCCGGAGTCAGGCTCCGGGATCTAGTCGCGGCTGTCTGGCTCCCAAGGGGCCCCTGCTTCCAGGGAGTAACCCGTGAATCATGAAGCCAGTCGCGACCACCGTGACATCAACCAGGATCTCCCGGTCTTCGCGACGGACCCGCTGGCCGGCGCGGGCCTGCCGCTCTGGCTGCCTGACGGAGCGGTTATCCGCGATGAGCTGCAGCGCCTGGCCAGGGATCTCGCGCGCGCCGACGGATGCGAGAGCGTCTACTCCCCGGTACTCGGGAAGCGGGCGCTGTTCGAGCGCTCCGGCCACTGGGCGAAGTTCAGCGATGACATGTTCCCGCCGATGGCGGTGGGCGGCGACGAGCTGGTGCTGCGGCCGGCCAACTGCCCGCATCATGCGCTGATCTACGCCTCGATGCAGCGGTCCTACCGGGACCTGCCGGTCCGGTTCAACGAGCTCGCCGCGATGTTCCGGGCCGAGCGGTCCGGCGTGCTGTCTGGCCTGAGCCGGGTCAGGCAGATCAACCTCGACGACACCCACGTGTTCTGCCGCCCCGACCAGGTCACCGATGAGGCGGCCCGTGCCCTGCGGTCGGCGCTGCGGGCCCAGGAGATCCTCGGGCTCCCCGTGGATTACGTGCGGCTCTCGCGGCGTGACGACAGCCCCGCGTTCCTGGGTGGCCGCGAGCAGTGGGAAGCCGCGGAGGCGGCGCTCCGGGCGGCGGCCGAGGCGGCCGGCCTTGCGGCCCGCGGCCTGCGCCTGGTCGATGCCCCTGGTGAGGCGGCGTTCTACGGGCCCAAGCTCGACCTGCAGGTGCGAGACGCCCGCGGCCACGAGGAGACCATCGCGACAGTGCAGCTGGACTTCAACCAGCCGGAGCGGTTCGACCTGGTCTATGACGCCGCCGACGGCACCAGGCAGCGGGTGGTGATGATCCATCGCGGCACCGTCGGCGCCATGGAGCGGGTAACGGCGGCGCTGCTTGAGCACTATCAGGGCCGCCTGCCGCTCTGGCTCGCCCCGGTCCATGTGTGCGTGCTGCCCGTCTCTGACGGGCACGATGCCGCTGCCCGGCGGCTCGTGGACGACCTGATCGCCGCGGGCCTGCGGGCCCGGCTGGAAACAGCCGGGTCGGTAGGTGCCCGGGTGCGCGCAAGCCGCCAGCGCCGTGACCACCTCATCGCCGTCATCGGTGACGCCGAGGTCGCCGATGAGAGTGCCGCGGTCACCGACGTCGCCGGCGGCTTCCGGGGTTCGGTGAAGGCAGCCGCTCATCCGCCTCGTGCGGGACGCCCATGAGAGCCGGCTGCCGCACGTCACCTGGGAGCCGAGTTAGCGGCGGCGGGTGCAGGCGGCGCGATCGCGCTTGCGGCGTGAGCCGGCTGACCGTAGAGATCCTCACACTTATCCCGCGGGCAACCGCGATCACAGGAACCTCTACGGCAGCGCGGACATCCCCGGCGCGGACATCCCCGGGATGAGTCGGCTGACCGTAAAGGTGCTCATATTTCCCGCTGGCAACAACGGTCACAGGAATCTCTACGGCAGTGCGGCCTTCCCCTGGATGATCTTGGCCTTGCATAGCCCAGGCCCACCAATTCGCCGCCTTGCATAGCAGCGGGCTGGACAAATGCCCCAAATCGATCGCGATCATGGGCCGCTGGTATGCAAACAGCGATGATCATGGGCCTGGGCTATGCAAACCCTTTTTCGCCGGGGGCGGTCGCGCTTGAGTGAGAATTTTGCGCGGGGCTGCGGGTCGCCGGCGGCCGGGGCCCGGGGCGGTTGCGGCTGTTCGGGGCGCGGGGGCGGCGGCTGGCCGGCAGGATAGGGGCGGGCTGCCCGTGATGCCGGGTCTTTTGTGGGATGACAGCCCGTTGAACCCTGGCACCGGGGCCTTCGACCTGAGGGTCGCCTCTTGTTGCGTTCAGCACGGCGGTCACTATTCGCGGCGCTGAGCCAATGACCGGGGCCCCCGGGCAGCCCGCCCGTGTTCCCGGTTCAAGGATAGGAGGCCCCGGTGGGTCACGCGAGGGCGCGGAAGGTTCCCGCGCAGCTGGTGGAGGACGAGATTACCAGCTCCGTCACGAGAAGGTGGCGGGGATCGACATCGCGAAGGCGAAAGGCGACGTGTGCACCCGGCTGCCGCCGGCCGCGGGGGGCGGGCGGCGCCGGTCACGGGTCGAGGAGGCGATCCCGGCCCGGGCGGCCGACATCCTGGAGCTCGGCGCCCGGCTGCTGGCCGACGGGGTTGAGCTGGTGGTGATGGAGTCGACGTCGGATTACTGGCGGATCTGGTACTACCTGCTCGAGTCGCTCGGGCTGGCGGTCGCCCTGGTGAACTCCTGCCACGCCCGGCAGCTGGCCGGGCGCCCGAAGACCGACAAGCTGGACGCGCAGTGGCTGGCCCGGCTGGCCGAGATGGGCCTGCTGCGCCCCTCGTTCGTCCCGCCGCCGGAGATCCGGGCGCTGCGCGACCTGACCCGCACCCGGCTGCAGCTGGTCCGCGACCGCACCGCGGCGTGGCAGCGGCTGGAGAAGCTGCTGGAAGGCGCCCTGGTCAAGCTGTCCTCAGAGCTGTCGGGCCTGGCCAAGGTCAAGACCGCCCGCCTCATCCTGGAGGCCATGGCCGGCGGGGAGACCAGCCCGCAGGCCCTGGCCGCCCTCGCGCTGGGCCCGCTGCGGGCCCGCCGCGCCGCCCTGGAGGCGTCGCTGGAGGGCATGACGCTCGGCGCCCACCACGCCCGGCTGATCCGGATCCACCTGGACCACATCACCTTCCTGGACCGCTCCGCCGCGCGGTCGAGGACGAGATCGCCGCCACCGTGGAAGCCATCCCCGCCGCCTGCGGAGTCGCCGCCGACGGGACCCGCTGCGCGGACCCCGGCCCCGGCGCCGCCGTGCTGCCCGCCGCCGCGCGGCTGGCCGAGATCCCCGGCGTCAGCCTCCAGCTGGCCATGGCCATCATCGCCGAGACCGGCCTGGACATGACCCGGTTCCCCACCGCGCACCACCTGGTGTCCTGGGCCGGGCTCGCCCCGGCCGCCCGCCAGTCCGGCACCCGCGCCCGCAAGCCGAAAAAGGGCCAGGGCAACGGCTACCTGCGCCGCTACTGCACCCAGGCCGCCAACGGCGCCGGCGCCGCCGCGCCTGCACCTTCCTCGGCGAGCGCCTCGCCCGGCTGAGCAGGAAACTCAGCGGCACCCGCGCCCGCTGCGCCGTCGCCCGCTCCATCCTCATCATCATCTGGCACCTGCTCAACGACCCCACGGCCCGCTACCACGACCTCGGCGCCGACTGGCACGCCCGCAAGACCGACCGCGACAAGAAGATCCGCGGCCACCTCCGCCAGCTGCAGGCCCTCGGCCTCGAGGTGACCGTCACCCCCGCCGCCGGCTAACCCGGACCCGCCCCCGACCAGGCCCGCGACCCCAACCGCCACGGGCCCTCAACCCATGCCCGCGTTCAGCTGGTGATTCTCACGGTCACCAAGGGGCGTCCCGCCCCCCGTGAAGCACGCCAGCTACGCCCTCGCCCTCACCGGCCTCCTGCCGCGCCAGCGGCCAGCGCGAATAAGCAGAACCAGAGCCAGCAGTCCGCCTTAAGTTCCTGCCATCGCCATGCGAACACGTCGTTGTGGGGGACAGGGCAGGCCGCTAATGGAAGCGGGTGACGAACAGCGTTGCCCGGGTGTCTCCACCGCGCGTGAGGCGTAATGGTCCCGGACTAAGCTATCGCCTGGCTGCCCGGCAGCCCGTCCAGGACAGGCTTATCGCGCGGCCCGGCGTTAGCGCGGGCGGTCGTCGATGATGCGGCGCATCTTGCCCATGGAGCGCTCGATGGTGTCGGGGTCCTGGACGACGGTGGTGGCGGTGACGCCGATGGTGTTCTTGATGAGGGTGGACAGCTGGGCGGCCGCCGCCTCGGCGTCGGCGGGGGTGGCGTCCGGGCGGCGCTCGACGTGAACGCTCATCGCGTCCATCCGGCCGGGGCGGGAGCAGGTGCAGCTGGAAGTGCGGTGACAGGACGGGGATGCGCAGGATGAGCTCTTCGACCTGAGTGGGGAACAGGTTGACGCCGCGCAAGATGATCATGTCGTCGGTGCGGCCGGTGACCTTCTCCATGCGGCGCATGGTGCGGGCGGTACCGGGCAGCAGCCGGGTCAGGTCGCGGGTGCGGTACCGGACGACGGGCATCGCCTGCTTGGTCAGTGAGGTGAAGACCAGCTCGCCCGCGCTCGCCCTCGGGCAGCACCTGGCCGGTTACCGGGTCGATGACCTCGGGGTAGAAGTGGTCCTCCCAGACGTGCAGGCCGTCCTTTGTCTCCACGCACTCCTGGGCGACGCCCGGGCCCATCACCTCGGACAGGCCGTAGATGTCGGTGGCGTCGAGGCCAGCCCGGGCCTCGATCTCGGCGCGCATCTCGTTCGTCCACGGCTCGGCGCCGAAGATGCCGTAGCGGAGCGAGCTGTGCACGGCGTCGAGTCCCTGGCGTTCCATCTCGTCGATGATGGCGAGCATGTAGGACGGGGTGACCATGATGACGTCGGGCCGCAAGTCGCGGATCAAGGTGACCTGCCGCTCGGTCATGCCGCCGGAGACGGGGACGACGGTGCAGCCGAGCTTCTCCGCGCCGTAGTGCGCGCCGAGGCCGCCGGTGAACAGGCCGTACCCGTAGGCGACGTGCACGATGTGCCCGGGGCGGCCGCCGGCCGCGCGGATGGAGCGGGCCATGACGCTGGCCCAGGTGTCGATGTCGGTGGCGGTGTAGCCGACGACGGTGGGGCGGCCGGTGGTGCCGGACGAGGCGTGCACCCGTGCCACCTGCTCGCGGGGCACCGCGAACAGGCCGAACGGGTAGTTGTCGCGCAGCGACGCCTTCGTGGTGAACGGGAACCTCGCGAGGTCCGGCAGGTCCTTCAGGTCGTCCGGGTGCACGGCGGCGACGTCGAACATCTTCCGGTAGTACGGCACGTTGTCGTAGGCGTGCCGCAGCGACCAGCGCAGCCGGTCAAGCTGCAGCGCCCGCAGCTCGTCAACCGAGGCGGTCTCGATCGGCTCAAGCTCGCCGGGCGGGGTGACGGCGGCGGTCATGATGGCTCCTGGTACGGCGTGATCGACGGTTCGGTTGAGGTGCGGCAGTCGGGCATGTCCGACGGTGGTTCAGGCGTCGTAGTCGACGGTGATCTCGTCGCTGAGCGGCACGGCCTGGCAGGTCAGGATGTACCCCGCGTCGGTCTCGCGCTGCTCGAGCGCGTAGTTGCGGCGCATGGCCGCCTCGCCGGAGACGATCTTGGCCCGGCAGGTGCCGCACACGCCGCCCTTGCAGGCGAACGGCAGGTCGGGCCTGGCCCGCTGGGCGCCGTCGAGCACCCGGGTGCCGGCCGGCAGGGTGAGCGTGGTGCTGCGCCCGTCGAGGATGACGGTGAGGCTGGCGCCCGCGCCGACCGGGGCGTCGGTGTGCACCGCCTCGGCGGGCGGCTCGTCGCCGACCCAGAACAGCTCACGGTGGATGCGGCCGCTGTCCACGCCGAGCTCGCGCAGCACCGCGATGGCGTCGTTGACCATAGCGAACGGCCCGCACAGCCACCAGTGGTCCACGGCCGGCACGTCGACCGTCGCGGGCAGCAGCGCGGTCAGCCGGGCGGCGTCGAGCCTGCCGCTGTGCAGCTCGACCTCCTGCGGCTCGCGGGACAGCACGTGGACGATCTGCATCCGCGCCGGGTAGGCGTCCTTGAGGTCGGCGACCTCGTTGGCGAACATGACCGTGTCGCTGCGCCGGTTGCCGTAAAGCAGCGTCACGGCCGACTTGCCATCCGCCGCGAGCACCGAGGCCGCGATCGACATCATCGGGGTGATGCCGGAGCCCGCGGCGATGAGCACGTGGTGCCCGGGGACGGTCAGGTCGGGGGTGAAGCTGCCGCTCGGCGCCTGGACGTCCAGCGTGTCGCCGGCCCTGAGGTCGTGCACCAGCCAGCCGGAGACCGCGCCGCCTTCGACCTCGCGAACGCCGATCCGCGGCGGTGTTCGGAAATCCGGCCCGGCCGGGCGCAGATCGAGTAGACTGCGCCGCTCCTCGCCGCGGCGAACGGTCAGCGTCTGCCCGGCCGCGAACGCGAACTCCCCCGCCAGGTCGGCGGGCACGGTGAAGGTGATCGCGGCGGAGTCGCCGGTCAGCGGCTCGACGCGCTTGACCGTGAGGCGGTGGAAGTCACGGCTCCTGCGGCGCCGGCTGCCGGTGGTCTCGGTGACTGGGCTCTCGGTGACTGGGGTCTCGGTCAAAGCGGCTTCACCGCTTCGAATGGCTCGCCGCACGCGTTGCAGCGGTGCAGCGACTTGCAGGCCGTCGCGCTGAACTGGGCGGTCAGCCGGGTGTCCGGCGAGCCGCAGCGCGGGCAACCGGGCGAGTCGGGTCGGCGGCCCAGTGTCAGTGGCACCGGGCCGTCGCGGCGCGGCGCGGCGGACGGCGGGGCGATGCCGACGGCGGCGAGCTTGCGGTGCCCGTCCGCGGTGATCCAGTCGGTGCTCCACGGCGGGCTGAGCTGGGTGGCGACGGTGACGCGCTCGAAGCCGGCCCGGCGCAGGCGGGCCTGGACGTCCGCGGCGATCTCGCGCATCGCGGGGCAGCCGCTGTAGGTGGGGGTGATCGTCACGACGGTTCCGCGGCCGGGAGAGTAATCGACGGAACGCAGGATCCCGAGGTCCTCGATGGTCAGCGTGGGGATCTCCGGGTCCGGGGTGGCGGCCGCGACGTCGAACGCGGGCGTGCGCCGGGGCGCCGGAGCCGCCGTGCCGTCCGGGGCTGTGCCGTCCCGGGCTGTGCCGTCCGGGGTCGGGCGCGCCGCGGGCGCTACCATGTCGCGTCCGGGTGGGCGCGGGCGACGGACTGGAGCTCGGCGAGGATGTAGCCCATCGCCTCGGTGTGCACGCCGTCGCGGCCTGCCCGGCCGCCGACCGGGGCGAGCGGCGCGGCGGCCGGCCGGTCGAGGCCCGCCGCGGCGAGCACGGTGTCCAGGATGGCGTCGCAGGCATCGCGGTCGCCAGTGCCTTCGGGATCGATCGCGAGGGCGTCCGGGTCGGGCTGGAACAGCTCTCCCGCCAGGGGCCACAGCGCGTCGAGTGCCGCCTGCGCCTTCGCGTGCGACAGGTCGGTGCCGTCGCCGAGCCGTACCACCCAGCCCGCCGCGTAGTCGCGGTGGTAGGCGAGCTCGTTGACGCCCTTGGCGGCGATCGCGGAGAGCACGGGGTCGGCGCTCCCGCCGGTGAAGGGCCCTCGACAGCCCCTCGAACAGCGCCAGCCGCCAGGTGGAGAAGATCAGCAGGCGCACCACGAGCTCGGCGAAGTCGCGGTCGGCGTGCTCGGCGAGCCGGACGTTCCGAATTCCTTCTCCTCGCGGAAGAACGCGAGCTGGTCCTCGGTCTGGCCGACGATCCCGCCAGCCCGGGCGAGCAGCAGCCGCGCCTGGCCGAGCAGGTCGAGCGCGATGTTGGCGACCGCGGTCTCCTCCTCAAGCTCGGGCAGCCGGGCCACCCACTGCTGCAGCCGGTGGCTGTAGATCAGCGCGTCGTCGCCCAGGGCGAGGCAGTAGCGGACCAGGGCGCCGGGGTCGAGGCCGTCGGGCACGGACGTGTCGATGCCTTCGAGCGGGTCGGTGAAGCCGGTGCCGAACGCCCACCGGTGGCCCGCGTCGTGGTCCTCCGACAGGAGGTCGTACGGGTTGTCGTCATCCGGGCCGAGGCCGGGCTCGGCAGCGCTCGTGCCGCCAGTGCTCACGTTTCCAGTGCTCATCGTCGGGAGCGCCCTACATGTGCGGGACGTCGGCGGGGATTTCGTAGAACGTGGGGTGCCGGTACACCTTGTCGCCGGACGGCTTGAAGAACGGGTCCTTCTCGTCGGGGCTTGACGCGGTGATGTCGGAGGCCCGGACGACCCAGATGCTGACGCCCTCGTTGCGGCGGGTGTAGAGGTCGCGGGCGTGGTGCAGCGCCATCTCCGGGTCGGCGGCGTGCAGGCTGCCGACGTGCACGTGGTTGAGGCCGCGCTTGCCGCGCAGGAACACCTCGTACAGCGGCCAGCTCTGGTCGGTCATGGTGTAACCCGCTCCCGTTCCGGCTGATAGTCACGCGCCCGTTCTCGTGATCGACTGCTCCGTGCTTGGCAGCACGGTGCTTGGCGGCGTGGGCGAGCGCGGCCTCGCGGACCCAGGCGCCCTCGTCGTGCGCCGCCTTGCGCTTGGCGAGCCGCTGGGCGTTGCACGGGCCGTTGCCCGACACGACGGCCTTGAACTCGTCCCAGTCGACCTGGCCGAAGTCGTAGTGGCCGCGCTCGGCGTTCCAGCGCAGCTCCGGGTCGGGCAGCGTGACGCCGAGCTTCTCCGCCTGCGGGACGGACATGTCGACGAAGCGCTGGCGCAGCTCGTCGTTGCTGTGCCGCTTGATGCCCCAGCGCATGGAGCGCTCGGAGTTGGGCGAGGCGTCGTCCGGCGGGCCGAACATCATCAGCGACGGCCACCAGAAGCGGTCGGTGGCGTCCTGCACCATGTCGCGTTGTTTCTGGGTGCCGCGCATCATGGTGAGGAGCAACTCATACCCCTGCCGCTGGTGGAACGACTCCTCCTTGCAGATGCGGATCATCGCCCGCGCGTACGGCCCGTAGGAGGAACGGCACAGCGGCACCTGGTTGCAGATCGCGGCGCCGTCGACCAGCCAGCCGATGACGCCGACGTCCGCGTAGCTGAGCGTGGGGTAGTTGAAGATCGAAGAGTACTTCTGGCGGCTGGTGATGAGCCTCGTCGTGAGGTCGCCGCGGTCGGATCCGAGGGTCTCCGCCGCGCTGTACAGGTACATGCCGTGCCCGGCCTCGTCTTGCACCTTGGCGAGCAGGATCGCCTTGCGGCGCAGGCTGGGGGCGCGGGTAATCCAGTTGCCCTCCGGCTGCATGCCGATGATCTCCGAGTGCGCGTGCTGCGCGATCTGCCGGATCATGGTGGCCCGGTACGCCTCGGGCATCCAGTCGCGCGGCTCGATCCGGCTCATCGCGGCGATCGTGTCCTCGAAGCGGCCCTCCAGGGCAAGCACTTCCAGGTCCTCGTCGCTTGCGGTGCTCATGCGCTCCTCGGTTCGGGCTTTCCTATTTACATACCGATCATTCGGTAATGTACACTCCATTCGTGTCAGTTGACCAGTCATCAGCGCGAGGTTACGCCGCGTGACCTCGACGGCTCCCTCCGCGAGTGCCGACGTCACGGGGCAGGCACCCGGGCCGGGCGGGCGGGCGGGGCAGGTCCAGCGCCGCCGCGGCCGGCCGGGGTACGACCTGGAGTCGGTGCTGCGGGCCGCGGTGGAGGTGTTCAACGAGCGCGGCTACGACGGGGCGAGCATGGAGGACCTGTCGCGGCGCCTCGGCATCGCCAAGTCGGGCATCTACCACCACGTGTCCGGCAAGGAGGAGCTGCTGCGGATGGCGCTCGACCGGGCGCTCGACGGGCTGTGGGAGGCGGCGGAGCACGCGCAGTCGCTGGACGCGCCGGCCATCGAGCGGCTTGAGGCCCTGGTCAGGGGCGCGGTGGCGGTGCTCGAGTCCCAGCTGCCCTACGTCACGCTGCTGCTGCGGGTCCGCGGCAACACCGACGTGGAGCGGGCCGCGCTTGCCCGGCGCCGGTCGTTCGACGCCCTGGTCGCCAGCCTGGTCGCCGAGGCGGAGCGGGACGGGGACATCAGGGCGGACATCGACCCGAGGCTGACCGCGCGGCTGCTGTTCGGCACGGTCAACTCGATCGTCGAGTGGTACCGGCCGGCGGTTGCCGCCGGCTCCACGGGCGCGGTGCCCGGTTCCCTCTCGCTGGCGGACGCGGTGTGCGCGGTCACCTTCGACGGGCTGCGGGTGCGCAGGTAAGCGCGCTTGGCGGGCTGGGTCACGCGCACGGCGCGCAGCGCTTCTTGCTGTTATCAGCCTGCCGGAATTAAGCAGCTTCACGCGTGTCGCGGCCCTCTAGCGTGGCTTGCGGAGAGGTGGACGCCCAGCCTGCTCGATTTATTCCAGCTCCCCATGGTGCACCTCGGCACTACGAAATGACCGCTCCATCTCGCACGCGTCCCGCGACCGGGCCAGCAGCTCGTCCAGCAGCGAGTCGTCCATCAGCGCCCGCAGCGGCGGCCGCGTCGCCGCCGCCTCCGGCACGGCCCCGCTGGCCGGATCCACCGCCACCCGCCAGGGCCGCCGCGTCCCCACTGATCGTGCGCTTCATGATCGTTCTCCCCCCGAAGAACCTGGGCATATACCCGCCCGTAACCGATTACCCTAAGTAACCAACTTCCACACCTGAGGAATGCCTTCGCAGCAGCGTTCCCGCAACGGGAAGTGAACTGCATAACACGCTCGCGGTGATAGCCACGGTCTCCTCGGCAGAGAGTTCAAGTACCGCTGCCGCGATGTTGTCTTGGACGTGGGCAGGCGACGCGGTGCCGGGGATAGGGAGCACGCAGCCGGTGACATGGCGAGCAGCCAGGCGAGGGCTACCTGATGGTGCGAGACGCCGCGCTGGCCGGCGATGGCCGCGACTGCGGAGTTGGCTCCGGTTTGCAGCACCGGCGCCCAGGCGATGAATGCCAGGCCCTGGGCAGTGCGCGGGTCGAGGATGCTTTGCGATGAGCGGTCAACTGCGCTGTAGCGATTCTGCACGCTGACGATCAGAGCAGCCCGCTGTGCCTCCAGCAGTTGGTCCTGCTTGACCGTCGAGATCCCGATGTGGCGGATCTTTCCTTCCGCTTGCAGTTCGGCCAGCGCGCGGACCGACTCTCCGAGCGGAACCTTCGGGTCGGTCTTGTGAAGCTGGTACAGGGGGATCTGTTCCAGGCGCAGCCGTTTCAGGCTGGCCTCGCAGGCCTTGCGCAGGTGCTCGGGTCCGTCGTCTTCGATCCCAGCGATACGGCCCCGGGCGCACCAGCCCGCCCTTGGTGGCGATGACCAGGCCATCCGGGTACGGGTAGAGGGCTTCGGCTATCAGGATTCGCTGACTGCCGGGCCGTAGGCGTCGGCCGTGTCGATGAAGTTAACCCCCAGGCCGACCGCGAGGCGCAGCGCCGCGATCGCCTGGGTCCTGTCTGGCGGGTCGCCCCAGATCTCCTTGCCGGTCAGGCGCATCGCGCCGAATCCGAGACGGCTGACCGGGAGGTCCCCGCCAAGCACGATCGTCCCGGCTGCCGCAGACGGCTTGCGCATTCATCTGATTCCCCTTCTCAGAGCTTGCACTCGCGGCTGTACGCCGCTGCAGCCGCGCCACGGCAGCAGGCATGTCCGCCCTTGCCCGCCGGATCCAGGCCGTCGGACGATTGCCGGGAAGATCACGGTCGAGCGACTACACGCTGTTGTGTTAAGCCGGACCGAACAACGTGTCTTGGACGGAGGTTGCGCCCGACTGCGCGAGCCCGGCCAGAAGGTCGATGGCAGCGGCTTCAATGAGTGCGCCCAAGGTGGCGCCGGCGCGGCCATGCCCTGGCGATGAGGGCTGGCAGCAGCAGCGCAGTGGCGATGGTGTCCCACAGTGCCCGGTGTGGCTGGCTGCCTGGGGCGAGGTGTTCCATCTGGGGGGTTAGCCCGAGGTGGTCGGTGAGCGCGCTGAGGCTGTTCTTGGTGCCGAGCTTGAGGTGGCGGGCTAGGCGTAGCGTGTCGATGAGCGCCGTGGGGGTGATGGCGGGGTGGCGTCGGTGGAGCAGGCGCCAGTCCACGCCGACGTTGTGCCCGACGATGATGTGTTCGTTTATGCGGCGTGCTAGTTCGGGTTCGACTTCTGCCGGGGCAGGCGCGGCGGCCAGGACGGCGGTGGTCAGGCCGGGAGATATCCACGGTTTGCGCGGGATTGCCCGGCCGGGGTTGATCAGGGTGGTGTAGGCGCTGGCGGTGTCGGGCTGCCCGGCGGTAATGGGGACGACGGCGATTTCGAGGAGGGCTTCGTTATCGCCGTCCTGCGCACCGCTGCCTTCCAGGTCCAGGGCCACGAGCGGGGCAGTTGTCCACTCGCCGGTGCTGGTGGTGATCATGACGCTGGTCTCCGTCCGGGTCGTGGTCGTTAGTCGTCTGTATAGCGCGTCTGGGCGGTGAGCTGGTCGCGCAGCGCGGCGAAGCGGACTGCCTGGCCGGGGTTGGGGGTGTAGCCGTGCGGGGCGCGGCCGTGGCTGTGCAGGTAATGCGGTTGGTCGAGTTCCCAGATCTGGTAGCGGAGGGTGTGCTGTATGGCGTAGCGGCGCTGTTCTCCCAGGTCGTGGGTCCACACGTGGCCGTCTTCGATGAGGTAGGGGGTGGTGTAGCCGAGCTGGGCCAGGACGTTGTTCATGTCGTCCGGGGTGGGCTGGCGGTGGTCGTCGGCGCAGCGCTGCTGCTGGGCGGCGGGGCAGATGTCGCAGATCTCCCGGATTCCCCAGTGGCCGTTGTAGTCGGGAGCGGAGTGGCGCGTAGGCGACGCCGCAGGAGGTCTTGCGGAACAGCGGCGTGGCCGATACCCGAGGCACGCCAGGCGGCGACGACAACCGCATCGAGTTCGGCGGGCAGGGCCTTGCGGCGGTGGTAGTCCTGCTCGCCGTAGGGCAGGGCGACGCCTTGCCCGCGCAGGTAGGCGGCGTTCTCTGCCTTGTGGTAGTAGCCGGTGAATACGATCGCGTCGGCGTGCTGCCCGATGTCGAGGACGTGGGCCATCGTGGCAGGCTGGTCGTTCCAGCCGGGCACGATGGGCCGCCAGTACAGCACGACCCCGGTGCGCTGCTTGCGGGCGCACGCGGTGCGGATGGAGGTCACGGTGATATGGCTCTTGGCGATCGGCTCGACACGGGGGTCGATGATCCCGGAGTAGGTGAACAGGATGGTGACCCGCAGGTGCCGCAGGGCTTCCAGCTCGTCCATATCGGCGGTGGTGACCGTGAACCGGGTGATGATCAGCACGTGGTTGGTGAAGCCGCGCTGATCAAGCGCGTGCAGGACGCGGAAGAGGTGGGGGCGCACGCCGGGCAGGAACGGGTCGGTGGCCTTGTTCAGGAGCTGGATGGGAGTGGTGTGCGGCTGGAACGCGTGGTGGCTGGTCAGCATCTCGACGGCCTGCTCGTCGTTACAGAGCAGGTGCGGGGTCTTGACCTCGAAGTTGCCCCAGAAGTGGCGGACGCAGTAGCCGCAGTCGAGCGGGCAGCCGATGATGTGGTTCAGGCTCAGGCCGCTCTTGCGGTAGCCGACGATCAGGGCCATGTACGGGTTGAGCGCGGCTTGCTGTCCGGCGGGCATGACGAACGGGCCGGCGAGGCTTCGGTGATGACGGGGGTGCGGTCATGGGGTTCCCTCCATGGGGCTCGGGCGGGCGGCGGGGTGAGGAGCGTAGTCGCGTGAGGTCCGAACCATCTGGCCGAGGTCGCCGGCGACGCGGCTTCGGCATGGTCGGAGGTATGGATGAGGTTGTCGATCAGCCGCCTTCCGAGCGTGGCTTTTGCGCAGGCTGTCGGTGCCGAACTCGGCCGCGGATCGTGGCCGGACCGCCTTCGGCCGGATCGGTAGAGCCGAGCACAGCGCGCAGCGGGCTGCGGCGCCGGGGCCGTAGCCGAGCGCGACGGTGACCAGGTGACCGAGGTAGATGCGGCGCAGTTCGGCCGCGACATCAACGTCGAGTTCGCCCGACGGCGGGAGGATGTCGGCATAGTGCGTGAAGACCTGCTCGATGGTGGGGTACAGGGTGCGCTGAGCGGTGACGCGGACGTGCTGGCCGACGCATGCCGAGCACCTGGACCGGTCAGGTTGCGGGCCAGGCAGTCGGGTTTGAGCATCACGACGCTGAACCGGGACCATTCCACGCCGCCCAGGACGGGCCCGGGATCCGGGGATGCCACCTGTTCACCGCAGGGTTCTCCCTTCACGTGTCGCGAGGGCGCACCCAGGCGCCCGGCCGGGCCAGCGGTGGTGCAGCAGCCACCGGAAGCCCGGGTCCAGTTCCGTCACCATCTTGCACTCACGGGATCTTCGGTGTGCTTGATCTGCCGGTGAGCCTCGAACAGCAGCAGTACCTGCTGCCAGTACGGCGCCAGCCCAGTTGCGGCGATAATCTCCGGGGTGGCTACGCTGATTTGTGCGCAGCAGCTCCTCGTGGAGCTCCAGCTTTCCAGGTCCGCCCACGACGCGTCCTCCGGCATGGCGGGGAACCTGAACAGCGGACCTGCCGGTCCAGCGCCACGCGCTTCGGCGAGGGCCTCACGGATCCGAGGGAGGTTGCCGTCGGCGATGTGCATGGACCCCGCGTAGTGGCTGTCGTGCCCGACAGGGACGCCGAGTTGCCGGGCAGCGAGCTGCTGCAGCAGCGTGAACGAGAACACGTCCGACAGCAGGCCCTGGTCGGCGTCATTGGCCCGCATGTAGCAGACAGCGTGCAGCCTGCCGTCCCGCAGCAGCAGCTGAAACGCCAGGACGCAGGCCACGTCCAGTTCCCGGGGATGGCGAGTTCCTCGGTCAGAACATCGTCATGACCGCCCGCTTCGTAGCGATCGTCCCGGATCAGCCCGAGGACCTGATTGAAGGCAGATTCCCCGCCGCCGGGTGGGCTCCGGAAGAGGCGGCACCTAAGCAGATCCGCGCAACGACGTGCCGTCCATCGGTATGACCGCATCTGCAGCGCATAGTACGCCATCATATCCAGGTCATCGCGGCCCCACAGGTACCACAGCGCCTCGGCGAAGTGGAACGACGATGTTGACCTTCCGCACAGCCAGGAACGGCACCCTGCTGACGGGGTCGGCCAGGGTGAAGCCCATGTGCAGGCACTCCGGCTGGCGTTGCCTCGTGGCGCGTTTACGTACTCGTGGTTGCCAGCTATCTGTCCCGCGACCGCGAGGTAAGCATCGTGCAGTCCCTCGTACTGCGGTGAAGTCATGGTCCGGTTCAGGGCTGCTTCTTGCGGCGTCATTGACGTTCCTTGTGTAGGTGTTCGGCCGTCGTATCTGTCGCATCCGGTGGTTCTGCTCGGGCCGATCGGCAGCCGCGCTTCCTCGAGCTGGCCGACGCCCGCACCGTCGGGCTTGTTGCCGACCACGACGGCGCGCTGTGCCCGGCTATGCGGTCGCAGGCCCAGGCGGCTGCTGTCCATGCGCGGACGCCCCCCAGGCCGACATGATCGTCATAGCGCGCCCGTAACCGGCGGCTGGCAGTGCGCCGGGGGACGGGGAATAGCGTGTTGTCATCCAGGATCGCCTTCCACAACTGGTCAGGATCGTCTACGGTAATGTCGCCGCTCCTGCCGTCGCGGCGGGCCGCCCACCATCCGCGGGCATCAGGCCACGTCCTTGGCTGGGACCGGGAGCCACGAGTCGTTCTTCAAGGCCATGACCCTACCTCCGGTGGCGATGTGTGCATATCCGCTTATTATCTAGAATAGTGGCATATGCCACTGGTAAGGGCAAGCGGCATTCCGGTCGAGCCGTGATGATCAGCTCTCGACCGGGTACTCCTGCTCGACGGTCCACACGTCAGGCGGGTAGATGGCCTCGGCGGAACTCCACTCGGACGGTCGCTGCTGGTCATAGACCGTGTGGCGGATCACCAGCACGGCGGAGGGGAAGAGCAGGGCCAGTGCGCGGGCCTCGTCGTCCGGTCGCCGGGAACGCGCTGGACGCCTTATCCCGCGCGTAGCTGGCGTGACGGCCGGTCACCGACTTCGACATAGCGCACGCTGCCGATACCGCCAAGCGATTCAGGGACCAGCAGCCGCGGAGCGACCGGGGCCAGGTCCGGCGACCACCAGGACGTGGCGATCTCGACAGGGCCGCGCCCTTTCTCTGAGATCACCGGTACCGCATCATCGCCTGCGTGGTGGTCCAGCCGTAGCGCCTCCGCGACATAATCCGGGGCATCGACTACACCCGCGTCGGTGACCTCCGGCGAGCCCATCGGGCCGCATACCTGCGCGCCGCGCTCCCGGTAACGGTGATAGCGGTAACGGGCGGGGCGGTGAGCCTTCACATGCAGCACGAACGTGCCCTGGCCAACCCGTGTCTCCACCAGCCCCTGCTGCCGCAGGGCCTGCAGTGCCTTGGTCGCTGTCGGCCGGGCCACCTTCCAGTCGTCCGCGAGCTTGCGTTCGCTGGGCACCTCGGTCCCGCGGGCAGATCACCTCGAGAATCTGCTCGCGGATGTGGTTTGCAATCTGGAGGGACGCAGCAAGGCAGTCACGATCTCGGGCAACGAATCTCCCTCATTCATTAACTTCAGGTGGCTTAGACCGCTAGCATAGCAGTCAGCTAGCGCCGTAGTACTCGCCAGGTTGTGCTGACTTCCCTGCTCATCGATGCAGGTGATGGTGGCGGAGATGCTCGCGGCCTTGCTCGTCCACCACGCCCTCGACGGCGGCCAGAAAGACGCCAGACGTTCGTTTCCAGCATCTCGTGGGACCGTTTCATCCTTGACCCGCGGCCCGGGCCACTAGCACCAGGCGACTTCCACAGCGCTGCACCAGATGACCGGCCGAAACTGCAAACGACCGGCAGCAGACAGCGAGCTCGCGAAGGCAAAGGCCATCCCTCGCCCCGCCGGCGCGCCATACCGGAGCACGCTTCGTGCTGCTCGACCCCACCAACGGAGTCCGGGGTCTGCGCGTACCAGCTCGCCGAGCTCGCCCGGGTGGTCAGCGCCGACAGCGTAACCCTCGTCGACGTCGGCGGGGACATCATCGCCCAGTGCGACGAGCCCGAACTACCCAGCCCGCTGGCCGATTCGATCACCCTCGCCGCGCTCGACGGCCTCCCCGTAACAAGTCGGGTAGTCATCGCTGGAGCCGGGCTCGACGGCGAGCTAGCGAGAAGACGACGTTTGGCAACGATGCACCCATCTCGCCAGCACGCAGGACGAGCTACGAGAGCCAGACATCACGCCTTACCTCGGCGCCCTGGCCCAGCACCCTTCAGAGGCAACCACGCTCTTGGCCGCCAGCGCGCTCGGCATCCGGGTAGAGCCGAGATCCGCGACCGGGCGGCACTCGTCACCATTGATGACCGCAGCCCGGTCCTGCACATTCTTGACCCCGAGGCAGCCGCGAAAGTTAACACCATCGCCCGGCACATCACGGCACACGACCAGCCTGGATGAAGTCGAACAAGTGACAACCTCAATCCGGGGCACGACCGAACTCGTTCACGAGTGACACAAGGCCAGTACCACCGACCGGACCAAGCCGACGCCCGGACGGGACGAGCTAGTCAGGCGGTACGCCGCCTACCGCGAACGCAGCAGGAACCTGAGGGTCAACGCTGCTCACGTTCCGCCGGATCGGCGAAGTGATCGGCCTGCATGATTATCAGCCTGATCTCATCCGCAGTATTGCCGTAACCGAGGCACATCCGCGGCTTGCGGTCTGCCTTCTGCAAGCGGACTCGGAATAGGCTCCGTTCATGAACCCCGAGGTCATCGACACTCCCGCCATGGCAAGGTCATAAACTCCCGTTACACGGCTCCTGTCCGTCCTTGTCATCTGGCTGCCGGTTTCACCCAGGCCGAGTGCGCGAAGTACCCAGGCCGCCGGTCGGCGGCCTCCATGAGCGTCCGGGTTGCTTCTTCCAGGTGCTCTGGTTGCGGTCTTCAGCTAACGCAGCATGAGGCCGCTTGAAGCCTCCCGCCGCGAGGCGGCTCCGGGGGGCCATCGATCCCCCATCTCCCGTGCAGTTACCACATGAGGAAACTGCCTTACCTACTCACAGGCAGTCTCCCTTCTGTGTACGTGACACACGGTGTAGCTCTTCTGGAGTGAGCTAGCCGGTCAGGCTTCGAGCGCGTATTGTCCCTGCGTGGTGCCTGGTAGAGCCGCTGTTGGTCGCAGGCGAGGTGGAATCGCCAGGACTCCTCGAAGTCGCCATTGCTGATGACTGCCCGCATGGTGAGAATGGCCTCCGCGCCGTCCAGGCCCACCTGGCTCCTCCAATTGAGAGACGGTCGGCTATGTGATCGGCATGACACCTCGATTACTCCCGTCGCAATCGATCAGCCTGGCGTCCAGGACATGGTCATATCACAGGAACTCGCGTTTGCTCCCCGGGTAGCGGACGCACGCGTCGGTCCCGGAGCGACGGCTCGCGGCCAGGCTGCGGTGTCGGCTCCGGCGGTGATGGCGGCGGCGGCCCGGTCGCTGTCGCCGACCAGGACCGTGAGGGCCCTGGCCGCGACCCAGTTCTCGGCGGCGGGGTCCCCGGCCTCGTGCTGGCACCATCTGGCCAGGGCCTTCGGCCCGGCCGGAGGCCGGGGCGCCGTGCCGGCTGGCGGCTGGGTGGGGGCGATCAATGTCTGTGCGGGCGCGACTGCCGGCCCCGGCGCGTAGAGGTGACCAGGGCGGCCATCCGCTTGCGGTTCAGTTTCTCCCCGGCCGTCAGCCGGGTCCGCAGCTTCCCCAGCTTCGCGGCGGCCTTCGCCGTGGCCGCCCGGAGTGCCCAGGGCCGCATCACGATGCCCTTGCCGGCGGCTGACAGGACCAGCAGCACCGTTGACTAGCATCGGCGCCGTACCTGGCGGCATTCACGATCCCGGTTCCGGTATTGACATACCTCTTGCTGTTATAATAGCCGATATCATAGCGCCCGGCTTGGTTAGCGGGCGGTCTGGTGGCTGCGGCCGCGGAACTCCGCGATGACCGTGTTGCCGCGGGTAACGGTGACGTCGTAGACGCCGTTCCGGCCGTAGCGGGCCCGCGCGCGGGCCTCGGCGACAAGCACGTCGCCGCGGCTGGCCGGGGCGACGAAGACGATGTTGCAGCCCGCCGCCACGGTGACCGGCCCCCAGCTGTTGCAGGCACAGGCGAACGCGGTGTCGGCGAGGCTGAAGATGAGGCCGCCGTGGCACATGCCGTGCCCGTTGACCATGTCTTCCCTGACCGTCATCCGGGTGCGCGCCCAGCCCGGACCCATGGAGACTGGCCCGGCTGACCGGTCCGGTCGAGCATGCTTCGGCCTCCGACGCCGCCTCGCGGAGCTCGGCATCGAGCTCGTCATTATGCCCGGGCTGGGCGCGCACCCGGATGACGGTCAGGGAAGACATGGTCAACGGCACGGCATGTGCTATGGCGGCCTCATCTTCAGCCTCGCCGACACCGCGTTCGCCTGTGCCTGCAACAGCTGGGCCGGTCACCGTGGCGGCGGCTGAAGATGAGGCCGCCGTGCACATGCCGTGCCCGTTGACCATGTTCTCCCTGACCGTCATCCGGTGCGCGCCCAGCCCCGGCCATAATCGACGAGCTCGATGCCGAGCATCCGCGAGGCGGCGTCGGAGGCGAGCATCGTCTCGACCGGACCAGTGTCAGCCCGGACCCATGGAGACTGCCCGGCTGACACTGGTCTCTGTCGAGACGATGCTTGACGCTCCGACGCCGCCTCGCGATGCTCGGCATCGAGCTCGTCGATTATGGCCGGCGGCGCGCACCCGACGACGGTCAGGGAAGACATGGTGAACTGGCACGGCATGGCGCCATGGCGGCCCTCATCTTCAGCCCGCCGCCACGGTGACCGGCCCCCAGCTGTTGCAGGCACAGGCGAACGCGGTGTCGGCGAGGCTGAAGATGAGGCCGCCGTGGCACATGCCGGCCCGTGACCATGTCTTCCCTGACCGTCATCCGGGTGCGCGCCCAGCCCCGGCCATAATCGACGAGCTCGATGCCGAGCATCCGCGAGGCGGCGTCGGAGGCGAGCATCGTCTCGACCGGACCGGCGTCGGCCGGCCAGTCTCCATGGGTCCGGGCTGGCCTGCGGCCTGCGCCAATGAGTCTCCCGTGCTTGCCAGTTCTTGAACGTCCGGTCAATGGGTCGAGATTAACATCGGCCGGATGAGGGTTCTGTTGAGCCAGTCGCCGCGCAGGTGGCGCCGACGCGGAGGGCAAGCCTGGTATCGAGGGCGACAACGAAGGTCACCCGGAGCTGGAGCGGCTTCGCGACCTTCGCCCCCGCTACGCGCCGCGTGTCAGCCGCAGCAGCGCCGCGCGCACCTGCGGCCAGGTGGCGGCGAACCCAGGGCGCAGCTTGAGCTGGTCGACCTGGGCGAGGGGCAGCCACTGCGCGTCGGTGGTCTCGTAGGCGTCGGCGCGGACCGTGAGCGCCTCGGCCGCCTGCGCAAGCACCGTGTGGTACCGCCAGCCGCCGTGCTCGTCGGTGTACATGTCGCGCGCCAGGACCAGTGCCGGGTCGAGCATGCATTCCTTGTCCGCCTCGCGCAGCGCCGCCTGCGCCGGCGTCTCCTCGCTGTCCATCGCGCCGCCCGGCAGCCCCCAGGTGCCACCCTGGTGGCTCCACGCGGCGCGGTGCTGCATCAGCACCAGGCAGCCGGCCGGGTCCGCCGGGTCCGGCGCGTAGGCCAGCAGCCCCGCCGCGCCGAACAGTCCCCAGTGCCGGTGCCCCTGCTCACAGGTCACCCAGCCGTTTCCGCTCATCCCAGACATCCTGGTGACTATAACCCGGATGCGCCGAGTCCGGCCGCGCCAGCAGCGGCTTCCTGACCACGACGACCGCGATGTCGTCACGGGCCCGGCCGTGCTGGAAGGTGAGCGCCGCCGCCACGATGGCGTCCGCCACCGCCTGAGCCGTCAGCCCGGCCGAGGCGGCGAGCACCCCGGTCATCCCGGCTTCCCCGAAGAACGCGTCGCCCAGGCGAGCCTCGGTCACCCCGTCGGTGTAGAGCACAACCATGTCGCCCGGGCTCAGCACGGCCGCGAACTCGCTGATGCTGGCCGCCTCCTCCATGCCAAGGAAGCTGCCGGGATGCCCGAGCGTCTCCACAGTGCCGTCGGCGCGGCGGCACAGCGGCAGCGGGTGGCCCCCGGTGGCCATCGTCAGCCGGTGGCCCTCAGGCACCTGATCGAGCAGCAGGTACAGAGCAGTGCAGAAGGTATCCGGGTAGTAGGTGAGCAGGGCTCGGTGCAGGCCTGCCAGCACGGCGGCGGGCGAGGACACGTGCAGCGCCTCGGCCCGTACGGTGTAGCGGGCCAGGGCCGTCACGACGGCGGCGGACGCGCCCTTGCCGCACACATCGCCGAGCACGATGCCCCATGTCTCAAGGCCAGTCCGGAACACGTCGTAGAAGTCGCTGCCGACCTCGCTGCCGTCGCCCGCCGGACGGTAGGCGCCGCCGAGGTCAAGGCCGGGCACCGTGACGAGGCCGGGCGGCAGGAAAGACCGCTGCAGCGTCTCGGCGAGGACCCTGGCTGGTGCTTGGACTCCTCGGCCTGGCGCCTGGCGGCCATCAGCTCGCGCTCGTAGGCGAGGCGCTCGCTGGCATCGAACATGATGGTCCTTATGACCAGGGGCTGACCGAATTGTCCGCGCTTGAGCTGCGCGTCCATGAGCATGGGCAGGCGCGAGCCCGAGGCACCCATCACCTCGACGGCGATTTCCCTGAGCATCCCCTGCATCAGCAGCATCGGGGCCGGATGGTCTGGTAGAAGATGCGGTCACCGATAGCGAGCAGGTCCTGGAAACGGTGACGGCCTACCAGGGTGTCCCGGTCATAGCCGGTCAGCCAGGAAGGTCGCGTTGGCCTTGACGATGGTTCCGTTGGGCAGGGTCGACAGGTAGCCGGATGGGGCGTTTCGTACAGCTCAGCCGGGCTGTTGTTGGCCAGGGCGGCGTAGAACGCGTCTGAAGCAGGTCACGGGACACGGAAGCCCTGATGCCGGGCGGGGAACCTTGTCGAGGAAGCCGACCATGGCCGCCACGG
The DNA here is from genome assembly GCA_963811335.1 of uncultured Actinomycetota bacterium. Lineage (GTDB taxonomy): Bacteria > Actinomycetota > Actinomycetes > Streptosporangiales > Streptosporangiaceae > Trebonia. The sequence goes on along the minus strand of CAWERB010000021.1, from coordinate 134,332 downwards.
TCTCGGCGGGAGTGGACAGGTCGGGGATGGCTGGTGGCCCGAGCCCGACCAGCGTGCTGCCCGGGATCTGGCCGTGCATGCACCCGCCGACGAGTCAGCCGCGATCGGGTCATCGGAGCACTGCATACCAGCGTCGGCAGTTTCACCCCGGCCAGGTCGGCGCGATCGTCGCAGAGAAAGGTGGCTCGCGCGAAACGCTTGGCTATTCCCGGGCCGGTCCGCAGAGCTGGCAGTCAGCTCCGCGCCGAGCTCGGCCGGTCGGCATTGCCCATGATTACCGGGGCCATGGCGCTTGACCAGCCCAGGTAGTTACGGTCGAGCGAGGCGAGCAGGTCCTCGATATCGGTCTTCAAGCCCCCGGCGCATCCTTCGCCGTCGATGTACCGCGCGATGGCCGACCAGTATCAGGGCGGCGAAACGATCCGGCCCCCTGGCGGTGGCGAGCACCCCGATCATGGCGCTTACCGTATGGCCGACGAACATCACGTTGTGGAGATCCAGCGCCAGGACCATGTTGATCCCTCGCCGCATAGCCGTGCAGGCTGCGGCACCGCGCGGGTCGTTCGCCGACAGATCGGCGCCGCCCGCCCGGGAGTCGAACAGCACGGTCCGGTACCGGCACTTGAACGCTGGCACCACGAAGCGCCACATGTTCTGGTCGCATCCGTACCCGTGGGCGAAAACCATCGGCTGGCCGTCGGCCTGACCGCCGAGCGTGACGTTGTTTCTGCTCAGGACATCAGCATCCATGCAAGCCACCATAGTCTCACGGTCCGCGGCGGGCACTTGGCATCAGGCAGTTCCCGACATAGGCCAGAGGGCCAGGCGGCTAGGGCCTGTTTAAGAAGGGGGATGTGGGGCTTGACGTTACAGGATGACATCGTTGTCCTGGTCTGCCCGCAGGTGCGGTAAGGCCTCCGGTAAGGGTGTTAGCGACCAAACTGACACCCTTGATACCGGAGGCCTCGTGCCTACCCTACCGGCGTGCCGGCGTCACGACATGCCTGACGCCGCCTGGCTCGTGCTGGAGTTCGTCCTGGCAGCGGTGCTGCCTCCCGCGAAGGGGCCCGGGCGGCCCCGCAAGTGGCCGTTGCGGCTGCTCATCGACGGGATCAGGTGGCGGGTCCGGGCCGGGGCGCCGTGGCGGGACCTCCCGGCGGAGTACGGGCCGTGGCAGTCGGCCTACGGCTTGTTCCGCAGGTGGCAGGTCGACGGCACGTGGGCCGCGGTGGTGACCGCACTGCAGGCCCTGGCCGACGCGGCCGGGCACGTGACCTGGGACGTCTCGGTCGACTCGGGCACCGCCCGGGCGCACCAGCACGCCGCCGGCGCCCGCAAGGACGGCGCCGCGCAGAAGGAGCCGCCCGGCCCGGAGCCGTCCGATCACGCCCTGGGCCGGTCCCGCGGCGGGCTCACGACCAAGTTCCACCTGGCCGCCGAGCAAGGGCAGAAACCCCTCGCGGTCATCGTCACCGCAGGCCAGCGGGGCGACAGCCCGCAGTTCATCCCCGTCCTGGACAAGATCCGCGTGCCCCGGCCCGCACGGCGGCCGGCCCCGCACCCGGCCGGACCGCGTCCTGGCAGACAAGGCATACGGATCCCGCGCGAACCGCGGGTACCTGCGGCGCCGCAAGATCCGCTGCACTATCCCCGAGCAGAAGGACCGGGTCGCCGCCCGGAAGCGGAAAGGCAGCTCAGGCGGCAGGCCCTGGGCCTTCGACCAGGAGAACGTACAAGCAGCGGCACGCCGTGGAATGCGCCATCAACCGGCTCAAGCGCAACCGTGCCATCGCTACCCGGTACGACAAGCTCGCCGTCCGCTACGAAGCCACCATCCACGTCGCCTCGATCGGCGAATGGCTCCGGCCCCTCACTTCTTAAACAGGCCCTAGTCGGCGGGCTCAGCGAGGGAGGCGGCGACGCGGGCCGCGATGTCGCGGAGCCACACAGCTGGCCGGCGTCGTTACATCGGCCGGATGAGCGTGAGGGAGGGGTCGATCTTGGCGATGTCCTCCGGATCACTGGTTATGACGGCATGCCCCCGGTCGCTGGCGCACAGGGCGACGCTCACGTCCACCACGTCTGCCGAGCCAGTCGACGCGCAGGTGGCGCCGACGCGGAGCGGCGAGCTTGGCGTCGAGGGGGACCACGGACGTCACCTTGAGCTGCAGCAGCTTCGCGATCCTCGCCTGGCGGGCGCCGCCGCGCCATGCCTGGGCGACGACTCCCGCCGGTATCGCCAGTCTCGGTACCTGCGGCCACGGCCTGCTCGACCCGTAGTGCCATGCGGCGGCTGCCCGCCTCAAGCGCGATCAGCGCGCCCGTGTCGAGCGTCAGGCCGGTCACGGCTCGAGGCCAAGGTCGCGGCGAGCCTGGGCCCGCTCCTCCTCGGTCGGCGGCCCACCGGTCTCCGCGTAGATCTCCGCGATCATTTCCGCCATGTCATCCTCGGCGCTACGGCGCGCGAGGGCCTGGGAGATGTACGCGGAAACCGAGGCGGCACGGCCCTCGGCCACCGCCCGCCGTGCGGCGGCCACCTGCTCTTCCGGCAGGGTGATGGCGATCTTCTCCCGAGTCATACTCATTATCATACCAGCGGTGACCTTTCTGCCAAGGGACTGCGAGTCACCCACACCTGGAAGATTATCGATCACATTTCCGGGGTGCGACACGCTATGCATCCTGGAGATCAACCAAGGGACCAGATAGATTGACCCTGTAGCCCCGCCCGCACAAAGCAGGCGGCCCGACCCGGTGTTCAGAGCACCAGGCCGGGCCTAGGGCGCCATCCATCCGACACAACGCGGAGGACAGACCCCATGCACTCAAGTGTTCCTCAACCCCGCCCGGTCACGCACGAGTTCGGCGACAGCCCCGCCGAGGAGCGGCTGCGCGGCCTGGACCGCCAGCAGCTCGCCGACCGCCTCACCTGGCTGTCGTGGTGGGCCCCAGGCACCTTCACCGCCGTGATGGACTACATGCAGTTCGTGGACGACCGCGCCGCCGACGGCACCCTGGACGCCGACGACCCCGACGACCCCGCCCCCTACTGCACCGCCTGCGGCAGCGAGATCGGCATCTTCATCCGCTACGGCCTCGACTGGCGCCACTACCGCACCAGCCCCGGCGGCATCGAGCTGTACGACCCCGGCCACGCACCTGAGGTCGGCTGGCGCACCACCCCGGCCGCCACCGCCTAAGCCCGCCCACCCGCTCTGCCCCCTGAGGCCGGAGCGGCCTCAAGGGGCTTGAGTATCCTTCGCCAAGTCGCGGCAAGCACACAGAATGCCTGCAAGCGGAACGCGGCTACGGAGGTCTTGCCCGGTCACACGGGAAACGGCCGCTACGACGTACCTGTAACCGGACTGCGGGTTCCCAGCCGTACTCGCAGAAATGCAGCCCCTGACCCGATGTTGTCGATGGCGGCGCTGATGTAGTCGAGGGTGCCGGGCGGCAGGTCGTCCGGGTTGGCCGAAGAGGAGCTCGGTGCACTTGTGTGGCTCGCGGATCCGCGGGGTGCCGTCCCATGTGCTGGTGGTGAAGAAGAAGTCGACGCGGGGCTCGAGGGAGCGGCGGAACATGACCCCGGCCGGTTCGAGGCCCGGCCGGGTGAGGCTGATTCCGAGTTCCTCGGCGGGTCTCGCGGATGATGCTCTTGGTCGGGGTCTCGCCGAGGTCGACGTGCCCGGCGGGGAAGGCAAGGTCGGCCTTGCCCGCAACCCGCGCCCCTCTGCTGCATGAGCAGGATGCTGCTCTTCGGGGAACGGAGGATGAGGCGAGCGGCTACTGGGTAGCGGTCGTGGCGGTTGTCGAACACCCAGTCCGTGCCGGCGCTGCTCACGCTGTCTCCCCCGCCTGTCGTCCACAGTGCCTTGGGTTGGCTGGAGCGGGAACCGTCCCGGTAGACGGTGATGCCCTTGCACCCGGCTTCCCACGCCGCCTGGAACACATCGTAGACATCACCGGGCGTGGCGGTGGCCGGAAGGTTCACGGTCTTCGCGATGGCCTCGTCCACGCAGCCCTGGATGGGCCACGTCATGGCCAGGTGACCGGACGGAGCGATCTGGGCGGCGACCGGTGCAGGTCCCGGACATCATCGCCGACTGGCGCGCCGCCGAGCCCCCGCCCTCGTTCTCGTGACCTCGCCGACCAGGCTTGTCGTGCCCCGGCCTGCACCCGAGGATGGCCCTGGCGGCCGGGTGGAGGAAGCCGGGATGGTGCGGTCGGCGAGGCGGAACAGCGGCTCGATCCCGGTGGACGCGCCGATCACCGGGGCGCTGCGGCCGGTCGGCGGGAGCGCGATCGTGAGGAGTTGCGGAGCGCGCCCCCGTGCCGCGATCCGCCTGGCGAGCGCGGACCATTCCTCGTCGGTGACGGTGCTGGCCCCGAGCCCGGCGAACCGTGTGAGGAACGCGGGGTCGGCGTACCGGGACAGGCCGCCGGCGATGGCGGGGGCGGCACCGCGGCTGCCTGCGAGGTCGGCGGAGGCGAGCTTGCTGGCGTAGTTGACGAAGGCGATCACGTCGCGGGCGAGGTCGCGTCCTTCCTTGCTGTCCCAGGCCAGCCGGGCCTGCAGGAGCAGGTCGGCCAGGCCGCACACGCCGACGCCGATCTTCCGCTTGGCGGTCATCACCCTGGCCGACAGGGGGTGCGGGTAGAGCGGCAGGAGCTCTTCCACCGCGTCGTCGAGTGCCCGCACCAGGACCGTGATCGTCACGGCGAGCGCGTCCAAGTCGACGGGCACGTTCCCGTGGCCGGCGTGGAACCGACCGAGGTTGAGGTAGCCGAACTGGCACGTCTCCCCCGTGGTGGTGAGCCCGACCTCGGCGCACGGCGCCGTGGAGACGTAGCCGCCGACCTGCGGGGTGGGATTTGCCCGATCCATCTGGCTGGCGAAGATCAGTCCGGGGTCGGCGCACTCCCACGCCGCCTCGGCAGCGGCGGCTAGCAGGTCCCGTTCCGCGCCCGGGGCCAGGTACTGCGCGGATCCGCTCGTCGGTGACCTGGAGGGAGATGTTGAACTTCCAGTCCTCCCCGCGCGCGTCGGCGCCGGTCTTGCACCCGATGAACTCCATCGCCCGCGGGTGGGCCAGCGGGAGAATCGCCATGTTCCCGACCGGGCGGTCCTCGGTGCCGCTGGCCGCGCCATCGACGGCCACATGGTTGAGGTAGCGCAGGACCGCGACCGGGTCATCGAGGCCGTCGAGACTGAAGCCGGTACCCATCCCGGCGCGATGGTAGTCATCGACGATCGCCTTGACTGCGGACAGGTCGCCGCGCAGGTCTGCGGGCGGCGACGGCGCAGGCCGCCAGCGGGCGGGACAGGTGCCGCCCGGCGTTTGTCATCACCGGGGTGGAGAACACGATGCGACGGTCATCCAGCGCCTCTCCGAGCCGCTGCGCGAAGTCATCCGCGCCCTCGGGATCGAAGCAGCGGTCGGCGGCCGACAGCGTGGCCACGATGCGGTTGATCATGTCGCGGGCGGCTCTCGGCAGGGCCGGTGATGCGGCCGTCCCGGAGGTAGGCCTCGAAGGTAGGGGGTGGACGGGATACGCGAGGAGTACACAGCAGCCTCTTTCCTGGTGGCTGAGGAGGTCGCTTCCACTGTCCGTATGCGGCGTGAGCTGCCTCAATGCCGCCGACTGCGCGCGACATTGCCGCGAATATGGGCGCCGGAGGCAATGATCCGTGCACGATGCGGAGTTACGCTGTTCCTGACCGTGCACGGAGGTGCGCCCATGACGGCCAGGATCAGCCGCGCGCGCCGCGCCGAGCTGCAGCGTGCCGGCGCAGGAACTACGCCGCCAGAGCCAGCGGGACGGCTGGCCGGTCGAGCGGATCGCGGCGATGATTCGCGTCGAGCTGCCCGACATCCTGCCGCTGGAGGCATGGCGGCTGGCCTACGGCTGGTCGCGCCCGCAGGCGGTCGCCGGGATCAGCTCCCTGTACCAGGCGGACGGGCTTGCTTCACCGCCAGGTCAGCTCCGTCGATGCTGTGCCGCTGGGAGCACGGCACGCACCCGCCCGGCCCGGAGTACGAGAATGCGCTGTGCCGGCTTGACCACGCTGGCGCCGGACAGCTCGGCCTGGTACCGGGTCGCGTGTCGCGGCGGACAGGAGGTCCGCCTGCGGGGTACCGTCACGGGAAAGACGCCGCCGCCTCTGGGAACGGGTACCAGATGACTGCCGAGGACGAGGCCGCCGCGCTGGCGGCCGTACGCGAGTCGGTTCAGCTTGCCCTGGAAGCCGAAGGCCCGTCCGGCGGGCCGCTTGCTGCGCAGTACCTGAACGCGGCCTGGCGGTATTACGACGTCAGCTACTCCTCGTTCCCGCCCGCCATGCTGGCGGCCGAAGTCCACCGGACCCGTGCCCTGGTCACCGCCATGCTCCGCGCTCCGCAGCCGGACGACGCCCGAACCGAGCTCCGGCGGGTCGGAGGCTGGCTGTCCGCCCTGGCCGGGAACCTAGCGTTCCACCTCGGCGACTACCCCGCCGCCCAGATTCACCTCTCGACCGCCGCCCGCCTCGGCACGGCGGCCGGTGACACGCGGCTGACCTGCTGGTCCCTGGGCGCACAGTCGATGACATCGAGGACGCAGGACCGGAACGCCGAGGCGCTGGACCTGGCCAGGCAAGCCATGGAGTACGCGGAGACGCCGCTACGGCGTGCGCAGGTCCTCGCCTGGGCCGAGCTTCCCGCGCTCGCCCGGCTCGGCGGCCAGTACCGCTCCGACGCGCTTCACGCCATCGGCCAGGCGCAGGACGAGATGGCGGCCGATCCCGACGGCAGCCAGCCCGGTCAGGTTCGGGTTCGACGGCGCCGAACTCCGCCTGCACATTGCTGAGGCCAGCCTGCTGCTCGGCAACCCGGCGCATGGCGCGTGAGAACGCAGAGACATCGCAGGCGGAGACCAGCTCCGGGCGGCCGTCCTGGGCGGCGGCCACGCTTGCGCTTGCTCAGGCTGAGGCGGCCAGGCGGCAGGGCATCCGATGCCGCCGCGCTGGCCCACGGCGTCCTGGACGTCACCCCCGCTGAATCCCTCCGGCAGACCAGCAGGCTCAGGCTCCGGAGCCTTGACCGGGGCCTGGCCCGCGTGGGGTCCGCCGACACGGAAGTACGCAGCCTTGCCGAGCGCGTACGCGCGCTGCCGCAACTCGTCCCTGTCGGCCGCGATCAGCGACGAGCCCAACGGCCACTGACAACCGGATCCCGAAAGGCATCACCGGGCCCACGGCCGGCGTTCGGCAGCAAGCCGGGGCGCGGTAATGGCCAGCTGGAAGGCTGATCAACTCTGCCCGACACGGTGACAACCGAAGTACGTAGTGGTCGACACCGACGTACTCGCGCTGCTGTTTCGCGGTCAGGATGTTGATCTCTACCGTCGCCACCTCGATGGCGCGGTGCCGTTTATGTCGGTCTTCCTAACCTAACTCCACGTCATGTCCGGCCGCGCCAGCAGGTAGCGGGCCGCGGTCTCGCCCAGGTCGGCGGTGAACGTGTCGTCATCGACCGGCGGGGTGGCGAAGCCGGCGCCGTAGGCCACCCGGATAATCGTCGCGGCGAACAGCGTGCCGAAGCACGCGCCCACCGCCGCCTCCGGGTCGGGGTGCGTGATCAGGCCGTGCACCGGGCGGAGCATGGCCGCGAACCGCTCCCCCAGTTCCGTGCTGTACACCGAGCCGCGCCGCCTGACCTCCGGGTGCGCCGCGGAGATCAGCACGACGGCCCGCAGGAACCGCGCGTGCCGCAGCGAGATGCCGGTCATCTCCGCGACCGCGGCCCGCACCAGCTGATCCGCGGCGACGCAGGCCCAGCGCGCCGCGTCGAGCAGGACGAGTTGGTCGGCGCGCATGCGCGCGATGCCGTGCTCGTAAACCGCGAGGAACAGGGCGTCCTTGCTGCTCGTGCGCGCGTAGATGGCGGGCGGGGCGACCCCGGCCCGCTCGCACACGGCCGCGATGGTGAACGCCTCGTAGCCGCCGTCCTCCAGGATCGCGACGCCGGCGTCCAGCACGCGGCGCCACGCCTCCCGGCTGCGGCGCTGCTTGGGCGGCCTGACGTCCAGGCCGGCTTCTGGGTTCACCACGCTCCCGTTCTGTCCCCTTGTCCACCGCCAGCGAGCATGCCGGGGTCTTGACAGAACTGTCGCGACCGCTATCGTTCGAGGCTAATAGTAGTGGTTATTACTGTTTCCGGAAGAGGTGCCGCATGTCCACTCCCAGCCCGGCCCGCGGACGGGTCGCGGTCCTCGGCGCGGGCCCGGCCGGCATGGCCGCCGCCCTCGGGATCCTCAAGGCCGGCCATGAGGTCGTGATTTACGAGCGCTACCGGGAGGCCCGCCCGGCCGGCGACGTACTCAACCTCTGGCCGCCGCCGCTCAAGGCGCTGCGCGCGCTCGGCGTGGACATCAGCGACTTCGGCGCCCCGACGGACAGCGAGTTCCGCAGCATCAGCGGCCGGGTGCGCGTCCGGGTCAAGATCGACGCCGACGTCAAGCGGGCCTACGGCGGCGGCTTCATCGGCCTGCTGCGGCCCGAGTTGTACGCGCGGATGCTCGCCGCGATCCCGCCCGGGTGCATCAGGTTCGGCCAGCAGGTCGAGAGGATCGAGCAGAACGAGAGCGCGGTGCTCCTGCACTTCGCCGACGGCACCACGGCCTCGCACGACGTCCTGGTCGGCGCCGACGGCATCGACTCACTGGTCCGCCGCACCCTGTGGGGCGACGTGCCCAAGCGGGAGCACCGGCTGCACATCTTCGGCGGGTACACGTTCGCCGACGTGCCCGGCGCCCGCAGGAACATGTCGGTGATCAGCCACGGCCGCGCCGTGCAGGGCAGCTGGACCGACATCCGCTACCAGGGCCGTTCGGGGTTCCAGTGGTGGGTGCTCAGCGCGGCCGACCCGGCCGCTCCCCCGCCAGCCGACCTGGAGGCGGCCGCCGCCGCGCTCGCCGCCCCGTTCCCCGCCCCGCTGCCCGGGCTGGTCGCCGCGACCGAGCCGGGCAACGTCCAGCACTGGGTGCTGCGCGACCGCCCGGCGCTGCGTCAGTGGGGCAAGGGCCGGATCACGCTGGCCGGCGACGCCGCCCATCCCACGTCGCCGTACGCCGCCTACGGCGCCGGCATGTCGATCAAGGACGGCTACTTCCTCGGCGTCGCGCTGCGCGGCGTGGACCTTACCGACCTCGCGGCGGTGCGGCGGGCCCTGGACGCCTACGAGGAGCCGCGCAAGCCGCACACCGCCCGCCAGGTCCAGATGGCGTGGCTGCTCGGCAAGGTCTTCCACCACGCGCCGCCGCCGCTGCGCCCGGTTCGTGACCTGTTCTTCGACCACACCCCGTTCCTGCAGAAGGTCGTCGGCGACACCAACCCCAAGGAGATCAACAAGCAACTGGCCCTCATCGAGGACTGACGCCGAGCGGGAGCGGGAGCGGGAGCGGGAGCGGGAGCGGGAGCGGGAGCAGAGTGGGGGCGCGGGGCCGCGCCAGCGGGTTTGCCGGTAAACATTTCACGACGGGTAAACAAAAGGCGGTGCGAACGTCTTTTCCTTACCTCCGGTGAAAGGTTTACCCAATATGAAAAATTTACCGGTAACCCTGGTGCCGCGGGGGCGGGTGGTAATTAGCCCCCTCATTTGCTGTGGCGGGTGGGGGAAGCGAGAGCCGTGGTGCGGCGACGCGTGAAGAGCTGAGGGGCTATGACCGCGATCAGGGCGACGAGGGCGCCGAGGCGGATGGCGAGGTCGGCGAGGTTGAAGGTGGGCGGGTAGAAGGCCACGTGGATCCAGTCGACCACGGCCCCGCGGCCTGGGCCCGGGGCGCGGAACAGGCGGTCGGCCAGGTTGCCCGCGGCGCCGCCGACGACGGCGGCGAGGGACAGGGCCACGGCGCGGCTTGAGGTGCGGGCGAGGAGGGCCACGGCGACGGCGAGGATGGCAAGCGCCGTTAGCGTGATGACCAGCGGGTGGCAGGCGCCAATGCCGCCGCCGGCGCCGGTGTTGCGGACCAGCCGGAGCGAGACCAGTCCGCTGCCGTCGCCGCGCGGGTTCGCGGCCAGCACCGCCGACTTGGTTGCCTGGTCGGCGGCCAGCACCAGGGCGGCGATACGGCGACGCGAGGCGGTGGCGCGCGAGTTCAGCACAGCGGAATCCACCAGACCACGGTACGGTCCGGATCGGCGTGCGCGCACCTCTATGTGCGGTACCACGCAGGCCGGCGGCGGCTGCGGCGGCTGCCCGTCAGGTCACATCGTCAGCCCGCGAGTTCACCGGGTTCGCGCATCGTCGGTGGTCATTGCCAGCAGGACCAGGGCATCGTGCTCACCCGTCCCGGGCGGGGCCTGGTAGATCAGCAGGCGCTGGCCGTCGCCAGCGGCAGTGAGCACCTCGCTGGCGAAGGTGACCGGGCCGATTGCCGGGTGCCGGAACGCGGTCTCGCCCGCGCGCTTGACCCATACCTCATGGCGGCGCCACAGAGCGGCGAACTCGCCGCTGGCCGAGGATAGTTCGTCGGCCAGCGCCGCGGCGCGCTCTGGCGCGGTTAGTTCGGCGGCGTGCAGGACCACGACGCAGTTGCGGGTCACCCGGTTCCAGTCGGCGAACAGGGTCCGCGCGGCTGTGTGCAAGAAGGTGTACCGGATCGTGTTGCGCTGTCCGGGTGGCCAGTCGCTGAGCCCGGGCATCAAGGCAAGGCCCTCGGGGTTGACGGCCAGCACGTCGTTGACTTCGTCGAGTACGTACGCCGGGCTGGGCCGGACCGACTCAAGCAGCAGCCGCAGGCCAGGGCTGGCCGGCCGCGCTTGGGCGGGCCGACGGCGCGGTGTTCGCCCGGCTACCCGGTCGGCCAGGCCAAGCAGGTGGGCGTGCTCGTCGGCGCTGAGGCGCAGCGCCCGGGCCAACGCGCCCAGTACCGCGTCGCTTGGCGCGGTCTCCCGCCCCTGCTCGATCCTGATGTAGTAGTCCACGCTCACGCCGGCCAGCGCCGCCAGTTCCTCGCGGCGCAGCCCGGGTGTGCGCCGGGCACCCGGCCCGGTGGGCAGCCCGACATCGGCCGGGCCGATCTGCCCCCGCCGGATCCGCAGAAACCCGGCCATCGCGTTCACGACTTCAAGTCTGCCACCCGTTGACCCGCTCCTGGGTGGCCGTGGCACACCCAGGAACCACGCGGCCTTCCTGGAACCGGCCGGGCGGTGCAGCCTCGGACCATGACTAACGCGATCATCATCGGTGGGGGCTCCGGTATGGGCCTTGCCCTGGCCCGGACCCTGCTCGCCGAGGGCATGGACGTGACGATCGCCGGCCGGTCCGCCGACCGGCTCGCGACGGCCCGGCGCAGCTGGAGCGTTCCGGGCACGGGAAGATCAGCGCCATTGCGGCCGACATAGGGCGGGAGGGATGTGGCCGCTCTGTTCGCCCAGGTGGAGCGAGTGGATCACGTCGCGGTCACCGCGGCGGACGCAGCCGGCGTATACGGCCGGACCGCCGACGTCGCCCTCGCGACCGCCCGGGCCTTGTCGGTGCCAAGCTGCTCGGTGCCTGGCTGGTCGGCAAGCACGCGGGCGGGCGGGTCACCGGCTCGATCACCTACACCTCCGGCATCAACGCGTACCGGCCGAACGGGTCGAATACGATCATGGCCGCGGCCAACGGCGCCCTCGCGTCGCTGGCCTACGGGCTGGCGATCGAACTGGCACCCGTGCGAGTAAACGTGGTCTCCCCCGGCTGGGTAGACACCCCCATCTGGAACCAACTCGGACTCGACAAGCAGGCGGCCTTCGCCGAGCTGGCCGAGCGGCTCCCCGCCCGCCGTGTCGGCACCCCCGACGACATCGCCCAGGCATTCTCATCGGTGATGCATAACGGCTTCATCACCGCAACCGTGCTGCACGTCGACGGAGGGCACCGCATCACCTGATCCGGCGCCTAGGCACCCGGCAACCGCGCGTGCTCGGGGGCCGCGCCATGGTGGCGGCGACGCGGACGGCGGTGTCGCGGAGCCAGATGTGGCCGGCGTCGCGGGTGTGCACGGGGTGCCACCACAGGGCCTCCTGGACGGGGACCGCGTCGAACGGGCAGGGCAGCAGGCGGACTCCCGTCGCCGGGCCGAGACCGAGGTGACGGGCGAGGCGGGCGTGGATCATGGCGACGCGGGAGGTGCCGGCGACCAGGGCGGGCAGCAGCTGGAAGCTGTCGACGGAGACCTGGACGCGCGGCTCGATGCCGAGGGTGGACAGCTGGCGGCCCACGGAGGCGTCGAGCACGCGCTGGTACACGGCCCAGGGCAACTCGGCCAGCTGCTGCAGCGTGATGTGCTCACCGACCTGCGGGTTATCGGCCGCCACCACGCAGACCCAGGTGTCGCGGAACAGGTCGGCGGCGGGCAGCCCGCTGATCACGCCGTGCGGCATGAGCAGCCCGTCGACGGTGGACAGCAGTGCCTCCGGGCTCTCGGCGATCGCGGTCGGGACGCGGCGGAAGACCAGGCGGATGCCGGGGGCCAGCGCGCTGACCTCGCGGGCCAGCCGCGTGCCGTAAACCGCGACGGCGTAGTCGGAGGTGAGGATGACGAACTCGCGTTCCTCGCCGGCCGCCTCGAAGCTCGCCTGGCTCGCGAACACCCGCTCGAGCAGCTCGCAGGCGGCGGCCGCACGGTCGAGCAGGACCGTGCCAAGCGCGGTCAGCTCGTACCCGGAACCGCTCCTGACCAGCAGCTCGTCACCGAAGTGGCGGCGCAGCCTGGCCAGCGCGGCGCTCATCGCCGGCTGGCTGAGGCCGACCCGCTGCCCCGCCCTGGTCACGTTGCGCTCGGCCAGCAGCGCGCGCAGCGCGACCACCAGGTTCATGTCAAGGCCGGCCAGGTTCACCGCGTCATCTCCCTGCCACGCGCTTGCGTCACGACGGGCTTTCCAGGTATTCGTCATGTGAATGACGTCATCCTAACAATCGATTTCCCAAATCACGATGCTGCCTTCATAGTGGTCCAAACGAGAGCGTGGAGGTCCGTCCCGTGGCAACGTCGCCAAACCCGCTGCCGACCGTGACCCCGGACCGCGTGCCGTCCCGGGCCGCGGTCGGCCGCGTCCTGGTGGCCGGGGCCGGCCTGGCCGGCACCGCGACCGCCATCCACCTGGCCGCGGCGGGCGTCGACGTCGACCTCATCGAGGTCAGCGCGACCGCCGCCGCCCTCGGCTCGGGCATCACGCTGCAGGGCAACGCGCTGCGCGAACTGCGCGCGCTCGGCGTGTGGGACCAGGTACGCGCGCAAGGCTACGCGTTCAGCAGCCTGGGGCTGCGCGCGCCCGACCCGGCCGGGACGCTGCTCGCCGAGGTGCCCGACGCGCGCAGCGGCGGGTCTGACCTGCCATCCACCTGCGGTATGCCGCGGCCCGCGCTCGCCCGCGTCCTGCATGACCGGGCGGTGCAGGCGGGCGCCAAGATCCGGCTCGGCACCTCCTACACGGCGCTGCGCCAGGACGCGGCCGGCGTCGACGTGACCTTCGCCGACGGCTCGGCCGGACGCTACGACCTGGTGGTGGCGGCGGACGGCATCAAGTCGGCCACCCGCCGGATGCTCGGCATCGAGACAGAGCCGCGGCCCAACGGGATGGGCATCTGGCGGGCGTTCGGTCCCCGGCCCGCCAGCGTGACCCGCACCGACCTGATCTACGGCGGCCCGGCCTACATCGCGGGCTTCTGCCCCACCGGCGAGGACACGCTGTACGCGTACATCGTCGAGGACGCGCAGGACCGCAGCGCGCTCTCGCCGGAGGAACGGCTCGCCGTCATGACTCGGCGCTGGCGGCCGCACTACCACGGCCCGTGGGACGACATCCGGCCCGGGCTGACCGACCCGTCGCTGGTCAACTACACCTGGTTCGAGACGCACGTGGTGCCCGCGCCGTGGCACCGGGGGCGGGTGGTGCTGATCGGCGACGCCGCCCACTCCTGCCCGCCCACCCTGGCCCAGGGCGGCGCGCAGGCCCTGGAGGACGCCGCCGTGCTCTGCGAGCTGCTGCTGTCACGGCCGGCGCTGGATGAGGAGCTGTGGGCGGAGTTCACCGCCCGGCGCTACGAGCGGGCGAAGACCGTCGTCGACGCGTCCAACCAGCTCTGCCAGTGGCTGCTCGACCACGTGCAGGGCGACCTCCCCGGCCTCATCGGCAAGGTCACCGCCCTGGTCAGCCAGCCGGCCTGACCACCCACGCATCCCGACCGCCCGCATCCCGACCGCCCGCATCCCGACCGCCCGACTTCCTGACCACACCGCATCCTGACCACACCGCATCCTGACCACGGAGCGAAGGAGCAGCACCGCTCATGCCCGAACGCCTGATCACCCACCTGCGGCACGTCGACCTGGCGGTGCCCGACTTCGGTAAGCAGCTCGACTTCTTCACCGGCGTGTGGGGCCTGAAATCCGAGCACACCGATACCGGCCTGGCCTTCCTCGCCGCCGAGGGGTCACCCGAGCAGTACGTGGTCCGGCTGCGGCAGGCCGACGACAAGCGCGTCGACCTGCTCGCGTTCGGCGCGGCCAGCGCCGCCGACGTGGACGCCCTGGCCGGCCTGCTCGCCGCCGACGGGGTGCGGCTGGTCAGCGACCCGGGCGCCATGCAGACGCCGGGCGGCGGTTACGGGTTCAGGTTCTTCGACAACGAGGGGCGGACGGTCGAGGTCAGCGCCGACGTCGCGGTCCGCGCGCACCGCAAGGTCGAGGAAGGCGAGTCGGTCCCGGTGCGGCTGTCGCACGTGGTGGTCAACTCGGCGGACCCCGAGGCCACCCGCGCCTGGTACGAGCGGCACCTCGGGTTCGCGCTTTCCGACACGCTCACGCACCCGCACATGGGCGAGATGATGTGGTTCATGCGGATCAACCGCTGGCACCACAGCCTCGCCATCGCCCGCTGCCCGCACCCGTCGCTGCACCACGCCTCGTTCGAGCTGCGCGGCATCGACGAGTACATGCGCGGCACCGGCCGGCTGCTGCGGGCCGGCGTGGAGAAGATCTGGGGGCCCGGACGGCACCTGGCCGGGAACAACACCTTCTCCTACTTCCTCGACCCGCACGGGAACACGGTGGAGTACACCACCGAGCTGGAACTGGTCGACGAGGACACCTGGCACCCGCACCTGTACGACTTCACCCAGCCCGAGGTCGCCGACCAGTGGGGCACCGCCAACCAGATGAACGAGTTCGTCGCCCGCAAGTCGTTCAACGACGCGGACCCGGGCCTGTTCAGCGCACCCCCAGTCTGACGGTGCCGGTTCGGTGACTCCCTAGGCGGAGAACCCAGGTGAATCCTGGTGAGTGAGGAGAGCGAACGGTGACAGCTGACGCGGGTTCCCCGGCCGACGCCACGGTCTACCGTGCGGACGTCGTGGGGTCGATGTTGCGGCCGGACTGGCTGGTCGAGGCCCGGCAGCGGTTCCGGGCCGGCACGCTGGCCCCCGAGGCCTACCGGGAGACCGAGGATCGCGCGGTCGCCGAGGCGATCTCGATTCAGGAGCAGGCCGGCGTGGACGTGGTCACCGACGGCGAGATGCGGCGCGATATCTTCTTCGACCTGTTCGTAAGCGGCCTGACCGGGCTCAGTCCGGTCAGGGGCCACACAGTGCGCTTCCAGGGGAAGCGGCCCGCAGGACGCGATGGAGGTGGAGGTGCCCTTCGCCGTGACCGGCAAGATCAGCCCGCGCTCATCTCCGGCCCTCGAGCAGTTTCTCGCGGCCAGGGACCTGACCGGGCATCCGCTGAAGGTCACGCTGCCAAGCCCGATGCTGATCGGAGGATTCTGGTCTCCCGTGCACTCGCCGGGCGCGTACCCCGATCCCTTCACGCTCTACGCCGAGGCGGCCGAGGTGGTACACGGCTGGGTGCGCGAGCTGTTCGCCGCCGGATGCCGCTACGTCCAGATCGATGCCCCGGAGTTCAACGAGGTCTATGCCGATGCGCGCGTGCGCGCCGAGCACGAGAGCCGGGGTATCGACCCGGAGCGGTTCAAAGCCGAGGGAGCCGAGCTGCTGAACCTCGTCGCCAGCGCGCCAAGGCCGCGGGGAGCCCGGCTCGGCCTGCATGTGTGCAAGGGCAACGGAACCCAGTCCTGGATCGCCGAGGGCGGCTACGAGGACATCTGCCGTGACGTCTTCCGGCGGGCGGACGGCTACGACATCTTTCACCTCGAGTTCGACGATGAACGGTCCGGCTCGTTCGAGCCGCTTCGGCACCTGCCCGATGACAAGGTGGCGGTGCTGGGGCTGGTGTCGACGAAGTGGCAGGCGCTCGAGGAGCCTGCCGTGCTGAGGGACCGGATTGAGCAAGCCGCCGCGTTCCACCCGCTCCAGCGGCTGGCGCTGGCCCCGCAGTGCGGGTTCGCATCCGCGAGCGAGACCGCCGAGCAGCGGAAGATCACACCGGAAATCCAGGCGGCGAAGCTAAGGCGGGTAGCCGAGGTTGCCCGCTTCGTGTGGAACTGACCAGCGCCCCGGTAGCCGGGGCCAACCCGAAAGGAACAGCATGCGATTCGCCACCTATGCGCGCAGCGCCGGCCCGGCACGGGCCGGGGTCGTCAGCGACGCGGGCGTTCACCCGCTGAACGAGGCGTCACGGTCCTCGGCCTGGTCCAGGCGGGCCTGCCCGCCGCCCTGGCGGCCGGGGAGCGCGCGCTGGGCGAGCCGGCCGTGCCGCTGGCCGCGGTCCGGCTGCTGCCGCCGCTCGCCGCGCCGACGGTGCGGGACTTCGTCGCGTTCGAGGAGCACGTCGACGGCCTGAGCTCGGGCCACGTCCCGCCGGAGTGGTACCAGGCGCCGACGTTCTACTTCACCAACCCGTACGCGCTGGTCGGCGCGCACGACGACGTGCCGGTCCCGCCCGGCTCGCAGCAGCTCGACTTCGAGCTCGAGGTCGCGGTGGTGGTCGGGAAAGACGGGGCGTCGCTGTCGCCCGAGCAGGCGCGCGAGCACGTCTTCGGCTACACGGTGCTCAACGACTGGTCAGCCCGGGACCTGCAGGTGCGCGAGATGCAGGTGCGGCTCGGCCCGGCCAAGGGCAAGGACTTCGCCACCACGCTCGGGCCCTGGCTGGTCACCGCCGACGAGCTCGAGCCGTACCGTGACGCCGACGGGTTCCTCGCCCTCGACCTGCGCGCGCACGTGAACGGCGAGCTGATCGGCCAGGACCTGCTGTCCAACATGGGCTGGCCGTTCGAGGAGCTCATCGCCTACGCCTCGCGCGGCACCGAGGTCCGGGCCGGCGACGTGCTCGGCTCGGGCACCTGCGGCAACGGCGGCTGCCTCATGGAGCTGTGGGGGCGGCGCGGCCGGAACGACCCGCCGCCGCTGCGGCCCGGCGACGTGGTGGAGCTGACGGTGGAGGGGATCGGGACGGTGCGCAACCGGGTCGTGGAAGGGCTCAGCCTGCCGCCGGTACGCGAAGCACGCTCCCGTTCCGTACCCCGGGTGCGCAAGCGCGCGGGCTAGCCGCGGCTCCGCGCCTGGCAGCGGGCGTGACTGGATTTACTGAGGGGAACAGCAGGGGTGTTTGAGTACTTTCCTGGCAACTACGTCTGGAACCTGGCGGTCGTCGCCACGCTGAACAGCGGCGGGCTGATCGACGAGGTGGACCGGGCCTGCCGGCCGCTGCGCGAGGCGGCGGCGCGCGGCTCGGACGCGGGGACCGGCGACCTGATGCGCGCCTGGTCCGGGCTGACCGACCAGCTGGCCGCGCAGGCGCAGGAGGCGGAGGCGGCGGGGCGGACCCGGTCGGCCGGGCAGCTGTACGCGCGGGCCGCGAACTACCTGTGCCAGGCCGAGCGGATGCAGAGCGCCAAGGCGCCGGGCCGGCTCGACACCTACCGGCGCGTCCTTGACCTGCAGGCGAAGGCGATCAAATTGAGGGACCCGCGGATCACCCGGGTCGAGGTCCCCTACGAGGGCACCACGCTGCCCGCGTACTTCTCCCAGGCGCCGGCCGCCGACCAGGGCCCGGTTCCCGTGATGATCATGTGGAACGGCCTGGACTCCACCAAGGAGCACATGTACGCCTCCGGCCACTGGGCGGAGCTCGCCGACCGGGGCATCTCCTGCCTCATGGTTGACTGCCCCGGCTCCGGTGAGGCGCTGCGGCTGCAGGGGCTGACGGCGCGGGTGGACAGCGAGGCGTGGGCGCAGGCGTGCGTCGACTACCTGCTGACGCGGGCTGACGTGGATCCCGCGGCGATCGGCCTGGCGGGCTGGTCGCTCGGCGGCTACTACGCGCCGCGCGCCGCCGCGTTCGAGAAGCGGCTCGCGCTTGTCGTCGCCTGGGGCGCCAACCACGACTGGGGCGCGGTGCAGCGCCGCCGCCTGCAGCGCGAGGGCGAGCGGCCGGTGCCGCACTACTGGGAGCACGTGCTGTGGGTGTGGGGGCACGACGACCTGCAGGAGTTCATCGAGTTCGCCGGCCAGGTCAACCTGGACGGCGTGGTGGAGAAGATCACCGTGCCGTTCCTCATCGCGCACGGTGCCAACGACCGGCAGATCCCGCTTGAGTACGCGCACCGCTCCTACGAGCAGGCCGTCGCGAGCCCCAGGCGGGAGCTGCGCGTGTTCACCGCCGAGGAGGGCGGTGCCGAGCACATCGGGCTCGATCACCTGCCGCACGTGAGCGCCTTCGTCGCCGACTGGGTGGCCGGCACGTTCGCGCGGGGCTAGCCTCAGATTGTCGCGCTTGTCCGGATGATGGGGGCTGGGCCATGGCGAAGATCGTGGTGGTGGGCGGCGGCGTCTTGGCCCTAGGCACCGCGCTGCTCTTGTCCGGAGACGGTCATCAGGTCACCGTGCTCGAGCGGGACCCGGACGGGCCGCCCGCTGACCCGGCGCAGGCGTGGGAGCGATGGCAGCGCCCGGGGCTGAACCAGTTCCGGATGGCGCACGTCTTCCAGTCCGGGTTCCGCGCGATCATCGAGGCCGAACTGCCCGGGATCGTCACGGCCCTGCAGGACGCGGGAGCGCTGCGGCTGAACTTCATCCGCGACGTGCTCCCCGCGACGAGGAGCGGCGGCTGGCAAGACGGCGACGAGCGCTACGAGTGGCTGACCGGCAGGCGCGTGCTGATGGAGGCCGTGCTCGCCGCCGCGGCCGAGTCCGCCCCCGGCGTCGAGGTGCGGCGCGGCACGGCCGTGGCGGGCCTGGTCAGCGGCAACGCGGCGCGGCCCGGCGTACCGCAGGTGACCGGGGTCCGGACGAAGGCAGGCGAGCTCATCACGGCCGACCTGGTGGTGGACATGACCGGGCGCCGGTCGGCGCTGCCCGACTGGCTCGCGGACATCGGCGCCCGCCGTCCCGAAGAGGAACTGGAAGACGTCGGGTTCGTTTACTACGGGCGGCATTTCCGCTCGGCGGACGGGTCGGTGCCGCCCCTGATCGGGCCGGCCCAGATTCACTGGGGCACCATTTCCTCGATCACGCTGCCCGCGGACAACGGGACCTGGGCGGTCGTCCTGGTGTCCAGCTCCAAGGACACGGCGCTGCGGCCGCTGCGCGAGGCGGACCGCTGGGCGGCGGTGGTGCGCGGCCTGCCGCTTGTCGCGCACTGGCTGGACGGGACGCCGATCGACGACGGCGTCGCGGTGATGGCGCGGCTCGAGGACCGCTACCGCGGCTTCGTGGTCGACGGGCAGCCGGTCGCCACCGGCGTGGTGGCCCTGGCGGACTCCTGGGCGTGCTCCAACCCCGCCGCCGGCCGCGGCGTGTCGATCGGCCTGCTGCATGCCCGTTCGCTCCGGGACGAATTGCGCGCGGTCGGCCTTGCGCGATCCCGCGGCGTTCGCCGCCGCGTTCCACGCCGCCACCGCGGAACGGGTCGAGCCCTGGTACCGCGCCACCCTCACCAGCGACCGGCACCGGCTCGGCGAGGTCAAGGCCGGCCTGCGCGGCGCCGTCTATGACTCGCCGGACCCCGCGTACCAGCTGGAGAAAGCCATGGACGCCGCGTTCGGGCGGGACCCGGAGTGCGTGCGGGCGAACATGGACATCAGGTTCGTGCTGCGCACGCCAGAGGAGGTCTTCGCCGCGCCCGGGCTGCGCGACAAGACGCTCCAGCTGGGCTCGGACTGGCGCGACAGGCGGCCGTACGGTCCCAGCCGCGAGGAGCTTCTCGCGCTGGTCTCCGCGCCATAAGCTAGCCTTCGCGCGATTTTCTGGAGGCTCTGATGGGGCGAGTGGACGTCGAGCGGCGTCGGGATCGAGTACGAGGTCACCGGGCAGGGGCGGCCGGTGGTGCTGCTGCACGGCTTTCCTGACTCCGGCAGGCTCTGGCGCAATCAGGTGCCCGCGCTGGCCGCGGCCGGGTTCCAGGTGATCGTGCCCGACCTGCGCGGCTACGGGCGCTCCGACAAGCCGGCGGCCGTCGAGGCGTACTCCCTGATGACGCTGGCCGGGGACGTCATGGCGGTGCTCGGCGACCTTGGCCTGCCTCGGGCGCACGTGGTGGGGCACGACTGGGGTGCCGCCCTGGCCTGGGGCCTCGCGTCGCTCGCGCCCGCCAGCGTGGACCACCTGGCCGTGCTGTCGGTCGGCCACCCGTCCACCTTCCGCCGCACTTACCGGCAGCGGGAGAAGTCGTGGTACATGCTGCTGTTCCAGTTCCCCGGCATCGCCGAGCGGTGGCTGAGCGAGGACGACTGGGCCAACTTCCGCAACTGGGCCGGGCATCCCGATACCGACCACGTGATCGCCGACCTTGAGTCGGCCGGGTCGCTCACGCCGGGGCTGAACTGGTACCGGGCCAACGTCCCGCCGGAGTCGTGGGTGCAGCCGCCGCCGGCGCTGCCGCCGGTGCAGGCCCCGGTCATGGGCGTGTGGAGCACCGGGGACATGGCGCTGACCGAGGCGCAGATGACGGACTCCGCCGAGCACGTGGCGGGCCCGTGGCGGTACGAGCGACTAGACGGCCCGGGCCACTGGATGCAACTGGAAGCGCCGGACAAGGTCAGTGGCCTGCTGCTCGATTTCCTGCCGGGCTGACTGCCGGGCTGACTGCCGGGCTGACTGCCGGGCTGACTGGCCGGCGGCTCCGCTGACCGGCCCGCTGGCTCCTCGCGAACGACCTCAGCGTTTTACTGAACGTAGTTGATCGTATTCAATTAGTGTTTCCTCATGCGTTTCCGCGTCATGGGCTTCCAGGCCTTCCGTGCGTCGCGCGCCGCCCCGCCCAGCAACGTGACGGCGGGCGACGGCGTCCCCTCCGTGCCGCCTCCGCTGCCTCCGCTGCCTCCGGTCGCTAGCGGCGAGCGGGGTCTCGGGCACCCGACCGTGGAATCGCAGCGGGCTGGACTCGAGCACCTGATGCGGGTCTCGCTGGAGCAGGCCGCGGCGCGGCGATGCCCCGCCGGCCGGGAGGGCCGAGACGCGCGATGACCGGGACAGGACAACGGGAGCATGCCGGCACATTTCAACTACGCTACGCATGAGGTTTATTACTCTGGGTAAATGTCGGCTGGTGGCAGGGTCGGTCTGGCTCGGCCGCGGCCCGCCACACGCAGCCCGGAGGGGACGTGAACTTCACCGGAGAACTCAAGGACGCGATCACCAAGCGAGCGGTGTTCCTCCTGCTCGGCGTGCTCGGCCTGCAGGTGCTGTTCATCATTTCCTACGTGGGGGCGCTGCACAGCCCTTCGCCGTCCCGTGTGCCGTTCGACCTGGTGGCGCCCGCACCGGTTGCCGCGCCGCTGAGCACCCGCCTGAACGGGCTGCCCGGGCAGCCGCTGTCGGTGAGCGTCACGGGCACGGCGGCCGAGGCACGCAGCGGCGTGCTCAACCGAGACGTGTACGGCGCGCTCGTCGTCAGCTCGGCCACCGTCGCCCCGCGCGACACGCTCTACGTGGCGTCCGGCGGCGGCGCGGCGCTGTCCAACGTGCTCGAGGGACTCATCGGTGCCGCCGAGGCGCGGCAGCACCGCTCGCTGACGGTCGTCGACCTCGCGCCCGCGCCGCAGACGAAGGACTTCGACGGCCTGTCCTCGTTCTACCTGGTGGTCGGCTGGAGCGTCGGCGGGTACCTGTGCGCGTCGCTGCTGACGATCAGCGCCGGCGCCAAGCCGTCGAATAAGCGCCGGGCCGCCATCCGCACCGGCGCCATGGCGCTGTACGCGATCGCGGGCGGCATTCTCGGCGCGGTCATCGTCGGGCCGGTGCTCGGCGCGCTGCCCGGCTCGGTCTGGGCCGTGGCGGGGCTCGGCGCCCTGGTCGTGTTCTCCGTCGGCATGCTCACGCTCGCGCTGCAGGCGCTGACCGGGATCATCGGCATCGGGCTCGCGGTGCTGGTGGTGGTGATCGCCGGAAACCCGAGCGCGGGCGGCGCGTTCCCGTGGCCGATGCTGCCGCCGTTCTGGCGCGCCATCGGACCCTGGCTACCGCCCGGCGCGGGCACCTGGGCCGCCCGGTCAATCGCTTACTTCTACGGCAACGCCGTCGTCACGTCGCTGCTCGTGCTGTCCGCGTACGCGGTGGCGGGCACCGCCGCGACGCTGCTGTTCACGCTCCGGACGCCCGGCAGGCACGCGGCGCCGGCCGGTACCGTCCCCGCCGTGCCCATGGCCAGCCAGGCCGGGGCCGCCACCTCGGCGGCCGCCGTGCCGCGGGCCAGGCACGCCGCGTCCGGGGAGATCAAGGCGGCGCGGGGCGAGACCGAGACGGCGCGCAGTGAGACCGGGCCTATGGGCGAGAGGGCTGAGACGGCGCCCGACCAGACCGAGGCTGCCCGCGGTGAGACCGCGGCGACACCCGGGGCACTGCCCGGGCCGGACGACCCCAAGGGCGACCAGGGCTAAGGGCCGCGACGGCGGGCTAGCGGTGCCAGTAGGTTAGGCTGCCGGACGTGCGACGTCGGGTGAACGTGGAGGATTCGCGGTGACCGCTCCTGCTGGTGCCCGCGTGATCGTGCGCGGTGCCCGCAAGTGCGACGTCGACGGCGAGGCGAGCGACTTCTGGGCGGTCTTCGACGGTGACCAGATCACCGCGGCCGGCACCGGGGCGGGCTGGGCGGCGCACGCCGCCGGGTGCGCCGAGGTGACGGACGCCGCGGGCGCGCTGCTCACACCCGGCTTCATCGACCTGCACGGCCACGGCGGCGGCGGCGCCAGCTTCGACGACGGCACCGAGGCGATCGGGCGCGCCCTGGCCGTGCACCGCGCGCACGGGACAACCCGGTCGGTGCTGAGCCTGGTCGCCAGCCCGGTCGGCGCGCTTGAGCGGTCCCTCACCGCGATCGCTGACCTCGCGGAGCGGGACCCGCTGGTGCTCGGCTCCCACCTGGAGGGCCCGTTCCTCGCGCCGACCCGCAAGGGGGCGCACAACCCGGACTTCCTCATCGCCCCGGCGCCCGCCGCGGTGGAACGCCTGGTGGCGGCAGCGCGCGGCACGCTGCGGCAGGTCACGCTCGCGCCGGAGCTGCCAGGCGCGCTCAACGCCGTCGGCCCGCTCACGGCAGCGGGCGCGGTCGTCGCGGTGGGGCACACCGAGGCGGACGAAGAACTCACGCGGACCGCCTTCGACCGCGGTGCCCGGCTGCTCACCCACGCGTTCAACGCCATGCCGGGGATCGGGCACCGCGAGCCGGGGCCGGTGGTGGCCGCCATCAGGGACGAGCGCGTAACCGCGGAACTGGTCCTCGACGGTGTGCACGTGCACCCGGACGTCGCCCGGCTGCTGCTTGAGGCGGCTCCCGGCCGGGTCGCGCTCATCACCGACGCGATGGCCGCCGCCGGTGCTGCCGACGGCCCGTACCGGCTTGGCTCGCTCGACGTCGCCGTGACGGGCGGCGTCGCACGGCTGCGGCAGCCGGACGGCTCCCCCGGCTCGATCGCGGGCTCGACGCTGACCCTCGACCACGCACTGCGCACGGCGACGCGGCTAGCCGGGATGAGCCTGCCCGCCGCGGTCGCCGCGCTCACCTGGGTCCCGGCGCGGGCACTCGGGCTCGACGAGCGCCTCGGCCGGCTCGCTCCCGGCTACGCGGCCGACGCGGTGCTGCTGAGTGAGTCGTGTGAGGTGCGCGCGGTGTGGGGCGCGGGGCGGCGGCTCGCCTAGCGACGGCACCGGCAGACGTGTTAGGCGAGTGCGTCCTTCATCGGCCGCGGCACCCCGTGGCGCAGCACTGCGGCTGGTCCGCCGCTCGCCGTTGGGGTCGCCTCCTGAGGCCCGTCAGGGCGGTGACGGCCCGGAAGCCCGAGTGCGCCACCGCGCTCCGCACGGTCTTTGAGGCCCTGGGCACGGGCAAGAAGGCGGGCCCGGAGGACGACTGGACCGAGAGGCAGCGATTCCACGATGCACTGCACCTGGCTTGCGCGCTGCAGGGTTCTTCGTGCTGGCGCTGCCGTCCCGGCGGGTTCGAGGCCGCCGCTGCGTGAGCGACTGGACGCGGGAATACCTCCCGGACGCGGCAAATGTGGTCGGCGTGCCCGCCCGGCCCGGGCACGGCCCCGTGGATCCAGGGCTAAGTGGGCAGCGGTGCTGACCATCCCCAGTGGCTGGGTATCTGGTGGCCGAGGAGATCCTCGAAGTGGCGCAGGTCGTCGGCGAGACGCTCGGCGACCCGGTCGCGGAGTTCGCGCGAGATCGCGGAGTCGCCGGGGCGCGCTGGCCGGGTTGTCAGGAGCCGGGCCAGCCCGGTGCGCTGATCCGGCCGCCATCGTGGATGGAGCTTGAGCTGGCGTCGTGGCAGCCACTGGAGATCGTGCAGGCGTGGGACGGGCTTGTCGATCGAGCGGTGGTCGCGGTGCCGCTTTTCGAGGTCGGCCGCGGCTGGGTCGACGGCGAGGTGGCTGAACACTGCGTTCAGTGCCTCACGGGGGCTGTCGCGGAGCACCTCGCTGGCGATCACCAGCACCTGGCTGCGGCATCGAAGTAGTCGAGAAACGCCGCGAGCTGGAATCCGTACAGGCTTGGCCCGAGGTAGCGATGGTCGAGCAGGGCCACCTCCGCGCGGCGCCGTTCCCGGCCGGCTGACACTTGGTGCATGTACATCGACTGCATCCGGGCGATGGGGTCGCGCACCACGTACACAAGGCGTGCGCCCGGAATGACCTTGCCATCCGCTCAGGGACCCCGGGGAAGGCGGGCGCCATCGTGTAGCTCGGAGAGCATTCTCCGATGGCGGCGGCCTCGCCGCGCCGTCGAATAGAGACTCGTACCAGGCACGGCCGCGAGGCCAGTTGTACTCGGCTACGAAGTAATTCGGCTCGCCGAGCATCCCGCCACGGCCAAGGAAGACGTCGGGATGCTCATCGAGGTAGTGACGCAGGCTCACGGTCCCCGCCTTCATCGCGCCGATCACCACAAAGGTCGGCAGGGTCATCGCCTCGTCACCGCAATCAATACTCTCCGGCTGCCAGAACCGGCGCCGCGTACAGATTCTCCACTGCGCAAGGTTCAGGAAGCGAGGCAATTTCCGACTGCGGATCGCCGACGCCGTAGCGGTGCGCCAGATCGGGACCGCACGGGCTGACCGCACCAGCGAGGGCACTGCGTGACCGGAACCACGACGCAATAGTGGAGCCACCCCTGTGGACAACTGCCCGCGTCGGACGCTTCCGCCCTGGCGCTCTCGCCCCGTCCGTCACAGCCGGAAATCATCGGGTCGGATTTCCGCCCGTATTTGGTCGAAACTACACCCGATGTTTTCTCACTGCCACGGATGAGACGGGCGTGAACCCGCTCCGGCTGAAGACCAGGCTGGCCCCGCGCGCCGCTGCCTCGTGCGTGCGGTGGCGTTGCATAATAGCAGCATCAGCTGCATAATGCTGCTATGAGTATGTCCATCACAGTCCGGGATGTTCCCGACGAGACCCGCAACGAACTCGCTGCCCGCGCCGCTCTAGCCGGGCGTTCCCTGCAGGAGTACCTCAGAGCTAAGCTCATCGAGCTCGCCGGGCAGCCTGACGCCGAGGCGCTGGTAGCGCGCATCCGGGCACGTAAGGCCGCCCATCCCGTGTCGCTCACCGCCGAGCAGATCCTCGCCTACCGCGACGAGGACCGCCGGTGACCCTGATCATCGACGCCTCCATGGTGATCGCCGCGCTCGTCGATAGCGGGGCGGACGGCAGGTGGGCCGAGGCTTTGCTCACCAGCGACTCGCTGGCGGCCCCCCACCTGATGCCGGCGGAAGCGACGAACATCCTGCGCCGCTCCGCTGCTGCCGGAGTCATTTCCGCCGAGCAGGCATCGCTTGCGCACGCCGACTTGCTCGACCTGCGCGTGGAACTGTTTCCCTACGCGCCATTCGCCGGGAGGGTCTGGGATTGACCGCACTCCGAGTCATGGCAGGCCACGACCTTGCAGGAATTCACGACGCAAAACTGGAGTTACCCCTGCGCGCCGCAGCCCCGCGCGGGCGGGGCCGGCGAGGCGGATGCGCGGCTCTCGCCCCGACGGCCGGGGCCCGCTCTTGATCATTGAGGAGCCGGGCCCGGGAGTGCGCACGCGTCTCGTGGGCGGCCCTCCCGTCGAGCCCGTGGTGAAACTGATGTCAACCGCGCAGCCGAGACCCCGAGGCTCTGGAGTCCGGCACCCCCGCGTAGTCGGGCAACTCGACACCGTTGATCGCACGCTCGATCAGCTCGGTGGGCCACTCTTCCGGCGCGAGGCTCGGCTCGGCGTCCGGCCCGGGAACGTCGAGGCTGCGCGCGTGCAGCCGGCCGATCTCCTGGTTGGCCGCGACGAACGAGCGCATCCGCCCCTCGTAGCCGGCGAACCCGGCCTCCGGGTTCCACCCGGCGGCGGCCATCTCTCCGGTCAGCAGGTAGGCGCCGACCAGCGCCAGCCCGGTGCCGCCCCCGGAAAGCGGCGACGAGCTGAACGCCGCGTCCCCGAGCAGCCCGACCCGTCCGCTCGACCAGCGGTCCATCACGACCTGCGCGACCTGGTCAAGGTAGAAGTCGGGGGTGTCGTCCAGGTCCGCGAGGATGCGCGGGGCCAGCCAGCCGAGGCCAGCCATCCGCTCGTGCAGCAGTCGCTTCTGGGCCGCGACGTCGCGGTAGTCGACGTCGAAGTCGGCCGAGGGGAAGGAGAACATGGCCATCGCCCGGGTGGCGTCCTGGATAGGCCGCAGCAGAGCGGAGCGCCCGGACCCGGATTCCTGGTACTCGATCATCCAGCGGTCCAGCCCGAACTCGTTGGGCAGGCTGTAGAAGGCCAGCACGCGCCCGAGGTGGCGGACGAACCGCTCACGCGGACCGAAGACCATCGTGCGCAGCGACGAGTGCAGCCCGTCCGCCCCGACCACCAGGTCGAAGCGCCGTCGGCCGCCGCCCGCGAAGGCCACGTCCACCCCGTTCGCGTCCTGGGCGAGCTCAGCGATCTGGTCGCCGAAGACGTACTCGACACCGTCGCGGGTGTCGTCGTGGAGCACCCGGGACAGGTCCCCGCGCAGGATCTCGATCTCCGAGATGTACCCGTCGCCGCCTTCGTCGTCTGCGCTGAAGGTCTGCAGCACGTTCCCGTCTGCATCCACCATGTGCGCGCCGACGGTCTCGGTGCAGGCCGCGCGCACCGCCGCGTCCAGCCCCATCCGCCGGATGACCTCCTTGGCCACCCCGCGCGCATCCACCGCCTGACCACCGGGACGCAGCCCGGGTGCCCGCTCCACCACGGTGACCTCGGCCCCCCGCCGGAGCAGCCAGTGGGCCAGCGCAGGCCCCGCGATGCTCGCCCCCGCCACCAGGACCCTGGTGCTGCTCACAGCGCTCCCCGCTCATCTGCGGTTCCGGATCGCCGTTCAACGGCGCGCAGATCGGCGTCCCGGCTGGGATCCGCCGCGAGATACTCCTCCAACGTCGAGGTCTCAACCCTCAGCATCATGTCCTCCTGTTATCAGAGAGGTAGACACCCTTGCGACAGGAAACTCATTGGCGGATGGCCGGTAGTAAATTCACGACGCAAAACTGGAACCACCCCTGAGCAGCGCTGCCCCGCGTCTGCCTGCTCCTGGACTGGGCGTGCCGGATGGTTCCGACGTTGGCAGGTCAGCCGAAGAGCTCTTGGAGGACAGCGGCAGACCTCTGAGGGATGTCCTCTTCGGGGAAGAACTCTGCACATATCTGAACTGCGGTTGCGGCTGAGTCCACGCCGATCATCTCGGCGAGCAAGCGCAGGTCGTCGATGTCGCGGGTCCTGGCCGCAAGCGCCTTCATCGCGAAGATGTGCCGCGGTGAGGCAGCGGTAACACGCAGGCCTGGGTGGTCGAACACGCGGCGCTTGCCTGGGTCGTCCTTTCCCGAGATGTAGACGCTCGCCTGCTCATTCAGCCACCACGGTGGCAGCCCGAGCTCCTGCGCTACGTTTCTTGCTTCTTCCAGGACGACACCATGCGGCACGAAAAGCGAGTCGACATCGCGAGTCACGCGGGTGGCGTCATAGGCGAGGGCCATCGCTGCTCCGCCGACGATGAACACGTCGGCGACCACGCCCCGGCGTACGAGGCGGTCCCCGAGAGCAGTGAACGCTCTTTCGAGCTGTGCCCGGTCGAGTAGGACGTTGCCGGGCTCGGTCACGCTGCTTCCAGGTCCGCGGCCGCTAGGTACACGCCGTGCTTGCGGAAGGCGGCCGGCGCGTGCACGAGCGCATCGGCCCGCTGAACCCGAAGCTCGGCAGGGAACCACGGCCGTCCGAGAACCCTCAGCTCAGCCCAGCCTGGCGGGGCGAGATCATGCTTTGCCGCAAGGTGCTCGGCCAGGGCTGCCAGCAAAGCATCCCATCGCTCGTCACCCACAGAAAGCGGCTCGTCCACGAGCAACGCCGTCTGGATGCGCTGTGGCTCCCACCGATACTCTTCGAGGAACTCCCAGAACGTCTTCCAGCGGGTCTTCTCGTCGGTCGTCTGCGACAGGTGCACCGCTAGGTCGGCAACGGTCATGGGTTGATAGCTGGCCACGCCCGTTCCTCTCGTCTGTAGAGACTCCATCTACACAATGAAGATAGCGTGCCGTGGGAAGCTTCCCGCGTGCCTGCAGCGTCTTGGCATGACATGTCGAAGCCCGTCCGGCACTGGCCGCATGACCTGGCATCCCGACGAGGTCGGTTGGCGGCGAAATTCATGAAACAAAAATGGAACCAGCCCTGTGCACTGTTGCCCCGCGTCTGCCGTTGCTCGGTGGCGCCTCGCAGGGCGGATGAGGCTGGCTGGCGATCAGGTGTGAGCGGGGCGCCGTGTTCAACTCCTGCTGATGGCTTGTCAGGGGCGGCTGCCTGTGCCTGAGATACGCTGATGAGCGTGGCTGGTGGAACGTACGCGGAGAATCGGCCGTACCTGCTGCCCGAGACGCTCGGGGAACTAGCGGGGCCGGGCTGGCGTCGTGCTGCTGCCGCCGCGGCTGGACTGGTCAGAGCGGACAGAGTTCCGGCTCGATGACCCGGCCGAGCGGAACGTGATGTACGAGCGCGTGATCCGGGAGGCGACGCGGGCCGAGGACTTGCGCTCATGCCTTAACGAGCACGTTCTCCGCCGGGTCTGAGGTCAGCTGTTCCTGCCCGCACGCGCGCGTCGGACGTGGGAAGACAGGTTTCCCGACCTGAGGCTTGCCGTTAAATTCACGACGCAAAAATGGAACCACCCCTGCACGCCGTTGCCCCGCATCTGCTGGCTGCCTATCGGGTGTGGGCGGGCGCCGTGTCCAAGACGTGTGCCGATGGCCTGTCAGGGACGGCTTCCCGTGCCTGAGATACGCTGATGAGCGTGGCTGGTGGAACGTACGCGGAGAATCGGCCGTACCTGCTGCCCGAGACGCTCGGGGAACTGGCGGGGCCGCTGACTGGTGTCGTCCTGCTGCCGTTGCGGCTGGACTGGTCAGAGCGGACAGAGTTCCGGCTCGATGACGCGGCCGAGCGGAACGTGATGTACGAGCGCGTGATCAGGGAGGCGACCCGGGCCGAGGACTTGCGCGCCTACCTTAACGAGCAGGTCCTGCGCCAGGTCTGGAACCAGCTGTTCCTGCCCGCTCGTGCCCGGCGGACGTGGGAAGAGCGGTTTCCCGACTTGAGGCTTGCCGCTTAGCGGCCGCGGCCCCGTTCCGCCATGGACCCATTCCACGAGCGGCTCGCCCGCGTCGCGCTTGAGGCGGCCGGATCTTACGGCTTTGCGCTGGCAGGCGGCTACGCGGTCGGCTCACGGCTTCCTAACCGGATGTCCGCCGATGTCGACTTGTTCGCCGAGGCCAGCGCGAGTTCGACTTCGCGAGGCGGTGGATGTCGTCATCGAGGCGTACCTGCGCGACGGGCTCGAGGTTCAGACCGAAGTACTGGCCGCCTCCTTCGCGCGCCTGAACGTCAGGTCCGCAACGGACAGCGCGAAGGTTGAACTCGGCCTGGACTGGCGTAAGAACAAGCCCATCGGCCTGGCGGTCGGGCCCGTGCTGCACGCGGACGATGCCGTGGCCAACAAGGTCTGCGCGCTATTCGGCAGGGCAGAGGTAAGGGATTACGTCGACGTGGACGCGATCCTGGCCAGCGGCCGGTACACGGAAGATGAGTTGCTTGACCCTTGCAGCCGATCATGATCCCGGCTTCAATCGCTCATGGTTCGCGGAGGCACTCAGCGCTATCGACCGGCTGCCTCACAGACTCTTCCAGCCTTACGCCTTGAGCCCGGAAGAAACCGAGGCGCTCAAGGCCCGGATGCGGGCCTGGGCATACCGGCTAGGAACACCTCGCTAGGCAAGCTCGATAACCTCCTGCCGTCCGTGGCGGCAGTGCGGGCACGCACTTTTGGGCTGGCGTGCGGCGACAGTATCCAGCCGCCGGGCTAACGGCGGACCACACCGGATATCGCGGTGCACCGCCGAGCTGACAATCTCAGAAATCACGACGCAAAAGTGGAGCCACCCCTGTGCGCTGCTGCCCCGCGTCAGCCGTCCTGGCCTGGTGTTATAGCAGCACGCGGCACTGGAGGGCGAACTCGGGACAGCCTTGGCCTGGGCTAGCGAGGACGTTCAGCAGGGCGACGACAGTCCGGGGCTCGCGGCGGTATCGGAATGCCTGCCGTCGGAGCGCGTCCAGCACTGCGTCCGGGAAAGCTCGAGCAGTCCTGACATGAAGTCGTCTTGGCCGGCAGACGGTGATCCCCAAGTCCGCGACCGCTGCTGGAGGGAAGTCCTTCAGGTTCTCGGTGACGAGGATGTCTGCGCGGCCCGCGACGGCCGCGGCCAAGCACGTGCCGGTCCTTCGGGTGGTTGGTCATGGAGCCGATCAACTCTTCGTAGCTGGTCACCCGCGCATCGGGGAAGTAAGCCGCCATCTGGGTCAGGCGATGCTTGATGGCTTCCTCCTTCGCCCCGGCCTTGACCAGGTTGCGCCGGAGTTCCGCGAGGACGTGCTCGGACCACAGCGGACGGTAAACGCCTTCCTCGGCGATCGACAACAGGGTGTCGCACAGGTACGACTTGAGCAGAACGCACGTGTCGAGCAGCACCGCGTCCATGAGCTGCCCTACTCCCCGCCGTCCTCGACCGGCAGCCGCTCGAAGGGCACGTCGGACGGCAGCTCGTAGAGCCCGGCATCCTCGGCGTCCGCCACCATCCGGTCCAGCCCCGCGGCCCGGTGCCGCGCGTGACCGCTCCTGGTAGGCCAAGCACGTCGGCCAGGCGTACCCGCCGGTGCCGCCCCGGCTGCTCGAAGGGGATCTCGCCCGACTCCAGCAGACGGACTAGCGTAGGCCGCGACACCCCCAGGATGTCAGCGGCCTCGCTCGTCGAGAGGATCATCTGATGCGGCGCGATGGTGATCGCCAGCCCCTCGGCCAGCGCCTCCACCACCTCGCGGAGGATCTCGAAGACCTCCGGCGGCAGCTCCAGCCGTTCCCCGTCCGGGCCGACCAGCGCCGCACCTTGCGCCCGCCGGGTCGTCAGCGCGGCGAGCACGCCGCCAAGCCGCCCCAGGTCCTCCGGGGGCAGTACCGTCCGCTCAATCAGTGGCGTCGCCATAGCAATAGACTAGCATGAAACGAACAAAACGAAAGACTGGCGCCGACGCTTGGCGTGGTTGCGCCAGTGCGGCAACCGCCGGGTCGCCGTGTCATAATTTCACGACGCAAAACTCGAACCACCCCTTGCACTGCTGCCCCCCCGCGAGCGGGGTTCGCCCGGCGGGCGTCAGCGGACACTGACTCATAGCGAGGGGAAGCCTCCAGGCAACTCTTGCCAGGTTCGAGGCCGATTAAGCAGATGACTGGTCCGCGCTGGCCGAGTCATCATGTCTATGTGGACATCGATTCCTTTGTGCGAGACGGGTTCGTGGCCGTCCGCCAAGGCGTGGACGCGGGCACGGTAGCGGCGTGCCGGGACCTGATCTGGACGGCGATGGGACAGCGCGGCGTCCGCCAGGACCACCGCGGCACCTGGCGCCCTCTGATGGAAGCGGGCAGCCTGTCCCTGTCGGGCGGGCCGTTCACAGCGGCCTACATGGCGCCGGCGCTGACCGCCGCCTATGACGAGCTGATCGGCCCGGGGCGCTGGAAGCCGTCGGTGGATATCGGGGAGGCGGTAGCCGTGCGGTTCCCGTCCGAGGACCGGGCGGACGCCTGCTACCACATCGAGGGCAGCTACCCTGGCCCGGCCGGGCAGCACTGGTGGGTGAACGTCCGCTCCCGGGCCCGCGGGCTGCTCGCGCTGCTCCTGCTCACCGACGTCGGGCCCGATGACGCGCCCACGCGGCTGGTGTGCGGCTCGCACCTGACCGTCGCGCGGTTCCTGGCGCCCTACGGCGAGGCGGGCACGGACGCCGGCACCCGGCTCTGGTCCCCCTCGACGCTGCGCCGCCCGGTCGCGCACGCGACGGGGAGGGCCGGGGACGTGTTCTTGTGCCACCCGTTCATCGTGCACACGGCCACCTGGCCGCACCGCGGCACCGGGCCCCGGAGATCGCCCAGCCCGCGGTCAGCGCGCCCGCCGGCTTCGCGCTCGACGGCACTGA
Source organism: uncultured Actinomycetota bacterium (assembly GCA_963811335.1). GTDB lineage: Bacteria > Actinomycetota > Actinomycetes > Streptosporangiales > Streptosporangiaceae > Trebonia. The sequence continues at coordinate 101,402 of CAWERB010000021.1, read as the reverse complement.
CCCGTCGCCCGTTGCCCGGGCCATCATCAGCGGACTGGCGATGACGGACTGAACCAGATCCTGCGGCAGGCCGAGACCATCACGGCATGAGCGCCTGCCGGCGTGATGGCTAAAACTGTGGGCATGGAGTTCTTCTGCTACCACCGCGACCGGCCCGGCTCTATGACGTTGCGAGACGAATTGCTGGAGCAACACTGGTCCTACATGGACCGGTACCAGGCGGAGATGATCGCCCGCGGCCCGACCGTGAACGGCGACGGCGACACCCCCACCGGCAGCGTGCACATCGTCGGACTGCCCGATTCCTGTGCCGCCCGCGCGTTCGCTTTCGACGAGCCGTATTACCAGGCTGGCGTATACCGGGACGTGCTGCTGCGCCGGTGGGGCAACCTGCTAGGGCGCACCATGTGGGACTTTCCCGGTGGCCCGGCCGACGGCAACCGCTATCTAGTGCTCGGCCTCGGCGTGGGACAGAGGGCCGACCTCATCGTGCCGCCCGGCCGGGAGGAACTGATCGCCTACGGGCCGCTGCTGTCCGACGACGGCACCGCCTGGCTGGGCACGGCAGTGCTACTCCGGGCACCAGACCCGGACACGGCATGCGCCATCCTGACCCCGGGCGGTTACGCCAGCATCGAGGTGCACAGATGGCAATTCGGCGGGCGGGAGTCATGATCCGAGACCCAGCAGGCTAGCGACACTCTGTACTTCCGGCTGCCAGGGCCCCGGCGCGTCCCGGCCAGTGGCAAAATTCACGACGCAAAACCGAGATCGGCCAGTTCCGCGCGGCTGACCGGCTTGACCGCGACGAGGTTCACGACCGTGCAGTCCGTTGACACCAACATCCTGCTCTACGCGATCTCACGCGACCCCTCGGAGCAGGACAAGGCCAAGCAGGCCAACGACATCCTGGCCGGCCGTGACCTGGCACTGCCGGTCCAGGTGCTGCAGGAGTTCTACGTGCAGGCAACCCGCGCCAGCCGCCGGACCCCATCACGCACCAGCAGGCTGTCCGGCTCATCGAGTCATTCCGCCGCTTCCCGGTTCAGGACATCACCAGCGCGATCCTGATGGCAGCGCTGGACACGCGTCAGCGGTTCCAGCTCTCGTACTGGGATTCCGCGATCATCGAGGCATCCCGCGCCATGGGATGTGCTGAAGTCCTGTCTGAAGACCTTGGAGACGGCCAGGACTACGCCGGGGTCCGGGTGATCAACCAGGTAATCGTCCTGCTGGTCCGCCGGTCCATTTCACTTGAGGGTGTAACCGGCGTCGACGAGCAGCGTGGTACCGGTGATGTACCTGGCCTCGTCCGAAGCCAGGAAGAGGACCGCGTTCGAGACATCCCGCGGCTCGACCCACGGCACTGGCAGCGCGTTGGTCGGTGTGAAGACCTCGGCGGCCTGCTCCCTCGTGGGATGCTCGACATCAGGCAGGAACAGCTTCCACGTCGCCTCGTTCTGGATCATGATCGTGTCGACGCCCGTCGGGTTGACGGTGTTCACCCGGATCGAGTGCGGCGCCAGCTCCATGGCGAGCGTCCGCATCAGGCCGATCACGGCGTGCTTGCTCGTGACGTACTGCGCGGCGTGCGGCGTGCCCTTCAGGCCCGCGGTCGAGCTGGTAATGATGATCGACCCGCCGGTCCCCTGGGCGATCAGGTGCGGAATGGCCGCCTTGGCCGTGTGCCACACTCCGGTGAGATTCACGTCGATGAGGTCCTGCCAGTCGCCTTCTGCCACCTCGTGGGCCAGGTCGCCGAAGATCCAGATGCCCGCGTTCGCGCTTACGATGTCCACGCGGCCGAGTTGGGCGATGCCGTCGTCCAGTGCTTTCTTCAGCGCGTCGTAATCTCTCACATCCGCCTTGATCGCCACGATGCTCCGGTCCAGCGCCTCGACCTGCCTGACGGTCTCCGCCAGATCGGCTTCGGTCGCGCCTGGATAGAACCGCCGCACGCTGGCGATGTCCGCGGCGATGTCCACCGCGATGATGTCGGCCCCTTCCTCGGCCAGCCGCACCGCGTGGCTTCTGCCTTGGCCGCGCGGTGATAAAGGCCACCTTGCCTGCTACTCTCCCGGCCACGTTCACCCCCTTCGCCTGGTGCCCTGGTCGCCGCGCGGCCCGTTAACACGTCACCTCCTCGAGCGCGTACCGCCGAGCCGGGCTCTCCCCGCGGTTCACGCCGCTCAGCGGGACGGGCGCGAGCCGGGCTCCGTCCGACGATCAACGTGATCGTATATGATTACCCATCCGGAGGGGAGAGGTCTTTGCCGTGAACCTTCCACTTCGGCCGTGAAGGCCGGAGTGCGCCGGCATGCCGTAGCGGAAGCCGAATACCGAAATCTGACCGGGCGGTGCTGGCGCGTTGCCGCGCCACCTACGACGCAAGGCGGATGTTCGGCGGGCCGGCTACGGGGGCGGCATGACGCTGCTGCGCCCGGCCGCTGCGCCTACCGTGGCCGGGCCTACGGTAACGGCGGCCGATCAGCCAGTAGCCGGCCGAGCCGAGGGTGTTAACCGCGCTGAAGGCCCGCCAGAAGGTCTTACTTCCCCGGACTTGCTGGGCCGGCTGTTGCCGGATGTCCCGCCATGTCCACGCCGCGGCTAGGGAGTGCCCGGTCAGGAGCACTGCCATGACCCTGACGGACCTGCGTTCCACGGCTGGTCACTCCTTCCGCGAGCCGGTGGGCGGGTGGCTGCGGTCACGCTGGACCTCGGCGATGAAACCGTCCGGGTCGACCAGGCTCACGATCAGCTCGGTGACTTTCATCCGGAGGAAGAAGGTGCTGAGGCTGCGCCCCGTTCGGCAGGGCGGGTCGATCTCGATCTCTACCAGGCCGTCTGCCGAGCCATTCGCCAGCCAGCTGCTGCCTCTGGCGTGCACGCCGATCGTTCCCTTTGCCTGATGCGCAGACCGGGCGGCCCGGCGGACGGAGGCGCGCGGCACGTCGACATTGAAGTCGGCCATCCGGAGCCTGAGCTGGTCGGCGCCGACCTCGATCCGTCCTCCCGCCGGCCCCCCGCCGAGCAGAGTGTCGGCCCAGGTCGAGACCGGGCCCATGTCCTTGTAGCTGATTGCGAACCATCTCGGTTCCCCGGCCGGGGCGCCGCTGCCTGCGGCCCGGAACTCCTTGATGACCGCGCGCCGCGCGGTGGCATAGGACTCCCCGGTCTCCGCCATGCGCCTACGGGCAGCCGCCTTAATCCTGTCGTGCGCCATCGTTTCCTCGGTCCGGTGACCTCGTCCCGGCGTCCGGCCACCGCAGAGTTATCACGATGGGAAGGAAGGACCACACGAGGGCTGCGCCGCTCTTGTCCTCAGCCGCTACCGCCGGCGCCGGGCCGGGGCAACTCGGAGACAGGCAGGTGTGCTAGCTGCCATGGCCAGCATAGCTCGCTGAAATGACCGCGGCCAGGGGACCGCCGCAGCGCGGGCACGGTCCGGTGTAGTCCCCATGAGCTTGAGAGTGCCGCCGAGTGGCTCTGCCGTGCGCAACCTTGTTGCGTCCACTGGCTTCGGGGTTGTATTAGATGGCGGCGACGCCGTGCTTGGCGAGCAGGCCGAGCAAGGTGGCGTGACCGTTCGCGAGGGTCCATTGCTCGGCGGCGAGGCCTGCGTTACGGGCGCCGGCGACGTTGCGGTCGCTGTCATCGATGAACAGGATGGACGATGGCACCCCGCCGATCCGGCGGGCGGCCTCGGCGAAGAACGCAGCATCGGGCTTGCGCGCGCCGAGTTCCCAGGAGTAGCAGCTGATGTCAAAGTGCGCGTCGTAGCCGAGCGCCTCGCGCATGTGGACCGCCCGGTTCCTGTCCTGGTTGGTGCCCAGGTGGACGCCGTACCCGTTGCGCCGCAGCGCGCGCACCAGTGCGAAGGTCTCCTCAGCCGGCTGATCCGCAGCCAGATCGCCTGGAAGACCTCCTCAAGCGGCGCGGTCACCCCGAAATCCGCCAGTGCCGCCGCGACCAGCGGCAGGAGTTCCGCCTGCCCGGAAAGCGCTGGGAGCTCCTCATCCCAGACGCGGCGCAGGAACTCCGTCGTCCGCTCGCCGAGGTAAGGTTTGGTCCCGGCCTCCCACCCGCCCGGGACTTCCTGCAAGACGCCGTCGGCGTCGAACAGCACGTGCCGGATCGGGGAGGCGGCCACCGCCCGCTTCGACCCGGCGGTGGTCGGGCGGAGCGTCACGCCCTGTGGCGGGGGATCCGGCACGCCGCGGACATACGGTATGACCCCGACCTGGTGCTCGTCCTCGTACACCACAGCTCCCGGGTCGGGGTTGGGCAGGTGCTCGTTGAACCAGTCGTCGATATCGAGGTAAAGCGCCTCATCCTCTGCGGTCAGCCGCCCAGCCCGCCGCAGGTGATCGACCGCGACGAACACCCCGACCGCTACACCGAGCCGCCCCCGGTACCCGGCCTGAACCCGCAGATACCGCTGCCCGTCATCCACACGAGGATGATGACCCGCCATCACCCGCAACGTCCACCACATTTTCGTGACAGCGTAACAGGGGCGGCTGCCGGCCTGCCCGTCGCCGGTCAACGGGGAAACCTTGCTCTTCAGGGAAATTCCGAGTCACGCCTGGCCGGGTGCGAATTCCCTGAAGATTGGCGGGCGAGTGGCAAGTGCCTACGTCCGGGCTAGCCGGGTCGGGTGACGAGGTTGTGGTCGAAGGCGAAGACGACGGCGGCGGCGCGGTCGCGGAGCTGAAGCTTGGCGAAGACGTGGTTGATGTGGGTCTTGACGGTGCCTTCGCTGACGAACAGCGCGGTGGCGATCTCGGCGTTGGTCTTGCCCCCGCCGATCATGGTCAGTACCTCACGTTCGCGGGCGGTCAACGCGTCGAGCGCCGCACTAGACACGGCGGTCGGTGTCAGCGGTGCCGAGCGGTAGGTAGCGAGTACCCGGGCGGTGACCGCTGGGTCGAGCCACGCGCCGCCTTCGGCGACGACGCGTACCGCCCGCTGCAGGTCGTCGGCGGGGATCCCCTTGAGTACGAAACCGGAGGCACCGGCCCGGAGCATGCCGGCCAGTGCCTCATCGTCGTCGAACGTGGTCAGCGCCAGCACCGGCGGCGGTGTGCTGTCCCGGTCACGTAGCTGCCGGGTCGCCGCGATGCCGTCGACCAGCGGCATCCGCACGTCCATCAGCACCACGTCCGGCGTGAGTGCGTCGACCGCGGCCGCTACCGTGCTGCCATCCGGGCACTCGCCGACGACGTTGAAGCCGAACTGGCTGCGCAGGATGCCGCGCAACCCGGCCCGGACCAGCTCCTGGTCATCGACGAGCAGCACCTTGATCATTGGGTTCGCTCCGTAGCCGGGTGCGGCGCGGCGGTGAGCGGAACCGCGGCGTGTACCAGCCAGCCAGCCCCGCTGGGGCCGGCCTCGCAGTGGCCACCGAGCGACTCGGCTCGTTCGCGCATGCTGATCACGCCGAACCCGGTTCCGGTCCCGGGTGGGCCCAGGCTGTCCACCTCAAGCGTCACCGCGAGAGACGACACTGTAAGCCGCGCGGTGGCCGGCGCGCCGGACGCGTGCTTGACCACGTTGGTCAGCGCCTCCTGCAAGATCCGGTACAGCGCCAGCCCCACGGTGGCCGGCAGCCGGCCGGTGTCGCCGTCCACGGACAACGTGACGTTCGCGCCGGCCGACTGGAACCGCTCGACCAGGGCGGGCAGTCCCTCGATGCCGGGGAGCGGTGCGCCAGGTACCTGAGCCGCGTCGCTGTCCGCACGCAGCATGCCGACGACCTGCCGGACCTCGGCCAGGCTTTCCCGGCCTAGCCGCTCGGCCTCGGCCAGCGCGCGGGCCGCGTCCGCCGGGTCGTGCTCGACAGCCAGCCGGGCGCTCATGACGTGCAGCAGCGAGACGGTCAGCGTATGCGCGATGATGTCGTGCAGGTCACGAGAGATGCGGTTGCGTTCTTCGGCCCGGGCCTTCGCCGCCAGGCCGGCCTGGGCCGCGCGCAGCTGGGCGACAAGGTCGAGTTGGTACCGGACCAGCAGGCCGCCGAGGAAGGTGAACGTGCCGCCGGCGAGCCAGGCCCCCCACCCCGAGTCCGGCTTGATCCACGCCCATTCGATGGTGAACAGCGCCATCATGGCAATCCAGTACGGCACGCCGATGCGGCGCCCCCCGGCCAGCGCGCACCAGCCGCCGATCAGCAGCATCGCGAACCAGACCGGGTTCGCCGACCAGTTGGCGCCGACGACGGTAATCCCGGCGCCCCCGATCACGGCGTACAGCAGCAAAGGCCGGCGCTGGCGCAATAGCAAGGCGGCAGCGCCGACCGCACCCGCCCCGGCTACCGCCGTGATCGCTGCCGGGGGCGGACCGGGCAGCATCCGGCCCAGCCCGAAGCCGAGCGCGGTGATGCCCGTGAACACGCCGGCCGCCGCCAAGAAACCAGCCCGGCCTGCCGCAAAGGGCAGTTCCGGGCTGATTTCTGCGGTCATGTCGCGGATTCTACGAGATATCACGATCACCGTCACAGAACGGCGCGGCGGGCGGCTATGACGGTAACCGCGACCGTCAGCGCCGCCAGCGCGATCAGTGACGTGGTGGCGGTGCCGATGCCAAGCCACGGCTCGCGCACCGCCGTGGTCAGCAGGGTGAGCGGCAGCGGCCCGGCGACCGTCCGCACCGCCGAGCCCATGACGTGCGGCGGGGGTCCGCCCGCGCCCAGCAGGAAGGACGGGAAGAACAGCAGCAGTCCCACCGCCTGGGCCGAACGAGCCGACCGGAGCACCGAGCCGAGCAGCACGCCGATGCCGACGAAGCACACCGCGCCGATGATGAGCGCGACCAGCACGTGCCATGCGTTGTGCATGGGCGGCAGCCCGTACACCGGTGCGGCGACCGCGAGCAGCAGCGCGCAGGCCACCGCGGTCGTCACCAGGCCGACGGTGAGCTCGGCGACCGCGAACGACCAGCGCGGGAAGCCCGCCACCGCGAACCGGCGCAGCACGCCGCGCTCCCGGTAGGAGGCCAGGTGCACCGGCACCATGACCAGGCCGATGGCGCCGATCACCACGGTGAGGTAGGACGCCACGTACCAGTGCGCGGGGTTGGTGAAGTCGAACGCCTGGTCCGGCTTGGTGCCGAACGCGCCGCCGATGATCAGCATGGTCACGATCGGGAACGCGAACACGAAGGTGAGCACCAGCGGGTCGCGTCGCATGAGGGTGAGCTCGGCCCGGATGAGCCGCATTGTCTGGCCGTTCATTGTCCTGCTCCGATCAGCTCGATGGCCGCGTCTTCCAGCGTCGGGACTTGCACGCTCAGGTCATCAGGCACCGACTCCCAGCGGACCAGGGCGGCACAGACGTGCGCGATGACGCGGCGGTGCCCGTACACCACGACCCGGGGGCCGGTCCGGTCCACCGAGCGAACTCCGTCAAGCCTGCTGACCTGGTCCAGCAGCCCGCCGGACGGATCGGTCATGCTGAACCGGATTGTCGCCGCCGGGCCGTGCCGGTTCACCAGTTCCGCCGGCGTCCCCGCGTCGAGCACCCGGCCGGCTCGCATCACGATGACCTGGTTGCACAGCGCTTCGGCTTCGTCCACTTCGTGGGTGACCAGCAGTACCGTGGTGCCATCTTCGTGCAGTTGGCGGACGGCGGCCCAGACGTCGCGGCGCGCGGCCGGGTCCAGCCCTTGGGTCAGCTCGTCCAGGATCACCAGCCGGGGCCGGTTGAGCAGGGCGAGCACGAGGAACAGCCGTTGCCGTTCGCCGCCGCTGAGCGACGCGAACGCCGTCCGGCGGCGCGCGGTCAGTCCGAACTGGTCGAGCAGTTCGGCACCGTCCCAGCCGTGCGGGGTGCGGAACAGCTCGATGGCCTCGGCGACCCGCAGCCGGTCCGGCAGCGCCGAGTCTTGCAGCTGGCTGCCCACGTGCGGGCGCAACTGGGTGGCCTGGGTAACGGGGTCGTACCCGAGGACCTGCAGTTGGCCGGCGTCCGGCCTGCGCAGTCCCTGGATGCACTCCACGGTTGTCGTCTTGCCGGCACCGTTGGCGCCGATCAATCCGACGATTTCGCCGGCGGGGACGTCGAGATCGAGATCGTCCACCACCACTCGGTTGCCGTACGCCTTACGCAGACCCCGCACGGTCACTACATCGGTGTTTCTCATAACACCAATGCTCCCTATCAGGCGATTGGCGCACATCGGCCCGGGAGTAGAACTTGGACTCCACCCTCGGTTAGAGAGCAGCACCCTAACCTCGGGCTTCCGCCTGGGATAAGCGCAGGCTGTTTGGTTACATGAAAAGTTCCTTTGACCTGCAATGTCCGGTGATTTAAGGCGTACTTGCAGGCGGTGGCTTCTTCTTGCTCCTGTCTGTCCTGGATTGCTGATCGGGGAATGCGGGCTGGTTAGAGGTGGCCGTAGCCGACCAGCCCTTGGGTCTCGCCTGGGCACAATGAGGCCGGAACTCGTGATCGGGCTGATCTTCGCGAGGTATTACGGCAGCCGTGGTGAGGACCAAAGCCTCTGCCTTGACTATGCACCGGTGGCGGTACACCTGAGGTGGAGGTGGGAATCGTGCTTACAGTTCTTGCCGTTGACGAGGCACTTCAGCACATGTGCGGGCTGTTCCGCGAGCAGGCTGACCGGGGCAGCATCACCCCTTTCGAGCGTGACCTCCTGATTGACGGTGCCGTCCTGCTCGCCATGCGGGTCGATGACCTGGCTAGCGAGGATCGCGCCGGCCCGGACTCCGACAGGCCGCAATGGCCGCTGCGGCAACCGGCCGGGAGGCATGAACGGCACATGGCCCGCGCCGCCTGAACTGACGCATGTTGCCGGGCAGGATCAGCACCACCCGGTAAGCGCTGAGCGAAATTTACGACGCAAAAAGTGGAATCACCCCCGTGCGTTCCAGCCCGCGTCCGTGGCTCGACCTGGTGAGATACTCGCAAGGGGTCGAGTCACTTACCCGCAACAAGGCGGCCGCTGGCCGACGGCGCGCGGAGAGTGGCCGGGCCAGGCGCGCAACTGCGGGCGGGCGGCGCTGCCCGCCGTGATCCCGGCCGCCGCTGGCACTCCCGCGGCTCCGCACCCTGCCCTCGCAGGCATGCAAAGGGGTCGTCCTGCCCGCCTGGCCCCCGGTCCGGGGCCGGGCGCCACCGCCGGCCTGCCGCCGCGAGCCCGCGCCCGCATGGCGGCCCTGGCCCTGCGCCGTCACCAGCCGCCTGCCCAGCCACCCTGTTCCGCGGACGGACGGGCCACCGAGGATGGCATTGGCTCCCTGGCCCGCCAGACTCTCGGCAACCACGACCAATTCCAGACGCATTAGTGGGATCACCCCTGTACGGCACTGCCCCGCGTCTGCCGTTGTCTCAGGGCACCTCGCAGGGCGGATGTGACTGGCTGCCTGTCAGGTGTGAGCGAGGCGCCGTGTTCAACGTGTGCTGAGGGTGGCGTTGATCAGGCGGCGCGCTTCAGGCACCGTCAGCTCCATGAGCGGCTGGGGCGGCGCGCGAGGAACTCTCCAAGCACGGCGGCGTCCTGGGGAACGAACGGGCGATCGTCCAGCGTGGACAGCCACTCGTAGGCGACGCCTTCACCCGGCACGACCTCACCGCCGGCGCGCGCGTGATACACGAACCGCTCGACACCGCCGGCGATGACATGGCCGAACGGCGCCAGCTCACCGACAGCGAACCCGGTCTCCTCGCGCACCTCACGGCGAGCGGCATCCTCGGGCGTCTCGCCGGGCTCGATGTGCCCGCCGACCAGGCCCCACATGCCGCCGTACGGTTTATCCGGCTCGCGCAGCTGCACCAGGACCCGGCCGTGCGCATCGTGCAGGACGGCAAGGGCCAGCCGTATCAGTGTCATGGCATCCGACCCTACCGGTCCACGATGAGGACCCCCGTGGTGAAATTCATGCTCGATTGCCCAGCCTGCCCCGGTGGCTGTGGCTAGCCGGGCGCGGCCCATGGATCGACGATTTCTATCCCGGTCTCCACGAAGTCTTTTTGACGTTCCTTGTCGCCAGGGCCGCCCCGTGAGCCCGGCAGATGGCCGCAATGAGGGCGTCGAAGCCCTGGATCGGCAAGCCCAGGCGCGCGCGCCGGACCATCACCGGACCGAACCAGGCGGCCGCGAGGCCATCAAATGGCCGCACAAGATCACCGAGCCCGGCAAAAAGGTCTGTCGCGGCCGACAGCAGAGCTTCTTTCCGCCGCCCGTCAGGAAGGCGTTCGATGCCATGGCGAATCTCGGCGACCGTGATAGCGGTAGTGGCGAGCTCATCGGCGCGCCGCTCGCTCACCCACTGCCGCACGCGGACGTCAGGCTCCGGTCGCATCAACTCCGACACCACGTTGGTATCAAGGATTATCATCATGGAGCTCACTGGCTCAGTGATTCGCCTTGCTCGTATCTGTCCTGGGGCACGTCTACCCCGCCTCTGCTTGCCGGTCCGCCATCCGCCGCAGGCCTCGGCCTCACCCGCCCCGCGGGTTGCACGAATCACGATGCAAGAGCGGAGCCGCCCCTGGGCGTCGCTGCCCCGCGTCCGGCCGGTCCTGCCTTGAGTAACAGCAGGGTGCGGCACTGGCGGGCGAACTCGGGACAGCCTTGGCCTGGGCTTGCGAGGACTGTTCAGGAGCGCCATGGGCGGTTCGGGTCTTGCCGTGGTGGGGTCGGATCGCTCGGATTGCTCTCGCCGCGGGCGCGCCATAGTGCCGCCCGTCGCTGTCACCCGCTCCTGTGCAGGATGAGGAGGAACTCGGCGGTCGCCCCGCTGGAAAGCCCGCCGAGAAAGCCGAATCCGGCTGGCAGCGTGATGCCCCAGCGCGCTGACGCGACCGGGAGCGACCCCGCGGCCTCGACCGTGGTCCCGTCTCGGCGGGCCGAGACCGTAATCGTGACCGGCCGCGTGACGCCCCGCAGCGTGAGCTGGCCGGGGAAGGCCGCGGTGACAGTCCGGCCGGCGCCGAACCCCGCGGGCAGCCGCACCGGGCCCGCGAGCGTGATCGTCGCATCCGGGTAAGCGGCCGTGTCCAGGCTGGCGGCGAACTGCGGACTGCGCTTGCCGCCGACCGTGATCGCGGTCAGGCCGATACGGAACACCGCTCTGGTGACCCGGCCGTCGGCGACGGCGGCCGTCCCGGTGACGGCGGTCGTCCTGCCGGTCACGTCATCACCGAAGCCGAGGGCGCTTTCCCTGATGCGGAACCCGGCAACAGAGCCCGCGGTCACGTCCCAGGTGCCGTCGGCCGGCCCGGCCGGCGGCCTGGCGGCGCCCGGGGGCAGCGTCAGTGGCGCCGCGGACGGCTGGGACCTGACGAAGATCGCGGCGCCGCCCACGACGATGATGGCGAGGAGTACCACCCCGGCCAGCAGCCACCGCCACCAGCGGCGCCGGCGGCCCGGCCCGTTCACGGCTGGCCACCCTCTCGGGGAACCACGCGGAACACGGGGTACCTCGGCGCGATGTCCGCGAAGTTAGCCACCGGCGCGTGCCGGCTGACGGGGATGTGCGGGCGGCCGCCGGGCACCTTCCGCAGGTAGCGGCGCAAGATCTCGGGGCGCTCGGCCGGCGGCACCTCGACGAGATGGCAGTGGATGACGCGCCCGTGCCTGATAACCGCATGGCCGCCGGCGGCCCGCACGTTCAGCACCCAGTTGCAGTGCTCGCCGAGCATCGAGACCAGGTACCACTGACCACCCAAGTCCGCCATCCCCAGCGGGAAGCGGACGATCCGGCCGGACTTCCGCCCCGTCACCTCGAGGCATACCCACCGCCGTGGCCCTAGGCCCAGGCCGAACACGCTAGCCCACAGCATCGAAAGGCGGCGCGCGCGCACGTCGCCCCGGCCGCCCGGGTACATGGACCGCAGCCGGTCGCTATAGGACATCCAGGTCTTCATGGCCTCCTCCAGATATGCTGATACCTAATCTGATCTCAGAATCTGAAATACGGTATTTCAAATCTAGAGTCCAAGGTCCCCTCTCAAGGGCCCCGATACAAGCAGGCAGGTATCAGTGGCAGATCACGCGCAGGCCCCGACCGGCCTCGGGCGCCGCGGCGAGCGGCTCCCCGACGAGGAACTGCGGGGGCGGATGCTGCGGGCGGCCGCCGCCATGGTGCACCGCGCCGGACTGACGGTCAGCCTGGACCACATCAGTTTCGAGGACGTCATCCGCGACGCGGACGTCTCGCGCAGCGCCGCCTACCGGCGCTGGCCGTACAAGGACCTGTTCTACGGCGACCTGATCGAGGAACTGGCCAAGGAGGGGGCCCCGCCAGGGATCGTCCAGGCGGAGTACGCGCTGATCCGACAGGTCGTAAGGGAGTTCCCTGGCGAGCTTGACACGCCCGGGCAGCGCCACGAGCTGCTGACCGAACTGTTCCGTCGGCTCGCGCTCCTTGACTTCCAGGCCCTAGCCGACTCGCCGGAGTGGCAGACGTACATCGCCCTGCAAGCGGCATTCGGCTCCATCGCGGACGCTGGCCGGCGCGACCGCGTGCGCGCGGCCCTTGCCGCGTCCGAGCAGGAACGCCGGTCCCGCGTCGCGGCAGCCTGGAAGCTGCTCGCCACGCTGTTCGGCTACCGGATCCGGCCGCAGAGCGGCGCCACCTTCGACACGCTGACCACGCTGGTCGACGCCGCGCTGCGCGGGCTGGTCATCATGGCCCAACCAGTCCCCGGGATCGCCGCGTCCACGGTCAGCGCCAGCCCGTTCGGCGCGACGACCGCGCGCGAGTGGTCGCTGCCCGCCCTGGGCGCGGGCAGCGTCGCGATCGCGTTCCTCGAGCCCGACCCCGCAGTCAAGTGGGACGACGAACGAGTCGCGCGCATTCGCCAGCTGCTGAGTAGCCCTAACCCGCCCTATGAATGATATCGCCCGGAGCGGCGAGAGCGCCACAAGCGCGCCGACCGCAGCGACAGGGGCCGGATGCCATGGGCGACCGGGCGCCCTCGGCAAGGAGTTGCCGATCCGACAGGCTGACCGCACCATTCGGCCATAGCGAGACAGATCACTTCGCACGGCCACGATGTGGTCCAAGCGACGTTTGCCCGGGCACGCTCCAGGACCAGGTCGGGCTCGGCCACGAGGCGGCTGGCGATCGCGGCATGCAGCCGAGGGAGCATGCCGTCATCTGATCGCCGACCGCCTCGACATAGGAGGCGCCAGATGGGGCCTGGACGGCGCCGAAGCCGTCCAGGCCCTGCGCGCGGTCATCAGCTCCGGCGATTTTGAGGAGTACTGGCGCTTCCACCTCGCCCGCGAGCACCAGCGGCTCTACCCCGGCACAGCCCAGGGCCGGGAAACCTGGTCCGTTCCTGCTGTCCGAACCGCCGCGCCCGTCTTTCAAGACCGCAGGCGCGCGTGCGCGTGCACGTCGTGCCGGCCGTCGGCCAGGAGCCACGCACTGCGGCGCACCCCCTCCACGGCGAAGCCGGCCTTCTCGGCCACGCGGCAGGACGCCGTATTGCCCACGGCGTGCTCAAGGTCGAGCCGGTGAAAGCCGGCCACCTCGAAAGCCCAGGATGCCATCGCGTCAACCGCCCGCGGGCACACGCCCTTTCCCCGGGCCGCCGGGACGGTCCAGTACGCGACGTCGGCGGTGCCGTCAGAGAACTTCAGGTGCTTCAAGGCGGCCCGGCCGAGCAGGATGCCGCTTTCCGCGTCGGCCACCGCCCAGTGCGCACCGGTCTCGGCCGCCCAGCCACCCTGCCAGCCCGAGATCCATTCCCGCGCCTCGGCCAGGGAGTCCGCCCGCTGCACATGCCAGCGCTGGATCGCCTCATCCTGATAGGCGTCCATCACCGCCTGGGCATCGCCGGAACTCCACGGCCGCAGCAGCACGCCGCCGCCCGCCGTCAAAGTCGGCTGAGGCCGCGCCGCGAGGCAGCCAGCCGGAACAGCTGGGACGACAAGACCAGGCATGGCCTGGATTATTCACCGGTTCCGGCCTTCACTCCAAACGAGCTGCACCCAAAGCAGAACCAGCCCTGCGCGCTGCTGCCCGCGTCGGCTCGGCCGTTTGTCTTGCTCGTGTCTGTGCCGGGGCCCGTCTCGGGTACTGCTGCGTCAGGGCTGCTAACGGGCTGGTGCCGACTGCGGACGGCCATTAGGATCTGCGCAGTGACGGTCACGAAGTCGATGCGATAGTCATCACACAGAGTGATCGGATTCGCTGGTCACCGCACCCTGCGAAGTCGGCGTCCGTTACGCTGGTTTCCGCGCCACCCCGGCCCACAAGATGGCGGGGGCAGTGGCCTCCAGATCGGAGCGGTGGCGCCACTGGGAGACCTTCGCGATGCCGGGGTCCACGAGTTCCAGGCCGTCGAAGAACCTTGAAATCTCCGCGCGGTCGCGCAAGATGACCTTCACGGCTGCCTGCTCGTTAAACCCGCGTGCGAGTTCGGCCATCTGCTCGGGGTAAAGGTCGTTCGCAAGGTGGGAGACCGCCAGGTAGCTGCCCGCGGGTACGGCGTCCATCAGCGTGTGCACGATCTGGCGGGGGTTGTCGTCATCGGAGATCAGGTGAAGGACGGCGACGAGCATGACGGCCACCGGCTGGGTGAAATCGAGCAGCCGCGAGGCCTGCTGGAGGATCTTCCCAGGGTCGCGCAGGTCGGCCTCGATATAGCTGGTTGTGCCCGGCTCGGCGCTGGTCAGCAGGGCGCGCGCGTGGGCGAGGACGATCGGGTCGTTGTCCACGTAGACCACACGGCACCCGGGTGCGGCTGCCTGGGCGACCTCGTGGGTGTTGTCCGCCGATGGCAGGCCGGTCCCGATGTCCAGGAACTGGCGTATCCCCGCCTCCGCGGCCAGATAGCGCACCGCGCGGGCCAGGAACGCGCGGTTGGCCCGCGCAGCCATGGCGTTGCCGGGGAAAGCCCGGATCGTGGCCTCGGCCGCCGCCCGGTCGGCCGCGTAGTTGTCCTTGCCTCCCAGGATGGCGTTGTAGACCCTGGCGGGATGCGGGACGCCAGTATCGAACGTCGGAGCCGCGTTGCCCAACTGCTCATCGCTCACGGATAGGTCTCCCTCGGCACCGCGGTCATCCCTGTCTGCCTAGATCTGCCTGCCGCAAAGGCTATACCCGGCCATGCGGGTAATTGGCGGCTGCGCCTTGGACCCGGCTCTGGCCATTGCCGCGAAAGTATAGGCCACTGCCCTAGTACATGGCAGCGACAGGCGGTTGCGTGCGCGCCTCACCCTGGGCAGCAAGTTACGCGAAGTAATCGCGCTGTCCGCGGTCGGGCAGTTCGCCATGGCCGCCCCTGGGCAGATTCAGCTGACCGTCGTCAGTACGCGGCTCAGCCGCCAGCGGCCAGCCGCCAGCCGTCTGAACGGCCCGCTCCAGGTGCCCGGACTCGCGCCAGCGTGACACGCCGCTCATGGCCCGATCTCCTTCCCGCGCCCGGCCAGGTAATCGTCGTACGGCTGCTCCGCGACGGCCCATCGAAACCGATCGTGCGCCGGCAAGCTGCTGTGAGCGAAATCCACGACGCAAGACTGAAGCCACCCCTGCGTATGTTTCTCGGCATCTTGATAGACGTAGGACTGGTCAGGCGGGGCGCACTGGTGCCGTGGATTCAGCTGGTCCGGTGGCGGTGCCGGTCATTACGCGGGCCATGACCGCAGGAGGTTATCCTCCGCTCCATGGACACGGCTGACAGCCAGGCAGCCTCGTGCGTTCGTTACCAGCGGCCGTATGTGCGGCTGGCGATGGAGGACTGATTACCATGGCGCTGCAGCTTGCCCCCGATGAGCCCGAAGCCGGGCCGTGGCGTGCTGAGTCGCTGACCGTTGCCGCCGCCACGGTGATGCAGCCCGCCCAGGGCGAGGCCGCCGGTCGCCGCCCTATTGTGCTTGCCGTGGACGGACGCAGTTCGAGCGGCAAGACCACCCTGGCGGGGCGGCTGCGGGGAGTCGTAGCCGGATCGGCTGTCGTGCATACCGATGACATCGCATGGTGGCACTCCCGGTTCGGGTGGGCCGACCTGCTGATCGACGGCGTCTTGGTTCCAGCGCGCGCCGGGCAGCCGGTGACCTTCCGCCCTCCTCAGTGGGACCAACGCCAGCGCCCGGGGGCGATCGAGGTCCCAGCTGGCTGTCCCCTGCTCATCATTGAGGGCGTCGGGGCGGCCCGCCGCGAAACCGCCCGTCTTGTGACGCAGCGATCTGGGTCCAATCCGATGAGCGGGAGGCCGAGCGCCGCAGCCTGGCTCGCGTGGGGCAGCCGGGCGGGCCGCTGACCGCGCGGCACTACCGCGACTGGATGGCCGAGGAGATACCGTTCGTGGCCGGCGAGCGGCCCTGGGAACGTGCGGACCTCATTATCTGCGGCACTCCGGAGATCTCCTTCGATCCCGCTATCGAGCTCGTCGTCGCACTCCCGCCGGCCCGGACATGACCACCGCCTGCGGCGCCCCGAGTCGCGGCCGGCCGGAGTCTGCCCGCGGCGCGCCCGCGCTCAAAATCACGACGCAAAACTGGCGCCGGCCCTGCGCGCTGCTGCCCCGCGTCTGCCTGGATGCCGGCCCGACATGGCGGCCGGATTCACGGAGCGGAGCTGTCGCGCGGATCTCCTGGACACCATGACCGAGGCGAAGGGTGATGGGAGCAGAGGTTCCCGGTCCTGGCCGAAATCAGCCGCGTCACCGCGACCGCGTGAGCGGCTGGCGATGGAGCCGCGGCACGAGCAGATAGCGCGGATCGCCCTCGCGGCAGGCGCGCGGTACGGGGTCGCGCTGGCCGGCGGGTACGCGGTCTCGGCTGTCGGTGATCATGAGCGCCGAGACGTTCACCCGGCTCAGCACGGGACGCACGGTGCGGCGCACGGGTGAAGGCGGACCTGCCAGCGCGGAAGAGCGCTAGTTTTGCAGGCGTGACCGGGACTGGCTCGGGCGAAACGCGGTTGATCATCTTGCGGGGAAACTCGGCGTCCGGTAAATCGTCGACCGCAGCGGAGATCCGCCGGCGGCACGGCCGCAGGGACCTTGCGGTCGTCGGGCAGGACAACCTGCGCCGCGACGTGCTGCGCGAGCACGACGTGCCCGCAGGGGTGAACATCGGGCTGATCGACCTCGTGACGCGGTACGCGCTCAGTCACGGCTTCAACGTCATCGTCGAGGGCATCCTCAGCGCCGATCACTACGCGGAGATGCTCATGGCCCTCATCGATGATCACCGGGGCCGGACCTGCTGCTACTACCTCGACGTGCCGTTCGATGAGAGCCTGAGGCGGCACGCAGGGAAACCCCAGGCCTCGCAGTACGGCGCTATCGAGATGAAGGCCTGGTACCGAGAGCTTGACCTGCTGCCGGGCGGTACCGAGCAGGTCATTCCCGCCGCGATGCCGCAGGACGAGATCGTGCGCCGGGTCATGGCCGACAGCGGCCTTGCCGCCCAGCCGACGCAGGAGGGCCTATAACCGGGCCAGGCCTCAGTCGCCACGCTGGTTCACTGGCGGGTTGGCGGCTAGGGCAGGACCAACCCGCCCGCGGCCGTGCACCGTCACCTGCCATGAGCCGGAAGCCGGGTCATCCCTTCCGGGCGATGCGGCGGCCGACCGCAACGCGGTCGAATGGAAGGCGACGGGGCGGGGGACAGCCCGGCGACGCGGCCGCCTGCCCCACCCGAGCCAGGGGGACGTTGGTGCCAGGAGGTAGTCAGGCTTCCGCCAGTCAGTCTTCGGCGCCGCGGCGAGCGGGACTGGTCTTGATCACGCTGATCCTGGCGGCCGGGATCGCGAATATCAACCTGGCCGTGGCCAACGTCGCGCTGCCCGACATCGGCAAGGCGTTCACGGCCTCGCAGACGGCACTGGACATGGTCGCGATCGGCTATTCCCTCGGCCTTGCGGCCTCGGTGCTTTACCTGGGGGCGATCGGTGACCGCTACGGGCGCAAGCTGCTGCTCGCCCTGGGCATGGCCTTGTCGGTTCCCGCCTGCCTGCTTGCCGCCTTCGCGCCGTCCGCCGGCGTGCTCATCGCGGCCAGGTTGCTTGGCGGGCTGTCCGCGGGCCTGGCCTATCCCACCACTCTTGCCCTGGTCACCGCGCTGTGGTCGGGCCCGGCCAGAACCCGGTCTATCGCGCTGTGGTCCGGCATCGGCAGCGCCGTCGCCGTGCTCGGGCCCCTGGTTTCCGGGATCTTGCTGCAGCGCTACTGGTGGGGCTCGGTCTTCGTGTTCCCGCTTGCCCTTCGCGTTGATCGCCCTTGTGCTGGTCATCTTGTACGTGCCCGCCCACGTGAACGAGTCGACCGCTTCGGTGGACAACCTCGGCGGGATCTTGTCGGTGGTGCTGGTGACCGCCCTGATCCTGGCCATCAACTTCGCGCCGGCGCCGGGCGGGGGAACGCTGGCCATGGGAACGGCGGCCGTCGCCGTCGCCGCGGCCGTCGCCTTCGTGCTGCGCCAGCGCCGCGCGGCCAATCCCCTTTATGACCTGCACGTGGCAGGCCGGCGCGTGTTCTGGGTCACTGCCGTCGGCGGGATCATCGTGTTCGGCTCCCTAATGGCGGCCTTGTTCATCGGCCAGCAGTTCATGCAGAACGTGCTCGGCTACTCAACCTTCGACGCCGGAATCGCGGGCTTGCCGGCCGCCATCGCTCATGGTCCTTGTCGCCGCGCCGTCGGCCCGGCTTGTCCATGCCCGCGGTTCCCGTTTCACGCTGCTCGCCGGGTACCTGTTCGTGCTGCTGAGCTTCATCGTCATGCTCGTGCTGTGGACCAAGTCCAGCCCGTACTGGCAGGTCGGCCTCGGCTATGCGCTGATCGGCGTCGGCGTCGGCCTGTTCGGCACGCCGGCCTCGCACTCGCTCACCGCGTCGGTGCCCGTTAACCGGGTCGGCATGGCCTCGGCCACCGCCGACCTGCAACGCGACCTTGGCGGGGCGATCATGCAGTCGATATTCGGCGCCCTGCTCACCGCCGGCTATGCCGCCGCGGTCGCCAAGGCGATCGCGGCCGCGCCCGACAAGGCGCAGATCACAAGCAGCGTCCAGAACCAGCTGGAAAAGTCGTTTTCCAGCGCGGCCGCCGTAGCACAGCAGCACCCGCAGTACGCCAGCGCGATCACGTCCGGCGCCAAGTCCGCCTTCCTGCAGGGCGCCAACTGGGCCTATACCGTCGGTATCGTCGCCACCGCCATCGGCATCGCACTGGTGCTCTTCCTGTTCCCCGGCAAGGGCAAAGAGCAGGAACTGCTCGCCCAGTACGAGACGGCGGACTCCGGGCAGGCGAACCCCGGGCCGGCGGGTGGCTGAGACGCCGCACCATGGGGCTTCACCCCGGCGACAACTTTCCTTCTGCGATAAACGGACTTTCCCTGTTAACCAGGGAACCCAGGCGTAGCCGGGTCGGCCCGGGCAGCGCGGCCCGCTGGGACGGGCGAGACCGGGGAGGCAAGCAACAGTGGAACTACTCTTGCGCGCCCTGGCTCGCGCCGGCGGTCCGTCCCGCCTGCTGCGATGGGCCAGTTACCGGGCGACCATCGCCCGATCACGACGCGTGCTGGTGCCGCCACCAGGCCGTCCGGTGCCACGTTCTCGGCTGGTCCCGGTTCGTCAGCAGCCCGGTCCCTGCCAGAACGCGTCCGGCAACTCGGCCACCTCGCTGCCGGACCGTTCCAGGTCCGCGGCCCACGGCAGCATGCGCTGGAAGGTCGGCTCGCCGCCGTCGGCGAACTGCCGGATCATCGCGACGTTGCCATCCACGGCGACCGAATATCCGAAGGCCGCGTTCGTAGGGCGGCCACTGGCCTGCCCTGCGCCCGTTAAGGCGGCAACCCTGCGCAAGGGGGAATTTCCGCCCTACGCGTGGCGACGGCTCCTTCCGCGATGCGCGGAGTTCCCTGTTGACAAGGGCCGCGGGGCCCAGGCGGGCCGGGCCCGGGCAGCGCGGCCTACCCCGCTGGGCCGGGCGAGACCGGTGAGGCGGGCGCGCGCGGCCTGGCCGGTGCTCCCGGCACCGCTCAGCATCTCCGGTGGAGAAGACACCGCTGACCAATGTTCATCTGCCTGGGTGAGGGTAGCTCGCAGCAGGTGCCTTTCTGAGACTGAGAGGAGCGAGGCATGGCTGGCAAGTTCGAGGTGTACCAGGACCGCGCGGGTAAGTACCGCTTCCGGCTCAAGGCAAGCAACGGCGAGGTCGTCGCCCAAGGGGAGGCGTACGAGACCAAGGCATCGGCGAAGGCAGGATGCGAAGCGGTCCAGCGCGCCGCAGGCGGGGCCGCCATTGTCGAGGTTGAAAGCTAGCGGGCTCTTACAATATCGCGGCCACCGGACCGGCCCTGGCCGTGGCCCGGGCCGGGACACCGGCAGGGGCGGTAAGCGCCGGACGACGTGCTACCGCCCCTGCTGCCTGCCTGGGATCACCAGGCGCCGCGGTATGCCTCGAACTTCCGGTAGCAAGTCCCCGCACGCGGGGATAGGGAGGCTGAGGCGCAGACTCACGACGCAAAACTGGAGCCAGCCCCTGTTCTTCACTGAGAAGGACTGACCTCATTACCCCTCCAACGTGCTCGGGCGTCCTGGCGTACAAGCCGCATCACTGCTTAGCCTGGAATTGCGCTCTGGTGGACCAGGCAGGTGACCTGAGTCATGCCTGCTGCGGTTAGCTCCTGTACCGACGCGTCTGCCCGGAGAAGACCAGGTCATCGATCAAGTGGACCGGCGCGCCAAGGTGCAGGGCGACCGCGCCGACCAGCGCCCAGGCCCCCTCATAGCACGCCGCGACCGCGTGACCCCGCGGGACAGTCCGAGCAAGGTGACCGCGCAAATTGCATTCCGGCGAGTCCACCACGCCGACGTGCGTACTCATCGTGGTCGCGGTGCCAAGGCGGCGGGCAGGTGAAGCGTGGAGCCGCCCAGGAGGGCAGGAGCGCCGTTGCCGGCCTGGCGTAGTTCGACGACGCCGGCGTTGGGGATCAGGTAGCGGTTGGCGAAGCCGCGGAAGCTGCGCATTTGTTCTTGGTCTGGTGCGGTGATGCCGGTCAGCAGCGACCACGCGACGGCTCGCATGAACAGCCCGTGGGTAAACACCACGACCGGCGCTGATTCCTGGGTGCTGAGACGGCTCAGGAAGTCTGTGACGCGGCTGAGCAGGCCGGTGAAGGACTCGGCCCCGGGGCTGACGGCGTGGGGATCGGCCCGGTCCCAGTACGCCCGTGCGTAGGGCTCGCGCTCGCGGGCCGTGCTGGCCCGTCCGAGCAGGTCGCCGATGTAGGTGAACTCCTGGACGGGCCACTGCTGGCACGCGGTGGCTGGGAACCGGCGGATCGTGGGCTGGGCGGTCTGGCGTGCCCGCAGGTATGGCGATGTAACGATCAGGGCCGGGACGTCGGCGAGTACCCGCGCGATCTGCTCGGCCTGCTGGTGCCCGGCCGCGGTCAGCGGGGCCGAATCCGGGCCAGCGGAGGCCAGTCCCGTGTTCGACTCGCTTTCACCATGACGGATCAGGAACACCCGGACCACGTGCTGCAGCCCCTTTCACCCAGTCCCGCCCGCGCGGGTACGCGCGATGAGCATCAGCATGCCATGCACTGTCTGCCGACGCTCTCTGAGAACGAGAGCGGCCGGCACCTCAACGGCCGCGGCGTTCTCCGTCAGACCGGCTACCACGGCCCGCTGTCTGGGCGGCACCGCGGCCGCCGGGTGCGCGGTCGTTGAGCTTGGCGTGGCGGTATAGGTGGCGTACGCCCCGGCGGCGTTCGGGAGATGACAACGGGCATGGCGGCTGCGGAAGATGCAGCGGTTCCTCGACGAACTCGACCACCCCGCGCAGCACCGCGGCGGGCAGGCGCTGCCGCCCATCGTGCTCGCCGCGCTCGGCCCGAAGATGCTGCAGCTGTCGGCCAGGTACGCCGGCGCCCATCCCTACTTCACCACGCCGGATCACACCGCCGCGGCCCGCCAGGTGCTCGGCGCGGGGCCGCTGCTCGTGCCGGAGCAGGCCGCGTACGCGCGCACGCCGCCGGCCTTGTCGGCGACCTGCTGGAGCGGTAGCCGTCAGCTAGACGCCTTCGGCGACGGTGAACCGGGTGAGTTTGGGCGCGGCGGCCAGGATGGAGCCGAGCCGGGAGGCGCCCTCAGGAGTGGCCCGCCACGCGCGGTAGGCGCTGTCGTGCTCGACCGACTCCCAGGTCTCGTAGAGGACCACGTGCGCCGGGTCATTGCTGTCGACAAGCACCGCGACGTGGAAGCAGCCGGGGAACGCGCGGGTGGCGGTGAGCGTCTCGTGGATGACCTCGGACGCGGTTTCCACCGACTCGGGCTTGAGCTGCAGGTCAAGAATCGCGGTTATCGCCACGGCTGCTCCTTGGGGTCACGGTGATCAACCGGTACCACTTTCCCGCAGCGCCGCTTCCGCGGTTAATGTGCCGGGTCTCAGCGAATCGCCGCCGCGCTAGTCGCCTGACGACAGCCGCCGCGCCCGGTTGACCCGAGAGCGCGCGGGTAGCGGACTGCGGACCGCCGGGCCCCCAACACCTAGCCAGAACGGGCGCGTGTTTCACCACCCCGCTCCCCCAATTACCTCACCACTCGCGCTTGCCCTCGCCTGCGGAGCCCGTGCCCGCGGCGGGCGTTGCGCCGCCTGCCTTGGGGCTGACCGCGCTGAGCGCGTCGTCAAGCATCGGCGGGAAGGTATCCGGGTGCTTGGCGAGCAGGTAGGTCACCACCGCGACGAGGTTGTGGTCGCTGAGCGCACTGACCCGGGTAATCCGCAGTTCGGCCGCCGACTCGCGGGCGCTGGTCTCTGAATCAGCCATGCGCCCCCGCTACCCGCCCCCCGGCCGTTCATCCCTCGCCCGTGCGCCGCCGGACGGCACGGTTACCGCCGTCACGATGAACCCGTCGCTGGCCAGCCACCGGCCGGCGAACCCGGTCAGCAAGAAACCGCCTGCCCGCGCGGCGTCGGTCAGCAGCCGCGCGGCGAAGGTGCCGCCGGGGTCGAGACTGAGGTCCACGTCCTCGAAGCCGAGCCACCGCCCGGTCAGCGGGAACCACGCCTTGTACACCGACTCCTTGGCGCTGAACAGCAGCCTGTCCCAGCAGGTGCCTGGCGCCGCGGCCGCCAGGCGGCGCAGCCGCTCCCGTTCGCCGGGCCCGGAGACGATGCCGAGCACGCCGTCCGGCAGGGGCTCGCCCGGCTCGGCGTCCACCCCGATGGAGCGTACGTCCCTGGCGCGGGCGACCGCGGCGGCCCGGTACCCGGCGCAGTGCGTGATGCTGCCGACGAAGCCGGGCGGCCACCGCGGTTCGCCCCGCTCACCGCGCAGGATGGGCGCCGGCGTCACGCCCAGTTCCGCCAGCGCCGTCCGCGCGCAGCTCCTGGCCGTCGCGAACTCGCGGCGGCGCCTGTCCACCGACGCACCCAGCAGCGCCTCTTCCTCAGGGAACAGCACGGCGCCAGGCGGGTCGGCGAACGCTTCCGCGCACGCCACCGTCGCCGGCAAGATCTTTTCGATCATCCCGGGTTCCCCGTGATCGGGCTGGGGTAGCCGAGCTGCCCGCGCCGCGCCGCGGGCAGCCGCCACGGCGTGTGGACGAGCGGCGCGTCGAGGCCCGCGAGCTCCGGGACGTACCGGCGCACGTAGTCGCCGTTCCGGTCGAACCGGGCCGCCTGGCGCAGCGGGTTGAGTACCCGGCCGGGCCGCGTGTTGTTGCCGGTCCCGGCGACCCATTGCCAGTTGCCCGCGTTGTTGGCCACGTCGCCGTCGGCGAGCAGCCCGGCGAAATGCCGGTACCCGTGCCGCCAGTCGATGCTCAGGGTCCTGGTGAGGAACGAGGCGGTGATCATCCGGGCCCGGTTGTGCATGAAGCCCTCGGCGGCGAGCTGCCGAAGGCCGGCGTCGACGATGGGGATACCGGTGCGTCCTGCCCGCCAGGCGTCCAGCGCGTCCGGGTCCTGCGCCCACCCGCGCGAGCCCGGCCGGTAGTCGGCTGATCCCATGTCCGGGAACGCGGCCGTGACCTGGTGGAAGAAGTCACGCCAGGCCAGCTGCCTGCAGAACTCCGCGCCGCCAGGCAACTGCAGCGCGGCTCGCGCGAGCTCAAGCGGTGACACGCAGCCGAACCGCAGGTAGGCGCTCAGCCGGGACGTGCCGTCGGCGGCCAGGTCGTCGCGCCGGGCGTCGTAGCCCTGCGCCGGCCCGTCCAGCCAGCCGCGGACCCGGTCCAGGCCCGCCCGCTCCCCGCCCGGCGCGAGGCCCGGCGAGCAGCCCGTCCCGGCGGAAGGCAGCTCACCAGGCTCGATGCCCGCCGGGACGGCGACGGCCTGGGGCACCTCATGCGGCCGCCGCCAGCTGGCGGCCTGCCAGGCGCGCCAGTACGGCGTGAAGACCCGGTAGTGATCGCTGCCCGCCGGGCGCAGTTCTCCCGCGGGAACGACCGCGTGGCCGGGGGTGACCTCGAGCGCCATCCGGTGCCTTGCGCACTCCCGCGCGAGCCGCACGGTGCGCCGCGCCGCGTACCTGGACACGTCGTCGGCGACGAATACGGCCTCCGCCTTCACCCGCGTCGCCAGCCTGACCGCCGTGGCGGCCGGGTCGCCCTTCCGGATCACCAGGTCGCCGCCCAGCCCGCGCAGCTCTTCCCTGAGCACCGCGAGCGACTCGGCGAGGAACCGCGCCCGGTTCGGCGGCACGGCGAGCGCCGGGTCCACGACGAACAGCGGCAGGCACCGCGCGGGCCCGCGCGGACGCGCCCGCGAGCGCCGGGTTGTCCCGCACCCGCAGGTCACGGGTGAACAAGCACGACAGCGATGTCCACCGCTCCATGATGCGACGCGGTGCCGTCGCGCGGCGATAACGACACGGGTGCGGGTCTAGCGGCCGTCCGCGATCACCAGGGTCCCCGCGAGGTGGTCACCGATCCACTGCCTGTCGCGCGAGCAGCGGACCGAAGCCGCCTCCTGCGCCACGCGCCAGCTACCACGGCGGCGTCAGGCGCGTGATGGCCCCGGCCGGGAATGCCAGGTGAACGCCTCGTCGGGTTTGGCACCCATCACACCGGAGCACGTCAGTCCCATACTCGTGTCGCATCCTTGGGCCCGCGACTCTTAATCAATACTCCACTAAAGAATCGAGCTTGGAGAACCAGCCATGCAGCTACGAGACGCGGCAGCGACGCTCGGCGTGCACTACCAGACCGCCTGCGCGTGGGTCCGGCAGGGCATGCTGCCGGCGCGGAAGACGCCGCGCGGCTACGAGGTGGCGGAAGGCGACGTTCGTGACCTGCTGGCCAGCCGGGCGGCAGGCACGGTGCCGCCGCAAGAGGTCAAGGTCACCGACTGGCCTGCGCAGGCTGTCAGGATGTACGTGGCGCTGGTGACCGGGGATGAGATCCGGGCGCTGCGCAAGTTCACGCGGCTCACCGCCGGCGCGTCGCTCACCACGGTGTGCGACCAGGTGATCGCGCCGGCGCTGCACCGGGTCGGCGCGGGGTGGGCCGTCGGGGAGGTTTCTGTCGCCGTCGAGCACCGGGCGACCGCGATCTGCGAACGGCTCCTCGCCGGCCAGGTCCGCCAGCTACAGGGGCGCCCGCGCGGCGTCGCGGTGGCCGCGACGCCGCCGGGCGACCGGCACGCGCTGCCTGCCTTGATGGCGACGGCCTGCCTGCGCGAGGATCACTGGCAGGTCCACCACCTGGCCGCCGACCTGCCGGCGGGCGATCTCATCGCCTTTGCCGCCGACACCGCCGCCGACTTGATCGTCCTCTCGCCGACGACGGCGGGCGGCGTCCGGACCGCAACCAAGGAAGCCTTGGAGATCCGCGAGCACCTGCCGCACGTCCGCGTCCTGGTCGGGCGCCCGGGCGACACCCTCGAACTCCTGCGCGAGCTGGCCAGGGCCGCGCGGTCGCTTGGCGAGGACCAGGATCGATGAGATGAGCAGGGTCCGATCTTCTGGGGCCGCCATGCAGGAATGTGCCACTGCCGCGGCGTACATCGTGAGTCCGGCTGACAACCAGGTCACCGGTGAACAGCACGACAGCGGTGTCCACCGCTCCATGGTGCCGTGCGGCGGCGCGGAAGGTACACGCACTCGTTCGGAAGGATCATAAACATCAGCCGCAACGCCAGGCGCGGTTCCCCTTCCGCGGCGCTTACCCGAAGCGCGCGATGAGTTCCGGCGGCAACGTCCTGGCCAGCACCGCGCAGTACGTCCGCAGTGCCTGGTCGTGCTTGTCCCGTCCCGCGGCCGTCAGGACGAGGTTGATTCCCCGGCGGTCGTCAACGCAATTGCTGCGCTGGACAAGGCCGTGCCTTTCCAGCCGGTCGGCGAGCCGGGATAGCGCGCTCTGGCTGAGGTGCACCGCGTCGGCCAGGCTCTGGGACCGGCAGCCGTCGGGCTTGGCGGCCAGGTAGTCGAGCACCTCGAAGTCGCTCACGCCGAGTCCGTGCGACTCCCCGAGCTCGCGTTCCAGCGCGTTCCAGGATGCGACCTTAGCCGCGATGAGCGCGCGCCAGGCGGCCTTGACCGCCGCGTCGCGGTCCTGGAGCCCGGACTCCCCAGCGCCGCCTGACGGCGCCTGGCGGCCGGGCACTGCGCTCCTGCTCATGCGCGCATGCTAGTCCGTTCGCTCCATATTTGCAAGTACATTAATTGCACTTGCATTCATTGCACGTACATGCATAAAGTCGGGCGTATGGCATCGTCCTCGGCAGGCGGGAGCCGCTGGCCGCCTCAACAGAAACCACCTGGACCCCCCAGCTGTGGGGAATCCTCATCGTTCTCAGCGGCGCGCTGCTGCTCGACGGCCTCGACGTGTCGATGGTCGGAGTCGCGCTGCCATCGATCCGGAGCGCGCTGCACATGAGCACCGCGTCGTTGCAGTGGATCGTCAGCGGGTACACGCTCGGCTACGGCGGCCTCCTGCTGCTCGGCGGGCGCGCCGCCGACCTGCTCGGCCGCCGCCGGGTGTTCGTCGCCGCGGTCGCGGTGTTCGCCGCCGTCTCGCTGCTCGGCGGCCTCGTGTCAAGCCCGGGCCTGCTGATCGCGGCCCGCATCGTCAAGGGCATGGCGGCGGCGTTCACGGCGCCGGCCAGCATGTCGCTGCTGACTACCACGTTCCCTGAGGGCCCGCTGCGCAACCGGGCGTTCAGCGTCTACTCGGTGTTCGGCGCCAGCGGGTTCTCGCTCGGCCTCGTGTTGTCCGGCCTGCTCACCCAGGTCAGCTGGCGCCTGACCCTGCTGGTGTCCGCGCCGGCGGCCGCACTCGTGCTGCTCGGCGCCCTGACGCTGATCCCGCGGGGCGAGCCGGGCGACCGGGCGAGCCGGGCCTGGCACCGGTTCGACCTGCCGGGCGCGGCGGTCATCACCGCGGCCATGCTGCTGCTGGTCTACACGGTGGTGGACGCCCAGGCCAGGCTGGGCCTCTTCCCGTACGATCGCCTCGTTCTTCTCGGTTGCCTTGCTGGGAGGACTGTTCGCGCTGATCGAGACGCGGAGCACCCATCCGCTCGTCCCGTCCGGCATCTTCCGGTCGGCGCCCCTGCGCCGGGCCCAGGTCGGGGCGGTCACGCTGTTCGGCAGCTACGTGTCCTTTCAGTTCCTGCTGACTCAGTACCTGCAGTCGCTGGCGCACTGGTCGGCGATCTCGACCGCGCTGGCGTTCCTTCCGGCCGGCGTCATCGTCCTCGTGCTGTCGGTGCGCGTCGCCGGACTGCTCAACCGGTTCGGCCCGGGGGCACTGGTTGTCGTCGCCTTCACCTCGCTCGTGGCCGGCTATGCCGTGTTCCTGAGGGCAGGGGTGACGCCGGATTACCCGGCCGTGATGCTGCCGTCGGTGATCCTGCTTGGCGCGGCGTTCGGATTCGGCTTCTCCGCACTAACCGTCGCTGCCACCTCCGGCGTGCGGAACGAGCAGCAGGGGCTGGCCGCGAGCCTGTTCCAGACCTCGTTCCAAGTCGGCGGCGCGGTGGTGCTCGCGGTGGTCACCGCCGTCATCGACGCGGCCGGCGCGAACACGCTCACGTCACCCGCCGCGACGCTGTCGGCCTACCGGCCGGCGCTCTACCTCATCACCGGCGTGGCGGCACTCGGCCTGATCGCCGCGCTTCCTGGCCTACGGCACGGCACCAGCCGCGTCCCCGACGAGGTGACCGAGTTTCCGGCGGCGGAAGCACCCGCGGCGGCGGCGGAGCGTCCGAGCCGCGGGCCGGTAACCCAGGGAGGCCGCCGGCGGCCCGTCCGTCTGGACCGGGGCCGCCGCCGGCTCCCGGCCGGCACCTAGCGGTGACCGTCACGGTCAGCGTCCCCGGGCCGTGCGCGCCATGGCCGGGGATCACCACCGCCCCGACGGTCACGTGCAGCGCGATGAGCCCGGCGGCGGCCGAGGTGGTCGTCGCGGCGGTCAGCGGCAGCGCCAGTGACGCCGCCAGCACCGCCAGCGCGGTGATGACCCATGGCCGCCGGGCATGGGCGGTGCGCCGCTCGAGCAGGGCGAGCAGCAGCCAGCCAAGCAGCGAGGCCGCCACGGTGACGCCGGTGACCTGGCCGATCTCGACTGTCTGGGCCTGGCCGGCGCCGAAGCGGAAGGTCAGGCGGATAAGGAGCACGTGGGCTACCACGGTCCAGGCCAGGGCGGCGGCCAGTGCGCCGCTCGCAACGCACAGCGCCCGGGCGCGGCCCGGCTTGACGTGCGGCGCATCAGTGGTCGTGGTGGTGGTTTGCACGTGCGTACTCCCTCATGCGGCTCGCGGCGCCCGGTTGCGCCGCTGATCACCAGGCTCGGCCGAGCTCAGGTAATCGGGCATCGTCCAGCTGGCGTCCGGCGAGATACCGCGCCGGCAGCAGCGGGTACTGCCAGCGCGGTAGCACGGCCCGCCTGCGCCGCGACGATGACGCCTCCCCCGCCGCCGGCGATACGCTGCCGGGTGATGGGCATCAAGAGCGTGGCCAGGCTGCCGCGGGCCTGGCGGGCCGCGGCAGGCGTGGCGCTGGTGACCGCACTGGCCGTGGCCGGCGCCTACGTTGAGGCCAATCCGGCGCACCGCTACGGCGGCCTGCACCTGACCAGCCATCCGCCGCTGGCCGCTTACCTGTTGCTCGCGGTCCCCTGCCATCGCGCTGATCTGGCGTAACCGCCGCCCGGTGGAGGTGCTCGGCCTCGCCGTGGGCGGCGCGGTGGGATGGGCGGCGCTCGGGCAGATCGACGGCGCCGCGCTCGTTCCGGTCATCGTCAGCCTGTACTGGGTGGCGCTGACCCGCCCGCGGCGCATCGCGGTTGCCGCCGGGCTCGCCGGGGCGGCTGCTATCTTCACGGCCGAGGGACTACTCGGGCCGTTCGGCTGGTTCGGCGGCCCGAACGCCACGATGTGGCCCGAGTTGCTCGCCGCCGGCGCGGTCGGCGCGTCGGTAGCGGCGCGCCGGCAGTGGCTGGCCGCCGAGTCTGACCGCGCAGCGCGGGCCGAGCAGGCCCGGGAGGAGGAAACCCGCAGGCGCGTCGACGCCGAGCGGATGCGGATCGCGCGCGAATTGCACGATGTGGTCGCCCACTCGATGGCGATGATCAACGTTCAGGCCACCGCGGCGAGCATGCAGCTGGCCGCGGATCCGGCGAGCGTGGCCGAGGCGATCCAGGCGATCCGCCAGGCCAGCAAGTCCGGGCTGCGCGAGCTGCGAGCCATCCTCGAGGTGCTGCGGCAAGCCGACGGCGGGAACCCGGCGATGCCGGAGCCGGACCTGCGCGCCATCGCCGCGCTCGTCACGGCGACCAGCGCCGCCGGGACGCCCACCACGCTGGAGCTGGCCGGCCGCCAGGCCCGCTGCCGCCGCCGGTCGCCCTCGCCGCCTACCGGATCGTGCAGGAGTCGCTGACCAACGTGGTCCGGCACGCCGGCCGGGTCACCGCGACCGTGAGCCTGCGGCACGACGACGGATACCTGCAGGTGGACGTGGTCAACGACGGCGGCCAGGCGCCCGCGGCCTGCAGCGACGGCACCGGGGCAGGACTGGCCGGGATGCGCGAGCGAGCGGCCGCGCTCGGCGGCACCCTGGACGCGGGGCCGCGTCCCGGCGGCGGATTCGCCGTCCACGCCCGGCTGCCGGTGGCGCAGCGCCTGAGCCGGGACCGCGCACCGCCGAGATCGCGAGCCGTGATCAGGGTCCTGCTCGCCGACGACCAGGCCCTCGTCCGGGCCGGCTTTCGGTTCATCGCCGGCTCGGCGCCCGACATCGAAGTCGTCGGGGAGGCCGCGGACGGAGCGGCCGCCGTCGGCCTGGCCCGCTCGCTGCGGGCTGAGGTGGTGCTGATGGACATCCGCATGCCCGGCACCGACGGGCTGCAGGCGACCCGGCAGATCGCCGCCGACCCCGAGCTGAGCGGGGTACGCGTCATCATCCTGACCACCTTCGAAACAGACGAGTACGTCTTCGAGGCGATCCGCGCCGGGGCAAGCGGCTTCCTCGTCAAGGACACCGAGCCGGAAGACCTCATCGGCGCTATCCGGATCGTCGCCCGCGGTGACGCCCTGCTGTCGCCGAGCGTCACCCGCACGCTCATCGCCAGCATCGCCGGGCGCGGACCAGCCCAGCCCGTCAACGCCTCCGCACTGTCAGTGCTCACCGATCGGGAGCGGGAAGTGCTCGCCCGGGTCGCTGCGGGCATGAGCAACGACGAGATCGCGGCCGCCCTGTTCATGAGCCCGCTGACCGCCAAGACCCATGTCAACCGGGCGATGGCCAAGCTCGGCGCCCGCGACCGGGCCCAGCTCGTCGTGATCGCCTACGAGACCGGCCTGGTCCGGCCCGGCCTGTCCTGAGACGCCCGGGCTGGCCCGCCGGTGGCCGTCTCAGGCCACGTCAACCTCGGTGACCCGGCCGTCCGACACGGCGAGCCGGCGGGTGACGGACACCGACTCCAGCATCCTGCGGTCGTGCGTCACCAGGAGGAACGTCCCCGGGTACCCGTCAAGCGCCGACTCCAGCTGCTCGATGGCGGGCAGGTCGAGGTGGTTGGTCGGCTCGTCGAGGACGAGCAGGTTCACGCCGCGCGCTTGCAGCAGCGCGAGCGCGGCCCTGGTCCGCTCCCCCGGCGACAGTGACGAGGACGGACGGAGCACGTGGTCTGCCTTCAGGCCGAACTTGGCCAGCAGCGTCCGGCTGTCTTCCGGAAGATGACCGGGTACCTGCGCGGCGAACGCCGCAAGCAGCGGCGCGGGACCGTCGAAAAGCGAGCGTGCCTGGTCTACCTCGCCTACCGAGATCCCGGACCCGAGCGACGCGGCACCGGACGAGAGCGGCACGCGGCCGAGCAAAGCGCCGATAAGCGTTGACTTGCCTGCTCCGTTCGGCCCGGTGACGGCGACCCGGTCAGCCCAGTTCACCTGCAGGTTCACGGGTCCGAGCGTGAAGCCGGGCAGCGACACGACCGCGTCGCGCAGCGTTGCGGCGACGGTTCCCGAGCGGGGTGCCGCCGCGATCGTCATCCGCAGCCCCCACTCCTTGCGCGGCTCGTCCACGACCTCGAGCCGCTCCAGCATCCGCTCGGTGATCTTGATCTTGCTGGCCAGCTTCTCCGTCCGGTTGACCTGCGCGGAAAGCCGGTGCTTGTCCTTGTCCGGTGCCTTGGCCCGGGCCTGCCGCACGCCCTTGTCCGCCCAGCTGCCCTGCGTCCGCATCCTCATCGTCAGGGCCGCCTTCTGGTCGGCGTACTTCTCGTAGGCGTCCCGTGCGTGCTGCCGGGCGATCCCCCGCTCGTCCAGGTACGCGAGGTACCCGCCGCTGTACAGGTGCACCGACTGCTGCACCGGGTCGAGTTCGAGCACCTGGTCCACCGTCCGTTCGAGGAAGGCCCGGTCGTGGCTGACGAGCACCGTCCCGGCCCGCAGCTTCACCACGAAGTCCTCCAGGATGGCGAGCCCGTCGGTGTCCAGGTCGTTGGTCGGCTCGTCGAGCAGGAAGATGTCGTACCGCGACAACAGCAGCGACGCGAGATTCGCCCGCGCGGCCTGCCCGCCGGACAACGAGGTCATCGGCGCCGCCAGCCGCCCCGGCGTTCCCGGGTGCCCGGTGAGCCCGAGCGAGGCAGCGACCTTGGCGGTCCGCTCCTCCAGGTCCGCACCGCCCAGGCTCATCCACCGGTCGAACGCCGCCGCGTACGCGTCCTCCGCCCCCGCTTCCCCGGCCTCAAGCGCGGCCGTCGCGGCGTCGAGTGCGTCGGCGGCGCCGGCGACCCCGGTCCGCCGCCCGATGAACGCGAGCACGCTCTCGCCCGCCCGCCGCTCCGGCTCCTGCGGCAGGTACCCGACGGTCGCCGTCGGCGGGTTAAGCGACACGGACCCGGCGTCGCGCCCCGCGTTGGCGAGCACAGCTTCGTCCAGCCCGGCGAGCATCCGCAGCAGCGTGGACTTCCCGGCCCCGTTGGCGCCGACCAGGCCGGTCACCTTGCCAGGCGACACCACGAGGCCCACTCCGGAGAAGATGACCCGGTCGGCGTGCCCCGCGGACAGCCCCCTAGCGGTCAGTACGGCATTCACCCGAACAAATCTAGGCCAGCCTTTCCGCACACCCGACAGGCCCGGGCGCTAACCGCGGCCAGGGGGCGGATCACATCGCGCCCGCCGGGGCGCTCGGCGACGCCCCGGCGGGCGGCGGGTGACGGCGGCACCGCGCGGTAGCTTGATGAGCCTTACCGGCGAGCCCGCTGACCTGCTAGGGCCGGCCGGACCGTGCGCTTGTGACCTTCGGCCCTGACCGCCGCGCGGCGCCGGGAGTATCTATCGAGTAGACGAGCAGGCTCCGATCTTTGTGGGGGGTCCGCCATGCTGGAATGTTCCGCAGCTGCGGCGTACATCGTGAATCCGGATGACAACATCACCGATGATGTCTTCTTCAATGCGGAGAACTGGCCTGATGCGGTCGGCCTGCGACGGCGGACCAGCGACGGCTGGGCCCCGGTGACCTGGCGCGACTTCGCCGCGCAGGTGCGCGGCCTGGCGGCCGGCCTCATGGCCGCGGGGATCAAGCCGGGCGACCGGGTGGCGCTGATGTCGCGGACGCGGTTCGAGTGGACGCTCCTGGACTACGCGATCCTGACCGCCGGCGGCGTTCTCGTGCCGATCTACCCCACCTCCTCCCGCGAGCAGGTCGAGTGGATCCTGGGCGACTCCGGTGCCGCCGCGGTGATCGTCGAGACCGACGCGCACGCGGAGATGGTCGCCGCGCTTGAAGACGTGCTGCCCGGTCTCGCCCACGCGTGGCAGGTCGACGGGAGCCGCTTCGGCGGGCTTGCCGACCTCAAGAAGCTCGGCGACGACGTCACGCTGGAGCTGGTCGAGGAACGCCGCCGGACCCGCGGGGCCGGCGACCTCGCCGAGATCATCTACACCTCCGGTACGACCGGCCGCCCGAAGGGCTGCATGCTGAGCCACGGCAACATCGTCGCCAACGCCCGTAACTGCATGCAGAACGACGGATTCAGCCGGGTGTTCAACGACGGCGCGTCGAGCCTGCTGTTCCTGCCGCTGGCGCACAGCTATGCCCAGCTCATCCAGTACGGCGCGATCTACTCGCGCACCGTGCTCGGGCTGGCCGACATGGCCGATGCCGCGGCCGAGCTCACGGCCTTCAGGCCCACCGCGGTGCTGTCCGTGCCGCGGGTGTGGGAGAAGGCGTACAACAGCGCCAAGCACCAGGCCATCGCCGGAGGGCACGAAAAGATCTTCGAACGCGCGGAGGCGACGGCAGCCGCCTACAGCATGGCGCTTGACGCCGGCGGTCCCGGCCTGGCGCTCCGCCTGAGGCACCTGCTGTACGACCGGCTCGTCTACGCCAAGCTGCGCGCGGCGCTCGGCGACCGGGTGCAGTACGCGTGGAGCGCCGCCGCCCCGCTCGGCGCCCGGCTCGGGCACTTCTTCCGCGGCTGCGGCATCACCGTGCTCGAGGGTTACGGCCTGACCGAGACCAGCCCGGCGGCCTGCACCAACACGCTCGATGCGCAGAAGGTCGGCACGGTCGGCCGTCCCATCCCCGGCGTCACGATCAGGATCGCGCTCGACGGCGAGATCCTCATCAAGGGTCACGTGGTCTTCCAGGGCTACTGGAACAACGAGCCAGCGACCAAGGCGATGATCGACGATGACGGCTGGCTGCACACCGGTGACATCGGGGCGCTCGACGACGAGGGGTTCCTGACGATCACCGGGCGGAAGAAGGACCTCATCATCACCGCGGCGGGCAAGAACGTCGCGCCCGCCGTGCTGGAAGACCGGCTGCGCGCCCACTGGCTGGTCAGCCAGTGCCTGGTCGTGGGGGACGCGATGCCCTACATCGCGGCGCTGGTGGCCGCGGACCCGGAGGCACTCGCCCAGTGGAAGGCGGACAACGGCAAGCCGGAGATGGCGACCGTCGCCGAGCTTCATGACGATCCTGACCTGCTGGCCGAGATCCAGGCCGCCGTCGACGAGGCCAACAAGGCCGTGTCGCAGGCCGAGGCGATCAAGAAGTTCACCCTGCTCGACAGCGACCTCACCGAGGCCGGCGGGCAGCTGACGCCGACGTTCAAGGTGCGCCGCGTCATCGTGATGGAGCAGTACGCGGCGCAGATCGAGTCCCTGTACGGCAGCAGCGGCGGGTAGCCCGCGTCTGGGGTGGCCAGCGGGCTACCCGCACCCGCCTGCCGCCTGCGGGCGGCAGGCGGCCTATGCCTGGGACTAGCGTCCTTCTGCTGGCGGTAAAGCGCTCGATCGCGCGGAAGCCCTCGCGCATGACCTTCGAGTAGCTGCCCGGCACGTCCACGAACCTGGCCGCCAGCCGCACCACGCCCTGCGGGTCGGTCCGCCAGCGCGTGGTGACCCGCGTGTGGCCGGGGTCGACCGGGTCCACCGTCCACTCCTCGGTGCCGCGGAAGTCACCCGCGAAGTACTCAAGGACGAGCCGCCGGTCCGGCTCGAAGGCGGCCACCCGCCCGGCAATCCGCGTGGACCACCCCTGGTCGAGCAGGCCCTGGCCGGCGACGGCGATGTCCACCGCCGCCCCGATCTCGGGCAGGGGCCTGCCGCCGCGCTGGCGCATCCGCAGGTAGGGCTGCCACCACTGGCTGCGGCCGGCCGCCTCCTCGAGGAAGGCACCGATGATCTCACTGGGCGTGGCCGCGATGACCGCGGAATTCGAGACGTCGTACCTGGTCACGTGGCACCGCCCGGCGTTCCGCTCGGGTCAGCGCTGGCCGGCGCGAGCCCGCTTGCCGCCGCCACATTGTCCACCAGCAGCCTGGTCAGGCGCGCGTACTCGGCGCGGTTCGCCAGCGGCAGGTCGTGGTCGGCGTCGATCGCGAGCACGTGGGCCCGCAGCGCCTCCGCCAGCTCGACTTGCTTGGCCAGCCGGACCAGGCGGTCCCGCGTCGTGGCGAGGACCGCTGCCGGGATGCCCAGCTGCCCGGCCCACGGCCGGGCGTCATACCGGCTGAGCGCGCGTCCCGCGGCCACCAGGTCGCTCGCGGTGGCGCGCTGGAACTCCGCGGCCAGCCAGGACCGGTAGCCGCCGATTCCGGGGTCTTTACCGGCTGCCTCGCGGATGACCCGGTCGAAGAAGCCGACGCTGACGCCGGCCCGCAGGCCGACGTCCATCACGGGAAGCATGCGCCATACCGCCCGCTCACGTGGGCTGTGCCGAAACTCCAGGGCCGTGGCCTGCAGGACCAGGCCAGCCACCGTCCCCGGGTGGCGCCGGGCGAGCAGCAGCCCGACCGGCCCGCCCATCGAGTAGCCGACCACGATGACGCGGCCGACGCCAAGCTGCTCAAGCAGCGCGGCGGCGTCGTCGGCGCAGTCCTCCAGGCTGAACGGCTCGGTCGAGCGCAGCCCGCGGCCATGGCCGCGCTGGTCAAGCGCGATCACCCGGTAGGACTCGGCGAGGCCGGCATAAGCAGGCCAGAAGTTGATGTCCGCACTGGCGGTCCAGCCGTGCAGCAGGAGCACCGCGGGGCCGCCAGGCTTTGCGCCGAAGTCGCGGATGAACACCTCGCCGCGGCCAGGCAGGTTCATCACCCGGCCCGGCGGCAGCTCCGGCGGTACCGGTGCGCGCGGCACCGTCGCGGTAGCCCGGGAGCGGCGGCCCGCGGAGGCCGGCCGGGCACCGTCACCTGGAGCGCCCGGTGCCTGGCCACGGCCACCGCGGCCAGCGCCGCGACGGCGGAGGCGGCCGCCGCGGCCAGTCCGGTTCGTGTGATGGTGTTCACCGGCATCACTTCGATTCGGCATCCGCCTGGCGGTACAGGGCGAGGCGCGACGGTGACGCCCGGCCCGGCCGCAAGCAGCAGGGTGGTGCGGGCCTCGGCCAGCCGTCCGGACTTGATTGCCGCCTGCAGGGCGGCGAGCGGCCCGGTAGTGTACGCGCCCGCCAGGTCCTCCGGGGTGTAGGCCACCCGGTCGCCCGGGATGTGCAGCCGCCCCCGCAGCCGGTCAACGAAGTCCGGGTCGGCAGGCGCCGGAACGAGCAGGTCGATGTCCCCGATGCGCCAGGCCTAGCCGGCGCAGG
Organism: uncultured Actinomycetota bacterium; assembly: GCA_963811335.1. GTDB lineage: Bacteria > Actinomycetota > Actinomycetes > Streptosporangiales > Streptosporangiaceae > Trebonia. The sequence continues at coordinate 64,936 of CAWERB010000021.1, read as the reverse complement.
AAGCGGAGTGCGGCCTCCTCGGCGCAGTCGGCCAGCCGGGCGTGGTAACCGGGCTTCACGGTAACGACCATCTCGTTGCGCCCGGCGCCCCGGCGGGGAGCGGGGATGCCGTGGATGCCGTGCCGTCGCCGCCACACGAGGCCGCTGGTGAACAGGTCCTGGTACTCGGGAAACGTCTCCGAGCCGAAGTCGGTGAACCCGGCGTCTCCCTCCTGCCAGCGCAGCAGGAGAGCGCCCCCGGCCGGCCGAAGGAAGGCGGCCGCCGGATCCTTGACGTCCGGCTGCACGTCGCTTGACACCACGGCGCCAAGCCGGATGACACCGGACTTGAGCAGGCCGGATTCGATCTGAATGGCGTTGATCGCGCCGCAGGCGCCGTTCAGCAGGTCGAACGAGAAAGTGCCGGCGTGTACCGCGTGCCCGCCTCTCCCGCTCCGCCCCGCCGACCGCCGGCCCGCGCTGGCCCCGATGTCCTGCTGTATCAGGGCGGCGAGCGCCGGCTCGCCCATGCTGTCTTCCCGGTACATGCCGACGTTGATCAGCATGTCGATGTCACCGGGCTGGCACCCGGCGAGCGCGAAGCAGTTGCGGGCGGCGGCGTCGGCCAGGCCGCGCGCGGTTGCCTTTCTCGATCCGTTGGCCGCCTGCGCCCATACCGCCTCAATGTGCGTGCCCATAGCCGTCCACCAGGTTGTCGACCGTGAAGATCGCGATGCCGATCTCGATGCCCGAGGCGAGCGCGAGCAACATCACGCGGTCGCCCTTCTTGATCCGCTGCTCTTCGAGGTACTTGTGCAGCGCCACGAAGAGCGTCGTCGATGACGTGTTGCCATACTCCTCGAGGTTCAGCACCACGTGCTTCGGCCGGGCACCGAGCCGCCGGACGAACTCGCTGGTGGCCGAGCGGATGGCCCGGGCCGAGGTCTGGTGCGGAATCATGTAGTCGATGTCGGACAGGGAGATCCCGGCCTCGCCGATCGCCTCGACGACAAGCGGCAGCATGTCTTCGATCGCCACCCGGTGCAGCTTCCTCGACTCGGTGTACATCTGCGCACCGGGACCAAGCAAGCTGGGGTAGGCGAGGCAGAGCCGGCTGTGCTCGGCGAGGGTGGTGAAGCCGATGACGTCGATGCCCGTACCCTTGGGCGCCCGCTCCACGATCACCGCGGCGCCGGCGTCGCCGAGCGTCAGCGACGCGAGCTGCTTGCTGAACACGGAGCGGATCTGGCGGGCGGCGTTCCAGCTGAGGTGGGAGATGTACTCGCCGGACACCACCATGCCGCAGCTGATCTCACCGCGCGCCACGAAGTCCTGAAGGATGAACACTCCGGTCAGCATGCCGGCGCAGGCGTTCGAGATGTCGAAGTTCGCCGCCTGCGTGGCGCCGATCGCCTGCTTGACGGACAGGCTCAGCGCAGGCTCGAAGGACTGCGCGAAGTGGCCCCGCGACCGCGTGATGCTGGTGCTGATCAGCATCTCGATGTCGGACGCCTGGTGCTGCGAATGAGCCAGGCAATCCCGCGCCGCCCCGGTGGCCAGGGTGAATGAGTTCTCACCCGGGCCGACGACCCGGCGTTCGTGGATGCCGGTGAGCCGCTCAAGCTGGATGTGAGTGTCGTGGCTGGTCTTGTTCATCAGGTCGCTGGTGGTCAGCCGCTGGGCGGGCAGCTTCACGCCCACGCTGTCGATACGGCATCCCCAGGGATTACCCGATGCGGCCGACTCGAGCACCAGCCGGTGCTGTTCTCGCTCGTTCCTGGTCTCGGTCATCAGGCTCTCCGCGTTCTTTGCCTTTGTCCGCCTCTAACCTGGCGCTATGCTCCTAACTAAAGGTTGTCGATGTTATGTGAGCGGTGCTAGAGACCAATGTCATCGGTAAAGAGTCTTAAGGCCCAGCTCGCGGAGGAAGGTCCGCGGCCAACGGGGCAGGTCACAATGCACACGCTTGACGTGGGCAAGCACAGGCTGAACTACGAGATCTACGGCTGCGGTGACCGGGTGCTCGTGTGGCTGAACCCGATCCTCTTCAACAGCAAGCTGAGCCGCGGCCTGGCCCGGTCGCTGGCCGCCGGGGGGAACCGCGTCGTCTTGCTCGACCTGCTCGGGCACGGCCAGAGCGATAAGCCGGCGCAGCCGAGCGCGCACCGCATGGACCTTTACGCCAAGCACGTGCTCGCCCTGCTCGACGAGCTCGGCCTGGACCAGGCGGTGCTCGGCGGTATCTCGCTCGGCACCAACGTGAGCCTGCTCACCGCCGCGCAGGCGCCCGAGCGGATTCGCGGCCTCGTGCTGGAGATGCCGGTACTCGAGACCGCCGCCCCCGCGGCGGCGCTCACCTTCGTGCCGCTCCTGCTGCACGTGCGCTACGCCCGCATCCCGCTGCGGCTGCTCTCCCAGGTCTTCTCCCGGCTGCCAGAGTCTGGCATCGACCCGGTTCGACTCGGTGGTCGCCGCCATCGGATCGGACCCGGACGCGATCTCCGCCGTCCTGCGGGGCATGCTGCTTGGCCCGCTCGCGCCGACCGTCGACCAGCGGACCGCCATCACCGCGCCGACGCTGGTTCTCGGGCACGGAATGGACCTCATCCACTCATGGCCCGACGCGAAGCGACTCTCGCGCCAGCTCCCCAACGCGCGGCTCATCCGCACCCGCACGTTCGCCGAGCTTTGGGTGCGCCCGGCCCGGTTGACCGGGGAAATAGCCGGGTTCCTCGACCGCGTGTGGGAAGAAGCCCAGTCGCAGGACCTCGGGCAGCCACGCGTCGTGGCCTGACGGCCGGCGCTCGCTGGCTCGCGAGCGGGCCTCACGCGATCCTCAGCCTGCCGTGGCCACCGCGTGCTCCTTGGCCGCTAGCAGCAGCTCGGCTACGCCGTGCTCGATGCCGCGGGCCAGCACCTCCAGGTCCGGGTTCGCGTCGTAGTCGGCGGTAATGCCGAACGTGAGCTCGCCGTCGTAGCTGAAGATCGAGATGCCGGTGCGGACCGTGCTCGCGATGGGCACGTAGGGGATGATCTCCTCAAGTCGGCGTCCCATCCAGTAGAGCGGCTCACGGGGTCCGGGCACGTTCGTGGTGACCGTGACGATTTCGTGCTGCGGCAGCGCGAACCCCTTCCTGACCAGCCAGGACATAAGCGGATAAGCGCTGTACCGGCCGAGGGTGACGAGCGCCTGGCCGATCATCGCCTCGTGGCTCGCCTTCAGCGAGTCCTGTGTCGCCCGGACGGTGGCGAGCCGTTCCACCGGGTCGGCGATGTGCACGGGCAGGTCTGTTATCGTGGCCGACACCTCGTTGCCGAAGCCCCCGTGGTCCCCCGGGGCCCGGACGGACACCGGGACGAGCGAGGGAACTTCGTGCGGTTCTGGCTGCTCCCCCCGGTCAAGCAGCAGCGCGCGGAAGCCGCTGCTGATCGCGGCGAGCAGGACGTCGTTCACCGTGCCGCCGAACTCGCGCTTGATCGTCTTGATGTCTTCCAGGGACGCCCTGGTCCACGCGTATCGCCGTTGCTGGCCGATGCTCCCGCTCAGCGAGGACTGCGGCGCGGGCCGCAGCGACCCGGAGAACTTCGCGACCGCCCGGGCCGCGCCGACCGCCAGCCTGATGGTGCCGGCCGGGTCGGCGACGGCGGCACTCAGCGCGCGGGCCGACCGCAGGGGTATCTGCAGCATGTCTCCGGCTGCCCGGGCGGCGAGCGAGATCCCCGAGGGCTCGCCCGCCGGGGGGTTATCCGCCGGGGGGCTTCCGGTGAGTTCTCTGGCGGGCGCGCGGCCTCGGACGGGACCTCCATGATCACGCGGTACAGGTCAGCGCCGCCGATCCCGTCGATCATGCAGTGGTGCACCTTGGAAATCAGCGCCCAGCGGTCCCGTGCGAGCCCGTCCACCACCCAGTACTCCCACAGCGGGTGGCCGCGGTCGAGCCGCTGCGACATCACGTCCGCCATCAGGTCGGCGAGCTGCCGGTATTCTCCGGGTTCGGCCAGGGTGACCGTCCGGACGTGATACCCGAGATCGAAGTCCGGGTCGTCCGCCCAAACCGGCCGGCCGAGGCGCAGCGGTACGGTGCGCAGCTTCTGGCGGTAGCGGGGCACCGATGGCAGGCGCTCCGCGATCAGCGCCAGGACCTCCTCACGGGCCAGCGCCGGACCCTGGAAAACAGCGATCGACGCGATCGCCATCGACGTGTTCTCGTCTTCGTCTTCCGCATCGACGAACACGGCGTCCAATGGCTGCAGCCTGTCCATGATGTCCCTTTTCGCGTCCGTCTGGCCCTAACCGTACTCCGGTCTCAACGATCAGCCTAAGCCGCGCTGATCGCCGCCTGAACTGGGCATTCGTCCCTCGGGTTGAGGGCTTTAGGCACGGATGTCCCGGCACCTGCCGCCGTATCTTTGAGATGGCAGGCTAATTCTGGGAGGCGATGTCAGGTGACACCGGAGACGTTGACGGGCCTGACGGTCGCGGTGACCGGGGCGACCGGCACCCTGGGGTTCGGCCTGATGCCCTTGCTCGAGGCCGACGAGCGGGTGGCCCGTGTGACGGCCGTCGCGCGCCGCCCGTTCGACCCCGCGGCGCACGGCTGGACGAAGACGAAGTACCAGCGCGGCGACGTCCGCGACGCGCAGTTGCTGCGCGACGCGTTCGCTCATGCCGACGTCGTGGTGCACCTGGCGTTCCAGGTGACCGGGGCCGCATCGGGCGAGACGATCAAGTCGGTGAACATCGACGGCACGCTCAACGCCTTCGACGCCGCCGCGGCGGCGGGCGCGCGGCGTTTCGTGTACTCGTCCTCGGTGGCCGCCTACGGCTTCCACCGGGACAACCCCGTGGGGATGACCGAGGACTGGCCGGTCCGCCCCGCGGCCCGGCTGTTCTATGCCAGGGAGAAGGCCGAGATCGAGCAGCTGCTGCAGGCCAGGGCCGGGCGGCCGACGGGACCCGCCCTGTACCTGCTGCGGCCGTGCGTCGTGCTCGGCCCGCACGCCGTCGGCGGGAAGAGCGCGCCGCGCGGCCTGCTCGGCGCGCTCGCCCTCGCTCCGGTCCGGTGGGCTGGCCGGCTGCGCTTCCCGGTGCCGGCTCCGGAACTGCCGGTGCAGCTCGTGCACGAGGCGGACGTGGGGCAGGCGCTCTTGCGGTGCGTCGTCGCCGCCGGCCCGCCGGGTACCTACAACATCGCGGCCGACGGGCTCGTCACCCCGCGCGATGTCGCGCGCGAGCTCGGCATGGCGTCGTTTCCCGTTCCTGCCCGCCTGACGCAGTCCGCGGCCAGGGCGGTCGCCGCGCTGCCGTTCCTTCCGCCGGTCGCGCAGTGGGTGGAGGCGGCCAGCCATCCGGCCATCATGGACACCACCCGGGTCAGGGCGGAACTCGGCTGGGTGCCGGAGTTCACCGCGCTGGAGACGTTGCGGGATACGCTGCGCCACTACGGGCACGGGCAAGGTCGTAGCTAGCCGGGTCGAACCGCCGGGTATGCCAGGCGTAGGCCCAGGTGAAGTCCGGCCACAGGGCGATGTTGCGGCCGTCGGCGTCCAGGTACCAGCTCTTGCAGCCGCCGGTCATCCACACGGTCTTGCCCATCTTCCGCCGCACCATCGCGTCGTAGGCGGCCTGCGCCGCCGGGCGGACCTCGATGCGCTCGATCCCGTGCCGCCGCGCATGGGCGAGCGCGCCGCGGACGTACCTGACCTGCGCCTCGATCATGAAGACCTGCGAGGTGTGCCCGAGCCCGGTGTTCGGTCCGGTCAGCGTGAACAGGTTCGGGAAGCCGGCGGTCGTCGTGCCGCGGAACGCGGTCTGCGCGGGCCTGTCGGACCAGTGGGCGGCCAGGCTAGCGCCGTCCTCGCCGAAGACCCGGTGCGCGAACGGGAAGTCGGTGACGTGAAAGCCGGTACCGAAGATGAGCGTGTCGGCGGGATGCGCGGTGCCGTCGCTGGTCAGCACGCAATCCTCACGGATCTCCGTGATGGCCTCGGTGACCAGGGCGACGTTCGGCTGGGCGAGGGCCGGATAGTAGTCGTTGGACAGCAGGATCCGCTTGCAGCCCATCAGGTAGGACGGGGTGACCTTAGCTCGCAGGTCCGGATCTGGCACCTGGCGGCGCAAGTGCCGCCGCACCGCGGCCTGCACCGCGCGCATGATGGCCGGGTTCTTGACGAAGCCGAGTGCGTAGGTCTCCCGCCCGCAGTAGATGGCCGCGCGGGCGATCCGCTGCGTCACCGGCACGTGGCGGAACAGCCAGCGCTCAGGTCTCGAGATCTGCCGGTCGTGGCGCGGCATGATCCACGCGGGAGTGCGCTGGAAGACGGTCACCCGCCCAGCCAGCGGCTGTACCTGCGGCACGAACTGGATCGCCGAGGCGCCGGTGCCGATGACCGCCACGTCCCGGCCGGCCAGGTCGTGGTCGTGGTCCCAGCTGGCGGAGTGGAACACCGCGCCCGTGAACGTGGCGAGCCCCGGGATGTCGGGGATCAGCGGGTCGCTCAGCGGCCCCGTCGCGGACACCAGGAACCGCGTCGTCAGGGTCCCCGAGGTCGTCTCGACGCGCCATTGGCAGCCGCCGGCGTCCCAGCGGGCGCTGGTGACCTCCGCGCCGAACCGGATCTTCCCGGTGACCCCGGCGTCGTCGGCCACCCGGCGCAGGTATGCCCAGATCTCGGGCTGCGGCGAGAAGCTGCGGCTCCAGCCGGGGTTGGGCGCGAACGAGAAGGAGTACAGGTGTGACGGGACGTCGCAGGCCGCCCCCGGGTAGGAGTTGTCCCGCCACGTCCCGCCGAGGTCGGCGGCCCGCTCGAGCAGGACGAGGTCGGTGATGCCCGCGCGCAGCAGCGACGCGGCCATGCCGATGCCGGCGAACCCGGATCCGACGATCGCGACCGTGACGTCAGGCATGCACGGCTCGCCCGGCCACCGTGCCTGGGCCCGCCGGGCCCGCGCCGCCCGGCCCGGCCCGGGCTGGGCTGGGCGGGGCGGGCGGCTCGCCGTGCCGCTGACGCAGCCCCGCGGCCACGTCGGCGCCGTCGAACTTATGCGTTCGTACCAGATGGCGAATGCGCGCGGCCACCGCGCGGTCGACGAGACCGGGCGCGTGCCTGGCGAGCAAGAGCGCGGCCGTTCCCGCCGGAGTCGATGCCACGTCCCGCGGCGCGCTGCGCGCCGCGCCGGCCCGCAGTACGGCGAGCACCGTGTCACGGACGTCTTCCGTGAGCACCACCCCCTCCAGCCCCACCCCCGCAGCGCGCGAGCGGTCATGGATGGGCGTGCGGACGTACCCGGGGTAGACGGTTGTCACGCCGAGGTGGGTGCCGTACTCCGCGCGCAGCACGTCCGCGTACGCGGTCAGCGCCCGCTTGGAGACCGTGTAGGCGCCGCTGAACGGCATGGTCACGCCCGCGAGCAGGGATGCGGTGATGATGACCCGGCCCTTCGCGTCAAGCAGGGCTGGCAGTGCGGCGGCGGTTACCCGCCAGGTCCCGAGCAGGTTGACCTCAAGGGCCTCCCTGACCGCCGCGTCCGCCGGCTGCCCGACATCCGTCACGGGTCCCACGCCGGCGTAGTGGATGAGCGTGTCCAGGCGGCCCAGCCGCTTGACGCCCTCGGTGACCGCGGCGCGAACCTGCTCGTCGTCCGTGACGTCGCAGTTCACCACCCCCGGTGCGGGCGCGCGGTCGATGCCGACCGCGTCGGCGCCGAGGTAACGCAGCACGCGGAGCGTGGCCGAGCCGAACGCGCCCGCGGCGCCCGTGACGAGCACCGCGCGCCCGGCGTACGCCGAACGCGCGGTGAGGCTGCGGAGGGTCTCACGAGGCACAGCACTCACCTTTCGGCGTACGATCGGGTGGCCGTACGCGCGTGACTAACGTTACAATGCTCATTGTCTCAATGCAATCGAGCAACGTCGCCCGCCTCGCTCGCGGCGGCGATGAGGGCGACGGGGAGAGCATGGGCGAGTACCGGATCGACGAGCTGGCACGGCGCGCGGAGACGACCGTGCGCAACGTCCGCGTCTACCAGGATCGCGGGCTGCTCGCGCCGCCCCGCCGCGACGGGCGGGTGGGCATTTACACCGACGCCCACCTGGCCCGCCTGCAGCTCATCGCGCGGCTGCTCAAGCGCGGCTACACGTTCGCCACCATCGGGGAAATGCTGGCCGTCTGGGAACGCGGCGGCAACCTGGCCGACGTGCTCGACCTCGAGTCGGCCGTCGGGCACCCGTGGTCCGACGAGGTTCCCGGCCACCTGACCGCCGAGCAGCTGCGGGAGTCTTTCGGCGCGGAAGACACCCCGGAGAACCGGGGCCGGGCCGTGGCCCTCGGCCTGCTTGAGCCGGACGGCGAGGGCTACCGGGTGCCCAGCCCCAGGCTGCTGAGCGCGGGCGCCGAGATGGTGGCGGCGGGCTTCACGCTACCTGCCGTACTCGACCTGGCCGAGCGGATCCGGGTGCACGTGGACGCGGCCGCGCGGGACATGGCCGCCACGGTGGCGGCGCACGTGGTCACCGCCCACCTGCGCGGCGGCACACCACAGGGCAAGGACGTCGCCGAGGCGGCGGCCGTCGTCAGGCGGCTGCGGCCGCTGGCGCAGACCGTGCTTGATGCCATGCTCGCCCAGGCCATGGCCAGGTACGTCCAGGAAGCCCTGGGCGACCAGGTGGCCCAAGCGGACGGCGGTGTGCTGTTCGTCACCCTCCCGTCAGCCTCACCGGCGGCCTCGGGCCTGAACGCGGACGGTTGATCAGTCGCTTTCCTTTGCCACGGAAGGAAAAGGCGGTTAGGGTGCAATCGATCGGTCACTTTCCGCAACAGCCGGGCCGTCTCGCTACTGCGCGTATGAATACCGGCACGGCAGGTAAGTTAGCTGGTCGCGCCGCCGTAAAAGCGTTTCAGTGGCGCCGATGCCGACCGACAGCCGATCCGTCCGTCATGGCCGCTAGATTAATGGGCCGAAAATGTTGCGCAACCTTTCGGTGCAGATTTACCTTGCGGCGACACATTTCGTATGTCACGCTGACGCCAGATGCGGTCTGGCTTCGGCCTTTCGGTCGCAGGGTATTGCGAAAGTTTCGCTCAAGGAGTTTCTACAATGATGAAGAGAACCCGTGTTGCGGCGATCGCCGCGCTCGGCCTGGGCGTCGCTCTGGCCGCCTCGGCCTGCTCCAGCGGCGGCAGCAGCAGTAGCGCAGCAACTGGAGGAGGCGGAGCCTCGTCCGCCAGCGGCCCGGTCACGCTGACCTTCTGGAACAACGCCACCCCCGGTCCCGGCCTCGTGTACTACCAGAACGCCGTCAAGCAGTTCGAGGCCGCTCACCCGGGCGTCACGATCAAGATGCAGAACATCCAGAACGAGGACTACGACGGCAAGCTGCAGACCGCGCTGAGCTCGAACACCGCGCCGGACATCCTCTTCCAGCGCGGCGGCGGCAAGATGCAGGCCATGGTCAACGCGGGCCAGCTCCAGGCGCTGAACCTCAGCGCCGCGGACAAGACCAACATCGGGGCCGGGGCCCCCGTCGACAGCATCAACGGCACGGTCTACGGCATCCCGCTCGACGCGAACCCCGAGGGCATCTACTACAGCCAGGACCTCTTCACCAAGGCCGGCATCACCACGCCGCCGACCACCATCCCCGAGCTCGAGGCCGACATCGCCAAGCTGAAGGCCGCCGGCATCACCCCGGTCGCGGTCGGCGCCAAGGACGCGTGGCCGGCCGCCCACTGGTACTACAACTTCGCGCTGCGCGAGTGCAGCCAGGACGACGATGAACACGGCAGGCGCGAGCCTCAAGTTCACCGACCCCTGCTGGACCAAGGCGGGCGACGACCTGCAGCGTTCCTGAAGGTCAACCCGTTCCAGACGGGCTTCCTGACGACCGCCGCGCAGGTGGGCGCGGGCTCCTCGGCCGGCCTGCTCGCCAACCACAAGGCCGCCATGGAGCTGATGGGCGCCTGGGAGCCGGGCACGGTCGCCAGCCTCACCCCGAACCAGAAGGCGCTGCCTGACCTCCGGTGGTTCCCCTTCCCGTCGGTTCCCGGCGGCGCGGGCGACCCGAGCGCGATGATGGGCGGCTTCAACGGCTTCTCGCTGTCCAAGAACGCCCCGGCCGCGGCCTGGCAGTTCCTTGAGTTCCTGCTGACCACGCCGCAGCAGGAGGCCTACGCCAAGGCATTCGTCACCATCCCCATCAACCCGGCCGCGCAGGGCGTCGTGACCGACCCCTCCGCCGTCGAGGTGAAGAACGCACTCAACAAGGCCGGGTACACGATGCAGTTCCTCGACACGCAGTACGGCCAGAACGTCGGCAACGCGCTCAACGCCGCCGTGGTGAACCTGCTCGCGGGCAAGGGCACGCCCGCCGGCATCGTCAGCGCCACCAGCGAAGCGGCGGCGAAGGGCTAATCTAGGACAATGAGTGACACCCTGCGCACTACGGCCGTTGGCCGCATCCGCCGGGGCGCACTTCACGTCGGGGACGCGGCGCACGCCGCGTCCCCGACGCCGCGTGCGCGCAAGCGCGGCAAAGGGCGCCAGCGGCTGGAAATCGCGCTTCTCACCGGCCCCGCGATCGTCGTGTTCGTGGGCCTTGTCATCTTCCCTGTCTTCCTCGCCGCGTACTACGGCTTCTACCGGTGGCAGGGCTACGGCGCGCCCACCAACTGGGTCGGCTTCAACAACTACAAGATCATTTTCACCGACCCCTCGTTCCAGCGAGCGCTCGAGCACAACGGCCTCATCGTCGTGCTGTCCCTCGTCATCCAGGGGCCGGCCGCCATCCTGCTCGCGCTGCTGCTGAACCAGAAGATCCGCGGCCGGGCGCTCATCCGCGTCCTGATCTTCGTCCCTTACGTGATCTCCGAGGTCATCGTCGGCACCGGCTTCAGCCTGATGCTCCAGGCCAGCGGCGCGGTCAACGACGTGCTGCGCAGCATCGGCCTCGGCTCCCTCGCCACCGACTGGCTGGCCAACCCCAGCATCGCGCTGTGGACGCTGATGGCCATCCTGACGTGGAAGTACATCGGCTTCGCGGTCATCTTGATGCTCGCCGGCCTGCAGTCGATCCCCGATGAGCTGTCCGAGGCGGCGCGCATCGACGGCGCCTCCTACTGGCAGGTCCAGCGGCACATCATGGTGCCGCTGCTCGGCCCGACCATCCGCATCTGGGCGTTCCTGTCGATCATCGGCGCACTGCAGCTGTTCGACCTGGTGTACATCATCTGGGGCCAGTACATCTCCGACACGGCCGGCACCTCGACCATGGCGACGTACAACGCACTTAACGGGCGCCTGGCCGGTAACTACGGCTACGGCAGCGCGGCCGCCGTGGTCATGTTCCTGATCTCGCTCGTCGTCGCGCTGCTCTACCAGCGCTTCGTCCTGCGCCGCGACCTGCGCGGCGCCATCACCCAGGGGGTTAGCTAATGAGTGTGGCGGTCCCCGGCGCGCCGTTCCTCCGGGTCCGGAACGCCAAGCGCAGCGACAAGCCGACGAAGTGGGGAAACCCGGGCATCTACTTCATCGCCCTGCTGCTCATCGGGGTCAGCCTCGGGCCCGTCGTGTACATCGTGCTCGGCGGCTTCCGCACCAACTCGCAGATCACGGTCAGCCCGGCCGGCCTGCCGCACCCGTGGGTCTTCAGCAACTACAGCGGCATCCTGAAGTCGGCGATCTTCTGGGGCGAATTCAAGAACTCGACCATCGTGGCGGCCGTGACCACGGCCGGCATCGTGGTGCTCGGCGTAATGGTGAGCTTCGCGCTCGCCCGCTACGAGTTCAAGCTCAAGGGCGCGATGTACGCGCTGTTCGCCTCGGGCCTGATGTTCCCGCTGGTGATCGCGATCACCCCGCTCTTCATCATCGTCAAGGACCTTGGCCTCGTCGACAGCCTGATGGGCATCGTCATCCCGCAGATCGCCTTCGGGCTGCCGACGACGGTCATCATCCTGACGCCGTTCCTGCGTGCCATCCCCAAGGAGCTCGAGGAGGCCGCCGCCATCGACGGCTCGAGCCGCCTCGGGTTCTTCTGGCGGATGGCCATCCCGCTGGCGATGCCCGGCGTGATCACCGTCGCCATCCTCGCCTTCATCGCCAGCTGGAACAACTACATCCTGCCGCTGTACGTGCTGAACTCGCAGTCGAACTACACGCTGCCGCTCGGCGTGCAGCAGTTCTCCTCGCAGTACTCGCAGGACACGGCGCGGGTGCTCGCGTTCACCTCGATGTCGATGGTGCCCGCGCTGGTCTTCTTCGGCTTCTTCCAGAAGCGCATCGTCGGCGGCCTGACTGGCGCGGTGAAGGGCTAGACGTACGCACACAGGCGGACGGGGCGCACCAGTGCCCCGTCCGCCTGCTTTTGCCAGAAAGGACCGCCGCATTGCCCCGTGCCCACATCGAGTTCGACAAGCGCGCCGTCATCGCGCCCGTCAGGCGGCGCACGTTCGGCGCGTTCGTCGAGCACCTCGGCCGGTGCGTCTACACCGGGCTCTACGAGCCAGGGCACCCGGCGGCGAACGAAGACGGCTTCCGCATGGACGTCGTCGACCTCGTCCGGGAACTCGGCGCCGCGACCGTCCGCTACCCGGGCGGCAACTTCGTCTCCGGCTTGCGGTGGGAGGACTCGGTCGGCCCGCGGGAGGCGCGGCCGGTGCGCCGCGACCTCGCATGGCACTCGCTCGAGTCGAACCAGGTCGGTCTCGACGAGTTCGCCGGGTGGCTGAAGCTAACCGGCTCCGAGCTGATGCTTGCCGTGAACCTCGGCACCCGCGGCATCCTGCCCGCCCTCGACCTGCTCGAGTACGCCAACCATCCCTCGGGCACCGCGCTGTCGGACCTGCGCATCGCGAACGGCACACCGCAGCCGCACAACGTGCGCATGTGGTGCCTCGGCAATGAGATGGACGGTCCGTGGCAAGAGGGCTTCATGACCGCCGACGACTACGGAAAGCTCGCCGCCCGCACCGCCGCGGCGATGAGGATGGCCGACAAGGACCTCGAGCTCGTGGTCTGCGGCTCCTCTGGCTCGGGCATGCCGACCTTCGGTGACTGGGAGCGCACGGTACTCGAGCACAGCTACGAGCACGTCGACTACGTGTCGTGCCACGCCTACTACCAGGAGCTTGACGGCGATCTCGGCTCCTTCCTCGCCTCGGCGCTCGACATGGACTACTTCATCGACGCCGTCGTCGCGACGGCCGACCACGTTGGCCACAAGAAGCGATCGAAGAAGAAGATGCGGCTGTCGTTCGATGAATGGAATGTCTGGTACCTCAAGGAGCACCAGGAGCGCGAGGCGGCGGCCGAGGTCAGCCGCGAGTGGTCCCACGCGCCGCGCCTGCTCGAGGACGTCTACACGGTCGCGGATGCCGTCGTCGTCGGCAACCTGCTGATGACGCTGCTCAAGCACAGCGACCGGGTCACCTCGGCGTCGCTCGCCCAGCTGGTCAACGTGATCGCGCCGATCATGACCGAGCCCGGCGGGCCGGCCTGGCGGCAGACGACCTTCTTCCCGTTCTCGATCACCAGCCGGCGCGGCCGGCGAGGTGATCCGCCCCGTGATCCAGGCGCCGGCCTACGACACGGCACGCCACGGCGAGGCATCCCTCATCGACGCCATCGCGACTGTCCACGACGGCCGTGCCGCCGTGTTCCTCGTCAACCGCGACCTCAGGGAGCCCGCGCAGGTCACGATCGACGTGCGCAGCCTCGGCTGCACGCGGATCACCGAGGCGGTCACGCTGGCCGACGCCGACGTCTACGCGAAGAACACGCTCGCCGCGCCGGACCGCGTGATCCCGGCCGCGAACGCGAGCGCGGCCCTCGCCGACGGCGTGCTCACCATTGAACTGCCGCCGGTCTCGTGGACGGCGGCCGCGCTGAGCTGACGCCCGCGCCGAGCTGACACTGGGCCGAGCTGACACTGGGCCGAGCTGACGCTGGGCCGGCGGCGGCGGGCATGTCGCCCGGCGGCTCGGTCAGGACGGCAGGCGCAGCGCACCGGGGGCCGAGGCCGGCACGACCGGGTTCCGTGGCACCACCGGCGCGACCCGCCGATAGGGGTCGCCTGGCCGCGGCCGGGGATCGGCCTCTCCCCGGTTCGGCCACATCGCCATGGCTCGCTCGGCTTGCGCGGTAATGGTCAGCGCCGGGTTGACACCTGGGTTAGCCGACACGGCGGAACCGTCGACCACGTGCAGCCCCTGGTACCCGTAGAGCCGGTGATAGGGATCCACCACGCCGCTTTCCCCGCTGTCGCCGATGGCACAGCCGCCGAGGAAATGCGCGGTCATCGGGATGTCGGCCAGCTCACCGATGCTGCTCAGCGGGAAGCCGTCGATGGCGGACGCCACCCGGCGCATCGCCTCGTTGGCCGCGGGGATCCAGGTCGGGTTCGGCTCGCCGTGCCCGTGCTCTGAGGTCAGCTTGAACCGGCCGAGCAGGGTACGCCCAGGGCGGACCGTGATGGAGTTGTCCAGCGACTGCATGGTCAGGCCGATCACGGACCGCTCGGACCAGTGCCCCATCCCGAGGTAGAGGGACGCGACCCGGCCGGGATGGCGCGCCGCCTGCGCGAGCCACTTGACCCAGCGCGGCACTCGCCCGCCCCCGTTCGTCATCAGGGTGCTCAGCAACCCCATCGCGTTCGAGCCCTTGCCGTAGCGGACCGGCTCGATGTGGGTGTTCTCGTCCGGGTGGATCGATGAGGTGATGGCCACGCCGCGGGTGAAGTCGTGCTTGTGCCGGGTGCGCACCTTGGTCATGGCGCCGCCCAGCGCCTCGGAGTTGGTGCGGGTCAGCGCGCCAAGCCGCGCGGAGACCTCCGGCAGCGAGCCGGCGGCCTTCATGTGGTGCAGCAGCCGCTGCGTGCCCCAGGTTCCCGCGGCGAAGATCACCTGGTCCGCGGTGAACTCGCGGCTTGCCCCCTGTGCTGACCACCACGGGCTGACCACCACGGGGCTGACCACCACGGGCCGGTGCGCGCGGCGCGCACCGCGTACCGGCCGTCAGGCAGCGGGCGCACCGCGACCGCCGTGGTCAGCGGGTGCACGGTGGCGCCGGCCTGCTCGGCCAGGAAAAGGTAGTTCTTGACCAGCGTGTTCTTCGCGTTGTGGCGGCAGCCCGTCATGCATTCCCCGCACTCGAGACAGCCCTGGCGGCGCGGGCCGGCCCCCGCGAAGAACGGGTCGTCGGCTGGTGTTCCCGGTCCGGCGCCGAAGAAAACCCCGACCCGGGCCAAGCGGAACGAGGCGCCCACGGCCATGTCCGCGGCCACCTTCTTCATCACCTCGTCGGCGGGCGTCATCGTCGGGTTCACTACCACGCCGAGCATCCGCTCCGCCTGGTCGTAGTACGGCGCGAGCTCGGACCGCCAGTCGGTGATATGAGCCCATTGTCTGTCGCGGTAGAACGCGTCCGATTCCGGCCGGTACAAGGTGTTCGCGTAGACGAGCGAACCGCCGCCCACGCCGGCCCCGGCCAGGATGATGACGTCGCGAAGCACATGGATCCGCTGGATGCCGGTGCAGCCCAGCCGCGGCGCCCACAAGAACTTCCGTATGTCCCACGAGGTGCGCGGGAAATCGGCGTCCGCGAACCGGCGCCCCGCCTCGAGGACCCCCACCCGGTAGCCCTTCTCGGTGAGCCGCAGGGCACTCACCGAGCCGCCGAAGCCGGAGCCGATCACAAGCACGTCATAGTCCACTGGCGACATCTCCCCATGATGTGCGAGGCGTGATGGAGAACGGTAGGGTCCCAGGTCCTTTCGAAGGGCCTGGTCATATTCGCTGAGTGCTCGAGCGATAACTGGAACAACTTGGGGGAATGATCGCAACCTGTTCGTTATTGAGTGCCAAAGGGGGGCTGGCATGCGAGCTGGTAGGCACGCGCGCCGAAGAAGGCTGCGAGCGACTAGGCTAGCTGGCCTGGCGTTGGCCCTCGGCGCCCTGGTCGCGGCCGTGGTGGCGGCTAGACCCGGCGATTCCGCCCCTGCCCCCGTGGGGGCGATCCAGGCACCGCACCGGGCGGCGACGTCCGCCTCTCCCCGTCCGCCGGCGCGTCATCCGGCCTTGACATGGCCCGTGCCGAGCACGGCGGCGGATCTGTCGCTGTCCCTGCCGGGAATGCCGCCGGTGGCCAGCCCGGCGAACATCTACGCGGACGACGGGGCGGGCATGCTCAGTCCCGCGGCGCGCGGCGTGCCCTACCGGATCTACGTGCCGAACAGCGGCGGCTCCACGGTGACGGTGATCGATCCGGCCACCTACCGGGTAATCGGGAGCTATCAGACGGGGCTTAACCCGCAGCATGTCGTGCCCGGCTACGACCTGCGCACCCTGTACGCGACGAACGACCTGGGCAACAGCCTCACCCCGATCAACCCGGTTACCGGACGGCGGGCCGGCCCGAACATCGCGGTAGATGACCCGTACAACATGTACTTCACTCCGGACGGGCGGTACGCCATCGTTGTCGCCGAAGCCCGTCAGGAACTCGACTTCCGCGACCCGCACACGTTCGCACTCAAACACCGGATCAGGGTCGACTGCGCGGGCGTGGACCACATCGACTTCGCTGCCGACGGCGCCTACCTGATCGCCACCTGCGAGTACTCCGGGCGCCTGGTCCGGGTCGACCTGCATACCCGCAAGGTTGCCGGCTACCTTGACCTGCCGGGCTCGGCGCCGCAGGACATCAAGCTGGATCGGGCGGGGCGCACCTTCTACGTCGCCGACAAGAACCGCGCCGGGGTATGGATGATCGACGCCGCGACGTTCCGGGCGACTGGGTTCCTGCCGACCGGCCCGGACGCCCACGGCCTGTATCCCAGCCGTGATGCCCGCGATCTCTATGTCACCAACCGGGGCAACGGCTCGGTCACCGTGATCAGCTTCGCGACTAAAAAGATCGTCAGGACCTGGTGGATCCCGGGTGGCGGAAGCCCGGACATGGGCGGCGTGTCGCCGGACGGCCGCGTGCTCTGGGTGTCCGGGCGCTACGACAGCGTGGTGTATGCCATCTCCACCGTTACCGGGCACCTGCTCGCCGAGATCCCGGTCGGCCTTGAGCCGCACGGGCTCTGCGTATGGCCGCAGCCAGGACGCTTCTCCCTGGGGCACACCGGGGTCATGCGATGACCAGGTCATGGGCTGGCCAGGGCTACGGGCGCCGGGCGGGCGCCGCAGGACTGGCGCTGGCGGCCACGGGCCTGCTGCTGGCAGGCCCCGGCGAGCGAGCGGCGTCCGGGGCCGGCGATATCGTCGCCCGGATGGGGCCGCTCACGGTGACCGCCACCGCGCTGCGCCCGGGACCAGCCGGCACTCTCATAGCCAGCCTGCAGC
Organism: uncultured Actinomycetota bacterium; assembly: GCA_963811335.1. GTDB lineage: Bacteria > Actinomycetota > Actinomycetes > Streptosporangiales > Streptosporangiaceae > Trebonia. Next base: position 47,614 of record CAWERB010000021.1, on the reverse strand, counting down.
TCAGGACGACCGGGCAGCGTTCCGATCAACTCGACGCCGTGCTCGCCGCGGGCGGCGGCACGGTCGCTCTCTACCACGAGCAGGTCAGCCTGGCGGAGGTCCCGGACCTGACCGGCTGCGGCGGCGACGCCGCTTCGCTGCCGGTGGTCGAGCACTGGCTGCATTACGGGCCGCTGCCGGTCACTGGCCAGTCCGGCGCCCCCGCACCGCCCGTGGACGCGACCCTGACGGTGCAGCCGGTCACCCAGGTCGCCAGCACCACGCTGACGGTAACCCTGTACTTCGCGCGCGGCGGCGTGCTGCCCCTGACCCTCCCCGTTAACCGCTCCAGCGGACCCGGGTCCTTACGGGCAGAAAGCCAGCCGAACCTGCGCCAGGAAGCCCCTGCGGCGCGCATCGGGCAGGACGCGGGGACCGCGCCGGCAGGACGCGGGGACCGCGGCACCACGCGCGCCTTGACCGCGCGGTTTTACCGGTAAATTCCTGTCAGCAGGTAAACTTTTTACCGGATGAAAAGAAATGGCGGCCCAGACGCCTTTTCTTTACTTACCGTAAAAGTAAAATGTTTACCGGTAAAACCGGCCCCGCCGAGCACGACAAGCCGCAAGGGTGATACGCAAGAGCCCGGACGGAGGAAGCGATGTTCGACACCACTATCGCCGGCAGCCTGCCGAAGCCGACCTGGCTCGCGGAACCGAACCGCCTGTGGGCGCCCTGGCGGCTCGCCGGCGCCGAACTCGAAGGCGCCAAGCGCGACGCCACCCTGCTGGCACTCAAACTGCAGGAGGACTGCGGCATCGACGTGGTGACCGACGGCGAGCAGTCCCGGCAGCACTTCGTGCACGGCTTCGTCGAGTTCGTCGACGGCATCGACTTCGCGCACAAGGTCGAGATCGGCATCCGCGCCGACCGCTACAAGGCGGTCGTGCCGCAGGTCACTGGCGAGCTCCGGCTCAAGGGCCGCGTGCACGCAGGCGAGGCGCGACTCGCGCGCGCCCACACCGGGCGCAAGCTCAAGATCACCATGCCCGGCCCGATGACCATCGTCGACACCGTGGCGGACGCCCATTACGGCGACCGGGCGGAGATGGCGATGGCCTTCGCCGGCCTTCTCAACGCCGAGGCACGCGCGCTTGCCGCCGACGGCGTCGACGTGATCCAGTTCGACGAGCCGGCCTTCAACGTGTACCTGGCGGCGGTCAAGGACTGGGGCATCGAAGCGCTGCACCGCGCGATCGAGGGGGTCGGCTGTACCACCGCGGTCCATATCTGCTACGGCTATGGCATCAAGGCCAATATCGACTGGAAGGCGACACTCGGCGGCGAATGGCGCCAGTACGAGGAGATCTTTCCAGTACTGGCGCGAAGCCGCATCGGCCAGGTCTCGGTCGAGTGCCGCAATTCGCGCGTGCCGATGCGATTGCTGCAGCTCCTGGACGGCAAGGACGTTCAGGTCGGCGTGATCGACGTCGCGACCGACGAGGTGGAAACGCCCGAGCAGGTGGCGGCCGTGATCGGCGAAGCGATGAAATACGTGCCGCGCGAGGCGATCATCGCCAGCACCAACTGCGGCATGGCGCCGATGCGCTGGGACGTTGCCTACGGCAAGCTCGCCGCGCTCGCCCAGGGCGCGGCACTCGCACGGATGAGGTTCGGCTGAGCATGACCGTTCACCTCATCCAGTAGGGCGGGACCGGCGGTAAGGAGAGCCGCCGCCGGGGTCCGTGGCCGGGAGGCGGGTAGATCCGGGTTTCGTACTCGGCTCCTGCGGCGCCGGCTTCGGCCATGCGGTCGTAGGCGGCCAGGATTAGTTCCCTGACCCGCCGGCCGCCGTAGTCGCCCTGGCTCTCGCCCCGTTCGGGGCCGTCGGCGCCTGCCTGGAGCGTGCCGGTGATGTACTCCACGTCGTCACGGTCGTCGATCCCGTACAGGCGGAAGAAGAGCGCGTCCAGTTCCGCTCGCAGGCTGGCCCGGCGGCCGGGGTCCCAGGCAAACGGATCCTCGCCGCGATCGTCCAGGTCCCGGGCGAGCGGGCTCATGTCGGGCGAGGTGTACACGAGCTCAAGCACCCGGGGGACGATGAACGTCAGGTGCGGCTCCAGCAGATCGGGGGTCGGCACGGGAAGCTGCTTCCAGTGGGCGGCCCGCACGACGGGGCCGTCGATCTTCTGCCGGGCGACGTATTCGAAGACCAGCGAGCTCTGCGCGGCGATCAGGGCCGCGGCGAACGGCGGGACGACGCGCGGCAGCATCAAGGGCAGGGAGCCGAGCGCCGCCGCGCGCGGCAGGAACACCGCGACGGCTGTCCGGTCAGGCACGGGCCGGTCAGGCACGGGCCGGTCAGGCACGGGCCGGTCAGGCACGGGCGCGCGCCAGGCGCACAGCCAGTTCCAGTTCCAGCCGAGTTCCGCGAGGCGGTCCGCGACGCCGGGGCGCTCGGCGGTCTCGCCTTTACGCTGGACGGCGACGGGGCCGTGCTCGGCGATCCAGTACCGTGGCTTCTCCGCTTCGTGGTCGAACACGTCTACCATCGGGGGCTCATAGACCGGGAGCATGCGCTGTCCGTCGCGGGTAAAGGTGCTCCCGGCCAGCTCCCAGCCATCGTCACGCAGTTCCCGCTCAGCGCGGAGCAGCCCGGTGCCGGCGGCGGCTCGGGAGAACGCCGTTGCCAGCCTCATCTTCCACGGGTTCCCGCCGGCCCGCGTCTCGTCCCACAGGACCGGGACGCGGCGGTAGATCGCCGCCGCGAGCGCGGCGTCCCTGGCATTGCGGAAGGCTGGTAGCGCGCCGGTGTTCGGGTTGATGAGGGCGGCCTCGCCTGGCGTGAGCGTGAACGACCGGCCGTCGTCGCCCAGCCCGGCCGGGTCGTCCAGCCAGAACGCGAATCTCGCGGCCCCGCCGCGGGCCGTCCCCGGGGGCGCCACGCCGCCGGTGAAGGTGAGCAGGCAGAGCCGGGCGTCGTGACCAGTGAAGTCGTACAGGGACACCAGCGCGCCGCGCCGCATCAGCCCACCGAGCAGGTGCCTGGCGCCGGGGTCGGCGGCGGTCCCTGGGCCGACGGCGCAGCCCGCGCGGCCCTCTGGCGCGAGGATCGCCGCGACGCGCTCCGTGAAAAGCAGGTCGGCGCGCAGCGCCGACACGCCGGGTTCGGCCAGGCCGGCCGCGCATTCGGGATACTCACCCGAGCGGGTCGCGAACGCGAAGACCGTGCTCTCCTCGTGGCGATCGATCTTCTCCCGTGGCGGGGCGGACAGCACGCAGCTGAAGCCGCCCTGCCACCGGGTCTGCCCCTCGCGCACGAGGAAGACGTCGGGGAACTCCAGGTGCCAGTGGAAGAACCGGTGCTCGCCGCGTAGCCGTACGATCTCCCGATAAGTTTCCGGTAGGATCCCCTCGGCATCCCGTTCCCGCAGGTCAAGCAGGACCCGGTTGACGATCGCGGGCGGTCGCGCCCGCCGTCTTGGCCCAGGCGAAGGCCGCGCACCAAGCATCGGCGACCAGGCGTTTCGCGCGGAAGGCAGCCGAGTCGCGCCACCTTCCGTACTCGGCCGCCTGGCGGCGGTCATCGGCCGGCGCCTCGCCGGACAGCCGCCCGATCTTCGCCAGGGACTTCGCCAGTGCCTCGTTGGAGTGCGTGTAGCCACCGTGCCCGCTGAACAAGGTGGCCTGCCCGGGGTCCGGCTTGGCGTTGGCGCGGCGCAGGGAGCGGGCATACCCGCGGTCGTCGCCGTCGGCCGGCCGGAACGCCTCGTCGGGGATCGCCGCCCTCGATCAGTTCCGGGCTCGCGCCGATCAGGGCGTTGCCCTGCCTGATATGACCGTCGAGAAAAGGCAGCGTCGTGCCCTGGAGGCCGGCCGCCAGCCGCAGGCGGTCCTTCGCCCGCTCGACCGCCTCGCCGCTTACGTCCACGCCATAGACGCAGTGCCCCACCACCTCGCGCATCGCGCGACGTAGCGCGTCCGGTGACGGGTTCATCCTCGCGGGCCTCCGCCACCCGGCGCGCGATCCGCCCGGCCGCCGCGACAAGCAGGCTCCCCGAGCCGCAGGCCGGGTCGCAGACTGTCACCGCAAGCAGGGCCTTCGCGACTTCCGTGGCATCGCCGGAGTTCTTCTTCCGCTTCGCGGCCCGCCTGCCCCGCTCGGCCGCGGCGTCAAGCACCGGCTCAAGTGCACTGTCGAGCAGGCAGTCAATGAATGCTGGGGGCAAGCAGTCGGTCACGGCCCCGGCGGCCGGGGGCAGATCCTCGGCCGGTCCAGCACAGGCCAGTCCCCCACCGGAAGGCATCGGGCCGTCCCGCATGATCGCGTTCCCCGTCGTCGTCGTGCCGGACGCGGACCGGGGCCGGCCACGTCCCCCAACCAGACATATCATGCCACCAGGCACGCGGCTCGCCCTACTAGCCGACGGGTCCTGGCCCCCGCGGGTCGACGGGTGCTGTGCTACTTCTCCGCCGCGCCGGGTTCCCCGCCGATGGACTCCTGGTAGATGTCCGCGTAGGTGCGCGAGTCCTTGATCAGGTCGTCGCAGAACGCGGCGACGTCGCTGCCGATGAGTTCCAGGACTCCCTTGCCGGCTGCGACGCCCTCCGCGAAGAAGTCGACGACGCCTGACAGCAGGGTCCCGTCAGCCAGGTCCACCGGGCCGACCTTGAAGAGGTACCGCTGAATCTCCTTGTAGACGACCTGGTAGTCCGGCGGGAGCGCCTTGACCCGGGCCATGTGCGCCCGCCACTGCTTCTTGCCCTCGATGATGTCCTGGATGCCCATGTCAGCCTCCTAGCCGGCCCAGTTTCCTTGCGACGTTCCTGTTCAGCTGCGCGCGCCACCGGTCGCGGTAGCTCTGGGCCCCTTCCCCGCCGGCCAGCGCCGCGCAGAAGCCCGCGATGTCGTCGCCGAGCACCTCGTGAATGTCCTGCCCGTCCGCCGCTGTTTCTTCGAGCAGCCCCAGGGCGCCGTCGAGGATCGGCATCAGGTTGCGGCCGGTGAAGCCCGAGTAGGGGAAGAGGTGAACCTTGATCTGCTCCCAAGCCGCCCGGTAGTCGGCCGGCAAGGCCTCCGCCCGGGCTTCGAACGCCTTCCATTCCCTGGTGAGATCGCTGCCCGTGATGGTCTCCCAGAAGCTCATCTCCCGCCCTCCTTAAGCTTGTCGATACGTGATGAGAGGTACTCCCATTTCGCCCAGAACCTGCCGAGTTCTTCGCGCCCCGCGTCGTTGAGCGCGTAGAACTTGCGCGGCGGCCCCAACCCCGACGGCCGCTTCGTCACCTGGACGAGCCCGTTCTTCTCCAGCCGCAGCAAGATGGTGTACACCGTGCCCTCGACGACATCGGCGAAGCCGAGTTCGTTCAGCCGGCGCGTGATGGCGTACCCGTAGGTTTCCTCGCTGCCGACGATCTCGAGCACGCAGCCCTCAAGCGTGCCCTTCAGCATCTCCGTCAGGTCGTCCATCGCGCGTCCTCTTCGGCTCCCTCTCAGTACTCTGTAGTACCGAGTACCACTATACGGTATCACCGAGTAGCAGGCAACGGGGACACGAGAAGCGGCGGCGCGGGCGGCCGATCGCTCCCTGCTCATTTACTCGCGCATTTGGGTGAGTTAAGGTTCCCGGCAGACCGGCTGTTTAATGTCAAAGGGGACGTTTCGTGAACAAGCCAGCTGAGGCCCCGGAGCAGTTCGACGCGGTTGTGGTGGGCGCGGGTTTCTCGGGCTTGTACATGCTCTACCGGCTGCGCCAACTCGGGCTCTCGGTGAAGGTCTTCGACTCGGCCGACGACGTGGGCGGCACGTGGTACTGGAACCGCTATCCAGGAGCCCGCTGCGATATCCCGACCACCGACTACACCTACAGCTTCGACCCGGAGCTGGAGAAGGAATGGACCTGGTCCGAGAAGTACGCGACGCAGCCGGAGATCCTGGACTACCTCCGGTTCGTGGCCGACCGCTACGGCCTGCGCCCGGACATCGAGTTCTCCACCTCCGTCACCTCCGCTCGCTGGGACGAGCAGGAGAAGCGCTGGAGCATCGTGACCGACCGCGGGACGCAACTGCGGTGCCGGTACTACATCATGGCCAGCGGCTGCCTTTCGATGCCCAAGTCGCTCGACATCAAGGGCACCGAGCGGTTCGCGGGCAAGGTGTACTTCACCAGCCGGTGGCCCCACGAGGGCGTCGACTTCACCGGCCAGCGGGTCGCGGTCATCGGCACCGGGTCCTCGGGCATCCAGTCGATCCCGCTGATCGCCCGCCAGGCCAGCCAGCTCACGGTCTTCCAGCGGACCCCGAACTTCTCCGTCCCCGCGCATAACGGTCCCGCCCCGGCCGACCGGCTGGCGCGGCTGGCGCAGGACCGCGAGGAATACCGGGACGCCGCCCGGTGGTCCCTGGGAGGAGTGCCGGTCGAGCCGACCGACGTCCTCGGCGTGACCGCCAGCGAGACGGTCGCCAGGGAGCGGTTCGAAGATGCCTGGAATCAGGGCCAGCTGTTCGCCATCCTCGGCGTCTTCGCCGACCAGGGGGTGAACCCGGCGTCGAACCAGATCGTGGCCGACATGATCAGGGAGAAGATCCGCATCGTCGTGCACGACCCGCAGACGGCCGACGCGCTGTGCCCGAAGGACCACTACTTCGGCACCAAACGGCCGTGCCTCGACACCGGCTACTTCGAGACCTACAACCTCCCGCACGTCCGGCTCGTCGACCTGCACCGGCAGCCGATCACGAGCATCACCGAGGACGGCATCGACACGGCCGACGAATCGTTCGGCTTTGACGCGATCGTGTACGCCACCGGTTTCGACGCCATGACCGGCGCCCTGGCGGCCGTGAACGCCACCGGCCGGGACGGCCTGTCCCTAACGGAGAAGTGGGCCGCCGGCCCGTCCACGTACCTGGGGATCATGACCGCCGGATTCCCGAACTTCTTCATGATCACCGGCCCGGGCAGCCCGTCGGTCCTGTCGAACATGGCCGTCTCGATCGAGCAGCACGTGGACTGGGTCGCCGACTGCCTCAAGGACATGGCCGCCGAAGGCTTCGAGACGATCGAGCCAACCCCGCTCGCCGAAGCCGGATGGAACCAGCACGTCCAGGACTGCGGGGCCATCACCCTGCACCCAACCGCCAACTCCTGGTACATGGGCGCCAACGTCCCCGGCAAGCCGCGGGTGTTCCTGCCCTACATCGGCGGCGTGGCCGCGTACCGGCAGGCGTGCGACGACGTGGTCGCGCAGGACTACCTCGGGTTCCGGCGAAGCGGTCCTGGCGGTGAAGGCTGCCGGGACGGGGTGATCCGCCGGATGCAGCCCGATGTCTCCTTGGTCCTGGAGCTGATGGCCACGATGGGCCTGCCGCCCATGGAGACTCTGTCGGCCGACGAAGCGCGGGCCATGATGGCGCTCGCCGCGGCAGGCCTCCCGCCGAGCCCGGAGGTGGGCGAGGTCACGGACGGTACGATGCCGGGCCCGGGCGGCGACCTGCCCTACCGGCTTTACCGCCCGGCGTCGGCGGGTCCGCACCCGGTGGTGGTGTACTTCCACGGCGGCGGCTGGGTGCTCGGCGACCTGGACTCCGATGACCCGCTGTGCCGGGACCTCTGCGTCCGGTCAGACGCGGTGATCGTGTCGGTGAACTACAGGCATGCCCCCGAGGCCCGCTTCCCCGCCGCCGCACAGGACGCCTTCGCGGCCCTGCGGTGGACGGCCGCCCACGTCGTCGAGCTAGGCGGCATCCCCGGCCAGATCGCCGTCGCGGGCTGGAGCGCCGGCGGCAACATCGCGGCGGTCGCCTGTCAGCTCGCCCGCGACGCCGGCGAGCCGCGCGTCTCGGGACAGCTCCTCATCACCCCGGTCACGGACTCGGACATGACCCGGCCGTCCTACCACGAGAACGGCGACGGGTACGTCCTCACCACCCCGCTGATGCACTGGTTCTGGGACTATTACGCCGACCCGGCCGACCGCGGCGACCCGCGCGCCGCCCCGCTCCGCGGCAACCTGGACGGGCTGCCCCCGGCCTGCGTCGTCACCGCGGACTTCGACCCGCTGCGCGACGACGGCCTCGCCTACGCGGACGCCCTGGAGGCCACAGGGACTCAGGTCCGCCGGGTCCGTGCCCGCGGACACACGCACACGTCGGTGACGATGGTCGGCGTGGTCATCTCCGGGGCTCCGGTACGTGCCGAGATCGCCGAGGCACTACGGGATTTCTTCCCGAGCCGGGCCAGCGTCGGTAACCAGTTGCAGTGAGGTAAGGCCCCTGTTATGGCAGGTGCTGGGTTCTAACCACCGTAGGCTGAGCCGACGGTTTAGCAGCCCGCCGCTCCAGGCCGAGTCGAACGCCGTTACTCAGGGCGTACGCCGCTTTTGTGCCGGAACGCCGGAGCGACTCGCCCGTAGCTCGTCGTCCGGCGTTCGCTGGCGTCGTGTGCTAGGAGGTGGCGCGGGCGGCCTGCTCGATCACGGTGGCGACGGTCCCCGGGTGGGAGACCATCGACAGGTGCGAGGCGTTGATCTTCGTTACCGTGGCGTGCGCGCGGGCGGCCATGAATTCCTGTGCGGCCGGCGGGATCGCGTGGTCGGCCGTTCCGATCACGTCCCAGCTGGGGATGCCGGTCCAGGCCGACGGCCCGGACGGTTCGGTCAGCGCGGTTGCCGCGATCGGCCGCTGGGTGGCGGCGAGCTCCGCCGCCTGGCTGGCGGACAGGTCGTTGGCGAGGATGCCGCGGAACTGCGAGGGCTTGACGTACACGTCGGTGACGCCGCCGGGGGACGGGACGAAGCTCAGGGCGGACGGCGCGAGCTGGCTGCCCGGGAACTGCGCGGTGAGGCCGTTGATGGTGTCGCCCTGGGCGGGGATGAAAGCGTCGACGTAGACGAGGGCCTTGACGTTCTTGTCGCCGGCGGCCGCGTTGGTGGTGACGAAGCCGCCGTAGGAGTGGCCAACCAGCACAATCGGCCCAGGCACGCTGGCGAGGTAGCTGGCCAGGTAGGCCGAGTCGCTGGCAGGCCCGCGCAGCGGGTTCGGAGGGACGTCAACGGTGTACCCGTCCTGCTGCAGCCGGGTGACGACGCCGCTCCAGCTTGACCCGTCGGCCCAGGCGCCGTGCTCCAGCACGATGGTCGGCTTGACCGCCGAACTCGCCTGGTCGTGCGACTGGCTGCCGGTCGCGGCGGAAGCGACCGCGCCGGGGATTCCGACGAGGCCGGCGAGGGCAAGGCCGATCGCCGCGAATCGCGTCTTCCGGGTGCCGGACTTCAGTGACGTGCGCATGAAGGGTGTCCTTTCGTTGGCAGGGTGTTGTCACAGGCCCTGGCGGGCGAGCCAGGACAGGGTGAGGTCGGCGACTTCGCGCCACCCGTGATCGAAGACGAGCGAGTGGCCGCGGTCGGGAAACACGTGGTAATCGGTGACTGCCCCTGAGCCGGAGTAGAGCTTGTAGGCGGCCCGGGCCACCACCTCCGGCACGGTGTGGTCCCTGCCTCCGGCGACGATCAGCAGGGGCCCGCGGTCCCGCTTGCTGGTATCGACGGCAGCCGGAGACGACTTACTGAAGTTCGCGGCCGATGCCTCAAAGAGCGGCCTGCCGGGCCCGGGGATCGCGTACCGGTCGAACAGCTCGCCCGATTCCCTCTCGGTGAGCGCGTTGCCAAAGCCGTAGCGGAACTGCTTCTTCGTGAGCGCTACCGCGCGCTTCTTGTTGCCTGGCCTGGACAGCACCGGAAACCCGGAACGAATCTGGGCAAACGGCAGCGGCTTGACCCCCTTGATCTGGCCCGGGTCGATCGCGGCCGCCGCTACGGCCGCACCCCCGGCCAGCAGCTTCTGCGCGACGAGGCCGCCGAACGAGTGGCCGATCACGATCGGCCTGGCTGGCAGGCGGCTGATCTCGTCGAGGTAGCTGCTGGTGATGTCGTCGATGCCCTTGCCCGCGACGGCTGACGGGTTCTTCCGCGTGTCGTCCGCGCTGGCCGAGTCGCCGGGCCAGCCAGGCGCTATCGCGTGGTAGCCGGCCGCGCGGTACAGCTCAACCCAGGGCTGCCAGGCATCGGAGTGGATCCACAGGCCGTGGATGAAGACAACGGGGATGGGTGGTGCGGTCATGCGGTCCTCCAGGAATGGGATGAGGGATCGGCGAGGCGAGTACCGCCTTGCTGACCTGCCCCCGATCCGTACCGGCCCAGGTCCGGCCACGTCGCCGGTGCCCATTGAGTGGCCGACCAGTGACATGGGCATGCCGCCGAGTCTGCTGCGTGGCGCGCACTCGGCACATGACTTGATCAAGTGATAAACCGCTGCCTGGCCTGGCCCTGGCGGGGATAGCCGGGATGAGTGATGCGCGGCACGGCGGCGGACGCCGATACTGGCGATCACCGCGGAATGAAGGAGATGAAACCATCAAGTTCGCGAGCTACGTCCGTTACGTCGAGGACCAGGACCAGGTAACTCCGCCGCCTGGCGCTGGCCGGCCCGGTGCGCCAGCTCGACCCGGGACCGGATACCGAGCTTGGCGAAAACGTGGCGCAGGTGCGAGTTCACCGTGTGCGCGGAGATGTAAAGCCGCTGGGCGACCTCACGGTCGGTCGCGCCCTGGATTACCAGCAGGACGACTGCGAGCTCAGAGGCGGTCAGCTCCGGCCAGCGCGCCGCGGCGGGGTCGGTCCGCCCGCCTGCCCGCTGCTCGCCGCGGTCGCGGAGCAGGCGGCGGACACGTGCCGCGTCTCGTTCGGCACCCGCGGCGGACTGCAGCCGCAGCGCCTCGTCCAGGTAGCCGATCGCCTCGTCCTTCGCCCGTTCCGGTAGCAGCCGCCCGACATCCTCAAACGCCGCCGCGCGGACCAACGACCGAGGGTCACCGCGGTATGCCTGGGCAGCGGCCAGAGCCCGTTCGGGATCCTTTTCAAGGAGTGCGCGCGCGTGCAGAGCGGCGGAGCGCAGCCCAGGAAAGCCCCGATTCCCGTCCGCATCGTTCTCCAGCCGCGCGGTGACGGAGGCGGCGTCCAGCCGCTGCCCTGCCGCCAGCAGCAGCCGGACCAGCTCGACCACGTCGGAATGGGCGAGCGGGCTGCAGGCGTGCACGAACCCGGGCTTAAGGACGTCGAGCAGCTCCGGGCCGATAGGGCCGCCCAGGCGGGCGGTGAGCCACGCGCCGAGGCGCTGGGTGGTCGCGCAGCCGTCGGCCGTCCCGTAAAGCGCCGCCGCATCCCGCCGGGCGGTCCGCAGCGCGACGGGATCGCCGGTACGCAGCGCGATGTCGCCGAGGACGTAACTGGCGATGTGGTTGAGGTAGCCGAAGCTCTCGTCGCCGATCTCGTCGGACATGCCCAGGACCGCCTCGGCCTCGGCGCGGGCGTCGGCGAGCTGCCCGGCGGCCAGCCGTGCCCGGCACCGCAGCATGGACCAGATCCGGATGTTCCTGCACGCATTCTCAGCCTCGCGGGTGCCGGCCTCGATGATCGCGTTTGCCTCCTCCAGCCGCAGCACCGAGATCAGCAGCAGCGACTTCCACGTCTCCGGCAGCCACAGCCGGAGCTCGTTCGCCTCGTGCTGGCGCCTGGCCGCCTCGCCCGCCAAGCCGATGGCTCCCCGCCAGTCGCCCTGGGCGAAGGCGAGCAGGGCCCGCGGCACGAACGTGACGATCTCGGCAGCGGGCTCGCCGCTAGCCGCCGCCTCCGCGACCGCTTCCGCGACGGGCCCGGCCGCCGCGTCCGCCTCGCCGCTGATGTCCAGGCCGCAGGCCAGCAGGGACAGCAGCTGGACGCGCAGGGCCGACGGGATGCCCGGCAGTCGCAGGGCCGCCTGGCACTGCTCAGCGACCGCCGCGGGGGCATACTGGGCCATCAGCATGCCGATGCCCAGCCGCGCCTGCGCCTGCGCAACGGGATCGGCCAGGTCGCTCTCCGACGCGGCAAGGAACTTAGCCGCCTCGGCGGCCCGGCCGGCCTGCACGAGCAGATCGATGGCCTGTACGGCTGCCTCGCCGCGCCCGGGCCCGCCACGCGGCATGAGGTCCAGGGCACGGCGGGACAAAGGGGCCGCCACCGCCGGAGACACCTGCCCGATCTGTGCCGCTGCCCGCCGCAGCAGGCCGGCCGAGGCTACGTCGCCCGGCTCGGCGACGTCCATGACCAGCTGCGCGACGTCGGCGGCCGAAGCCCCGTGCTGAAGCATCACCTCGACCGCGGTGCGGCGCATGCTGCGCCGGACCGCTTTAGGCAGGCTGGCATCGACGGCCTCGCGCACCAGGTCATGCCGGAACCCGAGACGGTCCCCCTTCTCGGTCAGCAGCCCCGCGGCCATCGCCTCCCTGATCTCGCTCCGCAGACCCAGCAGCAGCAGGCCGAGCAGCCCGGCCAGCTCATCGAGGGAAAAGCTGTGCCCGAGCACCGAAGCCATCTCCACGGCATCCCTGGCGGGCACGGTCAGCCGCGCAAGCTGGGCGGCCACCGAACCGACGAGCCGGCGTGGCAGGGGCGCGCCCGCGGCCAGTCTGGCCGTGCCGCCTTCGACGGTCACGAGGTCTTCCGTAAGCAGCCCACGAAGCAGCTCGGTCAGCAGGAACGGCTGGCCCTCCGCCCGGCTGAGCACCTCCCGCAGCGCGTTATCGGGCTCGCCGCCGAGCATGTCCAGGGCAACCTGCGCGACCTCGGTCTCATCCAGGCGGCCTAGCCGGATCTCGGACGCGCCCGCCGCCTCCATCCGGCCAACCGCGTCCAGCGCAGCGTCCGCCAGCTCCCCGCGGCGCAGCGCCAGTAGCCAGCTGATCCGGTGTGTGGCCAGTCGGCTGGACAGCGTGACCAGGGCGCTGGCGGAGGCGGCGTCGGCCCATTGCAGGTCATCGACCACCACAAGCAGCGGTGCCCGGTGCGCCGCTTTCTCGAGTGATTCCTGCAGCTCGCGCACCAGCCAGAACCGCTGGTCGGGAGACTGGCTGAGTTCGTGGAGCCGCGCGGGATCGACGGGCGGGTCGTCCGTCGAGACAAGGGCGTCCAGGATCGCCCCGAGCGGGACCGCCCGAGCCGCAGGATCCCCGCCGCCGCGGAACACCGGGATCCCGCCGTCCGTGGCCAGCCTCGCGGCCTCGGCTAGCAGCGTGGTCTTCCCCACGCCTGCGGGCCCGGTGACGAGGACGACGCTGCCACGCCCGGCGCCGAGAGCGGTCAACTGACCGCGCAGCACGTCGATCTGGTGCTGTCGGCTGCGCAACCTGGGAGGCACCGGGCCATCGTAATTCACATCCAGCCCGCCTGGCCTTCCGCGGCGCTGCTCCTCGACCGGCTCCAGTTCGACCGCCACGGCAACCGGGCCTGGAAGCAGGCCGGGCAGCTCCTCGACGCCCAGCGCACCCGCCGACAGCCTCCCCGACCGGGAAAAGCCCCGGCACTCCCCCGAGCCCGCGCCCGGCAACCCCAGGGCTACCTAGCCTGCCGCCGGCCGGGCCGCCGCATCCGCAGGGCACCCAGGAGGATAGCGGCGAGGAACACGACGATGCCGATGATCAGCAGGTACAGCAGTCCCTTCGCGACGACGCCCACGATGCCCAGCGCGATCGCCACGATTATCAGTAGCAGGAAAAGGGCAATCATCTGATTCTCCGCTCAGTCGGGCGGCTCAGCGGCGGGCCAGCCGCCGCTCACCGCCGGCGCCTGACTGGTACGCCAGGCCGTAGTGCTGGAAGACCGCCTCTTCAGCGCCCGCGGGCAGAACGCTGTCAGTGCCGATCGACGGGGCGTCTTTCACCTGCTTTTTGTCGTAGGGGACCTTGACGTACCCGGGGCCCACGGTCGCGTGGTCAATGGGCACGAACACCAGCCGGTGCCGACCCGGCAGCCCGATCGTGACCGTGCCGAACGACGGCAGGTCGGTGGCGGTGTCCACGTAGACGGACTCCATCGCGCCGATTTTGTGGCCCTCGGCGTCGACCACGTCATGGCCACGCCATTCCCGGATGTCAGCAGCCTCAACCATGTCTGCCTTCTTCCCGCAGCCCCTGCACTGCTATCTCAGGTACAAGCCTACCCGGGTGGCGCATCGGACGTTCGGCTGCCGGCTAGTCATGAGTCGTGCCAGCATGTCGTCCACCCTGACGGCTGGCACGGGAGAGCCGGTCAAGCTGAATCCTTCGGGTAGCGCTTGCCGCGGCGCGTGAAAGTTCCATGCGAGGCCGCCCTCCAGCACCTGCTTGCCAGCATGCGCCAAGGCCGCTCCTTGACCGGTATCAGCGGGCAGATTTACCGTCCAGTTGGCTTCCGGAAGGCGCCTTCGAACACCGCGCCGCTCATCCGGGCCTTTCTTCCTGCACGTCGTGCAGGAAAGACTCACGTCCGCAAGGAGCGCGACCATGACACATGGAAAACGCAAGCAGCTCGCCGCGGCGCTCGCCGCGGCCTGCTCGGTGGCGGTGGCCGTCAGGGGGGATAGTGCTGCCGCTCACCGCGGGCGCCGCCCCCGCGGACGCCGCCGCCCATGCACCCGTCCCCCTGGCGGCCTCGACCCAGGGGGTCGGCGCGGGCTACTGGCACACCAGCGGGAACCAGATCCTCGACTCGAACGGCAACCCGGTCCGCATCGCCGGCATCAACTGGTACGGCTTCGAGACGCCGGACGAGATCGCGCACGGCCTGTGGGTGCAGGACTACCACACGGTCATCAACGACATCGCCGCGCTCGGCTACAACACGATCCGCATCCCGTTCTCCAACCAGATGGTGGAGACGCCGATCGTCCCGCAGAACCTCGTCGTTCAGTAACAACACCGGCGGTTCCATCAACACCGACCTCAAGGGCCTGAACGCGCTGCAGGACCTGCAGAAGATCGTGACCGCCGCCGGGCAGGCCGGGCTGAAGGTCATCCTCGACGACCACCGCTCCGAGGCCGGCGAGTCCGCCGAGCAGAACGGCCTGTGGTACACCAGCGCGTACCCCAGCTCAGGCCTGGGTCAACGACTGGGCGACGCTGGCGAAGATGTTCGCGGGCAACCCGACGGTGATCGGGTTCGACCTGCGCAACGAGCCGCACACCCCCGCCGGGGACACCTACGCCCAGGGTGCCACCTGGGGCTCCGGCGACACCGACCACCGACGTCCGGCTCGCCTACCAGCAGGCCGGCAACGCGATCCTGGCGGCGGACCCCAACGCGCTGATCTTCTGCGAGGGCATCAGCGAGTTCCCTGACGCGTCGGCATCCAGCGGCTTCGACTCCACCTGGTGGGGCGGTGACCTGCAGGGCGTCGCGCAGTTCCCGGTGACGCTGAGCTCAGCCGGGCACGTGGTCTACTCCGCGCACGACTACGGGCCCAACCTGTTCCAGCAGACCTGGTTCAACTCCTCCACCACCGCGGCCAGCCTGGACGCCGTGTGGAACAAGTACTGGGGCTACATCTACGCCCAGGGCACCGCGCCGGTGTGGGTCGGCGAGTTCGGCACCGGCAACGCGTCGTCCGACGTCGAGTCCTCCGCCGCCGGATCACAGGGCCAGTGGTTCCAGAGCCTGGTGTCCTACATCAGCGGCAACAAGTGGATGGGCTGGACCTACTGGGCGCTCAACGGCGAGGACTCCTACGACCTGCTGGACAACAACTACGACGCGACGCCGGTTAGCTCGCTGAAGCAGTCGCTGCTGGCGGGGATGGAGTTCCCGCTGCCCGGGGCCGGGAGCGGCAGCTCCGCCGCCGAGCACCCCGCCCCCGGCGACGCTGTCGTGCGCGTTCTCGGTCACGAACAGCTGGTCCGGCGGCTTCCAGGGCCAGGTGACGGTCAGCAATGCCGGGGGCTCCGCGACCACCGGCTGGAAGGCGAGCTGGACATGGCCCAGCGGCCAGCAGGTCAGCAGCGGCTGGAACGGCGTGTTCACCTCGTCGGGGGCGGCCGTCACGGTGACCAACGAGCCGTACAACGGGAGCATCAACCCGGGAAGCTCGGTCTCGTTCGGCTTCACCGCCTCGGGAACGGCCCCCTCCAGCCTCACCGTGACCTGCTGACCTGAGCAGGCTCTCACACGGGTGCCGTCGCAGCCGCCCGCCAGGCCGGCCGCGACGGCACCCTCGCCGTTTCCCGGCCAAGCGCGTCGCGACCCCGGGATGATCGGATGGGCGGCCGCGGCCCGACGACTGACGGCGGCGGTCAGGCGGCGGAGCCCGCGGCTACGAGGAGTAGGTCGTGGCGCAGACGGTGCCGTTCAAGGTGAAGGACGCCGGTGACGGGTAGGCGCCGTTCTGGTTGGCGACGAAGCCCAGGGACACCGTGTTGCCGGAGTTGGGCGCGAGGTCGCCATTCCAGCTCAGGTTGGTGACCTGGACGTTTGTCCCGCTCCAGGTCCAGTTGCCGTTCCAGTTGCTCGCGGTGACCGACTCGGTGCTTGACGGGAAGGAGAACGCGAGCGTCCAGCCGTTGATCGCATTCGGCCCGGTGTTGGTGATCGTCAGGTTGGCGACGAAACCGCTCCCCCACCCGTCCGACACGTCATACGTCACCGCGCAGGTGCTGTGGGCTGGGGTGCCGGTGGTGAACCGGACCGGCGCGGACGGCACCGACTGGTAGCCGTTGTGGTCCACGGCGACCACGTTGAGCGTGTAGGCGGTGCCGGGATTGAGGTTCAGCACGGTGAACGAGCCGGACGTCGAGGTGCCGAGCAGTTCGCTGGTGGTGCCGAACTGCCGGTAGACCTCGTACTTGTCGACCTGGCCGCCGCTGGACGGGGCCCACGACACGGTCGCCTGCGTGTCCGTCACGTTGCTGGCCGACGGGGCGCCCGGGGCGCTCAGCGCGCTCGCGGTGCCCGCCCGCGGCTGCAGCACGATCGTCTCGATGGAGTACGGGGGCAGGGCCTGGCTCGCGCTGGTGCCCTGCGGCGCGGAGGTGATCGATGACGCCTCATCGCCGTAGGCGTAGACGGTCGGCGCCGCGCTGGCCGGCGTAAAGCCGGCGTAGTGCAGGCTGACCTGGTAGGAGTTCGCCGGGTCCTTGTTGATCAGCATGACGCTCAGGTCGCCGTTGGCGTTGCGCACCGCGTGGGCGGTCACCATCTGCTGGTCGGTGCCCGCGTTCACCATCGTGTCGCCGGGCAGGCCGAGCTTGCTGAGCATGGAGATCGCGTAGTACGACGGGAACGGGGTGCTCATCGCGGGCTCGCAGGTGCTGCCCACGCAGCCCCCGCTGGACAGCACGCCCTCGTCGCCGTAGTCGGTCGCGCCGTCGGGCGCCGTGGAGATGGCGGTCGCGCCGTTGCGCAGGTCCCAGTAATCGACGGTGAACACGCCATTTTCCAGGGAGGTCAGGTAGGTGTCCGCCCCGTACAGCGCCCCGGGCTGGGTGTCCATGAAGTTGTTCCCGTCGGTCTCGGTCATCGCGACCTGGATGCCCGGCCCGTGAGCGCCAGCGTACTGGTTGATCTCCTGGCGAAGCTGGGCCAGTTCCCCGCCCAGCTGATCGGGGGCATTCACCACCGACGCGCCCAGGGAACTCGGCGGGTAGAAGTGCACGATGGCGAAGTCGATGGCCGGCCCGGCGATCGACAGCACCTGCTGGTTCCAGTCCCCGCTCGCACCGGAGGCCACCACGCTGTCCGGCCAGTTGCCCGGCAGGGTCAGCACGGCCCCGATCTTGATCGACGGGTCGACCGCCTTCATCGCGCTGGCGAACTGGAGCAGTTCGGTCGCGTACTGCGCCGGGCTCTTGTCGGAGTAGTTGTTGGCCTCCCAGTTCGCGCCGTAGATGCCGTCGCCGTACTGCTCGTTGCCGATCTCCCAGTACTTCACGCCGTAACCCTTGGTGACGTTGGCGTACTGGACCCAGGCCGCCGCCTCCTGCGGGGTGCCGGTCCCGTAGTTGGCGATGAGGATCGGCTGCGCGCCGGTCGCCTGCGCCGTGCCCATGAACTGGTCGAAGTCCGTCCCGGGGGCTACGAAGCCGCCCTGGACGGTGTTGTCCTGCCAGTTGTACGCGTCTCCGTAGGAGCCGCCCGGGTAGCGCAGCATGTCCACGCCCGCCGCCTTGAGCAGTCCCTGGGTCTGCGTCGTGTTCATCTGGGAGTCCCAGACCGCCGTGTTCAGCCCGTAGGCAGTGGACGGGATCGTGCCTAGGCCCTCCGCGGCATTCACCGTGACGTTGACCGTGGACCCGGCGGCCGCGGCGGCTGCCCCGGCGGCCGCGACGGTGCCCCCGGCGCCGCCCCCGGTCGCCGCGACGGCCGTGGCGCCGCCGCCTGGAGCCATGAGCGCGCTGCCGGCCAGCGCGACGGCTCCGAGCGCGGATATCAGGGCGGACCTTATGGTCATGGACGCGCGCATGACAGCTCCTGAAGGGGTGACCGACTGGTATGAGCGGGGACGGGCGGGTAAGCCCGCCATGCGTCCGCGATCGTCTATCCGGGCGCGGAGCCGGGTCAACGACGGGTCAACGACGGCCCGGGCGAACTACGCTGAACTGGCGTTTCCTGATCGATCCTGCTGAAAGTTACACGTCACGGCAGGTAAGGCATACCAGCCCAGGTAGATCCAGCCGCCTAGGTGAGCTCAGGAGCCGGCCACTACGGGGGTGATGTAAGTGCCCGGGTGGGTCGCGCCGTCCTGCAGCACCACGGACTGGTTCCAGGTGAGCTGGCCCTGGGTGTAGGCGTTGGGCGGGGTAATGACCAGCTTGACCACGGTCATGTCAGTGCTGGCTGAGGTGCCGGGCAGGTAGATCAGGCTGAAGTGGCCGGTCTGGCCCGGCTCCAGCGTCACGGCGGAGTAGGGGGCGGACTGGCGTACCAGCGACCAGGTGAAGCTCTGCTGGCCGTTGGCGGCGCCGTGCAGGTCAACGCCGGGAAAACCCTGAAGCGTGCACGCGGAGGATCCCTTGTTGGTCAGGTCGACCACCTGGGTCCGCTGGGAGGTCCCGGTCAGGGCACCCAAGGCGTAGCTCAGCTGTGCTGCCTGGCAGGTACCGCCGGCGGCATGCGCCTGCTGAGACGAAGCCGGACTGGCGGACTGGGCTGCCCGCGTGGCAGAGCCGTGAGCGGCGGCTGAACTAGCCGGAGAGGTCGTGACCGTGGAACTGGCGGCGGTGCTGGAACTCGGGGAGCAGCCGACGACAGCCAACCCGCCCGCGGCAAGACCGGTCGCTACCGCTGCGATGTGGTGAATCTTCATGAGTTCTCCTTAGATCGTGGTGACAGGCAATCCATTTGTCGATGCAATCTGACCAGGGCAACGTTGAGTAGCGGTTAACTCCTGATGGAGGCCGTCCCGGCGGCGCTCGTACCATTGGCGTGAACGCTCACAACTCCTCGCCTCAGCCGCTTAGATCAGCTGAAATTTTCATTATCGGTAGCCATCTGAACTGCGGGAATTCTCAAAACCGAGGCTTCAGGGCGCCGATCCTAGGGTCACCGTGCGAGCATCTGGGCTTAAGGCAGTGTGTTAGCGCAAACAATTGCGGGAGGCACCGTGCCGGTAGGCGTTCAGGTGATCCCGTGGAAGGGAACAGTCATGAACCTGTCCCGATCCCGTACCGGGCGGTTGGCGGTATGCGCCACGGTGGCGGCGGTGGCGTGTGCCGCCTGGACGGCCGACGCAGTCTCGTCCAGTGCGGCGTCGGCTGGCTGCTCGGTCGGCTACACCGTCTCCTCGCAGTGGACTGGCGGGTTCACCGCCAGCGTCGCCATCGCCAACCTCGGCAGCCCGGTCAACTCGTGGACGCTGACCTGGAACTTCACCGCGGGACAGACGGTGACGCAGGGATGGAACGCCACGTACTCGCAGTCCGGCACGCAGGTCACCGCCGTCAGCGAGAGCTACAACGGCGCTCTCGGCACCGGGGGCTCTACGACGATCGGCTTCAACGGCTCGTGGAACAACGCCGCCAACCCCGCCCCGGCAAGCTTCGCCCTGAACGGCGTCACCTGCACTGGCGGCACGACGCCCAGTCCCACCCCCACCTCGACATCGACGCCTACCCCTACCCCAACCCCGACGCCAACGCCGACGCCGACGGGCTCGCTGCCGAGCAGCTTCAGATGGACTTCCAGCGGGGTGCTGATCAGCCCGCACTCCGATTCCCACAACATCATCGCGGTCAAGGACCCTTCGGTGGTGAACTACAACGGCGAGTGGTACGTGGCCGCCTCGACGGTGAACTCCTCGGGCGCCTACGGCATGGAGTTCCTCAGCTTCTCCAACTGGTCGCAGGCGGCTAACGCGGTGCCGGTGTACGCGGATCAGACGGCGATCGGCGGCGGCTACAAGACGGCACCGCAACTGTTTTACGTCGCCCCGCAGAAGCTGTGGTACGTGATCTACCAGATGGGCAGCAATATCGGCTACTCCACCAACCCCAACGTCGCCAACCCGTCGGGGTGGAGCGCCACCCAGACCTTCTACTCCGGCATGCCGTCCATCATCTCGCAGAACATCGGCTCGGGCTTCTGGGTCGACTCCTGGGTCATCTGCGACAGCGCCAACTGCTACCTGTTCTCCATGGACGACAACGGGCACCTGTACCGGTCGCAGACATCCCTGAGCAGCTTCCCGAATGGCATGAGCCAGCCGGTCATCGCCGCCTCTAACTCCACCCCGTCCAACTTCTTCGAGGCCGACAACGTATACAAGGTCGCGGGGCAAAACGAGTACCTGCTGATCGTCGAGGCAATCAACTCCGCCGGCCACCGGTACTTCACCTCCTACACCTCGAACGCCATCAACGGCTCCTGGACGCCGCTGGCTAACACCCAGGGCAACCCGTTCATCGCCGCCAGCAACGTCACCTTCAGCAGCGGCGCCGCGTGGACCCAGGACTTCAGCAGCGGCGAGATGATCCGCAGCGGCTACGACCAGACCCTCACCATCAGCCCCTGCAACATTCAGTACCTCTTCCAAGGCGACGCACCGGGCTCCTACCCCAACTACAACGCCATTCCCTGGCGCATCGGCCTGGTCACCCAGGCCAACTCCACCTGCTGACCCGCGACCGCCGCAGCGCAGCCCGCGCGGGCTGCGCTGCGGCCGGTCAGAAGAATTTCCTGGGGAGGACCTGAGCGGTTTTCCATACGCGGGCGATATGCGGGTGCTCGTAGGGTAATAGGCATGCGCGTGCTAGTCGTCGAGGACGAGCTTTACCTCGCGGAGGCCGTCCGCGACGGGCTGCGCCTGGAAGCGATTGCGGCCGACATCGCGGGCGACGGCGACAGGGCGCTGGAACTGCTGAGCGTCAACGCCTACGACATCGCCGTCCTCGACCGCGACGTCCCCGGCCCTTCCGGTGACCAGATCGCGATGAGCATCGTCGCTTCCGGCAGCGGCATGCCGATCTTGATGCTCACCGCCGCCGACCGGCTCGACGACAAGGCCTCCGGGTTCGGGCTTGGCGCGGACGACTACCTCACCAAGCCGAACGCCAGCGCGCTCACGCCCCCGGTCCCGGGTCCGTCACCGTGCTCATGGAGGATGCCGACGGTCTTATCCGCCGCGGTGTCCCAGAGGTGGACGTCGCCGTTGCTATAGCCGACGGCCATGATGGTGGTGCCCGGCTCGAACGCCACCAGGGCTGCCGCCCGGCCGTCGGCGGGAGGGGTGACGGCGGCGTCGGTCTGCTTGCTCACCGTCTCCCACAGGTAGACGTCGCCGCTGTCGTAGCCGACGGCCATGGTCGCGCCCCCCGGCCCGAACGCCACGAAGCCCGCGCTGAGGGGGTCGTGGAGGATACTGGTGAGCTTCCTGGTCGTGGTGTCCCAAAGGTCGACGTCGCCGCTGAACATGCCGGCCGCCAGGGTGACGGTGCCCGGCTTGAACGCCGCGGATTCTACGGCGTGGCTGCCGGCGGGGGGATAGAGGGTAGCAAACGGCCTGGCCGGTGTCGTGGCTTGCGTTCTGGCCGGGATCTTGGCGGCCGAGCTGCCCGGACGGGAGGCGAGCAGCAAAGGGATGGCCACGGCGGCTGAGAGGACCGCGCCCGCCAGCGCGATCAGCAGGATGCGGCGCCGCGAGTGCCGGGCCGGCTCGCCATCGCCCGGGCCGGGCCCGGGCCAGGCACCCTGGCCCGCGGCCGCGGGCCCCGGGGGCCGGCCCCGGTACCGGTCCGCTACCGTGACCGGTACCGCGGCCGGGCTGGCCGGCTTGCGGGCGATGCCGCCGGAGTGGTACGGCGGCAGGCCGAACGCCTGCCGTAGCGCTTCCGTGAAGTCCCGGCAGGACGCGTACCGCTGCTCCGGCTGCTTAGCCAGCGCCCGGGCGATCACCCGGTCCGCCGCCACCGGCATGCCCGGCCGCCGCTCGGACAGCGACGGCGGCTGCGCGGACAGGTGCGCAAGCAGCACGGCCAGCGGCTGGTCCCGCTCGAACGGCGCCCGCTCGGTCAGCAATTCGAAGGCCACGCACGCCAGCGCGTACTGGTCAGCGCGCCCGTCCACGTCATGCCCCTGGACCTGCTCGGGCGCCGAGTAACCCGGCGTGCCCACGGGGTTCCCGTTCCCGGTCAGGCTGATCCCGGCCACAGCGCCCTTGCTCAGACCGAAATCCGCCAGGTACACGTGATCAGGCCGCCCCGGCCGCTCATCGACGAGGATGTTGCCCGGCTTCACGTCCCGGTGCACCAGCCCGGCGGCGTGCGCGGCGTCCAGCGCCGACGCCACCGGAGACAGCAACTCAAGCGCGCGGCCCGGTGACAGCGCGCCCTCGCGCCGGAGCACTCCCCACAAGTCAGCGCCGTTCACCAGACGCATCGCGATATACAGCAGCCCGCCCGCCTGGGCCGCCTCATAAACCGGGATAACGTGCGGGTCGTCAACCCGTGCCGCAGCGAGGGATTCCGCGACAAACCGGCGCCGGAACTCCTCGTCATAGGCCCATTCAGGCGTAATCACCTTCAGCGCTATCCACCGCCCCAGCCGCTCGTCGCGGGCGCGGTACACCACCGCCATCCCGCCCGCCCCGAGCCGCGACTCGATCCGGTACCCGGCCACCAGCGCCCCGGCCCGCAGACCGCCGCCCTGCACCAGGAAATTCTCGCTCACCGCTCCTCCAGCGCCCGAACGTCCGCCACCCCGCCCGTCCCTGTCGTGGCGACGGCTGCGGCGGCAACGCGGCCCAGATGGCCCCCCCGCAGCTGGGAGCCGAAGGCCTCATGATCGGCACTGCAATTAGCGCTCAGCACAAGACAGATTATCGGGGTATCACGCGTTCCATACCTGCGCATTAAGACGATTCTGTGTCGGAAACGGGTGTCAAGCGTCTAAAAACGGGTGTCATGCACTCATCCAGAGCAGAACCGAGCCGCCGGGGTGCTTGTATCGACAGGAAACCTGTTGATACTGTTTGATATTGTCGCGCCGTTCCCCCCTGTGCGGCTCGCGGACGCTGACGTCCGCCCAACGGGTTGCCTGCTTCACTGGGGAGGTAATCGTGTACAACCGCCGGGAATCGCACAGCGGCGACTCGGGCCCCCGCCCGTCCGAGCTGTCGCGTCGTTCCTTCATCAGCGTCGGTGCCGCTGCCGCGGGACTGTCGGTCGTGGGCTTCTCGTCCGCGGGCCTGGCCAGGCCGGCCTTCGCAGCCCCGGGTAAACCCGGGGAGCCGTGCACGGCGGTTCCGTTCGGCCCGGTGGAGGTCGTGGCGGACAACGGAACTGGGCTGACGTACGCACGCGCGGTGCGCCTCAGCACCGCGAAGCCGGGACAGCCTCGCCCTCTGCTCGCGACCTACCAGAGCTTTGCCAGTTCGCCCTTCCCCCTCTACCGCAGCGACGACGACGGCCGGACCTGGGTGCAGCAGGGCAGCGTCCTCGGCGCGAACGCGCCCGCCGGGATCTATCTGCAGCCGTATCTGTACGAACTCCCGCGTGCCTTCGGCGGCCTGCCGAAGGGCGCACTGCTCTTCTCGTGCAACTACTGGCCGTTCGACTTCACGAAGCCGTTCCCGTTCGCGAGCACGAACATCCAGTTGTACGCCAGCACGGATGCCGGCCTGCACCTGGGAGCTCCTGAGCACGGTGGCCCAGGGCGGACCGCCCGACACGACCAACGGTGCCACGCCGGTGTGGGAGCCGTTCCTGCTGCTGCACGAGAACAAGCTGATCTGCTACTACTCCGACCAGCGCGACCCGAACTTCGGTCAGAAGCTCGCCCACCAGACAAGCACGGACCTGCGCACGTGGGGCCCGGTCGTCAATGACGCGACCGGCACGACCTACCCCGAGCGGCCGGGCATGACCACCGTGGCGCAACTGAGTGAGCACCGGTGGATCATGACCTACGAGTTCGGGGCGCCCGTCGACCCCGCCAACCCCGACCAGGCCAACTACACGTACCACGTGCACTACAGGATCGCGGCGGACCCGGAGTCGTTCCGCTTCTCGAAGGACATCCCGCTACTCGACCAGAACGGCTACGCCCCGAATGCCTCTCCCGTCGTGTCGTGGTCGGACTCCGGGGGCAGGAACGGAACGATCGTTGTCACGGCCAACGACGATCAGGACTTCTTCATCAACCGCGACCTCGGCAACCCGGGAAAGTGGACACGGCTCTCGTCGCCGATGCCGGCCGGGTACAGCCGGTTCACCATTCCGATGGACGGCCCAGGGTGCACGCAGGACGACCTCGTCTTCGTCATCACGGGGGCCCAGTACGGCAAGCCCGGGGGGGTTGCGGCGGGCATCATCTCACTGGGCGTCGGCGACCGTCCTCATGCTCCAGGACCTAACGGGCCCGCACCAGGTCAGGACCGTCACGCCTTCGCCGCGCGCGCGGCCGCGTACGCCATCGCGCATCGTTCAGATCAGTGAGTGTGGATCGAGGAAGGCGCGCCGCCAGGGTGTGAGGGTTCAAATCCCTCCTCGCCCACGCATCCTGGTGAATTTTCACCGATTCTGGTACCGCTTGAACACGCGGCGGTGCGTTCTCACCGTCTGGGGAGATCTCACCGGCCCGCGGGTCAGAGCGGAGCTTCAGTCGCAGGGCCGGCCGGGAATCCCCGCGCACCGCACCGCATCGCTTCCCCCGTCGGCTGCCTCGTAGCCGGCTCGGCCCTTCCCCCGGGGAGGCGGCCGTGACCGCGCAGCCCCTGTCTCCTGTCATCCCCCGCTCGGGCACCGCTGTGTCCCGGGAGCGCGCCGGGCGCGCGGCGGCCGCGCTCCGCGCGGCGGCGGTGCTCCAGGAACGAGGGAAAGTACGACCCGTGCCGCAGCTTCGGGACCGCCAGCTCGACGGTGCCGGCCCGGGTGTCCCACTCCCGCGGCCGGTAGCCGTTGCGCGAGTTGACCCGGCTCGGGCTGACCTCGCCGTAGCCCGCGCCGCACGCCACCTCGACCTCGGCGTCCATCATCTTCTGGGCGAACGCCCGGATCATCTCCCGCAGCAGGTCAGGGCTCGCCGCGGTCAGAGTCCGCTCGAACGAGTCACCCGGAACGGGCACAATGTCTTTCACGGCCACCTCGCGTCTCCTTCGTCTCCTAATCCACTTCGAAGGATCGCGAGGTGGCCGGCTCACGTCACGGCAACACGCCGAACGAGGGCAAAGCCATCACACCGGGATCAGGTACCCCATACACCACTTCCGTGGACGCTAAACAGAACGGTTCGGCAACGCTCGATGAGGACTGGGTGTTGCTTTCGCCGCCTACGCGGCCCCGGCGCATGCGGTCTTTGGTTGAGCCGGCCGGGGACTTTCGCCCCTGCCGGGACGGCAGCGGCCTGGGGGAGGGTGAGTGATGACACCGGATAGGCGCGAAGGGGAAGTAACGTGCGCAGCAGGAAACTGGAACAGATGCAGCGGATCCTGACCGACCAGCGGGGCCGGCGCGTGGTGTTCGTCTCGCACTGCCTGTTGAACGTGAATGTCCGCTACCTGGGCGGGGCCGGGCGGCGGGGCAGCGTGGATGAGGTGGTGGACGGGTTTCAGGCCGCCGGGGTGGGGATGTGCCAGATGCCGTGCCCGGAGCAGCGGGCCTGGGGCGGGGTCGCCAAGCGGTACCTGGTCCCGGCCTACGGCTCGCAAGGAACCCCCTGGTACCGGCTGCGGCGCCCGCTGACCTGGGTGTTCCTGTGGCGCACGCGGTGGGTGTACGCGCGGCTGGCCCGGCGGGTGGTGCGGGAAGCCGCCGATTACGCCCGGTCGGGCTTCGAGGTGGCCGGGGTGGTAGGCGTGGGCGCGTCCCCGTCGTGCGGGGTGTTCCGCACCCTGGATGTGGCCCGCTCGCTGGAGGTGATCGCCGGCTGCCCGGCCGCCTCGGCCGATGCCGGCCAGTTCAACTCCGCGCTGCTGGCCTCAGCCAGCATCGAGGGTGAGGGGTATTTCATCCGGGCGCTGCGCCGCCGCCTGGCCCGCCGGCGGCTGGAGATCCCGTTCGCCGAGCACGACCTAGCCGCAGAACTGCAAGGCGGCCCCGTTCCCGCGGTTGAGTTCCGCCTGGCCGACCCGCCGGAGGCGGTTCGGCTCGTGGCGGGTTTCCGGGAGCGCGGCCATGCCCGGTGAGGTCGAAACAACAACCTTCCGCTCCGGAGAGCTGGACCTGTACGCCCGGCTGCGGCACCACGCGGACCAGGCGCCGGTCATCGTGCTGCTCAGCGGCCTGGGCTTTCACACCTTCGAGTACGAGCCGTTCGCCATCCAGCTCGCTGCTGCCGGCTTCAACGCGCTGAGCTTCGATTACCGCGGGAACGGGCGCAGCCCCGGGCCGCGGGGACGCTGGACACTCGGCGAGCTCACCGCCGACTGCCAGAGTGCGGTCGGCTTCGCGCGGCAGCGCTACCGCGGCACCATCGTCCTATTCGGCAACAGCCTGGGCGCGATGGTCGCGATGCTGGCCGGCGCCCGGGATGACCGGCTGTCAGCGGTCATCGCCGCCAACCCCCCGGCTCACGCCGGGGACTTCATGCTCACCAGGCCCCGGCGGGCGCTGTTCACCCTGATGAAGCTGACCGGGCCAGTCGTCCCGCTGCGCCTCAGCGTCAATCACTTCATCGCCTACCAGCAGCTGATCGACGACCCGTCCTGGGTCGCCGCGATGCAGCGCGACCCGCTGATCGCCGATGCCCGGCGGCTGTCCGCGGGCACCCTCCGTGAACTGCTGGAAACCTGGGACGGCCCGCGCGCAGCCCGCCAGTTGCGTAAGCCGCTGCTGGTCATTCAGGGACAAAACGATCACCTTCAGCCACCGCAGCAGTCTCAGCTGGTCTTCGCGGCCGCTAACCACCCCAAGCAGTTCCAGCTCGTCAACACCGGCCACCTCCCGCATCTCGAAGCGCCGGCGATGCTCACCGCGCTGCTGGCCAACTGGCTGTCCGCGATTAAACAGTCGTCATGATGCACTCGCATGAGCCGAGACAGAGTCCGGAACAGCCCGGTCCGGGCAGCCAGTCACCAAAGAGCGTTGCCGTTGATCATCGATCCGTGCCCAGCTGAATCAGCCGATAACACCTGCGGCTTTACCGCGCACGCCACGGTCGGCCATACCAGCTCGCCACCCAGCCGCGCCTAAATCACCCAGCGCGCCCCAGAACACCCGGTTCCGCGCGGCCGTCGGCTGCCACCCACGGCGACCGGGCAAACGCCCAGATCAATCAGGCGGGTACGCGCGCCCCCAGGCCACGTCGGCAGTCACGCTATGTGATCCGGTTGCCCGGCTGCGGGCCATTACCCTGCTGAACCAGGCAGAAGACCGGGCAGCACCGCCCGCAGTCGGTCGCCCCGCGAACCCCCGGGTGCCTGAGCCGCACGGCCCCCGGAGGCCGGGACAGCAGAACGTCAAAGACACCCGTCCACAACGCAGATACCCAGGTGAACTGCAAGTTCAGCCCCTTCGCATCGGCATAAGTCGGCATCCTGTCATCCGGGCCGCGATTGTCCGCCATGTCCTGACCGAGAGCCTCGAGGGCGCGCGCCAAGGCTACCGCGTCGCCCGCGCCGAGCTCGGAGAGGCGGTCCCGCTGCGCGCGGTCGACGCCGCGCTGCTCGCCTATCGCGACGAGGGACGCCGGCTCGCCGCCGCGGTGAAGGCGGCGGAACTGGTGGAGCGCGCGCTGCGGAGCGAGCCGTTCTAAGCGATCATGCGAATCGGCAAGTTAGTCCCTGCTGGCTGGGTTGGCCGTTCCGGCTGACCTCGGGAGTACTACGCCCGGGTGGCGGCGCGTCTACCCAGGAGAATGCTGGCAGCGGCGCCAGCTCGGCTGCCTGCCAGTGATACCCGCGACACGCACGTATTTACCTGAGTGCCTACCTCTAGCCTCGGGCTTTCGCGTGGGATAGGCGGCGGGCTGTCAATGCAAATGAAAAAAGTGCCTTTGACTGGAATGATAGGGCTTGTCCAGGGCCCCGACCTTGGCCGGGACGGGAACGGGGAACCGCTGGCCCTGGGCGACGGCCTGGTCCAGGGACTTGAACCCCCGAACTCGAGTATTGAGATATTTAACGCAGTACGGGAATGCGCGGTTTTTTACGGCATTCATGCTATTCGGGCATACGGGTTGACTGGTGTTGATTCCTTGATTTTCCTCGCGTGCCGCAAAGTTTCTTGTGTCGCAATGCCGGTGCCGGTATTCTCCGAGCCGAGACTGCGGCTGCGACTGGGATCACGGCGGCTGCGGGTGCGGGCACGACCATTGGTGACGGTGCCGGCGGCAGAGGTTTAGCTGTGGGGCGCGGACCGTCGGTAATTCCAGGCGGTCCGCGCTGGGGTGGGTCGCGGCTTCTTCGGGGAGGTTGATGATATGACGGTGAGTCCCGTGCTTGCCGATCACGGTAGCGAGGGCTTGTCGGCGCTTGACTCGCTGGTTTCGCCCTATGGCGTGGTGGAGTGGGTCGGGCCGAGGCGCAGCCGTTTCCATGGCCCGGGCGAGCTAGTTAATGCCGCGGCGATGGTTGGGTGGGAAGTAACGACCGGGAAGGGAACGCGGATCGTCGGGCGCCGAGGCAAGGGTATGAAAGGCAGCGGCCGGGCGATGGGGGCGCCGGGGCACGCCCGGCTGGTGGCGATCGCCGAGGCGGCCGAGCGGTACGCCGGCTGCGACATCCTGGGTGAGCCGAGGGTGTGGGCGACGGCGGCGGAGCTAGATGGCCCTGTGCTTGATCCCGGCCGCTATCCCCGTTGCTCAGCGGCTGAGTACAGCACGGCTGGGTGTCCGGTCAGGCCGTTCGATCCTGATGCCCGCATCCGCTGGGTCCGCGGGCTTGAGCTGGCCGGCGGCGGCCCGGTCTGGGTGCCCGCGGCGATGGCCTGCTACAGGCTGCAGCACCGCGTGGCGGGCGAGCACTTCAGCTATTCGATCTCCACCGGCTACGCGGTGCACACCGACCCGGTCGAGGCCCTGGTCGGCGGCATCTGCGAGGTCATCGAGAGGGACGCCCTCGCCCTGGTGTGGCGCCAGCGTCTGCCGATTCCGCTGTCCGGCCCCGAAGCCAGGTCACCGGTCACCGACTACCTGACCAGCTGGGCCGAGCGCCACTTCATCCAGACATACCTGTTCGACGCCACGACTGACCTGGGCGTGCCAACGGTCTACTGCCTGCAGGTCGCCGAGCACGACCGAAGGGCCCGCCACGTGGTCGGCTGTTCCACGGGGCGGAATATGGCCCAGGCAGCGGAGAAGGCGCTCATCGAGGCGGTGTCCTTCCGGGGCTCGTTCTACCGCGATGATGACATTCCCAGCGACTATGCCAAGTTCTGCAACCTCGAAGACGGCGCCCGCTACATGGGAACGCCCGAGCGGTCGGGGGCGTTTGGCTTCCTCGTCGATGGCGCGGAGCAGCGCCCCGTGGTCAGCCGTGAGGCCCTGCCGACGGACCCGGACGCGGCCCTGGCGAGGCTGATCGCCATTTTCGCCGAGCGTGAGATGCCGGTCGCCGTGGTTGACCGGACCACGCGCGAGCTCGCGGCGGCCGGGCTTACCTGCGTGAGTGT
This sequence comes from uncultured Actinomycetota bacterium, assembly GCA_963811335.1. Lineage (GTDB taxonomy): Bacteria > Actinomycetota > Actinomycetes > Streptosporangiales > Streptosporangiaceae > Trebonia. The sequence continues at coordinate 17,753 of CAWERB010000021.1, read as the reverse complement.
CGTGATTCCCGACTTGCAGCCGATGAGCCTTAAGCCGCTGGCTCAGTTCCTGGCGCACCCGCGCCTGTACGACGCACCTGCCCGGATGGGCTACCCCGTGTCAACGGAAGGAGAGCTGAACCCGTGGCCAACGCCATTCGCGTGACTTCCGCCCCGGACCTGTGCCGGCCAGCCACAGCTGGGTGCCTCGCCGTCGGCGCGTTCGGCAGCCGCGTCGCCGACTTGCTGACCTCGGCCTTGCCCGGCGCGCAGCGGTTCGCGGAGCCAGCGGACGCCTTCGGCGCCGGCGCCGGCGCCGTGGTGCTTGCCCTATGGCGGCCAAGCCCCGCCTTGTGCGAGCAAGTGGACGAGCTCGCCTTCAAGACCGGGCGGCCCTGGCTCCCGGTGATCGCGGAGCATCCCGTCATCCGGATCGGTCCCTGGATCGCCCCGCCGGCCGCGCCCTGTTACGACTGCTACCAGGCACGCCGAGTGCAGCATGACCAGCAGTACAAGATCACAGCACTGCTCCACGACGCCTACGACCATGACATGTCCTGCGGCCCGGCCGGATTCCTGCCGCATCACGCGCGCACCGCCGCGGGGATTGCCTTGTCGATGCTCGAGGCGGCCGCACGCGGCACGCCGGTCACCGGGCGGGTCGTCACCGCGCTGCTGACCCGGCTCGGAGTGTCCGCCGATCACGTTGTGCCCGTGCACGGCTGCGCCCGGTGCTCGCCCCCCGGCGCCACGGCCGAGCGTGACCTGCACGCCATCTTCCGGCTCAGGCAAGCGGTGCCAGCAGCGCAGCCGGCCGTACTGGGGTGCCCATGAGCACCACGCCGATGCTCTGGCGTGGCCTGGTCATCGTCCCTGCTGAGCACGGGCTGCTGATCGAGGGCGGGCCGCGCCGTCAGTGGCTGGCAGGCGCCAATGCCGCGACCCTGCTGCCCCGGGTGCTCGCCTTGCTTGACGGGCAGCACGACACCGCGACGATCTGCGGCGAGCTTGGCCTGACGGTGCGGCAGTTCGATGATGTACTCGGCGTGCTCGGCGAGTGCGGCCTGCTGGAGGATGCCGGCGCCGACGGCGGCGACACCGCGCCGGGCCTTGCCGAGCCGACCCATGTCGCCGCGTACCTGTCGCGCAGCCTGGCCGCGACGGGAGGCTACCTGAGTACCGGCGCGGCACTTGCCGCGCTGGCCGAGAGCGCGGTCGCCCTGGTCGGCGACTGTCCCGCGCTGGACCTGATCGAAGCGGACCTGCGTGAGAGCGGGATCGGCGCCGTCACCCGCGCCGTCGACGGCACGCTGGATGCGGCGGACCTGGCGGCCCTCGCCAGCGGCGGCCGATCCCTGGTCGCGGCCTTCGACGACGGGCGGCCGTCCGGCGTGCTCGAGCGCACCGTCGCCGCGTGCGCGGGTACCGGGCTTACCGTGCTGCGGATCGCCGTGGGTCCTGGTCACGCCGATGTCGGGCCGGCGTTCAGGCACGGGGACACCGCGTGCCCGCGCTGCCTGAGGCGTGGCCTGGCCGAGGCTGGCTGGGACGGCCACGACGACAGCCAGGACAGCCAGCACGACGACAGCCAGGCGGCCTGCCGCCTGCTGGCGGGGCTGGCCGCCGGGGTTATCATCACGATGCTCGCGCAGGTCGGCGAGCCCGCCTCGCCGCGGAAGCTGACCCGCGTGTGGCTGGCTGGCCACGACACGGCGCACCGGCTCGTCACGCCCTACCCGGACTGCGCCGACTGCGGCTGCGGCTGCGCCAGCCAGGACGGCGCGGAGTGCATGCTGGCCTGTGCCTACGAGTGGCAGTTCTCCCAGCGGCTGAGCGAGGCGCAATGGCAGGCTCGCCAGTCGGCGGCGGAGAAAGCCAGGATCCATGAGTTCCAGGGGCTGCGCCGGATCTTCCCGACCTCGCCATCGCAGCCGCTGCCCAGGCATGACGGCATGCCCGAGGTGCGGGGCGTGCTCGGCGCGGCGCCGCCCGCGGCGCGGCGCGGCGTCGATGCCGGACTGCTTGCCGGGATCCTGATGCGGACGGCTGGCGGACGGCTGGCCGGGGACCCGGCGGGTCAGGGTCACCGCTGGGCGCCGAGCAGCGGGAACCTGGCATCGGTCAGCGCCTACATCATCACCAGCCGCGAGCTGGCCGGCCTGCCGGGGAACTGCCTGAGGTACGACGACCTGGCGCACGCGCTGGTCGCCATCCGCCCTGGGATCGTCCGCATGGGTGACGCGCTTGCCGGGACCGACCTAGCGCCCGACGGCCTTGACGCGGTGGTGGTGCTGGTCGCCGAGGTCGGCCGGATCGCGGGCAAGTGCGGGTGGCTGGCCTACCGCCTGGCGCACCTGGACGCCGGCTGTGCCGCTATCCAGCTCGCCGCCGTGGCCGCCGGCTACGGACTCGGCGTGTCCCTGGCTAGCTCGTGGGATGACCAGCTGGCCCAGCTCCTGGACCTTCAGCCTGGCGGGGAGTTCGTCGGCGTGGTGGCCGGGCTCAGCGCTATGCACCAGAAGGGAACGCCATGCCCCTGATCGACGAGGATGCGATTTCGGCTGGTATCGCCGACCTGCTCCGCCACCGGCCACGTCCTGTTCCCGGCCCCCGGACGCTCCCGGTTCCCGGCCCAGGCGCGCTGTCGCCCCAGCTACGGCGGGAACTGCGCCCGCTGAGTGCCGTGCTGGCGGCCAGGCGCTCGGTGCGCGAGTTCAGCGGTGAGCCGCTGGCGCTGGCCGACCTGGAGTTCATCCTCGGGCACGCGGACCAGGCGGTGCGCACCTGGTGGCCAGCCGGCACCCGCCAGGACCTAGGGCTCACGGTACTCGCGGCGGCCTTCGACGTCGCGGGGCTTCCCCGCGGAATCCATGCCGTCGCCAACGGCAGCCAGCCACGCCTCCTGGGCGATCCCAGATGGCTTCCCGCGCTCAGGGACAGGTACGCGGCGGCACCGGTGCTGCTCGCCGTCTGCGGCGACCTGACCTGGGCATGCTCGGCGGCCGGGCCCGGCTACGGCGGGCTGCTTACCGCGGCGGGAGCGCTCGGCCACGCCATGTGGCTGTCGGCTCTGTCCATCGATCTCGCCGCGTCCGTGTACGGCAGCCCCTGCCAAGAGCTGACCAGGACCGCGGGCAGCTACGCCCCCGGCCTGCGCCACCTGTTCACCATCGGGATCGGCCGACCGGTCGGCGGCACGGAGGCCACAGGAGAGGACGAGAGCGGCTGACGGAGAGCGGATGACGGGAATCGAACCCGCATGACCAGCTTGGAAGGCAACGGGCCACGCGCGGATGATCTGCGCTTACGCGGGTGGACGGCGTTTTCGCGTCCGTGAGTGACCGTGAATGATCGCGGTTTACTGCCCTTGCGGGCACGCCGTCCGTTTGGCGTGTCGTCTCCGTCCCGGTCCCATGCGAGAGGCGGATCCTTCGCCAACATATACTGAGCTTTGTGCCGCCAGTCGCTCATGGCGAATGGCGCGTAATACCGCGCTAGGGACGCCCATCGAAGTGTCGCACGTCTGCCTGGTGACCTTCCACGCGTGCCGCCGGTTCAGCCGGAGAGTTTCGCAGGCGTCGTGATCGACCTCGACCTGTCGGCGATCTTGTAATTCCCCACCTGTGAGGGGCTGACGATCACGTAATTCCCCATGGGGAGCGCGTGCGTGTCGTGGTGGACCTGGCCATCGAGAAGGTGCAGCCTTTCCTCCCGTCGAGGACGGGGGGCCGATGGCAAGGAGAACGTTCGACGTGATCGATGTGACCGAGATTCTGGTGCACTGGCATGCGGGCAGGGGTGTCAGGCGGTGACCGGGACTGCCCCGGTGCGGAGTGCCTGGCCGTGCGCGCCCTGGTCGCGCAGGCCGAGGCGCAGGTGCTCGCTGTGGTAGACGGCCTCGTCGAGCAGCCGGGCGACGTGGTCGTCGTACAGGGCGTAGACGGTGGTCTTGCCGTGCCGGGTGCCCTCGACCAGGCCGAGGTGGCGGAGCATGCGCAGCTGGTGGGAGACCGCGGACTGCTCCATGCCGATGTCGGCGGCGAGCTGGGTGACCGAGCACGGCTCGCGGCGCAGCCGGGACAGGATCAGCAGGCGGCTCGGGGCCGCCAGCGCCTGCATGGTCTGCGCGACCAGCGCCGCCGAGGCGCCGTCCAGCTCCGCCGCCGGTACCTGCTCGTCCGGCGGCTGCCGCGTCTTGTGCCCCATGCCTGACATGATACTGTACGGATCATATGAAGAACTGTTCACCTGATCTTTTCATCATGGCGCCTGCTCCGGCCCGCGGCCGGGGCCTCGCGCGGGGAGGCCGGCGTGACCGCCGTGCTGACCGGCACCCGCGCCGCCGCGGGACCGGGACGCCGCCGCGCCGCCCGGGCGGCCCGGGTGCCTGGTCGCTGCCGGAAGTCCGGTGGGCGGCCGCGGCGACCGTGCTGTTCGCGGGCGGCCTGGCGGCCCGCCTCGCGCACGGCCCGGCGTGGCTGTGGTGGGCGCTGTTCCTGGCCTGCTACGCGGCCGGCGGGTGGGAGCCGGCCCTGGCCGGGCTGCGGGCGCTGCGGGACAAGACCCTGGACGTGGACCTGCTGATGGTGGCCGCGGCGATCGGCGCGGCGGCGGTCGGGCAGGTGCTTGACGGCGGGCTGCTGATCGTGATCTTCGCGACCTCCGGGGCGCTGGAGGCGGTCGCCACCCACCACACCGAGCGGGCGGTGCGCGGGCTGCTGGACCTGGCCCCCGACCGCGCGGTGCGGCTTACCGCAGACGGCGCCGAAGAGACCGTCGACGCGGCTGACCTGGCCGCCGGGGACGTGATCGTGGTCCGGCCCGGGGAGCGGATCGCCGCCGACGGGCAGGTCCTCGACGGGGCCAGCGAGGCGGACCAGGCGACGATCACCGGCGAGCCGCTCCCGGCCTTCAAGGAACCCGGGGACGAGGTGTTCGCCGGGACGCTGAACGGGACCGGCGCGCTGACCGTGCGGGTCAGCCGGGCGGCGGCCGACTTCGTGATCGCCCGGATCGTGGCGATGGTGGCGGAGGCGTCGGCGACCAAGGCCCGCACCCAGCTGTTCATCGAGAAGGTCGAGCAGCGGTACTCCGCCGGCATGGTCGCCGCCACCGTGGCGCTGTTCGCCGTCCCGCTGCTGGCCGGGGAGGCGTTCCAGGCCTCCCTGCTGCGCGCGATGACGTTCATGATCGTCGCGTCGCCGTGCGCGGTGGTGCTGGCCACGATGCCGCCGCTGCTGGCCGCGATCGCCAACGCCGGCCGGCACGGCGTCCTGGTCAAGTCCGCCGTCGTCATGGAGGAGGCCGGGCCAGACCGGGATCGTCGCGTTCGACAAGACCGGCACCCTGACCGAGGGAACACCGCGGCTGGCCGCCGTCCGCGTGCTGCCCGGAGCCGGGCTAAGCGAGCACGAGGCCCTGGCCCTGGCCGCCGCCGCGGAGCACCCGTCGGAGCACCCGCTGGCCCGCGCGGTCACCAGGGCCGCCCGCGACGCCGGAATCGCCGTAGCAGCAGCCGCCGGGTTCACGGCGCTGCCCGGCCGCGGCGTCACCGCCGTGGTCGCCGGGCGGACGGTCGAGATCGGCAGCCCCGGGCACCTGGCTCGGCCCCGGAAGCGACCCGGAGACCAGTGCGGCGGTGGCCGCGCTGGAAGCCGGCGGGCAGACCGCCGCGGTCATGCGCGTTGACGGCATCCCGGCCGCCGTGCTCGGCATCGCGGACCGGATCAGGCCCGCCGCGGCCGGCGCGGTCGCGCAGATCACCGCCATCACCGGCATCGCGCCGGTGCTGCTGACCGGGGACAACCAGCGGGCCGCCGGCGCGGCTGGCCGCGCAGGCCGGCATCACTGACGTGCGCGCGGGGCTGCTGCCCGGAGACAAGGTGCAGGCCGTCCGGGACCTGGAAGCCGCCGGGCGCAAGGTGCTGCTGGCCGGGGACGGGATCAACGACGCCCCTGCCCTGGCCGCCGCCAGCACCGGCGCCGCCATGGGCCGGGCCGGCTCGGACCTGGCCCTGGACACCGCCGACATCGTCATCATGCGCGACGACCTGGCCGCCATCCCGGCCGTCATCCGGCTGTCCCGCCGCGCCCGCCGGGTCGTCACCGCGAACCTGGTGATCGCCGCCGCCATCATCACCGCCCTGGTCACCTGGGACCTCGCCGGGCACCTGCCCGCTGCCGCTCGGCGTGCTGGGCCACGAGGGCTCCACCGTCGTCGTCGGACTCAACGGCCTGCGGCTGCTGCGCGCCCGCACCTGGGCGACCGCAGCGCGATGACCCGCACCGCCGGGCGCAGGACCGATCACCCAGCTCTGTGCACGCCCACGGTCACTTCCATATGCGACAACTGCCGCGCTTCAATAAGGCGGTTCGGGCATTCGAGACTGGGCCATTGAGCGAAGTCGCCGCGCATTTGGGCATCGACGTCGGCTGTGCAGGACCTCCACGGTGGCAGACTGCCGGGATCCGCGGCCGGCCGCACGCCACATGCAGGGGGCCGCCCCGGCCCAGCGAAGGGCCTGCCTGCGGCTGGGCCGGTCAGTCTCTCCTGCGCTCGAAGGTGACCAGCAGGCCTTCCACGCCGCCGGGCCCGACTCTCCCGTGCACGTCGGCCGAGGTGATGGCCTTCAGCTGCCAGCCCTGGGCCGCGTTCTCGTTCAGCAGCCGCTCCAACTGGGCGCCGCTCAACTTCCCGCCGAGCATCTTCTCGCGTATTTCCACGACTTTGTACTCGTACATGGCTCCTGTCCCCTCCGCAGCCCTCCCGGCACCTTGCTACCTACCCAGGGCGTGCCCCGGCAGGCACAGCCGCCGTCCCGGGTGCGCCGGCACGGGCCGCTACAGGCCGGGTCGTCACCCCCGTATCCGGAGGCCGCCGCACATTCGAGCTGTGCGGGCTGGAGGTGAATGCCGGCAGACTTTGACCAGGAGACAGCGGGGTGGCATCGCGCCGCCCGCCGCCTGTTGGAACATGGTGGCACTCACATTCCGCCCACGGCGCGTAACGAGACCAGGGATGAAGCCCTGCCGTGTCCACCCTCCCTGCCGACTCGGCGCGCACACCCGCTCGCCTGTTGGCGCGTCCGATGGCGCGCAGATTATCCGGTTATCTGGTGCTGTCCAGTGTCACTGGTCGTTGGCACCGCCAGGTTCGGTCGGCACCCCGAGGTCGAGGCGCATGGCTGTCCGCATGTGCCGTATGGCGTCCTCGACCGTGGTGTTAAGGGTGTGCTGGATAGCCCGCCGCCAGGGTGGACTCCGTTGGCAAAGTTGAGAACCAGAGGCCTCTTGCCCGCGTCGGTCAGCCGACGTGCAGCTTCGAGGGTCGACTCGTTCGTGACCTCGACTCCCGTCGCTGAGCTACTCGGCTCCGGAACTGCCAGCGGGAACTCCGGCGGGATACTCTCCTTCGCGCGAACCGCGGCACGCACCTCGTCGGCCCAGCCAACCTGCTGCCCGTTCGGGCCCCTGTAGCTGACCTTCTCGATCGCCTCGACCGCTTCGTGACCCAGCCGGGCCGCCAGCGCATGGGAGAAGTGGTGCGGTAGCACGGTGACCCTGCTGAGGCCGGTCCGGTGGCGGATCACAAGCGAGCCGTCGCCCTGCACCGGGACTGCATCCGCGGGCAGCGCGGCCGTCCGCAGCCTCACGAACCTGTCGATGATCTTCGGGAAGTCGCCGGACTCGAACGCCCCCATCAATGCGCCTTCGTTGAAGCGGTTGTTCCGGATCACCGCGCCAGTCCTCGTCAGTGGGGTTTGCGATTGGGTCGTTCATGGCCCCATCATTCCGCGAAGCGACTTGCGCAGGCCTCGGTCTCTGCATCGTGGCACGGTAAGCTGCGGCAAGCTGGCGCTGGAAGCCAGGGTGGGGTCTCTCACAGCTGGGATCGCAGCACGGCGACCTCGGGGAACTCCTCGGGCGAGCCGTAGCCGTGCTCGGCCAGCCAGCGGACGTTAGTCAGGCATCGCAACGACCACCATGCGCGGATGAGGTCGCGGTCGACGTCGGTGCCGTAGCCGGCGATGACGTCGCCAAGATGTTCCTTGTGCCCGAGCGTGAGGATGGCGATGTCGAAGAGCGCGTCGCCCTGGGACGCCTCGGACCAGTCGATCACACCGGTGACCTCGTCACCGTCGACGAAGACGTGGTCGACCTGCAGGTCGCCGTGGATGAACACCGGTGTCCACGGCCGGAGCGCAGTCTCGGCGAGCTGGCGGTTACGTGCGACCAGGTTGGCGGGAAGGACGTTGTTTGCGACGAGCCACTCGCATTCGCAGTCGAGGCGCGATGCGATCTCGCCGGGGCTCCGGCCGGGCCATGGCGGCAGCGGCGCGTCGTGCAGCGTCCGTACTGCGGCACCCGCCGCGGCCCACGCGGCCGACGACGCGGTAGATGGCTCGCCGAGGTGGCCGAGTGCCGTCCCGCCGACGGCGGCGAGCGCGAGCACGGGCGGCTTGCGCCACAGCACCTCCGGAGTCGGGACCGGCGCCATGGCCATCGCCTCGACCTCGACGTCGGTGCGCGCCTGATCAGCGTCGATCTTCAGGAACACGCCGCCGACGCGCAGGGTCGCGCGCTCGCTATGGGCGACGACGACCTCGACCTCTTCCATGCCGGCCAGTATCGCGGGATGACCTCCGGCGTGGCACCAGGTTTATAGCGTGCGACGGCACGGCTGGCCGCGTCCCGCTACACGGCGGCCTCGTGCACGACACCCGACCCAAGCCAGCCGCCAGCAATAGCTGGGAACCGCCTCTTATAGCTGGGAATCACAGGAACCTCTGCGCATCCTTTGGGCGATCCGCCAACTAAGAATCACATCCGCCAACTATCGGTCACAGTCACACCCTGCACCGGCCGCAGGTGATCGGCCCGTCCTCGAGGTCGGGCTCCGCGACGTGCATGCGGCGGCCGCAGGGGAACAGGCGGCCATGCCGTCGTTGCCCGAGGAACGCCCGCCGTGGTGCCCGGGACGGCGCCAGCCCGTGATCGCGGCGGCGAGATCAGCGGGCTGTCAGCGGTCCTGATCGCTGTCCCCGTGGCCTCGCGCTTGCCGAAATCCCGCTCCCGGCTGGAACCAGTCCGGAGCCCTGCCGGATCGGCGCTGATAAAGATCGCGGCCGGTGAGCCCCCCGTTGCGCACGGGACGTTCAGTTACGGCTCAGGCCTCCGGTTCAATCGGGATTCGCGTGGGACGTGAAGACAGGGACGTTAGCCGGTGCCGCCTTGGGCGGGATGGGCGACGAAGGTGCCGCGGCCGTGGAGCACGATGAGCCATCCTTCGCCGGCCAGCTCCTCTTTGGCCCTGCGGATGACGTCCCGGCTCACGCCGTACTGCTCTGCCATGTCGAGTTCGCTCGGCAGCCGGTCGTCTTCGGCCAGGGCTCCGGAGCGGATGTCGGCGCGCAGGTCGTCGTAGACCTGCTGCCACAGCAGCCGTGGCGCGCGGTGGCTGATGCGATTGCGCTTGTCGGGCAGTGACATAGGCGATCATCGTCCCACGTCCCCTGACCTGCGTTAATGTCGCCTACGTATGCCAACGTTGCCGACATATGCCTACCTCTTGTAGGCTTCCGCTCGCCCGGCAGGGCCGTTCGGCAGGGCCGTTCGGCCGTTCAGGCGCCCGTTTCCCGTCTGCCTCGCCGCGGGGACCGTACGCCGGGGTGCGCGGGGCCCGCCACGGCGTGGTGATGATGCGGCATAATGACCGGCCTGAGGTGCGGTGCGGGAGGCGGGCCAGATGCAGCGGCAAGGGACCGGCCAGGTTTCACTCCGGCCAGGCGATATTGACCTGATCGGCGTGCGCTTCGACGGATCGGGCCGGGCACGCGGTCAGGCGGATGCACCGGCCGCGCTGCGCGAGGCTGGCCTGCTGGCGGCCCTGGCGGGGCGCGCTGGCCCGGCTGCCGATGTCGTGGTGTCACCGCCGGTTCCGTCGCGCGGCCTGTTCGGTTTCCTGAACGAGCGCGCCTTGCTGGAAATGGTGGCCGCGCTGTATGACCGGGTGCGGGCGACCCTGGCCAGCGGGCGCTTCCCGCTGGTTTACGGAGGTGACTGTGCCGTGCTTCTGGCCGTGGTGCCCGCGTTGGCTGATGCGGCCGGATCGGCCGGGCTGGTGTTCATCGACGGGCACGAAGACGCAACTCCGATGGAGGCGTCCACGACCGGCGAGGCCGCCAACATGGAGGTGGCCCTGTTGCTGGGCCTGACCGGCCAGCAGGCGCCCGAGCCGGTGCGCAGCCGGGCCGGCGTGCTGCGGTCGGATGCGATCGTCATGCTCGGGATGCGCGACCAGGAGTACCGCCGCGAGACCGGGGTCCCCACCATCGCGGGTCAGGTGCGGCTGCTGACCGCAGACGACGTGCACGCCCGCCCGGCACATGCCGGGGCCCAGGCCGCCAGGCAGGTCGCATCCCAGGCTGGCGGCTGGTGGCTGCACACCGACCTGGATGTACTGGCCGGGGATCAGTTCAGCGCGTGCGGCGCCGCCCGCGATCCCGCCATGCCGGGCGGCCTTTCCTGGGCGGAGCTCGCCGCCGTGGTGTCATCGGCACTGCGAGCAGGCGGCTGCCGCGGCTGGAGCCTCGGCGTCTACAACCCCGACCTGGACCCCGAGCGCCGCTCTGCTCATCAGATCGTGACCTTCCTGGCAACGGTCATCGGCGTCAGGGCATAGCTCACATCGATCAATACACATCCCGCGGGCGCAAAGGCTCGCGGCCGTGCTCCGTCACGGATCAGCATTGCTCGGCACACGCCGGAGATGTCCCGATCTGGCGCTAGTAACGGTCGCCGCATGGCTGTCGGTGCCACGCCCGAACTGGCCGATCTGTGCTCTGAGCGGCATTGGCCCTAGAGCACAGGGAGTAGCAAATAATCGGCAGGCCAGATGGCGCTGGGCAGTCCGTCACTGAACAGCTCCGGCGGACTGGGTGTGGAACGCGCCTGACCGCGAAGGACGCGCACGGCGGTCCAGGCGGCTGCGGCATCGTCTAGCACGTCATCCACGCCGGCTTTCTCGCCCGCCAGGCCAAGGTCGTCAGGAAGGTTAATTCCCGCTCCGGCCAGGAGACGGCACCGTAGGATTGCGCCGGCCCAGGACGACTTGCGGGACTGCAGCGCGGCTCCGACCCGGTACTTACGATCACCTATGCATAAGGCGTTATTCTGCTCGCGCGTCGGCTAGCGTTATCGAACCGTTGCACACCGTATCGATAGACGCACCTGCGGGCACGCGCGCTGGAGGTCCTTGAGCCATCACAGTGGCAGGCGGCCGCCACGCTCTCACGGCTGTCGGCGGGCTGAGCGTTTATTAGTCATCGTTCCCGGCGCGGGTCGCGGCGTTCCTGCGGCTCAGCCCCGTGATCGAGGCCGTACGGTCTGCGCGGCCGCGTGGCTGGCCGGAGGGCGGCGTGGCTGGCCGGAGGGCGGTGGGCTCGACTGATGGCTACTGCATCCGCACCTTGCTCGCCAGCGCGGACTCGGTGTAGCCGGCGAAGGCGTCCACCACCTGGCCCTCGGCTAGGCCGTACTCCGCCAGGGAGTAGCGGTGCCTGCGCTCCGTCTCCCGCCGCGCAGCCTGCCTGGCGTGCCACTGCCCCATCCGCTCCCGCGCCTGGTCATCGAACGTCCAGCCGAAGTGCTGGCAGATCCGGCTCGCCACGGTGACCGGGGCGGCGACGAGATCGAGGTAGCTGACGTCAAAGAACCGGCGGTCGAGGTCCGGGTCAGACGCTCGCAGTTGTGCGGCGCCCGTGAGCATCCGGCTCATGAACTCCAGTTGCTCCGCGCCCAGTTCGGCCTTGTCCTGCCCGTCCGCCGACAGTGCGCGAAGCGACTCGGACAGGCCGAGCCAGGAGGGCATGAACTCCAGCGGGCTACGGTGCGTCTGGATGAACGCCGCGTCCGGGTAGGCTCGCGCGAGGGTCGCCAGCTCCGCGAGGTGGAACGGCATCTTCAGCAGCCACGGCCGTCGGGCGGCGCCGAGCCGGGTACCGCGCTGCCAGCTGAAGTGCCGCATCGCCTGGCGGTGCACGTCGTAAGCGAACCGGGCGGGGCGACCGCCTGCTCCGCCGGGGTCTGAGCTGCCGAGCCAGCGGGCGTAGTCCGGGACGCGGTAGCGCATCAGGTACGTCCACGCCGCGAAGGACTCCTCCAGGACGGCGAACTCCTCCTCGGGCTCGGTGAGGTCCACCGCGTGCATGCCGCGCGCCGCCGCCTTGATTCCGCTGGCGGTCAGCAGGTCTTCGGCGTAGGCGCGCCGCGCCCCCCTCAGCTGGCCCGCCGGGAGCGCGGGATGCGTGACCTCTTCGGGGTATGGCGCCCAGAACCTGCCGGTCCGGGCCAGCAGCCGGTGCAGCAGCGTGGTCCCGGTGCGGTTGATGCCGAGGATGAACACGGGGCGGTGCACCGGCTCCTCGGCGATCTCCGGGTGGCTGAGAAGCTCAGCGGCCAGGCTCGCGCGGTTGCGCAGCTTGCGCGCGAGCTCGAAGTTAATCGCCGGGTGCCGGTCCGCGCGGATCCGCGCGGCCGGCGAGCGAAGCGCGGCGACCAGCCGGTCCAGCCCGCAGACCAACTCGGCTGGGTATGCATCCTCGAACGGCACCTGGTGGTGATCGGCGTACCACGCCGACTGCCGCAGCAGCGCCGCGGTGTCAAGCGACACCGATGGCCGCGGGTACGGCCAGCGCGCAGGGTGCCTGAGCACCCATCCCAACGACCGTCCCGCCGTCGTGATCAGCCCGGGCCAGGCCGGCGGCCCCACCGCGACAGCCGCCGCTGCCCGGCTGTCTTCTTCCACCGCCGTCACCGCTACCGGCGGCCGCGTCGGCGCGGGCACCGCCGGGAACCACGCGTCGGCGAAGTGGTCGACGAGCGGCCAGTACCCGTGCAGCGGGTTGCGCGTTCCGCGCGCCTTACAAGTCCGCCGGAACTCCGGATAGCTGACTTCCCGCACGTCCAGCCCGAACTCTGTCAGCGCGAGCCCGTGGTCGTACGGGACAGGGTTGACGAGGTGATAGATGCTGTGCCGCCGCTCCGGGTTAAGCGAGATGCGCACCATGGCCTCGCTGGCGGTGTCCACCGGCTCGCTGTAGTGCGGCCGGAACCCGGCCGGCGCCACCCCGGCGTCGGCAACCGCCATGACCAGCCTGATCTTGATGTCGGTGCTCTGCGTGTAGCCGGTGGCAGCCGCCACCCCCATCTGGGGAAGGCGCATGACCGCAACCGGCAGCCCGAGCGCCCGGCCGTATTCCAGGGCTTGCTCGACCACCAGCTTGCTCCACGGGTACCCGACCAGCCCCGGTGGGAGCACCGACTTCATCAGGCCGATGTCTGGCGCCGCCCCGTCCGCTATCGGAAGCCCGGCGAAGTCCGCGCCGAAGTTACCGAAGTACTGCGGGAACACCCCCATGGTCGACGCGTACACGACGTGCTTGCGCCGCCGCGACAAGGCGAGCTCGAGCACGTTCTTGACGCTTCGCGTATTGGCCTCGCGCACCGCCGCGTAAGAGGAGATCAGGCTGAGGTCGGCCGCTAGGTGGTAGACCGCGTTGGTGTCGCCGGCCAGCCGCGCGAAGTCTGATTCCGGCAGGCCGAGCCGCGGCTCGCGGACGTCGCCGGGCCACGCGCTGATCCGGCCCGCGAAGTCCTCTTCCCAGATCTCGGCGGCCTGCAGCGCTTCGCGGATCCGGTCCATCCCGTGTGCCGCGCTGTCCGCCCGGACCAGGCAGTGCACGGCGAGGGACGGTGCCTGCCGCAGCAGCTCGGCGAGCACGAAGCGCCCGACGAACCCGGTGGCGCCGGTGAGGAAGACCGCCGTCCAGCGGTCCGCGGGAACTGGCTCGCCGCCGCTGTCGCTGACAAGGTCCCTGATGGCCTGTTGCAGCAGCTCAAGGTCGGCCCGGCACTGGTCGGGCAGGCTCGCGTCCGCGGCAGGCCCGGGTCGCGACTGCGCCGAACGACCCGGGCCGGCTCCCCCACCGCCACCGGCTCCCAGGTCGTGGCCTGCCGGATGCGCGGTCCTTCCGGCGACGATCGCGCTGGCGACGGACTCCGGCGTGGCAGTGGTCATCAGCTCCAGGATGCCCACATGGTGGTTGAAGCGGGTCCTGATGAACGCGCTGAGCTCGGCTATCGACACCGAGTTCACGCCAAACGACGCGATGGTGTCCTGCGGGCCCACCTGCTCGTTCCCGGATAGCACGGTGATCTGGCGGCACAGTTCCCCCGTAACGACTCGACCGACAGCGCCGCCAGGCCCTCGTCGGCGACCGCGGCGTCGCCGGCCGTCCACCGGCCCGTCCGCAGGTAATCGGGGTCGTCGGCGGTCCCGTGCAGCGCGGTGATCTCGGCGCCGACCAGGTGCGCCTGATCCGGCATCGCGCGCAGTGCGTAGTCCAGGTGCGCGATGGCCTGCGCGGCGCTGATCGGAGGCAGTCCCATGGCCCGCACCAGGCGCAGCATGTGCGGATTGCGGGCCGCCATGCCCGTCTCCGTGACCGCGGCCATGTTGTAGGCCAGCCCCGGCAGACCGTGGCTCTTGCGGTAGGCGGCCAGGCCGTCAACGTAGGCGTTGGCGGCGGCGTACACGCTCTGCCCGGCGTTACCGACGATCGACGCGACCGACGACATCAGCACGAAGTGGTCGAGCGTGGCGCCTTCCGTCGCCAGGTGTAGGTTCCATGCCCCGCGGGCCTTGGGCGCGAACACGTCAGCCACGGACTCCGGCGAGACGTCGGCGAGCGGGTGGTCATCGAGGATCGCGGCGAGGTGGAACACCCCCCGCAGCGGCCGGGTCGCCCGTCGACGGCCCGCTTGACGTCGGCCAGCCGGGCGACGTCCGCGGGCACGACGTCGATCTGCACGCCCGCGTCGGGCAGGAAGTGCGCGATGCCGCTGGCCTGGCGGACCCAGGCAGCGTCGCGACGCCGCGCCGGGTCGCGGTCGAGGAGCACCAGGTGCCGGGCGCCGGCCCATGCCAGGTACGCGACAAGCCGTAGCCCGACCCCGCCAAGGCCGCCGGTCACCAGGTAGGCCGCCTCGGGGTCGAGGAAGGGGCGCCGGTCAGTGACGGTGAAGTCAGCCGCTCCGCGCCTGCCGGACTGCCAGGGCCTGCCGGACTGCCAGGGCCTGCCGCGCCCCGCGCCGGCGGCGCCATGAGCACGACCTTCCCTTCGTGCTGGCCGCTGGCCATGAGCCGCAGCGCGTTCTCATACTCCCCGAACCCAAACTCTGTGACCGGAGGTGGCGGGACCGCACCGTCCGCCACCAGGCGCAGCGCGGCCTGGGCGAGCTCGGCGGTGCGGTCCGGGTCGTCGTGCTTGAGCCGGTCCACGTCGATGGCCGCGAAGCGCAGGTTCTTGCGGAACGCCGACATGCCGAGCGCGGAGTCGGCGTAGATGTCGACCTTCCCGATCTCGCAGTGCCGCCGCCCGGCCGCAGCGCCCGCAGGCACAACGCGATGTGGTGGCCGGCCAGCGAGTTCAGGACGACGTTCACGCCCTCGCCGCCGGTCGCCGCCATCAGTTCCTCATGCCACTGGTAACTGCGCGAGTCGAAGACGGCGGCAACGCCTCGTTCACGAAGCCGTTCTCGCCTGGCGGCAGTCCCCGCCGTCGCGTAGACCTCGGCGCCCAGGTACCGGGCGATTCCGATGGCGGCCTGGCCGACACCGCCCATCGCGGAGTGGATGAGCACGCGCTCGCCGCGCGCAGCCGCGCCAGGTCGGCGAGAGCGTGGTAGGCGGTCACGTACACGGTCGGCAAGGCCGCAGCCTGCGCCATAGACAGCTGCCTGGCTTGGGGTATACCCACCGCTGGTCCACGGTGACCTGACTGGCGACGCAGCCGCCGGTCATGACGACCACGGCATCACCCGGACGGAAGCCCGTTACCTCGGCGCCCGTGCGGCTGACCGTGCCGCTCGCCTCCATCCCGAGCTGTCGTCCCAGCGATGACCGCTCGTAGGAGGCGAGCGGCAGAAGGTCGAGCGCGACCATGACGTCGCGGAAGTTCAGCGCGGTGGCGGCCACGTCGACCTCAACCTGCCCTGGCCCGGGCGGCTCCAGGTCCCGTGTTCGCATCGTCAGGCCGGTCAGCTGCCCGGGTGAGGCGGCCTGGAGGTGGTACGGGTGCCCGGCGCAGGCCCTGACGGTGGCGTCCGGGCCCGGCAACCGCAGCAGCCGGGGCGCGTACAGCCGACCGTCCCTGACGGCCAGTTCGCGCTCGCGGACGTCGTGGCAGGCCAGCCAGCGCAGCGTCGGCAGGTCTTGCGGCCCGGCGATGTCCACAAGCCGCAGGTCCAGCCGCAGCCCGAAGCCGAGCTCGTGGGTGAGCGCGCGTACTGCCCCCCACATCGTGGCCATGCGTGGCGCGGACACGTCCATGGCCCCCTGCCGGGTGACGACCGTCACCCGGCAGGGGGCACAGCCAGCCCTTCGCGCGCGGCGAGCAGGGCGCGCAGGAACTCAAGGAAACGGGCGACCAGTCGCTCGCCGAGCGGGTCGCCGCCGGGTTCATCGCCAGGCTCGTCGCAGAAGAAGTCGATCGCGTGCAACTCCCGCATCTCCTCCTGCGCCTGCCCGGACCACGGCCACGGTGAATCCAGGGTGCCCATGGCCACCTGCGCGGCGGGGGGCATCATCCACCCGGCCGACAGGCCGGCCAGCCGCCCGGCTCCGGCGATCAGCCAGCGTGGGCCTTCGGGTTCCTGGCCCGGTGCACCGGGCTGCCCGGATTCGCGGGCCGGGAGGTCCGGCGGCGCGGCCCACAGCGCGTCCTGCTCTCCGGCAGCCAGGCGCGACCAGCCGTCACCCGCAGTCACGCCTCGGGCTGGCGTGCCGGATCAGGGCGAGGCCGCCAGGCACCAGCAGCCGGCGCAGGACGGCCCAGGCATCGGCCGTAAGCTCGGTCGTCCGCGCGTCGGCGATGACGAGCTCGGACGAGGCCACGCGCAGCAGGCCGTGGCCGAGATCGACCGCGGCCGGATCAGACAGGTCCGCGGCGGCGACCCGGACCGCCCTGCAGTACCGGCCGAAGGCCTCAGACAGGCGGCGGACCTGGCTCCCGGACGCGCCAAGCAGCCACAACTCCGACGCTCCGTCCCCATGGCGGTTGAGGTAGCCAGCCAGCGCGATGTCTTCCGGTTCGGCGTTCTGGGTGAACTCCGCGACCCGGCACATGCGGGGCGCCCCGCCGCGCCGCGCCGCGCTCCCGCCCCGTCGCCTCGCCCTGTGTTTGGAGTGTGCCGAGCGCCTGGAGCGCGCCGATCAGGGCGCCTGGCTCGCAAGGGTCGATGGCGTGGTCGCCGTCGAGGACGCCTCCAGCCACGAACTTCGGCTGCCAGCCGACCACGTACCTGCTGCGGCTGGCCACGTCGAGCCTCGGGTTCGCTTGCACGCTGACGTAGCGTTCCAGGTGCGCGATCCGCGCGCCGTCGCCGCGTCGTACAAGGTCATGCTGCCGCCGCTGCTCACCGAGCGGCATCGAGGGCTGCCCATCTCATGCGGCGCCGCTCCCGGCGCAGCCGCGTGGCAGGCCAGCCGGGCCGAGTCAGGAAGGCGGCCGATCGTCAGTCCCTCCAGCCGGCGCGGGACCGCTGAGACGTCCGAGCACTCCATGAGGTAGCACAGGAACGCCTGCAGCCCTCCGTCGAGCAGCGCGGGCGGAAACAGGTAGCCAGCCCGGCGACCGTCTCGCCAAAGCTCATCATCAAGGCCGATGTCGAGCAAGTACTCCCTGGACTCCAGGTCGTGCCGCACCTGGCGTACC
>CAWERB010000020.1:0-567310 GCA_963811335.1 uncultured Actinomycetota bacterium | reverse complement strand
GGCCTTCCAGGACAGGCACGCAGCGCGTTATCATCTCGATCCCACGATGGACTGGTTCACCAGGGTTGCCGTGCGGCGCCTCAGACCACGTGGCGGAGTTCCTCCGGCTCGAACGACTCGACCTCGCTGGTGTCCACTTCGGTGACGTTCATGGTGCGGGCGACGGCGAGGGCCTCGAGGCGGCGCTTGGCCAGCCGCCGGTACCGCTCGTTGATCTCGGCGGCGTCGCGCGCGCGGGCGTCCTGCGGCTCCGCCGCGCCGTAGCCGGCGTTGAAGGTGGCGGTAAGCTTCGCCCAGCGCAGCTCAAGCCAGTCCCACAGCTCGGGGTTCTCCGCGAGGACGCGCCTGGCCAGGTACGTGCCGTAGGCGATGTGCCTGCGCTCGTCGCGCTGGGTCAGCTTGAGGCCCGCCTCGAGGCCGGGGAGCTTGCCGAGCTTGCGGAACACCTCGTCCCAGCGCTGGTAGCCGGCGATGGCGAGCACGCCCTCGACGAGCTGGTTGTAGATGATGGACGCGTCGAGGATGGCCTGCGGCGACTGGTCGGTGTCGAGCCGGCGCATCACCCGGGTGAGCGCGCCGTCGAACACGCCGATGCGGCGCTCCCCGAGCGCGGCCTGCTGCGCGCGGACCAGGTCATCGAGCGACGCCGGGTCCATGCCGACCGCGTCGAACCAGCGGCGGAACATCTCGGTGTGCTTGGCCTCCTCCATCGCGAACATGGCCAGGTACATCGTGTCCTCGAGGCGGCCGAGGTCGGACATGCAGCGCAGCAGCGGGACGATGTCCAGGGTCACTGCCTCCTCGCCGACCATGAAGCCGCGGGCGGACATGGCGACCTGCGTCCGTTCCTCGCCGGTCATCTCCTGCCAGTCGACGGCGTCCTGCGAGAAGTCGATGTCGGCGGGATCCCAGAAGAGCTTCTTGGACTTCTCCCACAGCTTCCACGGGACCGACTCGTAGTCGAGGCCGCGGGTGGACCGGTAGCGGCCGATGTCGGTCTCCGTGATCTTGCCGCCCGCCGGCTCGGTCATGTCGCTCCCTCGGCGCCCGCCGCAGTGCACAGGCAATTCTAGAATCTGTGGCTCCATTACACACCGGCACGGGACGGCCGGACAATCGGTTCCTGGTGCGGCGGCACAAAAGCACGCACCCGAGGGCTGGCACGTGGCCACCTATCTGGCGACTCGCCTGGTGCCTACGATCAATTCGTGCAGGCAGGGCAGGCAGGCGTCCAGGCGCGATCGGCGGGGCCAGCGAGGCATACGGGGCAGCCGGGAGACGCGGCTGGACTCACGGCGCCGTCGCTCGACCTCGACGAGCCGGGGACGATCGAGTTCACCGCCGAGCGGGCGCTGGCCGGCCGGGCGCTCAACCGGTTCGCCCTCAGCCTCAGGTCGCCCGCGAGCCGCGCGGAGTTCCTGGCCGATGAGGCGGGCTACCTGCGCCGCTTCGGGCTCAGCGACGAGGAGGCCAGGCTGGTCGGCGCGCGGGACTGGACCGGGCTGCTGCGCGCGGGCGGTCACCTGCAGGCCGTGCTCAAGCTGGCCGCCACCGTGGGCGAGGACCTCTGGTCGATCGGCGCGCACAACGCGGGCTGCGACCGCGAGGCGCTGATCGCCGCCACGCCGCGCCGGGTGAACGGCATCCCGGCGCCGCGAACGCTGACTGACGCGCCGCCGGGAGCGCCCGGAGCGCCGGAGAGCCCGGAGCGCCGGCGGGCGGCACCTGACATGACGGTGACCTGACGTGGCCGCGGTGATCGGCGGGATCGGCATCTCGCACACCCCGTCCATGGGCCTGGAGTACGACCGGGGCACCGCCAGCCCGGACGGGTTCAGCCCGCGCTGGCAGCCCTGGTACGACGGCACGCGGCGGGTGGCGGAGCTGCTCGAGCGCCTCGCGCCCGACCACCTCGTCGTCGTGTACAACGACCACCTCAACCACTTCGACCTGGACAACTACCCGACGCTGGCGATCGGCGTGGGCGCGCGGTTCCGGCAGGCCGACGAGGGCTGGGGGCCGCGCGACCTGCCCGACCTGGAGGGCGACACCCGGTGGGGCCTGCATCTCACCGAGGAGCTCATCGGCCGTGAGTTCGACCTGACCGTCAGCCAGGACCTGGCGATCGACCACGGGGTCTTCTCCTGGCTGCCGTACGTCTTCACCCGCACGGGCGGCGGCCCGCGCGACCGCACAGGCAGCGGTGGCGATGGCCCGGGGGACCGCACAGGCAGCGGTGGCGATGGCCCGGGCGGCTGGCCGGTCACGGTCACCCCCATCGCGGTGAACATGGTCCGCCAGCCGCTGCCGACGGCCAACCGGCTCCGCTCGCTCGGCCGGGCGATCAGGGCGAGCGTGGCAGCCTTCCCCGGCGACGACCGGGTGCTCGTCATCGCGACCGGCGGCATGTCGCACCAGATCAGCGGGGCACGGTTCGGCATGGCGAACGAGGACCTGGACCGGTACTTCCTGAAGAACCTCCCCGATCACCTCGACGACCTGGTCTCCGTGCCTGTCCGCGAGTACATGCGGCTCGGCGGGACCGAGGCCGCCGAGCTGACCCTCTGGTTCACCATGCGGGCCGCGCTGTCGCAACGGGCGGCGGCCGTCTACACATTCCAGACGTTCCCGGCTATAACCGGGTGCGGGGCGCTAGTGATGGCCGAGCCCGGCGCGCTCCCCGGCACCGGCGCCGGCCCCGGGCCGGAACAACGAGGTTCGGAGGCGGGCTCATGAAGCTAGGCACGGTAGACGTGAACGGCGCGCAGCGGGTCGCGGTCGCACTGGACGACGACCGCGCCGTAGTGCTCTACCCCGGCCTGACCGTGCCGGAGCTGATCGAGGACTGGGCGGGCGCCAGGGATGCCGTCGACCGCGCGGTCATCCACGGCGCGCGCAAGGCCGTCCCCGTCGGCGAGCTGACCTGGCTGCCCCCAGTGCCCCGCCCCGGCAAGATCATCTGCGTCGCGCTGAACAACAGCGCCAACGCCGACCGGATCATGAGCGGGCCTGGCACGCCGGCCACGTTCAACAAGCCGGCCACCGCACTGCTCGGCCACGGCCAGCCGATCCGGCTGAAGAAGGAGTACGGCCGCGTCCACCCCGAGCCTGAGCTCGCCGTGGTCATCGGCACCGGCCCGGCCGGCCGCAAAGGGGCCGACATCCGCCGGGACGACGCGATGAGCCACGTCTTCGGCTACACCATCATCAACGACCTGACCTCGCCCACCATGCGCGCCGAGGACACGTTCCACTACCGGGCGATCCACCCGAGGAAAGACGGCATGGAGGGGATCGAGTACGTCGACACCTGGGTCAGCTACTCCGGCCGGTACAAGGGCAGCGACGGGTTCGGCCCGATCGGCCCGTGGATCGTCACTGCCGACGAGATCGCCGACCCGCACGCCCTCACGGTCAGCTGCGTCCACCAGGGCCGGCTGATCACCGAGGACTCGACCGAGAACCTGACGCACAAGGTCGCCGACGTGATCTCCTACATGTCCGGATACCAGACGCTTGAGCCGGGCGACGTCATCGCCATGGGCACCGCGCTCAAGGCGTCCTCCGCCGGCGGCGGCGCGGTCCAGAACGTCAACCTGACCGAGCTCGGCGGCCCGGTCGAGGTCACCATCTCCGGCATCGGCACGCTGCGCAACCCGGTGGAGGTGCGGTGATGGACCCGATGGAGGCGGTGCTGCTCCGCGCGCTGGTCGACGCCGTGCTCGCGGACTGGGCGTGGCACCTGGACCACGGTGACTACGCCGCGGTGGCCGAGCTGTTCACCGAGGACGCCCGGTTCGTCACCGGTGCGGTGGAGCTGCGCGGCCGGTCCGCGATCGAGCACCGGTACACCGAACGAGAGCGGGTGAGAACGACCAGGCACACCTACAGCGGCCTGCGGGTAAGCGTCGCGGACGAGGGTTACGACCCGGACACCGTTGACCCGCCGGCCCAGCTGCGCGCCCTGTCCACCTGGGTCAGCTACGCGGTCAACGGGCCCGCCCCGGTGGACGACGTCGGCGTCTACCTGGTCGCCGACTTCCACGACGTGCTGACCTGGTGCGCCGACGAGCGCTACCGGATCAGCGAGCGGCGCATCATCCCGGTCTTCCGCGACCCGTCCCGCGCCCCGGCCTGACGGTGACCTCACGCGGCCCGCGTGAGGTCGCCCTGCCGGACGGCGGCGAACTGATCGCCGAGGAAGCCGGCGCCGGCGCTCCCGTCGTCCTGATCCACGGCTTCAGCTTCGACCGGTCACTGTGGGATCCCCAGTTCCAGGCGCTTACCCGGCACCATCAGGTGATCCGGTACGACTTGCGCGGCTTCGGTGACTCCAGCGCCCCCGTCACCGCTCAGGGTCACGTCGAGGACCTGCTCGTCTTGCTTGACGCGTTCTCGGCCGTCCGGGCCCACCTGGTGGGCCTGTCCCTGGGCGCGAACATCGCGCTGGCCACGGCCGCCTTCCACCCGGACCGGGTACGTTCCGTCGTCCTGGCCTCCCCGGGCCTCCCCGGTTACCGGTGGACCACCCCGCGGCCACCGGACGAGGCGGCCGATGTCGCCCGCAGCGCGGGCATTGAGGCGGCGAAGGAGTGGTGGCTCGGCCACGAGGTCTTCCGCAGCGCGGTGCGCTACCCGGCGGCCCGGGCGCGCCTGGCGGACATGGTCCGGCGCTGGCCGGCGTACCAGTGGGCCGGCGGGCCCGCCACGCCGCCGCTGCCGTCCCTCGCCGGCCGCCTCGGCACGATCCGGGTACCCGCGCTCGTCATGAACGGCGCCCTCGACGTCCCCGGTTACCGCGAGATCGCGTCGGTGCTGCACGGGGAGATCCCCGGCGCGCGCCGCCAGGAGTTCCCCGACGCGGGCCACCTGCTCAACCTGGAGCGGCCGGCGCGCTTCAACGAAGACGTGCTGAGCTTCCTGGCGTAGCCCGCACTCGCTGAAGGATAAGCGCATTTATCCGGCGGCGACGGGGCGGGACGCGCTGTCAAATCCCAGTATTGGTTTCTCTCTGTAGTTACCTGGTAACTACAAGTAGCGATCATGGGGGACGCGAGAGGGCGCTGATCATGCCGGAACCAGTGGGGAGCGACCAGAGGTACCTGCCAGGGCTTGACGGCCTGCGCGCGGTCGCCGTGGCTGCTGTGGTCATGTATCACCTGGGGTACGGGTGGGCGCAGGGCGGGCTGCTCGGAGTCGGCGTGTTCTTCACGCTGAGCGGCTACCTGATCACCGACATCCTGGTGGGACAGTGGACGGCGCGCGGCCGGATCGGGCTGGCGAACTTCTGGCTGCGGCGGGCCCGGCGGCTGCTGCCCGCGCTGTTCGTCATGCTGGCGGTGATCACGGTCTGGGTATACGCGTTCGCGCGGTCGTTCGTGCCCGGGTTCCGCGGTGACGTGATCGCGTCGGTGTTGTACGTGAGCAACTGGTGGTACATCGGCCAGCACTCCTCCTATTACGCGCGCTTCGCGCCGCCCGGGCCGCTGGACCACCTGTGGTCGCTTGCGGTGGAGGAGCAGTTTTACCTGGTGTGGCCGTGGGTGGTGCTGATGCTCGTGTGGGTTGCCGGACTGGCGGGCAGGCGACGGCACCGCCGGGCTGGCTGGGCCGGCGGGACGGGCGTGGCCGGCCGGGCTGGCGAGGGCGCACCGCGGGCGGCAGGCGGCAGCTACCTGAGCGCGCGGGCGCGCCTGATGCTCGCCGCGGTGGCGCTATGGCTCGCCGCCCTGTCCGCGGCAGCGATGGCCGTGCTCTATCAGCCGGGTTATGACCCGACGCGGGTGTACGAGGGGACCGGTACCCGGGCGTTCGGGCTGCTCCTCGGGGCGGTGCTGGCGATGGGCTGGCCCACGAGGCGGGCCGCGCCTGACCGGGCTAGCGGGAAGCTGGGCCGCTGGAAGCTGGGCAGCTGGCACCGGGCCTGGCCCGCGGTGGCTGCTCGACGTGGCGGGGACCGCCGGGCTCGCCGTCATCGGGCTGCTGGTGTGGCGGACGAACCAGTACTCGGACTTCATGTTCCGCGGTGGCCTGCTGCTGCTCTCCGCGGCCACCGCGGCGGTGGTAGCGGCGGTGGTGATGCCGGGTTCGCTGCTCGGCCGGGCGCTCGGCATCCGGCCGCTGCGCTGGCTCGGCGTCCGGTCCTACGGCATCTACCTCTGGCATTACCCGCTGATCGTGCTGACCGCGACGGCCGGGGGCGCGGGCGGGCCCGTCAGCCCGGGCCGGGCGGTGGCCCTCATCGCCGCGACCGTGGCCGTCGCGGCGCTGTCCTGGCGGCTCATCGAGGAGCCCGTGCGGCGTGGCGGCCGGCCTCGGCTGGCCGTCCGGGCTACAACAGGCGTGACGAGCAAAGTCGGGGAGCCGGTCAGGATCAGTGTGGCTAACGCGACAGGAGGGGCTGGCATGGCGGGTAAGGCGGGCGGTCCTGGTGAACCGGGCAGGCCGGGCGGGGCGGGCGCCGGAGGCGAGCGGTCCTGGCGCGCCGGGCGCGTCGGGCGCCGGAGGCGGGCGGTCCTGGCGCCCCGGGCGCGTCGGCCTGCCGCGAACGCCGCGAGCGGCCGCCGGCCTGTGCCTGCTCACCGCGGCGCTGCTCGCCGCCGGCGTGACCGCGGCCATCCGGCTGACCCCGGCCGGCGCGCACGCCGCGGCGGGCCCGCGGCCGGGCGCCTCGGCCGCGACCACGACGGCGAAGACCCGGCTGTCCAACGCCGGCGGCGGGCCGTCGACGGTCCCGGCCACCACGCGGGGCGCGGGCACAGACGCCGTTGCCAGCGGGACCGCCGGGCCGGGCTCAGCGCCGTCCGCCGGCGGGGGCGCGGTGACGGTGGCCGCCGCGGGCCCCATGGCCACGGTGCCTGCCCTGCCCACCCCGCCGCCGCGAACCTCGTGTGCCTCCGTGGTGCACATCGGCGACTCCACGTCGGAGGGGCTGACCTCCCCGGATTACCTGCCGAACCCGGCCGACCGGATCACCGCGCGCTACGCGGACGTCGGCGTCAAGACGTCCGTCATGAAGATCGTCGGCGCCACCTCGATCATCGAGGCGCTGCCCGGCACGCCGAACGCGTACCAGATGGCCGCGCAGGTCAAGCAGGGCGGATTCCACGGCTGCTGGGTGCTCGCGCTCGGCACCAACGACACCGCCGACGTGTTCGTCGGCTCGAACGTGGGCCGGCAGCAGCGGATCGACAAGATGATGGCGCTGATCGGCACGCAGCCGGTCATGTGGGTCGAGGTGACCTCGCTGCTGTCGTCGGGCCCGTACGCCGAGCAGAACATGAGGCTGTGGAACCAGGCGCTCCAGCAGGCGCTGCCGCACTACCCGAACATGCGGGTCTACGACTGGCCCGCCGTCGCGCAGCAGTCCTGGTTCATCACCGACGGCATCCACTACACCACCAACGGCTACCAGCACCGGGCGACGGCGATCGCCGACGCCCTGGCCGAGGCCTTCCCCGCGTCCTGACCGGCCGGGCGCCCTGACCGGCCCGTTCCCGGACGGGCAAGAAATTTACCTGCGGGAATTTCTTGCCCAGGTAGCGAAAGCGTCCAGCACCCAATTACGGGCCGGCCAATGGGCGCTCGGGGGCTGCCCCCGCAGCGCCCAGGCCAGGACGCAGGCACTACGGCACCACGCGCACTTCAAGTGCGCGGTTTTACCGGTAAATTCCTGTCAGCGGGTAAACTTTTCACCCGGTGTTAATAAATAGCGCCCCAGACGCCTTTTCTTTACCCGCTGCGAAATGTTTACCGGTAACCGCCGGCACTCAGCAGGTGCCTAGACGCGGTCGGAGACCGGGTCGCCGGCCAGCAGGTCGGTCGGCTCAAGGCGCATCAGCTCGTCGCGGGTCCACTCGCGGTGCATGTCGGAGGCGATGCGGTGCGCGTGCCTGAGCCGGGCGAGCTCAAGCTCGTTGCGCACCGTGCGCGCGTTGGCGAAGTGCGGCTCGGTCATCATCCTTGACACCTCGGCGCGCAGCACCGCCTCCGCCTCCGGCGACAGGTAGTAGTTGGTCTGGCCGAGCATGAGCGAGCCGATCGCGGTGAGCTCGTCGATGTCGTAGGAGGCGAAGTCGAGATGGTGCGCCAGCCGGGACCGCATGCCCGGGTTGGACTCGAAGAACACCTCCATCCTGTCCTTGTAGCCGGCCAGGATCACCACGAGCTGGTCCCGGTCGTTCTCCATCACCTGGAGCAGGATCTCGATGGCCTCCTGACCGTAATCCTTGGAGTCGTTGCCCCGGTACAGGTAGTACGCCTCGTCGATGAACAGCACGCCGCCCTTGGCGCGCTCAAGCACCCGCTTGGTCTTCGGCGCGGTCTGCCCGATGTACTCGCCCACCAGGTCGTCCCGCATCGCGTGCACTAGCTGGGGCGTTTCTATGTAGCCGAGCCGGTGCAGCAGCTGAGCCATCCGCAGCGCCACCGTCGTCTTGCCGGTGCCAGGGGCGCCGGTAAAGCACATGTGCAGGTTGGGCCGCGGCGCGGTCAGCCCGAACCGCCGCCGCGCCCGGTCGACGAGCAGCAGGGCCGCGATCTCCTCGATCCGCTGCTTCACCACGGCCAGGCCGATGAGCTCGCTGTTCACGCTGGCGATGATGTCGTCGATGCCAGCGACGGCCCGCTCAGCGGCGAACGTCACCTTCGCGTCGGGTCGCAGCGCGGTGCTGTTCCTGTCGCCGCCGCGCCTCAGCCGCCCGGACTTGCCCGCACCCGGCTGAAACCCGTATCCGCCGCTCAACTGGCCCCCTGTTCAAAGGCTCGATCTTCCCCGCTTGCCCAATGCGCGGTCAGCCGGGACCATCAGCATAGAAGAGTTTCGTTACCTACAAGTATCACCCGCACCGCCGGCCATCGCACGGGCCCATCACACAGGCCATCACACAGGCCATCACACAGGGGGGAGAGCCGGGACATGCCGGTCGAACCGGGCAAACCCGAGGCCGACGGGCTGCACCTCGCGGTGGCGCTTGACGGCGCCGGCTGGCATCCGGCCGCGTGGCGCGAGCCGGACGCGAGACCTGACGCGCTCTTCACCGCCGACTACTGGGCGGGCCTCGCCCGGGAGGCGGAAGCGGGCACGCTCGACTTCCTCACCATCGAGGACTCGCTCGGCCCGCAGGTCGCGGACCGGCTGGCCGGCCCGGACAACCGCACCGATCAGGTGCGCGGCCGCCTCGACGCGGTACTCGTCGCGGCCCGGATCGCGCCGCTCACCAGCCACATCGGCCTGGTGCCCACCGCGGTCACCACGCATACCGAGCCCTTCCACCTGTCGACCGCGCTCGCGACCCTCGACTACGCGAGCGAGGGCCGGGCCGGCTGGCGGGCCCGGGTCTCGACGGCGGGGAACGAGGCGCGGCACTTCGGCCGCCGCGAGGTTCCCGTGGTCACCCGGGTGAACGTTGCCGACCCCGGAACAGTCGCGCAGGTGAGCGCGGTCTTCGACGAGGGCGCCGACGCGGTCGAGGTCGTCCGGCGGCTGTGGGACTCCTGGGAGGACGACGCGGTGATCCGCGACGTCGCGGCCGGCCGGTTCGTCGACCGCGGCAAGCTGCACTACATCGACTTCGCCGGCGAGTGGTTCAGCGTCCGCGGGCCGTCCATCACGCCCCGGCCGCCACAGGGCCAGCCGGTCGTCGCCGCGCTCGCCCACTACCCGGTGCCCTACCGGTTCGCCGCCCGCGGCTGCGACGTCGTGTTCATCACGCCGTTCAGCGCGGAGCACGCGGCCCGGATCACCGGCGAGGTCCGCGCGGCCGAGGCGGCCACGGGCCGCACGGCCTGCACCCGGGCCGACGCCGCCGCGGGCGGCTCGTGGACGCCGGCCCACCCGCTCGCGGTGTACGCCGACCTGGTGGTGTTCCTCGACGACGAGCCCGGGGCCGCCGCGGCGCGCAAGGCGCGGCTCGACCGGCTCGACGGCGCCGAGTGGGCCGCGGACTGCGCGATCTTCACCGGGACGGCCGGGGAGCTCGCCGACCTGCTGCTTGGGTGGCGGGAGGCGGCCGGCCTTGACGGCTTCCGGCTGCGGCCCGGCGCGCTGCCCGGCGACCTGACCGCGATCACCCGGTCGCTTGTGCCCGAGCTGCGGCGGCGCGGCGCCTTCCGGGCCGGCTACGCCGAGCGGACGCTCCGCGAGCGCCTCGGCCTAGCCCGCCCGGCCAGCCGGTACGCGCCGGGCGGTCACGAGACGGGCGGTCACGAGACGGGCGGTCAGGGCACGGGCGGTCAGGGCACGGGCGGGAACGCGGCGGACGGACGGGCAGGCGAAGGACGGGTCCATGGCTAAGCAGGTCATCCTCGGCGCGCACTTCCCCGGGGTCAACAACCACACGGTGTGGAGCGACCCGGCGTCGGGCAGCCAGATCGCGTTCAGCTCGTTCGCGCACCTGGCGCGGACCGCCGAGGCGGGGATGCTCGACTTCATCTTCCTCGCCGAGGGGCTGCGGCTGCGCGAGCAGCGCGGCAAGATCCACGACCTGGACGTGGTCGGCCGGCCCAACACGATGACCGTGCTCGCCGCGGTCGCCGCGGTCACCGAGCACCTGGGCCTGGCAGGCACGATCCAGGCCACGTACAACGAGCCGTACGAGGTCGCCAGGCAGTTCGCCACCCTGGACCACCTGTCGGACGGGCGGGCCGCGTGGAACGTGGTGACCTCGCCCGACGCGTTCACCGGGGAGAACTTCCGGCGCGGCGGGTACCTGGACCCCGCCGACCGCTACCGGCGGGCGGCCGCGTTCGTCCAGGCCGCCAGGGAACTGTGGGAGTCCTGGCCACCGGGCGCGATCGCCGCCGACAAGCGGACCGGGCAGTTCCTGCGGACCGGGCCCGCGGCAAGTCCCGAGGGCCAAGGCGGTGCCGGGGGAACCGCCGGCTCGTTCGGGATCAAGGATTTTGACTTTGATATCTCGGGTCACTTCACGGTGCCGCGGTCGCCGCAGGTCCATCCGGTGATCCTGCAGGCCGGCGACTCCGGCGGCGGGCGCGAGTTCGCCGCGCACAGCGCCGACGCGATCTTCACCAGGCACTCAAGCTACGACGCGGGACGGGCCTTCTACGCGGACGTGAAGTCGCGGCTGGCCAGGTACGGGCGCTCGCCAGGAGACCTCAAGGTGCTGCCCGCCGCCTCGTTCATGCTCGGCGGCACCCAGGCCGAGGCGGAGGAGCGCGCGCGGCACGTGCGGCGGCAGCAGGTATCGCCGCAGACCGCGATCCTGCTGCTCGAGCAGGTGTGGAACACCGACCTGTCCGCGTACGACCCCGACGGGCCGCTGCCGCCGTTCGACCCCGACCCGGCCGCCGGCTCCGATCATCGAGGGGCGGGCGCGGATGCACGACGACAAGCTCGCGACGGCGCGCAAGTGGCGGGCCATCGCGGAGGAGAAGCGGCTGTCCATCCGCGACCTGATCATCGAGGTGAGCGCACGGGAGAACTTCGTCGGGACGCCCGCCGCGGTGGCCGAGGCGATCAACGCGGCCGTGCAGGACGACGCCTGCGACGGGTTCATCATGGTTCCGCACCTGGTACCCGCGGGGCTTGATGAGTTCGTCGCCACGGTGGTGCCGTTGCTGCAGGAGCGGGGCGTGCTGCGCTCCGGCTACGAGGAAGGCGCGACGCTGCGGGACCGGATGGGCCTGCGCCCGTTCCGTCCGGCGGCCGAGTGGGCGGCGGCGCGGCGGCCGCGGGAGCGGCGCGGACGGGAGCAGGTCAATGGCTGAGCGAGACGTGCCGCTTTCCGTGCTTGACCTGGCGCCGGTCAGCGAGGGGTCGACGCCCGCGCAGGCGCTGCGGAACACGCTGGACCTGGCGCGGCACTGCGAGGCGGCGGGCTACCGGCGGTACTGGGTGGCCGAGCACCACTTCACGGAGGGCGTCGCGTCGTCGTCACCCGCGGTGCTGATCGCGGCGATCGCGGCGGCGACGTCGGTCATCCGGGTCGGGTCCGGGGCGGTGCAGCTCGGGCACCAGACCGCCGCGGCGGTCGCCGAGGCGTTCGGGACGCTGAGCGGGCTCTACCCGGGGCGGATCGACCTGGGCCTCGGGCGGTCTATGCAGAAGCGGCAGGAGGTCGTCAAGGCGGCCGAGGCGCGCTGGTCCGGAGCTGACGCGCCTGGCGGGGCCGGCGGGACTGGCGGTGCCGACGGTGCCGTCGAGGATGGCGGGACGGGTGGAACACGCTCCCGTTCCGGATGCTGCGCGGACGGTTAACGGGCTGCTGATCCCCGCCCATTACTCCCCCGCGCAGCTGTACAAGTCGCCGCGGTTCGCGGCGCAGGCGGCCCTGCTACAGCAGGCGGGCGCGCAGTCCGCTGACTTCGGTGAGCAGGTGGATGACATCCTCGCCTTCCTTGGCGGCAAGTACCGCGCGCCGTCGGGCCTTGACATGGTCGCCATGCCCGCCGCGGGCTCCGACGCGGAAGTGTGGATCCTCGGCTCGAGCGCCGGGCAGTCCGCGCAGGTCGCCGGGGCCCTCGGGTTGCCGTTCGCGGCCAACTACCATGTCAGCCCGTCGACGGTGCTTGAGGCGGTGGCGGCGTACCGGGCCGCCTTCAGGGCGTCCCCGGTGCTTTCCGCGCCCCACGTGCTCGTGTCGGCTGACGTGATGGTCGCGCCGACCGATGACGAGGCGCGCTCGCTGGCCAGCGGCTACCCGCTGTGGGTGCGGTCGATCCGCTGCGGCGACGGCGCGATGCCGTTCCCGTCGCCGGGCACGGTGGCCGCCTTTGCCTGGACCGACGCGGACCTGGCGCTCGTCGCGGACCGGGTGGCCACGCAGTTCGTCGGCTCGCCCGCGGCGGTCGCCAGGCAACTGCGGGTGCTGCGGGAGGCCACCGGGGCCGACGAGCTGCTGGTGACCAGCGTCACCCACGCGCACGCGGACCGGGTGCGGTCACACGAACTGCTCGCCCGCGAGTGGGGGCTGGCCGGGCTCAGCTGAGGCGGGCCTCGGCGGCGGTGCTCAGGTACGGGACGCCGGACGCGTCGGCGGCGGCACGGTCGAACCTGACCCGTGCCCCCGTGCCGCCGGCCTGCGGGCCGTCGAACTCAAGCACGGCGATCATGTTCTGGAACCACGGGCCCGCGGTGACCCGCCACCGCATCCCCGGTACGCTCGCGCCGGCCAGCCTGGCGGCGATGGTGCCGACACGGCCGCTCGCCCAGGTGCTCGCGAGCCGCTGCGCGAACCGCATCTTGGGCGGCATGGCCTGGTGGAACGGCGAGCAGACCACCTCGTGGACGGCGCTCCTTCGTGGTTTTTCCTGGCCGGCCGGGTCTAGCAGGTCGACGGCGGCCAGGTAGCTGTG
Organism: uncultured Actinomycetota bacterium; assembly: GCA_963811335.1. GTDB lineage: Bacteria > Actinomycetota > Actinomycetes > Streptosporangiales > Streptosporangiaceae > Trebonia. Next base: position 553,996 of record CAWERB010000020.1, on the reverse strand, counting down.
GTGCACGTCGCCCGAGATGACGGTGACCGTGACGGGCGGGTCGCCGTGCGCGGCGTACCGGCCGGACGCCAGCTCGGTGAGCAGCCGCTCAAGCTTGACGAACGACGCGCCGAACGCCGGCCAGTGCTCCAGGTCGACCGCGCGCCGCAGCCGCTCGCCCACGCGCGCGGCGCGCTCGCCCCAGGCACCGTCGGCGAGCCGTTCCGTCCACGCCTCCAGGGTGTGGATGCCGCGCGGCAGCAGCGGCGGCACGGAGGTGGCGATGACCACGTGCTCCCAGTCGCCGGACACCGACTCGGTCAGCCACTGCCACTCCCCCTCGTCGGTCATCAGCCGGGTGCCGTCCACCACCCGGCGGCTGCGGGAGTCGAGCATGACCAGGCGCACCCGGCCGAAGGTACGGCGGAACGACCAGCGGATTTCCGGTGCGCGCTGGTCGGCGCGGTGCGCCAGGTCAGCGAGCACCGGCGCCGCGTCGCCCCCCTGGCCGAGCTTGCCCCACGTCTCGTCGCGGGCGAGCTCGGCGGGTGACAGGTTGCCGAGATGCTGGTACACCCAGTAGCTCTGGTAGGCCCCCTCGATGCGCCTACCCCACCAGGGCAGCGCCGTGACGGCGCGGCGCCAGGCAGCGGAGGTGTTCCAGTCATCGTGCACGTCGTGGTCGTCGAAGATCATCGCGGTCGGGATGACGGAGAAGAGCCAGCGAACCTCGGGGTCGCTCCAGGCCTCCCGGTACAGGGCGCAGTACTCCTCGAAGTCGGCGATTTCCCCGAGCGGCGCGGCGCTGACTGGCGGTGCGCTGCTTGACGGAGCGTGGCCCTGGACGGCGGCGGGCGGCCGCGGGCCGGCGTCGGCGCCGCGGCGCTCGGCGATGAACTGGCGGGTGGCCGGACCCGGTTCGTCGGCGTAGACCTGGTCGCCGATCATCAGCAGCACGTCGGGCCATCGGTCACGCGGGGTATCCCGGAGCGCGGCGGCGCAGGCGGCGAGGGCGTCGACGCCCTCGGCACCGTACCGCCTGGCGTGCCTGTCCAGGTTCCGCGGCGCGATTTCCGCGACCCGGCAAGAGCCGAAGGCGAGCCGCGCCGGCCGGCCGGCGTCGAGCGCCCGCAGCACGCTCGGGGGGAGACCGCTGCCGGCCATCGGCCAGCGGACGATGCCGTCGAGCGCGACCGTGTACTCCTGCTCGCTGCCCGGCGTCAGGCCGTCAAGCACCACGAGGCCGTAGTGATGCCCGGCCACCTCGAAGGTCCGGGCCTGACGGCCGAGGATCTCGACCAGGCACTCCCGGTCCGTCTCGACCCAGACCGTGGCCTGCGTCTCGCCCGCGTAGCGCAGCATCGGCCCGAGCACGAGTACCGGGCCCCCGTTCTCCTCAGACGTCATCGCCGCCTGTGCCTCCTGCTTGCCGTGCTTCGCCGTCCGCTGGCCTCCATCATGAACTTCCCGCCGCCGTGGTCATATCCCGGCCCGAATGCCGCGAATGCCAGCCGCCCGCGCCACCAGGCCGGCGGTTACCGCGGGAGCAGGGTGAAGTCGGCGAAGTCGAAGCCGGGTGCCACCACGCAGCTCACCAGGACCTCGATGTCCGCCGCCGGGCGGGCGGCCTGCCAGTGGCCGCCTGGGACAACGTGCTGCGGCAGGTGACCGCGTGCGAGGTCAGGGCCGACCGTGGCCGACCGCGGCGCGCCAGAAGGCACGTCACCGGCACCGCCGTCGAGCATGATGAGCGGGCCGCCGGAGTGCCACAGCCAGACCTCGTCCGACCTGACCCGGTGCCAGGCTGACTCCTCGCCCGGGGTGAGCAGGAAGTAGATGCCGGTCGCCGCCGCTCGCGGCCCCGGGTAGCCGTCGGGCCGCCAGCACGGCCCGGCCCGCCAGGTCTCCCGGTACCAGCCGCCTTCCGGGTGCGGGGCGAGGTCGAGCAGTTCGGCGGTGCGCGGCCGCGGGCGTTCCTCCATGAGACCCACTATGCCGTGCGGGCAGCGCACCCGGCCAGGACTACCGGCGGGCCGGCGCGCGGAGGGCGCCGGGGTCGGCCTGGCCGAGGATGGCGACCACCAGGCAGAGCAGCGTGATCAGCACGATAGACGCGGTGATCAGGAACAACCGCGCCTGGCCGAGCGCGGGCAGGCCCGCTCCGCGCCGCCCCGCGTCGCGTGGCCCAGCCGCCAGATGACCGGTGCGATCGCCAGGATGATCAGCCCGGTGACGACGTTCGCTTTGAGCACCACGCCGCCCAGGGCCGCGAACGAGATCGCGGTCCGTGTCCAGGCGAGCGACGTGCGCTCGCGGGCCAGCCCGGGGTCGCGCTCTTCCGGGTCGTCGCGGTCGTCGCCCGGCCCGTCCTGCCCACCCGGCGGCGCGGTCACCGCAGGGCCGACAGCAGCAGGACGAGGGCGGAGACGGCGGCCATCCCGGTGGTCGCCGCGGCCAGGATCCACGGCATGACCGACCGGGGCAGGGGGTCGCCCCGGCGCAGCGCCCGCTGGTTCCTGACCCATTCCAGGTACGCGGTCACCGCCAGCACGCCGCCCAGCGCGATCAGCGGCACGCCGAGCAGGTGACGGCCGGCCGGGACGCCGGGGAACGGCGGCAGCAGCTGCACGATGGCGAGCCCGGCCACCACCAGGGCGAGCGCCGTCCGGCTCCAGGCGAGAAACGTCCGCTCGTTGGCGAACGTGAAGCGCGGATCGGGCTCAGTGCCGCCGGCGTCCCTGGTAATCGATCCGGGCAGCAGCTCGGCCATGCGCCTCGACCATGACATTGAGCCGTTCCCCGTCCTAGTCCGCGGTGCCGGCGGTGCTCGGCGAGCCGGTCGATCGCGCCGGCTAGCGCGTCGAGCGCCGGGGCCGCCGCGGCAAGCGCGCGCCGCTGCCTGGCCGGCAACGCCGACAGCGCCTCGTGCAGGACCGCCGCGTTGACGGCCTGCCAGGACCGCACGGCCTGGCGGCCGGCCTCGGTCACCGTCAGCTCGACGGCGCGCCGGTCGTCCGCGGAAGCCACGCGCTCGAGCATCCGGCGGTCGCTCAGCGCGTTGACGATCGTGGTCACCGTGTTGGCCCGCATGTTCAGCCGCCTGGCGAGCTGGCCGGGACGCGAGCGCGGATGCTCGGCGAGGGCGGCGAGCAGCTCAAGCTGGGCCACGGCGAGGGTATTGGCCGGATCGGCGGCCCGCGCACCGCGGCGCAGCGCGCGGCGCAGCCGGGCGATCCCCTCGGCCAGGCCGTCCTCCGGCTGCGGGCCGCCCGCCTCGTCGCGGGCACCGCCGGCTCTCACCGCGGGCCGCCGGATCGTCCCTGGCCGGGACCGCGGCCATGATCTCGGCGTTGTTCGCCGGAGTGTAGGCCTGTCACCAGCACCTACCGCACTCCTTTAAATCGGCAACAGAATTATCATTAGCTCTAATGCAGAAGTTTCATGGAGTCAAGGAGCAGCATCACGCGACCGCGCACGGGGAGAAATCGCGCAAGTCGCCCGCGGCTGGCCCGGTGAATCTACTCTTCTGCCATGGAAGCACGCGGCGGCGGCGAGCTTGACCGGGGAGAGATCGAGGTAGCGGGGGTACGGCGGTCGTACTGGCTTGCCCGCGCCACCCGGCGAGACGGGCAGTCCACCCCGCCGTTGCTGATCGCGCTGCACGGGCCGGGCATGGACGGGCGCGCCATGGCCTCTTTTACCGGGCTCGCCGGCCGCGGGCCCGCGGCCGGCATCACCACCGTGTTCCCCGACGGCTGGAAAGGCGCCTGGCACCCGGTCCGGCCGCCGGCCCGCCGGCCGGACCTTGACGACGCGAGGTTCCTCGCCGAGCTGGCCGTTCACCTGGAGGCGACCGGCGCGGCCCGGTCCTGGCCCGTCTTCCTCACCGGGATCTCACAGGGCGCGAGGTTCGCCGAGCACGTCGCACGGCACGGCCTGTTGCCGGTGACCGGGCTGTTCCTCGTCGCGGGCACTGCCCTGGAGTACAGCCGCCGGCTGGCGCCCGTACCGCAGCTACGGGCCAGCACGATCCTCGTCATGGGTACCGCCGACAAGACGGCGCCGTACCTGGGCGGCGTGCTCACCAGGCGCGGGATCTCCGGGATGATCCTGCGGCGGCGCGCGGTCAGGCACGGGGAACTGCCCGGCGAGGACGTGGTGGCGGGCGCCGAGCAGGTCGTCGCCGACTGGACCGCCGCCAACGGGATCGCGGTCGGCGGGGTCACCACCACCGGCAACTTCGCCCGCCCGGTCATCGAAGAGCTGCCCACGGTGCCCGGCGACCTGACCGTGACGCGGAAGACCTGGACGCGGCCCGGCTGTCATCCGGTCACGCTGTACCGGATCGACGGCGGCGGGCCCGGCTGGCCAGGCGGCCCGCAGTTCATGCCTGCCCGGGCGATCGGCCCGACCGCGTTGCCCCTAGACGCCACCGGCCTGCTCCTCGACATGGCGGAACGGGCGACGGCGAACGCCTTCGGCCTGCCCGTCATCGACCGGACCGGGCTCGGCTGAGGCCAAGCGGCGACGGGCGCCTGCGGCGTCTCACGAGGTGACCGGCTGGAGCCGAACCTGGCCGGGCCCGCGCCCGTCAGCAACTCCCTATCAATTTCGGTCACTTCTTGCGCCCGATATGTCCGGTATTCGACGCAGAAACTGATAGAAAGTCGAAGCCCCGGGAGGACAGGCTGCGCCTTCCGCGGGTCGCCGTGCCGCTAGCCGTGCGCGGCGGCCTGTTCCAGGGTGGCCAGGGGAACCCAGCCGTCGTGCTGCCAGGTGATCTTGCCTGCCGCGTTCACCAGGACGAGCCAGGGCTGGTCCTGGACGCCGTAGCCGTCCGCGAGCCTGCCGGTCTCGTCGAGGGCGACCGGGTAGGAAAGCGGTCCGAGCTGGTGCAGGTAGGAGTTCACCGCCGCATCCGAGGCCTCGGTGGCGGTCTCGTCGACGGCGGTGAGCGCGGGGAGGTGCTTGCCCGCGGCGTCCTTGGCGTACGCGTTGAGGCCGGCCAGTTCGGTGCTCAGGTCGGAGGTCTCGCTCAGCCAGGTGGCGAAGAAGACGACGAGGCGGGCCTTGCCCGGCCCGAGCGTCACGGTGCCGGCCGGCGCTCCGCTGGCCCCGCCCACCCCGCCCGGCCCGCCCGGCCCGCCGGCCGCCGGGGCGGCGGCCGGGAGCGTGACCGTGGCCGAGGGGGTCTGCCCGGGGACGGAGGCGAGCGACCCGAGGCTGGACAGCTTGGGATGGCCAGGCAGCAGGCTGGATATCTCGGTGGCCAGCACCTGGGCGGACTGGGTGATGCTCGAGTACGCCATCTGGGTCAGGTAGAGCTTCTGCTGCCTGCCCTGCTGATCGATCACGTACAGCGCCGGCGTGTGATCGATCTGGCCCGACTCGATCTGGACCGCGATGTTGTAGGCCTGCCATACCGCCTTGAGCTGGGCGGCCGACCCGGTCAGGAAGTCCCACTGGTTGACCATGCCGTGCACGCGGGAGTAGTCGAGCACGTCCGACACCTTGACCGCGGCCGGGTTGGCGTCCACGCCGAGCAACTGGACCGACTTGCCCGCGGTACCGAGCAGCTCCTTCGCGAGCACCATCGACTGCGTGGTCAGCGGGCAGACCGTCGTGCACTCGGAGTCCTCGAAGCCCAGCAGGACCACCCGGCCGCGGAACTGGCTGAGCGACATCGGCTGGCCGAACTGGTTGACCAGCTTGATGTCGGGCGCGGGCCGGCCGCCGAGCGAGGCGCCCAGGTCGAGGTTGGGGTTCTGCTCCGCCGCGGCGCTCGCCGAGCTGGCCGCGGACATCCCGGAAGGCGCTCCGGGCGACGCGGCCGACGAGCACCCGGCCACCGCCAGGGCCGCGACCGCCAGGCCGGCCAGCCACCTCACCGGTCCCGTCATGTTCTTCCCTCGCAGGTCGGATTCGCCACCGTGACGAGGCTACTACACCGGCCCCAACCCGTACTACGACGGGTAGTAGTACGGGCCGCGGGCCAGGACCGGTCAGGCCGGCCCGGACCGGAGACCGGGCGGCGCGCCCGGGCTGGAGCTCGCCGACGGGTTCAGCGGCTCGGTCGGCTCGTCGCCGACGATCACCCCGCCCCCGTGCCCCCAGGCGATGTACCGCCAGGACAGGTTGATCAGGGTGGCGATCCTGTTCCTGTTGCCAAGCAGGTAGAGCAGGTGCAGGCCAAGCCAGGCGAACCAGGCAAGCGTCCCGGTGATCCGGGCGCCACGGGCCAGCTGCACCACCGCGGAATTGCGGCCGATCGTCGCCATGATGCCCTTGTCGTGGTAGCGGAACGACTCGGTAGGCTCGCCGCGCAGCAGGTGGATGACCTGGGCGGCGGCGTGCCTGCCTTCCTGCAGCGCGGGCTGCGCGAGCTGCGGCGACGGGTTGCCCTTGTCGAGCGCGATGTCGCCGGCGGCGAAGATCCGGTCGGCGCCCTGGACCCGCAGGTCAGGTCCGACGAGAAGGCGGCCCGCCTTGCCCTGGGGCAGGCCCCAGGCGGATACGGGCTCCGGCGCGGCCACCCCGCCCGTCCACACCGTGAGGTCGCTGCGGTGCCAGGTCCCGTCCGCGAGCAGCACCTGGTCCTCGGTCACCTCGCGGATGGTGGTGTTCACCTTGATGTCGATGCCACGGCCGGCGAGCTGCCGCCTGGTGTACGCGCGGAGCTTGGGATGGAACGGCATCAGCAGCTCCGGCGCCGTCTCCACCAGCCGGATATGCATCCGGCCGGGATCCACGTCGGGAAAGGTCGCGCGCAGCACGTCGTTGCGCAGCTCGCCGAGAGTGCCGGCCAGCTCCACCCCGGTGGCGCCGCCGCCGACCACGGTGACCGCGAACTCCCGCTTGCCGTCCGGGTCCGCGCTCAGCCACTCGAAGCCGTTCATGATGTGGTCGCGGAGCACGATCGCGTCGGCGCGGGTGTAAAGGCCGAAGGTGTTCTCGGCGGCCCCCTTGACGCCGAAGTAGTTCGCCGACACGCCCGTAGCGAGGATCAGGTAGTCGTAGCCGATCTCGCGGCCGCCGGCGAGCCGTATCACCCGTGCGGCCGCGTCAACCGCGGCGAGCTCGCCGCGGATGTAGCGCGCGTGCCGCTTGCCGGTGAAGCCGCCCACCGGGTAGGCCACGTCGCCCGGGTTCAGCCCGCCGGTCGCCACCTGGTAGAGCAGCGGCTGGAACGTGCTGTACAAGTTCCTGTCGATCACCGTGACATTGAGGCCCGCCTTGCGCAGGGCGCCTACCGCGGACAGGCCGGCGAAGCCGGCCCGAACGATCACCACGTGCGCCGAATCAGTCATCCGCCGGCCCTCTCCGCGCTCTAGCGCCTGCCGACGGCCCGCCGTGCCCGGGAAAACCAGCGAACCGTCCTGTTCTCATCATCCTCGTCGCGTTCGGCGGCTGCCCGGGGGGCGGGCACTGAAACGGGCGCGGGCTCATCGGGCCTCGGCGGGCTCATCGGGCTCGGCGGGCTCATCGGCCTCGGCGGGCTCATCGGGCCCGGCCGCCGCCGCGGGGCGCGGCAGGCTCGGGGGGCATGATCGACCTGGGCCAGAGGCGACGGGCGAGCACCACGTCCACCTCCGCGGCGTACAAGGTCACCTCGGCCTCCAGGTAAAGCCAGGCGAGCAGCCCGAGCACGATGCCGAACGTGCCGTAAAGCTCCGAGGAGCGGCGCAGCAGGTGGCCGACCACAAAGCCGCCGGCCAGCTGCAGCGCCTGCCAGCAGACGGCCGCGATGACCGCGCCGGCGCGCACGTCGCGCCAGCGCACCTGGAACGCGGTCGCGAGCCGGAAGCCCAGCCAGAACACGCCTACGTTCAGCACGAGGGAGACCAGCACCGTGCCGATGTGCGCGACGGTGCCGTTGACCACGTTCCCGACGCCGCCGGCGACGCTGGACAGGAACGTGGTCACGATGAACCCGATGCCGATGGTGAACACCAGGGCCAGGCCGAGCAACTGGGACATGAGGAACTTAGGCCGGCGCGGCTCGGCGATGTCCCAGACCTCGAACATCGCGTTCTGCATCGCGCCCGCCACGCCCCGGGCGCCGAGCAGCAGCAGGACGAGGCCGATGACGAGCGGCAGCCCGCTGGCCGGCAGCGACCCGAGGTTGCGGTGGATCTGCGGTCCGATCACCGGGTACTGGGAGACCGCGGAGTTGACCAGGCTCGCCTGCAGCGAAGGGTCGTTCCTGAGCACGATGTTCAGCACCGTGACCAGGATGAGCAACAGCGGGAAGAGCGCCGCGAAGGCATAGTAGGCGATCAGCGCGGCGAGGTTCCCGGCCCGGTCATCCCTGAACTTCGACCAGACCGCCACGGGAAAGGCAAGGGCCGGCGACCGCTGCTGGAACCGGTCGACCGCACGCAGAGGCTGCTCGATGCCGCTCATATACCTCAGACCTACCCGGTTATACCTCAGACCTACCCGGTCCGCTGCCCGCCATCCACCGGGCAGCCCGCGGATGCGTCTTCACAGGCTGAATGCCACGAGCTCCGGGTCGGCGCAGATCCCCGGGGACGCGGCCAGGTGCGGGCACGCGGTGACGACGACGGCGCCGCCTGAGATCGCGGCGCTGCCGCCGAGCCCGGACAGGTCGGAGTAGAAGTGCGGCCACGGCAAGGGCGCCGAGTTCCAGGTGACCCGGCCGACGGCCAGGTCATACCCCCATGCCTGGCCGTTCGCGCCGCTGGTAAGGCCGAGCGCCATCCCGTCCCTGACCACGTACACGGCCGCCGGCCCGGTGGCCACCGAGCCGGGCACCGAGGTCACCGTGACGCCGGCCACCGGGTCGACCCCCAGCAGGACGCCGCGGCCCGACATGAGGTAGACCAGTCCGGAGACCGGGTCGGTTCCCTCGGGCACCGCGCCGCGCCTGGCCCACAGCTGGCCGCCGGTCGACTCGCTGTACGCGGTCACCCCGGAAGGCGACGCGAAGATGACGGCGCCGCCGGCGGCGAGGGCCAGCGTGCCGGAGAACGGGCGGCCGAGCGGGGTACTGAGCGTCCGCACCGAGCCGGTGACCAGGTTGATGACCTTGAGCGCGGTCACCGGCGCGGAGCTCAGCCCGCCGCCCGGAGACGGGGGCAGGTAGAGCCGCTGCGTCATCGGCCCGCCACGACTGGTTACCGGCGATCTTGTGCGTCCAGCGGACGCGCCCGGTCGCGTTGGCGTAGCTGGTCACCGCGGCGGGACCGATGACCACCGTCGTCGCGGCGGCCGCCGCGACCGCGCCGCCGAACACCGCGGCCGGGTAACGCCGCAGCTCACTGCCCTTAGTCGTGTCGATGACAGCCTCGGTGCGGGAGTTGCCGCCCGGCCCGAGCAGCCCGACGGTGACAACGTCCGGCCAGGCGCGCACCGACATGATGGTCGTGCCGGCCGGGGCGGCAAGCGTCATCCGCCATAGCGGCTTACCGTCGGACAGCCGGTAGCCGGCCAGGCTCAGCCCGGCGCCGAGCACCGCGACCCCGCCGCCCGCCGCGACGTAGGCCTGGCCGACGGCGGGCACGGTGCCGCCGTTCCCCGGGCCGCCCCCGCGGGTGCCCGCGGCCCAGGTGCCGTCCAGCCGGCGCGCCCACGACGCTGGCTGCGCTTGGCAGCCGGCCCCCTGGCAGGCATGAGGCGGGGCCGACGGCGCGTCGGCCGCGATGCCAGGGAGCGGGAGGATCAGCAGGGCGAGCAGGACAAGGGCCACCGCGATCCGGTGCCACGCCGTCCTGCGCGACCCGGCGCGCCTGGCGATGCGCCGCCGCGCCCGGACGGCGCGCGGCTGGGGACGGCCAGCCCAGGGCCGCCCCCGCCTCCGCACCTGCCGTCCCGCGTGCCGTCGCCTCACTGTCCCTGCCGCCTTAGAAAGATCCGGCAATCAGGGTAAAGCGGAACGCCGGCGCGATGCTGACGTTTCCCGGCCTCCGGATTACCCGCGCGGCCCGGTGTCGATAGCGTTGGACGAGATACGAGGAGGTATTCAATGGCAGACCGCGCACCGCTTCCGTACGACTTCCTGCCGCCGGTCCCGGCGTTCACCGTGACCAGCGAGGACGTGGCCGACGGCGAAATGCTGAGCAACCGGCACGTCTACAATAGCTTCGGCATGTCCGGGGAGAACGTCTCCCCGGAGCTGTCCTGGTCCGGGTTCCCCGCGGAGGCCAAGGGCTTCGCCGTCACCTGCTACGATCCGGACGCGCCGACCGGCTCCGGGTTCTGGCACTGGCTCGTCATCGACGTGCCCGCTTCTGTCACCTCGCTGCCCGCCGGGGCGGGCACGGAAGACGGGGCCGCCCTGCCCGGCGGGGCGTTCCAGGTGCGTAACGACTACGGGACCAAGGACTTCGGTGGCGCCGCGCCGCCCGCGGGCGACGAGCCGCACCGTTACGTATTCGCCGTGCACGCACTCGACGTCGAGTCGCTCGGCATCAACTCCGACGTGACACCCGCGGTCGCCGGGTTCAACCTGCGCTTCCACACCATCGCGCGCGGGCTGATCGTCCCCGTCTACGGTCACTGACCGCTTGCCCGGCCCGGCCGCCGAGACCGCGGCCGGCGCCGGCCGGGCGCGGTCGCTCCGCGAGTCGTGACGCGTAACGGCTACTCGTGCTGCGTGCCCGCGGGCAGCGTGCCGAGCGCTTCCTTGTGCCGCAGCTCGTAGTGCTTGGTGAGTGCGGCGCTCGCCTCGCCTGGCCGGAAGGCGACCGTGCGCTGGCAAATCTCGCAACGCGTAACGGGAAGCTGGGTCACCGTGACGGGGAAAACGGGAGAATTCTTAGCGGCTGAGCGGCTCATTAACCTTCACCTGCGTAGCTGCCTACCTGGCCGGCTCCTTCGACAGATCTGACTGGCGTTCGTCGAATACCGGCGTTGTCGATATCATCTTACCCGATGCATGCCCACGACCCCGAATTCGCCAGGTCGCGGTTGAATACCGATCGCGATCAGGTACTAGGCCGCATCGCCGAACTGGAACGGGAGTTCGGCGCGATCGTCGCCAGCGCGAGCGAAGGCTCGGCCGGGGGCGACGACGAGCACGACCCAGAAGGCGCCACCATCGCGTTCGAGCGGCAGCACGTCGCGGCGCTGATCGACCAGGCACGCGCTCACCTGGCGGCAATTGGCGCGGCATTGCAAAAAGTCGCTTACGGAACGTATGAAATATGCGACATATGCGGCGGCCCTATTGGCGCGGAACGCCTTGCCGCCCGCCCGGCATCCCTCACCTGTGTCGGGTGTGCCGGTAAGCGCCGCTAACCGGGCGAACCACCCGGCTGACCCCCTTTGGGTACTTAACGGAAAGCCCGCCGCCGTTCGGCCGGCCAGCAGGCGAATACCGCCGCGCGCTGAGTGAATGCCGCAGCATGGCGCCACGCGGATAGGCGGCCAGGCACGCGGAAGACGGCCAGGAGGCGGGCTAGTCCGGGCGGCCGGGGGTGACCGCGCCCGTTTCGTAGGCGAGGATGACCGCCTGGACCCGGTCGCGCAGGCCGAGCTTGGCCAGCAGATGAGCCACGTGCGTCTTGACCGTCGCCTCGCTGACCACGAGCGCGTTCGCGATCTCCGTGTTGGACCGCCCCCGCGCCACGAGCAGCAGGATGTCCCGCTCGCGCGGGGTAAGCGAGGCGAGCCGGGACGGAGCGGGCGACATGGTGGCCGGGCGGGCGGCGAACGCCTCGATCAGCCGCCTGGTCACCGACGGCGCGAGCAGCGCGTCGCCGGCCGCGGCCACCCGGACGGCCGCGATCAGGTCGGCGCGCGGCGCGTCCTTGAGCAGGAAGCCGCTCGCGCCGGAGCGCAGCGCCTCGTAGACGTAGTCGTCGAGATCGAAGGTGGTGAGGATCACCACCTTGGGCGCGTGCGGGCCTGACGCGGTGAGCTGCCTGGTGGCCGCCAGGCCGTCCATGACCGGCATCCTGATGTCCATCAGCACCACGTCCGGGCGCTCGGCCGCCGCGAGGGCGACCGCTTCGGCGCCGTCGGCCGCCTCGCCCACCACGGCCAGGCCCGCTGCCTCAAGGATCAGCCTGAACCCGGCCCGGACCAGCTCCTGGTCGTCGGCGACGAGCACGCGCAGCGGTTCCGCGGGTCCCTGCCCGCCTCCCAGGCCGGCGCGGTTCACGTCAGCGGCAATCGGGCGGTGACCGCGAAGCCGCCGTCGGCCGTCGGGCCGAGGGCCAGCGCGCCGCCGCAGGAGGCGACGCGCTCGGCGATGCCCGCGAGGCCGTAACCGGGCCCGGCGGGACCGATGCGGCGGCCCGGGGCGGCGCAAGCGCCGCCGGGAGCGGGCGGCGCCGTTCCCTGCGGGGGCGGCGCGGGCCGGGCGGTATTGCTCACCTCGACGGTGACCTGCGCGGGCACGCAGGCCACGCGGACGGTGGCCGCGGCGCCAGGTGCGTGGCGCAGCGCGTTGGTCAGCGCCTCCTGCAGTATGCGGTACGCCGTCAGGTCGATGCCCGGCGGCAGCTCCGTCACCGGGCCGGAAACATGGCACGTCACCGCCAGGCCGGCGTCGCGGACCGCGTCCACCAGCTCGTCCAGGCGGGACAGGGACGGGACGGGAGTGAGCCGCGCTCGTTCGGGATCTTCGGCGTCTTTGAACCGGAGCACCCCGAGCAGCCGGCGCAGCTCGGTCATCGCCGCGCGCGCCGTCGACCCGATCAGGTCGGCGGACACCGCGGCGTCCCGCGGGCGCGCCGGGAGCAGCGCGCCCACCGCCTCTGCCTGCACCGCCATCAGGCTCACGTGGTGGGCCACCACGTCGTGCAGCTCACGGGCGATCCGTATCCGCTCGGCCGCCGCGGCCGTGGCCGCGGCGATGTCGATCGACGCCTCCGCGCGCGCCGCGCGCTCGGCGACCGCGCGCAGCGCGTCCCGGCGGTACCGGCTCAGCGTGCCCACCGCCCAGGCCGCGCCGAAGATGAACGCCTGCACGATCGCGTCGTACGGCTGGTTATGCCCGGGCTGCGCCTGGGACCAGGCGATGCCGGCCGTGCCGGCGACGACGGTCAGCCAGCGGAGCAGCGGGCCGCTGCGGTCGGCGACCGTCGCGAACGCGATCGCGGGCGCGAGCGGCAGCGGCGCGTACCCGAACTGGAAGGCGTCGTAGAGGTCGCGCAGCACCCCGCAGCCGAACAGCGCGGGCACGGGCGCGACCCGGCGCAGCGCCAGCGGCAGGCACTGCCCGCCGACGAGCAGCAGCGCCAGCCACGTCGGGTGCAGCCGCGCCTGGTAGGGCAGCAGCGACAGCAGGTTGAGCACCGCGAGGGCCAGGGCGAGCGCGGCATCCTGCGCCACGTCGCGATGTCGCGGCGGCAGCGCCGCGTACCGGGCGGCGGCCAGGCCGAGCAGTTCGGCGGGCGCCGTCCGCTTCATGAAGCGATGGTAAGGCCGCGCCGCACCGGGTAACCATCGTCCGCAAGCGTGATAGCGAGGTTCATCCTCACGGGCGAGGCGCGCTGACGGCGCCGCCGACGACGATGGCGGTCATGGAGGCAATCATGACCAGGCGGCCGGAGCCCGCGGCCGTCACGCCCGCACTCAGGAACAAGGCGGTGTGGCTGGCCGCCGCCGCCGCGTTCGGCGTGGAGATGGCGTTCAGCGCCCGCTATGGCTACGTCCGCGACGAGCTGTACTTCCTCGCCGCGGGCGCCCACCCCGCGGCCGGCTACGTGGACCAGCCGTCACTCACCCCGCTGCTCGCGCACCTCGACGCGCTCGTCACCGGGAACACCCTTGTCGGCCTGCGGGCGCTGCCCGCGCTCGCCCTCGCCGCGCTCGTGCTGCTCGCCGCGGCGATGGCGCGGGTACTCGGCGCGGGCAGCCGCGGCCAGCTGCTCGCCGGGATCGCGGCAGGCTGCTGCGCCGAGTACCTGGGGGCCATGCACGAGCTCACCACGACCCCGCTGGATTTCGTCGCCTGGGCAGTCGCCCTTTACCTGGTCACCAGGCTGCTGACCAGCGGCGACCCCCGATGGTGGGTGGCCGTCGGCGCCGCCGCGGGCATCGGGATGAGCGCGAAGTGGAACATCGGGTTCCTCGTCGCCGGCCTGGTCCTCGGCTTCGCCGGTACGCCGAAGGCCCGCCCGCTGCTCCGCGGGAAGTACCTGGCCTGCGGCGCGGCGCTTTTCGTGGTGCTCGCCGCGCCCGACTTCGCCTGGCAGGCGGCGCACGGCTGGCCGAACCTGGCGGTGTTCCACGCGCTCCAGGGGGACGCATGGAAGAACCGGGCGCGGTACTGGCCGGGCCAGGTGGTTTACACGTCGATCCTGCTTGTCCCGCTGTGGGTGAGCGGCATCCGCTGGGCGCTGCGCCACCCGGTGCTGCGGGTCGTCGGCATCGCCGCGGTGTTCGTGCTCATGGCCCAGTTCATCCTCGGCGGCAAGGCGTACTACCCGGGCGGCATCTACACGTTCTGCTTCGCCGCGGGGGCGGTGTCCCTCGAGGGCCTGCCGTGGCGCCGCCGGGCGGTCACCTACTGTCGCGGCGGGCGCGGTCTCGTCGCTGATCGCGCTGCCGGCGCTGCCCGCCGCCGCGCTCGCCCGGGTGCCGGTGCAGCAGGTCAACTACGACCTCGGCGAGGAGATCGGCTGGCCGTCGGAGGTCGCGGCGCTCGCCGCCGCGTGGCGCGCTCTCCCGCCGACGGAACGGGAGCGGGCAACCCTGCTCGCGGGTAACTACGGCGAGGCCGGCGCGGTGGACCGCTACGGTGCGTCCTTCGGGCTACCCCAGGTGTACAGCGGGGCGAACAGCTACTGGTCCTGGGGCCCGCCGCCCGCGCCGGACACGGTCGTGGTGGCGGTCAACGTGGACCCCGCCCTGCTGCACCGCGAGTTCGCAAACGTCACGCAGGTCGCGGTGTACCGCAACGGGCTAGGAGTCGCCGACGACGAGCAGGGCGCGGTCATCGACGTGGCGACCGGGCTGCGCTCGTCGTGGGCGGCGGCGTGGCCCGCCTTCAGGAAGTACTCCTAGGAGATGCGGTCGCCGCAGGTGGAAGCGTCGTAACCGGGGAGGCTGGCCAGCTGGGCCAGCAGCCACGGCGAGGAAAGCACCTTGAAGAGCGCCTGGACCTCGCGGGAGGCGGTGTGCTCGGCGGGGATGACCAGGCTGAAATGCTCCTCGGCGAGCGGGATGAAGGCCAGGCCGTAGGCCGTGGCGGCGGGCTCGCTCGCCACGCCGGCGTCCGCGAGGCCTGCCGCCACCGCCGAGGCGACCTGCAGGTGCCCGGCGGCCTGGGTGTCGTACCCGGCCAGGTCTTCGGGGGCGAGGCCGAGCCGCTGCCGCTCGGCGTCGAGCAGGCGGCGCGCCTCGGCACCGCGCTCGCGGTTGACTATCCGCAGCCGGTGCTTCGCGATCGCGCCTAGCCCGGTAATGCCGGGCCGCAGCTCGCGGCGCAGCGCCAGGCCCTCGCGCCAAGCGGTGAACCCGACCTGGGCGGCGCCCTCGGGGACCCGCTGGCCGTCACCGCCCCTTGCGTGAATGCCGGCCGCGTGCACCAGCCCCTGGCTCGCCAGCTGGAGCGCCGCGCCGGACCCGCAAGGCCACCAGGCGAAGGCGACCGGCGGGTCGAGCAGGGACAGCGGGGTGGCGAGCAGCGGGAGCGCCGGGTCGCAGCCCGCCACCACCAGCGTCGGGCGCGGAGGCCCGATCGGGCGGACCGCGATCAGCTCGGTTCCGTCGTCGGCCGGGCCCGTCGCGACGGGCCCGGCGGGCACCGCCGCGCTGGCGGGGCTGGCGATCCCCCCGGCCGGCAGGAAGCCGAGCCCGGCGCCGGTGTCGCCGCGCAGCGGCAGGGCGACGAACCGGTCGCCGACCGGGGCGAGCGCGACCCGGCCGGTGCCGCCGCGGAGCGGGGCGATGCTGGTCGCCAAGACGGGTGCAGCCTGGCTCACCGGGGCCGAACAGCTCCTCTACCGCCATGCCGAGAGCCTGGGCGAGCGCGAGCGCGACGCGCAGCGACGGGTCGGAGTGCCCCGACTCGACCGCCGACACCGCCTGCCTGCTCACCCCGGCCATGGACGCGAGCTGCTGCTGCGAGAACCCGCGCGCCTGGCGGGCGAGGCGCAGGTTTGCCCCGGTACTGCCAGGTGCTTCTGCCATGAATACGGATGGTAGGCGATCATGGCCACTATGGAGAGCGAGATCATCCGGGTCAAGACGGGGTCACGGGAGGCCGTGGCGGACATCACCGGGCAGTGCGCGGAGTTCGCCAGGGGGGCGGCCGGGGGCGGTGACGGGCTGCTGCACCTGTTCGTGCCGCACGCCACGGCGGGCATCGCCATCATCGAGCTCGGCGCGGGCAGCGATCCCGACCTGCTGTCCGCGCTCGCCGCGCTGCTGCCCGCCGACGACCGCTGGCAGCACGCGCACGGCTCGCGCGGGCACGGCCGGTCCCATGTCATGCCGGCCATCGTCGCGCCGTACGCGACGATCCCGGTGCTCGGCGGGCGGCTCGCCCTCGGCACCTGGCAGTCGATCGCGCTGGTAGACGTGAACGTCGACAATCCGGACCGGCAAGTGCGCCTGTCCTTCCTGCCCGGTTAGGGTGACGGAAATCGCCGCAGCTCTGGCCGCAGCGCGGTGGCCCGATATGATAGCGATTTTTGCCATCGGGCCGCCGCGCGAGGACATCGGAGGGTGCGGGGGGTCGTCCCCCCGGGAGACAACTGCATAACTACCCGATGAGGCGGTGGCCAGCGGCATTAGGTTGCGGATACCGTAGGAGTCCCTGTACTCCGATCCCTGTCGCCAACCGCCTGCAGCGACGCGGGCGGCCGGCGGCTTAGCTTCAGGCACCGCCCTGCCGGACGCCGCTTGATGATGAGGTGATGACGATAATGGCCCGCATCGTTGTCATTGGCGACTTGATGACGGACACCGTCGCCCACGCGACGCTGCCCCTCGCGCGCGGCAGCGACACGCCCGCGAAGGTGACCACGCACGGTGGCGGCTCAGGCGCCAACGTAGCCGCCTGGCTCGGGGCGGACGGCGCCGACGTTGCCTTCATCGGACGGCGCGGCGCGGACATCGCCGGCCGCAACCGGGACATGGAACTGATGGGCTACAGCGTCGACGCGCGGCTGGTGATGGACCCGGAGCGGCCGACCGGCACCTGCGTGGTCATGGTCACCCACAAGGGCGAGCGGACCATGCTGTCCGACCCGGGCGCCAACGCGGCGCTCTCGCCCGATGACCTGCCGCACGACCTGTTCATCCCCGGGGCTCACCTGCACGTGTCCGGTTACACGCTGCTGTCCGAGGGGTCCCGCGCGGCCGCGCTGGCCGCGCTTGACTTCGCCGGGCGGGTCGGCATGTCGACTTCGGTAGACGGGGCGTCCGCCGCGCCGCTCGAGCGGGTCGGGGCCGAGCCCTTCTTCGAGCTGACCGGCAATGCGCTGCTGCTGTTCGTGAACGTCGCCCAGGCCCGGGTGCTCACCGGCCGGGAGGACCCGGAGGCCGCCGCTCGCGTGCTGACCGCCTGGTACCCGCAGGTTGTCATCAAGCTGGGCGCGGACGGCGCGCTGTTCTTCGCCAACGGCCGTCCCCCGGTGCGAGTGCCCGCACCCCCGGTTGAGCGGGTGATCGACGGAACGGGAGCGGGCGATGCCTTCACGGCCGGCTTCCTGCCCGCCTGGCTGGACAAGAAGCCGCCCATGGAAGCCCTGGCCAGCGGCTGCCGCCTCGCCGCGCACGCGCTGAACCTGATCGGCGCCCGCCCGATCTTGTAGCGCGCAACGCTTTCCCGGCTCGTGCCGTTTTGGGCACAGTTGGGCGGGCGGCATCACGCTGAGGGGTTACCGTGTGGTATTTATCCGCCATGACGGGGTTCCTGAAGGAGTTGTTCTCGCTTGAGGGCCGAGTCGCGGTCGTTACTGGCGGGAGTTCCGGGATCGGCGAGGCAATAGCCTCCGCGCTGGCGCTGGCCGGCGCGCAGGTGGTGATCGTCGCGCGCGACCCGACCAGGCTTTCCGCCACCTGCCGGTCGCTGCGCGACGCGGGCTGCGCGGCCGCCTGGGTGAGCGCGGACCTCTCCGACCGGGCCGAGGTGCGCCGGGGGGCGTCCGCGGCGGCGGCCTCGTTCGGCGAGCCGGACATCCTGGTCAACTGCGCGGGGGTGAACCTCCGTCCGGCGCTCGGCTCGCTGTCCGAGGAGCACTGGGACCTCATGGTGGCGGTGAACCTTACCGCCCCCTTCTTGCTCGGGCAGCGCTTCGCCCCGGCGATGGCCTCGCGCGGCTGGGGCCGGATCATCAACATCACCTCGCAGCAGGCGATGCGCGCGTTCGGCAACAGCGGCGGGTACGGCGCGAGTAAGGCCGGGCTCGCCGGGCTCACCCGGTCGCAGTCCGAGGCGTGGTCAGCCTCCGGGGTGTGCGTCAACTCGGTCTGCCCCGGGTTCGTGTCTACGCCGCTGACCCTCGAGGTGGCGTCCGACCCCGTACGGTCGGCCGCGCTGGCCGACCGTACGCACATGGGCAGGAACGGCGAGCCGTCGGACTTCGCCGGCGTCGCCGTCTTCCTCGCGTCCACCGCAAGCGACTACATCACCGGCCAGACCATCTACGTGGACGGCGGCTTCTCCGGCGCCTGAGCCGCCCAGCAACGGGGTGCGGGCCGGATGGTTGTGGCAACGAGCCGGCGATAGGGGGACACGCCCGTACCCTCACCCGCCGCCTGCACGATCGAAGCTACCGGCAACCTCTGATCAGCCCGGAAATCTCGTTACCCCTGCCGCCGAGCACGACAACGGGCGCCGGCAACAGCCCTGGCAGCACGAGATTTCATGATCACGGAACTTCTTGCACACTCATAAGGCGCAAAAGTTCCGCGGAAGCAAAAGTTACCGGTTCTGCCGCAAATCTCGTGATGGTTACTTTGGCTGGTCAGGCGAGGAGGACGAGTTTGCGGAGGAGCCCGAAGCTGGCGCGTCCGTAGGTGCGGCGTTTGATCATCTTGATCTTGCAGACGGTGCCTTCGACCTTGCCGCTGCTGTAGGGCAGGGACAGCCCGTCGAGGACGGCGTCGTGGTCCTTGCGGATGCCGCGGGCGAAGGAGCGGAGCTGGTCCAGGCTGCTGGCTCTCGGCGGCGGCGAGCCAGGCGTCGAGGTCTTTGCGGCCGGTGAGCCCGGTGATCATGTCGCAGAAGCTGCGGATGGCGGCCTGGAGCTGGCGCAGGTGGGGGCAGGCGGCGGTGACCGCGGCGAGGGCGGTGGCGTCGTCCGCGGCGAGAGCGCCGGGGCTGGTCATGAGCCAGGTGGTGATCTTGCGGGCCGACGGGACGGCCGGCGGCGGCTCGGGGGCGGGGCCGGGCAGGTCGCGGAAGGGCCGGACGAACCGGCGGACCTGCTGGTCAGATCCCGTGTAGCCCTGGGCGGTGATCTCGGCGTGCAGGGCGCGGGCGTCGTGGGTGCCCGCGTTCCACCGCGCGATGAGGTAGGGCTTGTAGGGGTCGAGGGCCTGCTCGCGGGCGGCGGCGGTGATCTCGCCGGGGGTGGCGGCCCTGGCGTACTTCGCGACGGTCGGCGCGGACAGGCCCAGGATGCGGGCGACGGCGGTTTTCGGGTGGCCGGCGTCCAGCAGCTGGTGGATCTCGGCGTGCCGGGCCCGGGTCCGCTCGGGCAGGCCGGGCTTGCGGGCAGGGGGCTCCTCTTCCTCGCCTGCCCGCTCTTGTGGGTCTTGCCGCTCTTCCGGCCGGCCGGGCTGGTCCTGCTGTTCCTGCTGGCCGTGGTCTTGCTGGCCGTCCCGCGGCAGTTCGGGCTGCCCGTCCCGGCGCTCGTCCGCGCCCAGGCAGCTGGCCCGGTGCGCGGCGGCGGCCTGGTAGGTCTTCTCGCACAGGTTGTGCAGCAGGTGCCAGCGGTCGGCGACCTGGACCGCGTCCGGCGCCCCGGCCCGGGCGCCGTCGGCGTAAGCGCCGGCCCGGTCCCGGCAGATGACCGCCGCGCCGGGATGGCCGGCCAGCCATTTCTCCAGCGTGGCGGCCTCCCGGTCCGGCAGCAGGCCGACCACGCCGCCGGCTTCCATGTCGATCAGCACGGTGCCGTACACGTGCCCCTTGCGCAGCGCGAAGTCATCGACCCCCAGGACCTGCGGCGCGGCCGCCAGTTCCTCCTCCGGGCAGGGCCATGACCAGGCGGATCATCGAGTCCCGCCCGGCCGGCATGGCGAGGGCGGCGGCCAGCCGCGCCCCGGCCCGGCCGGCCAGCACGGCCGCGACCGCGGCCAGCGCCCCGGCCAGCAGCGGCGTCCGGCGCGCGAACCGCGAGGCCAGCCCCTCGGCCTGCTCGGTGAACGTGACCTTCGGGCAGGCCGGGTTCAGGCACCGGAACCGGCGCGCCGCCAGCCAGATCACCACCGGCCGGCCGCCGGCCGGGACATCGCGCAGCCGCCGCGGGTAACCGCCGTGCCGCCGCCCGGACAGCTGCCCGCACCCCGGGCACGCCGCCTCCGCTGCCATCGGCCTCACCAGCACGAACACCCGGCCCGCCACCTCCCAGGCCCGCTCGGTGACCACCCCGGACAGGTGCGGCAGCAGCACCCCGAGGACCTCAGCGCACGACAGGACACGGCAGCACTGCGACAATGACACGGCGGGCTCCTGGATTCCGGTGGACTCGGACACCCGCCGGCATACCAGGAGCCCGCCCCAGCATCACGCCGCCACGCCGGACGAACCCTCACCAGGCAGCAACAGCCCGACAGAACCCGTCATAACACCCAGAACACCCGCACCGTTACCATCACGAGATTTGCGGCAGAACCAGTTACCGTGATCATGAGGCGGCCGGCGGCCCAGGTCACCGCGCGGCCGGCCGGAGGCGCCCGCCACCACCATCCCGAGGCACGCCCAGCCAGCCGCAACCGCCCGCGCGCAGACCGCCGGACGGGACGTTTCAGCCCGGCCGGGCGGCCATCGCGATCCGCGCCGCCCAGCACGGATACCATGACACCGCCGCACCGCCCCGGCCAGCAACGACACGGGGGCAATGCCGCAACCCCCTATAGGCGGATGGTTGCCGCAACCATGCCCACGAAACGAGGGAAAGGGCGTCCCAGGTAGGACCTGCTCGGGCGGGGCTAGCCGGGGAGGCGGAAGGGCGTGCCCAGGTGGGCTAGCTGGCGGGTGATGGCGTTGCCTGAGCCGTCGCGCCTGCCGGTCATGGGGGTCAGGTCGACGATGACGCCCGACTCGGTCGCGCCGGTCACCGGGGGCTGGCCGATCCAGGCCTGGATCAGGCCGTCCTCGCCCTTGAGGAAGCGCTGGCAGCGGACGCCGCCGGTGGCGCGGCCCTTGGCCGGGTACTCGGCGAACGGGGTGACCTTGACGGACGCGCCGCCGGTGCCGGGCAGCGCGCCGGAGCGGCCGGCCACGGTGACCACGACCATCCCGGCGTCGTCGGCGCCCGGCACGCTCGCCGCGGGGCCGATCGCGCCGAACCAGACGACGCTCGCGCCGCCCTCGAGCCGGATGCCTGCCATGCCCGCCGCCGGGCGGCCCTGCGGGCGGACCGAGGAAGCGGCAAAGCGCAGCAGCTGAGCGTCGCTGGTGATGAAGACCAGCGCGGCGTCGTCGCCGGCCAGGTAGGCGGCGCCGATAACGCGGTCGTCGTCCTTGAGCGTGATCAGCTCGAACTCGTCGCGGTTGGCCGGGTAGTCCGGCTGCACCCGCTTGACCACGCCGGACGCGGTACCGAGGGCCACACCGCCCGACTCGGGGCCGTCGAGCGGCGCCAGCGCCAGGACGGTCTCGCCGTGGGCGAGGCCGGGCACGAACTCCTCGACCGGATGGCCGCCGGACAGCCCGGCCGCGGGCGCGCCGAGGCCGGGCGCCGCCGCGGCGGTGCCGGTCCCGTTGGCCGGTGCCGGTCCCGGTGGCGGGCGCGATCGCGGGCACCTCGAGGACGCTGAACTTGATCATCCGGCCGGCCGACGTCACCGCGCCGATGGTGGCGCGGACGGTCGTCACGAGCGCGCAGGCCACGAGGTCCGCCGCCGAGAAGAGATCGGGGGCGGACGAGGCCGCGGCACGCTCCCGTTCGGCGGCTGCCTGACTGTCCAGCGGGACGCGGGCGAGCAGGCCGGTCTGGGACAGCACCACCAGGCACGGGTCGTCGGTCACCTCGAGCGGGACGGCGGCGGCCACCGCCGCGCCCGCCTCCATCAGCACGGTGCGGCGCGGGGTGCCGAACTTCTTCGCCACGTCGGCCATCTCGCCGCTCACCAGGTTCCGCAGCACGTCCTCGTGGTCGAGGATCTCGGTCAGCTCGGCGATCTCGGCGCGCAGCGTCTCCTGCTCGCGCTCGAGCTCCAGCTTGTCGAAGCGGGTCAGCCTGCGCAGCGGGGTGTCCAGGATGTACTGGGCCTGGATCTCCGACAGGTCGAAGACCTGGCACAGGCGGCGCTTGGCCTCGGCCGAGTCATCGCTGGTGCGGATGACCTGGATGACCTCGTCGATGTTGAGCAGCGCGATGAGGATGCCGTCGACCAGGTGCAGCCGGTCCTCGCGCTTCTTCCTGCGGAACTCGCTGCGCCGCCGGGTGACGTCGACGCGGTGCTCGATGTAGATGCTGAGCAGTTCCTTGAGGCCGAGCGTGCGCGGCTGGCCGTCGACCAGCGCGACGTTGTTGATGCCGAACGTCTCTTCCATCGGCGTGAGCCGGTACAGCTCGGCGAGGACGGCCTCGGGGTTGAAGCCGGGCCTGATCTCGATGACCAGGTACAGGCCGCGGTTGCGGTCGGTCAGGTCCTTGAGGTCGGAGATGCCGGTGATCTTCTTCGACTGGACGAGGTCCTTGATCCGGGTGATGACCTTCTCCGGGCCCACGCTGTAGGGCAGCTCGGTCACCACGATGCCGGTCTTGCGGGCGTTGAGCTGCTCGATCGTGGCCGTCGCCCGAGTACGGAAGATGCCGCGCCCGGTCTCGTACGCCTCCCTGACCCCGTCGAGGCCGACGATGTGGCCGCCGGTCGGCAGGTCCGGGCCCGGGACGTAGCGCATCAGCTGCTCGAGGCTGGCTTCCGGGTGCTTGAGCAGGTAGCGGGCGGCGGCGATGACCTCGGTCAGGTTGTGCGGCGCCATGTTGGTCGCCATCCCCACCGCGATCCCCGCGGTGCCGTTGACCAGCAGGTTCGGGATGGCGGCCGGGAGGACCTGCGGCTCTTGCTCCTGGCCGTCGTAGTTCGGGCCCGAAGTCGACGGTGTCCTCGTCGATGCTCTCGACCATGGCCATCGCGGCGTCGGTCAGGCGGCACTCGGTGTACCGCATCGCCGCGGGCGAGTCGTCGCCGCCGAGCGAGCCGAAGTTGCCGTGCCCGTCGACGAGCGGCAGCCGCATCGCCCACGGCTGGGCCAGCCGGACCAGGGCATCGTAGATCGCGCTGTCGCCGTGCGGGTGCAGGCGGCCCATCACGTCGCCGACGACGCGGGCGCACTTGACGTGGCCGCGGTCCGGGCGCAGCCCCATCTCGTTCATCTGGTAGAGGATGCGCCGCTGTACCGGCTTCAGGCCGTCGCGGGCGTCGGGGAGCGCGCGGGAGTAGATGACGCTGTAGGCGTACTCCAGGTAGGAGCCGCGCATCTCCTCGGTGACGTCGATGTCGACGATGTTCTCTTCGAACTCTTCCGGAGGCGGCGCGGTCGTCGTTCCGCCGCGGCGTGGTGGCATGCTGCGGTCCTCGCTCGGTGTTATCTGCCGGTGTCTTGTCTCAGGTGTCGATGCGGGACAAGTCGAGCTCGCTGGCGCCGCCGATGATGAAGTCACGGCGCGGGCCCACCTCGGTGCCCATGAGCAGGCTGAACACGTCGGTGGCCGCCTTGGCGTCCTCGATCCTGATGCGCCGCAGTATGCGGTGCCGCGGGTCCATGGTCGTCTCGGCGAGCTGGCCTGCGTCCATCTCGCCGAGGCCCTTGTACCGCTGCACCGGGTCCTTCCAGCGCTGGCCCTTGCTCTCCAGCCCGATCAGCGTGCGGCGCAGCTCGGTGTCGGAGTAGGTGTAGATGTACTTCTGCTGGCCTTTGCGCGGGTTGGTCAGCTCGATCCGGTGCAGCGGCGGGACGGCGGCGAACACCCGGCCCGCGTCAAGCATGGGCCGCATGTAGCGGTGGAACAGGGTGAGCAGCAGGGTGCGGATGTGCGCGCCGTCCACGTCGGCGTCGGCCATCAGGATCACCCGCTGGTAGCGGGCCGAGTCGAGGTCGAACGTGCTGCCCGAGCCGGCCCGAGTACCTGGATGATCGCGGCGCACTCGGTGTTCTTGAGCATGTCGGCCACGGACGACTTCTGCACGTTGAGGATCTTGCCCCTGATGGGCAGCAGGGCCTGGAACTCGGAGTCGCGGGCGAGCTTGGCGGTGCCGAGCGCGCTGTCGCCCTCGACGATGAACAGCTCGCTGCGGTCGTCGGCGGAGCGGCAGTCGACCAGCTTGGCGGGCAGGCTCGAGCTGGCGAGCGCCGACTTGCGGCGCTGGTTCTCCCGGTGCTCGCGGGCGGCGATCCGCGTCTTGGCCGCGGCGGTGATCTTGTCGAGGACGGCGCGGGCCTGCTGCTTGGCGCCGCGCGGCGGGTTCTCGAAGTAGTCCTTGAGGCCGGCGCTGACCACCTGCTGCACGA
Source organism: uncultured Actinomycetota bacterium (assembly GCA_963811335.1). Classification (GTDB taxonomy): domain Bacteria; phylum Actinomycetota; class Actinomycetes; order Streptosporangiales; family Streptosporangiaceae; genus Trebonia. The sequence continues at coordinate 529,407 of CAWERB010000020.1, read as the reverse complement.
TCCGCGTCGCCGCCGGGGTGCCGAGCACCTCCTTGGTCTGCCCCTCGAACTGCGGCTCGGGCAGCCGGACGCTCACCACCGCGGTGAGGCCTTCAAGTATGTCGTCCTTGGTGACCGGCTCGTCGCCGTTCTTGAGCAGCCGCGCGGCGCGCAGCTGCTCGTTGACGGTGCGGGCGAGGGCCCGGTCGAACCCGGTGACGTGCGTGCCGTGGTGCGGGGTGGCGATCACGTTCACGAAGCTGCGGGTGATCGTGTCGTACCCGGTGTTCCACTGCACCGCCACGTCCACGTCCAGCGTGCGCTCGACCTCGGTCGGCGTCATGTGACCGCGGTCGTCGAGCACCGGGACGGTCTCGGTGAACGTGCCGTCGCCGGTCAGCCTGATGACCTCGCTGATCTTCTCGCCGGCCGCCAGGTGCTCGCAGAACTCGCCGATCCCGCCGGCGAACCGGAACTCGTCGCCGCGCGAGTCTTCCGCCGTCTCGCCCGTCTCGTCGCGGACGGCGATCGCCAGGCCGGGGACGAGGTAGGCGGTCTGCCTGGCCCGCTCGGCCAGGCCGTCGTAGGAGAAGGTGGCGTCCTTGAGGAACACCTGGCGGTCCGGCCAGAACCTGATCCTGGTGCCGGTCCGGGTCTTGGGCACCCGCGCGACCTGGCGCAGCCCGGACTTCCTGGTGAAGTCCGCGTCGGGCCCGGGCGCGGCGAACTCGCCGGCCACCCCGCGGCGGAAGCTCGTCGTCCAGGTCTGGCCTTCCCGGTCGACCTCGATGTCGAGCCGCACGGCGAGCGCGTTCACCACGGACGCGCCGACGCCGTGCAGGCCGCCTGAGGCGGTGTAGGAGCCGCCGCCGAACTTGCCGCCCGCGTGCAGCCGGGTCATCACCAGCTCGACGCCGGACAGCTTGGTCTTCCGCTCGGTGTCGACCGGGATGCCCCGGCCGTTGTCCCGCACCTCGGCGGACCCGTCGGCGTGCAGGATCACGTCGACCTTGGTGCAGTAGCCGCCGAGGGCCTCGTCCACCGCGTTGTCGAAGATCTCCCAGAGGCAGTGCTGCAGGCCACGGCCGTCGGTCGAGCCGATGTACATGCCGGGGCGCTTGCGCACCGCGTCCAGGCCCTCGAGGACGGACAGGTGCTTGGCGCTGTAGGAGTCGGCGGCTCGGCGGCCTGCGCGGCGTCCTGCCGCGACCTTGGCCGGGACTTGGGGTCAGCCGTCGCCCTGACGGTTTCTGTCAGCGATGTCACGGGCGGCCGGTCTCCTCTCGAAAGCTTAAGCGGCACGCTCTGGCTGCCACACACTCGAAGGGTAGCGTCCCTCGCCGGCTGTCCGGGCGCCACCACGCCGGTTTGCCCCGTCTTACCTGGCTTGCGAGGCGGATCGATTACTCGATCGGCCTTAGCTGTAGACTTCGAAATCATGAGCGAACTTTACCGGTGCCGGAAGGCTGGCGCCAGGCGGTCCCGGCGCGCGAGCGCCGGCGCAAGCGGATGGTCGCGAGCCCGCGTAAGCGGATGGTAAGGACCGGATACTTGCTGCTAAAAGTGTTCATGGCGCACGTTGGGGGGTATACACCACTCGAACCGCACGGGTACCTCACCGGTGACTACCCGAACGGTCGTGTGGTCACCGAGGATCGCGCACGCCTGGCCTGGTGGCGCGGCTTGTGCGGTTTTCGCTTGTGGCGTACACGGCCCGGCAACGGGAAGCCTGACGCCGGGGTATGTGTTGTGCTGTGCTGTAAGGCAGTTGTCCTCCCCCGGACACGACCCCCGACCCCTGAGGGTCCGTCTGTCGGGAGCGGCGACTACCAGACAGCCCAGCAGACCGGAGCCAGCCGGACGCAGCAGCCGGAGGCACGAGACGAGGAAGGCGACGTGACTGGAGCTATCGCCCCCACTAAGCCGCTGACCGCTCTCGATCTGTGCGATCGGTGCGGCGCGCAAGCGTACGTCCGCGTCCTGCTCCCCAACTCGGGTGAGTTGCTCTTCTGCGCGCACCACAGCAGGGAGCACCTGCCGGCGCTCAAGAAGGTAGCCATCGACATCCAGGACGAGACGCAGCGGCTTAGCAAGCCAGAGAACTAACCAGCCCGGGCCACCCCGCCCGGGCCGGCGGTCCGTCGCCGCCCTCGCTCTTCCCGCCGTCCGGGCGGGAGGGCGAGGGCGGAGTCATTTCCGCCGGCCGAATAACCGGCGGCTCTGGGCGGGCTCGCGCGCTCGATGGCGGTTGTTGCCGTCGGGCGCAAGCCCGGTCATCGGGGATAAGGGGGGCGTCCCCCGGAAGACGACCGCGCGCCCGATCCGATGGCGGAGCCATCGGGCGCGCCCCGGGGGGTACGGGGGGTCGTCTCCCCGGACGACAGGAGCTGGAACAGGATGTGATCCTGCCAACGCCCGGCGATCTTGATGTACGACTCGGCCACGGCGAACGGCCGGAAGCCGTTGCGCAGCAGCACCCGCTGCGACGGCGTGTTATGCAGTAGCGTCGCCGCGTCGAGCCGGTGCAGCCCCAGTTCACCGAACGCCAGCTCCGTCACGTCCGCGACCGCCGCGGAGGCCAGGCCCCGCCCGATGTGCGCCTCGCTGACCCAGTAGCCCACGCTCGCGGACTGGAACGCGCCGCGGATGATGCTGTTCAGGTTGATCGACCCGGCGACCGCGCCGCCGGAGTCGAGGATGGCCAGCGGGAGCATCGCGCCCCGGTCGTAGGCCGCCAGCTGGCGGGTAAGGACCTCGCGCTGCCCGTCGGCGAGTGTAGTACGCGTCGTCCTGCCGCGGAGACCAGGGAGCGAGGTAGTCGCGATTCGCGCTCACCAGGCGCGCGAGCGCCTCCGCGTCGTTCAGCGAGACCACACGGGTCACTGTCATCGCGTTCTCCTCCTTGTCCCGTTATTTTCCCCATGGATCTGGTGGAAATGCCGCGGGCCGCCGGGAAGCTGATCGGCTTCCCGGCGGCCCGCGGGCGGAGACGCGTTTTGTTAGTCCAGGTAGTCGCGCAGCACCTGGGAGCGTGACGGGTGGCGGAGCTTGGACATCGTCTTCGACTCGATCTGCCGGATCCGTTCCCGGGTGACGCCGTAGACCTTGCCGATCTCGTCCAGCGTCTTGGGCTGGCCGTCGGTGAGGCCGAACCGCATCGAGACCACGCCCGCCTCGCGCTCCGACAGGGTGTCGAGTACCGAGTGCAGCTGCTCCTGGAGCAGGGTGAACGAGACCGCCTCGCCGGGCTGGATCGCCTCGGAGTCCTCGATCAGGTCACCGAACTCGCTGTCGCCGTCCTCGCCGAGCGGCGTGTGCAGCGAGATCGGCTCGCGGCCGTACTTCTGCACCTCGATGACCTTCTCCGGGGTCATGTCGAGCTCGACGGCCAGTTCCTCCGGGGTCGGCTCACGGCCCAGGTCCTGGAGCATCTGCCGCTGGACGCGGGCCAGCTTGTTGATGACCTCCACCATGTGCACCGGGATGCGGATGGTGCGGGCCTGGTCGGCCATCGCCCGGGTGATCGCCTGCCTGATCCACCAGGTGGCGTACGTGGAGAACTTGTACCCCTTGGTGTAGTCGAACTTCTCCACCGCGCGGATCAGCCCCAGGTTGCCCTCCTGGATCAGGTCCAGGAACAGCATGCCGCGGCCGGTGTACCGCTTGGCCAGCGAGACGACCAGCCGCAGGTTGGCCTCGAGCAGGTGGTTCTTAGCCCGGCGGCCGTCCTCGGCGATCCACTCCAGGTCGATGCGCTGGTCCGTGTTCATCCGCTCGGACTCGGCGAGCTTCTCCTCGGCGAACAGGCCCGCCTCGATCCGCTTGGCGAGCTCGACCTCCTGCTCGGCGTTGAGCAGCGGGACCTTGCCGATCTGCTTCAGGTAGTCCTTGACCGGGTCGGCGGTCGCGCCCGCCACGGCCACCTGAGCGGCCGGGAGGTCGTCGTCGTCGTCACCGAAGACGAAGATCTCGTCGTCGCCGCCTTCGCCTGGGGCCTTGCCCTCGGCGGGGGCGGCGCCCGGTCGGCCGCGGCACCGCCGCCAACCGCCGGGACGGCCGCGTCGTCGGTGTCCTCGTCCCCCTCCGTGTCGTCGGACAGGTCGGCCTCGGACAGGTCGGCGTCGGGCGACTCGGCGATCTCGAGGTCCTCGGCGCCGAGCGTGTCGCTCAGGTCGTCGTCGAGGTCCTCAAGGTCAGCAAGGTCAACCGCCTCGTCGAGGTCGGCGTCCTCGTCAAGCTCGTCGTCCGAGTCGAGGCCATCCGCGGCGGCCAGGTCGTCAGGCAGATCCTGGGACGGCACCGCCGCTAGCTCCTCGCGCGCCTTGGCCGCGCGAGAGGTCGCACCGGAACGCTGCTCCTGCGCTGTGTCCTCGGACATGGCCGCCTCCTGCGCGCCGTCGACTGGCTGGTCGGGCACCCGCGAATCCCGGGCCGTGGAGCTTGTTGGCCTGGAGCGCTTGCGCGCCGCGGGGTTGGCAGCGCTCACTACCACGGTCACCTCTTCCTTCGCCGGGTAACTTGGCTGAGCTGCGTACGCACGCTAATCGGGCCCTCCCGAGAGGGTCTTGACGCCTGGACCGTGCCGGGAAGCAGGCTTCCCGGTCGTCTTGGGGATGTAGACAGCAACCCGCCCGCCTCCTCTCCACCACCATAGGTGGCCCCTGGGAGTGCCTTGTACACGTCTTCCGTGCCGGTCAGCCGCGCCGGGGTCACCGCTGGTCCCGCCACAGGCCGGGTGACCCTCCGCCGCCGGCGTCCGCGGCAGGCACGTGCATGACGAGCATCGTCACGTCGTCATCTTGCTCATGCCCCGCCAGCATGTTGTCAAGCAGGTACTGCAGCAGCCGCCCAGGCGCGCCGACCAGGTCCTGCGGGGCGGCCGCGGCGATCCTGACCAGCTCGTCCAGGCCCGCGTCGAGCCCGCGCACCCGGTTCTCGACAAGCCCGTCCGAGTAGAAGACCGCGGTGGAGCCCGGCGGCAGCCGGAAGGCGTGCTGCCGCCGCGGGCTGGCCCAGCCGAGCGGCGTGCCCGCCTCCGTGCTGTCGAGCACCGGCAGCGCGCCCGGGGCGAGCAGCAGCGTCGGCGGGTGGCCCGCGTTGCCCGCCTGGCCCTCCCCGGTCTCCGGGTCGATCACCAGGTAGGTCACCGTGGTGACCTGCTCCTCGAGCTCGGTCGCGGCGAAAAGCCGGTCAAGCCCCGCCAGCACCGCCGCGGGCCGCGGGTCGGTCAGCGCGAGCGCGCGCAGCGCGTTGCGCACCCGGCCCATGCCGGCCGCCGCGAGCAGCCCCTTGCCCATGACGTCGCCGACCGTGACGGCCAGCCGCCGGTCGGGCAGCCGGAAGACGTCGTACCAGTCGCCGCCCACGTCAGTGGACCTGGGCAGGTACCTGGCGTCGAGCGCAAGGCCGGGCACGCTCGGCAGCTCGTCGGGCAGCAGGCTCCGCTGCAGGGTGACCGCCGCGGTGTGCTCCTTCTCGTACATCTGCGCCCGCTCCACGGCGAGCGCGCACTGGCCCGCGAGCGCCTCGAGGAAGACGCGCTCCTCCTCGAGAATCGTCCGTGGCTTGCCGAAGGAGAAGCGCAGCGCGCCGAGCGGCATCCCCGCCGCGAGCAGCGGGAGGCCGACCCAGGCCTGCTCGTCGCCGGTGTCGAGGACCCGCCCGCCGTCGGCGGCGTCAGGGTCGCCGGCGAACTGGGCCCGCAGCTCCTCGGAATCGGCGATGAGCACAGGGCGCCGCGTCGCGATCGCGCGCGTCATGACGCTCGGCGTGTCAAGGGTGAGGCGCACCCCGGCACCGTCGGGCCCGGTAGGGGCGAGCCCGGACCGGTTGACCACGCGCAGGCCGAGCTTGTCGTCCTCAAGCAGCGCCACCGCGGAGCGCAGTGCGCCGATCGCGGTGCGGCCCACCTCGGTGATCACCTCGACCACCTGCTCCACGTCGAGCGCCTCGGCCAGCATCGCGGTCGCCTGCTGCAGCCGCGCGGTACGCAGCGCCGCCGCCGACAGCTGGTCGGTCAGCCGGCCGCGCATCTCCTCAGCCTCGCGCTGGCTGGTGACGTCGGTGCAGGCGCCAACCCACTCCGCGATCTTCCCGTCCCGCTCGATCGGCACCGCCCGGACGTCGTAGTGCCGGTAGGCGCCGCCCCTGGCGCGCATCCTGAACCGGTCATCGAAGATCCGGCCGCTGCGCAGGCACTCACGCCAGTCACGCTCGACCCGCTCGCGGTCCTCGGGGTGGATGGAGTCAAGCCAGCCGTTGCCAAGGAACTCCTCGGCCGTCTGCCCGGTAATCCACCGCCACTCGGCTGAGTCCTCGAGCATCTCACCGTCGGGCGACGCCACCCAGACGATCTGCGCGCCGCCCTGGACCAGTGCCCGGTACCGCTCTTCGCTGCGCCGCAGCGCCTCCTCCGTGGCGGGCCCGGCACCGCCGGCGATGACGATGAGCCCAACCCCGGCGAGCAGGCCGTCCGCGCCGCGCACGCCGAACCAGTGGAATGTCCGCTGGGCGGGCGGCGCGCCCGCCGTCCCGGCCGCACCGGTCTCGAATGTCTCGGTCGCCGGGCGGCCCTTGCGCGAGCACCCGGTGCAGCGCGGCCTCTGCCCTGGCCGCGTCCACCGCGGGCAAGACAGCGGCGACGGGCTGGCCGGCGAAGTCGCTCGCGGGCGGTCGTAGATCCTGGCAAGCGCCGGATTGACCCAGACGAACCGCAAGTCGGTGTCAAGGACCGCCATCCCGGCCGACGCATCGCGCAGCACGGCATCAGGGAGCCAAGATTCAAACTCACCCAATCCGGCCTCCCGCTGCTTCGGCACGGAGGTGTCGGCGCTCAACCGAGCACCTCACCCGCCGTGCAGGCGCCTGCCACTGGCGGCTCCTTCCTGCTACCGCGCTGCCAGTCACGCCACCCACCTGGCGCCTGGCGGCGGTCCGCCGACGGCGCGGCATGTCTCCCTCACCGCAGCGGCCCCTCAGAATATAAGCGTGCCACAAACCGGGTACCGATGCTGCCAGCTAGCGGCATGGAAGCCAAGTCCGCGTCATTTCCCGCACCGGTGCCGCCTCCCGGAGGCTCCAGGAACACGACATGGATGGGATCGACGCCATCAGACGGCACAATGATGGCAGCATGGGTAAATTCTCCTACAGCGGATGATGTGCTTTCTCCCAGCTACCGGCAACCCTATGCGGTAGCGAGGGGAAGCGTCGATTTCACATGTGTAGATCTGAGAGGCTATCAGGGTGAGCCCGCAGAGCCGACGACGTGGCCAGGCAGGTAGTGGCGCGCCCCCCTAACGCGCTGTTCGATGAACTCCTGCACGCGGCACGTGAGCTGCTCGCGGTGCGCAGCCCGCTCGACGCGGAGCTGCTCGTCAGTGACCTGCTCGGCACCTGGTGGCCGCAGCGCCATCACACCATCGGCGGGACCGGCGTCGAGCAGCTGGTCGGCGAGGGCCTCGTCGATTACGCCGCGCGGCAGCGCTCGCCCGCCGCGCTAGCGCTGCTCTCCGGTATCGCCTGCCTCGGTACTTCCCGCCAGGCCGTCGCCGCGGAGCAGGCGGCCATCACGCTCATCGACGCCGGGGTGCGCGCACCCCGGCTGGGCGGAGCACCTCGGGGCGGTTTCGCCCGCCGAGTGCTACGTGAACCCCGATGAATGGGGCGACCAGGACGAGATCATCTGCGTGTTCAGCTACGCGGGCGAGGAGCCGCACGCGCTCGTCACGCTCGTCGATTACAACGCGGCCGGCATGATCAGGGACGGCTGGGTCAGCTCGCAGGTGGACAGGCTGCTCGAGCACTGCCGGCAGGCCTCCGCGGTCGGCCGCGGGCCGTCCCGAGGACGGCTTCAGGCAGATAGACGCCTCCCAGGCGAGGAAGATGCTGCAGGCCGCGCTCGCCGCCACGGACGACGCGGAGGACCCGCCGGTCAGCGACTCCTTCGCCGCGCGGCATGCCTTCATCAGGGCCCGTATCCGGGCGCTCCCCCCGGCGCCCGGCCGGGCACCGCGGCCCAAGCGGCCATGGACGACGGAACGCCGGGCGCTGCTCGCCGCGGAGTTCCTGGCCTCCGATGAGGCGGAGGAGCTATCCGACCGGCAGGCCGCGAGCCGGTGCACCGACCTGATCATCGCCTTCGGCTGCGACCAGGACAGCGGGCGCCCGGAGCGGATGTCGCCGGCCAAGGTGCAGAACTTCATGCTCGGCTGGCTGCCGCGCAAGGTGCTGCTGTCCGTGGCCGACCAGAACGCGATGCCGCACGTGGTCGCCGCCTGGATCCGCTGGACCAGCCGGAAGCGCGGGCTGCGCGAGGCCTCCGTCGGGCAGATGCTTGACACGCTGTACGACTCGATGGCTACCTTTTCCCGCATCTACCGCGATCCGGCCGAGTTCGGACTTGACGAGAAGCTCGTCGCCAGGCTGCTGCCCGACTCCGACCTCGAGGCGCTGCCGCGGCGCGCGTTCGCCTTCCCCATCCTTGAGGGCAAGCACGGCGGGGTCGACCTGTCCAAGCTCGACCCGGCCGACCCGTCCGACCGGCGGCTGCTGCTCGCCGCCGACCACGACACGCGCACCGGTTCGCCGAGCTCGGCCGGCGTCGGCCGCCACATCGACCGGCACCTGGCGCTCGCGGACCGGCTCTGGCGCGGCTCACCGCGCGCCCTCTGGGACGCCGCGCAGCGCCTGCTCGACACGGGCGAGGACCGCCACATGGTGCTGCACGCGCTGATGGACGTGCTTGACGCGGCGGGCGGGGACGAGGCCGCGCTTGAGATCGCGCTGCGCGAACTCGCGACCGGGCTGAGCGACGACGACCTGAACGGCCTCACCAACCCAGACTCGTGAACGACCCGGCTGTTCTTTGATCACGCCAAACGGACGCGTGTTTCACCCTGGCCGGGCGTCCGTACGCCATCCCACGAGGCAGACGACGGGCGGGCCGGGAACAGCTCTCCGCCATCCCGGCCAAATCGGTCATATACCTAGAAAAGCGACGTCGCCAGGCGCCGGGAGGGGCGGCTTCGCCGGGTTTGGACGTAAATTTTTCACGATCGGTAAATTAACAGACGGATAGAACGTCTTTTCTTTACATCGAATGAAAAGTTTTCCTATTGTGAAAAATTTACCGGGAAAATTGCGTACGGCAGGGGGGCGCGGTGCGCATGGTGCGCCGGCCCGCGCCTCCCGGCGGCCGACCGGCATTCGCGGGCGAACTCCGCCCGCGACCACGGGTCACCGGGTGCTAGGCAGCCGACCGAGCTTCACGGCGGCTCCCGCTCCCGCGACCACGGGTCACCGGGTGGCGGGCTCAGCGGCGAGGAGAGGCCGGCCGCTCTCAGGCTCCCGCGGTCACGGGTCACCGGGTGGCGGGACAGGTGCGACAAGCTCTCGTTCTGGATAACACTGCGCCAAAGCCTCCGCCGCCCGGGGTCTCTATCACGAAGACGTCGCCGGGGGCGAGGCGCTTGCTGTCGCAGCCGCTCATCGGGGTGATGGTGCCGTCGGGGTGCTCGATCCAGTGGCGGCCGAGGGCGCCGGGGGCGCCGCCGTCGCAGGCCGAAGGCCGGGACGCGGCGGTGGCTGGCGAGCGTGGTGACCGTCATCGGCTCGAGGAAGCGGATGCGCCTGGTGCCGCCGTCGCCGCCGCGCCAGCGGCCACGGCCGCCGCTGCCGGGCCGGATCGCGTAGGACTCCAGGCGCACCGGGTAGCGCCACTCGAGGACCTCGGGATCGGTCAGCCGCGAGTTGGTCATCTTGGTCTGCACCAGGTCCGTGCCGTCGAAGCCGCGGCCGGCCCCGAGCCGCTCGCGACGGTCTCGTAGTACTGGTGCCGGTCGTTGCCGAACGTCACGTTGTTCATCGTGCCTGAGCCCTCCGCCATGACCCCGAGCGCGGCGTAGAGCGCGCCGGTGACCGCCTGACTGGTCTCGACGTTGCCGGCGGCGACCGCGGCGGGGTACTCCGGTGACAGCATCGTCCCCGGCGGGATGATCACGGTGAGCGGCTTGAGGCAGCCGGCGTTCAGCGGGATGTCCTTGTCTACCAGGGTGCGGAAGACGTAGAGCACGGCGGCCATCGCCACGCTTGACGGTGCGTTGAAGTTGCCGCCGAGCTGCGGGCTCGTGCCGGTGAAGTCGATGGCGGCGGTTCTCGCCGTCTTGTCGACGCTTACCTTGACCTTGATGTGCGCGCCGCCGTCGAGTTCGTATCCGCAGTCTCCGTCGCTGCAGCGCGGTGATGACGTTCCTGACCGCTTCCGCGGCGTTCTCCTGGACATGGCCCATGTAGGCGCGCACCACGTCGAGGCCGTACTGCGCGACCATGCGACGGAGCTCCACGGCGCCCTTCTCGTTCGCGGCGACCTGGGCGCGCAGGTCGGCGAGGTTGGTCGCGCGGATTCCGCGACGGGAACTCGGCCTCGGTCAGCAGTGCCGTTGTCTCGGCCTCCCGCAGCCGGCCGCCCTCAACCAGGAGCCAGTTGTCGATGAGGACGCCCTCCTGCTCGATCCTGGTGCTTGCCGCGGGCATCGAACCGGGGGAGATGCCGCCGATCTCGGCGTGGTGGCCGCGGGAGGCGACGTAGAACCAGATGGCCCGCGGGCCGCCGGCCGCGCCCGCGCCCGGGCCGGCGGAGCGAAGACAGGGGTGATGACCGTGACGTCGGGGAGGTGGGTGCCGCCGTGGTAGGGGTCGTTGAGCGCGTAGACATCGCCGGGCTTACTTCGCCCCTTGTTGCGGTTAATCACCATCTTTATGGATTCGCTCATCGAGCCGAGGTGCACCGGGATATGCGGGGCGTTCGCGATGAGGTTGCCGTCGGCGTCGAAGATCGCGCAGGAGAAGTCGAGCCGCTCCTTGATGTTGACGGAGTGCGCGGTTGACCGCAGGCGCTCCCCCATCTGCTCGGCCACCGCCATGAACAGGTTAGAGAACACTTCGAGCAGTACCGGGTCCGGTTCGGCCCCGGCCCCGGCTTCGGCCTCGGCCCCGGCCGCCGGCTCCGGCCCTGGCTCCGGCGGGAACGGCGGGACCCGCCGCGCGCGCGGGTGAGCAGCAGGTCGCGGCCGGCCGTCACCGTGGCGCGCCAGCCAGGCTCGACGACGGTCGTCGCCAGGTCTTCGGCGATGATCGCGGGGCCGTCCACGACCTGACCCGGGCGCAATGCGTCACGCTGGTACAGCGGGACCGTCGCCCACTCCCCGGCGGCGAACATGCGCACCCGCTCGACCGCCTCCGGGACATCCGGCCGGCCTGCCTCACTGGGTGGATGTGCCGTTGGTGCCGCTATAGGAGCACCGATGGCACATCCACGTCGGCTCGCCGGGGAGGGCGGGTGCGGGGAGGGGCCGCCTGCGGGGCGGTTGCGCCGGCGGGGGCGGAGGTGACCGCGGGGGCGGAGGTGACCGCGGGGCCGCCGGCGATGGCCGCCTCCACCGAGACCGCCTCGACTACGACGGTCTTGCCCGGCATGAGGAAGGAGAAGCGGGTCAGGTAGGCGTGCTCGAAGGCCTCCGTCATCTCCGCGAGCGGGCCGTAGCCGGACCTGGAGCGGGGTGTCCGTACCCTCGTAGCGGAGGTGGACCCGGCGGGTCACGCCGACTTCAGCGCCGGGCGGCCCGTGGGCGGCGAGTTCGGCGCGGGCCGAATCCTCCAGTTGCCGGAAGGCCCCGTCCTTGAGGCTCGCCGCGAGAACCGGGGAGAGCGGGGCCTCGACGGCGGTCTCGCGCATCGCGATGACGTCGGCGAGGCCGATGCCGTAGGCGGAGAGCGCGCCCGCGAGCGGGTGGATGAGCACGCTCGTCATGCCGAGCGCGGCGGCCACCGCGCAGGCGTGCTGCCCGCCCGCGCCGCCGAAGGTGGACAGCACGTACCTGGTCACGTCGTAGCCGCGCTGCACCGAGATCTTCTTGATCGCGTTCGCCATGTTCTGCACCGCGATCTCGAGGAAGCCCGCGGCGACCTCCGCGGGGTCGCGGCTGTCTCCGGTCGCGGCGGTGATCTGGCCGGCTAGCTGTGCGAACTTCGCTCTTGTCACGTCCGCGTTGAGCGGCCGGTCGCCGGCCGGGCCGAAGACCCTGGGGAAGTGCGCCGGCTGTACCCGGCCGAGCAGCACGTTGGCGTCGGTCACCGTCAGCGGGCCGCCGTGACCGTAACAGGCGGGTCCCGGCGCCGCGCCCGCTGAGTCCGGGCCGACCTGGTAGCGGCCGTCGGCGAAGTGCAGCACCGACCCGCCGCCCGCCGCGACCGTGTGGATGGACAGCATCGGCGCGCGCAGCCTTACCCCGGCCACCTGGGTCTCGTACTGCCGCTCGAACTCGCCGGCGAAGTGCGAGACGTCGGTCGACGTGCCGCCCATGTCGAAGCCGATCACCCGGTCGAAGCCCGCCGCGCCGGCGGTGCGGGCCATGCCGACGATGCCGCCTGCCGGGCCGGAGAGGACCGAGTCCTTGCCGCGGAACGACGCGGCCTCGGCCAGCCCGCCGTTGGACTGCATGAACAGCACCCGGACCCCGGCAAGCTCGGCGGCTACCTCGTCCACGTACCGGCGCAGCACCGGGGACAGGTAGGCGTCCACCACGGTGGTGTCGCCCCTGGAGACAAGCCGCATCAGCGGGCTGACCTCATGTGACTCGCTGACCTGGGTGAACCCGAGCCGTCTGGCGATCTCGGCCGGCCCGCCGCTCGTGGTCCGGGTAGCGGTAGCCGTGCATGAAGACGATGCGCGGCGGCGCGGAACCCGTCGGCGTAGGCCAGGCGCAGCGCCTGGCTCCACGGCTCCCTCGTCGAGCGGGCGGATCAGCTCGCCGTCGGCGCCGACCCGCTCGGGAACCTCGATCACGCGGTCGTACAGCTGGCCCGGGCAGGACGATGTGCCGGTCGAAGATGCGCGGCCGGTTCTGGTAGGCGATGCGCAGCGCGTCGCCGAACCCCTCGGTGATCAGCAGAACGGCCCGCTCGCCCGTGCGCTCGAGCAGCGCGTTGGTGGCGACGGTGGTGCCGAGCCGCACGGCGCCGATCTCCCCGGCCGGCACCGGGTCACCGGCCGCCAGGCCGAGCAGCCCCTGATGCCCGCGACGGCCGCGTCCCGGTAGGCGGGGCTGACCGACAGCAGCTTGCGCGCGGTAAGGGTCCCGTCCGGCCGCCTGGCCACGATGTCGGTGAACGTACCGCCCCGGTCAACCCAGAAGTCCCACGAACCGCCCACTGTCCAAGCCTAAGCCGCACCTCACCGCGGTGACGGCGGGAGGGGCAACTCGCCGCGGGGGCACGGGAGGGCGTGGACAGGCCCGGGACGGTGGACGGGCCCGGGAGAGGTCGAGGACGGGCCCGGGACGGAGGGTGGACGGCCGGGACGGGGGGTGACGGGCTGGCTAGACGGTCAGCTCGGCGTAGGCGCCGCGGACGTCTTCGGCGGTGATCACGGTCAGGTCGGCGGCCGTGGCCGACTCGCCGAGGCGGCGGACGACGCGGACGTCGCGGCAGGCGCAGGCGCGCTCGAAGAGGGAGCGGGCGAACCGGCCGTTGCCGAGGTCGTCGATCTGGCCGGCCAGCTCGGCCTGGCCGAAGATCTGGTCAAGGACGCGGATCGCCTCCGGCTCGAAGTCATCACCCGCCTGCTCGGCCTGGATGACGGCGATCCTGGTCAGGTCCCTGGCGGTGTAGCTGGGGAAGGTGACCCTCGTGCTGAACCTGGAGGCGAGGCCGGGGTTGGAGCGCAGGAACCGGTCCATGTCAGCCGGGTAGCCCGGCGAGCACGATCACCAGCCGGTCCCGGTCGTCCTCCGCCCGCTTGAGCAGCGTCTGCACCGCCTCCGTGCCGAACGCGTCGCCGCCCGAGTAGCCCTCGTTGTGCAGCGAGTACGCCTCGTCGACGAACAGCACGCCGCCGAGCGCGGAGTCGACCAGCCGGTTGGTCTTGATCGCGGTGGAGCCGAGGTGCTCGCCGACCAGGTCGCCGCGGTGCGCCTCGACCACCTCCGGGCGGACGAGCAGGCCGAGCGCGGCGAAGATGCGGCCAAGGATCCGCGCAACCGTTGTCTTGCCGGTGCCCGAGGGCCCGGTGAACACGAAGTGCCTGGCGGGCGGCTGGCTGGTCGAGGCCCTGCCGGTCGCGCAGCTTCGCCACCCGCAGCTGCGCGGCGATCGCGCGCACCTGCTGCTTGACCGGCTCGAGCCCGACGAGCTCGTCAAGCTCGGCGATCGCCGATTCCAGCGTCGGGGTGTCCTCGTAGCCGCGCAGCCGCGAGGTCAGCTCGGCGAACGCCCGCTCCAGGTCGGCCGCGGCGACCGTGATCAGGTCCTCGGCGCGCGGGTCGCCGCCGGCGCTCATCACCCGGACGTCACGCGCCTGCCCGGCCTTCTCTAGCAGCGTCCTGACGAACCGGCCGTTGCCGAGCTCGTCGGTGATCCTGCGGCGGCTCACCTCGTCAAGCATCCGCCACAGCACCGGGCGCGCGTCCGGTGCGAGGCCCTCCTGCCCGGCCAGATAGCTGCGCGCTCGGCCAGGAGGAGCATCTCCTCGGCCGAGTAGGTGGGGAACCTGATGCGGGTCGCGAACCGCGACGCCATGCCCGGGTTCGAGGCGAGGAACGCCTCGGTCTGCTTCTCGTAGCCGGCCAGGATGATGATCAGGTTCTCCCGGTCGTCCTCGGCCCGCTTGAGCAGCGTCTGCACCGCCTCGGCGCCGAACCGGTCGCTCTGCCCGTCGCCCTCGTTCACCAGGCTGTACGCCTCGTCGATGAACAGCACCCGGCCGAGCGCGGAGTCGATCAGCTCATTGGTCTTGATCGCGGTTGCGCCCAAGGTACTCGCCGACCAGGTCCGAACGCTGCGCCTCAACGACATCGGGCGTGTCAAGCAGGCCGAACGAGTAGAAGATCTTGCCGATGACCCGCGCCACCGTGGTCTTGCCGGTACCCGGCGGGCCGAGGAAGACGAAGTGCCGCATTGGCTTGTCGGTGCCGAAGCCGGCCACCGCGCGGCGGCGGGCCGCCTCGATCGACACGGCGATCGAGCGGACCTGCTCCTTGACCGGCCCGAGGCCGACCATCGCGTCCAGCTCGGCCAGCGCCTCCTCCGGCGTGAGCGGCGGCTTGCTGACGCGCGGCGGGCTGCGGCTCGCGGGTCGCGTGGTCGGCGTAGACCTGGGCGACGCCTTGCGCGCGGGTGCTGTACTGCGCAGGAGAGTGCCCGCCAGGCCCGGCGCGCGGCAGCGGGACCGGTGCGCCTGCCCGGGCCGCCCGCGGCCGGCCGCCGGCCGGGCGGCGCGGGCGGCGCCGCGGGACCCTGGCCCGGCGCGTGCGCGGCGAGCGGGCCGTCCGGGCCGAACATGCGGGCCTCCTGCGACCCCTTGGCCGCCCGCCAGCCGATCAGCGCCGCGGCGATCACCCAGATGGCGATCACCGCGAACATCGTGTTCTGCGGCGAGGCCTGGACGATGAAGAAGACGACGGGCGAGCGACCACAGCAGCGACCAGGCCACCGTGCGGCACGGGACGAACCAGCTTGGACAGCGGGCGGACGTTGGCGAGCGCCGGCGACGAGGAACGGCGTCGCGAGCATGGCGAGCAGCCAGCCGGGCGGCATCGCCGGCACCGGGCGGGCGGCCGGCGCACCGTCGGCGCCGGCGTGCGTGTTCAGCCGGTTGGCACTGATGAGCAGGTAGAGCCAGGCCCAGAAGGCCGCCACGTACAGCGAGGCCATCAGGGTGCGGACGCCGCGGACCACGCAGATCGGCGCGAGCAGCCAGGGCAGCAGCGCCACCGAGAGCACCGTCGAGTACCGGCCGCACCAGGAAGGGGGCACGCCCGATCGCCGCATGGACGCTATCGACCACCGGCACGGGTTCATCCCCCGCTGTTCGGACCCTAACGGGTGGCAACATCGTGCTCCCTCGGACAGTGGTAAATCCCTGTATAGCGCATTCAGCGGGGCCGGCGACAGCACGCACACGGACACGTCGCGTGAAAGTCGGCCGCTCCGAGCGCTCACCAGCGCCGAAAGAGGCAGGTGAGGTAGCGAGAGGAAGCCGCATACGTTCGGGATAACGATTTTGGATCTTTCTCTTATTAGACGGGACAGGTGAGGTCGATTTCATCGCGGAGCGGAATGCCGAAATCCCCGGTGCGGGGAATCTCCGGCTTGAGCTGCCGGGTGCGGTCCACCGCGCCCGGCCGGATGGCGGCAAGCCGGAAGCCGCGGCGCTGGTAGAAGCGGAGCGCGCCGATGTTGTCGTTGGTCGTGGTGAGCGTGACCTGGCAGGCAGCCGAGGCGCTTGGCCTCGGCGCGGACCGCCTCGATGAGCAGCGTGCCGATGCCCTGGTACAGGTCGAGGGCGTTGATGGTGGCGATCTCCAGGGCGCCGTGCATGCACCTCGAACGTGACCAGGCCGGCGATGCGGCCCGCGCGCTCGGCGATGAAGCCGGGCAGCGCGGCCGGGTGGAAGACCCCATCGTGCACGGCGACCTCGGGGGCACCCCACAACTGGGTCGTCAGCCACTCAACCGTGGGCCGGTCGTTTTCTTCCACCGGCCGGATCGCCACGTCCCGCGGGTACACGTCCACCATTATCAGCGCCGCGGCACGCGTTAGGCGCGGCTCCGGCGAACCGCCGCAGCCGCGCCGGCGGCTGCCGCAGGTCGCCCCGGTCCAGGGCGTAGGCCACCACGCCGAATGCGAGACCGCGAGCGTCGCCGCGCGATGCCCGACGCCGACCTCCAGGAGGTTCCCGCCGGAGGGCGGACCAGCGTGACCGCCAGGCCCGCCGCGGCCCCGGCGGCGGCCGCCGCGATTCCGGCGAGCCGCCGCGTGACCGAGCCCGGCGACGCGGCGCGGCCCGCGCAGCCGCCTGGTCGACGATGACCATCGGGATGGCCACCAGGATGAACCCGGCTGAGCAGGCCAGCGCGAGCGCGCCCACGGCGAGGCGCGGCGGCGCCAGCAGGACCAGCGGGACGGAGAGTGCCGCGGGCAGCAGCGGCCGCGCCACCAGGCCGATCCCCGCCGCCTTGAGCTTGCCGAGCGCGAACAGCACCCGCGACTGGCTGGTGATCGATGGCGAGCCCGGCCATGCCCGGCGCGAACAGCAGGAACGCCAGGGCCAGCGGCTGACCTGGTCCCGCTGCTGGGCAAGGACGTGCGCGGCGGGCAGCGCGACCGCCGCGATCATCGCCGCGGTGCCCAGCCAGGACATCAGCATGACCGCCCGGGTCGACCCGGCGCTCGTCCGGTCGAACTCGTCGCCGTCGGTCGCGGACAGCACGGGGAAGGCGCTGGTCACGATCGCGATCGGCAGCACGGAGGCGACCGCGGTGAACACCAGAGTTCCCGTAGCTGAACAGGACCAGGGCGCCGGTGTCGCCGTGGCCGTTCGCCAGGTCGATCGTGATCACGCTGTAGATGTCGGCGGCGAGGAACTCGAGCAGGCCGACCAGCGCGAGGCCGCCGGCCCGGCGCAGCACGCCGGGCGGGAACCGCAGCGTGGGCCGCCAGCGCAGGCGCAGCCGCCAGGTCGCGCGGCATCGACACGAGGACCATCATGCCGATGTTCAGCGTGGTGCCGATGGACAAGCACCAGGTTCGGCGGCGAGCGGGGTCCTGGCCAGCGGCGCACCGTGATCGAGCGACGCGAAGACCAGGTACGACGTGATCATCACGACGTTGCCGAGCACCGGCGCCAGGCTGTGGCGGTGAACCGCCGGTACGCCTGCAGCAGGCCGAACAGCACGACGGAGAAGCCGTAGAGCAGGATCTGCGGCGCGAACGAGACAAGCATGAACGTGGTCTCGCTGATCATGTCGCCGTGCGGGCACGTCGGCGTTCGGGTTGACCGGGTTCAGCAGCCCGGCGATCGGGCGCGCGGCCGAGGCGATGGCCACGGTGAGCGGCAGCAGGATCACGACCGACCAGGTGAGCAGCGCCGAGGAGGTCTGCTCGACGTGAGCCTTCGCCTGCGGGGTCGGCGGCCGCACGGGCGGCGGACCGGGCGAGTACCGGCACCATGGCGCTGGTCAGCGCGCCGCCGATGGCGAGTTCGTAGATCAGGTTCGGCACCTGGTTGGCGGTGACGTAGGCGGTGCCGAGGCAGCCAGAACCCACGGTCTGCGCGAACACGACGGTGCGCAGCAGGCCGAGTATCCGCGAGCAGCGTGGTGAGCACCGCGACGATGAGCGCACCGCGGGCGATACCGCCGCTACCTTGCTCCGCGCCCGGTCCGCCTGCCTGCCCGGCGCCGCCCGGCATCGACTTCGGAACGCGGCCGCGGTTCCCGCTCGTTGCCAGCAGCGTTCCCGGCCGCTATTTCCGGCTGGTTTCCTGACCGGTCTCCTGCGGAGGCGCGCCGGGCAGGCGCTGCCGGCTTGCCTGTCCGGCACCGTCGCCCTTCCCGACCTGCCCCGGAGGCTGCGGCAAGGCCGCCCCCCGGAAGAAGACTGCACCCGCTCGTCCGCCCCTTCGCCCGACGACATGGCCGCCCCGCACAGGCTACGGCCTCACCGCGCTTCTTGACGGACTCATCACATCGTTTCGCGCGAGCCTTCACCGCGGTCTATGCGATCAGCTGCGCTACCCGCGCCACGCGCCGGGTTCAAGCCGGACGCAGGCGCGCGGCCTCCCGGGCGGCGTTCGGGTTGAGCTGGCCGCCGCGCGAGCCCGGCGAGCTTGGCGGCGAGGTGCTCGCCCACCGTCACCGGCTCGTACCTGGCCGGGTTGCCCTCCGAGACGCAGCTCGGCAGGCACTCGATCACCGCGTCGACGTTGCCGTCGTGGAAGTAGGCGGCGGACCGCCGCGGCACCAGGACGCCGCCGACCCGCGGCGCGGCGACGCGGTGCAGGGTGGAGATCCACTCCTCGTTGGTCCAGCGGGCCGGGCGTCGCCCAGGTTGACGAGCAGTGCCCCGTCGGCCGGCATGCACCGGGTGCCAGTTCCCGTCGGCGCCATGGATCTCCAGGCCGGGCACCTGGTCGGCCCAGAGCACGGTCACGATGCCGTAGTCGGTGTGCGCGCCCATGCCGAGCTGGTCCTTCTCCAGCTGGACGTCGGGCGCGGGCAGCCGGTAGTTGTTCATCCGCAGCACGTCGATCGAGTGGTCGGTGAACCGCTCGAAGTAGTCCTCGCTGCCGCCGAGCGCCACGCCGAAGATCCGCACCATCGTCCTTGCCACCCGGCCCGCGGATCGGACCAGGCTCGGTCACCGCGGCCTCGAAGCCAGGTACCTCGTCCGCCGGGTACACGTTGGCCGCGTAGACGTCTTCCGGCAGGCCGAGTCCGGGGAAGTCCGCCGCCGAGCTGCCGATGTTGATCGCCTCGAACAGGTCCGCCGCCGCGGCGAGGCCGAGGCTGTTGGCGAGGGATTCCGCCTTGGGCGGCGTGTAGCCGCGGTTGATGCCCGGCGGGCAGCGGTACCTGGACTTGGCCTCCGCGTCGAGGGCGAAGAACGCGTCGGTCGCGCTGGTGAACTCGCTGATCGTGGCCTCGGGTATGCCGTGCCCGGTGATCTGCATGAAACCGACCGTTCGCGCGGCCTCGTCAACCTGGCGGACGACCTCGGCACCGCGCGGCAGCGTCGGCGTACGGCATCCGGAAGCTGGAGATGTCGATCACGGGGACGGTGAGGATGCCGTTGCGCAGCGCGGCTGAGGACACCGGGGGTTTCTCCTTGCTGACCATCGTCAAGAACCGGCTGTGCCGCCTGCGCAGCCATGACAACAGTCAATACGAGCAGATCAGAGTAATACCAGTGTGCACCTTTGGCCCGATGCTCCGGACCGCCGGCGGCTGGCCCCGCGGACCAGGTAAGCGCGCCCGGGCCGGCGAACGGCACTGCCCGGGCCCGCCCGCGTTCCGCGGGCCCGCGCGTCATCCTTGGTATGGACGATCGACGGCCGGCCGGCCGCTTCCTCGGCGGCGGCGCCCGTGGCCGGCCAGCTCACGCGGCGGACGGAGGGCACGGCCAAGACGACGAGCGTGCCGAACGCCGCCCAGGCGGCACCGAACCCGAGCACGGCACGGGCACCGAGCGCGGCCGCCACCGGGCCGGCCGCGGCGAACGCGACCGGGCCGAACGCGAACGCGCCCACCATGTTGAACGCCGCTACGCGGGACAGGGCCCGCGCGGGCACCTGCTGCTGCGTGACGGTCGCCCAGAGCGCGCCGCCCAGCGCGGAGCCAAGCCCGGCCAGCAGCGCACCGCCCGCCACCGCCGGAGCGGGCAGGTGCAGGGCCAGCGCGAGCGGCGGGAGCGGGAAGCCGAGCGTCGCCAGGGTGGCGACCACGAGCGGCCGCCTGGGACGGCGGCCGAGCGCCAGCAGGCCGCCGAGGACCGCGCCGCCGCCGTAGCAGGCCATGATCGTGCCCCAGGCGCGCGCGCCGCCCAGGTAGTCGCGGGCCAGCACGGGGCCGAGCACCAGGTACGGTCCCCAGGTCAGCAGGTTGAAGAGGGCGAACTGTACGGTGTCGATCCAGAGCCAGGCGCGCGAGCTGAACTCGGCCCAGCCGTCGGCCAGGTCCGCGAGCAGCGACCTGGACCGGGACCTGGCCGGCGCCGGGGAAACTCACCATGGCCAGCGCGACGGCGCTGATCGCGTAGCTCGCCGCGTCGGCCGCGACCACCGTCGCCGGGCTGGTCGCCGCGATCAGCAGCCCGGCCAGGGCCGGGCCCGCGACCTGGGCAGCGGGCTGTGCCGCGGCGAGCAGCGCGTTCGCGTCGCCGAGCCGGCCGCGCGGCGCGAGTTGCACTGGCAGGCCGGCCAGCGCGGGCTGGAAGAACGCGCTGCCGGCGCCGACGGCGAGCGCCGCGGCCACGAACAGCCACAACCGCGGGATGCCCCAGGTAGAGCGAGACGGCGAGGGCGCCCTGCGCGGCGCACCTGGCGACGTCGGCGGCCAGCATCACCGGCCGGCGGCCGAGCCGGTCGGCGATCGCCCCGCCGCCGAGCGTGAACGCGATCAGCGGCACGATGTTCGCGGTGAACACGATGCCGAGGCCGGACGCGGTCCCGCCCCCGCCGAGCACGGCGAAGGCGATTGCCACCGAGGACATCGCGGTACCGAGCAGCGACGCCGAATAGCCGACGTAAAAGCGCCGGAAATCGCGCTTTCCAAGGACGCCGAGCTTCCCGTTATTGAATTTACTGCGGTAACTTGATGAGCTTATACCGATCCGTCGCACGCTTTCTAACATGCCAAATGATCGCCGGGAAGCGCAAATGTTATCAGCATTCTTTCCTGGGTTACTGCCGCAGTAAATGCGCATTCACCGGCGATTATGATGAGGGAATGGGATCGACAGCACCAGTGGAGTACGCGGTCGCGGTTGACCTGTACCTCGACCAGGCGCCGATCAGCGGGGCGTCGCGCCGGGTGTACCGGATCTCGCTCGCCAGCTGGGCCTGGCCGCTGGTCGGTAAGCCCGCCCCGCGCGGAACGGCCCGGCGGGGCGCGGTGCCGCCGGTCGCGCCGCTCGCGTTGCTCGACGAGCCTGGCACCGGCGCCCGGCTGGCGGCGGAATTCCGGGACCGGACGGCGGTCGCCGGCGCGCGCAGCGCCAACCGCGAGCTGTCCGCGTTGCGCAGCGCAGGCGGCTGGTGGCGGGAGCAAGGCTGGATCCAGGCCGACCCCACGGCCGGCCTGCGCCTCCGGCATCCCGCCGCCCCCGGGGCTCCGCTGACCGCCGCGCAGGTCGATGCCCTGTTCCGGCTGCCTGCCAGCCTCCGGGAGCACGCGCTGTGGCGGGTACTGCACGACTCGGGCGCACCCGCGGCGCAGGTGCTCGCACTGGACGCGGACCAGTTGGACCTGGCCAGGCACCGGGTACGACCCGGGCCGCGGGGTGCGCCTGGCCGCAGAGCGCATCGCGTGGCAGGAGGGGACGAGCCAGGTGCTGCGCTGGCTGCTGTCCGGGCGGACATGGGGGCCGGTATTCGTCACCGGGCGGCGCGCGCCGGGCGGGGCCGCGGATACCGACCTGTGCCGGGTGACCGGTCACGCCCGGATGTCCTACCGGCGCGCGGCTGAGTTGTTCACCGCGCTCACCCGCCCGCTGGACACCGCGGGCAGGGGCTGGACACTGCACCAGCTCAGCGCGTCGGGAAGGACACGCCAGGCCGGCCGGGTCAGGTCGCCGGAATTACGGTACAGCGCGGCGCGACGTGAATTCGGTGCGCATTTGCGGCTCGGAGGACAGTGCGCTTATCCGGAGGATCCGAGGCCGACGGGCCTGTCGTTATCGCGACATCCACAGTTTCCCAAATTTTTCATCATGATCCACGCGGCTGCCGCTTCCGTACTTGATGGTTTCCTGTGTGCTGACCGACGAGGACCTTAAGACGAACCTGGCGGTGCGTGGCCGCCGGATCACCAAGTACTTCGGCGACGTGGTAGCGCTCGATGGCGTTGACCTCGATGTCGCAACCGGGCAGGTCCACGGCTTGGTCGGGCCGAACGGCGCGGGCAAGACGACGCTCCTTGGCATCCTGCTCGGGCTGGCACTCGCCGACGAGGGCACCCTTGAGGTGCTCGGCCAGGCCGCCGGGCGGGCGCTGCGGGTTCCCGACGGCGTCGCGGGCTTCATCGACAGCCCCGGCGTCTACCCTTCCTTGACCGCGCGGCGTAACCTCGCCGAACTGGCCCGGCTGCGCGGCTACGGCGCCAAGGCGGACATCGACGACGCCCTGGCGCAAGTCGGGCTGGCCGATGTCGCCGACGACAAGGTTCGCGGCTTCTCCCTCGGCATGCGGCAGCGGATCGGCCTCGCCGTCGCGCTGCTGATCAGGCCGCGGCTGCTGGTCCTCGACGAGCCGTCCAACGGCCTGGATCCGGCAGGCCGCAAGCACGTGCACGAAGTGCTACGCCGGCTGGCCGCCGACGGCACCGCCGTGCTGCTGTCCAGCCACCAGATGGACGACCTCGAGGCGCTGTGCTCCGAGGTCACCATCGTCGCCGCCGGCCGGGTCGTATTCTCCGGCCCGCTCAGCAAACTCGCCGACGAGAGCCGTCGCGGTCGATTACCGGCTTCGCACCAGCGATCCGCTGACCGCCCGTCACATTGGCGACAAAACGCCTGGCGTGACCGTGCACCCCGTCCCCACGGCCAGTCCGGACCCGGACATGCTCGTGATCCGCGCCAACGTCCCCGCGATCGACGCGCTGATCCCGAAGCTGCTCGGCGCGGGCGTCGCGGTCCGCGAGCTGACCCCGGTCATCTCGCCGTTGGAGTCCGCTTTCCTCGCCCTCACCGAACGGCAGTCCGCGGAGCCACCGGAGGAGTCGCCCGCGTGCCTTCCTGAACGGCCGCGGGAGCCGTCCGCGCAGCAGGAGGAAACCCGATGAACATCGCCGTCGCCCCCGGCAGTGCCGGGCCGGGCAGTACCACCCCAAACGGGCCGGCGGCCTACCGTGCCGTCCCGGTGGGCAGCAGCTACCGGTTCGAGCTGGTCAAGCTGCTGTCCCAATGGCGGATCCGGCTGCTGATCGCCGCCTGCTGGATCCTGCCGGCGATAGGCCTCTACGCGGTCACCCACGAGCAGAGCCTGCCGGCCGACACCCTGTACGCGCGGTGGCTGCACGCCTCGGCGCTGGCCGCGCCGCTGGCCGCGCTCAGCTTCGCCGGAAACTGGGTGCTCCCGCTGGTGACCTCGATCATCGCCGGCGACGTGTTCTCCTCCGAGGACCGGCTCGGCACCTGGCGCCACCTGCTGGTGGCGGTCCGCTCGCCGCGGCGGATCTTCGCGGCCAAGGCGCTGGCGAGCCTCACCGTCATCGTGATCGGCTTCCCCGGGCTGGCGGTCTCCGCCACGGCCGGCGGGATCGCTCGCAGCGGGCATCCGGCCGCTGACCGGCATGGACGGCCTTCAGCTGACGCCAGCCGACGCGGCCGTCAGGATCGCGGCGGTCTGGCTGTGCGCGCTGGCGCCGACGCTGGCGCTCGCCGCGATCGGGCTGCTCGGCTCCGTCGCCCTGGGCCGCTCCCCGATGGGCCTGCTGATCCCCGCCGTCGTGGCGCTGGGGATGCAGGTGGCCCAGGACTTGCCGATGGCCGCCGCCCTGCGCCTCGCGCTGCCGGGTTACGTGTTCCTGTCGTGGAACGGCCTGCTCGACACGCCCGAGCAGCCCGGCATGGTGCTGATCGGCGTCGCGGTGAGCCTGGCCTGGGCGGTGACCGCGACCGTGGCGGCCTACCTGATCTTCATGCGGCGCGAGTTCACCAGTTCCGGCCACGACGGCGCGGGCCGCCGCGCGATCACCCTGGGCATCGCGCCGCTCGCGGGCCTGTTCGCCGTCTCGGCGGTGGCCCTGGCCCTCGCGGCACCGGGGGCCGCCGGCTCGGGGATCGATGAGCACAAGGTCGAGACGGCGCTGGCGACGGAGTTCGCCAACCTTTACCCGGTGCAGATCGGCGAGATCTACCACCAGGCCATCAACAAGTCACAGCTTGGCGTGACGGCCGTATGCGACCGGGGCGGCGGGCTGATCTCACCGGAAGGGCCGGGGAACGACTGGCGCTGCACGGTCTCCTGGCAGGTCCCAGACGTCAGCGACGCCACGGGGCAGGCGATCTATCAGCTTGACGTCAACCCGAACGGGCGGTTCGTCGCCGACGGCGACGGTCCGAAGGAAGTGAACGGCTACTTCCTGGTGCACGCGCCCTACGGCAACGCACCGAACCCGCTATGGCAGTTCGACGGCAATGTCGACCTGCTGGCCACCTCGACGAAGGGATAGCCCTCTCGTGCAGGTAACACGCAAACGGCGTGCCGTCGGGAAGCTCAGGCTCCCCGCCGGCCGCAACACGCGCATCGTCATGGCCTCCTCGGCCGCGGCGCTGCTGCTCCTCACCGGAACAGGCATCGCCTACGCTTCCTCCGCCATCTTCGGCGATGACCAGGTTGGCACTACGGTCTCCCAGGGCCTGGTCGTATCGGACAACCAGGTCATCAACCCCTACGGCACCCGCCTCGAGATCCCGGACGGCAAGATCATGGGCTCCGTGATCAGCCCGGACGGCACCCACATGGCGGCCACGCTGGCCGACGGCCCCTACGACATGGTCATCGTCAACCTGTCCACGATGGCCATCCAGCAGTACGTCCACCTGGGCAGCGGCGTCGGCCAGGAAAGCCCGACCTACTCCCCCGACGGCACCCAGCTGTGGATGGGCACCAACACCGGCTACGCCAAGTACGCCGTGGCCGCCGACGGCTCCGTCAGCAGCCCGGTCACCATTACCCTTCCCACGGCCAGCGGCGAACTGCCGCTGGTCGGCAAGGCGGTGTTCTCCGCCGACGGCTCGACCGTGTACGCGGCGGTCAACGGCCAGAACACGGTCGTCGCGATGAACGCGTCGACCGGTGCCGTCACGCAGACCTGGAACGTCGGCAACGCCCCGCGTGACCTGCTGCTCGTCGGCAGCAAGCTGTACGTGTCCGACGAGGGCGGCCGCACGGCGGCCTCCGGCGACACCACGCTCAACTCCTACGGCACCCAGGTTCCCGCGAGCGACCTCACCGGTTCCAGCACCACCGGCGCGGTGAGCGTCATCGACCTGTCGAACCCGTCGGCCACCCCGGCGAGCATCGCGGTCGGCCTGCACCCGACGGCGCTGTACTACGCCAACGGCGCGGTCTTCGTGGCGAACACCAACAGCGACACGGTGTCCGTCATCGACGCCAGGACCGACCAGGTCGTGCAGACGATCGGCACCCAGCCGTGGCCCGAGGCCAAGGTGGGCTACGAGCCGGACGCGATCACCGTGGCCGGCGACGGTCACCTGCTCGTCTCCCTCGGCGGGGCGAACGCGATCGCGGCCTACAAGTTCGACAACCCGCACGACTGGAACAGCCCGCGCGATGCGGTCAACTTCATCGGCCTGATCCCCACGGACTACTTCCCCGCGGAACTCGCCAACGTCAACGGCCAGATCGTGGTCACCAACATGCGCGGCATCGACGCGCGCCGCTCCACCACGGCGGCGCACGGCACGCACGACACGACATCCTCGCTGACCTACTTCACGATGCCGAACGACGGCGCCATCCGGCAGATGACCGCCCAGGTCTTCCAGGACAACGGCTGGACCGGCGGCTCGGTGCGGTACGCGACCATGGCCGCCAGGGACACCAAGCCGGTGCCGGTCCCGCCCCGGATCGGCGCCCCCTCGACGATCAAGTACGTCTTCCTGATCGTCAAGGAGAACCGGACCTACGACCAGAAGTTCGGCGACATGACGCAGGGCAACGGCGACCCGGCCTTCACCCAGTACGGCGCGGCCGTCACCCCGAACAACCACGCGCTCGCGACGCAGTTCGGCCTCTACGACAACTTCTACGACGCGGGCACCAACTCGGCCGAGGGCCACAACTGGCTCATGCAGGCCGACAACCCCGACTACACCCAGTCGCTGGCCGGCCAGTACGACCGGTCCTACGACACCGAGGACGACGCCCTGGGCCACCAGGCGTCCGGCACGCTGTGGAGCGGCGCCGAGACGGCGGGCAAGACCGTCCGCGACTACGGCGAGTTCCAGCAGTTCCTCACCAAGCCGGCCGGCGCGTCCTGGCAGAACCTGTACTGCGACGCCCTGACCATGGACTCGACCAGCAGCCACGACGGCCTACCCGATGACCTCGTCGTCGCCGATCCCGTCGCTGAACAACGTGTCCGACCCGCTCTTCCCCAAGTTCGACACCAGCGTGCCCTGACATCTACCGGTACGAGATCTGGAAGCAGGACTTCGCCAAGACGCGGTCCCGTCGAGCCTCAACATGTTCTGGCTCTCCAGCGACCACACCGGCGGCCCGCCCAGCCCGGCCGCCCAGGTCGCCGACAACGACCTCGCCCTCGGCAAGATCGTGGAGACCATCTCGCACAGCAAGTACTGGCCCCAGTCGGCGATCTTCGTGGTCGAGGACGACTCGCAGGCCGGCGCGGACCACGTTGACGGCCACCGCGCGCCCATCCAGGTCATCAGCCCCTGGGCTGCGCACGGCGTCGTCGACAACACCTACTACACCCAGGTCAACATGATCCGGACCATCGAGAACATCCTCGGGATGCACCCGATGAACCAGAAGGACTCCGCGGCGACCCCGATGTACGGCGCGTTCACCAGCACGCCGAACTACACCCCCTACACCGCGGTGGACAACCAGACCTCGCTGACCGCGGGCCTGTCCACCATGCCGTCCTGCGGCGCCAACGTGCCCGGGACCGCTCCTGGCCGGCCCGGCGACCACCGCGGCGGACATCAACGCCACCCAGAACAACCCCGCCGCCGTCAAGTCGGCTGACGCCTTGAGGCACGCCGGCGATCCCGGCCGCCATGAGCGGCACCGCGGCGGACTGGGCGGCCTGGCTGAAGCTGCAGCGCACCACCGGCGGCCCAACGCCGTCCCCGACTACGCCAACCCCGAGCAGATGAACCGGTACGACTGGTACGTCAACTCCAACTTCACCAAGCCGTATCCGGGTGACAGCAAGATCTACGCACCGGATCAGGTTCCGGGCGTCTACCTCGCCTCGGCCGACATCGGCGGCTGACCCGAGTGAAGCGACAGGAGGGCCCCCGCCCGGCGATCAACCGCTGGGCGGGGGCCCTCCAACCGCGGGGCACCAGTCCAGCCGCACCACGGCGGGCCCGCTGTTGCCGCCGGACGTCCCAGGCGCGGTAAGGCGCGGACGGCCGACGCCCGCAATGACTGGGCTACCGTATCGTTGTGGAGGTGCGCCCTAGGCACGCATGGCTTATCGGATGGCGCTGGATCGTCGTGCTGACTGGCGTTGCGGTGCTCTGCTGCCTGCCGGTCCTGGCCAGCGCGCTCCCGGTGAGCGCGCCGAATCTCACGTCCTCGCAGCTCGAGGGCCGCATCCTCGGCTCGCAAGGCCTGTCGTTCTCCGGCTACGCCGAAAGCGACGCGACCTTCGGCCTGCCGCCGCTGCCCGCCTTCTCCACTGTCACGCCGCTGCTCGACGGGGTGACCCGGATGCGGGTCTGGCAGGCCACGACGGATCACTGGCGGGTGGACACGCTCTCCGATGCCGGCGAGGACGACACTTACCAGGTCGGCGACAACACCTTCATCTGGGACTCCGGCGAGCAGCTGCTCACCGGGATCTACGGCGCTCAGCACATCCGGCTGCCCCGCGTCGCCGATCTCACGCCGCCGGCCCTGGCCGCGGCTGATCGGCGGCGCGGGACCGGGAGCGAAGCTGAGCCTGCTGCCGCCGCAGCGGGTGGCCGGGCAGACCGCGGCGGGGCTGGAGGTCAAGCTGGCCAGCCCGCAGTCCACGATCGCGCAGGCCGACATCTGGGCGTCCCCCAGCACCGGGCTGCCTCTCCTCGTGGAGGTCTTCGGCCGGGACTCGACGCTGCCGACCCTCGAAACGCGGTTCCTTCAGGTTGGCCCGTGGGCGCCGGACGGCACCGTGCTGACCCCGCAGCGCGGTCCTGGCACCGGGTTCACCACCACCGCCCCGAGCGACTTCGCCGGGGTACTGAAGAACCTGGACGACGAGGTACTGCCTGCCCACCTTGGCGGGTTCCCGCGACAGCCGTCACCCGTCGCCCAGGTCAGCGTGTACGGCAGCGGGCTGACGACGTTCGCGGTGCTCACCTTCCGCCGGGGCAGCGGCGGCGACGGGCTGCTCTACGATGCGCTAAGAGCGGGCGCGACGAAGCTGACGCTCCCTGATGATGGCATCGAAGCGGTGGCCAGTGCCCCGCTGCTCAACCTCGTGCTCGTTCACTCGCACACCACGCACCTCACGTTCCTGCTGGTCGGGCTGGTCAGCAGGGCCTCGCTCGAGCAAGCCGCCGCGACGCTGTTCGCCACACCGGATCTGGGCAGATGATCACGACACAGTGAGCTTGCCCCCGTAGTCGGGACACCGTGCGGTATTCCCTGACTAGTGCGATGAGTCCGGCTGGCAAGGTAAGTCCTATAGCCGTGACGGACGACTACGTGGCAGGGAGGGCGTACATGACTGCCGGGGGCGAGGAGCTTCGGCCGTTCCGTATCGCTGTGCCGGACAGCGAGCTGGCCGACCTGCGCGACCGGCTGGGCCGGGTCCGCTGGGCGCCGGAGCCGCGTGACGGCGGCCAAGGGTATGGCGTATCCGGCGCATTCGTCCAGCGGCTGGCTGCGCACTGGCGCGACCAGTATGACTGGCGCGCCTGGGAGGCGCGAATCAACGAGTACCCGCAATTCATCACCACCATCGACGGGACCAACGTTCATTTCCTGCACGTTCGCTCGGCCGAGCCCGAGCCGTGCCGCTTGTGCTCAGCCACGGCTGGCCTGGCTCGGTCGCCGAGCACCTGGACGTGATCGGGCCGCTGACTGACCCGCGCAGCCACGCCCTGGATCCTGTCATCGCCTTCGACCTCGTGATCCCCTCCCTGCCTGGGTCCGGCTGGTCGGGGCCGACGCGGGCTGGTCACCACGACGCATCGCCCGCGCCTGGTGCTGCCTTGATGCGGAAACTGGGCTACCGGCGGTACGGGGCGGCCGGCAACGACTGGGGCTCGTTCATATCCCCCGAGCTGGGACAGGTCGCCCCGGAGGAAGTGGCGGCGTGCACGTGACCCAGGTATTTCCGGCCGGGCCAGGCGAGGTGCGCAACGCTTCCTACGGGCACGTCCACGCCGATCAGCCACAGACGCTGGCCCACGCGCTGGCTGACTCCCCTGTCGGGCTGCTGGCGTGGAACAGCCAGTGCATGGGCGACCTCGACCCGGACGCGCTGCTCACCCATGTCACGATCCACTGGCTGACCGGCACCGCCGGGTCGGCTCCGCGCACCTACGCGGATGAAGACCGGCAGCAGCCCCCCAGCGGCCCGACGACCATCCCGCCCGGTCTCGCCGTGCCGCTCGGCCTGGTCCAGTTCTCGAACGACTGGCGGTCAGATCGCGCCGAGGCCGAGCGTCAGGGTGCGCACATCGTCTCCTGGAACACCTACGACCGTGGCGGCCACTATGCCGCTCGCCAGGCACCGGACCTGCTGGTCCAGGACATGCGCGAGTTCTTCGCCCACTGCCTGGCGGGGCAGCGGTAGCCCGCGAGCACTTGCGTCCAAGTAGCGCTCAGGAGAGTCCGGCTACGTCAGCGTCCGCTTTGCCGTCTGAGGGTGCGGGTTATGCTCAGGTTGCTGGCCCTGGCCGGAGGCCGGCGTGACGTCAGGCTGGGATGGTCGATGGCAGCTAGAAGGCTGGCTCGCATGTGGGCCTCGGTGGCCGATCGAGACCGTGCCATCAGAATCCTCAAGGAATCGTTTGTCGCGGGCAGGCTGGCGTTCGACGAATTCGAGGAGCGGGTCGGGCGGGCCATCGGGGCGCACGACTTCCGGGAACTGCTAGCGCTGTACGATGACCTGCCGGTCGGCCTGTACGACCGGTTGCCAGCGCACCCGCTCGACCCGCGCCCGTCCGCCGGCAAGAAGCGCTGGAGATAATCCAGCCGAGTGCGGTGACTCGGCCGCGTCCGAGCCCTGATTCCAACGCCGTTAGCGTGCCCGGGAAGCCCCGCGCCGCGCGTGGAGCCAGGACGCAGCACTGCGGCATCACGCGCCCCTTACGTGAACGGTTTTACCGGTAAATTCCTGTCAGCGGGTAAACTTTTCACCCGACGTAAAGAAAAGCCGCTCCAGGCGCCTTTTATTTACACGCTGCGAAATGTTTACCAGTAAATCCGATGGTGCGGCCCGGCCAGCGCGGATATCTGGTGCTCGGGAAAGCGCTCAGGAGGGATACGGCCGGTCGGCCGCACCCGCACTTGGTGATCTCGTATCCGTTGTCGCTGGCGAGCAAACGACGCACCATGAGTCACCGACGTCTTGTCTTACTCCCGAGTCGCTCTCAGGGTAGGTGCCGCAGATCTGCGGCACCTACCCTGAGCTGGCAAAACATTTCCTATCGGTGGCTGGAATACTGGGACCAGGCGGGAGTCACATGTCTGCCGAGTTGTTGCCGGTTCCGCTGACAGCGGGTCCGAGAACCGAGCTGTCGAGCATCCACAGGGTGCCATAGGGAGCGCTGTCAGTCGGTTGTCGACCACCTAGAGGGCTGCCATGGGCAGGGCGGTCAGCCGGGCGCCGGAGGTGACCGAACGGGGACAGAGTCTCGCTTAGGAGGTGCCTGGCCGAGGCAGGCTCGGCCAGGCACCCAACGGATGGTCAGCTGGTGCAGGTGGCACCGTTGAGGGTGAAGCTGGCGGGAGCGGCGTCGCTGGCGGTCCAGCTGCCCTGGAAGCCGTCGGTGATGCTGGAGCCCGCGGCGATGGCGCCGTTGTAGCTGGCGTTGGTGAGGGTGACGTTCTCGCCGGTCTGGGAGAAGCCGCCGTTGAAGTTGCTGGTGATCTTCTGGTCGCCGGGGAAGGTGAAGGTCAGCGACCATCCGTTGATGGCGGCCGTGCCGGTGTTGCCGATGACCACCTGGGCGGTGAAGCCGCCGGGCCATTCGCTGTTCTTGGTGTAGGTGACGTGGCAGGTGGAGGTACCGCCGCCGGTGATGTTCCAGGCGAAGTTGGCGGTGCCGGTGGCGCCCGTGGTGTCCTTGACGGTGACGGTGACGGTGTTGCTGGCCGTCGTGGTGGGCGTGCCGGAGATCAGGCCGGTGGAGGCGTTGATCGTCAGTCCGGCGGGCAGGCCGGTCGCTGAGTAGGACAGGGTTTGTCCGGACGCGGAATCGGAGGCGTGGACTTGCACGCTGGCCGCGGTGCCCACCGTCCCGGCCTGGTTACCGGGGCTAGTGACCGACACCGTGTTACCCGTGCTGACCGAGCTCCCGTAGCCGGCCGCGACGATGTTGGCCTGCACGGCGGCCTCGGTGGAGGCCGAGGCGTAGCCGTTGGTCATGACGCCCTCGTAGAAGGTGCCGTCGGCGCCCTTGCTGTTGTCGCCGCCGATGCCGAGGATGATCGCGCCCTGCTTCTTCATCGGGTTGTAGCCCGAGGGCCGCACGCCGCTGAAGTCGGTGGCGAGGCCGCCGGACTGGGCGTTGCCGCCGAGGATGGCCCACTGGTTCTGGCCGCCCTCGATCATGGCGGTGGTGAACCGGAAGTTGGTGGTGGGGTCGTTGGAGTTGAGGTGCACGGCGGTCCCGGAGAACAGCCCGTTCTCCATGTCGGCCATGATCCACGGGCCGTTGCCCGAGCCGAAGCCCCAGACCTTGATGTTGCCGAAGTAGATGGCCTCCATCGTCCCGGCGCCGTCGTCGTTGTTGTTCGTCTCGGCGTTGCCGTAGTCGAAGCAGCAGCCGCCGTTGAAGTGGGTGCCGTCGAAGATGGCGTACTCGCTCTCGGAGTTGTTGCCGGTGACGATGTTCCTGGTGTTGTCGTCGCGGTAGCCGTCGCCCGGGGCGATGAAGACGCCGTAGGCCTTGTGGCCGCCGACCGTTGTCGGGGCGGCGGTGGCGTTGGCGAGGCCGTCGGGGCCGCCCGCGGCGCCGCCGCCGGGCGCGTCGGTCAGGTTGTTGCCGTTGCCTGACTGGTCGAAGATCTCGGTGATGACGCAGCTGGTGCCCGAGCAGAAGGAGTCCTGCGTCGCGGCGTTGGCGACGCCGCCCGCGCTGAGCGGCGAGATGTTGGTGGTGGCGTTGTCCGAGGAGCGCCGGACCTGGTACAGCGGCCCGCTGTAGGCGGCGTAGAGCGCCCGGGTGGTGCTGTGCGCGGCCACGCACGGGGTGCCCGCCGCGGCGTAGATGTCACATGGCCCCTGCGTCGCCGCCCGCGACGGCGTCCCGGCGCCGCCGGCGATCAGGCCGCCGAGGGCCAGCGCCGCCGCGGCGCCCAGCGTCAGCAGTGCCTTCTTCGGTGTGCCGGAATCGTGGTCTGACAGTCATCATCTAATCTGCCTTCTCATTCGAGGGTCCATTGCTGGTTGGACTGGCCGTTGCCGGGCGGATGTCGGCCAGAGCGCCGTTGGCGGTGCTCGCACCGTCACGTCGAGGCACTGCCGCGACTGGACGCCGGCGATGGTGCCGTTGGCGCGAACAGGCCAGGGCCAGCGCGGCTCCGGGGCCGCCGGCCGGGCAGCGCCAGGGCCGCCCACAGCGCGGCCGAGGGGGTGACGCGACCGGCGGCGTGATGCGGCCAGGCCCGGATCTTGAGTCTCCGGATCATGGACTCACCACCTCCCGGCATGCGCAGGGAAGCGACGGCCTGAGTCATTGTCAACGCTCACAATTAGCTTGCCTAATGAGATCAGGACAATGCGGTGGCGTCAGAATGAGCGTTAACAACCAGGCCCGTCAACCCCGGCCGTTCTCGCACCGGATCAGCGTCGCCGACGGCCGGCTTCCTTCCCAGGTGAGGCAGCCCGACGCCGCGGGCAAGGAATCCCGAAAGTTTCATCATCCGGCTGGCTCCCGCGCCCAGCGCGGGACTGCACCGGGTTTCCAGCGGCGGAGTGAACCGGTAATACCCTAGCCAGCGACCCCGACGAACTCGCCGAGCGTTACTGGCAGATGCTCACTAAGCGCGAGCAGGCCGGGGAGATCTACCCGCCGATCGGCTAAGCCGATGGAACGAACGATGTCGCGTTAGCGCTCAGGAGGGATGCAGCCAACTGGCCGCATCCCTCCTGAGCTGGGAACTCCGACAGCATTAGTCCGCGTGGGCGGGCCTGATAAGATCGCGGTTTTTGCGATCAGGCCGCCCACGCGGACATGGGGGTACGGGGGTCGTCCCCCCGGGAGTTAACAGCAGCCGCTGGTGGAGCCGCAGCCTTCGCAGACGTAGCAGCTGCCGGCCGGGCGCATCTTCGTGCCGCAGGTCAGGCACAGCGGGGCGTCCGCGGTGCGGCCCTGCTGGAACTCGATGAGCTCGGTGGTGGTGTGCGGGCCGCTCGGACGGGCGGTGCTCGCGGCCCCGCTCGAAGCGGTCGCCGGGGCGGACGGGGTTGCCGTCGTGGCCGGCGTTGCCGAGGTGGCGGGAGCCGGGGACGGCTTAGGCGAAGCCACCCCTCGTTCTGGATGGACGCTTGATTCCACCGCGGCGGACTGGGCCAGCTCCACCGGGTCTACCTCGACCCCGAGCATGGCCGGGTCCTGGCCGGCGAGCTGGGCGGCCCGCTCGGCGGCGGAGAGGATGCCGAGGTCGGCGCGCTGCTCGTAGGGCAGGTGGTCCAGGGCGAGGCGGCGGAAGATGTAGTCCATGATCGAGGTGGCGATGCGGATGTCCGGGTCGTCGGTCATGCCCGCCGGCTCGAACCGCGTGTTGGTGAACTTGGCGACGTAGGACTCAAGCGGGATGCCGTACTGCAGGCCGACCGAGATGGCCATCGAGAACGCGTCCATCACGCCCGCCAGCGTCGAGCCCTGCTTGCCGAGCTTGAGGAAGACCTCGCCCAGGCCGTCGTCCGGGTAGGTGGAGGCGGTCATGTAGCCCTCGGCGCCGGCCACGTCGAACCTGGTCACGGTCGCGGACCGGGTCTTCGGCAGGCGCTTGCGGACCGGACGGTGCTCGCGCGGCTCTGGCGCGGTCACCGGAGCAGCCAGAACGGGTGCGGCTTCCTGTGCTTCCGCCTCGGTCTTCTTCTTGGCGGACAGCGGCTGGCCGACCTTGCAGTTGTCCCGGTAGATGGCGAGCGCCTTGAGGCCGAGCTTCCAGCCTTCGAAGTAGATCTCCTCGACGTCCGCGACGGTCGCGCTCTCCGGCATGTTGACCGTCTTGGAGATGGATCCGGACAGGAACGGCTGGACGGCGGCCATCATCCGGACGTGGCCCATCGGAGTGATCGAGCGCTCGCCCATCGCGCAGTCGAACACCTCGTAGTGCTCCTGGCGCAGGCCGGGAGCGTTGACCACGTGGCCGTGCTCGGCGATGTACTCGGTGATCGCCTCGACCTGCTCGGGCTGGTAGCCGAGGTTCGCCAGGGCGCGCGGCACGGTCTGGTTGACGATCTGCATGGAGCCGCCGCCGACCAGCTTCTTGAACTTGACCAGGGCGAGGTCGGGCTCGATGCCGGTGGTGTCGCAGTCCATCATGAAGCCGATGGTGCCGGTGGGCGCGAGCAGGCTGGCCTGGGCGTTGCGGTAGCCGTTGGCCTCGCCGAGCCTGAGGCACTCCTGCCAGGTCTTGTTGGCCAGGTCGAGGATGGCCTTGTCGAAGCTCGCGACCGGCTCAACGCCGGCGCTCGCGTCGGCGTGCATCCGCATGACGCGATTGTGCGGTGCCGCGTTCTTGGCGTACCCGTCGTACGGGCCGACGACCTCGGCGAGCTCGGCCGACATCTTGTAGGCGCTCGCGGTCATCAGGCTGGTGATCGCGGCGGCGATGGCCCGGCCGCCGTCGGAGTCGTACGCGTGGCCGGTCGCCATCAGCAGCGCGCCGAGGTTCGCGTAGCCGATCCCGAGCTGGCGGTAGGCCTTGGTGGTGTCGCGGATCTTCTCGGTGGGGAACTCGCCGAAGGTGATGGAGATGTCCATCGCGGTGATGATCAGCTCGCACATCCGCGCGAAATGCGCCGTGTCGAAGGTCTCGTCCGCCTTGAGGAATTTCATTAGGTTGAGGCTGGCGAGGTTGCAGCTTGAGTTGTCGAGTGACAGGTACTCGCTGCACGGGTTGCTGGCGGTAATGCGGCCCGTTTCCGGGTTGGTGTGCCAGTTGTTGATCGTGTCGTCGTACTGCAGTCCGGGGTCGGCGCATTCCCATGCGGCCTCGGCGACCTTGCGGAACAGCCCCTTGGCGTCGACCGTCTCGATGGTCTCGCCGGTAAGCCGCGCGTTGAGGCCGAATTCCTTGCCGTTCTCGACGGCGTTCATGAACTCGTCGCTGACGCGGACGGAATTATTGGCGTTCTGGTACTGGACGGAGATGATGTCGGCGCCGCCGAGGTCCATGTCGAATCCGGCGTCGCGCAGGGCGCGGATCTTGTTCTCTTCCTTCGCCTTGGTCTCGATGAAGTCAACGATGTCGGGGTGATCGACGTCGAGGACGACCATCTTGGCGGCGCGGCGGGTGGCACCGCCGGACTTGATGGTTCCCGCGGACGCGTCGGCACCGCGCATGAAGCTCACCGGGCCGCTGGCGGTGCCGCCGGAGCTGAGCAGTTCCTTGCTCGAGCGGATCCGTGACAGGTTGACGCCGGAACCGGAACCGCCGCGGAAGATCAGGCCCTCTTCCTTGTACCAGTCGAGAATGGACTCGATCGTGTCGTCCACGGCCAGGATGAAGCACGCCGAGACCTGCTGGCCTGCCGAGGTGCCGACGTTGAACCAGACCGGCGAGTTGAAGCTGAAGATCTGGTGGACCAGCGCGTACTTGAGCTCGTGGTCGAAGATCTCCGCGTCCTCGTCGGTGGCGAAGTAGCCGTGCTCTTTCCCCGTTTTGGTGTACATGCCGGTTACCCGGTCGACGAGCTGCTTGAGCGACCACTCGCGCTGCGGGGTGCCCACCGCGCCGCGGAAGTACTTGGTGGTCACGATGTTCCCCGCGTTGACCGACCAGAAGTCGGGGAATTCAACCCCGCGCTGTTCAAAGTTGACGGAGCCGTCCCGCCAGTTGGTCATCACGACGTCCCGGCGCTCCCAGGTGACCTGCTCGTAGGGGTGCACGCCCGCCGTCGTGTTAATACGCCGGATCTTCAGGCCCTTGCCGCGCCTGCCCTTGCGCGCCGCCGGGCCGCTCACCGTCTCCGTCATTACTCCCTTTCCCCCTTGCTTCGCGGATCACGCCGGATCCGCACTGGCACCGTCTTTTTAAATGCTTTCCCATACGTGCGAATACATCGCGGCGTTTCGCCGTCCCCGCGCTCGGGCCGCGGGCGCCGGCGTCAGCACGCGCCAGGCCCTCAGGCCTGGATGCCGCCGTCATCGGCCAGCCGCCTGCCGCGCAGCTCCGTGATGGCCTTTTCGAAATCATCGAGCGACTCGAAGCCCCGGTACACCGAGGCGAACCTGAGGTAGGCAACCTCGTCGAGGTCGCGAAGCGGCCCGAGGATGGCCAGCCCCACCTCGTGCGACGGCACCTCGGCCAGTCCGCGCGACCTGATCGTCTCCTCCACCCGCTGGGCGAGCATCGCGAGCTGGTCCTCGTCGACCGGCCTGCCCTGGCAGGCCCGCTGCACGCCCCTGATGATCTTGTCTCTGGTGAACGGCTCGGTCACCCCGCTGCGCTTGGCCACCATGAGGATGACCGACTCCTGCGTGGTGAAGCGCCGCCCGCACTCCGGGCAGGACCGCCGCCTGCGTATCGCGGCGCCCTCGTCGGCGACCCGGCTGTCGATAACCCGGCTGTCCGGATGACGGCAGAACGGGCAGTGCACGCGATCACCTCCAGGAATGCCGTGTGGTCCCATACCGACGTGGATATCCACAACTTCTAGAAGAACCACACCCATGTAACTACTAGATGTTGTGGTTAACCCTAGTCCCGTGCGGCACCCCTAGGCAAGCGGAGACGACCATCGAAGCCAAAAAACCTGGCCGGGCGGGCGAGGCGCGCACGCGCCGGCGTGTCGCCGGACCGCGGGGCGCCGTCCGGCGGCTCAGCCGCGGGGCACCCACAGCACCTCGCCGGGCTGCACCTGGTCCCCCGCCATCGAGTTCAGTTGCTGAATCTGCTGTACGACCAGGCGCGGGTCGGCATCCGGGTCGTAGGCCTCCGCCAGG
This sequence comes from uncultured Actinomycetota bacterium, assembly GCA_963811335.1. GTDB lineage: Bacteria > Actinomycetota > Actinomycetes > Streptosporangiales > Streptosporangiaceae > Trebonia. Next base: position 491,819 of record CAWERB010000020.1, on the reverse strand, counting down.
GACCACAGGCTCTGCCCCGGCCGCACCTCAACCTTGGCGGCATACCGGCCGGGCGAGGCCTGCCCGGCGTGCGAGGCCTGCGCCGCGGTCGCGAGCACGATGGAAAGCGCGCCGACGGCCAGGGCCGACGCGCCGGCCACCACGGCACGCCCGCGCCGGGTCAGCCGGGCCGCGGGAACGGCCGCGCGCGTTCGAAAGCGGACGCCTTCCCCCGCCGCGAGTCCCCCTTCCATGGCGGTCATTGGCTTTGCGCTCACCATCGTCACCATGTCCATCACTCTCCTCAAACGCCTATTCGATCATACATCCGTTCGATCGAGACACAGTTCGATCGAACGGATAGCTGCCATCTTTGTACCTCTCGGGCGCGACAATCAAGCGACACGTCGAACAGATGTTTGGTGATATCGCAAATTACCGCTAGGCTCGTAGCCGTAAGCGACAACCAAGGAATCGGAGGTTCATCCGATGGACGACATGGCCAGCCGTGGCGCTCCCGAAATCACGGACGCACCGGTGCGCCCTAAGGGCAGGCCGGGCCGTAAGCCCAAGGGCAGCGTTCCCGTTGTGATCCCTGAGACGCCTGATAAGCCAGACCCGGACCACGTCCTCACCTGGCGGCAGCGCAAGGTGCTCCAGGTGATCAGGGACTCGGTGCAGAAGCGCGGCTACCCGCCGTCGATGCGGGAGATCGGCGAGGCGGTCGGCCTGACCAGCACGTCGAGCGTTTCGTACCAGCTGTCGACGCTGCAGCGCAAGGGCTACCTGCACCGGGACGTCGGCCGGCCGCGCACGGTGGAGGTCCGGCTGCCCGGGCACCCCGCCATCCGCCCCGAGCAGGGCACGAGCGGCAGCAGCGCCGAGGCCGCGGAACTGTCCGCGGACGGCCTTGACATCGCGTCGCAGGAGGCCACCTACGTGCCGCTCGTCGGCCGGATCGCGGCGGGCGTGCCGATCACCGCCGAGCAGCAGGTTGAGGACATCTTCCCGCTACCGCGGCAGCTTGTCGGCGAGGGCAGCCTCTTCATGCTCAAGGTCGCCGGCGACTCCATGATCAACGCCGCCATCGCGGACGGCGACTGGGTGGTCATCCGCCAGCAGGAGGACGCGGAGAACGGCGAGATCGTGGCGGCCATGATCGACGGCGAGGCCACCGTGAAGACGCTCAAGCAGAGCGACGGCCACGTCTGGCTCATGCCGCACAACCCCGCCTTCACCCCGATCCTGGGCGACGAGGCCACCGTCCTTGGCAAGGTGGTTGCGGTCCTGCGACGGGTCTAGGAGTGAACGACGGCGTCGCCGCGGGTCACCCGGATCACGCGGCGACGATGTTCACCAGCTTCGGCGGGCGGACTACCACCCGCTTGACCTCCAGCCCGGCCAGCGCGCGGGCGGCCCCGGGCGCGGCCGTCGCCAGGGCGTGCAGCTCCGCCTCCGTGATGTCCGGAGAGACTTCCAGCCGGTCGCGGACCTTCCCGTTCACCTGAACCACGCAGGTGACGCTCTCCTGCACCAGGAGCGCGGGGTCCGCGGCCGGCCAGACGGCCCTGGCCACGGACGGGATACCGGAGGGCCCGGCCGGGCCGTCCAGCACCGCCCAGCACTCTTCCGCGGTGTACGGGGCGAACAGCGACAGCATCACGGCCAGCGCCTCCGCGGCCTCCCGCACCGCCGGGTCGGCGGCGCCCGGGCCCGAGTCGATCGCCTTGCGGGTGGCGCTGACCAGCTCCATCAGCCGGGCGACCGCGACGTTCAGGTGGTAGTTCTCCACCTGGCGGGTGACCTCGTCGATGACCCGGTGGATGACCCGCCGCAGTCCTACGTCGCCCGTGCCCGCCGCGGCCGTGGCGTCGCCCGCGGCAGCGACCTCCGCCGCGATCCGCCATACCCGGCCCAGGAACTTGACCATCGCGTCCGGGTTCACGTCGGCCCAGTCGATGTCGTCCTGCGGCGGGGAGGCGAAGATCATCGTCAGCCGGATCGCGTCGACGCCGAACCGGTCGATCTGCTCGCCCAGGTCGACGCCGTTGCCCAGCGACTTGGACATCGCCTTGCCCTGGTTGATCACCTGACCCTGGTTGATCAGCCTGGTGAAGGGCTCGCCGAAGTCGATCAGCCCCAGGTCCTGCAGCACCTTGGTGAAGAAGCGCGCGTACAGCAGGTGCAGGATCGCGTGCTCGACGCCGCCCACGTACAGGTCGACCGGGGCCCAGCGGTTGACGTCCTCGCTGCGGAACGGGCCGCCGTCGTAACGCGGCGAGCAGTAGCGGAACTGGTACCAGGACGAGTCGACGAAGGTGTCCATCGTGTCGGTGTCCCTGCGGGCCGGGCCGCCGCACTTGGGGCACTCAACGTTCACCCAGTCGGCCGCCGCCGCCAGCGGCGACACGCCCTTGGGCGCCAGGTCGGCGCCGCGCAGGTAGGGCAGTTCGACCGGCAGCTGCTCCTCGGGGACGGGCACCTCGCCGCACGAGGGGCAGTGAATGATCGGAATCGGCGTGCCCCAGAACCGCTGCCTGGACAGCAGCCAGTCGCGCAGCCGGTAGTTCACCGCCGCCTGGCCCAGGTCCTTGTCCGCCAGGATCTCGATGATCCGGGCGATGGCCGCCTGCTTGCCCAGCCCGTCCAGCGGGCCCGAGTTCACCAGCGTCCCGTCACCGGGCGTCGCGGTGCCGGTCACCGCCGGGTCCGGCTGGTCGGTGGCAACCACCACCCGCACCGGCAGGTCGAACCTGCGGGCGAAGTCCAGGTCGCGCTGGTCGTGCGCGGGCACCGCCATGATCGCCCCGGTGCCGTAGTCCGGCAGCACGTAATCGGCCGCCCACATACCGATCCGCTCGCCGTTTACCGGGTTGACCGCGTGCACGCCCAGGAAGACGCCCGTCTTCTCCCGGTCGGTCGACTGCCGCTCGATGTCGGTCAGCTTGCGCACCTGCGCCAGGTACGCCTCGAACTCGGCGCGCTGCCCGTCGGTGCACAGCTCGGCGGCCAGCGCCGAGTCGGCCGCCACCACCATGAAAGTCGCGCCGAACAGCGTGTCCGGGCGCGTCGTGTACACGGTGACCGGCTCGGCGCGGCCCTCCACGACGAAGTCGACCTCCGCGCCCGTCGACCGGCCGATCCAGTTGCGCTGCATCGTCAGCACCCGGTCGGGCCAGTTGCCCTCCAGGGCCTCGGCGTCCGCCAGCAGGCGGTCGGCGTACTCGGTGATCTTGAAGTACCACTGGGTCAGCACCCGGCGGACGACCTCGGTGCCGCACCGCTCGCAGCGGCCGCTGACGACCTGCTCGTTGGCCAGCACGGTCTGGTCCTTGGGGCACCAGTTGACGTAGCCGCCCTTGCGGTAGGCCAGCCCGCGCTCGTAGAAGCGCAGGAACAGCCACTGGTTCCACCGGTAGTACTCCGGGTCGCAGGTGGCCAGGCGCCGGGACCAGTCGAACGAGATCGCGTACCGGCGGAAGGACGCCGCCTGGGTGTCGATGTTCCGGTACGTCCAGTCGGCCGGATGGGTGTTGTTCCTGATCGCCGCGTTCTCGGCGGGCAGCCCGAACGCGTCCCACCCGATCGGGTGCAGCACGTTCTTGTCGCGCAGGAACCAGTACCTGGCCAGCGCGTCACCGATCGCGTAGGCCTCGGCATGCCCCATGTGCAGGTCACCCGACGGGTAGGGGAACATGTCGACCAGGTAGAAGCGCTCGCGCGGGTCATCGGGCGCGTCACTGGCACGGAACGGGTCAGCCTCCGCCCAGCGAGCCTGCCACTTGTCCTGGATCTCGCGCGGATCGTACGCTTTCGCCTCGTCGGCTCTCTCGGCCGCAGTCATCGTGTCCTCACCCCAGATCGGTCCGGCTAGGAATTCCCGCATTGACGGCGCTGCCTGCCCCAACACGGTGTTCGCCCAAAACAAAAACCGCCCCTCGGGCACGAGGAGCGGCCGCGCCGACGGCTGTTGTCTTCCGGGGGACGACCCCCGTACCCCCGATGCCCGGGAGACGACACTGCCAGTAAGGTCGGCGCGGCTAGCTAAGCAGCAGCCGGACAGGACGCATAGCCTTAGGTTACCGCATTCGCCGCGGCCACGCCGCCGCGCGGGCGCCGGGATCAGCACGCCATGTACACGATCCGATAACGCCGGCGTGGCAGTCCCGCAACATTCGGCTGCCACCCTGTGGGCATGACCGCACCCGACGAGCACTCCCGCGCGGCCTCCGGCCCATTTCCTGTTACCGGGGCCGCACACAGAAAGGCCTGAGGCTTACCCGCAAAGTCCCGCATTCCGGGCGACTGCTTGACCAGCGTCAACCGCGTCAATACAGTGATGCCTGCTCGCCTTTTCCCCTGTTCAGCGGGATTCTAGTTAACGCATTGGGGGCCTTGACGTAATCGTCCGGTTTACATCGGGCAATGGCCGCGCGATGCGGGGGTAAATTCGGGCCATTTCGGCGTTGCGGGGGGTAAATGCACGATCCGGACGAGGCGAATATCGGCCGTGCGCAAGCCGTCGCTATCGTCGGCGCCGCGCTGCGGTTTCCTGGCGCCTCAGACCCCGCCTCGTTCCACGAGCTCACAGTGTCCGGGCGGCGCATGTTCCGCGAGCTCACCGACGAGACGGCAGGCGGCGCGCCGCCCGGCCGCGGCGAGATCAACGGCAGCGGCGGCCCGGCCGCCGGGCGCGCGTCGCCGCGGGCGGCGCTCCTGGACGACCTGCCGTACGCGACCGGCCGCGATGATGACCTGACCGGCGGGATAAACGCGCGGCATGTCCTCGCGACGGCGACCGCCGTCGCCGCGCTCACCGACGTCCCCCAGCCGGCCGGGTCGTCGCGCCCGGACGGGTCGGCGTGTTCATCGCCGCCATGCCAGAACCAGGCACGGCGGACGTGCGTGACTGGGTGCGGCACCAGCTCATGCTGCTCACCGCGGGTGACCGCAGCGCGCCGGCCAGCAGCAGCCGGGGCGTTCTCATCGGGTCACCGGGAGCGCCGCAGCCGGCCGGGGCCAGCGTGCACGAACTGCTGCTCGGCACCATTGACCTGCTCGGCCGTAAGCACGGCGGCACCACGGTGAACGGCACCGCACCCGGCGGCCTGCACTGCTCACTGCGCGCGGTCGCCGCGGCGTGCGAGGCACTGAACTCCGGCCAGTACGACCTCGTGCTCGCGGGCGGCGTGACCAAGGGCGTCGGCGCCTGGACGGGCGGACTCCGCCCCGCCGGGCAGCACGTCCGGGTCTACGACGCCAGCCCGACCGGCATGCTCCCCGGCGAGGGGTGCGGCATGGTGGCACTGCGCCGCGCCGCCGACACAAGGGCAGCGCGGATCCCCGCCTACGCGGAGATCATCGGCTGGTACGCCGCCGGCCCGGCCGCCCCGCACGCGGCAGCGCTGCCCGCCGCCTACGCGCGGGCCGGGATCGACCCGGCGGACATCCAGTTCGTCGAGGGCCACGGCGCGGCAACCGCCGCTGACGACCTGGCGGAACTCACCGCGCTACTTGAGGTGCTCGGCACTCGCAAGGCAGACGCCCGCCACCGCTGCGTGCTCGGCTCCGTCGCGGCCAACATCGGCGACACGAGGGCGGCAGCCGGGATAGCCGCGCTGCTCAAGACCGCCTTCGCCATGACGGCGGACATCATCCCGCCGTCCACCGGCTGCGTCCGCCCGAACCGCATGCTGTGCGGCGGCAAGGGGCCGTTCCGCTTCCCGTCGGCCCCCGAGCTCTGGCCGCAGACACCGGTCCAGTTCGCGGCGGTCAACACGCTGGGCACCGCCCCTTACCCGGACGCCCCGAGGTCGGGCCTGGTCCACGTGGTGCTGCGCCGCGAGCGTGACCCGGCCCAGCGCCCGGGCCGGCGCCGCAAGCCCGCCCTGCTCGCCGCCGCGCCCGCCGGCTAGCCCCCCGGGCTACGCCGAGGTCTTCGCGCGCTCGACGGCAGGCTCCCAGTTGGGCCGCAGCGGCATGCCCGATGTCCCGTCCTTGTGCAGCTTGACGCCGAGGATCTGGTGCAGTTGCACCACGTTGCGGTCGAAGCCCAGGATGCAGCCCGCCATGTAAAGCTTCCAGACGCGGGCCGTGCCCTGCCCGACCTCGGCGACGGCCTCGTCCCAGTGGGCGTCCAGGTTGTCGCACCAGGCCTTCAGGGTCTTCGAGTAGTGCTCGCGGAGGTTCTCCTCGTGCCTGATCTCGAAGCCGTTGTCGTTCATCGCGCCCGCCAGCCAGCCGGGGCCCTCAAGCTCCCCGTCGGGGAAGACGTAGCGGTTGATGAAGCCGTCCTTGTAGATGGACGGGCCGGTGTTGTCCGGGCGGGTGATGCAGTGGTTCAGCATCCGGCCGCCCTCCTTCAGCTTGCCGTTGAGGAACTTGAAGTAGCCGGGGACGTTGGCCTTGCCGATGTGCTCGGTGATCCCGATCGAGCTGATCGCATCGAAGTCGGTCTCCGTGACATCGCGGTAGTCCATGTGGCGGACCTCGGCCAGGTCCTCGAGGCCCTCGCGCTTGATGGCCTCCTGCGCCCAGGACGCCTGCTCCGCGGACAGGGTCACGCCGAGCGCCTTGACCCCGTAGTTCCTGGCGGCGTGCCTGACCATGCCGCCCCAGCCGCAGCCGACGTCGAGCAGCCGCATACCCGGCTTGAGGTCGATCTTGCGGGCGACCAGGTCGTGCTTGTACTCCTGCGCTTCCTCCAGCGTGGCGTCCGCGGTGGGGTAGCAGGCGCACGTGTACGCCATGCTCGGGCCGAGCACCCACTCGTAGAACGTGTTGGACACGTCGTAGTGGTGTGAGATGGAGTTCGCGTCGCGCTTCCTGGAGTGCATCGCGCCGATGGTGAGCCGGCGGCGGTCGGGGATGACCTCCTGCGGCGGCGGGGCAATCCGGGGGAACAGCACCTTCGGGCCGCCGAGGTCCCGCAGCAGCTTGATCCGGTCCCCCCAGCCCATGTTGCTGTCCTGGGCCTTGGACAGCCGGGAGAGGGCCGTGAACATGTTGCCGTCCACGTCCAGGTGACCGGAGACGTAGGCACGGGCCAGCCCGAGCGCGCCCGGCGCCTGGGCCAGGTATGACACGGCGACCGGCGACCGGACGGTGACCTTGACCGGCGAACCCGGGGTGCCCGCGGTCGACCCGTCGTATGCCTGGAATTCCACCGGAGCATCCGGGCCAGCGATCGCCTCAAATATCTGCGCCAGCGCCATGTGCGTTCCTTCCGTTTACGGTCGCTTGTTAACCCGTCGCCGCTGTCGCCGAATCAGCGGCGGCGTACGGCCTTGTCGTAGAGGCTGAGCAGGCGGCCGCCGCCGTCGTACTCCGCCTTGAGCTTGTCGTAGGCCGCGCCGTTGTACCGGGCGCGGAACTCTTCCTCGGAGTAGAAGGCCGTGGAGTACAGCGACTTGTGCCCGCCGAGCGCGCTGACCTCCTCCTCCACCATCCGGTTGTAGTAGCCGTCGCCCTTGCCCGCCGGCAGCGGGGCGGTGCCCCAGAAGCCGAAGTTGACGTAGAGGTCACCGGGGTGCATCGGGTACAGCGGCCACGACTCGGTGCCGCGCAGCCGGATCGGGCACATCCAGACCGGGGCCATCTTCACCTTCCCGGCGAAGAACGCGAGGAACTCGTGCCCTCGCTCGACCGGGACCTCCACGTCCTGGGTGACGAACTCCCGCTGCGGCCAGTGCCGCTTGGCGTACATCGCGGCGGTCAGGCCGTGCTTCTGGTCAAGCGCGACCAGCTTGCGGTAGACGTCCGAGCGCCGGTACCTGCGCGGCCACAGCCGGCGGACCACCTTGTTCTTCAGGCCGAACGCGCCGGCGCACCAGAACCAGTCCGTGTCCCAGCGCCAGATGTAGTCCTTGACCGTGAGGAAATCCTCGCGGCTGCGCTGCAGCGACAGGTAGTAGACCTGCTGGCCGGTGTAGTCGCTGACCCACGGGGCCTTGTCGCTGAACGCGCCGACCGTGAGGTACAGCTCGGCGCTGCCGAAGGCCACCCCGTCGAGGAAGTCGGCCTTGTGCCCCTGGTAGCTGCCGTCGCGTGCGATCTCGGCGATGGCGTCCATGCAGGTCTTCGGGTCGCTGAAGGCGAAGTGCCGCACGTGCACGTACGGCTTGACCGGCATCAGCTCGATGGTGAGCGCCAGCGTGTAGCCGAGGGTTCCGTAGGAGTTGGGGAAGCCGTAGAACAGCTCGCTGTGCTCGTTGTCCTTGGTGGCGATGACGACGCGGCCGTCGCCCGTCAGGAGCTGCATCTCGGTTACCGACTCGTGCACCAGGCCGTGCCAGACCGAGGTCGCCTCGATGCCGAGGCCGGTGACCGCGCCGCCCAGCGTGATGGTCTTGAGCTCCGGCACCACCAGCGGCATCAGGCCGTGCGGCAGGGTCGCCGCGCACAGGTCCTCGTAGGTGGTCATGCCGCCGACGACCGCGGTCCGCGACGCTGTGTCCACGTGAATCACCCGGGCGAACGCCGACACGTCGAGGCTGACGCGCTCGGCGGCAGAGCCCGGGTCGCGGAACCGGAACAGGTTGGACGTCGGCTTCGCGAGCCGAACGGGGACGCCCTCCGGGACCGCGGCGTAGGCGTCGCGCAGCCGGGCCACCGCGGCCTCGTGAGCGGCCCGCTTAGCCGACGGCAGGCCTGAGATGCCAGTCACGTGCTCCTCCTCACTCCCGCGTGGGCACTGCCGTGCCCGCTTCTTCCTGTCCACCATCGTGACAAGGATGCCCACCGAAGCACAAACGGGGCAAGCTCCGCACTCTGCCAGGCAAACGGCTCAGGCAGTGTATCGGGTCGCAAGACGTCACTATCACCCCCCTTACCTGCGGGACGGTCACGTTCCGGAAAGCGGGATGGCCGGGGAAGAGGCCATCCCGGGCTGGCGGGCGCAGCGAGCGACGGCCGGCTAGCCCGCCCCGCCTTCGGCGGCGTCGTAGGCGGCGGCTACCTCTTCCGGTGTCATCGGCAGCCGCGCCAAGGCGGGCGGTGCCCCCGAATCGAGCGCCTCGCGCAGCAGCAGGGCCATCGAGTAACGGGGGTTGTCGGCGAGCGCGCGGTCGAGGGCGACGTTGGCCAGCGCCCCGTCGCCGGCCTGCCACGCGCAGAAGGCAAGCAGTGCTGCCGGAGCCGCCACGTAACCGGGCCGGGCCAGCCGGGTCAGATCGGTCCACAGCCGCAGGTGCGCGCTCCGGTGCTCGGGCTCCATCCGCGCCCAGGCGTCATCGCGGACGCGCAGCTGGCGCAGCGCGATCGTCAGCCAGGCCGCGTGGTCGGTGTCGACCTGCTCACCGTCGCGGTAACGGCGGATGGCGTCGCGCATGGCCACCTGTCCGAGTGCGCCGGTGAGCCGCGCCGCGGTGACGCGCAGCCCCGCCCGGTCGAGGCGGGCCACGCACCGGGCGACTTGCGCGTGGGCCTTGGATGTCCCGCGGCGCATCGCCGCGCCGAGCTGCCCGCCTGCCGGGGCGAGGCTGGCGGACAGCTCGTCCCGGCCCGCCAGCACCTGGCGCCCCGGCCGACGCCAGGGCGCGCGCCGCCGGGTGCCCGGTGACGTCGTACGGCGTGCCTTCCGGCGGGCAGCACGCCGGGTTGTCGCATACGTAGGACCAGTAACGCTGGCCTTCCGCCCGGAGCACCTCGGTCAGCGTGACGCCGGCCTCGGCCGCGCGCTCGCGCAGCGCGGCGGCGACCGGTGAGACGACCGCGTCGCTGCCGTAGCCGACCGCGACCGCGGCGGTGACGCCCTGTGCGGCGAGGACGCCGACCGCGTGCCCGGCCAGGGCGGCTGCGGCGGCGGGCCGCCGCGGATCCGGCACGTCGTAGCGGAGCGTCACCCGGACCGCGGCGCCCGGCGACTCGGTGCCGACCACCACGATGCTGCGCCCGGGCTCGAACCCGAGCAGGCCAGGAACGACCGCGAGCAGGGAGGCAGGCGAGCCGATCCGGACCCGCAGCCGCGCTACGCGCGCGTCGGGGGAGCCGCTGTCGGCGCACGGTGCCCGCCGCGGCCGGGCCCGGCCTGCCCGGGGCGGGCGCTGTGAGCGCCCGGGCCGGGCGGGTGCCGCTGAGCTCGCGGCCGCCGCCGGGGACTGAGTGCCCGCTGGGAGATTGGTTGTCATGTATCCAGGCTGCTGGCGGCGCCCGGGAAGGGAAAGCGGGGTCGCGAGCCTGTGGATAACTCGCGAGATATCCACAGGCGGCGGCAGTGCCGCTTGCGTCAGCGCGCGTGAGTGTGCCCGTGGGCTCCCGGCGCGTTACAGCGAGACGCCGAGCAGAGCGTCGGCGGCGTCGCGGACAAGGACGGCGTCCCGCGGCGCGGCCCCGCCGGGAACGGTGTTGTCAAGCACGGTGGCGGCCCACGCGTCGATCGCGGCGAGCGCCCCCGGCGCGTCCAGGTCGTCGGCGAGCCGCTCACGGGCCTTGGCGAGTACCGCTTCCGCCGCGGGGCCGGCGGCCCCGGCGAAGGTGACGCCGGCGCCACGGCGGCCCGCCAGCGGCCCAGCCGCCGCTCCGCCTCACGCAGCACGTCGCCGGTCCACTCCCAGTCCGCGCGGTAGTGGTGCGCCAGCAGCGCGAGGCGGATGGCCATCGGGTCGGTGCCCCCGGCGCGCAGCCGGGACACGAAAACCAGGTTGCCGAGCGACTTGGACATCTTCGCGCCCGCGTAGGCGACCATGCCCGAGTGCGCGTACACCCGCGCGAACGCGTGGCCGCCGTCACCCGGCGCACAGGCGACCCGCGCGTGCGAGGCGCTCATCTCGTGGTGCGGGAACACCAGGTCACTGCCGCCCGCCTGGACGTCGAATGACGGTCCGAGGTACTCGGTGGCGATCGCGGCGCACTCGACGTGCCAGCCCGGGCGTCCCGGGCCGAAGCGCGACGGCCAGGCGGGCTCACCGGGCCGTTCCCCCCGCCAGACGAGCGGGTCGAGCGGGTCCTTCTTCCCCGGCCTGCCCGGGTCGCCGCCGCGCTCGGCCGACAGCTCGGTCATCTCCGCGACGGAAAACCCTGACGCGGAGCCCGGCCCGGCGAGCGCGCCGAACTCCGGGTCCGCTGACCTGGTGAAGTAAACGTCGCCGTCAAGGTCGTACAGCGTGCCGCGGGCGGCGAGGCGCTCGGCGAACCGGTCGATGAGCGGTATCGACTCCACGGCGCCGATGAAGTGCTCGGGCGGCAGGTTACGCAGCGCTTCCATGTCGCCGCGGAACCGGTCGGTCTCGCGCAGCGCGAGCTGCCACCAGTCGTCGCCGTCCCGTTCGGCCCGCTCGAGCAGCGGGTCGTCCACGTCGGTCACGTTCTGCGCGTAGGCCACCTGGTGACCCGCGTCGCGCCAGGCCCGCACCAGCAGGTCCCAGGCGGTGAACGTCGCGGCGTGGCCCATGTGCGTGGCGTCGTAAGGGGTGATCCCGCAGGCATACAGTGACGCTCGGTGACCGGCGGCCGCGACGGCGAGCCTTCCCGTGGCCGTGTCGTGCAGCCGGACCTCCGGACCGTGTCCGGGAAGCGCGGGAACCTCAGCGCTACGCCATGCATCCATGAATGCCAGGTTACTGGCGTCTTGCCAGGAAGCCGTCCCCCTGTCCCGGCCCGGCGGCTCCGGGCCGGCGGCTCCGGGCCGGCGGCCGCGCGGCTGGTCGCGGGGGCAACACGCCCCCGTTCTGGATATCGAAACTATTTCGCAGAACGGGGCATGGCTGCGCCTGCCCGCCTGGGCTCGTCCGCGCGGGCGAACGCTGCTAGCGTCACTGGCATGACGCTGGTCGCAGGGGTCGACTCCTCTACTCAGTCCACGAAGGTGCTCCTCGTCCAGGCCGAGGACGGTGTTGTCGTGGCGGAGGCGTCCGCGCCCCACCCGGAGGGGACCGAGTGCCATCCGGACCGCTGGTGGGAGGCGCTCATCGCGGCCGGGCGCGGCCTGCTCGAGCGGGCGGACGCGGTCGGGGTGGCGGCGCAGCAGCACGGCATGGTCACGCTCGACGAGGCCGGCGCGGTGGTCGCGGCTGGCGATGCTGTGGAACGACGTGAAGTCGGCGCCGCAGGCGGCGGAGCTTGTCACCGAGTTCGGCGGGGCAGCCGAGTGGGCGGGGCGCACCGGGTCGGTGCCGACGATGTCCTTCACCGTCACGAAGCTGCGCTGGCTGGCCGAACGTGAGCCGGGCAACGCCGCGCTGGTGCACCGGGTCGTGCTGCCGCACGACTGGCTGACCTGGCGGCTGGCCGGCGGCGGCCCGCGTGACGCGGGCGGCGACCCGTCGCTCGCGCTCGTCACCGACCGTGGCGACGCGTCAGGAACCGGGTACTTCTCCCCCGCCACGGGCGAGTGGCTGCCGCAGTACGCGGCGCGGGCGCTCGGCCACCAGGTCGCGCTGCCCCGGGTGGCCGCGCCCGGTGAGGTCGTGGCCCGGACCTCGCGGGGCGCCGCGATCTCGGCGGGCACCGGGGACAACATGGGCGCGGCGCTCGGCATGGGGCTGCACGACGGCGACGTCGCGGTCTCCATCGGCACCTCGGGCACCGCCTACGCGGTGACGTCGCGGCCGTCGGCGGACCCGACCGGGCTGGTCAGCGGATTCGCCGACGCGACGGGGCATTTCCTGCCGCTCTCCGCCACGCTTAACGCGGCGCGGGTGCTTGACGTCACCGCGCGGATGCTCGGCGTCACCCCCGCGGGGCTGTCCGACCTCGCGCTCAAGGCGGAGGCCGGGGCGGGCGGGCTGGTGCTGCTGCCCTACCTGGACGGCGAGCGCACGCCGAACCGGCCGGCCGCGAACGGGGTGCTCCGCGGGCTCACCACGTCGAACGCGACGCCGGAGAACCTGGCCCGTGCCGCGATGGAGGCCGTCCTTTGCTCACTCGCGGACGCCGTGGACGGCCTGCGGCCGTGCGGTATCACCCCGTCCAGGATCGTGCTCACCGGCGGCGCGGCCAAGTCGGAGGCGATGCGGACGATCGCGCCCGCGGTCTTCGGCCTGCCGGTGGCGGTGCCTGAGGCGGCCGAGTACGTCGCGCTCGGCGCGGCCCGCCAGGCGGCCTGGGCGCTGTCCGGGTCCGCCGAGCCGCCCGCCTGGGCGGGGCGGGCGTCGGTAACCCATGAGGCGAGCCCGGCCCCCCGGGTCAGGGAGCGGTACGCGGCGCTCCGGGACGACGCGGCCGCCTGGCAGCTGCCCTGACGCCGCTTCGCGATAACCCGTCGCTTCCCTGACGCTCGGGCTCAGGCGCCAGAGGGCTCGGCGGCGGAGGGCTCGGCGCCTGAGCGCGGGACGCCGGAAGAAGACCACGGCGGCGGCCAGGGCGAGCAGGCCGGCGAACACGAACAAGCCGCGGTAGCCGCCCGCGCCCGCCACCACGAGGCCGGCGATGGGCGCGCCGATGACCTGGGGCACCGCCGACGCGATGTTGATGATGCCGAGGTCACGGCCCGCGTCCGCCGGGCTGGGCAGTACCACCATGGACAGCGCCTGGCTGACCGACTGGAAGGCGCCATAGCCGGCCCCGAGGGCCAGCGCGCACACGATGACCAGCGCCCACATGGAGAACCCGGCCAGGACGAAGCCGGTCGCCGCCATCAGAAGCGATGACAGGACCGCGTACCGGCGGTAACCGCCCGACAGGTCGGCGAAGCGCCCCACGGCGACGGTCGCCACGATGGCCGCGAGCGTGGCGGCGAGCACAAGGATCAGCTGCCCCTGGCCCGGGTCGCGGTAGCGCACCACGTCCTGCACGTAGTAATAGAGGTAGAGCAGCGCGACGGTCTCCGCCAGCGTGACGAGGAACTTGCCTGCCCAGACCAGGCCGAAGCCCTGCTCAACCGACAGCAGCGCGCGGATACCCGGACGGCGATCCGCGGGCGCGGATCCGGGAGGCGCGTAGCTGACCTTGGGCAGCCGGCGCAGGACAACGAGCAGCGGGACCAGGCAGGCCATGTAGCCGACGGAGATGGCGGTCATGCCCGCGGTGACCGAGGGGAACACGTAGACGACCGCGGCGAGGCCGATGATGAGCCCGACCGCCTGCGCGACCGAGATCAGCCCCCAGACGAGCCCCCAGGACCGCCGGTCCACGTGGTCCACCACGATCGCTGACATTGGCCCGTACGCGATGTTGATCGTGGCCTGGCAGATGGTCCACCAGATCGCGATCGTGACGACGGAGTGCTGGTAGCCGAGGACGACGTGCGCCGCTCCGCCAGTGACCAGGCCGATGAGTATGGTGGCCGACCTGTTGTCCGCGCTGACCCACCGGTCCGAGTAGTGCCCGGCCACCGGGTTGGCGACCAGCGCGGCGAACGCGCCGATCCCGGTCACCAGCCCGAGCGCAAGCGCCTTGCCCCCGGCCCCGGCGGCCGCCTCCACCATCCGGGGCAGCACGTTCTGGATAGGCGCGATCAGTGCCACGTTGGTGCCGAAGTTCGCGAGCATCAGCGCGCCGACAAACGGCCGGCTCAGCCGGGGCGCGGCCTCCCCCGCCGCCGGCACGGCATGCTCCAGAGCTGACACCTGACCCTCGTACGTGAAGAGGCGAGGGCAGCACGCTACCACCGCTCCCGGAAAGCCCGGCTCAACGCCCCGCCCGCTGCGTGTTTGCATAGCGCAGGCCCATGATCATGCGCAGTTCGCATTAGCTCAGGCCCATGATCACGATCGTTTTGGGGCATATGTCCAGCCCGCGGCTATGCAAGGCGGTGATTTCGTGGTCCTGAGCTATGCAAAGTCAAGATCATCCGGGGGAAGGGTCACCCGGCGCGATGTGGCAGCGCTAGGCGACGCGGCAGCGCCGGGAAGGGCCATCGTTAAGCGGAAACGCCCTGCGGCCGACTGGCGTCACAGCTGACCTGGGTGGCGGGGTTTCTGTGTGAGCCCTGGGAGCCCGGCGCCGCTTGAGCCTTACGAGCCAGGGACGGCCGGGAGATTTCCTCGCGGCCTTCCGAAGGAGAGCCGCGAGAAATCTTCCCGGGCCGGCCCAGGCCCGCCGTGCTTTTGTCTTTGGCTTTTGACTTGGGCTCGCGCTAAAACGCTCAGCGCACTCCGTACAGGTGCTCAAGCGCCAGCTGGTCCAGGTGCTCGTAGGCCATGCCCCGCGCCGCCAGCGCGTCGATGTCCGCGGTGGCGTCGCGGACGTCGCGCCAGGTCTCGCCGGCGGCCAGGGTCGGCTCGGCGAGCTCGGGGATGCGAGCGGCGGCGAGGGCCGCCTGGACCTCGGGGTCGGCGCGGAACGCCCTGGCCTTCTCCCGCAGGATCAGGTAGTTGCGCATGCAGGCGGCGGCCGAGACCCACACGCCCTCGTCGTCCTCAGTGCGCGGCGGCTTGTAGTCGAAGTGCACCGGGCCGTCGTAGCCGCCGGCCAGCAGCGTGTCCACCACCCAGAACGCGCCCCGGGCGTTGCCGGCGCCGAACCGCAGGTCCTGGTCGTAGCGCGGGCCGTTCTGCCCGTTGAGGTCGATGTGGTACAGCTTGCCGTGCCACATCGCCTGGGCGATGCCGTGCGCGTAGTTGATCCCGGCCATCTCCTCGTGGCCGACCTCAGGGTTGACGCCGACCAGGTCCGGGTGCGCGAGCTCGCCGATGAACGCGATCGCGTGCCCGAGCGTGGGCAGCAGGATGTCGCCGCGCGGCTCGTTCGGCTTGGGCTCGATCGCGAACCTGATGTCGTAACCCTGGTCGATGACGTACTCCGACAGCAGGTTCAGGCCTTCCTTGTACCGCTCGAGCGCCGTCCCGATGTCCTTGGCGGCACCAGACTCCGCGCCCTCGCGGCCGCCCCAGAAGACGTAGGTCTTCGCGCCGAGCTCGGCGGCCAGGTCCAGGTTTCGCATCACCTTGGCGAGCGCGAGACGGCGGACCGCCCGCTCGTTGGCGGTGAACGCGCCGTCCTTGAAGATGGGGTGGCCGAACAAGTTCGTGGTGGCCGTGGTCACCACGAGCCCGGTCTCGTCGAGCGCCTTGCGGAAAGCGGCGATCTTCTCGTCCCGCACCGCGTTCGTCGCGTCGAAGTCGAACACGTCGTTATCGTGGAAGTTCACGCCGTAGGCGCCCAGTTCCGCGAGCTTGCGGACCGCCCGGTCGGCCGGCATCGGCTCACGCACCGCGCCGCCGAAGACGTCGACTCCCTGCCATCCCACGGTCCATATCCCGAACGAGAACTTGTCCTCACGAGCCGGAACGTACGAATCAGCAGTCATGATCTCCTCTTCCCTAGGCTTCCTTCAACCAGTCACGGCTCCGATTCGGCCGCATCCGGTCAACGTAATGCCCGCCACCTATCCCTGGGTAGGGTCCTACGTCGGCTCCCGAGGTACTGGCCGCCTCCTTGAGGCTAGCTGCAAGCCATGTCGAAAGTTTTCGAAACACTTTCGACGTGCCGCCATCGTAGTTTTGCCCAGTAACGGTGGTCAACTCCTGCTTTCCTCGTAGTTTTGAACGTTTTCATCTGCGGTTGATTGCCGTACGATGCAGCATGAACAGGGCGGATCGGCGTTCGTTCAAGGATCCGAAAATTTCGAAACAGATCGAAAGGTAACGCCGTGCGGAAGACCACGCTCGCCGCGATCGCGGCAGAGGCTGGCGTGTCGCTGCCCACCGTCTCCAAGGTGGTGAACGGCCGGCCTGACGTCGCGCCGTCCACCCGCGCCCGGGTGGAACAGCTCCTCGTCCAGCATCAGTACCCGCGCAACGGGCAGCGCGCCGCGCGCCGCTCCGGGCTCATCGACGTGGTGTTCGCGGGCCTGAACAGCCCGTGGGCGGTGGAGATCCTGCGCGGTGTCGAGGAATGGGGCGCGGAGCACTCCACCGCGATCGCGGTGTCCTCCGTCCGGCACGGCGACGCCCGGCCGGCCAGCTGGACATCGGCGATCGCCAGCCATCACTCAGACGGCGTGATCCTCGTCACCACCACGCTGACCGCCGCCCAGGTCGGGCAGCTGCGCGGAGCAGGCATCCCGCTCGTCGTCATCGACCCGGCCAACACCCCGCCGCCGGACATCCCGTCGGTCGGCGCGACGAACTGGGCAGGCGGGCTCGCCGCCACCGAGCACCTGCTGTCCCTCGGGCACAAGCGGATCGGCATGATCACCGGCTTCCCCGACATGCTGTGCAGCCTGGCGCGGCTCGACGGTTACCGGTCCAGCCTCGAACGGGCCGGGCTTACCGTCGACCCGGCCCTGATCAAGTTCGGCGACTTCGAGCACGAGGGTGGCTTCGCCCGCGCCGTCGAACTACTCGCCCTTCCCGACCCGCCGACCGCGATCTTCGCCGGAAGCGACCAGATGGCCTTCGGCGTCTACGAGGCGGCCCGCCAGGGCGGGCTGCGCATCCCCGACGACTTGTCCGTTATCGGCTTCGATGAGCTGCCCGTTAGCCGCTGGGCGTCCCCCCCGATGACCACCGTCCGCCAGCCGCTCGTGGAGATGGGCAGCGCCGCCGCCCAGATGATCGGCGAGCTGATCGACGGCCTGCCGCTGCGAACCAACCGGGTTGAACTGTCTACCGAGCTGCACATACGAGAATCGACCGCCCCCCCTAAGGAGCCAGGCAAGTGACCCAGACTGACATCGAGGCCTGGCGGGACCCGGCGCAGCCGACGGACGAGCGGGTCGCCGACCTGCTGGGCCGGATGACGCTTAAGGAGAAAATCGCTCAGCTGGGCAGCATCTGGATGGGCGCATCCGGCGACGGAGACGGAGTCGCCCCGATGCAGGATCAGTTCTTCAACCTCGACGACCAGCCGCCGTTCGAGGAACTGATCAAGCACGGGCTTGGCCAGCTGACCCGGGTTTTCGGCACCCGTCCCGTTGAAGCGGTCCGCGGAATGAGCGCGCTCGCCGCGCTGCAGAGCAATGTGATGGCCACCAACCGGCTCGGCATTCCGGCGGTCGCCCACGAGGAGTGCCTCACCGGCTTCGCCGCCTGGGGCGCGACGATCTTCCCGACCCCGCTGGCCTGGGGCGCCTCGTTCGACCCGGAGCTCGTTGGAGAGATGGCCGCGTCGTTCGGCGAGACGATGCGCGCGGTCGGCGTGCACCAGGGGCTCGCCCCGGTGCTCGACGTGACCCGTGATTACCGCTGGGGCCGGACCGAGGAGACCATCGGCGAGGACCCTTACCTGGTCGGGACCATCGGCACCGCGTACGTCGGCGGCCTGCAGCGGGCCGGCGTGCACGCCACGCTCAAGCACTTCGCCGCCTATACCGCGTCGCGGGCCGGGCGGAACATGGCCCCGGTCTCCATGGGCCGGCGCGAGCTTGCCGACGTCATCCTTGTCCCCTTTGAGATGGCCATCAGGCTGGGCGGCGCGCGCTCGGTGATGCCCACCTACGTTGACATCGACGGCATTCCGGCCAGCGCCGACCCGTGGCTGCTCACCACCCTGCTGCGGGACGAGTACGGATTCGACGGCGTGGTGGTGTCCGACTACTACGCGGTCTCCTTCCTTGAGCTGCAGCACGCCGTAGCGACTGACCCCGGCCACGCGGCGGTGCTCGCGCTCACCGCGGGACTGGACGTTGAGCTGCCGGGTACCCGCTGCTTCGGCAAGCCGCTGCTTGACCTGGCGGGGAGCGGCGAGGTGCCGCACGAGGTCATCGACCGGGCGGTGGCCCGGGTGCTACGGCAGAAGCTCGAGCTCGGCCTGCTCGATCCCGGCTGGACCGCCATCCCCGGCCCGGCGGGCGGCTCAGCGGACGAGCCAGCGGCGCAGGCACCGGACCTGGACCCGCCCGCGCAGCGGGATATCGCCCGGCGGCTCGCGGAGGAGTCCGTCATCCTGCTCAAGAACGGTGCCAGCGGTTCCGGAGGCCGCACGTTGCCTCTCGCCGCGGACGCGCAGGTCGCCGTGATCGGGCCGCTCGCCGACGAGCCGCTCGCGTTCTTCGGCTGCTACTCGATGCCCAGGCACCTCGGGCATGCGGAGGGCCTCGACGTGCCTGGTGACCCGGCCGGCGTAAGGGTCGCCACCCTGCTCGCCGCGCTGCGGGCCGAGGGCGTGGCGGTGACCGGGTACGCGCCGGGCTGCGATGTCCGCACGCCGGACACGTCCGGGTTCGCGGAGGCGGTCAGCCGCGCTCGTTCCTGCGATGTGATCGTGGCGGTCGTGGGCGACGAGGCCGGCCTCTTCGGGCGCGGGACAAGCGGCGAGGGCTGCGACCTCGACGAGCTGAAGCTTCCCGGTGTCCAGGAGGAGCTGCTGCACGCGCTCGCCGACACCGGGGTGCCGGTGGTCGCGGTGCTCGTCACCGGGCGGCCCTATGCGATCGGCGGCGTAGTCGACCGGCTGGCCGCCGTGGTGCAGACGTTCTTTCCCGGCGAGGAGGGGGGCAGCGCCATAGCCGGGGTGCTCACCGGGCGGGTGACACCGGGCGGCAAGCTGCCGGTCGAGATACCGCGGGATCCCGGCGCGCAGCCCTCGACCTACCTGCGGTCACGCAACGCGGCGCGGCACAGCGGCAGCACGGTCGACCCGACCCCGCTGTTCGCCTTCGGGCACGGCCTCTCGTACACCACGTTCGAGTACGCGGGCCTGGCGCTGTCGGCGGACCAGGTGGCAACCGACGGCGCGGTTGAGATCTCCTGCACGGTGCGCAACGCGGGCCCGGTGGCCGGCACCGAGGTCGTCCAGCTCTACCTGGGCGACCCGGTGGCCTCCGTGGCCCGGCCGGAGCGGTGGCTGGCCGGGTTCGCCCGGGTGGCGCTTACACCTGGTGAGACCGCGCGAGTCACCTTCCGCGTGCACGCCGACCGTACCTCTTTCACCGGTCAGGACTTGACGCGGGTCGTCGAGCCCGGCACCATCACAGTGACCCTTGGTGGCTCTTCTGATGATTTGCCACTGATGGGCATGTTCACACTAACTGGCCCGCTACGTACCGTGGGTATCGATAGGGTGCTCCACACGCCGGTTTCTGTAAAGAAACTTGCCGATTAGGCTGGCGCCCAACCCGCGGACAGGACCTGACACGGAGGTTTCCGAATGGCACGTATCGCGCTCGATCACGTAGAGAAGATCTACGGCGGCGGCGTCAAGGCGCTGGATGACCTGAACCTGGAGGTGAAGGAGGGCGAGTTCATGGTGCTCGTCGGTCCTTCCGGGTGCGGGAAGTCGACCGCGCTGCGGTCTATTGCGGGGCTTGAGGAAATCACGGGCGGGACCATCTCGATCGGTGAGCGGGTGGTCAACGACCTGCCGCCCAAGGACAGGGACATCGCGATGGTGTTCCAGAACTATGCCCTGTACCCGCACATGAGCGTGGAGGACAACCTGGCGTTCGGCCTCAAGCTGCGGCACACCCCGAAGGCGGAGATCAAGCGGCGGGTCGGCGAGGCGGCGGAGATGCTCGGCCTTGAGCCGTACCTGAGCCGCAAGCCCGCCGCGCTTTCCGGCGGCCAGCGGCAGCGGGTCGCGATGGGCCGGGCGATCGTCCGCGAGCCCGCTGCGTTCCTGATGGACGAGCCGCTCTCGAACCTGGACGCCAAGCTGCGCGTCTCCATGCGGGCGGCCCTGAACCAGCTGCACGAGCGGCTCGGCACCACCACCGTCTACGTCACCCACGACCAGGTTGAGGCGATGACCCTGGGCGACCGGGTGTGCGTGCTGCGGGACGGGCGGCTGCAGCAGGTCGACACCCCGCAGGTGCTGTTCGACGCGCCGGTCAACCTGTTCGTGGCCGGGTTCATCGGCTCGCCCGCGATGAACTTCGTCAACGCGGAACTGGTTCGCGACGACGGCCCCGCGGTCACCTTCGCCGGGTACCGGCTCGCGGTCCCGGCCAGCGTGGTCAGCAGCAGGCCGGGACTTGAGGGCTTCTTCGGCAAGCAGGTCATCCTGGGCATCCGCCCCTCGGACTTCGAGGACGGCGCGTTCGCCGACAGCGCCTGGCCGCGGGTTCCCATCACCACCGGGGTCACCGAGGGGCTGGGCACGGAGATCCACGTGATCTTCACCATCGACGCCCCGCCGGTCGAGCACTCGGCGATCACCAGCGCCGCCGACCAGGACGATGACGACGACTCGGTCGCCGCGCTGTCCGGCGGCAAGTCGCTGTGGACCGCCCGGGTCTCCTCCCGCTCCGCCGTCCGCCCCGGCGCCCCGCTTGACCTCGCCATCGACACCAGCCGCCTGAACTTCTTCGACCCCGCCACCGGCGAGACCATCGGCCACCAGCTCGCCGCGGGCGCCGCCGCCGTGGCCTGACCCGGCGGAACTTGTCCTGAGCGCATAGCGGAGCGCTGGCCGCACTGGGGTGCGGCCAGCGCTCCGTTTTCTTTGCCCGTCCTGGCATTGCGCACCCCCGCGCGATCGGAGAGAGTCGCGGAAGAGACCGTCCCCCGGGAGGCGCGATGAGCGAGCTTGCGAGCGAATCGGCAAGCACTGCGCGTCCGCGAATGCGGACTCCGAGCGCCAGCGAGGTGTCCTCATGAGCGGACTGCCTGATCTAGCAGGGAAGGTGGCCGTGGTGACCGGCGGCGCCTCCGGCATCGGGCGGGGGATCGCCACCCAGCTCGTCGCCGAGGGCGCACAGGTGGTCATCGCCGACATCCAGCGGGACGCGATGGAAGCGACCGCCGCGGAGATCGGCGCGGCCGCCGTGCCGACCGACGTGAGCGACCCGGCCAGCGTCGACGCCCTGGCCCGGGCCGTGCTCGACCGGTACGGTGCCGTGCACGTGGTCTGCAACAACGCGGGCATCGGGCCGCTCGCGCCGGTCGCCGACCTGACCCTCGACGACTGGCGCTGGATGCTCGGCGTGAACCTGTGGGGCGTCATCCACGGCGTCACCACGTTCCTGCCCGTACTCAAGCAGAACCGCGAGGGCGGGCATATCGTGAACACCGCCTCCATGGCCGGCCTGGTCGCCGGGCCCCGGCTCGGGGCCTACGCCGCCGCGAAGTACGGCGTGGTGGGGCTGACCGAGGTACTGGCCGCCGAGCTGGCCGCGGACAACTCACGGGTGGGGGTGTCCGTGCTCTGCCCGGGCACGGTGCACACCAACATCGGCAGGTCATCACGCAACCGGCCCGCCGACCTGCCGGACGCCGGGTTCAAGGACGTGGACATCGAGCTCGAGGACAACCCCAGGTACCGGTGGATCTACCCCGAGGACGCCGGCGCGGTGGCGGTCCGCGCGATCAAGCGCGGCGACCTGTACGCCCTCACCCACCCCGACTGGTACCCGCTGGTCGCCGAGCGCCACGAGGCCATCGCCGCCGCGTTCCGTCAGCAGGCGGCCGACGCCGGGCTGAGCGCCGGCTGACGCGCGCGACCTGGTCCTCATCCTGACGAGTAACGAAACATCTCCTTGCCCGCCGTCACCAGGTTTGATTACTTTCTGCTCGTACATATATAGAGAGCGTAATCGACCGCGAGCGGCGCTGCTTGGGGGGACGGCAGATGCGGGCAGGTACCAAGCCCACCGTCCTTGCCTGGCTGCTCCTCCCGGCCGTCCTCGCCTGGCTGCTCCTGTCGGCCCGCCGGTACCTGATACCGGCCGCCCGAGCCGCCTACCTCGGCCTGGAACGTTCACCGCTGGCCTTCCTGCTCCGCTTCCCTGGCGTGCAGTGGCTGAAATCACGCGTCACGTACATGCCGGAATCGCGGGTGCTCACCCTGATGGACGCGCTCAGCGCGGCGGCCGTGTCGTCCTGGGTGGCGGGCGGCTGGGGCGTCGACGCGCTGATAGGGCACCAGACCCGCCGTCACTACGACCTCGACCTGGTGGTCAGTGACATGCACGGCAACATTGAGCGGCTGGAGCAGGTGCTGGCCAGCGCGGGGTTCCGGCCCGGCGTCAGGGAGTTCAACCCGGGGCTGGCCATGCCGCTACGGCATGCATGGCAGGACGACAACGGCTACACCGTCGAGGTGATGCCCGTGGCGCTCGGCAAGCCCCCGTTCACCAGCGGAGAACGTCTGTTCACCGAGGGGGTCATCGGCGGCCATATGGTGCCGTGCCTTTCCGCCCGACTCCAGGTCACGCTGCACAAGGGATACGCGGCGCGGGCCGTCGACCTGACCGACATGGAAGCACTCAGCGCCCACGTGAACCGGACGGAATGGGCGCCGCCCGCATGACCAGCCCCGCTTCCGGACTTGGCGCAGCCGTCGCGATCGCCGGAAGGGCCGCAGGCGCGCTCACCGGGCAGGTGGCCATGTGGCTGAGGCCGGCCACCGCGCTCATCGTGCCGGTGCTCGAGGCCGAGCCAGCCGTCGGGGCATGGCTCGGCCAGCAGAAGGTGGCCTTCCACGGCGCTCCGCTGCACGTCACGGTGATGTACCCGTTCCTGCCCGCACACTCGGTAACCGCAGCCGACGAGGCCGACGTCGCCGACCTGGCCGGCCGCATCGAGCCGTTCGCCTTCTCGCTAGACCACGTGGACCAGTTTCCCGGGGTGTACTACCTCGCCCCGGTGCCGGCGCCGCGATTCGTGGAGATAACCGAGCGCATTCAGCAACGCTGGCCCTCATGCGTCCCGTACGGCGGGCAATTCGACTCGGTGGTGCCCCACGTGGCCGTCGCCTTCGGGGACGCGCCGCCCGCTGACCTCGCCGCCTTGGCGGCGAGGCTGCCCATCGCGTCGCGGGTGGACGAGTTCTGGCTGATCGAGCAGGGCTGGCGCGGGTGGCGCACACGCAGGCGGTTCCCTCTCGGCGGGCGGAGTTAGCCCCGGCCGCGGGAACCAGGCGCGGGAACCAGGGCGCGCTTACCGGACGGCGGCCCTTACCCGGCGGTCGAGGGCGTCGAGCACCTCAGCGTCATGAGCGCCGTCGAACTTGCGCGCCCAGTTGGCCCCGCTGGCCAGCATCTTGTCCAGGTCGGCGATCCCAAGGGTGTTGGAGTGATTGTTGCGGCTTCCGGTCAGGTCGATGTACCGCTTCGCGTCGGGCTCGAAGCGGAACTTGCCCGAGTTGACGAGGACGGTCTGGATGAAGACCTCCTCCGGCGCCTGGACGGTGCGGAAGAACGCGACCACGTCGGGGTTGTCGCGGGCGAAGTCGCGCACGTACCGCGCGCAGGTGGCGGAGAGGGTGCAGAAGAACCAGCCGCCGTAGCAGATGAAGTCATCGCTGAACACGGTGGTACGGCGGCGCAGGCCGACCGTGGAGAACGCCAGGCTCACCCGCACCCAGGGCTGTAGCAGGTTAAGCCCCATGAGCGGGCGCAGCCACCGCTGCTTAGCCGGCGTGGGCTTGCCGATCCACCAGTTCCTGTACCGGTAGCGCGTGGCCGCGTGCTGCGGTGCGCACAGCCGGAAGCCCGGTGCGGAGCCCTGGTCGGCGCCCGGCGGGGTCCGGTCAGGGAAGACCGGCGAGTAGAGCAGGTAGCCGTCCACGTCGCCGTCGGCGAGGTCGCGCTCGATGTCGGCGATCGGGCGCAGCGGGTAGTCCTGGCCGGTGATGTTCTCCAGCCAGTCGTACTCGATCCCGCGGGCGTCCAGCCAGTCGATGGCGGCGAAGTACCGGTCCAGGTGGGAAAAGTCGCCGTAACCGCCAGACTCGGTGAACACGTGGACGCCGGGCAGCGCCTCAAGACGGCGGGTATCCAGCGGCGGCCTGGCGCTGTCGTGACTGATCAGCACCACGCTGTCCGGGCTGCTCTCCTTGATCAGCTCGACGAGGCGCGCCACCTGCTCGGGTGCGCGGTGGGTCTGCATGTAATAGCACACCCGCGGGCGTCGACGTTCCTGGCGGTCCGTTGCCGCGGCGGGGGAGTTATGCGCCGACATCTGGCGATCCTTCCGAGAACGGGCCCGCAACGGGCCCTGGCTTTCGATCCGGCTGGGACATCCGGCCGTTCAGTGCCGCCCACACGGTCGGTATGACGACGATGCCCTCGGCGGTCATGACGACCAGCAGCGCGATTGACAGGCCGACCAGGCCGCCGGCCATGGCCCCGGCAACCGCGGCGGCGAGCCGGGCGGCGGTCGACACGGTGGCGTAGATCCCCGCTTGCGTGATCCGCCCGGAGATCCGGCACAGCGCGATGTAATGGTTCTTCAGCACCGAGCCGAAATAGCCCATGATGAGCAGTTCGAGCGGCACCGCGGCCCGGGTCGCGTACCCCGCGCCGAACAGCCTGGAGCAGCAGGTGGGCGCAGGCGATGACGAGCGGCACGCCCGCCAGGCCGGCCAGCACTGATATGCGCAGGGAAAAGCGCAGCTTCGCCGCCAGCCCCCGGGGATCGGCCGCGCTCGCGGCGTAGAGGGCCGTGGTGAAGTGAAACGGCAGCAGGACCGCCACCATGACGACGGTCCAGGCCACGTAGAACGCGCCGCCGTCGGCGGCCGACAGCGTGCCGGTGACGAGCAACGGCATCGCGAGCACCGGCGCCTGGAGCATGTTGTTCAGCCAGGTGTTGCTGACGCTGGCCCGCCCGAGCCCGCGCAGCCGCCGCCATTGCGGCCGGGCGGCGAGCCGCATTCCGCGCCGCCTCAGCAGCACGCCGACCGGCACGAGCGACAGCGCCGTGCCCGCCACCCAGGCCACCAGGATGCTCGTACCGAACTGGTCGTGCCACAGCAACGCCAGGCCGGCCAGCGCCAGCAGCTTGGCCACGGCGAACGCGGCATTGCGCCACAGTTGCAGGCTTCCGCCGAACGTGCCGAGCAGGGCCTGGTCCAGGATGAACGTGGCCCCGGTCAGCGCCGACCCGGCGATGAAGGTGACGGCTTCCGTGCCGCTGTGCAGGTACGGCGCGGCCCTCGGCAACATGACGGCGGCGACCAGCCAGAAGCCGCTGGCGAGCAGCGCGCTGATCAGCCCGCTGGCGTACATCGCGGCCGTCAGCAGGCCATTGGCATGCTGCGGGCTGCGCGCCAGGTAGCCGATCAGCACGGTGTTCATCCCGGCCATGCCGAAGGTCCCCACCAGCGTCAGTGCGGACACAGCGGCCGCGCCGTAGCCCACCTGGCTCAGCGGCAGCATGCGCGCGGCAACCCACCAGAACGCAAGCCCGAGCACGGTCGTGATCACGGTCGTGCCAAGCAGGGACATCGTGGTACCGAACAGTGCGCGCTGCCCGGTCAGCCAGCGGGCGACCGGCCAGCGCGCGGCCAGCGGCGCCGCGGGCGCGGCTTCCTGTGCGGCGCTCATCATCAGGCCTCCCGCCGAGCGAGCCGGGTGCCCGGCGCGGGGATCCCGCCGCCGGGCCGCGTGCGCCCGCGCCGCGCCCGCACCTGCGCGACGCGGCGGGCGCGCAGGGCCGCCCGGCGCGCCGGGCCGCGGCTGGCCGACAGCCGCGCCGCCAGGCGGCCGGCGTCGGTGTCGTCGAAAACGGCGACGCGAGGCACCTCGAGCACGTGGTCACCTGGCGTGGCGGCCCAGGCGTTCATCGTGCACGCCGCGGTGTAGCCCGCCCCGGCGACCGCCTCACGGACCCGCCGGTCGTAAAGGCCGAACGGGTACGCGAAGGAGCTCACCGGCACGCCGAGATGCTTTTCGAGCAGCAGCTTCGGCAGCCGCGCCTCCTCGGCCTGCGCGTGCGGCGGCAGCGTGTCCAGCTCCGGGTGGGTATGGCTGTGCGCCCCGATCTCCATTCCGCGCCGGCTGATCTCACCGAGGTCCGGCCAGGACAGGACCGCCCGGTCACCCTCACCGTCCGCGTGCATCCACCCGCTGTGACCGCCGACATATCCGGTCGGCACGAACAGCGTCGCCGTCATCCCGTACCGCAGCAGCGCCGGCATCGCGACGTCAAGGAAGTCGGTGTAGGCGTCGTCGAAGGTCAGCACGATGAGCCGCGCGGACCAGTCCAGCGCTCCACGACGGCGGCGCTCGGCCAGTTCCGCGACGGTAATCGCGCGGTAACCCTCCTGGCTCAGGTACCCGAGGTGGGACTCGAACCGCTCCGGCGTCAGCGTCCACCGGCCGAAACCGGGCGTGCCCGCCGGCGACAGGGCGTGATACATGAGGACGGGCACGCCGTCGCGCATGGTGATCATCGGTTGCCTCCCGTTATGATTCCCCCGCTGGATCCAACTACCAGGGTGCGCTACCTGGGTGGCGCGACGGCTGTGCGACAGGTGCGAAACGGGTGCAGGCAAGGAAAGTGACTTAAGTTCCCAGCGAGGGCGCGCAAATGCGCTGGTCAGGGCGGTAGGGGATATACAATACTCATCAGCCCCACTTGTCACATTAGCATCAGTTGCCCGATTGGCTAACAGAGCAGGAGCAAGGACCTTGAGAAGGCACCGCACGCCCCTGAGTGCCGCCGCGATCCTGGGCGGCGCCGTCCTCATCGCGGGCGTCACCGGAGCCGCCAAGTCGCCCGTCACGTCCGCGGCAGCCGTCCGGCCAGCCGGTCACGTCCGCGGGACCGGGGTGGCTGGCCGGGCCGGGCGGCCACGCACTGGAGAAGGTCGGCCGCGATATCGCGGTGCTGCCGGCCCGGCCCAACGCGGCCACGGCACGGAAGCTGTCGGCTGATGTCGTGAGCGCCATGAAGGCGCCCATGCCGCCGTCCGGAGCAGCCTTGTACATGGCCGGACTCACGAAATGGCGGCAGGCGGCCCGCTTCATGGTCCACAGGAATTACGCCGCGGCGGCGGCCGGCCTGAAGGCGGGGGCCCGCGATGTCAGCGCCGTTACCACGGGACTGAAGGCGGCAACCGGGAAAGGGACCACCGGTGTCACGGCGGTGACCGGGACCCCGATCACCGCTCAACGCTCCTGCCGCGGTCGCGCTGCCCGCCGCGAAACCCCTGAGGGTGAAGCCGTCCCCGACGCCGACGACACCCAAGCCGACGCCGACCACCCCGAAGCCGACGCCGACGACCCCGACACCCACCCCCACGACCCCGACACCCGACCCCGACCACCCCGACGCCCACCCCGACGCCCTCCGCCACTCCGTCTCTCTCGGTCGCCTCATCGGTGTACTACCAGTACGGCACCGGAATGAGCAGCTTCGCGATCTCGCCCGACAGCCTCCGGAACATCTACGTCATGTTCGTCGAGATCGACCCGAGCACGACCGTAACCGTCCAGTCCGTCACCAGCTCAAGGGTCACCTGGACGCGCGCGGTTCAGGTGTTCAGCGGCGGCAAGGACTTCGAGATGTGGACGGGCATACCGACCAGCGTCGGCGACTCGACCGTCGCCTTCACGTTCACCGGAGACGTCAGCCAGTCCAACGTGGAAACCGGCAGGCAGCAGTTCCAGTCCAGCCTGTCCGCGCCGCACTGGAACGTCACCGGCGGCTGGGACGCCTACCCGTGGGGTAGCACCATCGTCTACCCGGCGCTCCAGGTGGCGCCCGGCGGCGGCTACTGGGCGTACGGCAAGACCACGAACGTCGGCTCCGCCGGCAGCACTCCCGGCTTCGTCTATGACGTGACGCCGCAGGCGAATGTCGTGGCCTACAGCACGTCCGCCACCGGCCTGGTCAGCCCGACCGCGCCGACGCTGTCCGGCTCAGGCACGTCAGTCGGCGTCTCCGTGTCGGCCTCCTGACCACCATCTCGGTCGAGGTTCCGTGGCCGAACCGCGCCGCCCGGGCGCCCGGCCCGCGCACGGGAGCGTAGGCTGCTGACTCGCGGTGTTCGTCTCGGTGGAAGGTGCCTAGGTCATGCGGCTGGTCCGCGACGGCGGTCCCCGCCCGCTCGCCAGGCCGGGCCCGCTGCCGTTGCCTGGCCGGCCCCGGCGCGGGCGGCCGTTCCGCGTGCTTGTCCTCGGCGGTGCCCGGTCGGGTAAGTCGGTGACCGCCGAGCGGATGCTCGGCCGCCGGGACCAGGTCGACTACGTGGCCTGCGGGCGGCCGGCGGACGACACCGACCCGTCATGGGCCGAGCGGATCCGGCTGCACCGCGAGCGGCGGCCCGCCCGCTGGACGACACTGGAGACCCTGGACCTGGACGGCGTGCTGGCCGGCCAGGACCGGCCGGCCGGCAGGCAGGCGGTCCCGGTGCTCATCGACTGCCTGTCGACCTGGCTGGCCGGGGTCATGGACGAGTGCGGCCTGTGGACGGGCTTCCCGGGCGCGGACAAGGAGCTCGCCGCGCGCGTCGACGCGATGCTGCACGCCTGGCGCTCGACCAGGCGCGTCGCGGTGGCGGTAAGCAACGAGGTCGGCTCGGGTGTCGTCCCCGCCACCGCCGCGGGAATGCGCTACCGCGACGAGCTCGGCAGGCTGAACGCGCTCGTGGCCGCCGAGTGCGAGCAGGTCTGGCTGTGCACCGCGGGCATCGCCCGCCGGCTGCGCTAAGGAGGCTGGGTTCTCGATGAGCGAGCGCAAGCCGCCCGCCTGGCGGGTCGCGGTGAGCCTCTTCACCGTGATCCCCGCCGGGGTCAGCGGGATGCTCGACGACGAGGTGGCGGCGCGCGCCGTCTTGTGGCTGCCCGCCATCGGGCTGCTGGCCGGCGGCACCGGGGCCGGCGTCCTGCTCGCCGCGGCCCGGGGCAACGCGACCGGGCCCGGCCGGCTGCTCGGTGCGGCGCTCGCGGTCGCGGCGCTCGCCGTCCTCACCGGCGGCCTGCACCTGGACGGGCTGGCCGACACCGCCGACGGGCTCGGCAGCCGCGAGAGGCCACCGCCGCGCTCGACATCATGCGCCGCTCCGACATCGGCCCGATGGGCGTCGGCACGCTGGTCCTCGCGCTGCTGGTCCAGGTCGCCGCGCTCGCCGCGGTGCCGCGGCCGCCGCTGGCCGCCGCCGCGCTCGTGCTCGCCGAGGTCACCGGCCGGGTCTCGGTCGTGATCGCGACCGCGGCGCCCGCCGCACGGCCCGGCGGGTTCGGCGCGCTTGTGGCCGGCCGGACCACCGCCGCGGAGCGCGCGCTGACCGCCGGCGCGCTCGGCTGCGGCGTGGCGGCCGCCGCGCTCACGTTCAGCGGACCGCCGCTCGCGGTACGCGGGCTCGCCGCCACGTTCGCCGGGCTGCTCGCGGGCTGGCTGCTGCAACGGGCGGCACGCCGGCGGCTCGGCGGCCTGACCGGCGACGTCTTCGGCGCGATCCTCCAGGTCAGCGCCACCGCCGTGCTGGTAACCGCCGCGCTGGCCGGCTAGCGGCGCGGCAGGCACGGCGCGGCGGCGCGGTACCCGGTTACCCGGACCCCAGGCCGACCCCCGTCCATTCGGACGGTGGCGCGGACGGGGTGAAGGCGAGCAGGACCCGGTCCTCCGCGATCAGGCCGGCGGCGAACTCCTCGTCGGACGGCTCGGCGCGGCCGTGCTTTGCCCTGATGGCGCGGAACAGGGAGATGTTGGCGGGCACGTCCTCGCGGATCTCCGCGGTGGCGGCAACTTGCACGTAGCGGTAGCCCGTGGCATCGTCCACGACCAGTTCGGCGCGCGGGTCGCGGCGGAAGACGCGGTACTTGGCGCGGTTGCGGGTGGTGGAGACGTAGAACTTCTCGCCGTCCCAGTAGAACCAGTTGGGAGACAGGTGGGGACGGCCGTCCTTGCGGATGCCGGCCACGATCACGTTGCGGGGCTCGGCCAGGAACGCTTCGAGAGCAGCGGGGGACGTCATGGCTACGACTCTAGTTCCCGTCTTTGCCAGCTGGAATGGTTGTCTTGCCGGCGGGAAGGCGGAGCACGCCCTCGTTCTGCTGAATAAGTAGTCCGAACGAGGGCGTCGCTGCGCCGGGCCCTCGCCGGGCACCGGGATGCGCTGGTGGGCCGCCCAGCGGGCGAGCTGGTCGGCGTAGTGCGGGCTCGCCGGGTCGCCCGACGCGCCGCCCGGGATGACGAAGCTCGCGGAAGCGGGATCGCCAAGGTCGACCACCTGGCGGTACACCGACAGCGCGGTGACGGTGAACGGGCTGCCCGGCCGCCAGCGGTACCCGGCGGCCTGGATGGTGTCCGCGTCGCCGCCCATCGGCACGCTGTGCGCCGATGCGTCGGGCGACAGCTCGGCCGGCACGCCGGCCCCGGACAGCGGGTGCAGCCGCACCGCCCGGTGCTGGTCGCCCCACCGCCACTGCGCGGGGTCGGGGCCCGACTCCCGCACGGCGGCCGCCCAGGCGCCCGCCAGCGCGCCGGGCAGCGCCGCGAGCACCCGCTCCCGCCGTTCCCGCCCCGTGCTGGCGGCATCGCTGGCGGCACTGGCGGCCTCGTCGCCGGCCCCGCCGGCCGGGGCGGGCGGCACCGGGCCGCCGAGCAGCTCCCAGGTGTCGTTGCCGAGCCAGCGCCTGACCAGCGACAGCATCGGGGAGAGCGACCCGGCGGCCACCCACGCCCACGTCTTCGCGCCGAGCACCGGCCGGTACAGCGCCTCGGCGAGCGCCCGCAGGAAGCACGCGTAAAGCAGCGCCCACGGCGCGTCCGCGGATAGGTTTCCATCTTGGCGCGCCAGGAGTTGCCTACCGGCCTCGGCGTTCTCGTCATCGAACGGCCCCAGCCCGGCGAGCAGCCGTCCCCAGCCCTGAGCCTGCACGGACACCGTGTCCGCCTGCATCCCCGCCAGCTGGTCCGCGGTGAACTCGCCTGGTCTTGTCAGCAGGGTACGGAGCCGCTCCGCCCGCCAGGGCTGGGAGAACGTGTGGGACACGTACGGCTGGCTGGCGTCGGTGAGCACGTTGTTGGCGGTCATCACGAACCCGGCCTCGGGATCGGCCGTACGCGGCAGCTCGGCGAACGGCACGGTCCCCGTCCACTCGCACCCGCCGTCCCAGCCAGGGACCGGCAGCCGGCGCGCCCCGTCAGAGGACCGCACCGGCAGCTCGCCGCGGCACTGGTAGGCGATGTGCCCGCCGACGTCGGCGCAGACCAGGTTGTTAACCGGGTCGACCCAGCCGTCCTGCACGGCGGCGAGCTCGGCGGCGGTGCGCGCCGTGAGCATGGCGGGCATGACCTCGAAGCCGCGGTTGGGCCGGTGCGTGCCAGTCCACTTGAGCGCCAGCGCGTGCCCGCTGCCCGGGTGCCCGTGCACCACCGGCCCGTGCCTGGTCGCCCAGGCCGGCACCGTGACCGGTGAGCCGCCGCGCACCTCGATCCGCTCGGTGCGGACCTCCGCCTGCTGCCAGCCGTCTTCGGTCAGGTACCGGGTGCCGTCGAAGCGCTCCAGGTACAGGTCCTGCGTGTCGGCGTCCGCGTGCGTGATCGCCCAGGCGACCGACCCGTTGAAGCCGAAGTGCGGGAATCCGGGCAGCCCGGGGAAGGTGGCCCCGGTGACGTCGAAGTCGGGGCAGGTCACCCGGCACTGCCAGTACACGTTCGGGGTGTCAAGGGCCCGGTGCGAGTCGTTGCAGATCACCGCGGCCCCGTGCGCGGTACGGCGCCCGCTGACGGCCCACGCGTTGGACCCGGGCTCGATCTCGGCGAGGAAGCCGAGGTGCCCCTCGATCTCGCCGAGCGCCTCCTCGACCAGCCCGGCTGGTGCCTGGGTGAGCCTGCCTTCTGGGGGCACCGCCACCGGCGACCCGGGCACCGGCCGGGACTCGAGCGTTTCGAACGCGGCGGCGCCGGCCCGGGCGAGCAGCACCGCGTTCACCAGCTTGTGCTGCCACTGGCCCATCAGCACGTGCCGCACAAGGAACGCGGCGACGGAGTGCCACGCCCGCCACGGCTCGACCTGGTACGTGCCGGGCCGGGGCAGCGCCCCGTCGGAGATGGCCTGGTTCACCCCGGTCGCGTAGGCCTCGAAGGCCGACCGCACCGTCGGCGACATCACGGCCAGGTCCAGCTTGGCCGCGGTGGCGAGCCCGAGGCGCCGGGCCAGCACGTCACCGCTCAGCGCGGAGAAGCCCGCGACCTCCGCCCAGCGCCCGCAGGCTCGCCGCCGGTCGTAGTCCAGCTGGAACAGCCGGTCCTGCGCGCAGGCGTAGCCCATTCCCGCCCAGGCGCCCGCGGCCGTCTCGGCCCGCACGTGCGGCACCCCGTACCCGTCACGGCTGATCGAGAAGTCCACCATTCAATTATCCCGGGACAGGGGCCGCCGGGGTCAGAAGACGACGACCTCCGCGCCGACGGGCAGGTGAACGTTGTAGTAGCGGGCGTCGGACACGGAGAGGTGCACGCAGCCGTGCGACCACTGAGTGAGGCTGCCGCCGTGGAACGCGATGCCGCCCGTCTCGAAGAACGTCGCCCACGGCATCGCCTCGTGGTAGATGTCGCTGACGAAACCGGGGCCCGCCTTCCATGCGACATGGAACGTGCCGCGCGGGGTCTGGTGCCTGGTCCCCGGCCGGCCCGGCTCCATCTGGACCGGGCCGTAGGTCACCTGGCCGCCCGACTGCAGCCAGGTCAGGTGCATGGCCAGGTCGACGCACGCCGTCGCCGCGGCGGGGCAGCCACGACGGTCGGCGGCGGTCAGCGTCAGCGGAAGCGCCGGCTGGCCGCCGGGCGCGGCGCGGGCGGCGCGGGCGGCGCGGGCGGCGCGGGCGGGGGCGCGGGCGGCGGGCGCGTAGGCGGGCGAGCGGGGGGCGGCGGAAGGCGGCACGGCCGCCCGGACGCTCGCCCGGGCGGCGCTGCGAGCCGGGGCGGGTGCCGAGTTCACCGTCAGTACGGCCGCGACCATCGTCGCCACCGCCACAAGCGCCGCGACCACTGCCGTCACCCCGAGCCGGGTGAGCAACCGCAGCCGCTGCGGCGGCAACTGCGGTGCCCGGCCGCGCCGCCGCCGCCTGGCCCGCCAGCCGGCACCGCTCACGTCACCACCCCTGCCCCGTCAGAAAACAGCGAGTGCCAGTGTATTCACGCATAGTCATCCTATCGAAGGCGATCTATAAATGACTTGACGCCGAGGCCGATGCTTCCCGATCCGGGGAAGACCATTCGCCGGAATGCGTACCCTTTGTCCGTGGCGCAGTTCTGGGACCGGCTCATCGGCGCGCAGGGCGCGCCGCCTGGCTGGGCGATCGCCGCGAGCGCCGCGGTCGCCCTGCTGATCGTGACCAGCCCCCGGCTGTGGCGGCTGGCGCGGATCGTGATCACGATCGTGCACGAGGGCGGCCACGCCGTCGCCTCGCTGCTGTCCGGCCGGCGGCTTGACGGGATCCGGCTGCACGCGGACACCTCCGGGGAGACGGTCACCCGGGGCAGGCGCAGCGGTCCGGGCATCGTGGTGACGGCACTCGCCGGCTACGTGACGCCGCCGCTGCTCGGCGCCGCGGCCGCCGCGCTGCTCGCGGCGCACCGGGTGACGCTGTTGCTGTCGCTGTTCCTGCTGCTGCTCGTGGTAACGCTGCTCATGGTGCGCAACTGGTACGGCATGCTCGCCGTGCTGGTGACCGGCGGGTCACTGTTCGCGGTCAGCTGGCTGGCCGGCCCGGCGCTGCGCGCCGCGTTCGCCTACGGTGTCGTCTGGTTCCTGCTGTTCGGCGGCCTGAGGCCGGTCGCGGAGCTGGCGCGGACGCCGACCAGGGGCGTGCGGCTGCCGCCTGGGCGGCGCCTGGCCGACCGCCGCGCGGGCGCCGGCGCCTCCGACGCCGACCAGCTCGCCGCGCTGACCCGGATACCCAGGGGGCTGTGGGTGACGCTGTTCGCACTGGTCGCGGCGGGCGCGCTGGTCCTCGGCGCGCGGCTGCTCGTCCCCTGGCCCGTGCACCTGCCGACGCTCGGGGCACTCACCGGCAAATAGGAAACTATGCGCGCCGTCAGGGCCCGTTACGGCCGCGGCTCGGGCCACCAGTTCCGCGCCAGGAGTTCGGCCTGGTGCGGCGGGTCCGCGCCGGGGCGGGCGCAGGTGAGGGCGGCGACCGCCGCGGCGGCCCGGAGCGCGGCGCCGACCAGGTCCTGGTCGCGTAGGTCGGGCCGGCCGAGGTCGTGCGCCAGCCACCAGGCGAGGAAGCCGCCGCCGAACGCGTCACCCGCGCCGATGGTGTCCGCCACGGGAACGACGGGCACTGCTTCGGCAAGCACGGCGCCCGGCAGGAATGCCCGGGCCGGGTGCGGCCCGTCGGTGACCAGGACGAGTGACGGTCCGGCCGCGAGCAGCGCCGCGGCCGCTTCCTCTGGCGGCAGGCCCGGGTACAGGTAGGCCAGGTCCTCCGCGCTCGCCTTGACGATGTTGGCGCGGCGGGCGAAGACGTCGATGCGCCCGCGGTAGGCGTCGCGGTCGGCGACGGCACCCGGGCGGCAGTTGGGGTCGAGCAGGACGAGGGTGCCCGGCGGCACCTCGTTCCGCAGCAGCCGCTCGACGGACGTGCCGACCGGTTCCATCAGGAGGCCGAGGGAGCCGACGTGCAAGGCGGTCATCCTGGCGGGCAGCGCCCGCCTGGCCGCCGCGTAGTCCAGGTCGGCCACGGAAGTGCCGTCCAGGTAGAAACTGTAGGAGGCGACGCCCGCGTCGTCGACGGCGACGACGGCCAGTGTGCTCGGCCGACCGGACGGCTCGGCGACCGCGATCCCGACGCCCTCCTCGGTGAGCCGCTCGCGCAGAAGCCGGCCGAACCGGTCGCCCGCGAGGCGGCCGAAAAAGGCCGTCGGCACGCCGAGCCTGGCCATTGTCCGCGCGGCGTTGTACGGTCCGCCGCCCAGGTGAGCGCGGACCTGCCCGTCGGCTCCGGCGACTAGGTCGATGAGCGCCTCACCAGCCACTACAACCTCAGTCATCACAACCTCCCGCCCGCCACAGGCCCGCAGGTCCCAACGCGCAGGCCTGACATTCATGATCATGAAGGGTTATCAGCGTTGCCGCACCGGTAACCCTTCATGATCTTGCTCCGGCCGCCTCACGATGGCATGCCCGGGTCAGGGGGCCTGATGTGCCAGTTACGTGACGCCGGCGTCGGCTAATGCCCGAAAAGTAACATTCGCTTGCGCATCTACTTCACCTCTAAGCAGTGGCTGTATCAGTAGTTCACACAGGCCACTATCGGCCGCATCCAGCTCCATTGACCGCCCGGGAATCTACGGGTTGACTTGTTCAGGGACAGTTAAGCCGAGCCTTTTCACGCGGACGGAAGCAGGTTTCGCCAGATACCCCAGCCCGGCCGGGATGGCAGGGGCACATCCAGCAGGATGGCCGCTTGGGTCTGGCTCAGCGCTTGCCGTCCGGCTGGGCGGCGAACCCGGACGGGGGATTGAGACATGGCTGAAATACCGCTGGTCGGCGAGGAGTTCGCCGGATACCGCCTGCTGTCCGTTCTCGGCAGGGGCGGGATGAGCATCGTGTTCCGTGCCGAGAACCCGCGGCTCGGCAACGTGATCGCGCTCAAGGTGCTTGATCCTGAGCTGGCGAATAATGACGTGTTCAGGTCCCGGTTCCTTGAGGAATCCAGGATCGCCGCCTCGATGAACCACCCGAACGTCATCCCGATTCACGACACGGGGTCGAGCGACGGGCTGCTTTACATCGCGATGCGCTACGTGAGCGGAACCGACCTGCGGCAGATGCTCAAGCAGCGGGGCGCGCTGCCGGCCGATGAGGCCGTGTTCCTGGTCAGCCAGGCGGCCCGGGCACTCGACGCCGCGCACCGGCGCGGCCTGGTGCACCGCGACGTCAAGCCGGCCAACCTGCTGGTCGAGCAGGGAACCGACGAGGGTGACCCCGAGCACGTGTACCTCACCGACTTCGGCATCACGAAGCACCAGGACGGGGTGTCCGGGCTGACCTCCGCCGGCGCGCTGCTCGGCACGATCGACTACATCGCGCCTGAGCAGGTTCGCGGCATGTCGGTGCTCGGCATGGCGGACCAGTACTCGCTCGGCTGCGTGCTTTACGAGTGCCTGACCGGCCGCCTCCCGTACGAGAAGGACTTCGGCACCGCGATCATGTGGGCCCACGTGGAGGAGCCGCCGATCCCGGCGACCTCGGCCCGCCCCGGCCTGCCGCGGGCCATCGACGACGTATTCTCCAAGGTCCTCGCCAAGCTCCCCGGTGAGCGGTATGACAGCTGCCGGGCATTCATGAACGACGCGGGCCGTGCGCTCGGGCTGGCGGAGCCGATGTCGGCCAGCGGATCGATTGGCATGATGCCCGGTTCCGGCGCGGTGCCCTACACGCCAGAACTGGCCGGCGGAGGCTATCTCCCGACCCAGCTGACCAACGACCGGTACGAGTCCAGGGGCGACCCGACCTCGAGCTGGCCCGTGTCACAGCCCGTGGCGGCGCCGCCGACGACGGCGGACCCGATCGTGGCGCCGACCGGTCCCGGACGACGGCCCGGCCGGCGCCGCAGGCGCAGCCGCGGCGGCGGCTGGCTGGTGGCCGCCCTGGCGCTGCTGCTGGTCGCCGGGGCGGCGGCGGGGGTGACGCTCGGCTTGACCCGAGGACACAACAACACCCCGGCAGCCGGCGGCGGGGGCACGCCAACGGCGGGCGGGTCGACGGCGCCCGGGTCGGCGACGGCAAGCGCGGCCGCCGTCGCCCTTCCCACGGTCGCGGGGACGATACCGGTCGGGCAGACCCCCAGCTACATCCAGGTCGCGCCGAACGGCAAGTTCGCCTACGTCGCCAACCCGGGCGCGAACGCGATCAACGTGCTCGACACGGCCACCGGCAAGGTGTCCAAGACCATCCCCGTCACCCAGGGGCCGCCCCAGTTCGTCTCCTTCTCGCCGGACAGCAAGACCGCCTACGTCAGCGTCTACACCACGAACGGCCGGGTGCACCTCATCGCGTTCGTCGACACCGCCACCGGCACCGTGACGGCCACCGTGCCGGTCGACAACCACTCGCCGGGCCCCTCGGCGGTAAGCCCGGACGGGCGGCTCGTGTACGTGCCCAACCACAACACGTCGCTGACCGGCACCAACGAGAACGTCATCGACGTGATCGACACGGCGACCAAGACGCTGGTCGGCGACGTCGCCACCCCGGCGAACCCGCACTGGGTCGTATTCAGCAAGAACGGACGGTTTTACACCACGGACCACATGTCCGCCACCGTCACGGTCCTCAATGCCAGCACCAACGCTGTTATCGCGAACATCACGGTCGGCGAGACCCCGCACAGCGAAGCCCTCTCGCCCGACGGCAGCCGCCTGGCAGTCACCAGCTTCGACGGTAACGTCGTCTTCTTGATCGACACCGCGACAAACAAGATGATCGCGCAGATCCCGGTCGGCAGGAACCCGCTGAACATCGTGTACTCACTAGACGGGCGCTTCCTCTACACCGCCAACAACTTGGACAACACCGTCACGGTGATCGACACCGCGGACAACCTCGTCATCGGCCATGTCCCGGTTGGGAAGGCGCCGACGAGCATCGCGATGCTGGCCAACGGGCGCCAGGCATACGTCACCGATGAGGGCGACGGCAGCATCCAGATCCTGAACCTTCCGAAGTAAGGCCAGTGCGGGGAAAGGCGGCAATGGCTGAGCTCGTCCTGGGACGGGAACACGCTGGCGCCGCTGCCCCGCCCGGGACGGACGCGCGCCGGGTGCTGCAGCTGATCCTGGCGGCCGCCTGGCTGCTTGACGGGCTGCTGCAGTACCAGTCGTCCATGTACAGCACGATGTTCGGGGACATGATCGGGGATACCGCGACGGGAAACCCCGGTGTCATCGCCGGCCCGATCGGCTGGAACGCGGCTCTCGTCGCGCACCACCTGGTGCTGCTCAACACGGTCTTCGCCACCTTTCAGCTGCTGCTCGGGCTGGGCATCGCCTACCGTCCCACGGTCCGGGTGGCGCTGGCCGCCTCGATCGCGTGGTCGCTTGGCGTGTGGTGGTTCGGCGAAGGCCTCGGCGGCGTGCTGAGCGGCGCCGCGAACCCGGTGACCGGCGGTCCCGGCGCGGTGATCTTGTACGCGCTGCTCGCCGTGCTGCTGTGGCCGGCCGACCGGGCGGGCGTGACCGCCCCGTTCGCGGCGGCCCGGGCGGTCGGAGCGGCGGCGGCCCGGCTGCTGTGGCTAGTGTTGTGGGGCAGCCTGGCGTACTTCGCGCTGACCCCGGAGAACCGGGCGCCGCAGGCGCTGCACGACATAATCGTGGCCATGACCGGCGGGGAACCGGGCTGGGTAACCGGGCTGGAAAACCAGGCCGCCGCGGCGCTCGACCAGCAGGGGCTGGCCGCCTCGGTCGTGCTGGCCGTCGCGCTGGCCATCATCGCGGCCGGGGTGTTCCTGCCGCCGCCGCTGGCCCGCGGCACGCTGATCCTGGCTTTCGTGGTGGCCGCGTTCTTCTGGGTGTTCGGCCAGGCATTCGGCCAGATCCTGACCGGCGGCGCCACCGACCCGAATTCCGCACCCCTGCTGGCCCTCCTTGCCGTGGCCTACTGGCCGTCCGCCACGGTGGCCGGGCGGGCCGAGGGCAAAAGCGGCCTGGCCGAAGGCACCGGCGGCCTGGCCGAAGGCACCGGCGGCCCGGCCGAAGGGGAATCCGGATGAGCACCCCCGCCTGGATCCTGGAGATTTCGCCGCGGTCACGCTCCTGGTCGCCGAGGTGAGCGCCGGGCAGCTGGTGATGGCGCGCGCCTGGACCGGAGCGAGCCACGCGGACATCGCCGCTTCCCGTCTGCTGACGGGAATCGCCATGGCGGGCATACTGGTGCCCGGCCTGAGCATCCTGCCGAACGCCGCCTGGGCGGTCGCCTTCGCCGTCCTGACGGCCTGGCTCGCCTGGCGCCTGTGGCGAGAGAGCAGGGAGCGCGGCGCCGTCCTGGGCCGCGGCCAATACACGCCGCCCCTGGTGCACAGCGCGGCGATGTTGTACCTGTTCGCCGCCCTGGCGGCCCCGGCCGTGCCCGGCACGGGCGGGATGTCCGGAATGGGCTTTTCGTCCAGCGGCCTGCCGGCCCTGCGCGCGCCGGCCCTGGCATTGATCTTCACGCTGCTGCTTATCGCGTTCGCGGTCCGTGACCTGGACCGGCGGGCCGGCGCCGACGGCTACTTCCAGGCGGCGGGCCGCCCGCTCGGGCCGGCCGGGTCCGCGCTGGCCGCCGCCGCGGCCGGGCGCGCGTCCGGTGCCGGACCAGGCACGGAGTCCGCTCCGGCGGCCGGCCCCGCGGCACGCCTGCTGCTTTCCCCCGCCGTGATGAAGGGATGCCAGGTGGCAACGGGCGTCACCATGGCGTTCATCCTGATCATCCTGATCTGATGTCACCGTGAACGGTTACGAGGGAGAGCTGGTCACCGAGACGCTCGACTACGACGGCGGCAGGCAGGTCACGGTGTACGTCCCGCCGGTGCCCCCTGAGGCGGTCGTGTTCGCCGGCGACGGCCAGGGGGTCGCACGCTGGGGCGGGGTACTCGAGGCGGCCGGCGTGCGGCCCACGATGATCGTCGGCGTGCACGGGCTGGCGGATGAGACGCTGCGACTCCAGGAGTACTCGCCGGCCTTTGACGCGGAACGGTTCGCGGCCCATGAGAGGTTTTTCGTCGAGGACGTCCGTCGCTGGGCGCGAACGCGCTTCGGGGTCGCGCTGCCCGCCGAACGTACCGCGGTGTTCGGCGCCTCGGCGGGCGGAGAGCTCGCGCTGGCCCTCGGGATCGCCCATCCGGATGTCTACGGCGCGATCTTCTCCGGCTCGCCGGGCGCAGGCTACCGGCCGGCCGGCGCGATAACGGGCCGGGTGCCGCGCACGTACCTCGTCGCCGGCACGCTGGAGCCGTTCTTCCTCGCTAACGCGACCCGCTGGGCGGCCGCGCTGCGCGACGCGGGCGCGGACGTCGTGATGAGCGAGCGGGTCGCGCCGCACGGGGGCGCCCTGTGGCGGGCCGAGTTCCCGCTCATGGTGACATGGGCGTTCGGATGACGGCTGATCATGGGCGGCCCGCGTCTATCCCTGAACCGGATTGAAGGTCTGGCCGTTACCACGGATGAGTGACCGTAATTGGGTTGCGACACTGGATGGTAGTCGGTGCAGATCGATCAGTCGGACGGTGACGACGAGCACGCTGACGCCCTGGATATCGCTAGCGCTTCCAATCCTGCTGGTGCTCGTGACGGGACTTCCCCACTCGATCCGGATGCCGAGCGTCAGACCCGGATCGTCCGGGCCATGGAGAGCCGGGGCACTGCCGACGCTGCGTACCGGTCCTATACCATCCGCCAGGCTTACGAGAAGATCAGCGGCATCGAATACGGCACCGTGACCCCGGTCATGAAGCGCATTGAAGCCGAGGACCCAGAGCGCCACCTGGCAGGACTGGAGAACAGCCTCAAGGGCATGGACCGCCTTACCGAGAAGGTCACCTTCGACGTGCAGAAGAAAGGGGTGACTGTCGACCGGGCGGTCGCCAACGTGAAGGACGCGATCAGATACACGTTCTGTTATTCCGAGTACGCCTACACAGAAGGCGTTTACGCAGATTGCGACCGACTCACCGACGCGGGGTTCGAACTCGTCGAACGGCGGAACTCATGGGACAAGGAGCAGTACAAAGGAGTCAACAGCCGATGGCGAGTGCCCGCCAGCGGTCAGATGTTTGAGCTTCAGTTCCATACCCAGGCAAGCCTTGACGCCAAAGAGGAGACCCACTGGGCCTACGAAAAGCTGCGCGTGGGTGTCCCGACACCAGCCGAGCAGCGTGAACTTGAGGACTATCAAAAGCGGGTAACCGCCCGCGTCCCAGTCCCACCGGGCGCGCAGGACATCCCGGACTACCCGTAGGAGCGCGATGCCAACGAAGGTCACCTACTACGCAATCGTCGATGACTACAGCAGCAGAGACGAGCCCGCGGGGCTTCTACGCCGGACCGAGACCGACAAGGAACAGAACGACGAGCAGTTCGGACGCGACCTCGAATGGACATACAGTTCCCTGCTCTACTCATACGAGCGCGGGAACATGGACAACCAGTTCTACGAGATCTCCGAGGACGAAGCGAACCAGATCATGACCCGTATCCGTGGCCCTGTGACCGGCCAGGCGTAGAAGGGTTCATATCTCAGCGTTAAAAGGTGGCAGATCAGAGAGATCACACCGGATAGCGGTACGGAGCCTGGACATACGTCCGGCCGCTCGGCGTCGTCCACTCGTGCCAGCCCGGCTTCGGCTGGATTACAGTCCAGCCCGGTGACTGCTTGATCCTGTGGCACTTCCGGCTGCGCGCGCCGGCGTTGCAGCTACAGGTGCGGCCGCCCTGGTCGTATGGCTGGGCATGCTCGAAGTCCGAGTCGCGGGCGTGCCGTGAGCACGGGGGGAAGGTGCAGGTGTGATCGCGGACCTGGACTAGGTGGCGCAGCGTGTCGTTGGGCTGGTAGCCGTGGGACTCGTGCCGGTGATCGCAGGCACGGGTGGGCACCGGCTCGATCCGCACGGCGAGCTGGCGGCCACCGGGCAGCGTGAGCGTCCAGGTGCCGCACCAACTTGGGTCATCCAGTGAGCCCGGCGAGCCGCGGGCATCGCGCCAGGTGAAGGCCCAGCCGGCCGACGCGGGCGCACCGGGTTTCCCGGGCGACCTGGACGCGCTTAGCAGCATCGCGGACAGGCGGTCAGCGGTGATCGTCAGGTTCAGCCTGGCGGGCAGGGCCAGTGAAGGTGGCGCGGCTCCGGCTGGAGGGTTGGCCGGAGCCGCGCCGGGCGGCTTTCCGGCCCGTCCGCAGCCGTGGCCGATGGCGATGCCGTCGGGGTCGGTGAC
Source organism: uncultured Actinomycetota bacterium (assembly GCA_963811335.1). Taxonomy (GTDB): domain Bacteria; phylum Actinomycetota; class Actinomycetes; order Streptosporangiales; family Streptosporangiaceae; genus Trebonia. The sequence continues at coordinate 449,436 of CAWERB010000020.1, read as the reverse complement.
CGTGAGGCATACCTGGCTGTGCGGGCTGGCGGCGGCGAGCCGGGCGAGGTCGCGGCACAGGTCCGGGTCGAGGACGCCGAGTCCGTGCGCTTCGCCCGGCCGGTCGGCGAGGCCGAGCAGCGTGGCGAGCGGGACGACCAGGTCCGCCAGGACGGGACGCCCTGCGGGCTGCCCGCCCGGCCCGCCGCCGCCTGGCCGCGCCGCCTGGCCGCCGCCGCCCGGCCCGCTGTCGCCCGGCCTCGCTGTCGCCCTGGCTCGTCCGCGCGGGGCGACTCGCCGTCGCCGGCTTCCGTGTCACCTGGTGAGCCGCCGCCCGGACGCGCGGCGATCAGGTCGTCTGGTATCTCATCCGGATCGGCGGTGTCGGTACTGAGGTTGCCCTGGGCGATGCGGGATTCGGCCGGCCTGCCGTTGATCAGGTCGAGGTAAGCGGTGGTGCGGAGCTGGTCCATCAGGGCGCCCGGGAACGCGCCGGAGTCCTTGTACTGCGCGGCGCGGGCGTCCAGGTTCGCATAGGCGGTCAGGGTCTCGCCGGCGGGCAGGTCACGGCCGGACAGTCCGGCCGCGCCGGACCGCTCGCGGAACATCTGCACCCGCGACCCGTGCTTAACGGCCGCCTTGCGCCGCCGCTCCGCCAGGCCGGGGTCTACCTCACTGGCGATCCGGGCGGCGAGGTTCATGACCTGGCCCCACGTCTTGCCCGTGGTCCCGGTCAGCTGCGGGATGATCATCGCCTCGGCCCTGGCCGCGTCCGCGTCGCTCAGCCACTGGAACGTTTCCACGATCAGCTTGGCCTTCGAGTAGGCGAGCGTGCCGTCCGCGTGCAGGGCGGCGATGCCCGGCAGCCGCGCGCCGAGCTCCCACGCCGTCAGCGCCGTCCGCTCCGCCGACTGCACGGACACCGCAAGCGCGAGGGCGAGTTCATGGTTAAGGGAGTCGCTCCACTGATCGGGCAGGTCACCGTGCCGGGGCCGGGCAAGCGCCGGCATGTCGTCCTGCCGGATCAGTTCCCTGACCACCGCCAGCTTCGCCGCCGACGCCCACGACTCAAGCGCCGCGAGCCGCCGCACCACCCCGATGAGCTCATCCGGTTCCGCGCCCGGGCAGCGCCACTCCGGCCCGGCCACCGCCGCCAGGACGGCCGCAAGCTCAGGGCCGGGCGGGCACTGATCCCACTGCGCGCCCCGCGCGAACCCGGACAACCGGTCATCGCGCGAGGCGCCGGCGGGCGCGCCAGGCCCCGGGGCAGGCTGTCCGCCCGTCCCGCTGCCTTCGCCTGGCTGCCAGCCCATCAGCGACCTCTCTATCGATCATATTCTCGTATAATGATCATCCAAGATTCGATAGTCGAATAATATCACGAGATCGATGATCGTTAAAGCTTTCGACTTAACGTTTCGAGAGATAATTTACCTCAGCAGATCAGTCGAATAATTCGAATTTTCAGGGCACCATTTCCCGCCTGATTCAAAACGGCTTGCCCCGCGCGTGCATAGTTAGACAAGTGAAGATCGTGATACCGGGCGGTACCGGCCATATCGGCGCCACGCTGGTCCGGTCGCTGGCCGAGGCAGGACACGAGGTCGTGGTGCTGACCAGGCAGCCGCGACGCAGCGGTGAGGTCGGCTGGGACGGCCGGACGCTCGGGCCGTGGGCGGCGGAGGTCGATGGCAGCGACGTGGTCATCAACCTGGCCGGGCGCAGCGTCAACTGCCGGTACACCGACGCCAACCTCAGGCAGATGATGGACTCCCGGGTGGACTCCGCGCGGGTCGTCGGCGCGGCGATCGCGGCGGCGCGCCGGCCGCCCGCCGCCTGGCTGCAGATGAGCACCGCGACCATCTACGCGCACAGCACCGGCCGGCCGAACGACGAGGCGCACGGAGAGATCGGCGGCACGGAGCCCGGGGTGCCCGCGTACTGGTCCTACAGCGTGTCGATCGCGGTGAACTGGGAGCAGGCGCAGGCCAGCGCCGTGACGCCGGAGACGCGCAAGGTCGCGCTGCGCACGGCGATCGTGATGAGCCCGGAGCGGGGCGGTGCGTTCGCCCTGCTGTCCCGGCTGACCCGCCTCGGCCTGGGCGGCCCGGTCGGCGGCGGGCGGCAGTACGTGTCCTGGATTCACGAGGCCGACCTGGCCCGCGCCGTGTCGTTCCTCATCGCACGCGACGACATCAGCGGCGTGGTGAACCTGGCCGCCCCGTCGCCGCTGCCGCAGCGGGAGTTCATGCGCGAGCTGCGGGGCGCGTGGGGCGTCCGGGCCGGGCTCCCGGCGACGCGGTGGATGGCCGAGATCGGCGCGTTCGCACTGCGCTCGGACACCGAGCTGCTGCTCAAGAGCCGTTACGTGCTGCCCGGGCGGCTGACCGCGGCCGGCTTCGACTTCAGCTACCCGGCCTGGCCCGCGGCCGCCGCCGACCTGGTTAGCCAGGCTAAGGCCGGGAATTAGCGTAACTGGGCACCGTCACGCCACGTCCTCGACCGCCCGCGCGGCGTCCCGCGGCCTGACCTCACCCGCGATGAGCCTCGGCAGCAGCGTGTCCCGTAGCCGCGCGAGGCCCTCAGACTCCACGGAAAGCCCCTCGCGCAGGAGGAAGAGCGGCCGCACGTCCTGGTGAAACCGGCGCAGGGCCGGCGCACTGGGCACCTGGACCTCCAGCCCGAGAACGCCACGCCGGCTGAGGCCGGGCACCGCCGAGTCAAAGTTCATCCCTTCCAGGCCAAGGTGCCTGAGCATGTAGAAGGCGAACTCCATCGGCAGGCACTTCCTCCGCAGGGACACGTAGAGCGTCGTGTCGATCGGGAAGAAGCTCCGCTCCGACCAGTAGACCGCGCCAACGGTCCCCTTGCGCCCGACGACGACACCCGGGCCATCGACGAGGCACGTGTCGTGAAAGCCGACCAGGCCGCCGCTCCCGAATACCGGGAACTCCCCCGCCACGCGCTCGGCGGCGGGCAGCGCCTTGCCGTATCGCAGCTCGATCAGTGCGCCAACCGGCTCGCTGGCAGGCGAGCTGACGGCCGCGAGCGCGACCAGCTGGGCATAGCGCGCCTCCGCGAGACCGGACGCCGTAGCCGCCGTCGCGCCGTTGACGGCGATCTTGTCGTCCAGCGCGCCGAGCAGCTCGCCGATCGCCCGCTGCTCGCGCAGCGGCGGCAGCGCGAACCAGAAGTCCTGGATCTGCCTGCCGCTGATGTGCGGCACGGCGGTTCCGGTCTGCACGCCGAGCACGTAGGCCGTGAACGCCGGGCTGCCGATAAGGCAGGCGAGGAACCGCTGGTCCAGCGTCGGAAGCGCGCGAAGGCAGGCAACGCGCTGCACAAGCAGGCTCGGCACGTCCGCCGGCCGCAGCGCCGCGTACTTGAGCCCGGCCTCGATCCACGGGCGGTCCATGGCGATGATGACGTCGCCGGCCTTGAGCCGGTACCTCTGGTAGGCGGCGGCCTCGGCGGCCGGCCAGTACCTGGCGTTATCCCAGCGGATGACCCCCGGTTTGACGTTGTTGCCGCGCAGCAGCCGGATGCCGGAGGTGGCGTCGCCGGCGCTCTTGAACGCGTTCCCGGTCAGCAGGTCCACGTGATCGCCGAGCCGCACGAGTTCAGGCATCGAGGCGCTCAAGCAGGCTACGAACGACCAGGGCCAGCCGGGCGGACTCGTCGAGGTGGCCGCGAAGCTCACCGGCGAGCCGCCCGATCTTCTCCGCGGCGGGCTCGCCGTCAGCATCCCCGGATTCCGCAGCGCCCACGTAGCGGCCTGGGGTCAGGATGTGGCCGTGCTCGCGGACCTCATCCAGGCTCGCCGAGCGGCAGAAACCGGGGACGTCCGCGTACGTCAGGCCCGCTGCGCGGGCGGAGGCCGTGCCGCGCCAGGCGTGATAGGTCCCCGCGATCCTGGCGATGTCTTCGTCCACCAGGACGCGCTCGGTACGGTCAGCCAGCGTCCCCATTGACCTGGCGTCAACGAAGAGGATGTCGCCGCGGCGGTCGCTCAGCCGCTTCGCCGCCTGCGGTCCCTTGTCACCGGAGAAGAACCACAGGCAGGCGGGGATCGCAGTGGTGCGGAAAAGCTGCGGTGGCAGCGCGATCATGCAGGCGACCAGGTCCGCCGCAACGAGAGCGGCGCGGATCTCGCCCTCACCGGACTGCCGCGACGACATGGAGCCGTTCGCCAGGACCACGCCGGCCGAGCCGTTCGCGGCGAGCTTGCCGACGATGTGCTGCAGCCAGGCGAAGTTCGCGTTGCCCGCCGGGGGAACGCCGTAGCGCCACCGCGGGTCACCGGCCTCGCGCGCCCAGTCGGACATGTTGAACGGGGGGTTGGCGAGGATGAAGTCGGCCGCGAGATCCGGCATGCAGGTCCGTGCGGAACGTGTCGGCCCAGCGGCCCGCCAGGTTCCCGCTGATGCCGTGGATCGCCAGGTTCATCGAGGCCAGCCGCCAGGTGCGCTCGTTGGACTCCTGGCCGTAGACGGCCAGGTCATCGCGGCGGCCCGCATGGGCAAGCACGAACTTCTCCGCCTGTACGAACATGCCGCCAGTACCGCAGCAGGGGTCGTAGACCCGGCCCGAGTACGGCTCGAGGACCTCCACCAGGAGCTTGACCACGCTGGCAGGTGTATAGAACTCACCGCCGCGCCTGCCCTCGGCGCGGGCGAACATCTCAAGGAAGTACTCGTAGACCTCGCCGAGCACGTCGCGGCTTCCGCCGTGGCCGGTGAAGCGGGCGCCGCCGATGAGGCCGACAAGCTCGCCGAGGCGGCGCTGGTCGACGTTGTCCCGGCTGAAGATCTTCGGCAGCACGCCGCGCAGGGACGGGTTGGCTCGCATGATCGCGTCCATGGCGCCGTCGATCAGCTCGCCGATGCCCGCTCCACCCGCCCCGCCCGCCCTCCCCGCTTGTCCCGTCTGTCCCGTCTGTCCTGCCTGTCCCGCCTGTCCCGCCTGTCCCGCGAGCCTGTCCCAGCGGGCATCCTCGGGCACCAGGAAGACGCCGTTACCGGTGCGGGCATCCTCCGACACGTACTTGAGGAAGACCAGGCCGAGCACGAAGTCCTTGTACTGGGCGGCGTCCATCGAGCCGCGGAGCTTGTCCGCGGCCCGCCAGAGCACGGCGTGCAGCTCCGCCGTGCCCTGGGCGCCTGCCAGTGTGGCTGACCTGGCCGGCTGGCCGTTCTTCTTCCGCCCTGCCATGGCCCGTCCCGTCGCTCGGTTAACCAGAGCCAGTGTTCCACGCGGCGGGCGGGCGAGGGCGTTAAGCCGGCGCTAGTCACGGCGGTAACCCGGCCCGGTCAGCAGGGTAAAGAGTTCGTAGTGTGCTACTGCCCGGCCGCCCGTGACGCCCGCCGGCGGGCCGCCGTCAGCCCGCGGCGTCGAGCAGGTGGTAGTTCCGCTTGCCCTTGCGGAGCACCAGCCAGCGGCCGTACAGCAGGTCGGCCTCGGTGAGCGGGCGGTCTTCCGGTACCACCTCGCCGTTGACCGACGCGGCGCGCTGCCCGATCGTGCGGCGGGCGTCGGACAGTGAGCTGGCGAGCGGGGTCGCGGCGAGGGCCGCGGCGAGGGTCACCCCGGCAGTGAACGGGGAGGTCGGGACCTCGGTCGCGAGGAACACCAGGGCCTGCTCAGAGGCGCCCGCCGGGGAGCCGCCGAACAGGATCGCGCTCGCCTCCTCGGCGGCCGCGGCCGCCTCGGCGCCGTGCACGATCGTGGTGGTCTCCCTGGCCAGGCGGCGCTGGCCGTCGCGCCGGTGCGGTGCCTGCGCGTGGGCGGCCGCGATCGCCTTGCCCTCTTCCACCGGCAGCAGCGTGAGCTGGAGCAGGTAGCGCTCGATGTCAGCGTCCGGAACGTTCATCCAGTACTGGAAGAACTGGTACGGGGAGACCCGGTCGGCGGCCAGCCAGATCGCGCCCTCCTCGGACTTGCCGAACTTCTTGCCGTCGGAGCGGAGCATCAGCGGCCAGGTGAACGCGTGCACGTGCCTGGCGTCGGCCCGCCGGATCAGGTCCACGCCCGCCAGCAGGTTGCCCCACTGGTCGGAACCGCCGATCTGGATCTCCACGTCGTGCTTCCTGCTCAGGTGCAGGTAGTCATTGGCCTGCAGGAGCTGGTAGCTGAACTCCGTGAACGAGATCCCGTTCTCGCTCTCAAGGCGCGCCTTGACCGACTCGCGGGCGACCATCTGGTTGACGCTGGCGTGCTTGCCGATGTCGCGCAGGAAGTCGAGCAGCGACACCGACTCGGTCCAGTCCAGGTTGTTGACCAGGGAGACACGGGAGATGCGGTCAAGCTGTTCCGCGATCCGCCTGGTGTTGGCCGCGAGTGTCGCGGCGTCGAGCAGGTTCCGCTCCTTGGACCGGCCGCCCGGGTCACCGATCATCCCCGTCGCGCCGCCCGCCAGCGCGATCGCGTTGTGCCCCGCGTCCGCGAACCTGCGCAGCACGAGCAGGCCGATCAGGTTGCCGACATGGAGCGAGTCGGCGCTCGGGTCGCAGCCGTAGTACACGCCGACCGGGCCAGCCTGGATCCGGGCGCGCAGCGCGTCGCGGTCGGTACTGTCCTGGACGAGGCCCCTGGCCTCAAGGTCGGCGAGAAGATCCATGCTGCATATGATCCCATACCCAGGGTGGTGACCCGGCTGCATTAACGGGGCGCGGATCCTCGTGCCCCCGGGCGGTTCCGGGTCGGCGCTGGAGCCTGCGCGGCCCAGCCCGGCTTCCGCACGCTGGCGGCCCGCGCTCCGGGTCAGCCATTTCGCGGTACCCACAGAAACCGACAGCCCGTTATTTAGACGTAATTATCAGGAAACCTGTACGTTCCTGGCGATACGTGCAAACATCCACATCAACGTGGCCCGTGCACGGGCCATCGATGCGAGGAGGCATCTGATGCGGATGAAGACGAAGCTCCGCAAGACCGCGATCGCGACGTCCGCGGCCGCCCTGGTCGCGGCGGGCGCGTCGCTTGCGGTGCCGGGCGCCGCGCGCGCCGCGGCCGCGGCGCCCGGCACCCAGGTCACCGGGACGCTGGCGAACGGCACGGTGTGGATCGCGGAATACCCCGCCAACTGGAACGGCAACCTGGTCCTGTACAGCCACGGCTTCGGCCCGCTCACCGCGGCGGACGCGCCAGACCCGAACACGCAGGCCGCGCTGCTCGCCGACGGGTACGCGCTGGCCGGCTCGTCCTACGACCCGAACAACTCGCAGTGGGCGCTCGACACGGCCGTCAGCGACCAGTTCGGCACCCTGGCCGCCGTCGAGTCCACCGTGCTGCCGTCCCGTCCCAGGCACGTGATCGCGCTGGGCTCCTCGATGGGCGGGCTGGTCAGCGCCCTTGAGGCGCAGTCGGGCCGCGGCAAGATCGACGGCGCGCTGACCACCTGCGGCATCGTCGGCGGCGGCGTCAACCTGAACGAGTACCAGATCGACGGCGAGTACGCGATCGCCCAGCTGCTCGGCAACCCGGCCACCCAGCTCGTCGGGTTCGGCACGATACCCAACGCGCTCGGCACGGCCGGCGCGCTCAGCGCGGCCGCCGCGACGGCGCAGCAGACCGTGGCCGGCCAGGCCAGGCTGGCGCTCGCCATGGCGTTCCTCAACGTGACGCCGTGGGACCCGTCCGCGCCCGCCCCGGCAGTCGGCCCGGCCGCGCAGGAGTCCGCGCAGTACAACGTGATGTTCGGCGGCTCGTTCAGCATCATGGACTTCATCGAGCTCGGCCGGGTCTCGATCGACCAGGCCGACGGCGGCCAGGCGACCTGGGACATCGGGACGAACTTCGCCGCAGTGCTGCGGCGGTCGCCGTACCGGCCCGAAGTCGAGGCGCTGTACCACGCGGCCGGCCTGAACCTGAACGCCGACCTCGCGAACCTCACCGCGCACACCAACATCGCGGCGGACCCGGCGGCGCTGCGCTCGCTCTACCGGACCTCGGTCCCGACCGGACGTCTTGAGGTACCGGAACTCGACCTGCACACGATCGGCGACAACCTCGTCCCGGTGCAGAACGAGAACTACTACCGCCAGCTAGTCGACCGGGCCGGCCGCGGCGACCTGCTGCGCCAGGCGTACACGAACAGCTTCGGGCACTGCAACTTCAGCCCGTCCGAGCTGGTGGCCGGCGTCGAGGCGGTCGTAGCGCGGGTCACCACCGGGCGGTGGGGCGACGTGGCGACGGCGGCCAGCCTTGAGCAGGCGGCCAACGCCGTGAACCTTGGCCCGGCCCGCTTCACCGACTACCACCCCGGCGCGCTGACCGGCGCGGTCCCCGCATGGTAACCGCGTGTTAACCGCCCTGGCTTTCCGCACATAGCGCGGCGCGGGCTCGGATAATCTCGGCACATGCCTGGAACCGAGCCCGCGCCGCTGCTGCTGTACCTGGTGAAGCGGGTGGAACTCGCCGTGCGCGCGCGGCTCGAGGAGATCGTCAAGCCGGCCGGGCTCACCGCCATCCAGTACACCGCGCTCACCGTGCTCGAACGGCATGACGACATGTCATCGGCGCAGCTGGCCAGGCACTCGTTCGTCACCGCCCAGTCAATGGCCGACATGATCACCACGCTGGAGGGCCGCAGGCTGATCGAGCGGCACCGGGACCGGGCCGACCGGCGGCGGCTGGTGGTTTCGCTCACCGCCGAGGGACGGATGCTGCTCGACCGCTACCGCGACGAGGTCGCCGCCCTCGAGGGCGACATGATCGCCGGGCTGACCGGGCAGCAGACGGGCGAGCTGCGGGCCATGCTGAACACCTGCTATGACAACCTCTCGCCCGACGGCGCACCGCAACGCCGTCAGGGAACTCGCGGTCGGGGAGCTGGCGGTCGGGGATGAGTAAGCCGCTCCCGTTCTGGATGACGGCCTAGACCCACTGTTTAAAGACCACGCCCGGCTGGCAGGATGCGTTCCATGGAAACGCCGCTGTCCCCGCTTGAGTTCGCCCGCCGCACCCGCCGCCTGCACGGCGCGCGCGAGGCCGTCGTCGACGGCGACCTCAGGCTCACCTACGAGCAGTTCTTCGACCGCTGCGACCGCTGGTCGGGCGCCTTGCAGGCGCTCGGCGTCGGCCAGGGCGACCGGGTCGCCACGATCGCGCCGAACACGCACGCGCAGCTCGAGGCGTTCTACGCGGTGCCGCAGCTCGGCGCGGTGCTCGTGCCGATGAACTACCGGCTCACCGCGGAAGACTTCGTCTACATGGTCAACCACTCGGGTTCCACGGTGCTCTGCGTGCACAGCGACTACCTGGACGCGATCGACGCGGTCCGCGACCAGATGCCCGGCGTGCGGCACTTCGTCGCGTTCGAGGGCTCGCGTCCCGGCTGGCTGGACTACGAGGCGCTGATCCGCGACACGGGGGCGGCGTTCGCCAGGCCGGAGATCGGCGAGCGGGACCTGCTGACGATCAACTACACCAGCGGCACCACGTCGCGGCCCAAGGGCGTGATGATCACGCACCGGAACGCCGCGGTGAACACCATCGGCACCCTGCTGCACCTGCGCCTCGGCGTCGGCGACCGTTACCTGTGGACGCTGCCGATGTTTCACGCCAACGGGTGGACGTTCACCTGGACGGTGACCGCCGCGGGCGGCACGCACGTCTGCCTGCGCAAGGTTGAGCCCGCGCAGGTCTTCTCACTGATCGCCGGCGAACGGGTGGGCTGGCTGTGCGCCGCGCCCACGGTGCTGATCTCGCTGGCCAACGCGCCCGCCGCGGCCCGCGGCGAGGTGCCCGCCGGGGTACGGGTGATCACCGCGGGCGCGCCGCCCGCCGCGGCCACCATCGAACGGCTCGAGGGCGAGTTCGGCTGGGACATCACGCACGTGTACGGGCTCACCGAGACCGCGCCGTTCATCACCGTGTGCGACCCGCTGCCCGAGCACGCGGACCTCTCCCCCGCCGACCGCGCGGTGCTCAAGGCCAGGCAGGGCGTCGAGCTGATCACCTCCGGCGAGCTGCGCGTGGTGACCGAGTCAGGCGACGAGGTGCCGTGGGACGGTGCGACACTCGGGGAGATCACCGTCAGGGGAAACGTCGTCATGGACGGCTACTACAACGACCCGGAGGCGACCAAGAAGGCGATGGGCGACGGCTGGTTCCACAGCGGCGACGCGGCCGTGGTGCACCCGGACGGCTACGTGGAGATCAGGGACCGGATCAAGGACGTGATCATCAGCGGCGGCGAGAACATCTCCTCCGTCGAGGTGGAGGGCACGCTGCTGCGGCACCCGGCCGTGGGCGAGGCCGCGGTCGTCGGGCTGCCGAGCGAGCGGTGGGGCGAGACGCCGCACGCCTTCGTCGTGCTGCTCGCGGGCCAGCCGGCGACCGAGGAGGAGCTGATCGCGTTCGTGCGCGAGCGGCTCGCGCACTTCAAGGCGCCGCGCGGGATCACCTTCGTGGGCGAGCTGCCCAAGACCGCGACCGGCAAGATCCAGAAGTTCGTGCTGCGCGGCGGCGCGGCCAACATGTCCCAGCAGTTATCTTCCTGGGGGACGAGGTCCCCGTACCCCCGGGCGAGCCCGGTTCGGCGTTCGCTTACAAGCCGAGGCGGCGGGAGAGGTCGGAGGCGAGGATGCCGCGGGGGTCGAGCTCGGCCCGCAGCTTGCGGAACTCATCGAGCCTCGGGTACATCTGCTCCAGCGTCGCCGCGCTCACCCGCGAGTCCTTGGCCAGGTACACGCGGCCGCCGCTGGCGACAACCAGCTTGTCGAGCTGGTCGAGGAGCGGGCCGAGGCCGGGGGTGCGGGCCGGGAAGTCGAGCGCCAGGGTCCAGCCGGGCACGGGGAACGACAGCAGGCCGGGGTCGGCCTTGCCGAAGCGCTTGAGCACGGTGACGAAGCTCGGCGCGCGGTGCGCGCTGACCATCTCGAAGCTCTTCCTGACCGCCGCCTCCGCGCCGAACGGCATGACGTACTGGTACTGGCGGAAGCCGCCAGGCCCGTACACGCGGTTCCAGTTCCTGATCCCGTCGAGCGGGTGGAAGAACTGGCTGATCGTCTGCAGCTCGCGCTCGCGGCGCCGCGGTGCCTTGGCGTACCAGGCGGCGTTGGCCAGCCGGATCGAGTAGCGGTTCATCAGGCCGGGCGGGAAGGCGGGCGGTGCCGCCAGCCTGGCCCGCGGGTCGAAGGCGAACGGGTTCGCACGCCGCTTGGCATCCAGGTCGTCAAGCGTCGCGAAGTCGCCGCTGGTGATGATCGAGCGGCCAAGGCTACCGCCGGCCGCCAGGTCGTCAGACCAGGCGACGGTGTAGCCGTACTTCTTGTCGTGCTCGGCGAGCACGGCCATCGTCTCGTCGATGTCCCTGGTCTTGACCGTCTCGACCAGGATGAGGGAGCTCTCGACCCGCTTGAGCTGGATGGTCGCCCGGGTGATGAACCCGGTCAGGCCCATGCCGCCGGCTGTGGCCCAGAACAGCTCCGGGTCAGCCTCCGGCGTGACCGGGTTTGGCTCGGCCTGCCCTGGTACCAGGAGGTCGAAGCTCGTGACGTGGCTGGCGAACGACCCGGCCGCGTGGTGGTTCTTGCCGTGCACGTCCGCCGCGATCGCGCCGCCGACCGTCACCTGACGGGTGCCAGGCGACACCGGGACGAACCAGCCGTGCGGCAGCCCGGCGACCATGAGCTGCTCGAGGGAGACGCCGGCCTCGGCGACCACGACGCCGGTGGCGGGGTCGAGGCTGATGACCTTGTTCAGCCGGTCAGTGGAGATGACCGTGCCGCCCGCGGACTGCGCCGCGTTGTTGTAGCTGCGGCCAAGGCCGCGCGGTATGGCGCCTGGCGAGGTGCCGTCGCCTGCCGCGAGGCGGCGGAGCAGGGCCGCCGCCTCCGTGGCGCTTGCCGGGGCGGCCAGGTCCGCCTCGGTCGGCGCGATGCGGCCCCAGCCCGTTAGGGTGACGCGCCGGGAGGGGACGGACCGCGGCGCTGCGGAGGTGCTCGGCATGGAATGCATACTACTGACGGACGGCGCCTCCACCTCTGGGTGGAGGCGGTAAGTCAACCCGCTGGCTGATGGCAGGGCACGCCCCGTTGCGTACTGTGAAGGAAGTGCCAGGGCCTTGAACAGGGACTTGTACCGGGCAGAGCCAGCGAGGAGGCGTCAGCCATGGACAACCAGACCGGAAGCTACCCGCGCGTCGACATCCGGGTGTCGGATGCCGAGCGCGACCAGGCGGTCACCGAGCTGGGTGAGCACTTCCAGGCGGGGCGGCTGACGCAGGAGGAGTTCGACGACCGCACGGGGCGCGCCCTGCAGGCCCGCACCGGGCGCGACCTCGTGGCACTGTTCAGCGACCTGCCGCGCCCTGCGGTCACCGACCCGTGGGCGGGCCCGGCTCCATGGGCAGGGCCGCCGGCGGGGCCGGTGCCGCAGGCCGGCCGTCGCGGCGCGGGCCCGCTGCCCGCGGTGCGCTTCGTCCTGGGCGTGGTGATCGTGGCGATCATCGCGGGCAACGTGTTCGGCCACAGCCAGTCCCTCGACTGGCTGGTCCCGGTGATCGTCCTCGGCTTCATCCTGCTGCGGCTGAGCCGCATCCGGCGTTAACCGGGCGAGACTCGCTGGTTCCCTGGCGGTGCGTCCCTCGCGCTAGCGCTCGGCGGGCTCTCCGGGTCCTGGTCGGCCGGGTCCTGGTCGGCCGGGTCAGGCGTGCCGGGACGCCCGGGCGCGAACCGGCGGGCGAGGCGCCTGCGCATGGCGAGGAAGCCGAGGCCGGCCAGGACGGACGCGCCGCCGATGCCGAACAGCATGCCGTCCTGCAGGCCCGCGGTCCCGCCGCCGCCCGTTTCCGGTGCTGCCGTTGGGACAAACGGTGACTGCGTGACCGTGGCATGGGCCGTGACCGTAGCCGTGACCGTGGCCTGCGGGGTGGATGAGGCCCGGGCCGAGCGGGTCGGCGTCGCCGACGGTGAAGAGGCCGCCGGCGAGCTCGGCGCGCGAGTGGCGGAGGAAGAGACGGAGACGGAGACAGAAACGGAGACAGAGGCCCGGGCCGTGGACCGGGCGGTCGAGGAGCTGCTCGTGCTGGCGTGCGTCGTGGCGGCGGAGGACCCGCCGCCGCCCGCCGGGGACGGGGTATGGGTCGTCGGGTTCGTGGCCGAGCCGGACGACGACGTCAACGGGGTGGGGGTGAAGGTGGACGGGACCGAGGAGCCGCTCGGCGAGCAGGCGGAGACCGCCACCGTGAGCAGGACCGCCCCGGCAGCCAGGCGGCCGGCGGCCAGCCAGGCCTCCCGGGTCGCGGGCGGGCGTGGTCAGCCGCATCTTCATGGACCCTCCTCGTACGCGTCCGCTGCACCCGCTAATCCGTCGGGCCGCTCCGGGGGACGGGGAGCTGTCCTCCAGGAGTTGGCTGCCCTCCGGATAAAGAATTACCCCATAACTGAGCGTCAATCACGGACCAGGCCGCGAAAGGGTAACGAGCCGTGAGTCCCCGCGGGCGGCCCTAGCGGCAATGGCGCGTTTCCCACGCGGACATTACGCTACTTGAGTAGCCCGCCAACACGTAAGACGGATAAGCGCTAGTGCGAGGTCGCCCTCCCGGGAGGTAAAGACTTTGGGACGCTGGCCGCGAATTGCCGGACTGCGCGTGGTCATGACCTGGCCGGATGACAGCCAGTTCGCTCCCGCGCCGCCGCCGCGAGGCCGCGCCCGGGTCAGGCTCTCGGGCATCGCCGGGGTCGCCCTTGTCGTCGTCGGCGCTGGCACCATCGCGGCCGCCGTGCTCGCGCAGCGGCACGCGCCGTCCCCGGCGGCCTCGGCGGCCGGGGCGGTCAGCCCGGCGGCGAAGGGCCCGTCGTTGCGGCGGTCGGTCCCGGTGTCCGTCTCCATCCCGGAGATCGGCGTCCGGTCCAAGCTGCTGCGCCTGGGGCTCAACGCCGACGGCTCGATCGCGGTGCCGTCTCTCGCCACGAGCGCGGACGAGGCCGCCTGGTACAAGTACTCGGTGACGCCCGGCCAGGTCGGCGCCGCGGTTATCGAGGGCCACGTGGACAGTTACCACGGGCCGGCGGTCTTTTACCGGCTCGGCGCGCTCCGCCCGGGCAATCAGATCGACGTGACGCTCGCCGACGGAATCACGGCCGTCTTCCGGGTCACCGGCGTTCGTGAATATGCCAAGGACAAATACCCGGCGGAAATGATCTACGGCCCGACCGATTACGCGGCGCTCAGGCTGATCACCTGCGGCGGGGACTTCGACCTCGCGACCCACCACTACCTCAGCTCGGTGGTGGTATTCGCCGTCCTGTCGTCCGCCACCCGGCCAGCCGCCGCGGTCGCCGCGGGGCCCGGCACGCCCTAGGCCGGCTCCCGGCACGCGCGGTCCGGGCACCGCGTGACAGATACATAAGCATGTGATATAAATTTCTTATGGATACCGGAGCGGTGGCGCACAAGTCGCTCGCCACCGAGCTCGCGACCGACATCGAACGGATCGTCGGGCTGTTCCGCTCGCTGAGCCCGGCGAGCGGGCTGTCGATGACCGCCGCCGCGACGCTGGCGGGCATCGAGCGCCTCGGCCCGCAGCGGCTCACCCTGCTCGCCGCCCGCGAGGGCGTCACCCAGCCGGCCATGACCCAGCTGATCAGCAGGCTGGAGGAGTCCGGGCTTGTCCGCCGGGAGCCGAGCCCGGATGACGGGCGGGTCGTCCTTGTCGCCATCACCGAGCAGGGCCGGGCGACGCTCGCGCACCGCAGGTCCGCCCGGGCCGAGCGGCTTGCCGGGATAATCGCACAGCTCAGCCCGGATCACCGCGCGGCGCTCACCGCCGCGCTGCCCGCGCTTGACGCGCTCGCCAGCGTGACCCGCGAGGACGACCCCGCCAGGGCGGCGGCGCGCTGAATCACCCCCCGTGCACTGACCAAACTGTGCACTGCACCGAGGAGTACAACCCCCAATGAGTGGCGCCAGTCACGGCTCATCAGTAAGCCCGTTCAAGCAGCCCAAAGCGGTATTCGCGGTAGCGTTCGCCTGCGTCGTGTCCTTCATGGGCATCGGCCTTGTCGACCCGATCCTGCCCGCCATCTCCAGCCAGCTGCATGCCTCGCCGAGCGAGGTCACCCTGCTCTTCACCTCCTACCTGGTGGTCACCGCGGTCGCGATGCTGATCACCAACTGGGTGTCGAGCCGGATCGGCGCCAAGTGGACGCTCATCTGCGGCCTCATCCTTATCGTGGCGTTCGCCGCGCTGGCCGGGTCGTCCGGCTCGATCAACGAGATCATCGGCTTCCGGGCCGGCTGGGGCATCGGGAACGCGCTGTTCATCGCCACCTCGCTCGCGGTCATCGTCGCCTCGGCGAGCGGCGGGTTCGCCGGCGCGATCGTGTTGTACGAGACCGCGCTCGGCCTTGGCATCGCGGTCGGCCCGCTGCTCGGCGGCACCCTCGGCGAGATCTCCTGGCGCGGCCCGTTCTACGGCGTCTCGGTCCTGATGGCGATCGCGCTGATCGCGACCGTGGTGCTGGTGGAGAAGACGCCCAAGCCCGCGCACACGACGAGCCTCACCGCGCCGCTGCGGGCGCTGCGCCATCGCGGCCTGCTCACCATGGCACTCACCGCGCTCTGCTACAACTGGGGCTTCTTCACCATCCTCGGCTACGCGCCGTTCCCGATGGACCTGTCGCCGATCAAGCTGGGCCTTGTCTTCTGCGGCTGGGGCATCTTGGTCGCGATCTTCGCCGTCTTCGGCGCGCCGTGGCTGCAGGCGCGGCTTGGCATCGCCCGGACGATGTACCTGAACCTGTCCGTCTTCGCGCTGATGTCCCTCGGCATCGCGATCTGGACGCTGAACCGGCCGGTCCTCATCATCCTCGTCATCACGAGCGGCATCGTCTGCGGCGTGAACAACACCGTCACCACCCAGGCGGTCATGACGGTTTCCCCGGTCGAGCGCCCGGTCGCGTCCGCCGCCTACAGCTTCGTCCGGTTCATCGGCGGCGGCTTCGCCCCCTACGTCGCGGGCCGGCTGGTCGCGGACGTCAATATCCACGTCCCGTTCTACGTGGGCGCCGGGGTGATCGTGGCCGGCATCCTCATCCTGTCCAGCGGGCACAAGCTGCTCGGCCAGGCCGAGCGCGTGCAGGCCGCGGCCGCGTCGGCGGCACTGCGCGGCAGCGCGGACGAGGTAGCCGCGGAGCGAGAGCTCGAGGCCGAGCTCAGGGCCGAGGCCCTGGCCGGCGACGCCGACTAGCCCAGAGGTCACGACCGTTCGCCAGAACGAGGGCGGCTGATGCCGGCCCCCGCATGCGACCGTAGCGCCCCTAACGAATTGCCGTCGCAGGCCCCGCAACCACGAAAGACCTTCACGTCCGCGCGATGAGGTGGCGCGCTAGGAAGGAGAGGGACGGGGGTTCCTGGGCGGTAAAGAAGGGGCCCGTGTGGCAACCCCGGCCGAAGGACAGCTCGGCGGGCACGCCGCCCGGGTTCTTCGGCAGGGCGCGGACGAACGCCTGCACGCCGGGGTAGAAGGGATCGCCGTCGCCCGAGGCGACGCGGACCGGGGTCCCGGCCAGGGCGGCGGCGTGGGTTACCGCGTCGTCGGACGTGAAGTCGGCGGCCGAGGCGAAAGCGCCCGCGTTGGCCCCCCGCGCCTGGACGTAGCCGGTCCAGATCGCCGGGGAGATCGCGGCGACCGCGCGGATCAGGCCGGGGTACTTCTCGGCGAGCAGGATGGCGCCGTAGCCGCCCATGGAGATGCCCATAGACGCCGATCCGCTTAGCGCCCAGGCCCTTGCGCTGGCACAGCGGGATCAGCTCGCCGGTAAGCATGGCCTGCGGGTTGTCGCCCGGATGCGGGTTCCAGTAGCCGCCGCCGCCGTCCACAGTGACCAGGGCCATCGGTGGAAGCGGACGGCCGGCGGACCGCAGGGCGAGGGCCCGGGCCGGGGAAAGTCCGGACAGCGCGTCGGCGTGGCTGCCGCCGAACCCGTGCAGCGCGATCACCAGCGGCAGCCTGTCGCCCGGGCCATGACCGGGCGGGTAGCCGATCGTGTAGCCGACTGTGGTCCGCCGGGCGGCCGAATAGAACATGCCGGAGAACTGCGGCCCGGCGGGCGCGTGCGCCGTCAGGTCAGGCGCGGCCACGTCGCACGCGCCGTCGAGCTGGTCGAGTTCGGTCTTACCTGGCAGCACCCCGTGCGACACGAGCTCGAATCCGGCCGCGCCGGCCACCGCCAGTGCCGCGATCCCGGTCAGCCCGTAGCGGAGCACCCGGCGGCGGGAGGCATGACCGCGCCCGGGCGAGGCCATGACCGCGGGGCCGGATCCGTCAGCGGTACGCCCGCCGCGCTGTTGCGTCATGACCTTACTATATCGGTATCCGATGCATCGGAAGCCGATATAGCCGAGATAGTGTCGCCGGCCGAAGGTGCCGTCGGCCGCGCGGCTGGCCGTGCCTGGTGGCCGGCCGGAAAGATCGCGGCTGCACGCTCGGCTTGCCGTGACTGGTTAGCGGACGAAATGCGGCTAGCCTGGTTGCCGGCCGGGCAGTGCGCGGCCGGCCGTGCGGCTGGCCTGGAGGGCCGCGGCCAGGGTCACCGCGAGGACCGCCGTGCTCGCGACGTTGATCCAGCCGGCGTGAAACAGCGCGGGGTGACCCGCCAGCGGCCCGTCAGCGGCGAGCCAGGCCGCGCAGAGCGCGAGGAACGCCGTCATGATGGCGCAGCAGGCCAGGCCGAGGCGCGCCTCGAACCTGGCGACGCGCGGTGACAGGCCGGCCCGGCGGACCAGTGCCACCGCGCTGGCGACCGCGATGGCGAGGAGGAGCGGGCTCAGCGCCATCCAGGCGCGCTCCGCGTCCGGGAAGGCGGCGAGCATGCCCGGGTGCGCCCAGTAGGCACTGACGAAGAGGGTCACCGCCCAGATGAACGCGGCGACCCCGCCGGGGACCGGGCTGTGCAGGCCGCCGGTGCCGGTCCAGTTGTTCTCCATGGAACGGCCGCCGATGACCAGCGCGGTCAGCGCGACAGCCAGGGTGACCGCGGGCCTGGCGAGCCGCCCCCGCTGGCCGGGCGGACCCGCGGCCACGAGCCGTGCGGCGACCGTGGCAAGAACCGGCAGCGCGGCGAGCCCGGCGAGCGCGAGCAGGGCAAGCATGGCCGCCGAGGCGCCGAAGGTCGCGTTCCGGCCGGCGAGCAGTTGCGGTGCACCGCCCGGCTGCCCTCCCAGCCTGGCGGCCCACACCCAGCCGATCAGCAGCTGCGACCATTGGGCGGCGCCGACGATGAGGAACACCGCGCTCGCCGCGCCGAGCGCGCCGAGGCTGGCGGCCAGGTGCCTTGTCCTAGCCGCGGCCAGGTCCCCGGTGCCGGGCGGCCCGGCGGGCGCGAAGCCGGCCAGGCCGGCGCCGGCCAGCCGGGCCAGCAGGCCGCCGCGGGCCACGTCGAAGGCGCGGGCGGGCGAGTGCGGACGCTCGGCGATGTCACTGACGAGCAGCTCGGTGAACTCGTCCGCGTACCGATCCCGCCACTGCCTGGGGTACCAGCGGACGAGGCGGGCAGCGCGGCGGCGGGCGGCGTCGCCAGCCGGGCTCACGCGTTCCCCCAGTGAGCCGCCAGGCGGCGCAGCCCGGTCTCGGTGGCCCGGCGCTGCGCGGCCAGGTGCGCCCGCAGCGCCGCCGCGCCGGCCGCCGTCAGCCGGTAGGGTCGCCGCCGGTCCTCCGCCTCCAGCGCCTCGATCATTCCCTGCGACTCGAGCCGGGACAGCGCCTCGTACAGCGTCCCCGGCGCGAGCCGGACCCCCGCGAACTCCTCGACGTCCTTGGTCAGCGCGTACCCGTGCTTGGCCCCGTCAGCCAGGCTGGACAGGATCAGCGTCGCGGGGCCGGCATAGCGCCCGAACCCGGCGAGGACGGCGTCGTCCGCTGAGGCATGAGCGTCTCGGTGCGCCATGGGGTCAGGCTATATCGGCTCTCGGTAGATCGCCAGCCGATGCATCGAAACGGACCGGCCGCCCGGGTACGAGGAGCCGAGGTGGATCAGACCTGGGCGCGGGACTCGACCGCGGCCACGATCTCGTCCACCGCGTCGGCGACGGGCACGCCGTTCTTCTGCGCGCCGCTGCGGTAGCGGAAGGAGACCGCGCCCGCGGCGACGTCGTCGTCCCCGGCGAGCAGCATGAACGGGATCTTCTGCCGCTGGGCGTTGCGGATCTTCTTCTGCATCCGGTCGTCGCTGTCGTCGACCTCGACCCGGATGCCGCGCGCCGCCAGCCGGGCCGCGACCTCGGCCAGGTAGGAGACGTGGGTGTCGCCGATCGGGATGCCCACCACCTGGACCGGGGCGAGCCACGGCGGCAACGCGCCGGCGTAGTGCTCGATGAGCACGCCCATGAACCGCTCGATGGAGCCGAACAGCGCCCGGTGGATCATGATCGGCTCCTGGCGGCTGCCGTCGGCCGCGGTGTACTCGAGGCCGAACCGCGCGGGCTGGTTGAAGTCGAGCTGGACAGTGGACATCTGCCAGGTCCGGCCGATCGCGTCGCGGGCCTGGACGGAGATCTTCGGCCCGTAGAACGCCGCGCCGCCCGGGTCGGGCACCAGCTCGAGGCCGGATGCCTCGGCGACCGTGCGCAGGGTGTCGGTCGCCGCCGCCCACTGCTCCTGCGAGCCGATGAACTTGTCCGAGTCGCCGCGGGTGGACAGCTCCAGGTAGAAGTCGTCAAGGCCGTAGTCGCGCAGCAGGTCGAGTATGAACGCGAGCACCGACTTGAGCTCGTCCTCCATCTGCTCCCTGGTGCAGTAGATGTGCGAGTCGTCCATGGTCAGGCCGCGCACCCGGGTCAGCCCGTGCACCACGCCGGACTTCTCGTACCGGTACACGGCGCCGAACTCGAACAGTCGCAGCGGCAGCTCACGGTAGGAGCGGCCGCGCGAGCGGAAGATCAGGTTGTGCATGGGGCAGTTCATGGCCTTGAGGTAGTACTGGCTGCCCTCCAGGTCCATCGGCGGGAACATCGTGTCGGCGTAGTAGGGCAGGTGCCCCGAGGTCTCGAACAGGTGGCCCTTGGTGATGTGCGGGGTGGCGACGAAGGAGTAGCCCGCTTCCTCGTGGCGCCTGCGCGAGTAGTTCTCCAGCTCGCGGCGGATAATCCCGCCCTTCGGGTGGAAGACCGGCAGGCCGGAACCGATCTCCTCGGGGAAGGAGAAGAGGTCGAGCTCCGCGCCGAGCTTGCGGTGGTCGCGCCGCTCGGCCTCCTCGAGCATCTTGAGGTAGTCGTCCTGCGCGGCGCGCGACTCCCACGCGGTGCCGTAGATCCGCTGCAGCTGCGGGTTCTTCTCGCTGCCCCGCCAGTAGGCGCCGGCGTTGCGCATCAGCTTGAACGCCGGGATGTGCCTGGTGGACGGCACGTGCGGGCCGCGGCACAGGTCCTTCCAGCGCAGCTCGCCGGTCTTGGCGTCCACGTTGTCGTAGATGGTGAGCACGCCCGCGCCGACCTCGGTGGCGGCCTCGTCGTCGGATCCGGACCCCTCTCGGCCGACACTGCCCTTGATGCCGATCAGCTCAAGCTTGAACGGCTCGCCCGCGAGCTCGGCGCGCGCCTCGGCATCGGTGACCTCGCGGCGGACGAACCGCTGCCCCTGCTTGACGATGTCGCGCATCCGCGACTCGATCGACTTGAGGTCATCCGGGGTGAACCCGCGGTCTACCTGGAAGTCGTAGTAGAAGCCGTTCTCCACCGGCGGGCCGATGCCCAGCTTCGCCTCGGGGAACGCCTGCTGCACCGCCTGCGCCAGCACGTGCGCGGTGGAGTGCCTGATCACCGCGCGGCCGTCGGGCGAGTCGGCGGTGACCGGCTCGACCGCGTCCCCGTCGGACAGCGCCCAGGCCAGGTCGCGGAGCTGGCCGTTGACCCGGGCGACGACCACGTCCCGGTCGCCGTCGAAGAGGTCGCCCGCGGTGGTCCCCGTCGTCACCTCGCGCTCACTCCGCTGAGCCTGGCGGTCGAGCACTTGGATCTTGATCTGGGACACGGCTTTGCCTCACGTTGACGTCGGGACGGATGTGCCGCGGCAGCACCCGGCCGCCGCGGCGCCAGCGCTAAACCAGGTGCGCTGGCCTCAGCATGATGCTACCGGGGGCGGCCCGAGGCCCCGTACCGATATCCGCCCGGGAGGCGGCAGGGCGGCGCGGAGATGCGGCGGGCGGGGCGCGGCGGAGCGGTTGCGGCGATCACGTCCCAGGCATGACCGGTCATCCTGACCCCGGCGTAGCCAAGCCAGGCCCGGACCAGGCAGTCAAGCCATCTGCAAGCTTTCTGTAACGCGCCGGGCGGATAACGGGGATGCCAGCCCGGCCGAGCCCTCCCACCCGGCCGGCCCTGTGCGCTGGTCATTTCATGATCACGGAACTATCTGCACACTCATAAGCCGCAAAAGTTCCGCGGAAGCAAAAGTTACCGTGATCATGAGGCGGCCGGCGGCCCAGGGCACCGGCGCGGCCGGCCGGAGGCGCCCGTGACCGCCATCCGCGAGGCACGCCCAGGCAGCCGCAACCGTCCGCGCGCAGATCGCGGCGGGACGTTCAGCCGGGCGGGCGGCCGTAGGCCCCAGCCGCCGGCCGCCGCCGTCACGGGGCCGCGCACCGGCCCGGCCCGCCGACCGGGCGGCCATGCCTCCAGTCACGCGCCGCCCGGGACTGCGCCCGGCCGCGAGCCGACGGGCGGCCATCGCGGTCCGCGCCGCCCAGCACGGATACCAGGACACCGCCGCACCCGCCCCGGCCGGCAACGACACGGGGGCATGGCCGCAACCCCCTATGGCCGGCCTAACGGGCCACGGCGATCATGACGGGAGGTGGCAAGGCGGGGCGGGGCGCACCTGGTTACCGGCCCGCCGTGCGGTGCCTGAAGAGCCAGCTGGCCGCGAACGCGGCGACGGCGAGGATGGCCGCGCAGTAAATCGCCGCGAGCCAGGCCTCGTGGCCGACGGCGGCGCCCGTGGAGGTATGGCCCATCCACAGCCCGCGCATGGTCTCGATCACCGGCGTGAACGGCTGGTTGGCCGCGATCGGCCGCAGGCCCGCGGCCATGGTGCCCGCCGGGACGAAGGCGCTGCTCAGGTACGGGACGAACATCAGCGCGAAGGTGGCCCCGTTGGCCGCCTCCGGGCTGCGCACCACCAGGCCGAAGCAGGCGGCCAGCCAGGACATCGCCAGGATGAACGCCACGATCATGGCGAGCGCGCCGGCCCAGGCGAGCGGGCCCGCCACCGGGCGCCAGCCGACGGCCAGGCCGACGGCGATCACCAGCGCCGTGGCGAGCAGGTTGCGCACCAGGCTGGCCACGATGTGCCCGGCGAGCACCGACGCCGGCGCGATCGGCATCGAGCGGAACCGGTCGACGATGCCGCTGCTCATGTCGGTGGCCACGGCGACCGCGGTGGTACCCGCGCCGAAGCCCGCGCACAGCACGATAAGGCCGGGCACCACGTAGTTGACGTAGCCGCCCGCGGTGCCGACGCCCGCGTTGAACGCGCCGCCGAAGACGTAGACGAACAGCAGCATCAGGATGACGGGGAGGGCGAGGGCGGTGATGAACGCCTCGGGGTCGCGCACCGAGCGGCGCAGGCCGCGGGCGATCATCACCCGGGTGTCGCTCAGCGCGTAAGCGGGCCCGTAGACAGGGATGGAACGGGCAGGGGCGAAGGCGGTGCTCATCGGGCTACCTCCGGGGTGCGGCGGGTGGCGGAAGGGCCGAGCGCGCCAGCGACGCGGCGCGGGCGGCGGAGGGCCGGCCTCAGCGTGGGCCGCGTCGTCGGCGTCATCGGCCGGGGCGGTGAGCGCGAGGAACACCTCGTCCAGGCTGTCGGCGCCGAGGCCCGACTTGAGCTGGCTCGCGGTCCCCTCGGCCACGATCCGGCCCTGGTGCAGCACGGCGACCTGGTCGGCGAGCTGCTCGGCCTCGGCGAGGTACTGGGTGGTGAGCAGCACCGTCACGCCGTCGGCCGCCAGGCCCTTGACGGCCGACCAGAGCTGGTCCCGGCTGCGCGGGTCGAGGCCGGTGGTCGGCTCGTCGAGCACAAGCAGCTCCGGCCGGGCGATCAGGCTGGCCGCCAGGTCGAGGCGGCGGCGCATGCCGCCGGAGTAGGTCTTGACCAGGCGGCGGCGCGCGTCGGCCAGCTCGAACGCGGCGAGCAGTTCCGCCGCGCGGTCGCGCGCCGCCCGCGCGGGCAGGTGGCGCAGCCTGGCCATCATCCGCAGGTTCTCCTCGCCGGTCAGCATGTCGTCGACGGCGGCGTACTGGCCGGTGAGGCTGATCGACCGGCGCACGCCCACCGGGTCGGCGAGCAGGTCGTGCCCGGCGACGGTGGCGCTGCCCGCGTCCGGGCGGAGCAGGGTGGCGAGGATGCGGATCAGCGTGGTCTTGCCGGCGCCGTTCGGCCCGAGCAGCGCGGCGATCCGGCCGGCCGGGACGGTGAGGTCCACACCGTCAAGGACCGTCTTGCCGCGGAAGGCCTTGCGGATCCCGGCGGTCTTTACTGTGTATGTCATATACGGAATAGTATGCGACGTACACAGTTAGATCAAGGGCGGGACCGGGCCGGCCGGCATCCGGACCGGCGTAACGTGATCGGCGAACGCAGGAGAGTAGAACGGGGAATGAGAGTCAGCCGCGCTCGTTCGGGCGGATGGTCTTGGTCTTAGGAGGGCACATGGCAGAGGCGGCGCCGGGACAGGCCGCCCCCCGTCCGCTGCCCCCGGGGCTTGACCTGCTCTGGGGGCGGCGCGAGCGCGGCAGGCGCGGGCCGCGGCCCGGGCTGTCGGCGGACGCCATCGCGACCGCCGCCATCCGGCTCGCCGACGGCGAGGGGCTGGACGCGGTCTCCATGGCCCGGGTGGCGGCCGAGCTCGGCGTCACCACGATGGCGCTGTACCGGTACGTGGCGAACAAGGACGAACTGCTCCAGCTCATGTGGAACGCCAGCGCGCTCGGCGCGGAGGACCTGGTGATCGAGGGGGACGGCTGGCGGGCCCGGCTGCGGGCCTGGGCGGTCATCCAGCGGGACATGATCGACCGCCATCCGTGGATCACCCAGATGCCGATGGCGGCGCCCCCGATGTCGCCGAACTCGCTGCACTTCGTCGAGCGTGGCCTTGCGGCCATGGACGAGACCGGCCTGCCCGACGCGTCGAAGCTCCAGGTCATCGGGCTGCTCAGCTCCTACACGCTGAGCGAGGCCCGGATGGCCGCCGACGCGATGCGCGCCGCGAAGGCCGCCATGGCAGCCGCAGTGGACGCCGGACCCGGGCAAGCGGACCCCGGAGCGGACGGGGCAGCGGGGACGGACGACCCGCCCGGGCCGCCGCACAGCTACGAGGCGCTGCTGCGCGAGCTGGTCGACGAGCGCACCTACCCGCGGCTGTACCGCCTCGCCTGGCAGCCGGAACCGGAGCACCCGCTGTCGGAGCGCGAGCAGTTCCTGCTCGGCGTGGACACCATCCTCGACGGAGTGCAGGTGCTCATCGACCGGACGGCCGGAGGATACTAGCCTCATGGCCACCGAAAACACCGCGCGGCTCGCGGTGCTGATCGACGCGGACAACGCGCAGCCGTCCATCACAGAGGGACTGCTCGCCGAGGTCGCCAAGTACGGGACGGCGCACGTCAAGCGCGCGTACGGGGACTGGACGGGGCCGAACCTGCGCGGCTGGAAGGACCAGCTGCTCGCCCAGTCGATCCACCCGATACAGCAGTTCGCCTACACCAAGGGCAAGAACGCCACCGACGCGGCCATGGTGATCGACGCGATGGACTTGCTCTACTCGGGGCGGTTCGACGGGTTCTGCATCGTGTCGAGCGACAGCGACTTCACCAGGCTCGCCCAGCGGATCCGTGAATCGGGGCTGACGGTGTACGGGTTCGGCGAGCGGAAGACGCCCAAGTCGTTCGTGGCCGCGTGCGACAAGTTCATCTACGTTGAGAACCTGCAGTTCACCGAGGATGAGGACGACGACGCCGAGGCCGCGGCAAGCACGGGCGGCGCCAAGCAGGCCCGGCCGGCGCCCGTCAAGGCGGCGCTGCTCAAGGGCGATGCCGCGCTCGTCGGCATGCTCCGCAAGGCGGTCGAGGCCGCGTCGGACGACGACGGGTGGGCGCAGCTTTCCGCGGTCGGCAACATCATCACCAACCAGCGCCCCGACTTCGACTCGCGCAGCTATGGGTACGGCAAGCTCAGCGACTTGATCACGGCCACCACGCTGTTCGAGATCGAGCGGCGCAGCCCGGGCGACGGCAAGCAGGCGCTCATGTATGCGAGGGAGAAGCCCCGCGCGCCCGCGCGCAGGCCGCGGAAGGCAACCGTCACCGTCCTACCGCAGTGACCATGCCGCGCCGTGGCAGCCCGCGCCGTGACAGTCGGCCTGGCAGCCCGCGCCGTGGTCAGCGCGCGACGCTCAGCCGTGGCGAGCGCGGTAGAGGTCGCGGAGCAGCGCGATCTCGGCGCCGTGGTGCAGCACCTCCTGGTTGACCCACCAGAACGACGTCGATGAAGGCCTCCCCGGCGTCGCTGCCGTAGGGGTAGGTGCTGTGGCCGAACGGTGTCCAGGGCGGCGTCGTCGCAGGCGAGCAGCGTGCCGCGCCATGACTCGACGGCGGCGGCGAGCGCCGCGACCGCGCCGTTCGCGTCGCCCGGCACGACATAGCCGTCGCTGGTCAGCGACCGGCTGCCGGCCGTGTAATCGGCGCGCAGCGCCAGCATCTCGCTGAGGTGGCTGGCGCGCCAGGCGATCGTGGTGAACGGCGGCGGGTAGGGCTCCTTGTCGCGGTAGCTGTCGCGACCCCACTCCCCCGCGCCGTCAAGCAGCGCCGCGAGCGGCCCTGGCCCGTCGGCACGACGGCGCACCGACCAGCTGCCCGGCACCGGCTCCCAGAGGTACTCCTCGGTGGTCA
The DNA here is from genome assembly GCA_963811335.1 of uncultured Actinomycetota bacterium. Taxonomy (GTDB): domain Bacteria; phylum Actinomycetota; class Actinomycetes; order Streptosporangiales; family Streptosporangiaceae; genus Trebonia. The sequence goes on along the minus strand of CAWERB010000020.1, from coordinate 423,567 downwards.
GCGGTTCCACCAGGACCGGCGAGCCGTTGCCGCTGTCCGCTTGGGGGCCTGTCATCCGGTTGAGCAGCCGCAGGCACCCCCAGTCGAACTGATCAAGCAGCGGGGCAAGGCGCGGGGGGATGTCCATGGCTCCATCATGCCCGACACCGCCAGGCCGCCGGAGCCGGGACGCGGCAGCGCCAGCCCTGCGCTAGCCCTGCGGCCCGTCCCAGGACCAGCGCGGCAGCGGCAGCCCCGCCGGCACGTCCGTGTCGTGCGGGTGAGACAGCGCCACCGCGGCCACGGCCCAGTCGATGTAGCCGCGGATCGCGGCCCGGAACTCCGGGTCGTCTGGCCAGCCGGCGTCGTCGGCGGCCAGCATGAAGCAGTCGGCGAACCGGCTGCCCAGGTCGCTCATGTCACCGTTGCCGGCGTGCAGCCACACCACGTGGGCCTGGTCCGCGCACTGCGCCGTGTACCCGGCCGGGCCGCCGAGCGCCTCGGCCAGGTAGGCGGCCAGCCGATCGAGGTGCTCCGGGTGCTGCCCGGGGTGCGAGAACGGGTGATTGAGCTCCGGGTCCGCCAGGCAGCGGGCGTGCAGCGCCGCGACGAACGGCCCGAACGCCTGCTCACCGCCCGCGAACTCGTACAGCGTCGGTCGCATAACCCCGAGCCTAGATCACGCGACCTCGTCCAGGCGCCCGGCCGGCCGCCGATGAGAATGGCCACGGCGAAGCGTCTTGGTTCTAGGGTGCTTATTTACCGACGATTTCCCGGCGGCGCGGACGGCTGGAGGAGACACATGGCTGGCGGATTCACCGATGAGGGACTCGCGGCGCTGGACGCGGCGCTGGCCAGGCACGCGTCGAGCGGGGCGGTGCCCGGCCTGGTGGCGCTCGTGGCGCGCGGCGGCCAGGTCCACGTGACGACGGCGGGCCACCTGGCCGCCGGCGACCCCGCGCCGATCGGCCGGGACGCGATCTTCCGTATCGCGTCGCTGACCAAGCCCCTCATCGGGGCGACGGCGATGCTCCTGATCCAGGACGGCGCCATGGCGCTCGACGACCCGGTGGACCGCTGGCTGCCTGAGCTGAGCGGGCGCCGCGTGCTGCGGTCCCATGACGCCGAGTTGTCCGACACGGTGCCCGCGGCGCGGCCGGTCACGGTCGAGGACGTGCTGTCGTTCCGGCTGGGCTTCGGCTGCATCTTCACGCCGCAGGCGCTGCCCGTATCAAGGCCGAGGCGGAACTCGGGCTCAAGACGCTCGGCCCGCCGTGGCCGCCGACGCCGCTCACTCCCGACCAGTGGATCGCCGGGCTCGGCAGCCTCCCGCTGCTCGACCAGCCGGGCGAGCGCTGGCGGTACAACACGGGCGCGACCGTCGCCGGGGTCCTCATCGAGCGGGTTGCCGGGGCGCCGCTCGCCGAGGTGCTCAGCAAGCGGTTGTTCGAGCCGCTCGGCATGACGGACACCGCGTTCCACGTTCCCGCGGCCAAGCTGAGCCGGCTCACCAGCATGTACGCGCCCGCCGCGGCCGCCGCCGTGGTCGGTGCGAACGCCGATGACGCGAACGAAGCGGGCCTGGTGCTCATCGACCGGCCGGACGGCTGGTACGCCGCGCCGCCCGCCCTGCCCGACGGGGCGGGCGGGCTCGTCTCCACCGTCGGCGACCTGGCGGCGTTCGCCGCCATGCTGGCCTCCGGCGGCGGCGGCCTGCTGTCACCGGAGTCGGTCGCGCAACTGCTGCGCGACCGGACGACGGCCCGGGACCGGGCGGAGAACCCGTGGTTCTTCGGCGGGCACCTCGGCTGGGGGCTGGCGATGTCGGTCCCGCTGGCCAGCGTCGACCCGCGGACCGTCCCCGCCGGCCTGCCCCGCGGCTACGGCTGGGAGGGCGGCAGCGGCACCGCCTGGCGCACCGACCCCGCCACCGGACTCACCGGCATCCTGCTCACCCAGCGGCTGATGGCCTCACCCGAGCCGCCAGAGGCGGTCAGGGACTTCTGGTCCGCCGCCCACGCCGCCCTGGCTTGAGGGAATATGGGCACATGGCCCGGTCTCAGTGGCACAAGTTCTATAAGTCCTCGGTTCAGGCACCGGCCGAACTGCTGTTCCGGCTGCTTTCTGACCTGCCGAACTATGGTGACTGGCTACCCGGGTCGGCTGCGTACGGGGCGACGACCGATGTCGAGCCCTACCCGGTGCGGCGCGGTAGCCGGTACCACGACGGGAAGCCGGGCGAGGCCGGCCGGGACTGGTGGGGCACGGTCACCGGGTTCCAGCCGCCCGGCGCCCTGGACTTCCAGCACACGATCCACGCCAGGCCGCTCGCGGCGACCATCGACGTGCACATCCACTACTCGCTCGAACAGCAGGACGGCGAGACCGTGGTCTGCCGGTGGCTGGTGCTCGACGTCAAGATGCCGCTGGTGTTCCGGCCGCTGCGGCCGCTCGTCACCGCGAGCTTCGACAAGGAGAACCTGCGCACCATGGCCGCGCTGAAGCAGTACGCGGAGACGCGGGCAGGCCAGCCCGGCTAGGCGGCCTCGGGCCGGGCGCCGCGGATGACGACGACCGGGCAGTCCGCGTGGTGCACGCAGTGCTGGCCGACCGAGCCGAGCAGCGCCTCGGTGAACCCGCCGTGCCCCCGGCTGCCGACCACGAGCAGGTCGGCGCCCTTGGCGGTGTCAAGCAGCGCCTGCGCTGGGTTGTCCTCCACGACCACCGGCCGGATGTCGACGCCGGGCTCCAGGTCCGCCACCGCGGCGATGGCCTCGTCAAGGGCCTGCCTCGCGAACTTCTCAAGGTCGGGTACCGGCACGATCATCGCGTAGCCGTAGCCGTAGCCGTACGAGACCGGTTCGTGCCACGCGTGCACCGCGTCGACCTTCGCCCCGGTCAGCGCCGCCTGCCGCACCGCCCAGGCCAGGGCGGCCTTGGACGAGTCCGACCCGTCGACGCCCACCACGATCCGCCCGCCGGCCCGTCCGCTGCTCTCGGTCATCATCATCCTCCGTGCCACGTCGCCCCGCGCGGACGGCCTTCGCCTGCCAGGCCCGCGCCGTAATCCCTTCGCTTTCACGATGGCCCGACGACAGTCCCTTCACCAGGGACGATGGCCGTGCGGAGCGGGACGAACGTCCCGGCGGCCGCTACCGGATCACCTTCGGCACCAGCCAGACATGAAGGGCCGCGGGTCAGAACTCCGGCTGGAAGTTCGCGATCCACTCCGCCGTCGTCTTGAAGCCGCCGAAGGTGTAGAAGTGCAGCTTCACCTCGCCGTGCTTGGCCGGGTCGAGGCCCGCCTGCAGGTCGCGGATGAACCGGTCGGGGCCCGCCTTGCCGAGCAGGTTGGTGACCGACAGGCCGTACTTCTTCGCGATCGTGGCGGACGTGGACAGGCCGAGCCGGGAGGCGAAGCCGAGCAGCAGCTTGACGCTGGCCGGGCCGGGGACGCCGACCCGGACCGGCAACTCGACGCCGTGCTCGCGGACCTCGCCGATCCACTGCAGCACGCGGTCGACGTCGAAGTCGACCTGGGTGATGATCGTGCCGGGGATCTCCAGCCTGGACAGCGCCGCCGCCTTCTTCTGCATGGCCGACCAGAGCACGTCGCCGGGGATGTTCGGGTCGCCGGACGGGTGACCGCCGGTGGAGATGTGCCTGACGCCGTACTGCTGGAGCACGCCGGACTCGATCACCGCGAGGGACTCCTCGTACGGGCCCATCGCCACGGTCGGGTCGCCGCCGATGACGAGGACGTTCTCCGCCGCCCCGACGTCGCGCAGCGCCTCCAGGTACTCCTCGAGCATCTCCTGCGACTTCAGGCGCCGGGAGGAAATGTGCGGGACCGGGGTGAAGCCAAGCCGCTTGACGGCCGTCGCGGCACCGACCCGCATGGCCAGGTCCTCGTTCTCCAGGAACGTGACGTTGATCCGCGTGCCGGGCGGGATCACGCTTGCCGCGGCCTCCACCTTGGCCACGTCCTTGCCGGTCATCTCCATCGAGAAGTCGTCTAGCACTGTGCTCACGTGATGCCCATTCCCGAATGCCGATATGTCCCTTGTGTCTTCATGGTATGGGTTCACGTGCGGAAACTTAATGCCGTGGAACATTGACTGGGTCGCACCACAAGCGTCACCTCGCCCGTTAGTGGCGCCGGTATCGAGTCGCTGCGTACGCGTCGTAGGGCGCGGGCGCGACCGTCGCCCGGATCAGCCGGAAGCCGGGCGGGCAGCGCCGGGGACGCCTTGGGTTAATCCTCGCCGTAGTCGTGGTCGGGATGGTTCTGCTCGCCGGCCCGCCAGTAGCCGCGGGTGACCAGCTGGCCGACCGGGATGCCGCGCTCGCGGGTGAAGTAGCGGCGGACGTCGCGCATCGCGGCCGCCTCGCAGGCCACCCAGATGCGGGCGGCTTCCGGGATGTCCGCCTCGCGGGCGGCCGCCGCCAGCTCGGCCCCGAACGCGCCGGGATCGCGCCTGCGGTGCCAGGTGATGCTGGCCTTCGCGGTACCGCCGAAGTCGATCTCGTCGTCCGGGCCCTCGACCTCGATGTGCGCCTCGACGGTCACCGACTCCGGCAGGGCGTCAAGCAGGGTGCCGACGGCCGGGATCGCGGACTCGTCGGCGGCGAGCCACCAGTGGTCCGCGGGGGGCTCAAGGGAGAACCGGCCGCCCGGGCCGGCGACCGCGATCCGGTCGCCCGGCCTGGCCCGCTCCGCCCACGCCGACGCCGGGCCCTCGCCGTGCAGCAGGAACTGGATCTCAAGCGTCTTGCCCGCCGGGTCGTAGCGGCGCGGCGTGTAGGTGCGGACCGTGGGCCGCGGTGCGTCCTCGTCGAACACCGCCCCCTCCGGCGTGAACTCCGGCAGGTTCGGCTCGTCCTGGCCCTCGGCGGGCAGGAACACCTTCAGGTGCGAGGTCGGGGCGGCGGCGGCGAACCCGTCGAGGTCGTCGCCGGTGACGAGCACCGACACCAGCCGGGGCGCGATCCTGGACACCGACACCACCTCGGCGCGCCTGGGCGGCTTGCGCCGCCGCGGACCGCCGGAAGCTGCTGGTGCTGCTGGAGTGGTCACGCAAAATCCTCTCGGTTAACCGGTGCTGGCTAGAACTTCGCGACGGCCGGGATGACCTGCTTGCCGCGGAGCCCGGGCGCGCCGCCGTCCCAGGTGAAGTCCGATATGTGCAGACCCAGTTTCATGCCTCAACCCTAACCGCGAAACAGAGGTGGGCCGCCGCTACGCCCGTCCGTGCGGACCACCGCCGCGAGGTTCGCGTGGTAGCCGCCGGCCCGCGTGGTACTACCGGTGTCATGACGGCAGGCAAAGCAGGAAACTTGGTACCCGCTACGAACCGCTCGCCGGCCCGCGTGGGCATCGTCGGGGCGGGGATCGTCGGGCTGGCGGTGGCCAGGCAGCTCACCGCGGCCGGGGTACCCGTCGTGGTGTTCGAAAAGGAATCCGCGGTCGCTACCCACCAGACGGGCCACAACTCCGGGGTCGTGCACGCCGGGATCTACTACGCGCCCGGGTCGGCGAAGGCCCGGATGACCAGGCGCGGCGTCGCGCTGCTGCGCGACTACTGCACCGGCCGCGGGCTTGCCTACGACGAGCGCGGCAAGCTGGTGGTCGCACGCAACGAGGCCGAGACGGCCAAGCTGCGCGAGCTTGAGCGGCGCTCGCAGGCCAACGGCGTGCCCGGCATCCAGTGGCTGTCCGGCGCCGGGTTGCGCGAGCTCGAGCCGGACGTGGCCGGCGTGGCCGCGCTGCTCTCCCCGAGCACGGCGATCGTCGACTACCCGGCCATCGCCCGGTCCTTCGCCGCCGACGTCACGGCGTCCGGCGGCAGCGTGCTCACCGGCACCCCCGTCGCCGCGCTGCGCGTGCACGGCGACGACCGGGTCGAGGTCGACACCCCGGCGGGCTCGCACACGCTGTCCCGGCTGGTGATCTGCGCTGGCCTGCAGGCCGACCTGCTCGCCGCGGCCGCCGGCGACCAGCCTTCGCCGGAGATCATCCCGTTCCGCGGCGAGTACCTGCGGCTGCGGCCGCACGCCGCCGGCCGGGTCCGGCGGCTCATCTACCCGGTGCCCGACCCCCGGTACCCGTTCCTCGGCGTGCACCTGACGCCGCGCGTCGACGGCACCGCCGACCTCGGACCGAACGCCGTGCTCGCGCTGGCCCGCGAGGGGTACCGCCGGAGGGACGTGTCCCTTGACGAGCTCGGCCGGCTGGCCCGCTCCGCCGCCTTCTGGCGGCTCGCCAGGCAGCACTGGATGACCGGGGTCAGGGAGATGCGCGGCTCACTGTGGCGGCGCGCCTACCTCGCCGAGGCCAGGACGTACCTGCCCTGGATCACGATCGCCGACGTGACGAGCGCGCCCGCCGGAGTGCGCGCTCAGGCCGTCGACGCCGACGGCGGCCTGGTCGATGACTTCCGGATCAGCCGGGTCGGCCCCGTCACCTCGATCCGTAACGCGCCGTCGCCTGCGGCCACCGCCTCGATGGCGATCGCCGAGCACATCGCCGGGGAACTCGGGCTTCCGCTCGGCAACGAGGAAAGGTAGCCCTTCCTGTTCATAGTCGATACCCAGGTTCACATACGGAAAGAAGAAACCCCGGACCGCCACCAGCCTCGACGTCCCCGTCCATGTTGTGTCTCAGTAAAGGTTGCCCGGCGTCACTCCCCGACCTGGGCCGGACAATTTTTGAGTGAGACCCTGTTCAGCGGTCACCTAGCCGCGATCAGGCGCGGCGCCGAGATTCGGCCTTCGGCTCGGCCGCCTTCCGGGACTGCGCAGGCACGGCCTGGACAGCCAGGGACTGCTCCGCCGCGTCGACCACACCGAGGTCGGCCCGGACGTGCAATTCCGCCGCAGTCACAAGCAGATCCTCCACGGCGGACAACCGTCCCGTCCGCGCGGCCGCCAGGCCGTGCAGCTCACGGAGCAGGTGCTCGCGCTGCCGCCGCAGCACCCCGTCCAGGACCCGCTCGTCACCGGACTGGACGGCCGCCATCAGCTTGAGGAAGAACTCGTCCCGGTAGCCCCTGGTGCGCGCGGCGGGTTCGGACAGCCAGTGCTCAAGCTCGGCGCGCCCTGCCGGGGTGAGCCGGTGCACGACGCGATCGGGCTTGACTGGCTGAGGCTGGCGCTCGGAATCAATCAGCCCGTCACGGGCCAGCCGTTCCAGGATCTGGTACAGGTGCCCGATGTTGAGCCCGCCCCATTGCTCGCCTACCGCTGTCTCGAAGCTGGCCTTGAGCTCGTAACCGTGGGCCGGCTTGGCATCAAGCAGCGCTAGGACCGCGTGCTGCAACGGCATCTTCGCTCGCCCCTTCCAGGCCGGCGCCGGTAACGAATGGATCTCATCCTTACATTGTCACTAGCTAAGGACAGCTCCATGTTCTTGCATTGTCACTAGGTAAGGCAACTCTAGCCGGTTCCGCGAGGGAGGCACGAGGCGTGGGAAGGTTCGCCTGGTCACACGTGCGGTTCGGACTGGCTCGCTCGCTCGCGCTGCTCGCCGGGCTGCTCGTCGCCGCGACGGCGTTCACCGTGCTGACCGGGACGACGCGGACCGCGCAGTTGCAGACCGTGGGCACCGTGTCGTCGCACTTCGTGCCGTCCTACGACATCCTGGTGCGCCCGAAGGGCGCGGTGTCAAAGGTCGAGCTGGCAACCGGCACCGTTCAGCCCGACTTCCTGTCAGGCATCAGCGGTGGCATCACGCTCAAGCAGTACCGCCAGATCGCGCAGGTTCCCGGCGTCCAGGTCGCGGCGCCGGTGGCACTCGTCGGCTACACCCTGGTGGTGTCCAACCTCGACTCGGCCATCCCCGCCGCGGACCTCGCCAGGCCAGGCCGCCAGCTGTACCGGGTCAGGACCACCTGGGTCAGTGACGCGGGAACGAGCCGGGCCGCCCAGCCGCCGTCCTACGTCTACGTGACTCCGAACCGGGTTCGGGTGGATGACACCTCTGACAGCACCCTCGAGGTGACTTCCGGTGGGAAGAGCACGCAAGTGTGCCCGGCGGGGGTACAGCAGGCCCCTGGCGCGGACCCGTTCGGGCCGGAGGCGCAATCCGGCGAGGCCAACGTCTGCTGGTCCACGGCCAACGGGGATGGCACGGGAGCGAGCTCGGCCGACAATCCCGGGTGGGGAGCGCGCTGGGTCATCCCGGTGCTCATCGCCGCCGTGGACCCGGTCGCTGAGGCGCGGCTCGACGGACTCGACAAGGCCCTGATCTCCGGTGAGTACCTCACGGAGAACGCGAAAGCCGGCCCGCTGGAACAGGATGCCGTGCCGTTCCCCGTGCTGGCGTCCTCCGCCAGCGGGATGGACGAGTACGCGCAGACCACCCTGCAGGAACTGGCGTCGCCGACGGCGCCGCAGGACATGACGTCCGACTGGATGACCCGAGAAGCGAACGTGCCGGCCCGGACGGTCGCCACCCACCGAACCACGGCCGAACAGGCTTACCAGGCGCTGCTCGCCGGGATGCGCCGGGGAACCCCGACCCGGACCGGCATCTTCGCCTACTGGAGCGCCAGCCCGACGGCCTACCGGTCCAGCCAGGGCGGCGCGCTGACTCCGGTGCCAGTCAGCAACCCCGCCTCGGTCTGGTACACCGGCGGCGCCACCGTCGCCTCGATGGACAACGCCGACACCCAGTACCGTGCGCTGACCGTGCACGCCCCGCCGGTCAACCGGTTCACCGGCGGCATCGCCAGCCCGCGACTCGTCGGTGTCTTCGACCCGGCCAAGGTACGGGCATTCGACCCGTTGTCGCAGGTACCACTGAGCGTCTACCAGCCGGTCTCCGCCACGCCCGGCGACGCGGCAAGCAACAGCGCCCTGCACGGGAGCGCCCTGCTGCCGAACCAGAACCTCGGCGGCCTGGTCAGTCAGCCGGTCAACCTGATCACCACGCTGACGGCGCTGACGGCACTGCAAGAATCCCGGCTACTACGGTCGCGATGTGCACGCGTCCGATCCGATCAGCGTGATCCGGGTGCGGGTCGCGGGCGTCACCGGCCCGGATGCGTTGTCGCTGGACCGAGTCCGCGAGGTCGCCCAGCAGATCGCGCTGCGCACGCACCTGCCGGTGGACATCGTGGACGGCTCGTCGCCCAAGCCAACCACGATCGACGTGCCCGCGGGAAGGTTCGGCCAGCCCGCGCTGAAGGTGTCCGAGCCGTGGGTGAAGAAGGGCGTCACGGTCGCGATCATTCACGCCGTCGACCGGGCAAGCGCGCTGTTGTTCGCCCTCATCCTGGTCGTCTGCGTGCTCTTCGTCGGCAACTCCGCCACCGCGGCGGTCCGCGGACGCCGCCGCGAGTTCGGCATTCTGGCCTGCCTCGGCTGGACCCGAACTCGGGTGTTCGCCTCGGTGCTCGGCGAACTGGCGGTACTAGGAGTGCTGGGCGGCCTACTCGCGGCGGCGGTCGCGCTGCCGCTCGGCACGGCGCTGGGAGTAAGTACCGCACCGGGCCGCACGCTCCTGGCGATTCCTGTCGCGGTGGGAGTGGCCCTGGTAGCAGGCGCGGTCCCGGCCGAGCTGGCGGCACGCGCGGCACCGTTGAACGCGATCCGGCCTCCTGTCCTGGCCGCGCGCCGCGGGAGCCACGCCGGCGGCATCACGGCCTTGGCCGTGTCGAACGTCGCCCGGGTGCCTGGCCGTGCCCTGACGGCGGCGGTCAGCCTTATGATCGGCATCGCCGCGCTGACGCTCCTCACCTCGATCTCCGTCGCGTTTCACGGGGCCGCCGTCGGAACGCTTCTCGGCAACGCGGTAACGCTCCAGGTCCGCGGCGTTGACTATGTGGCAGTCGGCACCACCGTCGTGCTCGGCCTGCTCTCGGTAGCCGACAGCGTGTACCTGAACATCACCGAGCGCGCCACCGAGCTCGCCACCATCCGCGCGCTCGGCTGGCGTGAGGCCACCATCAGCCGGCTCGTCATCACCGAAGGCATCGTCGTCGGCCTCACCGGAGCGCTCGCGGGCGCCGGGGCCGGGCTCGCCATGGCGGCACAGCTCTCCGGCGGAGTCCCCGGCGCGGTCATCGCCGTGGCTGGCATCGCCACCCTGGCCGGAACCGCCTTCACCGCGTTCGCCGCACTGCTGCCCGCCCAGGCGCTTCGGCGACTGCCTACCGCCCAGCTGCTCGCAGAGGAGTGACCCGTGACCGACACGCCCGTGCCCGCGCACCCCGTCGAACTGCGCCGAGTCAGCAAGCGCTACGGGACCGGCGGCGGCCAGCAGGTCACCGCCGCGACAATGTCAGCCTGGCGGTCGAAGCCGGCGCGTTCGTCGCGCTGACCGGCGCGTCTGGCTCAGGCAAGTCCACCGTGCTGCACCTGATGGGGGCGATCGAGCGGCCCGACGAGGGAACGATCGTCAGCGGGGACACCGACGTCACGGCACTGGGCGGCGGCGCGCTCGCCGCCTACCGGCGGACGGTCGGTTTTGTGTTCCAGCGGTACAACCTGCTGCCCGCCCTGACGGTGCTCGACAACGTGCTGGTGCCGGTGCTCCCGTACAGGACGCGCTGGGATAAGCGCGCCCGAGCACGTGACCTGCTGGCGGCAGTCGGCCTGGCTGGCCGCGAGCAGTCGATGCCATCGCGGATGTCCGGCGGCGAGCAGCAGCGGGTCGCCCTCGCGCGCGCCCTCATCAACCGCCCCACGCTGCTGCTCGCGGACGAGCCCACGGGAAACCTTCGACTCACGCACCGCCGCGGAGGTCATCGACCTGATCACCCGCCTGCGCCAGGAGTACCGAATGACCGTGGTGCTCGCCACCCACGATCCGCAGATCGCCGCCAGAGCCGAACGGCTCGTCCGATTGCGGGACGGGGCCGTCGTGGACGACATCACGATGGCAGACGGCTACCCCGCCAACGAGGTCCTCCGCCGGGTGACCCAGCTGGGCTGACCCCGGGGACGCTGCGTGACATCCTCAACGACTTCGGGTTCGTCCACCTGAGCTGGGACGGCTCCAAGCGCTCGGCGCGTACTGCCGGTTCGACTCGCATCTCAACGAGCGGCTGCGTGAGCCGTCGCTGCTGATCGCAGCCAGGCACTTCGACACGCGGTACTCGTGGAACGCGCACCACAAGAAGGGCGATGCTGCTCAACACCTTCCAGGTCGACCTCAAGCCCGGTGACCCCGAGCCGTTCCCCGACGTGCGCGGCTTCGCCAAGGTCGGCCCCGCGGCGGACGGTGGGCGGGAGGCGGAGCACGCCTTCGTTCTGGATAAATTTCCCGGGAAATCCCGCCGTCGCCTGTCGATTAGCGGCGGCCGGCGCCGTGGTTATGGGGGACCATGACCACAGGAGGCGCGAACCATGAAGTACGCACTGCTGATCTACTCGCAGGCCACGGCCGAGGAGTACGGGGGCATCCTCGCGGCGACCCGGCAGGCGGCCGCTACCGCTCACGGGCCGTGGGTGGACTACACCAGGGCCGCGCGCGAGGCGGGCGTGCTCGCCGGGGCCGAGCAGCTCACGCACAGCGAGACGGCCACCAGCGTCCGGGTGAGCAACGGGGGGGACCGGGTGATCACCGACGGGCCGTTCATGGAGACCAAGGAGCACCTGCTCGGGTTCTACCTGGTCGACGTGGAGGACCTCGACGCGGCGCTCGACTGGGCGCAGCGGATGCCCGCCCACCCCGGACAGACGGTCGAGGTGCGCGCGGCGCTCTCTGGGCTGCCGTGGCAGCGGGCCCTGACGGACTAGCCGGGGCGACCCGGCTGGAGCGGGCCTTCCGTGAGGAATGGGGCGCGGTCGTCGCGACCCTCGCCCGGCGGCTCGGCGACCTGCAGGCGGCCGAGGACGCGGCGGCCGAGGCCTTCGCCGCCGCCGCGGCCGCCTGGGCGCGCGACGGCGTGCCGCCTAACCCCGGCGGCTGGCTGACGGTGACCGCGTGGCGCAAGGCGGTGGACGCGCACCGGGCCGGCGGCGCGCGAGCGGCCAGCGTCGACCCGCAGCTGCTCGGCCAGGTCACCGCGGCGCCCGCCGATGACCTTGAGGAGCAAGCGATGACCGGGACGCTCGGCGATGACCGGCTCGGGCTGATCTTCGCCTGCTGCCATCCGGCGCTCGCGCAAGAGGTCCGCGTGGCGCTGACCCTGCGCTTCGTCGCCGGGCTGACCACGCGGGAGATCGCCGCCGCGTTCGTCGTGCCGGAGGCGACGCTGGCGCAGCGGCTGGTCCGGGCCAAGCGGAAGATCCGCGAGTCGGGGATCAGGTTCAGCGTGCCGCCGCAGCACCGCCTCGCGGAACGGCTGCGGTCGGTGCGCGCGGTGGTGTACCTGGTGTTCAACGAGGGTTTCGCCTCGGGCGGCGACGGGGAGCTGATCCGGCGTGACCTGTGCGAGGAAGCGATCTGGCTGGGACGGCTGCTCATCCGGCTGTTCCCCGACGACGCGGAGACCGCGGGGCTGCTCGCGCTGATGCTGCTGCACCAGTCACGGGCCGCGGCCCGGGTATCCGCCGACGGCCGGCCGGTACCGCTCGCCGAGCAGGACCGCTCGCGGTGGGACGCGGCGCTCGTCGACGAGGGCGTCGCCGTCCTCGACAGCGCACTGGCCCGGCACTCACCCGGCCCGTATCAGCTCCAGGCGGCGATCGCGGCGCTGCACGGCACGGCCGGCTCGTTCGAGTCGACGGACTGGGCGCAGATCGCGCTGCTCTACGGATCGCTGGCGCGGCTTGACCCGTCGCCGGTCATCGAGGTCAACCGCGCGGTCGCGGTCGGCATGGCCGACGGCGGGCTGGCCGGCCTGGCCGTGCTCGCGCCCGTGGTAGCGGCGGGCACGCTCGACCAGTACGGGCCGTTGCACGCCGCGCACGGCTTCCTGCTTGAGCAGGCCGGCTATCCGGAACGCGCGCGGGAGGCCTGGGCCCGCGCCGCCGAGTCCGCGGGGAACGCCGCGCTCCGGGATGAGCTGCTGCGCCGTCACGGCGACCCGCTGTAGCCGGCGAACCGGAGAAAGAAAACCGGGGCCGGGTGTCGATCCGGGGGGCGGTTCGCCGTAGGAATGGCATGGAACTTACCTCTCAGGCTTCGGCCTCGGTCACACAACCTTCTCGCCAGGAAACGGAATCGAGTCCGGACCTGGCCAGGGAGACCCGACCCGGACGGCGGGCGGCATCGCCGGGGCTGGTCCTCGCGCTGACCGCGGTGTCCTTCTTCATGGTGTCGCTCGACGCGCTCGTGGTGGTGACGGCCCTGCCCGCCATCCACCAGTCGCTCGGCGGTTCGATCGGGACGCTTGACTGGGCGGTCAACGCGTACGCGCTGACCTTCGCGGCGGGGATCATCACCGCCGCGGCGATCGGCGAACGGTTCGGGCGGCGGCGCACCTACGTAGCCGGGATCGCCGTGTTCACCGTGGCGTCCGCCCTCTGCGCGCTCGCCCCGAGCGCCGGCACGCTCATCGCGGCGCGGGCGGTCCAGGGGATCGGCGCGGCGGCGATCACGCCGCTGGCGCTGACCATCCTTGCCTCATCGTTCCCCGCGGCCAAGCGCGGGGCGATCGTCGGCATCTGGGGCGGCCTCGGCGGCCTGGCCGTGGCCGGCGGCCCACTGGTCGGCGGCGCGGTCGTGCAGGGCCTCGACTGGCACTGGGTCTTCTGGATCAACGTGCCGATCGGGGCGCTCGCCGTGCTCGGGTCCCTGCTGTTCCTGCCGGCCGGGCGCCCCGCGGCGCCGGGCCCCGGTTCCGCGCCAGCCCGGCTCGACGTGCCCGGCGCGGTGCTCATCGCGGCCAGCGCGGCGCTCCTCGCCTGGGGGCTGGTGCGGGCCGGCGAGTCCGGATGGGGCGACTCCGCCGGGCTGGCGGCGCTCGGCGGCGGCGCCGTGGCGCTCGCCGGGTTCGCGGCCTGGGAGCGGCGCGCGGCCCAGCCGATGCTGCCGCTACGGCTGCTGCGGAACCGGGGATTCGTGGCGGCCAGCGTCGCGGGGTTCATGTCGTTCGGCGCGATCATGTCGGCCGCCTTCCTCACCGCGCAGTACTTCCAGCTTGGCCTGGGCTACTCGCCGCTGGGCGCCGGGCTGCGGATGCTGCCGTGGACGGCAACGCCGCTGCTGGTCGCGCCGGCTGCCGGGGCGCTGGCCGACCGGATCGGCACCCGGCCGCTGATCGTCTGCGGGCTGGTGCTGCAGGCGGGCGGCCTGGCCTGGGTGTCTGTGCTCGCGACGGGGACGGCGGCGGGCGGTTACGGTCGCTACGTGCTGCCGTTCGTGCTGGCGGGCATCGGGGTCTCGATGTCCATCCCGACCGTGCCGACCGCCGCGCTCGGCGCGGTGGCGCCGGGAGAAGTCGGGCGAGCCTCCGGGGTGAGCAACACGATGCAGCGGTTCGGCGGGGCGTTCGGCATCGCGGTGGCGAGCGCCGCGTTCGCGGCCCACGGGCACCTTGGTTCCGCCGTCTCGTTCACCGCCGGCTACCGGCCTGCCATGCTCGTGTCGGCCGGGCTGTCGCTGGCCGGCGCGCTGGTGGCCGCGGGCATCGGGCGGCGCTGACCGGGACTGGTCAACGCCGAAGGGCTTAATTCGGGGCGCCCCGGAAGTAGTCGGAGGACGAGCGCTGCCACAGCAGGATGATCGCGATGAGGCCGACCACCCAGACCACGAGGCCGTAAATCCGGGTGAGGCCGCCGCCGACCGCGAGGCCGGCCAGCACGCTGAGCGTGTTGATGCCGAAGAGCACCGTCGACACGGTGCGCGCCCAGGCCTTGCCCGCACGGCAGCTCTGCGCCATCCACAGCCATAGCGCCGCGCCGATCAGGCCGCTGGCGATGAGGAAGCCGACCTCAACGTGCACCGCGGTGTTGACCTGCGCGGCCGTCATGGTGGTGCTGCGCTTTTGATCGCGCTGCGGATCGCGGAGAGCGCGGTCAGGTCGACCGCGATGCCGATCAGGCTGGCCGCCGCGCCGACGTACATGGCCTTGACGGCCCGCTGCACGGACTGCGGCATCGTGGTGGTGGCGGTGGTCGGCGGCGGTTCGCCCGGGCTGGCACCGTCGCCCGGGAATCGCTGGTACATGGGGCCCCTTATCCGTTGCCGTGGAAAGCGGAAACCAAGGCAGACGCTACTCCTGTCCGGGGCCGGGGTCAGCACCCGCAAGCTCCGCGAGGGCTAAAGTTTCGTGCCATGACCACTCCTGAGATTCCGCAAACGCACAAGGACCTGCTCGGCGCGCAGGTCGCGGTGCTTGGCACAATCGGGGCGAGCGGGCGGCCGCAGTTGTCCGCCACCTGGTTCCTCGCCGAGGACGACACCGTGAAGATCTCACTGAACACCGCCCGGCAGAAGGTGAAGAACCTGCAGGCCAACCCCAAGGTCAGCCTGATCATCCTGGGCGACCCGCCGTACAAGTACGTCGAGCTGCGGGGCGAGGCGGAGATCACCCCGGATCCCGACTACGAGTTCGCCGACAAGGTGGGCGCCAAGTACGGCGCGGACCTGCGCGCCATGGACCAGCCCGGGCAGACCCGGGTGGTCGTGACGATCAGGCCCACCAGGGTCGTCACCTGGGGCGGCGCCGCGGAACACTGAGGGGCGCCCGGCGCCGCGCGCGGAACGCGAGCCTCACCTGGGAGAGGCGGCCCTCGCGACGTTCATGGAGCGGGTCATCGCCGTGCTCGCCGAGCCAGCCGGCCAGCTTGCCCGCGCGGCTGACCGCGCGCAGGCGGCGCTCGGTCGGCTCGCGGGCGGCCACGGGGACGACGATGAGCAGCCGGTCCCCGGTCCGCAGCACCGTGGTCGGGCCGGGAACCAGGCCGCGGCCGTCGCGGACGATCAGCGCGATGCTGGCCGCGGCGGGCAGCCTCAGCTCGAAGATCTCCACGCCGTGCAGCTTCGAGCCGGCCGGCACCTGCGCCTGGAGCAGGTCGGCGTGCAGGTCGTCGAGCGGGGCGGCGTCGACGATGATCTCAAGCGGCTCGGCGGGCGCGGTGACGTCGAGCCGCTTGCCGACCCAGGGCAAGGTTGGCCCCTGGAGCAGGGTGAACGCGACGACGATCACGAAGACCTGATCGAACAGCCGGGCCGCCCCGGGCACGTCCGCGCTGAGCGGGATCGTGGTCAAGACGATCGGCACCGCGCCGCGCAGCCCGGCCCAGGAGAGGAACGCCTGCTGTCGTAGCGGCAGCCGGAACGGGAGCGTGCTAGCCAGTACCGCCGCGGGTCTCGCGAGCAGCACCAGGATCAGCCCGGCCGCCAGCGCGGGCAGCACCTGCGCGGGCAGCCGGGACGGCGAGGCGAGCAGGCCGAGCATGACGAACAGGCCGATCTGCGCGAGCCAGCCGACGCCCTCGGCGAAGCCCCTCGTCGCCGCGCCGTGCGGCAGCCTGGCATTGCCGAGGAGCACGGCCGCGACGTACACGGCGAGGAACCCGCTGGCCCGCGCCAGGGACGCCGCGCCGTAGCCCGCGACGATGAGCGCGAGCACCGCGACCGGGTACAGCCCGGTCGCGGGCAGCGCCACCTTCCGCAGGAAGAGCGTGCCGAGCAGGCCGGCCGCGACGCCGATCGCCGCGCCGCCGGCTAGCTGCCAGGCCACCTGCCCGGCGATCAGCAGCGGTGACGTCCCGTGCACGGCGTGCTCGCTGAGCAGGGTGACGCCGAGCACGGACAGCGGGTCGTTGAGGCCCGACTCTCCCTCGAGCATTCCGCTGAGCAGCGGGGGCAGCGGCAGCCTGCGCAGCACGGAGAAGACGGCGGCCGCGTCGGTGGGCGCGAGCACCGCGCCGAGCAGCAGGGCCTGCCGCCAGCCGAGGCCGAGCATCCAGTGGGTGCACGCGGCGGCTACCCCGGTGCTGACGATGACACCGACGGTGGCCAGCATCACGGCGGCCGGCGCGGCCCGCCTGGCATGCTCCCAGTTGGTGGTCAGGCCGCCCTCGGCCAGGATCAGCACGAGGGCACCGAGGCCCAGGGCCTCGGCGAGACCGGCGTTGTCGAACCTGACGCCGATGCCGCTCTCGCCGAGCGCGAGGCCGAGCCCGAGAAAGACGAGCAGCGCGGGCAGGCCAAGGCTGTGGGCCAGCCGGGCCGCCACGATGGCCGCGATAACCGTTGCCGACCCGACCAGCAGGTACAGTCCGAGCGCGCCCGCCGTCACAACGCTAGTATCGCCGCAGTTTCGGTCCGTCCCCGTGCGAGGCGGTCGCGATGTGGTTCACGGCGTGTTGCCTGGGAGGTCACCGCCCGTCGCGCCCGGCCGTCGCGCCCGGCCGTCGCGCTCAGCCGTCGCACGGGGCGATCACCGGGTGACCGTCGTCGCCGGTGATGACCCGCACCCGCGCCGCGTAGACGGCCTCGATGAGCGGGGCGGTGAGCACCGTCGCCGGGCTGCCCGCGGCTACCACCCGGCCCGCGTCGAGCAGCACGAGGCTGTCCGCGTACTGGCCGGCCACCGTGAGGTCGTGCAGGGTGGACACCACGGTGAGGCCCGCGTCCCTGCGGAGGTTGTCGACCAGCTCGAGCACCTGCTGCTCGTGCCCGACGTCAAGCATCGACGTCGGCTCGTCGAGCAGCAGCACGGCGGGATCGGCCGCCAGCGCCCTGGCGAGGACCACCCGCTGGCGCTCGCCGCCGGAAAGCCGGGCCAGCCTGCGCTCACCGAACCGCGCCACGTCCAGCCGCTCCATGGCGGCCATGGCGCGCTCCCTGTCTTGCCTGCCGGGGACGGCGAGATAGCTCAGGTGCGGTGTCCGGCCGAGCATGACGTACTGGGTGACGGTGAGGTCAGGCGGCAGCACCGGCTCCTGTGGCACGTAGGCGAGCATCCTGGCGCGTTCCCTTGCCTTAAGCGCGCGCGCGTCGGCCTGGCCGATGGTCACCGTCCCCGTGTACCTGACGAGCCCCGCCATGGCGCGGATCAGCGTCGACTTCCCCGCGCCGTTCGGGCCGAGCAGTGCGAGCCAGCCCCCGCCAGGCACCGCGCAGCTGACCCCGTGCAGCACCGGAGCGCGGTCGAGGGTGACGGCGACGCCGTCGGCGGCCAGCGCGGTCATGAACTCTCCTTTCCTTCAGGTGCTGACATGGCTGGTGCCGCGCAGTACCCAGACGAACGCGGGCGCGCCCACCAGGGCGGTGACCACGCCGATCGGCAGCTCTGCCGGGGCGAGCACGGTGCGGGCCAGGGTGTCGGCGAGGACGAGGAAGGCCGCGCCGCCGAGCAGCGACAGCGGCAGCACGCTCGGGTAGGACGGCCCGGCCAGCCTGCGCGCGACGTGCGGGATGACGATGCCGACGAAGCCGATGATGCCGCTCACCGCCACCGCGCTCGCGGCGGCGAGCGCGCTGGCCGCGACGACGATCCCGCGGACCAGGCCCGGGCGCAGGCCGAGCGCCCTGGCCTCCTCGTCGCCGACCGCGAGCACGTCAAGGTGCCTGCCGTGCAGCAGGATGACGACCGAGCTGACCGCGGCGTACGGCAAGATCGTGGTCACCTGCTGCCAGGACGCGGCCGACAGCGAGCCGAGCAGCCAGCTGTAGACCGCCCCGATGTCCGGCGCGGACCGCTGCAGCACGAACGTCTGCACGGCGATGAGGAAGCTGCTCACCGCGATCCCGGCGAGCAGCAGCGTCGCCACCCCGTCGCCGAGCACGGTGGGCCTGGCGGCCGCGGCGCCGGTCCCGTAGGCGACCGTCACCCCGGCGAGGGAGCCGGCGAACGCGGCGACGGGAACGGTCTGCGGTCCCGTGCCGCCGAGGTAGACGATGGCGAGCGTCGCGCCGAGCCCGGCCCCGGCGGACGCTCCGAGCATCCCCGAGTCGACCAGCGGGTTGCGGAAGACGCCCTGGTAGCCGGCGCCGGCCAGCGCGAGCAGCCCGCCGACCAGTGCGCCGAGTACCACCCGGGGCAGCCTGATCTGGAACAGCACCGCCCGGTCGACCGGGCCGAGGCTCGACGGGAGGCGGGCGAACGGCACGGCCTTGTCGACCAGCGCGGCCGCCGTCGCCAGCGGGTTCAGGTCCGCCGCGCCGACGAACGCGGCGACCAGCGCCGCGGCGGCCAGGACGGCCACCGCGGCGCCGAGCGCGCCGGGCTTCCTCACGCGCGTGA
This sequence comes from uncultured Actinomycetota bacterium, assembly GCA_963811335.1. GTDB lineage: Bacteria > Actinomycetota > Actinomycetes > Streptosporangiales > Streptosporangiaceae > Trebonia. Next base: position 404,500 of record CAWERB010000020.1, on the reverse strand, counting down.
CCTTCTCGGTTCGGCGGGCGCCACAGTGACGCGGGTCACTTGGACGCCTGTTCCACCGCATGGGCGATCTCCGCGACGAGCTCGGGCAGGCGCGGGCCCCAGCGCGACGCGACGTCGTCGTTCAGCCCGATGACCGCGTGGTCCCGCACCGCGGGGATGCCCGACCAGCCGGGGCGCTTCGCGACCACGGCCGGCGTCTGGCCGCCGTCGGCGGCCTGGTTGTCGGCGAGGAGGATGAGCTGCGGCCCGGCGGTGACGATGTACTCCGCAGACAGCTGGGGATAGCCGCCGTCGGCCGGCTTACTCGTGGCGTCCGCGATGTTCTTGAGCCCGAACAGGCCGACGACCTGGCCGATGAAGGTCGTCGACGTCGCCGAGTAGAACGGGTTCGCGCTCAGCTCCCAGTAGTAGGTCAGGTCATGGTGGCCGCTGCCCGCCTGCTTGACGGCGGCGGCGATCTGCTGCTTCATGCCCGCCACCACGCTCGCCGCCTGGCTGGCGTGGCCGGTGGCCTGGCCGATCTGGCCGATCTGCGCGTATGCCGCGGCGATGGTCGCGGCCGCGGGCTCGATCAGCACCGGGACCCCGAGCTTGGCCAGCCCGCTGACCAGGCCGCCGGTGTTCTGCGAGGCGACGACCAGGGACGGGTTGTACTTCGCGATCGCCTCGATGTTCGGCGTGAGGCCGGACAGGCTGGTCTTGGGCACCGCGGCCGGGTAGTCGGAGTCGGCGTCGGCCGCGACGACCTGCGGGCCGGCGCCGACCGCGTACAGGTCCTCGGTGGCCGTCGGCGACAGCGACACGATCCGTGCGGGGGCGGACTTGATGGTGACCGCCCCGTTGGCGGCGGTGACCGTCACCGGGAAGGCGGCGGCGGCCGCGGCCGCGGAGCTCACGGCGGAGGCGCTGCTCGTGGCGGGCGAGGCGGGAGTGGTGAGGTGGATGAGCTGCTGCTCGCGGATGAGCCGCAGCCCGCCAGGGCGGCGGCGCAGGCGGCCGTACCGAGGACGGCCGCGAGTCTCAGGGGGGTTCTCATTGCGGGCTACTTCCTCCCGAATTGGCGGGAAAGGAAGGCGAGACCGTTGGCGGGCCTTGGTCCGCGGACCGCGGCTTCGCGTGACGGATCGCCCTTCCCACGAGGGCCGATGTCGTCACGTGCCGTAGGCGACCTGGCTTGGACCCCGCGGGCGGGGTCGTCACAGTTGCGGGACAGCGCCGGAATTTCACCGGCTTCGCTAGCTGGCACGTTGTCAGCCTGTGGGGGGATGACCGTACAGGCTGCGCCTTGTAATCTAACACGCGGTTCACGAGGCACGGCGCGCGAGCCGGGGCGGGTGACGGCGAGAGCGAGCATGCGGAGGGGCCTGGATGGGCTGGATGGGGGAGCTGGTGAGGCGGCGGGCGTTCCCGCTCATCGCGTCAGCGGGCCTGATCGTGGTGGGGATGTACACCACCACCTGGGGCCCGGCGATGCTCGGCCGGACGGAATGGGCGCTTCCCTACGACCTGTGGGGGACGCTGATCGCCACCACCAGGCTCGCGCACGGGAACATCGGTGGCATCTACGCGCCGCCTACCGGCCTGATCTCACTGCCAGGCGCGGCGGTCATCCTGGTGCCCTGCGCCGCGCTGATCTCGGCGCTCGGCCTGTCCCTTGACATCCCAGGGCCGCACAACCTGCATCCCGGCGTCTGGCTGGTGGCCGGGCCCTACCAGATCGCGCTGTGCTGCGTCACCCTGTTCGCCGCGGACGCGCTCGCCGAGCGGCTCGGCGCGGAGTTCTGGAAGCGCGGGCTGCTCGCCGCGGCAAGCGCGGGCGTCCTGTGGTCGGTCTCGGCCCGCTGGGGCCACCCGGAGGACGCGGTCGCGGTCGGGCTGCTGCTCTACGCGATCCTCGCGCAGAGCCGGGCCCGGCCCGGCCCGGCGGGCTGGCTGGCCGGGGCCGCGGTCTGTGTCCAGCCCCTGGTGCTGCTCGCGCTGCCGGTGCTGCTCGCGGTGCTGCCCTGGCGGCGCATGGTGCCGTTCCTTGTCCGCGCGGCGCTGCCCTCCGTGCTGCTTCTCGGGGCGGTGGCGATAGCCAACTGGCACGACACCTACCGGTCGGTGACCAGCCAGCCCAACTCCCCCGTGATCAACCACCCGACGGCCTGGACGTCCCTGGCGCCCCAGATGGCCGGGCAGAACGTGGCCGCGGGCCCGTTCCGGCTGGCCACGATCCTGCTGGCCTGCCTGTGCGCGCTCGCGGTGCGCCGCTACTGGCAAAGCCGGCTGAGCCCGGCCGGGACGGCCGGGCCGGCGTGGCCGGGACGGGCCAGCAGGAAACGGGATGGAATGCCGATGGCCCGTGGCCGCCCGCGCTGCTGGCCAGCGTGCTCTGGTGGGTCGCGCTTACGCTGGCGCTCCGCTCGTTCTTCGAGCCCGTCATGGTCTCGTACTACCCGTGGCCGCCGATGGCCGTCGCGCTGATCACGGCGGCCACGCTGAGCTGGCCGCGCCTGCTCGCGGCGGGCATCGGCGCCGGCGCCCTCACCGCGGCGGCCCAGGGCCCGTCGCACGCGGTCTGGATCTGGTGGGTACCGATCGTCGCGGGCCTGGCCCTCCTGCTGGCCGTCAGCTGGCCCAAGGCAGGCATGCGGGCCGCCCCGCTCCTCCGCGAGCCGTTGACCACCCGCGAGGCATAGCGGCGCGGCCAGGCACCGCGCCGGGCGAGGTGCTACTTCGGCCAGGCGCCGCCGGCACGGTGCCGTCCGAGGCCCTTTTCACATGACGGCCGGCGGCAGCATCTCTTCTAGTGACGGCCGCTTGGCTGTCCGCCCGTCCCCCGATGACGTGCCGTGCAGCCGGCGGTTCACCCACGGTGCCAGGTACTCCCTGGCCCACCTGGCGTCCTCGCGGCGGGCGGCCACCCAGGCGGCCCTGGCCATGGCGGGCACCGGGGCAAGCGGCCGGCCGGAGTCGAGCGGGTCGCGCCAGTCCTCGGTGACCGGGATGCCGAGGACCTCGCAGGCCCGCAGCGCGATCCGCTGGTGCGACTGCCCGGTCAGGTGCAGCCGGTCGGGTGACCAGGCGGACGGCGACCGGAGGAACCGCATCGACCACAAGTCCACGAGGTAGCAGCCGCGCGCGTCGGCGATGGCCCGCAGGTGCATGTTGTACGCCGCGATCCGGCCGCGCCGCAGGCGGATCACCGGGACGGTGACCGGGTCGAAGCCGGTGAACATCAGCACCCGCGCACCGCAGGCCCGCAGCCGGGCGACCGCGACGTCAAGCAGTTCAGCGAGCGTGTCCGGGTCCGCACCCGGGCGCAGCAGGTCGTTGCCGCCGCCGGCGACCGAGGCAAGGCCGGGCGACATCGCCGCCGCCGCGGGCACCTGCTCGGCCACGATCTGGCGCAGCAGCTTGCCGCGGACGGCCAGGTTCGCGTAGCGGAGCCCCGGGTACTCAACGGCGAGCAGCCCGGCCAGCCGGTCCGCCCAGCCACGGAAGCCGCCGCCTGGCCCGGCATCGTTGAGGCCCTCGGTGAAGCTGTCGCCAATCGCCACAAAGGACGCATCACCCGGGGGTTGCGGGAATAGCTTGTCGTCCATAGGACACCAATCATGCCAGGGCGCTTGAGTTACCAACCGATTGCGGGGTGTAACTACCTTGATGAGGCCAGAGTCCACCGGAGCCCCGCGGGCGGGACGGCGTCCGGGTCGCCGGACATGCCGCCAGGCCCGCCGCCTCGCATTGACCGGCTGGACAGCGCCTGTGGTGGCCGTGCTCGCTCTCGCGGCGGGCTGCTCGGCGGGCACCTCCCCGGGCAGCCAGCCTGGAACGGCCACGACCGCGCCGGCCAGTACCACGACCGCGCCGGACGTCAACGGCAGCGCGGGGGGCATCACGACCGCGCTGGCCAGCCCGGGCCACAAGGGACGCACCGCGAGCCCGAGCGCCACCGGCACCGGGAGCGGCGGCCGCGCCGACTGGCCGGAGTACAACGCCAACCCGGCCCGGACCGGCGTCGCCGCCGGCCTGCCCGCCGCCGGAGCGCTCAGCACCGCCTGGACGGCCCGGCTCGACGGCGCCGTCTACGGCCAGCCGCTGCTCGTCGGCAACGAGGTGATCGCCGCGACGGAGAACGACAGCATTTACGCGCTCAACCGCGCGACGGGCCAGGTGACCTGGCACACGCGGGTCGGCACCCCCGTACCCGTGTCGGCACTTGCGTGCGGCAACATCGACCCGCTCGGCATCACCGGCACCCCCGTCTACGACGCGGGCACCGGCCTCGTCTACGCCGTCGCCGAGACCACCGGCTACCACCACATGCTGGTGGCGCTCGACGCGGCCACCGGCGCCGTCCGGCTGAGCCGCGACCTGGACAGCCCGACAGCCGCGAACCAGCCAATGAACGACCAGCAGCGGCCGGGGCTGACGATCGGCAACGGGCGGGTGTACGCGGCGTTCGGCGGCCTGTACGGCGACTGTGGCGCCTACCAGGGCAGCGTCGTCAGCGCGCCGCTCACCGGCAGCGGGCCGCTGACCCGCTGGGTTACCCCGACGAGCCGGGAGGGCGCCGTCTGGGGAACCGGCGGGCCGGTCACCGGGCCGGACGGCAACCTCTGGGTCTCCGTCGGCAACGGCGCGGCCGAGTCCGGCACCTACGACGGCAGCGACTCGGTCACCGAGCTCAGCCCGGCCCTGCGGCGCGTCGCCTATTTCGCGCCGGGCAACTGGGCCGATGACAATGCCAGCGACCTCGACCTCGGCTCCACCCAGCCGGTACTCGCCGCGGGCAACACGGTGTTCGTCATGGGCAAGCGCGGCACCGGCTACCTGCTGAGCGCCACGAACCCAGGCGGGATCGGCGGCCAGCTCGCCGGGCAGGACATCTGCGACGCGGAGGGCGCCGCCGCGGTCAGCGGCGCCACGGTGTACGAGCCGTGCCAGGACGGGGGCATGGCCGCCATCGCGGTCAGCGCGGCGGACAAGACGATCAAGGTGCTGTGGCGCGGCCCGGGCGATGCCGCGGGCTCGCCGGTGCTCGGCGGCGGAGCGGTCTGGGTCACCGCCTATCCCGGCAACGGCGGCGGCACGCTGTACGAGCTCAACCCGGTGACGGGCGCCGTCGAGCACCAGATCGCGATCAGCGACGGCCTGCCGCACTTCTCGTCGCTGTCGCTCGGCGGCGGGACCGCCTACCTGGGCACGATGAACGGCGTCACCGCGGTCAACGGCGCGTAGCGGCACCGGCCCCGGCGGCCGGGGCCGACCGTCAGCTACCTGGGGAAACGGAGGCAGGATGAGGTGAAACACTACGGGCTCTTTTACCCTGACGATCTTGGTCCGATTACCTTCTAAGTGAGGGGCAGGGCAAACTAAGTGAGGGGCAGGGCAAAAGAGCCCGCTCGTTCCGAGTGATGCTGGTTTTGACCTTTGATACGGAAGGTAATCAGCTAGAGACTCCAGGTAACGTTTTGGTGATGTTTTATTAGGGTTCTGCTATGACCGGCCCTCGCCGGGGCAGCCAGGCGGTTGTATGACAGCACGGGCGCTGTCATGGCAGGAGGCGAAGCATCGTGGGCGCGGTGCACCGGATCGTCGTCGGGGTTCACGGGTCACTCGGCAGCCTGCAGGCGCTGCGCTGGGCCGCGGAGGAGGCGCGCGAGCGGCACGTGCCGCTGGTGCCGGTGATCGCCTGGGTCCCCCCGGGCGGCGACCTCGCCGAACGGTCCCATCCCTCCCCTTACCTGCGACGCCTCTGGCGCGAGGCCGCCCGCGCCCGGCTGGCCGCGGCGTTCGACGAGGCCCTCGGCGGCGTGCCCGGCGACCTGCCGGTTCAGTTGCGCGTGGAGCGCGGCGACACCGGGCCGGTGCTCGTCGACGTCGCCAGCCGGCCCGGCGACCTGCTTGTCATCGGCACCGGACGACGGCATCGCCTGAGCCGCGCGCTGCGCCGCTCGGCCGGCCGCTACTGCCTCGCGCACGCCACCTGCCCGGTGCTCGCGGTGCCGCCGACGCGGCTGATGGAGGAGATGCGGCGCGGCCTGCTGCCGTGGCCGCGGCGCGGCACGGCACGCGCTGGCGCCGATCCCTGACATTTCGCCCCTGCCGGGCGAGTAACGCGTTACCCGCCGCGGCGGGTCTTCGTTTGCCGAGCCCGGCGGGCCCGGTAGCGGCCCGCCGGGCTCTCGCATGGGGTCCGTTAGGAACGGGGACAGTCCCGCATGGGAGCCGTGAGGACGGCAATATGACCCGCTGACCTGGGCTTTGATTAATCCCGTTCGGGCTGCTTTGCCGAGCATGAGCAAGTCGGCTGGTGCGGAACTGGCGGCGGATCGTGATCGCAGGGCGGGCCGGGCAAGGGACCATCGCCTCTGCTCACGCGGTGTCCCGGAAGAAAACATGCGGTCAGCCGGGGACGAGTGCTAACGGCCCGGCACCGCGCAGTTAACTGCCTAGGAGTGGCGATGAACGACCTGCTCTACATCGGACTGACGATCGTCATCTTCGCGCTGCTCGCCCTCATCGTGAAGGGGGTTGAGCACTTTGAGCGCTGACAACTGGCTCGGCCTGATCGTCGGAGTCCTGCTCACCATCTACCTGGTGGTGGCCCTGATTAACCCGGAGAGGTTCTAGTGAGTGGCTCACTGGCCGGCTTCCTCCAAGTTGGCCTACTCATACTCGCGCTCGCGGCCTGCTACAAGCCGCTCGGCGACTACATCGCTCGCGTCGTCACGTCCGAGAAGGACTGGCGCGTCGAGCGCGTCGTCTACCGGGCGATAGGCGTCGACTCCAAGGCGGACCAGCGGTGGACCGTCTACCTGCGGTCCATGCTGGCGTTCTCCGCCATCTCGGTGCTCGCCGTCTACCTGCTCGAGCGGATCCAGGGGCACCTGTTCCTGTCCAACGGGCATGTCCGCCGTGCCGCCGGACGCTGGCCTGGAACACCGCGGCGTCGTTCACCACGAACACCAACTGGCAGAACTACTCCGGCGAGACGACGATGGGTTACCTGACCCAGATGTCCGGCCTCGCCGTGCAGAACTTCGTGTCCGCCGCGGTCGGCATCGCGGTCGCGATCGCGCATGGTCCGCGGGTTCATGCGGTCGCGGACCGACCGGCTCGGCAACTTCTGGGTGGACCTGACCAGGATCACCATCCGGGTGCTGCTGCCGCTGTCGGTCATCGGCGGGATCATCCTGCTGGCGGGCGGCGCGGTGGACAACTTCACCGCGACGCACGTGATCCACACGCTGACCGGCGGCTCGCAGAACATGGTCGGCGGCCCGGTGGCCTCGCAGGAGGTCATCAAGGAGATGGGCAACAACGGCGGCGGCTTCTACAACGCCAACTCGTCCCACCCGTTCGAGAACCCGAACCCGTTCACGAACTGGTTCGAGATCTTCCTGATCCTCGTCATCCCGTTCTCGCTGGCGCGCACGTTCGGCAGGCTGGTCAAGGACAACCGGCAGGGTTACGCGATCGCGAGCGTGATGGCGGTCCTGTGGCTGGCGTCGGCCTCGCTGATGAGCTTCTTCGAGAACCAGCACTCCGGGGTCGCCGCGCAGGCGGCGGGCGCCGCGATGGAGGGCAAGAACGTCGCCTTCGGCATCCCGGGGTCGTCGCTGTTCGCCGCGTCGACCACGGTGACATCGACCGGCGCGGTGAACTCGTTCCACGACTCGTTCACGCCGTTCGGCGGCGGCGTCGCGCTGTTCAACATGATGATGGGCGAGGTCGTGCCGGGCGGGGTCGGCGCCGGCTTGTACGGCATCCTGGTCCTCGCCGTGGTGACGGTCTTCCTCGGCGGGCTGATGGTCGGCCGCACCCCCGAGTACATCGGCAAGAAGATCCGCCCGGCCGAGATGAAGTACGCGGCGCTGTACATCCTCACCACGCCGACGCTGCGTGCTGGTCGTCGCCGGGCCTCTCGCTCGGGCTCAAGGTGCCGCGGGCGTCGATCCTCAACCCGGGCGCGCACGGCCTGACCGAGATCATGTACGCGTTCACCTCGATGGCCAACAACAACGGCTCCGCCTTCGCCGGCCTGACGACCAACACGACCTGGTACAACACCGTGGGCGGCATCGCCATGCTGGTCGCGCGGTTCATCGCCGATGATCTTCGCCCTCGGCCTGGCCGGGTCGCTGGCGAAACAGCAGACCGTACCGGAAAGCGCCGGCACCATGCCGACGCACAAGCCGCTCTTCGTCGGCATGGTCATCGGGGTCATCCTCATCATCGTCGGCCTGACCTACTTCCCGGCGCTCGCGCTTGGCCCGTTCGCAGAAGGACTGCACTGATGGCAATAACAACTCCCGCGCAGGCGCCCGCCCCGGCGGGCAAGCAGGGACCGGCGCAGCCGCACCGGATCGGCGGCGGCTTCCTCGACCCGAAGATGCTGTGGCAGTCGCTGCCTTCCGCGCTGGCCAAGCTGGACCCGCGGGTCCAGCTCAAGAACCCGGTCATGTTCGTGGTCGAGGTCGGGGCGGCGCTGACCACCTACTCCGCGATCACGACCGAGACCGCGTTCGCCTGGACGATCGCGGTATGGCTGTGGCTGACCGTCGTCTTCGCCAACCTCGCCGAGGCGGTGGCCGAGGGCCGGGGCAAGGCGCAGGCGGCCACGCTGCGCCGCACCAAGCAGGAAACCATGGCGCGGCGGCTGATCGGCTGGCAGCCGGGCGCGACCGCCATCCGGACCGAGGAGGTCCCCGGCACCGGCCTGACGCTCGGCGACCACGTGGTGGTCGAGGCGGGGCAGATCATCCCTGGTGACGGGGATGTCGTCGAGGGCGTCGCGTCGGTCGACGAGTCGGCGATCACCGGCGAGTCCGCGCCCGTCATCCGCGAGTCCGGCGGCGACCGGTCCGCGGTGACCGGCGGCACCAAGGTGCTGTCCGACCGCATCGTCGTGAAGATCACCTCCAAGCCGGGCGAGACGTTCATCGACCGGATGATCGCCCTCGTCGAGGGCGCGTCGCGGCAGAAGACGCCGAACGAGGTGGCGCTGAACATCCTGCTCGCCTCGCTGACCGTCGTCTTCCTGCTCGCCGTGGTGACGCTGCAGCCGATGGCGTACTACTCCGGCGCCCCGCAGTCCATCGTGATCATGGTCGCCCTCGTGGTGGCGCTGATCCCGACCACGATCGGCGCGCTGCTGTCCGCGATCGGCATCGCCGGCATGGACCGTCTGGTACAGCGCAACGTGCTGGCGATGTCGGGCCGGGCCGTCGAGGCGGCGGGCGACGTCAACACGCTGCTGCTCGACAAGACCGGCACCATCACCATCGGCAACCGCCAGGCATCGGAGTTCCTGCCAGTGAACGGCGTCTCGGTGGAGGAACTGGCCGACGCGGCGCAGTTGTCGTCACTGGCCGACTACACGCCGGAGGGCCGGTCGATCGTGGTGCTGGCCAAGCAGCAGTTCGGGCTGCGCGAGCGGTCCGAGGGCGAACTGCCCGGCGCCGAGTTCGTCGAGTTCACCGCGCAGACCCGGATGAGCGGCGTGGACCTGCACGACGGCCGCCAGGTGCGCAAGGGCGCGTCAAGCGCCGTCCGCGAGTGGGTCAGGGACTCTGGCGGCACCCTGCCGCCGGAGCTCGGCGAGATGGTGGACGGCATCTCCGCCGCCGGCGGCACGCCGCTGGTCGTGGCGGAGAAGCTGCGGCGGCACCGCACGGGCGCTCGGCGTCATCCACCTCAAGGACATCGTCAAGGAAGGCATCCGCGAGCGGTTCGCCGAACTGCGCAAGATGGGCATCCGCACGGTGATGATCACCGGCGACAACCCGCTCACCGCGAAGGCCATCGCCGACGAGTCCGGCGTGGACGACTTCCTCGCCGAGGCCACGCCCGAAGACAAGATGGCGCTGATCAAGAAGGAGCAGGAGGGCGGCAAGCTCGTCGCGATGACCGGCGACGGCACCAACGACGCGCCCGCTCTCGCGCAGGCCGACGTCGGCGTCGCCATGAACACCGGCACCTCGGCCGCCAAGGAGGCCGGGAACATGGTGGACCTGGACTCCAACCCGACGAAGCTCATCGAGATCGTCGAGATCGGCAAGCAGCTGCTGATCACCCGGGGCGCGCTGACCACCTTCTCCATCGCCAACGACGTGGCGAAGTACTTCGCGATGCTGCCGGCCATGTTCGCCAGCGTGTACCCGGGGCTGCGCCACCTCAACATCATGGGCCTGCACAGCCCGACGTCCGCCATCACGTCGGCGATCGTGTTCAACGCGCTGATCATCATCGCGCTGATCCCGCTGTCGCTGCGCGGCGTCAGGTACACGCCGTCCTCGGCTTCGGCCCTGCTGCGGCGGAACCTGTGGATCTACGGGCTCGGCGGGCTGATCATCCCGTTCATCGGGATCAAGCTCATCGACCTCATCGTCATGAACATTCCAGGGATCGGTAGCTGACATGTCTCGTCTACCTGCATGGATCGGCCAGCACCTGGCCGCCGTCCGCGCGATCATCGTGATGACCGTCATCACCGGCGCCATCTATCCGCTCGCGATGCTTGGCATCGGCCAGGCCGCCTTCCACAACCAGGCCAACGGGTCACTTGTCTCGGTCAACGGGAAGGTCGTCGGCTCGTCACTGCTCTGCCAGGAGTTCGTCGACGCCAAGGGCAACCCGCTGGTGCAGTACTTCCAGCCTCGGCCGTCCACCGCGTCGTCGTCGACCGACAAGACCGACTACGGCTGCGACCCCAACTACTCGGGGGCGTCCAACCTCGGCACGAACAACACCACGCTGCTGGCTAACATCAAGGCGCGGAAGGCCGCGTACGCGAAGCTGAACGGGGTGCCACTCGCCGATGTGCCGCCGGACGCGGTGACCACGTCGGGCTCCGGCCTCGACCCGTACATCTCACCGCAGAACGCCGCCGACCAGGTCAACCGGGTCGCCGCCGCCAGGCACCTGGCCGGTGTCTGAGGTTCAGGCACTGGTCGGCAAGTACACACAGGGGCGTCCGCTCGGCTTCCTCGGCGAGCCCCGGGTGAACGTGCTCCTGCTCAACATCGCCCTGGACGAGATGCGATAGCCGCCCGGGAGATGACCCCGTAATCCCCCGGGGACCAGTCCCAGCTGGTAAACCCAGAATGCCCCAAGGACTAACCTTCTTGGGGCATTCCAGGTAGTCTCTCCGTGCTGGCGCTGCGTCGCCGGCTCGGCGGCACGGGCGGCATTGGAGCAGGGATGGAACCGCTATCCGCGGACGACCCCCGCATGATCGGGGAGTTCCGGCTGCACTCACGGCTGGGCGCCGGCGGCATGGGACAGGTCTACCTGGGGTTCTCCCCGGCCGGCCGGGCGGTGGCGATCAAGGTCGTCCACCCGCAGCTCGCCCGTGACCAGGAGTTCATCCAGCGGTTCGGCCGCGAGGTGGCGGCCGCCCGCGCGGTGAGCGGCATGTACACCGCGCCCGTCGTCGGCTCCGGCCTGAACGACACCCCGCCCTGGCTGGCCACCGCGTTCGTGCCGGGGCCGCCGCTCGCCGCGGTCGTCGCCCGGTACGGCGCGCTGCCCGAGCCGGCCACCTGGCGGCTCGCCGCCGGGCTCGCCGAGGCGCTGCGCGCGGTGCACGCCGTGGGCCTGGTCCACCGGGACCTCAAGCCGGCGAACGTGCTGCTCGCCGACGACGGTCCGCACGTGATCGACTTCGGCATCTCCCGCGCGTTCCAGGGCACGCAGCTGACCTCGGCGGGGATGGTGGTCGGCACCCCCGGCTACATGTCGCCCGAGCAGGCGGAGGGCGCGCCGTCCGGTCCGCCGAGCGACGTCTTCTCCCTCGGCTGCGTGCTGGCGTACACGGCGACGGGCAGCCCGCCGTTCGGCGAGGGCAGCGCCGCGACGATCCTGTACCGGGTCGTGCGGGGGGAGCCGGACCTGGGCAACGTCCCGGCGAGCCTGCGCCAGCTCATCGAGGCGTGCCTGCGGAAGGACCCCGCGCAGCGGCCGGACCTTACCCATCTGGCCAGCATGATCACCGCGCTCGGCCCGGCCACCACGGTGTCGCTCGGCTCGTTCTGGCCCGAGGCCGTGGCCCGCGTCATCGCCACGGAGCAGGCCAGCCAGACCCCGGCGGGGCTGACGCCGCCCGCGCCGGCGGCGGGATTCGGCCTGGCGGCGACCAGCGGCATGACCGGCGCGCCCGGCATGGCGCCGCGCCCGCCGGCCGAGCGGACGCCCGACGGCGCTGGCGACCCCGCCTCGGCAGGGCTCAGGTCCCACCGGGCACGCGCCGATGATCCACGACGGTTACATGGCCGCGGCGCAGCCCAGGATCACCCCGAGCCCGGTGCCCGGAGCGCCGTCGCTGCCAGGTCAGCCGACCTACGTCGCGCAGCCGCCGAGCGGGCCGACGCCCGGGTACCCAGGCCAGTACGCCTGGCAGCTTCGCCATGGGCCCGGTCGGCGCACCGTACCAGGGGCAGCCGCCCTCGCCGCCGTGGCCACAGCAGCCGGGCGGCGCGGCCTCCTGGCCCGGGGCCGGCGCCCCTGGCGACCCCGGCGGCCCGGACGCGCTCGGCCAGTACCGGCTGGGGCGGCGGAACCCGGTCGGCGCGGAGATCCCCGGGGCCGTGCGCACCGCTACCCGGCTGATGTACGCCGGCCTGACGGCCACCGTGGTCGCCATGATCGTCAGCCTGGTGAACTACGGCACGTACGCCCGCGAGGCCACCAGGACGAAGAACGGCCTCCGCGTCATCCTCGAAGCGCACTACAACCGAACCTGGCCGGCCTGCTGGCGCTCGCCGTTTTCACCGACCTCCTCGGCATCGCCTGCTGGGTGATGCTCGCCATCGCCTGCCGGCGTGGCCGCGGCTGGACGCGGGTCGCGGCGTCGGTGCTGCTCGGCGTGTACACGGTCATCATGCTGCTCTTCCTGGGGGCCACGGCGCCCAGGCGCCAGGTTCTTCGCCCTGCTGGTCTGGGTACTCGGCGTTGCCACGGTCATCCCGCTGTGGTCCAGGCAGGCCCGTGACTTCTTCGCCGCCTGGGGCAAGCACTGACCTCGGGCTTTCCCGTGAGCTCCGCACCCAGCCGATCGGGAACCGGCCGCGCACGTCACGGCGGGGACAGGCCGAACACAAACCCGTAGCTAACTCCCTGGCCCTGTCCCATATAACGGGAAGGTAACGCTCGCGCGTGGGGATCGCGCGAGTCCGTGCGGTTCCCGGCTGTTTTTCGTTAGTGCCGAGAGTTTGACACCATATAGATGCCTAACTCTCGGCACTGAGATCGAAAGCTCGTTCTTTGGTGCACTTACGCCGGAAAATGTCGGCGGTAAGCCCCGCGCCGCCGCGAACCAGGAAGCCACGGACAGCCGTAGCGGTTGCCCGTGGCGGCGTGAGCTAGTCGACGCGACAGATGAGGCAGCCGGTCTGGGCGGTGATTAGGTAGTGGCCAGCGGGGGTCCTGGGGAAGTTTGCCGTCACGGTCTCGGCGAGGCCCGCCTGGCCGGCGCCGGGCTGCCCGCCCGGCAGTGAGCGCACGTACTCCGCGATCGGGCCCGGTGCCGGGATACGCAGGTCTGTCGTGAAATCGTGCCTGGTGACCTGGCCGAAGAAGGACCTCGCCAGGGACTCGCCGTCGTCCAGGGTAACGCGCTCGCCGCTTGCCGCCGCGGGGTCGCCGAGCGCCGCGGCGATGGCGGTGCGGAGCTGGCGCAGGTGACTCGCGCCGTTGAGCACGATGACGACCCGGCCGCCGGGGCGGGTTACCCGGCGCAGCTCGCGGAGGGCGTCGGCCGGCTCGGGCACGTGGTACAGCATGTGCGCCGCGAGCGCCAGGTCCGCCGCGCCGTCACGTAGCGGGAGCGCGGTCGCGTCGCCGCCGGCCAGGGCCACGCGCGCCGCGGCCAGCCGCTGGCGGGCCGCCGCCAGCATGCCAAAGGACAGGTCCACGCCAAGGACCCGGCAGGGAAGGCCGCGCATGGCCAGCTCCGCCAGGTACATGCCGTTGCCGCAGCCGACGTCCGCGACCGTGTCCGACGGCGCGGGGCCGGCCAGGTCGACCACCCATGCGGCCAGGTCGACGCGTGGCTGCTGGTAGGCGTAAATCGACTGACGAGCCGCCAGGTTCGCGTCGGTCTTGTACTGGGTGCCGCGCAGGTACGCGCGGTCAGCCCACGAGTCGGCCATGTGAGTCCGCCGTCCGGTGAAAACGGGTCAGCGGGCGGAGCCGCCGGCGATCTCGTAGGACCACAGCTCGCTGTGCTCGCCGACCGGCCTGGGCGTCTCGCCGCCTGAGCGCTCGGCGCCTGAGCGCTCGGCGCCTGACCGTTCAGCGCCTGATCGTTCAGCGGCCGAGCGGTGGCCGTGGCCGAAGGCGGGCGAGCTCAGCCACGCCTGGAACGACTCCTCGTCCCGCCAGCGGGTCACCACCAGCCACGTGGTCCGCTCGTCGGTCGGCTTCAGCAGCTCGAAGCCCTCGAACCCGTCCTGGCTGTCCACCGCGCCGGCCCGGGCGGCGAACCGCCGGGCGAGTTCGTCCCCGCTGTCCGCGGGCACCGTGATCGCATTGATCTTGATAATCGTCACGAAGTCACGGTACTAGGCACCCGTCTGACCTCCCAGAACGGCCCTGGATCATCCGGGCCGGGGGCTTAGGAAGCACCAGCCCATCAGGTTCCGCGCGATCCTGGCTCGTTCTGGGACCATCAGGGACGCGCCCGCGTAGGTCTTGAAGATGAGAAAGCCTCTCGACCCATGAGGATCGAGGGGGCAGGCGCGGCGGCCCGGGAAAGGCGCAGCCCGTCCTCCCGGGCCCGGACTTTCTATCAGTTTCTGCCTCCCCGGGACCACCTCCTATCAGTTTCTGCGTCCCATATCGGACATATCGGGCGCAGAAGTGACCGAAATCGATAGGGAGTTGCTGAGCGGCCCCGGGCGCGGCCAGGTTCCGCTCCAGCCGGTCACCTCGCGAGACGCTGCAGGCACTCGGTCACCGCCGTGAGCTGCGCTGCCGTATCCAGGCTGATGGTGTTCGCCGCCAGTTCGGTCGTGGCACCGGTCGCGAAGGTGACGGGGTCGCGGCGGGAGGGCGAGGTTGCCGCCGGAGTCCGAGACGGCACCCTGAGCGCTGATCGCGGCGCGCTGGGCGACTTCGACGCCGTTTCAGACCCGAACGCTCAGGCCAAGGCGGCTAGCCAGCGGGTCCGACGAGACCGCACTATGACCTCAGGGACTCGGGGATGACCAAGGGCGAGTGCCGGGGATCCGCGCCCGGGAACCGAGCCTGGGCGCGAAGCCCCTGGTGAAGGGCGGGAACCTCCGCGAACATCGCATGGATATCGTTAGGTTGGTCAGGGTGACCTGCGCGAATGACGCAGTATTAGAGGCATGGGCGGATACAGCGAGGGCCGCGCTACCCCGCGGGGACAACTCCGGATCTACCTTGGGGCCGCTGCCGGGGTCGGCAAGACGTACGCCATGCTCTGCGAGGGACACCGGCGCGCGGAGCGCGGCGCCGACGTGGTCGTCGCGTTCGCCGAGCCGCACCAGCGGCCGCAGACGATCGCGCTGCTCGACGGGATGGAGATCATCCCCCGCAAGAAGCTGCCCTACCGGGGCAGCGAGTGGGAAGAGATGGACCTCGACGCGGTGCTCGCCCGCAAGCCGCAGATCGCGCTGGTCGACGAGCTCGCGCACACGAACGTGCCGGGCTCGCGGCACGTCAAGCGCTGGCAGGACGTGGAGGAGCTGCTCGCCGCCGGCATCGACGTGATCTCCGCCGTCAACGTCCAGCACCTCGAGTCGGTCACCGACGTGGTCGAGCAGATCACCGGGGTGCCGCAGCGGGAGACCGTGCCAGACGCGGTGGTCAGGGCCGCCGACCAGGTCGAGCTGGTGGACATGACCGCCGAGGCGCTGCGCCGCCGGATGGCGCACGGCAACATCTACCCGCCGGAGAAGATCGACGCCGCGCTCACCAACTACTTCCGCACCGGGAACCTGACCGCGCTGCGCGAGCTCGCGCTGCTCTGGCTGGCCGACAAGGTCGACGAGGGCCTGCAGAAGTACCGCGCCGAGCACGACATCACCACCACCTGGGAGGCGCGGGAGCGGGTCGTCGTCGCGCTCACCGGCGGGCCCGAAGGCGACACGCTGATCAGGCGGGCCGCGCGGATCGCCGCCCGGTCGTCGGGCGGTGACCTGCTCGCGGTGCACGTCACCAAGTCCGACGGGCTCACCGGCGCTAACCCGGCCAACCTGGCCAGGCAGCGGCAACTCGTCGAGTCGCTCGGCGGCACCTACCACCAGGTGGTCGGCGACGAGATCGCCGGCGCGCTGCTCACCTTCGCCAGGGCGGAGAACGCCACCCAGCTCGTCCTCGGCGCCAGCCGTCGGTCCTGGCTGCTCGCCCTGCTGACCGGCCCCGGCATCGGGTCGCGGACCATCCGCGACTCCGGCGCGATCGACGTGCACATCGTCACCCACCCGCACACGGGCAGCCGGTGGAGCATCCTGCCCAGGTACCGGGGCGGCATCACCCGGCAGCAGGCAGCTCGCCGGCTGGATCCTCGCCGGGGTGCTGGCGCCACTGGTCACCGTCGCGCTGGCGATAAGCCGTTCCGGCATCAACCTGACCAGCGACGTGCTCGCGTTCCTCGTCGCGGTCATCGCCGTCGCCCTGGTCGGTGGCTTCCTGCCCGCCGTGGCCGAGGCCATCGTGGGGTCGCTGCTGCTGAACTACTACTTCACGCCGCCGATCCACCGCTGGACGATCGCGGAGGCCAACAACTGGCTCGCGCTGGCCGTGTTCGTCGCGGTGGCGCTCGTGGTGAGCTGGGTGGTGGACACCACCGCCCGGCGGACCAAACAGGCGGCCCGCGCCAACGCCGAGTCCGAGCTGCTCGTCACCACGGCCGGCTCAATCCTGCGCGGCCAGGGGGCGCTCGACGCGCTGCTTGAGCGGGCGCGCGAAGCGTTCGGCATGCGCTCGGCCAGCCTGCTCGAACGGCAGGACCAGGCGGTCAGCGGCGTGCGTGGCCCGGCGGCGGAGTGGGCCATCGCCGCCTGTTCCGGTGAAAGACCCGTCTCCCGGCCGGACGACGCCGACGTGGACGTCCCGGTCACCGACTCGCTCACCCTCGCCCTGGCCGGCCGTCCGCTGCCCGCCGAGGACCGCCGGGTGCTCGGCGCGTTCGCCGCCTACGCGGCCGTCGCCCTGGAGCAGCAGCGGCTCGCCGCCGAGGCGGAGGCGGCCAAGCCGATCGCCGCGGCCGACCGGATGCGCACCGCGCTGCTCGCCGCGGTCAGCCACGACCTGCGCACCCCGCTCGCCTCCGCGAAGGCAGCGGTCACCTCACTGCGCTCCCCCGACATGCACTGGGACGCCGCCGATACCGCGGAGCTGCTCGCCACCGCGGACGAGTCGCTCGACCGGCTCACCCGGCTGGTCGGCAACCTGCTCGACATGTCCAGGCTGCAGGCGGGCGCGCTGTCGCTGTTCCCGCGGCCGTCCGGGCTCGACGAGGTCGTCGCCCTCGCCCTCGACGACCTCGGGCCGGCCGGGCGCGACATCATCGTGGAGATTCCCGAGACACTGCCCGCGGTGCGCGCCGACCCGGCCATCCTGGAGCGCGTTGTGGTGAACCTGGCAGAAAACGCGCTGCGCTACTCGCCGGCGGGCAAGCCGCCGCTGCTCGCCGCGTCCGCGCTCGGGGACCGGGTAGAGCTGCGGGTGGTGGACCGCGGGCCAGGGATACCTGAGACCGACAGGGAACGCATGTTCGTGCCGTTCCAGCGGCTCGGCGACACGGACAACACGACCGGGGTGGGGCTCGGCCTCGCACTGTCCCGCGGGCTGACCGAGGCGATGGGCGGCACGCTCACCGCCGAGGACACACCGGGCGGCGGCCTGACGATGACGGTGAGCCTCCTGGCGGCGCCCGGTGACTAGGAGCCCGCTGAACAACGCACCGCCGCCCGGGCCAGCGCGGAAGCGGCAGGGAAGAGGGTGAGGGCATGACGCGGGTGCTTGTCGTCGACGACGAGCCGCAGATCCTGCGCGCGCTGCGGATCAACCTGCGGGCCCGGCGGTACGAGGTGGCGACCGCGGCGAACGGGACGCAGGCTCTTGACGAGGCGGCCGCGCACCCGCCCGACCTGGTCATCCTCGACCTCGGGCTGCCGGACATGGACGGCGTCGACGTAATCGGCGGGCTGCGCGGCTGGACCGCGGTGCCGATCATCGTGCTGTCCGGCCGGGCCGACTCCACCGACAAGGTGGAGGCGCTCGACGCCGGGGCCGACGACTACGTGACCAAGCCGTTCGGCATGGACGAACTGCTCGCCCGGATGCGCGCCGCGGTCCGCCGCACTCCGGCCGCGGAGGTACCGGCGCGAGTGCCGCTCGGGGACCTGGTGATCGACCTTGCCGCCAAGCGGGTGTCTCGCGTCGCGCGGGGAGACGCCCGCACCCGTTCGGCTGACGAGGCGGGGGCGGCGAGGGCCGGCGAGGCGGGGGCGGCGGGGGCGGCGGGGGCGGCGGGGGCGGCGGGGGCCGGCGAGGCGGACGGGGACATCAGGCTGACGCCCACCGAATGGCACCTGCTCGAGGTGCTGCTGCGGAACCCGGGCAAGCTGCTCAGCCACCGGCAGCTGCTGCACGACGTGTGGGGGCCCGGCTACGACAACGCGGGCGGCAACCTGCGGCTCTACATGGCGCAGCTGCGGCGCAAGCTCGAACCGGACCCGGCGCGGCCGCGCTGGCTGATCACTGAGCCGGGGATGGGGTACCGTTACCAGCCGCCCGACCCCGCCGAGTACCCGAAGCAAGCCGAGCGAGCCACGGAGGCATAGCGGTGGCATGGCGGAGGCACAACGCGGCGAGGCAAAGCCGGCCTGCGGGTGCCACCGGAAGAAATCGGGGGTATAGCCAGGTCACGGGGGCGAGCGCCAGTAATTCTCGGCCGACGCCGACGTAGCCGTGGGGCACGGCCCGCCAGGTAGATCAATATACGATGTCACTTTCCGTTCACCTACTGTTTGGTGATTGCACGCTCTCGGTGACCTCGCAACTTACTAAGAGAGACTTACGGTCACTGTCGTGAGCAACGACACGGTTCTCGTCCTGGTGGTCATCACGGCCCTGGCCTTTGACTTCACCAACGGATTCCATGACACGGGGAACGCGATGGCGACATCCATCGCGACGGGGGCGCTGCCACCTCGGGTGGCGGTGGCGGTATCCGGGCTGCTGAACTTCGTGGGCGCGTTCCTCTCCCTCGCCGTCGCGGCGACGATCGCGAACGGTCTCGTCAACACCGCCGACGTCACCCTCACCGTGGTCGCGGCGGGCCTCGCGGGCGGCATCATCTGGAACCTGATCACCTGGCTGTTCGGCATCCCGTCCAGTTCGTCGCACGCCCTGATCGGCGGCGTGATCGGCTCCACGATCGCCGCGGCGGGCGGCAGCGCGGTGCTCTGGCACGGCCTCGTCTCCAAGGTCGTCATCCCCGCGGCGCTCTCGCCGGTCATCGCGGGCCTGGTCGCCGCCGTCGGCACCTGGTCGCTGTACCGGATCAGCCGCTCGCTCGCCTCGGGGGCGCGGCGGCACGGCTTCCGCATCGGGCAGGTCGGCTCGGCCTGCATGGTCTCACTCGCCCACGGCACCAACGACGCGCAGAAGACCATGGGCGTGATCACCCTGGCCCTGATCGCCAACGGCACGCTGGCCAAGGGCTCCCAGGCACCGGTCTGGGTCATCGTCTGCTGTGCGTTCGCCATCTCCATCGGCACGTACGTCGGCGGCTGGCGGGTCATCCGCACGCTCGGCAGGGGCCTGGTCGAGATCGAGGCGCCGCAGGGCATGGCCGCCGAGTCCTCCTCGGCCGCCGTCATCCTGCTGTCGAGCAGCTTCGGCTACTCGCTGTCCACCACGCACGTCGCCACCGGGTCGATCATCGGCACCGGGGTCGCCAAGAAGAACGCCGAGGTCCGCTGGAACGTGGCGGGCCGGATGGCCACGGCGTGGGTCTTCACCCTGCCGGGCTCGGGGATCGTCGGCGCGGCCTCCTACGGCATCGCGCACGGCATCGGCGGCACCGCCGGCGTCATCATGATCCTCATCATCCTGGCCGCGCTCTCCGGCCTCATCTACTGGCGGTCCCGCCAGACCAAGGTGGACCACCAGAACGTGAACGCGGAATGGACCGGCACCGTGGTGCCAACCGAGCCGACCACCGAGAAGGCCGCGGCCTGAGCAGCGCGAGAGAGGCGAAATCAAATGTCCTGGATTAACCTGAGCGCGCTGTGGAAGATCCTCGTCTTCGGGCTCCTCGCCGGCGCAGGCCTGCCGGCCCTCTTCGCCGCGGGGCTTTACTCACTGTCGCTCGGCCCGCGCAGGGCACGGGTAGCGGGCGCCGCCGGCGGCACCGACTCCGAGGGCCTCGTCGGCGGCAGCGTCGTCGGCATGGTGATCGCGGCGATCTGCCTGCTCGTCATCCTGGCCGCCGTCGGGTGGGGCGTGTACGAGATTTACACGCTCGGCCACCCGGCCCCGAAGAAGTAGCCGTCCGGCTCCCCCTGAAGGCAGGATCAACAGATGGCGCTCCCCGACTTCCTCAGCAAGATCGTCGACTGGCTCCGGGCGGGCTACCCGGAAGGCGTGCCAGATCGCGACTACGTACCGCTGTTCGCCCTCCTCGGCAGCCAGCTCACCAACGACGAGGTGACCAGCATCGCGGACGAGCTGTCCTTGGCGGCCGACCCCCAGTCGGCCGAGGCCATCAAGGAGGCGATCGCCGCCGTCAGTACCCGTGGCACGCCGAACGACACCGACACCGCCCGGGTCCGCGCGCACCTCGCGGCGGGCGGCTGGCCGCTAGCAGCGCCACCGAGGAACTAGCCGCCGCCTACCACGGCAGCTCGCGGCCGTCCCTGGTGAAGGTGCCGGTGGGGCCGCCGTTGGGCAGCGTGATCGCCCAGACGACGCTGGCGGCGCCCTGCGCGGCGGATCTCCTGCTGCCCAGGGCGCCCTCCGTCGTTACCTGGCCGGGGCACACGGCGTTGACCAGGATGCCGTCCCGGTAGAGCTCGCCGGCCAGCGTCCTGGTCAGCGCGTTGAGTGCCGCCTGCGAGATGCTCAGCGCCGGGCGGCCGCCGCTCATCAGCGCGATCGAACCGCTCTCGCTCGACACGTTGACGATGCGCGGCCGCGGCGAGGAACGCAGCAGCGGCAGCAGCGCCTGGACGACCCGCCAGGCGCCGAACAGGTTCACGTCGAGCGCCTCAGCCACCGAGGACAGGTCCGTCGTCCCGGCGATCCCCCACAGGTCGGGCGCGGTCGAGGCGTTGTTGACGATCGCGTCCACCCGGCCGAACCTCATCCGGACCCACTGGGCGAACTGGTCGATGATCACCGAGTTGTCCACCTCGATACGGGCGGGGACAATCCGCTCGCCCTCCGGGTCGAGTTCCTTGGCCGCGAGCTCCGCCCTGCGCAGGTCCCGGGACCCGAGTACCACGAGATAGCCGAGCGCGGCGAGCTGGCGGCACACCTCAAGGCCGATTCCACGGCTCGCGCCGGTGACCACGGCAACCGGCAGCGCGCCACGCGCGGGCGTGCTCATCGCCCGCCGCCCGCGTGGTTACCCATGCCGCATATCTTGCCACCCACGGGCGCTCCGTGCGGAATGGCGCTGAATGGGGTGGTCACCGCTCTGCGGCGGGCTGTCAATTTCCCACGTCACGGCAGGTGTCCCGAGTCTCGCTGCTGAGCAAACTGTTACCTGGGGGGAACAATGAGTAACCAGGTGCAGACTGTGGACGGCGACGCGGACGGGGCTGGGGTGCACGGGGCGGGAGGACACGGGGCCGGGGGACGGCCGACCATGAAGGACGTCGCGTCCCGGGCCGGCGTCGCGCTCAAGAACGGTGTCCCGGGTGGTGAACAGCGAGCCGGGCGTCACTCCGGAGACGGCGGGCCGTGTGCTCGGGGCGATCGAGGAACTCGGCTTCCGGCGGAACGAGTCGGCCCGGCTGCTGCGCACCGGCCGCACCTTCACGCTCGGGTTCATCGCCGGCAGCTGGGCCGAGCCAGACGACGTGGCCGTGTACCAGGGGGTGGAGGGCGTGGCGCGCGAGCACGGGTACCTGATGTACTCCGGCTACACCGACCGCCAACCCGCGAGGGAGGAGGGGCTCGCGCTCGCGATGTGCGCCCGGCGGGTGGACGGGCTGATCATCATTCCCGCGCCCGGCTCCCATGACTACCTGGTGTCCGAGATCGAGGCGGGCGTGGCCACCGTGTTCGTGCTGAGCGCGCCGGAACTGGGGCGCGCCGACGCGGTACTGCCCGACGCGCGCGGCGCCGCGCAGGCGGCGATCACGCACCTGGCCGCGCACGGGCACCGGAGGATCGGGTTCGTCGGCGGGGCGGCCGGCCAGCAGCACGCGGCGCTGCGGCACGGGTACGCGCAAGCGATGGCGGCAGCCGGCCTGTCGGCCGATCCCGTCTGGCAGGCGCTCGACGTGGCGGCGCTGGCCGGCGCGGGCCTGCCGGTGACCGCCGTGTTCTGCGCGAGCCAGGCGCTGACCCGGGCAGCGCTGCGCGCCCTCGCGGCGCGGGGGGACGGCCCGTCCGCCGAGCGACGCGTGGCAGTTGTCGGGTTCGGTGACTTCGAGCTGGCCGACTTGATCTCACCGCCGGTCACGGTAGTGAGCTACGACCCGGTACGGATCGGTTACACAGCCGGCGAGCTGCTCCTCCGCCGGCTGGCCGGCCAGCAGGCACCGCCGAACATTGTCGAGGTGCCGGTCAGGCTCATCGCTCGCGGCTCGGCGGAGTTCCCGCCCGCAAGCGGTTCACTTCCCTGGTAACGCCTCTGGTAACGTCCGGGCCGGCTCAGCCGACGAGCAGCACGCCGAAGATCGCGGCGAAGATGGCGACAACCACCACGATGCCCGCGAGCAGACCGATCCTGGAGCCCGTTGCCTTCATCTGCCATGCGGGCGGCAGGTCGTCGGCCCGGTCCTTGAACGCCTGGAAACGATCCGTGTCCGCGCCCGTGTCGGTGTTAGTTACTGGCATGGGGCTGACCCTACCCGCTGGCTATCGAATATGCGGGGCAATCGAGTCGGCGCGCTCGACGAGTCTCGACAGCACGATGACGCTGCGCGTGCGCTGCACGAACGGCTCGGCCGAGATCCGCTCCACCACCTGCTCGAAGTGCCTGATGTCCGCGGCCCTGATGTGCACGAGCGCGTCTGCCTCACCGGTGATCGTGCAGGCGTCGGCTACCTCCGGGTGCCGCCGGACGGCCGCGGCGATCACCTCGGGGGTGGTCTTCCCCCCGCAGAAGAGCTCCACGTAGGCCTCCGTCGTCCAGCCGAGCGCCGCCGGGTCGACCCGGGCGGAGAACCCGGTGATGGCGCCGGACGCGCGGAGCCGGTCCACCCGCCGCTTGACGGCCGACGCGGACAGGCCAACCTCGTTCCCGATCACCGCGTAGCTAGCACGCGCATCCTTGATCAGCGCGGTAACGATCTGCGCGTCAATATCATCCAAGCTCATCGCGACACCATCATGACACCTGAACCATCCGGCGCACGATTTCGCCGGCCGATGAGTACGTGGACGGCGGGCTGCCGCGGCGCGTGACGCCCTCGGCCGCCGGGGCCGGAAGCGCGGGGCCGGAAGCACGGGGCCGGAAGCACGGGGCCGGAAGCACGGGGGCGGCGGGCCCGGGTTGGCCGGCGGCAGGGAAAATGGTGATCATGCCGGAACCTGAGATGACGCCCGCCATGTACGGGCCGGAGATCACCTTCGCCGGGGTGCCGCGCGCCGCGCTCGAATCGCTAGCCGACGATCCCCTGGACATCGCGATCATCGGGGCGCCGTTTGACGGCGGCACCTCGCACCGGGCCGGGACGCGGTTCGGGCCGCAGGCGATCAGGGGAACCGATTACCTGCCGCACGACGGGTCGCGGCCGCACCTGGCACTTGGCGTCGACCCCCTGCAGGAGCTGCGGGTCGCCGACATTGGCGACGTGGTCATGCTGCCCGGCGAGATGGACCAGTCGCTGCGGCGGCTTGAGACCGTCGTCCAGGCGGTCTCCGCGTCCGGGGCCATCCCGGTCATCCTTGGCGGCGACCATACGATTACCTTTCCCGACGCGACGGGCGTGGCCAGGCACCACGGCTGGGGGCGGGTGTCGCTCATCCACTTCGACGCCCACGCGGACACCGCGGACACCCAGTGGGGCTCGCTCTACGGGCACGGTACGCCGATGCGGCGGCTGATCGAGTCCGGCGCGGTGCGCGGCGACCGGTTCCTGCAGATCGGGCTGCGCGGCTACTGGCCGGAGCCGCCCACGCTCGCCTGGATGGCGCAGCAGCGGATGCGGTCGTTCGAGATGACCGAGGTGGTGAAGCGGGGCCTTGACGCCGTGCTCACCGAGGCGTTCCAGATCGCGCTCGACGACTGCGACGCGGCCTTCCTCTCGGTGGACGTGGACGTGGTTGACCCGGGGATGGCGCCGGGAACCGGGACGCCGGAGCCGGGCGGGCTGACCAGCAGGCAACTGCTTGACGCGGTGCGCCGCATCGCGATGGAGGTGCCGCTGGCCGGCGTCGACGTGGTGGAGGTGTCTCCGCCCTACGACCACGCCGAGGTCACCGGGTACCTCGCCAACCGCGTGGTGCTCGAGATCCTCTCCGGGATCGCGTGGCGCCGCCGGGCCCTGGCCGGAGATCCGGCGCGGCCCGCGCGGATGCCAGACTCCCCGCTGCTTGAGGGCCGCGACTGACCATCCTGACCTGGATGAATTAGCGAGGTATCGGCATCTGGGCGTACTAATCAACAGCGTCTATAGTCGGAGCATGCTGGATGTAACGAGGCTTCGCGTGCTCGTCGCTGTCGCCCGGCACGGGTCGGTCACCGCGGCGGCCCGCGCGCTGAACTACGCCCAGCCGTCGGTCAGCCACCACCTGGCGCGGCTGGAAGCCGAGACCGGCACCAAGCTCGTGCAGCGGGCCGGGCGCGGCATCCGGCTCACCGACGCGGGACGGCTGCTCGCCGAGCGGGCCGTCGAGGTGATCGGCCGCCTCGACGCCGCGGAGAACGAACTCGCGGTCTTCTCCGGGCTGCGCGCCGGGCGGCTGCGGCTGGCCGCCTTCCCCTCCGCGCTCGGCACCATCGTGCCGGCCGCCGCCGCGATCTTGCACGAGCGGCATCCGAGCGTGGACCTGCGGCTGACCGAGGCCGAGCCGCCGGAGGCGGTGCGGATGCTGCGCGCCGGGTACGTCGACGTGGCGCTGATCTTCCGGCACGAGGCCGCCGACGGCAGCCGGCCGGGTCAGGGGGACTTGCCACGGGACGCCGCGGCGAGACGCCAGGACAAGGCGGGCTTGCCGAATAAGCCGGGCCGGGGCGGCCAGGACGACGACCCCGTGCGGGCAGCGGACCGCGATCAAGTCCGCGAGCAGGTACTGCTGTCCGAGGCGGTGCACCTGATCATGCCCGACACGACGGTGTGCGGCGGCGAGCCGCCGCTGGCGCCCGCGGTGAGCGAACTGTGGCCCGCCGACCTGGCCCGGCTGTCGGAGCACCGGTGGATCGCCGGGTGCGACCGCTGCCGTGAGCACCTGCTGCAGCAGTGCGCGTCGGCCGGCTTCGCCCCGCGGGTCGCGTTCACCACCGACGACTTCGTGGCGGCACAGGCCCTGGTGACCGCCGGCCTCGGCGTCACGCTGCTGCCCGACCTCGCGCTGCGCGCGGCCCGCAACCCTGGCGTGCGGACGGCCCGGCTGCGCGGGACCCGGCGGTGCGTGGTCGCGGTCCGCTACGGCGAGCCGCCCGACCCGCCCGCGACCGCGGTGCTGCTCGACGCGCTCCGGCTCGCCGCGGTGCCGTCATCCAAGGCAGGGGAGCCGTCCAGGCCGGAAGAGCCGTCACCCGACGACGCCCCCGTGGTGTTAGGGAACCTGGCCGCCACCCGGTGGCCCAGCCGCTGCATCGGCTTCTCGATGAGGTAGTAGGTCAGCGCGCTCAGCCCGATGATCACCGCCACAAGCCCGGCGAAGAACAGCACCTGGTCCGGCATGGTGTGCCTGCGGTGCAGCACGGGAACCGAGCGGTAGGCGTTGAACACCAGCGGGTGCAGCAGGTAGACCGAGTAGCTGATCATGCCGAGCCAGGCGCACCAGCGGGGCACCCGCCAGTGCCGCACCGCCAGGCCGGCACCGAATGTCGCGCCCGCGAGCAGCACCGACGTGGCCCACTGCACCTGCCAGACATGCCCGTACCGCGCCCCGTGCCATACCCCCGCCAACGTCAACAGCAGCAGGACGAGCACCACCACGATCACGGAGAGCAGCGGCGTATGCCGCCCCCGCATCCGCAACCACCATGCCCGAACCCCAGCCACGGCCCGGCGCAGAGGCGCCGCGTCCTCTGCGGCGCCTGCCGACAGCGACCCCCGGGATTTAACCTCAGCCACCGTGTGGGGGCGGCGCGTTCTTGGCGCCGTCCCCACCGCGGGGGGCATGGGGGGCGCGCAGCCCCCCATGACCGGGGGGTGCAGGGGGGTCGTCCCCCCGCGGGGGGCAGAGTGCAGGGGGGTCGTCCCCCCGCGGGAAGTACTGTCCCCCGCAAGCAATACTGCTCTGCGCGGTAGATCAGCGTCCCGGAGAACATCAGCGCCAGGATGACGCAGCCAGACCACGGGTAGGGGTAATTCTGGTTGAACGTGAGCAGCACGAGGGCGACCAGGGCGGCGAGCGACGTTCCGCTCTTGACCAGCCAGGACCGTGACGACACCGCGAACGCCAGGCCCGCGAGTATCAGCGCGTCGGTGACCGCGTTGAGCACCAGCGGGCCCAGGCCCGGGCCGTCCGACCAGGTCCCGAGCGCCGCCATCGGGAGCACGCCGCCGAGCGCCACCGCGCCCACCGCGAAGGCCGTCGCGTACCAGCCGCTGCGCCGGTGCACGCCCCAGCTGAACAGCCCGGCGAGCAGCAGGTAGAACGCCATTTCGTAAGACAGGGTCCACGTCACCAACGGCACGTTGACTCCGCCGTCGAGGTTCTGCAACATGAACAGCCAGCCGAGGACCGCGGTCAGCCGGTGCGCGCCCGCGTTCGCGATCGTGCCGTGCCCGGTCTTGTAGGCGACCGCGGAGAGCACGAGGCCGACGAGGAACATCGGGTAAAGGCGGAAGGCGCGGCTGATCCAGAAACCGCGGACGGAGCCCTTACGTTCCAGCGACGCGGGCACGATATAGCCGCTGACAAGGAAGAACACGAAAACGCCGTACTGGCCGAGGTTGAGCCACTGGTACAGGAACGACCGGGCCGGAAGCAGCAGCAGCGTCGACCCGTGGTCGAAGACCACGCACAGCGCGGCGAACCCCCGCAGGGCGTCGAGCCACGCCAGCCTGCTTCGCCGAGGTGCACGTACGGTCGCGGACATTTGCTTGACGTTACCGTACCGCCTTCGATGCGCATTGCTCGCGCCGCGGTAGGTGGCTTACACCGGGAGCGCCGGGTAGGTTACCTCGTATGCCGACAGAGCCCCTCACTGACGGTGTCCCGCGAACCGGTCCGCCGCGCTGGCTCAGCGACGAAGAGCAGCGCGCGTGGCGCGCCTACATACGGCTCGCGCAGCTGCTGATGCGCCAGCTCGACCGGGACCTGCACCCCTTCGGGCTGTCCATGCACGACTACGAGATCCTCGTCGAGCTGTCCGAGGCGCCGCACCGCCGGATGCGGATGACCGAGCTCGCCGACCGCACCGCGCAGTCCCGCAGCAGGCTCTCACACCAGATCAACCGGATGGAGGCCAGGGACCTGGTGGGGCGGGAAGACTGCGAGGGCGACAAGCGGGGCACGTTCGCGGTCCTCACCCAGCAGGGGGAGGCCACGATCAGCCAGGTCGCGCCGCACCACGTGGCCAGCGTGCGCCGGCACTTCATCGACCAGCTCGGCCAGCTTGAGCTCAGCGCCCTGACCGGCGCCTACGAGCCGCTCCTCGCCGAACTGCGGCTCACCCGCGAGCGCGACTAGACAGCGACAAGATCAGAACAACACTGACATGAACTCGCCCACCTCGCGGAAGCCCGCGCGCAGGTAGGTGGCGCGGGCCGGGGCGTTGAAGTCGTTGACGTAGAGGGACACCACCGGGGAGACCGACGCGCGGGCCAGGCGGACCACGGCCGCCATGCCCGGCGCGGCGAGGCCGCGCCCGCGGAAGTCCGGGTGAACCCAGACGCCCTGCACCTGGCAGGCCCGCGGGGTGGCCGCGCCGACCTCCGCCTTGAAGATGACCTGGCCGTCCTCGATCCGCGCGAACGCCCGGCCAGACCTGACAAGCTCCGCGACCCGCGCCCGGTAGGACGCGCCGCCGTCGCCGGTCAACGGTGAGATCCCCACCTCCTCGGTGAACATGGCGATGGAGGCGGGCAGCAGGGTGTCGATCTCATCGAGCCCGACGCGGCGGACCGCGGGATCCGGGTCGACCGGGGACGGGCCGTCGATCGCCATCAGCGGCTGCGCGACACGCACGTCGCGGGCCGGACCCCAGTACGGGCGGAGCAGCCCCCACAGCTCGCCGACGGCCACGGACGCCCCGACAATCGAAGAGCAGCGCCGTCCCTGGCGCAGCGCCCGCTCCGCGAAAGCGGCGACGGCCTGGGGGCTGGCCTGCACCGGGACCAGGTTGGCGCCAGCGTAACAGAGTGACGCCAGCCGTCCACCCTGCTCCAGGCCCCATACCTGGGCGCCGAGCCGGCCGGGGTCGAGCCCGTATGCCCTGATCCGTGACTCCACGAAGACGTTGGCCACCGGGTCCACGGCACACAGGTCGAAGGCCGCTTCCTGGTCGCGGTCGTCCAGCAGCCGCGCTTGATCCGAACGCTGCCTAACGCGCAACATATTGCCAGCCTAGCCGCACTCTTTGAGATTAGCCTCTCAACCTCACGGAGTCGGATCGGGCACCGGCGCGCAGGTGGCGTTGACCAGGCCGGGCTTTTCCGGGACCGTGCCGTTCGCCAGGTAGCTGTTGAGGTAGTTGTCAACGCACGAGTCGGCAGGGGACGCAAGCGACTGGCCGTGGTTGCCGCCGCCCTGCACCACGACCATCCGGGCGGTCGGCAGCAGCTTGTGCGCGTCCTGCGCGCCCGCGTACGGGGTGGCCGCGTCGAGCGTGCCCTGCAGCATCAGCACCGGGGGCAGGTTCGCTCCGTTGACCTGGAACGGCTTGGCGGGCCCGGTCACCGGCCAGAACGCGCACGCGGCGTTGAACCAGGCATTGTCCCAGGCCTGGTACGGCGCGGCCCGGTAGACGCGCAGGGTGTCCGACTGCCATTTCGCCCAGTTCCTCGGCCAGTTCACGTCACCGCACTCGACCGCGTTGTAAACCGCGAAGGCGTTCTCGTTCTGGGTCCCGTTCTGCTGGTACGCGGCAACGAGGAGGGCGGTGTTCCCGGAGCTGAGGTACCGCGAGAGCGCCTGCGCGTACTCGGGCCACGCCACGTTGTCGTACCCGCCGATGAGGATCGTGTCGTCGAGCTCGTCCGGGCCGATCAGCGGGCGGCCGTCCGGCCCGGGGACCGGCGACTTCTCGAGCTTCGCGCGTATCTGGTAGTACGCGGCCTGCACCTGCGCGGCCGTGCTGCCCAGGTGGTAGGTGGAGTTGTACTTCGCGATCCAGGCGAAGAACGCCTCAAGCCGGCCCTGGAAGGCGTAGTCCTGGCTGATGTTGTCGGCGTACCACGCGCCGGTCGGGTCCACGGTGGAGTCGAGCACCATCCGGCGCACCTGGCCAGGGAACAGCGTGCCGTACACCTGGCCCAGGTACGTGCCGTAGGAGAAGCCGTAGTAGGTCAGCTGCTTGACGCCAAATGCCTGGCGGATCTGGTCCATGTCCCGCGCCGTGTTCGCCGTCGTCTCATACGGCAGGAACCAGCCGAACCGCTTCCCGCACCCGGCGGCGTAGTCCTTCGCCCGGTTGATCAGCACCTGCTCCGCCGCCGCGTTCGCCGGGATGTAGTTCGGCCGGACGCCCTGGAAGAACGCCGGGTCGCAGCTGAGTGCCGGCGAGGAGGCGCCGACACCGCGCGGGTCGAAGCCCACGATGTCGTAGTCTGCCCGCACCTGCCGGTCGACCCCGGACGCGATGAAGGCGGCGAACGACCGGCCGGGCTCACCGGGACCGCCCGGGTTGACGAGCATGACCCCCTGCCGCTCGGCGGCCGGCGCGGTGGCCGGCACCATGGACAGCGCGATCGTTATCTTCCTGCCGCCGGGATCGGCGTAGTTCAGCGGCACCTGGAGCGAGGCGCACTCAAGGCCTGCCAGCTGGCCGGAGCACGCCCGCCAGTTCAGCGCGGACGTCGCCGCCGTGGGCACGATGGCCGCCGATCCCGCGGGGTAGCTGGCCGGCGCCCCTCTGCCTGATGACCCGGTGCCGGATGACGCGGCTGACGTGCGCGGATGACCCGCCCGGCGCGGCGGACGTAGCCGACCCGCCGCCCGCTGTCGCTGACGAGGTACCTGCCGTGCAGGCGGCCAGGCCGGCCAGCGTGCCGAGTACCGCGAGCGAGGCGAGGGCGGGCTGCACCGCGCGGGGATTCAACATGGGCTCCATCCTGCCGCATCCGGCCAGTCCCGCGGCGCGGCTCGCGCGAAGGGCACGCCGCGCGTGCGGGCGGGCGGGCGGACCGACCCGCACAGAGTAGGTCACCGGCCGCCATCTTTTCGACACAGACCGCCATTAGTTCGACGGCCGTCGTTCTACTTTGCCCGTTTGTGCCACACAATTCGGGGCAAGGGGCACAGCGCCGAATTTTTTCTCGCGTTACGAGCAAATATCCGACACTGTTGGTCGTAACCCAACAAGGCGGTAAAGCGTCATACTTTTAAGTGTTCGGACACTATTGAGGGGGTAGTGAATGCTGGCTAAACATCGTCAGTCGCTGATCTTGCAGGCCGTCAGAAACGACGGCAGCGCACGGGTCAGCGACCTCACCCAGCAACTCGGCGTCTCTGACATGACCATCAGGCGCGATCTCGAGGTGCTGGCCAAGGACGGCCTAGTGGAGAAGGTCCACGGCGGCGCCGTGCTGCCGGGCTCACACGCTGGTCACGAACCTGGCTTCGAGGACAAGCTCGTCCTCGAGCGCCCGGAGAAGAACACGATCGCACGCGCGGCGGCGGCCCTGGTCAGGCCCGGCACCGCGGTCGCGATCGCGTCGGGAACCACCACGTTCGCGCTGGCCCAGTGCCTGATCGACATGCCGGGCCTGACTATCGTGACTAACTCGCTGCGCGTGGCGGGCCTGTTCGGCGCGCCCCGCGGGCCGGAGGGGGGCACCGTGGTGCTGACCGGCGGCATGCGTACCGCATCAGACGCGCTCGTCGGGCCGGTGGCCGACCTGACGATCGGGTCGCTGCACTTCGACACGCTGTTCCTCGGCTGCACCGGGCTCGACCCCGAGGTGGGCCTGTCCACGCCGAACCTCGCCGAGGCGGAGACCAACCGGGCCCTGATCAACCGGGCCCGCCGGGTGGTCGTGCTCGCCGACCACTCCAAGTGGGGCGTGGTCAGCCTGGCCTCGTTCGCCCCGGTGGAGAAGATCAGCGTGCTGGTCACCGACGCGCTGTTCCCGGCGGAGGGGCACGCGGCCCTCGCCGGCCGGGTCGGCGAGATCATCAGCTAGCAGCCTGCGCTGACTTCTTCCCGACGGCGCGCGCCCCGGAGGGAGAAGTCAGCTTGGCCGGGTCGCCTGGCATTTCCCGTGAGGCGCCCCGTTAGCTGACGGTGACGATCGGCTGGCCGGGCGCTTCCTCGCACCCTCGGCGAGAGCCTGCTCCGCAAGCCGCATCGCCTCATCGATCAGGGTCTCCACGATCTTCGACTCGGGCACGGTGGCGACCACCTTGCCCTTGACGAAGATCTGGCCCTTTCCGTTGCCCGATGCCACGCCGAGGTCCGCCTCGCGGGCCTCGCCCGGGCCATTCACCACGCAGCCCATCACCGCGACCCGCAGCGGCACCTCAAGGCCGGTCAGCCCGGCGGTCACCTCTTCGGCCAGCTTGTAGACGTCGACCTGGGCGCGGCCGCAGGACGGGCAGGAGACGATCTCAAGGCCGCGCTGGCGCATGCCCATCGACTCGAGGATGCCGATGCCGACCTTGACCTCCTCGACCGGCGGCGCGGACAGCGACACCCTGATGGTGTCGCCGATGCCCTGCGAGAGCAGCGCGCCGAACGCGGTCGCGGACTTGATGGTGCCCTGGAAGGCCGGCCCCGCCTCGGTCACGCCGAGGTGCAGCGGATAGTCGCACTTCGCGGCGAGCAGCCGGTAGGCCTGGATCATCACCACCGGGTCGTGGTGCTTGACCGAGATCTTGATGTCACGGAAACCGTGCTCCTCGAACAGCGAGCACTCCCAGAGCGCGGACTCGACGAGCGCCTCGGGCGTGGCCTTGCCGTACTTGGCGAGCAGCCGCTTGTCCAGCGAGCCGGCGTTGACGCCGATCCTGATCGGGGTGCCCGTCTCGGACGCGGCCCTGGCGATCTCCTTGACCTTGTTGTCGAACTCCTTGATGTTGCCCGGGTTCACCCGGACCGCCGCGCAGCCGGCGTTGATCGCCGCGAACACGTACTTGGGCTGGAAGTGGATGTCGGCGATCACCGGGATCTGCGACTTCCTGGCGATCGCGGGCAGCGCGTCCGCGTCATCCTGCGACGGCACGGCGACCCGGACGATCTGGCAGCCGGAGGCGGTCAGCTCGGCGATCTGCTGCAGCGTCGCGTTCACGTCCGCGGTCAGCGTGGTGCACATGGACTGGACGCTCACCGGCGCGCCCCCGCCGACCTGGACGTTCCCCACCATCAGCTGACGCGACTTGCGGCGCTCGGCGAGCGGCGCCGGAGGAGTAGCTGGCATGCCAAGGTCAACGCTCATTGGTTTCCATCCCGTCGGGTGATCGGCACACTTCGGGGGGTTCGGTGGCTCTCCCCCCGAGGGACTACGGTCCATTCTCGCCCAGTATCTAGGCCGCTTGCCCGCCTAACCTGACCCTCGCGTCAGCCTAGTACCTAGATGTCACCGGGCGATCACCCGATGTTCACCGGGTTGACGATGTCGGCGAGGATGAGCATCATGCCGAAGGCGACGAGCACGAGGAAGATGCTGAAGCTCAGCGGGACGAGTTTACGGTAGTCCACCATGCCGGGGTCCGGCTTGCGGCGCAGCCGGGCGAACCAGGCCTTGACCCGCTCCCAGATCACCACCGCCACGTGCCCGCCGTCCATCGGCAGCAGCGGCAGCATGTTCAGCAGGCCCACGAAGATGTTGAGCGAGGCGACGAGCAGCAGCACGAAGCTGACCTTGTACTTCCAGCCCACGTCAGCGGCGACCGCCTGGCCCGTCTCGCGGGCCGCGCCGACCACGCTCGTCACGTTGCCCGCCGCGGTCGTCGAGCGGTTCTGGGAGAACAGGTGCGGCACGGCGGCGGGCAGCTGCGCGAGCGCGCTCACCGAGCCGGAGAGCACCTGCGAGAAGCCGGTGCCGACGTACCCGACCGAGGCGAGCAGGCCCTGCCGCTGGAACACGGTCGCGTTCAGCGCCTGCTCGTTCTCCGGGACGCACGTCGAGACCGTACCGAGCTTCGTGGTGTTGGCGCTCGCGGCGCGATGCCGAAGTAGCCGCCGTGCCCGGGCACCTCGGCGAGCGCCGTGTGCAGCGTCACCGGCTGCCCGCCGCGCGAAGCACGGTCAGCGTGACCGGGCCACCCGGCTTGACCTTCAAGATCGCGTCGGACAGCTCCGTCCAGTTGGCCACCGCGGCCCCGTTGAACGAGGTCACCTGGTCGCCGACCCGCAGGCCGGCGAGCAGCGCGGGCGACTTCGCCTCGCCGCTGCCGCACGCGGTCTGGTTGTTGATCGCCTTCTGGCTGGCCGGCACGCAGGTCGCCACCGTGCCGAGCTGCGTGGTGTTGGTGTTCTCGATGCCGATCGCGAGCGCGAGCCCGAAGATCAGCACGGCCGCGAGCACGAAGTGCATGAACGACCCCGCCGCGAGCACGATCAGCCGCTGCCAGCCCGGCGCGCGGCGGAAGGACCGCTCCTCGTCCTCCGGGTCCACGTCGTCCATCGATGTCATGCCGACGATCTTGACGAACCCCCCGACCGGGAGCGCCTTGATGCCGTACTCGGTCTCGCCACGCCAGAAGGAGAAGACAGTCGGGCCGAAGCCCACGAAGTAGCGCGTGCACTTCATGCCGAACCGCTTGGCCGTCACGAAGTGCCCCGTCTCGTGCAGCATCACCGAGACGAGCAGGGCAACAAGGAAGATCAGCCAGCCGAGCGCGTCCACCTTTGCCGTTCCTCCCTACCGACGAAACCTTTTTCATTCTGCCCCGTGCAGAGCAGATCCAACGAACCCGTCATCGGCGCGAAAAGGTTCGCCCCCGGCGGTTCAGCTCCCGGTTCGCTTGGTGAGCTCCCGCGCCTTGGCCCGCGCCCAGGCGTCCACGCTGAGGACATCCTCAAGCGTGGTCGCCCCGGTACGCGACGTGTCGTGCTCCGAGAGTACGCGAGCCACGGTGTCAACGATCCGGGGGAACGAGATACTTCCCGCGAGGAAGTCGGCAACGCATGCCTCGTTGGCCGCATTGTAGACGGCGGGCGCGGTGCCGCCGAGCCTGGCGGCCTCGCGGGCCAGCGCCACCGCGGGGAACGCCGCGTCGTCGAGCGGCTCGAACGTCCAGGTCGCCGCCGTCGTCCAGTCGAGGCCAGGCGCCGCGTCCGCTACCCGGTGCGGCCAGGCCAGGCCGAGCGCGATCGGTATGCGCATGTCCGGCGGGCTGGCCTGGATGATCGTGGCGCCGTCGGCGAACTCGACCATCGAGTGGACGATCGACTGCGGGTGCACCACCACGTCGATCTTGTCGAGCCCGAAGCCGAACAGCAGGTGCGCCTCGATTACCTCAAGGCCCTTGTTCACCAGGGTGGCCGAGTTGGTGGTGACGAGCGGCCCCATCCGCCACGTCGGGTGCGCGAGCGCCTGCTCCGGGGTGACCGCCGCGAGCCGGTCGGCCGGCCAGCCGCGGAAAGGGCCGCCGCTTGCGGTCAGTACCAGGCGCTTGACCTCGGAGTTCGCCCCGGCGCGCAGGCACTGGGCGATCGTGGAGTGCTCGGAGTCCACCGGCACGATCTGCCCGGGCTTGGCCCGGCTGGTCACCAGCGGGCCGCCGATGATCAGCGATTCCTTGTTGGCTAGCGCCAGCGTACGGCCGGCGTCCAGCGCGGCGAGCGTCGCCCGCAGCCCGGCCGCGCCGGTCACGCCGTTGAGCACGACATCGCAGGGCATGGCCGCGAGGTGGCACACCGACTCCGGGCCCGCGAGAACGGTGGTGTCCGCGGCGGGCCCGGCGGAGCCAGCACTCGTTCTGGCTGACTCTTCCTTGATCGCGGCCGTCACGGCCGGGGCGGCGGCCTCGTCGGCCACCGCGACCACCGGCACGCCGAACTCCACCGCCTGACGGGCGAGCAGTGCGGGGTTGCCGCCGCCCGCGGCGAGCGCGGCAACCCGGAAGCGCTCGGGGTTGCGGCGGGCGATGTCGAGCGCCTGGGTGCCGATCGACCCGGTCGAGCCGAGGATCACCACGTCCCGCCGGGGAGCCGCAGCGGCCTCCGTCCCGCTAGGGGACGGCGCGCCCGATAGGATGGCGGAGCCATCGGGCGCGCAGCGGGGGGTACGGGGGGTCGTCCCCCCGGAGGACAGCTGCTTCTGCGTCACCCGCCCATTATGCGGTGCGAACCCGCGCGGTGAATGTCGCCGCCGGCCGACTTCGTTAAGTTACCGTTCGATCGCGCTCCGTGTCCGGTAGCATCCCCGTACCCATGGGAGCCACGTTCAGGAACCGGATGGTCGCGATCGTCGCAACGCTCGCGATCGCTGCCGTCGTGCCGGCGCTGGCCGCCCGGCCACGCGGCGCCGCGGCCGGCGCCGGGGCGAGCCAGCAGGCCGCCGCCACCGCCGCGCAGGCCGCCGCCGTCCGGTACTGGACCGGCAGCCGCATGACCAGGGACCTGGTGCGGCAGCCGCCGCCGGGGGCGCCGCCCGCCTGGCTCAGCGGTGACACCAGGGGCGCCGGGCTGCGCTGGACGCACGGCGGCATGGCGGCCGCCGCGATCGGCAGGATCTTCTTCACCCTTGGCCGGGCGGACTACGTGTGCTCCGGTGCCCTGGTGGGCGGGGCTGGCCCAGACGGCGCGGACCCGGACGTGGTGCTCACCGCCGCGCACTGCGTCAGCGACGGGCCCGGACGGGGCCGCGCCACCCGGTGGGCGACCAACTGGGTGTTCGTACCCGGCTTCAACGACGGGCGGCTGCCCTACGGCGAGTACACCGCGCGACGCTTCCTCGTCTCGCCCGGCTGGACGGCGCCCGGCGGCGCCGAGCCGGACGATTTCGCGTTCGTCCAGGTCACCGTGGCCACGCTGGACGGGGAAGATGGCGCGGCCAAGCCGCCACACCGGTTGCCGCACGGGCTGCCCGTCGAGTTCGCGAGCAGTCGGGACGCGACCGCCCTGCGCCGGTCGTACGTATTCGGCTACCCGGCCGAGCCGCCGTACGCGGGCCGGTACCCCGCCTACTGCGCCGGCCGGGTCACCGCGTCGGGCGGCAGCGTGAGCATGCCGTGCGGCATGACCGCCGGGGACAGCGGCGGGCCGTGGCTCGCCGGGTTCCGCCCGCGGTCGGGCAGCGGCCAGGTCGCCGCGGTCACCACCTACAAGATGTCCGGCGACCTCGCGGTGCTTTACGGCGCGGTGCTCGGCCCGCGGGCGCGCGCCCTCTACCAGCGGGCCGTCAGGTCAGCTCGCTGATCTCGCGGGCCAGCGCGAAGTCCTTCTCGGTCAGCCCGCCCGCCGAGTGCGAGACCAGGTTCAGCGTGACCGCGTTCCAATTGATCTTTATGTCCGGGTGATGGTTGGCCCGCTCGGCGATGTAGCCGACGGCATTGACCAACAGCAGCGCGTCACGGAAGTCCTTGCGAGTCACCGTGCGGGTGAGCTGACCGTCGCTGACGGTCCAGCCGGGGGTAGCCGCGAGTTCGGAGGCCACCTGCTCGGAAGTAAGAGTCGCCATGCCACCGACGGTACCCGTCACCGCTAGGATCAGGCAGGTGACCTCCACCAAGGACACGCCCCTGAGAGCCGTCCATGAGCGGCTCGGTGCCACCATGACCGAGTTCGCCGGCTGGCTCATGCCGCTGCGCTACAAGAGCGAGACGGCCGAGCACAACGCGGTCAGGACCGACGCCGCGCTTTTCGACCTGAGCCACATGGGCGAGATCGCGGTGACCGGGCCGGGCGCGGGCGCCGCGCTCGACTACGCGGTCACCGGCTGGCCGTCGGCGCTCGCCGTCGGCCGCGCCAGGTACACGATGCTGTGCGCGCCCGACGGCGGCATCCTCGATGACCTGATCGTCTACCGGCAGGCGGAGACGCGCTTCCTCGTCGTCGCCAACGCGGCAAACGCCGACGTGGTACTCGCCGAGCTCACGAAGAGGTGCTCCGGTGCCGCGCAGGTCACCGACGAGTCCGCGGCCACCGGGCTGATCTCCATCCAGGGTCCGAACGGGTGCGGCGTGCTCTGCTCCGTCACCGATATCCCGCTGGCGGAGATGAAGTACTACGCGGGCGCGTACGCCACGGTGGCCGGGCGGGCGGCGTGGGTGGCGCGGACGGGGTACACCGGCGAGGACGGCTTCGAGATATTCTGCGCGCCCGCCGACTGCGAGCCGCTGTGGGACGCGCTGTCCGCCGCGGCGCCCGGCGGAGTGCCGCCCGCCGGGCTGGCGGCGCGCGATACGCTGCGGCTTGAGGCCGGCATGCCGCTGTACGGCAACGAGCTCGGCCCGGACGTCACGCCCTATGAGGCGGGGCTCGGCCGCGTTGTGCGGCTCGACAAGCCGGGCGACTTCGTAGGCCGGGACG
This sequence comes from uncultured Actinomycetota bacterium, assembly GCA_963811335.1. Classification (GTDB taxonomy): domain Bacteria; phylum Actinomycetota; class Actinomycetes; order Streptosporangiales; family Streptosporangiaceae; genus Trebonia. Next base: position 366,543 of record CAWERB010000020.1, on the reverse strand, counting down.
CGCTGGCCGCACGGGCGGAAGCCGGGCCACGGCGGAAGCTCATCGGCCTGCTCGCCGGGTCGCGGCGGGTGCCGCGGCACGGCTACGCCGTGCTGTCAGGTCCCGTGTTGTCCAGCGCCCGGGCCGCCGGGGTGGTGACCAGCGGTGCCCCGTCGCCGTCGCTCGGCAGGCCGATAGCGATGGCATATGTCGAGCCGGAAGCGACCGGGCCGTTCGGCATTGACGTCAGGGGCACGACGGAGCCGGCCGAGGTGACCGCGCTGCCGTTTTACGACAGGAGAAAATGACGATGAGCGTTCCCGCGGAACTGCTGTACACCCAGGAGCACGAGTGGGTCGCGATCGCCGGCGGCACCGCCACGATCGGGATCACTGATTACGCGACGCAGGCACTCGGCGACGTCGTGTACGTGTCGCTGCCTGAGGTCGGGGCGACCGTGACGGCCGGCGAGCCGTGCGGCGAGGTGGAGTCGACCAAGTCGGTGAGCGACCTGTACTCCCCGTTGGACGGCGAGGTCACCGAGGTCAACGAGGAGCTCAACGACGACCCCGGGCTCATCAACGCCGAGCCCTACGGGCTCGGCTGGATGTTCCGGGTCCAGGTCGCCGACGGCCAGGCGACCGGGGCCGGGCTGCTCTCCCCCGCCGAGTACGACGCCCTCACCAAGAGCGCGGGCTAAGTACCGTTCTTGCGGAGCTTGCGCCAGATCACGTAGCAGGTGACGCTGACGACCGCCAGGGCGACGGCGCCGCCGATGAGGGGATCGACCTGGCTGAGGCGCTCCTTGGCCTGGTCCACGGTGCGCCGCGCGACGTTGCCCGGGGACACCCGGTCAGCGATCTCGTCGATCGTCCGGGCGAGGTCGGCGCGGGTTCGCTCGATCTCATCGACCAGCGCGTTGGGCGCGAGGTCGTCCGGCGCTCCGCCGCTCGCCTCGATGTCGGTCTCAGCCATGTTCGTACTGTACTAGCCCGCAGGGCGCCGTCCCGTCCGGGCTAGCACCGTGTCCCGTACTGAAAAACAGGGTTGATTTGCCCAATTAGCGGCAAACCTCCCCGTTGCCCGCGCCCGGTTCATTACTCTCATCCCCAGTGATCCCTTTCTTCCTGCCACTGCGGCCCGTCCCGCCCGAAGGACGACGGCAGGGCGAAACGGGCACAGTAATGAGGGAGAACCATGCGGCTCATTAACAAACTTCTATATTGCCTGGCGGCGGGCATTCCCGCGGTCGCGCTCGCGGCCTGCTCAAGCGGCGGCCCGGGTAATGGCGTCGCGTCCGGGCCACCGCCCGAGCAGTCCACCATCGTGATCGACGCGGTGCCGACGGCGGACGCGGCCGGCCTGTACATCGCGCAGGACAACGGCTACTTCGCGAAGCAGGGACTGACCGTCAAGATCATGCCGATCAACGGCGGCGAGTACGGCATGGGCGACCTGCAGACCGGCAAGGCGCAGCTCATCGAGGGAAACTACGTCTCGTTCATCGCCGCCCAGATCGCGGGCACGTTCGCGGCGCCCAACCCGACGAATCCCAAGGAGCACGAGCCCGCCAGGCCCATCAACATGCGCCTCATCGCCGACACGTCGCAGATGCAGAATGGGAACCAGGCGCTCTACGTGATGCCGGGCTCGCCGTACAAGACCGTCAAGGACCTCGTGAAGCACGGCGTGCCGGTCGGCGTCAACTCGCTGCACAACATCGGCTCGGTGCTGCTCGGCTCGCTGCTCGCCTCCGAGGGGTACAAGGTGAGCGCGCTCACGCAGTTGCCGCAGATCCTGCCGCTCATGCCGATGCTGCTCGGCCAGCACAAGATCTCCGCGGCGTGGCTGCCCGAGCCGTTCGGCACCGAGGCGCAGCAGCAGTACGGCGCGGTGCAGACTGGCCGACTTCAACCAGGGCTCGCTGCAGAACTTCCCGATCGGCACGATCGCCGGCAGCAACTCCTGGGTGCAGTCGCACCCGAACACCATCGGCGCGTTCCTGCGCGCCTTCAACGAGGGCCAGCAGGTCGCGGACACCAACCGCGCCGCGGTGGAGGCGGCGCTCGTCAAGCACGTGCCGCAGCTGACCAAGGAGATCGCCGCCACCATGACGCTGGACACCTACCCGCTCGCCATGGACGTCCCGGTGATGCAGCGGGTGGCCGACGCGATGTACGAGTTCGGCGTCATCGGCAAGCCGTACCGGATCGCCAACATGATCCAGCAGCAACCCGGCATGGTCAACGGCTAGCAGACCGCTGACCCGTCGCGGTCCGCAGGCAGTGCCCGGTTCCGTCACGGAACCGGGCACTGCCGCGTTATAAAGTTATCTTCGCTCTTTATGTCGTAATTTATACGATCATTACGTTAGCACAGCCCGCTTAGCCGCATTACGTGCAATGCGGACATTTACTCGCAAAGAATTAAAGCGCAGCGAATTCCCGGACGCAATTGCATTAAGGTCGGTTACCTAAGGCATGAGGGGGCTGCCAATGATGACCGGAAAATTGCTTTGCCGGGCCGGCGCCGTTGCGGGCATCGTGATGGCCGGAGCGCTGGCCGGCTGTTCGTCGTCCGGCGGTGCACCGGCCGCGACGGCCAGGCCGCTTGAAGCGCGCGTCATTACCGTCGACGCCGTGCCCGCCGCCGAGGAGGGCGGCCTTTACGTCGCCCAGGCCCAGGGCTTTTTCGCGCAATTCGGCCTGACCGTCAAGATCAAGAGCATTACCGGCGCCGAGAGCGGCATCCCGGACCTCCAGTCGGGACGCGCGCAACTTGTCGCGGGCAATTACGTGCCGTTCATCATGACGCAGATGGCGGGGTCATTCGACCGCAAGCCGGCCAGCCTGCGGATCATCGCGGCCGGCGCCCAGATCCAGCCGGGCAGCGAGGCGCTCTACGTGATGCCCCGCTCCCGGTTCCAGACCCTGGCCGAGCTGGCCAGGGCGCACGCGAGGATCGGGCTCGACGCGGGGGACGACGCCGGCGGCGTGCTGGTGGGAGCGCTCCTCGCCCAGGCGGGCTACCGGCTGGGCGACATCAGGCAGGTCATCCCCGCGGCGGGCGTCACCGCGCTGTCCGGCATGCTGTCGTCCGGGCTGGTCGACGCGGCCTGGCTGCCGCAGCCGACCGGCGAGGCCGCCGAGCAGCGGTACGGCGCCCTGCCGGTTGCCGACTTCGACCAGGGCTCGCTGCAGGACTTCCCGTTCACCGGCTACGTGGGGAGCACGCAGTGGGTGATCACGCACCCGGACACGGTGGCCGCGTTCGTGCGGGCGCTGAGTGAGGGCCAGCAGCTCGCCGACACCGACCGGGCGGCGGTGGAGAGCGCGATGGAGCGGTACACGGGCGTCCCTCCGGTCATCGCCGACACGATGGCGATCGACAGCTACCCCCTTGAGATGGACGTGCCGCAGCTGCAGCGGGTCGCCGACTCCATGTACGAGTTCGGCATGACACCAGGCGCGAAGGCCCCGTACCAGATCGCCGGCATGATCGCGCCGGAGCCTGGGCTCACCGGCGGCTAGCGGCGCATGCGCGAAGGGCGGGGCGCAGTGGGGACGGCGGAGAACGCCCGACTTTTCCGGAAACCTCCGGCTCAGAAATAGATACTGGTTTATCCTTCCTGGGCACAGGCGATCTTCAGCTAGCTCAGCGAGGTGTTCCGGTGACCGGCAGGCATATGTGGAGGCGCGCGGTGGCGTGCGCGGCGGCACTGACCGCGGTGGCCGGGCTCGCGGCGGGCTGTTCCTCCTCGGGCAGCGCAAGCGGCAGCGGAACCGCCACCGCCCCGGCCGCGGCGCGGGCTGCCCGCCAGCTTCGGCGCGCCGGAGAAGAGCACGCTGAACGTCGCCGTGGTGCCCGCCATGGACTCCGCCGGGTTCTTCATCGCGCTGCACGACGGGCTGTTCGCCAAGGAGGGGCTGACGGTCAACTACTCCCCCGCGGTCAGCTCGGAGACCGCGGTGGCGCAGCAGCTCAAGCGGCCAGCTCGACATCACCGGCGGTAACTACGTCTCGTATATCAACGAGGCGGCGGTCCACCACGCGCCGATCGAGGTCGTCGCCGAGGGCTCGATCATGCAAGCAGGGCGCGCAGACGATCTTCACCATGCCGACCTCCAAGATCACCACCCTCGGCGCAGCTCAAAGGCCACCTGGTCGGCGTGAACGCGCCGGGCAACATCGACTACCTGCTCGGCGTATCGGTGCTCCAGGAGAACGGCATCAGACCCGACAGCGTGCACTTCCCCAGCGCCGCGATGCAGGCGTTCGCCGCGGCCGGCGGGGCCATCCCGTTCCCGCAGATGGCCGGCGATCTCGCCGCCGGCAAGATCGCCGCCGCCATCATGCCAGAGCCGTTCGCCAGCCAGGCCGAGCAGGAGTACGGCGCCGTACCGCTCGCCGACCTGAACCAGGGCGCCACCTCGGACTTCCCGATCGAGGGCTACGTGGTCACCAAGGCCTGGGCGGCGCAGAACCCGAACACGCTCAAGCGTTTCCTCGCCGCGCTCGAGGTCGGGCAGGAGATCTCCGACACCGACCGCGGCGCCGTCGAGCAGGCCTTCGAGGCGATCAAGGGCCCGCAGAACGGCCAGGTCGACCCGGGCATCGCGGCCGTGATGGCGCTCGACAACTACCCGATCGGCGTGGACGCGACCCGGATCCAGCGCGTCTCGGACGTCATGTACGAGTTCGGCGTGCTCACGACGCGGTTCAACGTGTCGAGCATGCTGCTGCCCTCCTCGTTCTTCGACTTCGGCCAGTTCTCCTCATCAAGCCGGTAACGGCACCCGGCTTACGGCTGGCCGTATCCCGGAGCGGGTAAAGTCCGGGAGGTGCCGACTCCTTGCCCGCGCCGCGTCCGGCGCTTCCCGGTGAGCGGCGCGCGGCTGAGCGCGCCGCGGGGCCGTGGCCGATGACCGGGCAAGTTCAGTTCGGCCTCATCGTCCTCGTGATCGGCCTGGCCGCGACGGCGGCCGTGCTGTCCAACCGGCTCAGTGCCAGGCTCCGGGTGCCAGCCCCCGCGTTCTTCCTCGTCGCGGCGACCATCGTGGCGCAACTCTGGCCGGCCGCCGGGGCGCTGCCGGTGACCACCGTGGCGCGGGTCGTGACGGTGGCGCTCGCGGTGATCCTGTTCGACGGCGGGATGCACATCGGCAAGCGGCGGTTCCGCACCGCGTCGGCGGCCATCGTCTGGACCGGGATCGCGGGCACGCTGGTCACCGCGGCGGGCACCGCGGTCGCCGCGCGGTACGTGGCGGGGATGGGCTGGCACCTGGCCCTGCTCGTCGGCACCGCGGTGGCGGCGACCGACCCGGCGGTGGTGTTCTCCGTGTTCGGCAGGCGGGAGATCGCGGGGCGCACCGGGGTGCTGCTCGAGGGCGAGTCAGGCGCCAATGACCCGGTGGGGATCGCGCTGCTGGCGGCGCTGCTCGCGGCGCACGGCGGGGCGGGGAGCGTGGCGTGGCACGTCGTCACCGAGTTCCTCATCCAGATGGCCGTCGGCGTGGCCGTAGGAGTGGCGGGCGGGCTGGCGCTGCTTGCGTTCATGCGCCGGGTGCCGCTGCCGAGCGAGGGGCTCTACGCGCCCAGGGTGCTCGCTTGCGTGCTCGTCATATTCGGCGCGGCCACTGTCGCCCGCGGGTCGGGGTTCCTCGCGGTCCTGGTGGCCGGCATCATCATCGGCGACGAGTCCGCCCCCTACAAGCGGGAGATCGCCCGTTTCCACTCCTCGCTGGCGGCGCAAGCGGAGATCGTCGCCTTCGTCATGCTCGGGCTGACCGTGCGGCTGTCCGAGCTGGCGGCCGCGTCTGCCTGGGCGTACGGCCTCGCCCTCGCCGCCCTGCTGGCGTTCGTGATCCGGCCGGTCCTCGTCGGCCTGGTGACGCTGCCGGTCAGCCTTACCGTGCAGGAACGGGTGTTCTTCCTGTGGACCGGCCTCAAGGGAGCGGTCCCGATCCTGCTCGGCATGGCGATCGTGGAGTCAGGCACCGCCGGCGCCACGTTCGCCTACCACGTCATCTTCGTCATCGTCGGGTTCTCCGTCACCGTGCAGGGCGGCCTCGTGCCCGCGCTCGCCCGCCGGCTGCGCATCCCGCTGCGCAGCATCGAGCCGGAACCGTGGTCGCTCGGCGTCCGGTTCAGCGAGGAACCGGAGGGCCTGCACCGCTACCACGTCGCCCCGGGCTCCGCCGCCGACGGCAGCACGGTGAGCGACCTCCCCTGCGGCGAGACCGCCTGGATCAGCCTGGTCATCCGGGCGGGCGTGCTGCTGAGCGTCACCAACGACCTCGTACTGCAGGCCGGCGACGACGTGCTTGTCCTCGCCGACCCTGACGAGGCCGACCGCCCTTGAGCGCTGCTTCACCGCCCCGGCCGACGACCGCCCCGAACCAGCCGACGAACCGCCCCGAACCAGCCGACGACCGCCCCGAACCACCTGGATGAGTACTTCCAAGGGTCCGGCGGGTCGGTTTCGTGAAGGATTTCGCTTTCATGACGGGTTAGTGGTGTGATAGCGCCACTAACCGCAAGGCCGGTAAGTTACCGGCCTGGCCTCTAGCCGCACAGCCGGCGAGTTAACTAGGCGGCCCGGCGGTCAAGGCGCTGGGGGGTGCCACGGCGGCGGGACCCTGGTACGCGAGGAAGCCCTGTGCCTGGCGTTGCCGGCGGGCACCCGGGCCCGGCGGCGCCGCCGGACTTACCGGTAAACAAGTCACAACCGGTAAAGAAAAGACGTTCAGAACGCTTTTTCTTTACCTCGGGTGAAAAGTTTACCTACGGGAAAAAATTTACCGGTAAAGCTGGATGCAGCAGGGACGGGTGATGCGCCAGCCCCGCCCGGGCGCCCCCGTGCGGGCCGCCCTGCGGCCGCGACGCGGCCCGGGCGGCCCGTCACGGCGGGGCTCCCGGTCCGGGGCGCCCCGGACGGCCAGCCGCACGTTCCCGGGGTCCCTCCGCCCGCCGCGGCCAGGTCGGCACCCACCGAACGTCTTGACGGCCACACGAGCCAGTTAACTCACCGGCCTGGCCGCTAACCCTCATGATCATGGACTGGGCTTGAGTGCGGGCGGGGGGATTCGAACCCCCACAGTGTTTCCACCAACAGGACCTAAACCTGCCGCGTCTGCCATTTCGCCACGCCCGCGGGCAACCCCGTCCGGACTGCCTGCCGCGTCGAGAGGCTGCCCGCACCGGGATAGCGGATGCGGCGGGACGCCGCATCCGCTGCGAATCCTACTGCCTTTAGATGCCCAGGTCCTTGCGGAGCCGGTCGACGTGGCCGGTGGCCTTGACCGCGTACTGGGCCTTCTCGACCTTGCCGTCCGCGCCGACGACGAACGTGGAGCGGATCACGCCCATGATCGTCTTGCCGTAGTTCATCTTCTCGCCGTACGCGCCGTAAGCGGTATGCACGGCCTTGTCCTGGTCAGACAGCAGCGGGAAGGTGAGGTGCTCCTTGTCGCGGAACCGCGCCAGCTTGGCGGGCGGGTCAGGGGAGATGCCGAGCACCGTGACGCCCTCGGCGGTCAGGTCCGGCATTGCCGCGGTGAAGTCGCATGCCTCCTTAGTGCAGCCGGGGGTCATCGCCGCCGGGTAAAAGTAGACGATCACCCGCTGGCCGCGCAGCTTCGACAGCGACACCTGGTTGCCATCGGCATCGGGCAGCGTGAAATCTGGCGCCTCGTCACCGGGCGCGAGCCGAACTCCTGTCACTGTCCCCTCCGTTCGCGGACTGCCTGCCAAGACATCAAACGCTATCGCAGACGGTCAAGTACCCGGATCGATGCACCCGGTACGATGCGAAATGAGCAGGTTAGCCAGTTCCGGCGGAGATTCCTGTGTTGTCGTTAAGAGAAGCGAGGCGCTGGCATCCGCTCAGGGCTGCCTGGCCAGCTCGGGCGGTAGCAGCTCCGGCGGGGCCGTCTGGAAGGTGACCGGGCGCAGCCAGCGGTCGATGGCGGTGCCGCCGACCGACGTCGTTGGCGTGGTGGTGGCCGGGTAGGGGCCGCCGTGGGTCATCGCGGGAGCGACGGCGACGCCGGTAGGCCAGCCGCCGAAGACAACGCGGCCGGCGAAGCGGGACAGCCGGGCGAGCCAGGCGGCGGCGCCGGGCTCGGTGGCCTCCGCGTGCAGGGTCGCGGTGAGGTTGCCGCCAAGGCTGGCGAGCACCGCCTCCGCGTCGGCCGCGTCGCGGTACCTGACCAGCACCGTGACCGGGCCGAAGCACTCCTCGAGCAGGTCGCCGCCGAGGTCGGCCGCGTCCACTTCGAGCAGGCCCGCCCGGACGGCCTCCGGCGCGTCACCGGTTGGCGCGGCGGCCGCCGCCGCCAGGGTACGGACGCCGGGCGCCGCGGCGCGGGCGGCGAACCCGGCGAGGAAGTGCTCCCGCATCCGCGCGTCGAGCAGCGGGCCGGGGCCGACGGCCGCGGCGGCCTCGGTGACCGTCCTCGTCAGCGCGTCGCCGGCCTGGCCCGGCCGGGATGAGTACCAGGCCGGGCTTGGTGCAGAACTGCCCTTGGCCGAGGGTGTAGGAGGCGACAAGGCCGCTCGCGATCTCCCCGGAGCGGGCGGCGGCGGCCCGCTCGGTGACCAGGACCGGGTTGAGGCTGCCGAGCTCGCCGTAGAACGGGATGGGCACCGGGCGGGCCACGGCGAGGTCGAACAGGGCCCGCCCGCCGGGGATCGAACCGGTGAAGCCGACGGCGGAGACCAGCGGGTGCCGCACCAGGTCGGCGCCCGCCTGGTAGCCGTGGACCAAGGTGAGCACGTCCGCGGGCAGTCCTGCCTGCCCGGCCGCTTCCCTGATGGCGGCCGCGGCGAGCTCGCTGGTCTCCGGGTGGTCAGGATGGGCCTTCACCACGACGGGGCAGCCGGCCGCGAAGGCGCTCGCGGTGTCACCGCCAGGCACGCTGAACGCGAACGGGAAGTTGGAGGCGGCGAAGACGGCGACCGTGCCGAGCGGGACCTTCCAGCGCCGCAGCTCGGGGCGCGGCGGCACGGCGGCGGGATCCGGCGCGTCGATGACCACGCCGAGGAAGGCGCCCTCATCGACGATGTCCGCGAAGAACCGGAACTGGTAGGCGACGCGGGCGAGCTCGCCGGTGAGCCGCGGCACGCCGAGCGCGGTCTCGGCGTCCGCCGCGGCGATCAGCTCCGCCGCGCGTGACTCGACGGCGCCCGCCGCGGCACGCAGCAGCGCCGCCCGCCGCGGCCGGTCGGCGAGCGCGTCCAGCGTGGCGTGGGCGGCGCGGACGGCCGCGTCCACCGTGGCGGCGTCGGCGGCCACCGCCACCTGGCCGCGGGTCTCCCCGGTACGGGCGTCGCGGCTGCGGACCGGCTCCATGTTCATACCTCCACGATGTACTTCGCGAGTCCACGGAAGGCGCGGCCCCGGTGGCTGATCGCGTCCTTCTCCGGCGGGGACAGCTCCGCCGTCGTGACCTCGCGGCCGGCGGGCACGAAGATCGGGTCGTAACCGAAGCCGTTCGTCCCCCGCGGCGACAGGGTGATGCTGCCGGGAAGCACGCCGGTGGTCGTCCACTCCCTGGTGCCGCCGGGCAGCGCGAGCGCGGCCACGCAGACGAACGCGGCGCCCCGGTTGCCGACATCGCTGAGCTGGCCGAGTACCAGTTCCAAGTTGGCGCGGTCGTCGCCGTGCTTGCCCGCCCAGCGCGCCGACAGGATGCCTGGCATGCCGTTGAGCGCGTCCACGGTCAGGCCCGAGTCGTCGGAAACGGCGGGCAGCCCGGTGTGGGCGGCGATCGCGCGGGCCTTGAGCAGCGCGTTGTCCGCGAACGTGCTGCCGGTCTCCGGCACGTCCGGCGCGTCGGGGAACTCGTCGAGGCCGGCCAGCTGCCCGGCGAAGCCCGCGTCGGCGAGAATGCGGTTGAGCTCGGCCACCTTGTGCGCGTTCCTGGTCGCCAGGACGACGCGGGCCGACCGGGGGCTAACGCCCATCGAGGGCCGCTGCCTGCAGGCGGGTCAGCTCGGCGCATCCGGCCACGCCGAGGTCGAGCAGGTTGTTAAGCAGCGCGCGGGAGAACGGCTCCCCTTCGGCGGTACCCTGGATCTCCACGAAGTCCCCGGTGCCGGTGCAGACCACGTTCATGTCCGTCTCGGCCGCTGAGTCCTCCTCGTAGCACAGGTCGAGCCGCGGCTCACCGTTGACGATGCCGACGGAGACGGCGGCGGCGGAGGTGACGAGCGGGTTTCCCTTGAGCCTGCCGCGGCCGCGCAGCCAGCCGATGGCGTCCGCGAGCGCCAGGTACCCGCCGGTCACCGCGGCGGTCCTGGTGCCGCCGTCCGCCTGCAGCACGTCGCAGTCGATGACGATCGTGTTCTCGCCGAGTGCCTTGTAGTCCACGCAGGCGCGCAGCGAACGGCCGACGAGCCGGGAGATCTCATGCGTGCGGCCGCCGATCCGGCCCTTGACCGACTCACGGTCGTTCCTGGTGTTGGTGGCCCGCGGCAGCATCGCGTACTCCGCGGTCACCCAGCCGAGGCCGCTGCCGCGTCGCCAGCGCGGCACCTCCTCGGTGACGCTGGCCGCGCACAGCACTCGCGTCCGGCCGAACTCCACGAGCACGGACCCCTCGGCGTGGTCCAGCCATTCCCTGGTAAACCGCACTGGCCGCAGCTCGTCCGCGGCCCTTCCGTCTGGACGTGTCATGCCGGCCAGCTTACCGGGGAGATATCCGGGTGACTGGCCCGCGCCGTGCGGGCGATACTGCGGGGGTGGACGGGTCACGAAGCCGCGGGGCACCGCGGTGACCGCGGAAGGCGTCACCCCGGCCGTGGCGGCGTGGGCGGAGCGGACCGTGCCAGGTGCCCGGGTGACCGGCGCTGCGGCGAGCCCGCTGGCCGGCGGCAGCGTCGCCCGCTGGGTGGAGCGGATGACGCTGCACCTGGCCGGCGGTCATGGGCCGCTTGAGCTGGTGCGCAAGGAGGCTGCCGCGCACGAGATCGCCGGGCTGCGGGCCGCGCAGGCGGCCCGCGGCGAAGGCACCGCGATACCCGACCTCGTGGCGTACGGCGACGACTGGCTGATCATCCCGTTCGCCCCCGGCGGGCCGCTTGACTGGGGCGACCCGGTGCCGGCCAACCTGTTCGACTCGCTGGCCGCGCTGCACGCTCGCTACCACGGCGAGGCCGGCCTGCCGGCCTCGATCCCGAGGATCACCCCCGCATGGTGGCGGGCGCTGTGCCTGGACTGGGTCGACCCCCGGCTAGCCGAGGCCGCCGGCCGGCACCCGGCGGCGACCACCGCGCGGGCCAGGACGCTCGTCGGCCGGGCCGCCGGCCATCCCGCGGCCGCCGCCGTGCTCGCGGGCCTGACCCCGACGCTGGTACACGGCGACGTCCACCCGGGCAATGTGCTGGCGGACGCGGGCCGGGCCACGCTGATCGACTGGGGCGGCTGCCGCGTCGGCCCGGCCGCGCTTGACCTGGCCAACCTCGTGACGGTGGACTCCGCGGACGTCGCGCGGTACGCCGGGACGTGGCAGCGGCTGACGGGCCAGCCGCTGCCCGCCGGCCTGCTCCGGCTCGGCTACCGGTGGGCGGCGCTGCAGATCTCCGTGCAGTACCTGCCCTGGATCGCCGGGCACCGGCCCACCCGTGACGTCGATGCCGCACTCGACCGGCTCGAGCAGGCGATCAGCGGGCTTCCAGCTCGATGACCTGGCCTGCGACCGCGATGTCCAGGTGGCCGGGGAAGGCGGCCGCCGCCTCCGCGCGGGTGTCGTCAGGGTTGGTCCACGGCTGCAGGTGGGTCAGCACCAGCCGGCCCACGCCGGCCCGGCTGGCGTAGGACGCCGCCTGCCTTCCGGTCAGGTGGAGGTCAGGCGGCAGGTCCGGCCGCTCAAGGAACGCCGCCTCAGACAGGAACACGTCCGCTCCCCTGGCCAGCTCGGGGACCGCCTCTGTCGCGCCGGTGTCACCCGTGTAGACGAGGGCCCGGCCACCGTGGGTGAACCGGTAGGCGAACGTCTCCACCGGGTGGTTCACGTGCGCGAGCTCGACGTCGAACGGGCCGATCGTCAGCTTCCCCGGCTCGAGGACCTCGAAGGCGAACCGCTTCATCAGCTCGCCGTCCCAGTCCGGGCCGTGCAGCAGGCCGATCCGCTCGGCGGTGCCCGCTGGCCCGTAAACCGGGATCGTCGGCAGTTGCCCGTCCGGGTGGTAGGTCCTGGCGACGGAGTAGGAGTACAGGTCAACGCAGTGGTCCGCGTGCAGGTGGCTGAGGCAGACCGCGTTGACGCCAGAAAGCGGCGCGTACTTCTGCAGCGCGCCAAGCGAGCCGTTGCCGAAGTCGATCACCAGGCGGAAGCCGTCCGCCTCAAGCAGGTAGCAGGACGCTGGGCTGTCCGGACCAGGAAAGCTGCCGGCGCAGCCCACCACGGTAAGGCGCATAGAGCCATTTTGCCCGGTAGCGGACTATCCAAATCAAGCCCAGAGCTGGCCTTCCAGCTTCTGCTCCGCCTCGCTCAAGGTGCCGCTGTAGGCGCCCGTGGACAGGTACTTCCAGCCGCCGTCGGCGATGAGCACCACGATGTCGGCCCGTTCCCTGGCCCGGGCCGCCTGGGCCGCCATGCCGAGGGCCGCGTGCAGCGCGCAGCCGGCCGAGATGCCGGCGAAGATGCCCTCCTTGGACAGCAGGTCGCGAGTGCGGCGCAGCGCGTCCTCCGATGACACCGAGTACCTGGTGGTCAGCACCGACTCGTCGTAGAGCTCGGGCACGAAGCCCTCGTCGACGTTGCGCAGCCCGTAGACAAGCTCGCCGTAGCGCGGCTCGGCCGCCACGATCTTGACGTCGGGCACGTGCTCGCGCAGGAACCGGCCGGTCCCCATCAGCGTGCCCGTGGTGCCGAGGCCGGCCACGAAGTGCGTCACCGACGGCAGGTCCGCGAGGATCTCCGGCCCGGTCGTCTCGTAGTGCGCACGGGCGTTCGCCTCGTTGCCGTACTGGTAGAGCATGACCCAGTCCGGGTGGTCGGCGGCCAGCCGCTTCGCGACCCGGACGGCCTCATTCGAGCCGCCCGCGGCCGGCGAGGTGAAGATCTCCGCCCCGTACATGCGCAGGATCTGACGGCGCTCATCGCTGGTGTTCTCCGGCATCACCACGATCAGCTGGTAGCCGCGCAGCTTCGCGACCATGGCCAGCGAGATGCCGGTGTTCCCCGAGGTCGGCTCGAGGATCGTGGAGCCCGGCCGGAGCAGGCCGTCCTTCTCGGCCTGCTCGACCATGAAGAACGCCGCCCGGTCCTTCACGGAGCCGGTCGGGTTACGGTCCTCAAGCTTGGCCCACAGCCGGACGTCTTCCGACGGGGACAGCCTCGGGAGACCCACCAGCGGGGTATTGCCGAGGGAGGCGAGCAGCGAGTCGTAACGCATCGCACGATTCCGTTCGGGATGATCGTCAGCGGGAAGATTTCGTCCGCGGCGTGCGGGCTAGCATCCGCCGGCGACGGCGGGGAGCACCGTCACGGTGTCGCCGTCCTTGACCGGGGTCTCCAGGCCGCCGAGGAAGCGGACATCCTCGTCGTTCAGGTAGACGTTGACGAAGCGGCGCAGCTTCTCGCCGTCCACCAGGCGCTCGCGGATGCCGCCATGGGCCGCGTCCAGGTTGTTCAGCAGTTCGTCCAGCGTGGCACCGGACCCCTCGACCGCCTTGGCGCCGCCGGTGTAGCTACGCAGGATCGTGGGGATGCGAACCTCAATGGCCATGGTCTAAACGCTCCTCAGTGGATTTCTAACGCCTTGGATGGAACCCGGATCCGGGCACGATCATTCCGTCACGTCGACGGGCTCCTCGGTAACCTCGCCGTCGGTGATCCGGTACGAGCGGAACTCGGCCTGCGACTCGTCCCGCGTAGACACCAGGACGTAGTGGGCCTGCGGCTCGCTGGCGTAGGAGATGTCCGTGCGCGAGGGGTACGCCTGCGTGGCGGTGTGCGAGTGGTAGATGACCACGGCTTCCTCGTCGTTGTCGTCCATCTCGCGCCAGACGCGAAGCTGCTCGCGGGAGTCGAACCGGTAGAACGTGGGCGACCGCTCGGCGTTCTGCATGGGGATGAACCGCCGCGGGCTGTCGCGGCCGGCCGGGCCGGCGATCACACCGCAGGCCTCGTCCGGGTGATCCTTGCGGGCGTGCTCGATGATCTTCTCGTAGAGGTCGCGCGAGATCCTCAGCATGCCCGATACCCTGCCCTTCCATCGGGCATGCATCGGGGGGTACGGGGGTCGTCCCCCGGGAGATGACTGCATGGTTGCCGAGGTTACCCGGCTATCGCGCGGACCAGGGACTCCTGGACCTCGCCGAGCCAGCCATAGACCTGGAAGGCCGCGACGCGAGGGTCCTTGGGGTCGAGGGAGGTGAGCTGGTCCTCGAAGTCCTCGGTCACCTCGAGCCGCACGCCGAACATCAGCCGCACGTCGTTCAGCGCTCGCAGCCAGTCCCTTGCCTGGTCGGCGGTGAGCTTCACGCGGCCGCCCTTGGACGGCAGCGTCTCAAGGAGCATCTGCGCGAAGTACTTCTTCGCCTCGCGCAGCGATGGCTCGGTGTACTTGCGGAACTCGCCCGCCGCCTCGGGATCGCCGGTGTAGGCGTCCGGCAGCAGCCGGGCGAGCACCGGGTCAGCCGGTACCTCCGGCGGCTCGGCCGCGGCCTCGTTGAACATCTTCTCCAGGTCAGCGAACAGGTCATCCGACATGGCGGCCCCGTCCGCCGGCGCCGGCTCCGCTGGCGGGGCAGGCCGGGCCGGGTCGGTGAGCAGCTCCATGACCGGCACGACCAGCGTGCGCAGCAATGTCGCCTCGCCTGCCGACAGCCACGCGCTGGCGCCGCCGCCCTTAGTAGACCGGAACATCTCCATCACTCCATGCGCCGCTAGGTGTCCTGCCGGACCGTCGCCCACAGTCCGTACCCGTGCAGCACCTCGACGTTGCGCTCCATGGCCTCACGGGTACCGCTCGCCACCACGGCCTTTCCCTTGTGGTGGACGTCAAGCATCAGCTTCTCCGCCTTCGTCCGCGGATAACCGAATACGTGCTCGAACACGTAAGTGACGTAGGACATCAAGTTGATCGGGTCGTTCCATACGAGGGTCAACCACGGCTTTTCCGGTGTCACCTCATCCGCTGACCGCGGCAGGTCGACCTCAGCGGGTGCCACGCTCACTCGTACGCACCTCCTATCCGTAGTCTTCCACCTGTGACCAATACGGTGAACAGCGGGACAACCGCGCTGCTGACTGACCACTACGAACTCACCATGCTCCAGGCCGCGCTGCGCAGCGGTGCGGCTTCGCGGCGCGCGGTCTTCGAGGTCTTCGCCCGTCATCTGCCGCACGGCCGCCGCTATGGCGTCGTGGCCGGCACAGGCCGGCTGCTCGACGCGCTTGAGCGATTCCGCTTCGGGCCGGACGAGCTGTCCTTCCTGCGGGACAACCAGATTGTGGACTCCCCCACGCTCCAGTTCCTGTCATCGTATCGGTTTTCCGGCAACATCTGGGGTTATGCCGAGGGGGACGTCTACTTCCCCGGATCGCCGATCCTCGTCGTGGAGGGCACTTTTGCGGAGTCGGTCCTGCTCGAGACGATGATGCTGTCGATACTCAACCACGACTGCGCGGTCGCCTCCGCCGCGTCCCGCATGGTGACCGCCGCGGGCGGCCCTGGCCCGTCGGGCCGGCCGCTCATCGAGATGGGGTCGCGGCGCACTCACGAGAGGGCAGCCGTGGCCGCCGCGCGGGCCGCGTACATCGCCGGGTTCGCCTCCACGTCGAACCTCGAGGCGCGGTTCGCCTACGGCGTCCCATCGGGCGGCACGGCCGCGCACGCGTTCACGCTCGTGCACGACAGCGAGCGGGACGCGTTCGCCGCGCAGTTGTCCTCGCTCGGCCCGGGAACCACGCTGCTCGTGGACACGTTCCACGTGGAGGAGGCGGTGCGGGAAGCCGTGGCGGCGGCGGGCCCGTCGCTCGGCGCGGTGCGGATCGACAGCGGCGACCTGGCGGCGCTCGCGGTGTCGGTGCGCACGCTGCTCAACTCGCTCGGCGCAACCCGTACCCGGATCATCCTGACCGGCGACCTCGACGAGTACTCGATCGCCGGGCTCGCGGTCGCTCCCGTCGACGGGTACGGCGTCGGGACCTCCCTCGTCACCGGCTCCGGCGCACCGACCGCGGCGCTCGTCTACAAGCTGGTGGCGCGCTCCGACGGGCCGCTCGCCGACGGCGAGCCCGCCGCGCCAGGTACGCTGCGGCCGGTGGCCAAGCGATCCGTCGGCAAGCCGGGGCGCGGCGGGCGCAAGTGGGCCGTGCGCGAGCGGTCCGCCTCCGGCGAGGCGGTGACCGAGCGGATCTGGCTCGCCCCTCCGGTCGGGCCCGGGGCGGCCGACCTCGGGCCAGGCCGGCCGCGTCCTGCTGAAAGAACTGGTCCGCGACGGGAAGATCGTCGGGCACGAGCCGCTCGCCGACGCGCGGGCGCGCCACACCGAGGCGCTCGCCGAGCTGCCCTCGTACGCGCTGCAGCTGTCGCGCGGCTACCCGGCTATCCCCACCGTCTTCGGCCCCGACCCCGCCGAGCCCTAGTAAGGTTCTTCCGTGCGCGCGCTCATCATCGTTGACGTGCAGAACGACTTCTGCGAAGGCGGCTCACTCGCGGTCGCCGGCGGGACCGCGGTGGCCCGCTCCATCAGCTCGCTGCTGGCCAGCGGCAACCACGGCTACGACCACGTGGTGGCCACCAAGGACTACCACGTCAGCCCGGGCAGCCACTTCGCGGACCAGCCGGACTACGCGCATTCCTGGCCGCCGCACTGCGTCGCCGGGTCCCACGGGGCCGACTTCCACCCCGACCTGGTGACCGGGCCGATCGAGGCGGTCTTCCGCAAGGGCGCGTACGCCGCCGCCTACAGCGGATTCGAGGGCGCCGACGACGACGGCACGTCGCTCGCGGACTGGCTCCGCGCACACGACGTGCACGAGGTCCACGTCGCCGGGATCGCGACGGACTACTGCGTCCGGGCCACGGCGGCGGACGCCGCCGCGGCGGGCTTCACCACCCGCGTCCTGCTCGGCCTCACCGCCGGCGTCGCCGCGGGCACCACCGCAGAAGCGATCACGGCGCTCGGCAACGCCGGCGTAGAGGTCACGCGCGCTTAACGGACCGTGGGCCTGCCAAGCGGGAAGGCGCGGCCGCCGGTGGCGACCGATTGAGCCAGTACGCGCTCACGGGCACGTTAGCAACAGCGTTTACGCTGGTCAGCCGACTGAGGCCGGTGATGTCGTCAGCGGCGGGACAGCGCCCACTGGCGGATCTTGTCAATCCGCGCCCTGATCTGCTCCGCGGAGGCCTGCGGCAGGGCGGGGCCGCCGCAGGAGCTGCGCAGCTCGTTGTGGATCACCCCGTGCGGCTGGCCGGTGCGGTGCGACCACGCGCCGACCAGGCCGTTCAGCTCCTTGCGCAGCGCGGCGAGCTGCTCGCGGCTCACCGTCGCCGCCGGAGGCGCCGGAGTCGCCGCCACCGCCGGGCCGCCGGCGGTGGCCGACGGCGCGCCGGGTCGCACCGGGTCAGCCGCGGCGAACCGGCCAGCGTCCGCGGCCTTCCCCGCGGGAGCCGCGGCGGACCGCGTCGCGAGCTGCGCGGCCTGCCGCTTGCGCAGCAGCACCGCCACCTGGTCGGGCTCGAGCAGGCCAGGCAGCCCGAGGAAGTCCTCCTCCTCGGGCGAGCCCGCCTCGGTCGCGGTGCCGAACTCGCCCCCGTCGAACAGCACCCGGTCGAACGTGGCCGACGCCTTGAGCACCTCGATCGACTTCCCGGCAAGCTCGAAGTCGTCAGGGGTCTTCCGCTCCCGCTGTGCCTCCTCGAGCTCGGCCTCCGGATCCCGGTCCAGGGCCCGCACCACGTGGTCCCGTTCGGCCTCAAGCTCGGCCGCGAACGCCAGCAGCACCGGCACGGACGGCAGGAACACCGACGCCGTCTCCCCGCGCTGCCTGACCCGGACGAACCGGCCAACCGCCTGGGCGAAGAACAGCGCGGTCGACACGGACGTCGCGTACACCCCGACCGCCAGCCGGGGCACGTCCACGCCCTCGGACACCATCCGCACCGCCACCATCCAGCGGGCGGCTGACGAGGCGAACGCGGAGATCTTCCGCGAGGCCGTGGGGTCGTCGGACAGCACGACGACGGGCCGCTCGCCGCTGATCCTGCGCAGCAGCGCCGCGTAGGCGCGGGCCGTCTCGTGGTCACTGGCGATCACCAGGCCGGCCGCGTCGGGCATCGCCCGGCGAACCTCGGTGAGCCGCTTGTCCGCGGCCTCGAGTACCCGCGCGATCCAGTCGCCGCCCGGGTCGAGCGCCGTCCGCCAGGCCTGCGCGATCTGGTCTCTGGTCATCGGCGCGCCCAGGGTCGCGGCGATCTCGTCGCCGGCCCGCGTGCGCCAGTGCATCTCGCCCGAGTAGGCGAGGAAGATCACCGGCCGGACCACGCCGTCCGCCAGGGCCGGCCCGTAGCCGTAGAACGAAGTCCGAGGCGGACCGCTTGGACCCGTCGGCCTCAGGAACGTAGGTGACGAAGGGAATGGGGTTCGCGTCGGACCTGAACGGCGTCCCGGTCAGCGCGAGCCTGCGCTTGGCGGGGTCGAAGGCCTCCTTGACCGCGTCGCCCCAGGAGAGCGCGTCCCCCGCGTGGTGGACCTCGTCGAAGATGACCAGCGTCGTGCGGTTCTCCGTGCGCCCCCTGTGCAGCGCCGGGTGCGCGGCGACCTGGGCGTAGGTGACCGCCACCCCGTGGAAGTCGGCCCCCGCCCGGCCCTGGGCGTTCCGGTAGGACGGGTCGATCGCGATGCCGAACCGCCCAGCCGCCTGCGCCCACTGGTACTTAAGGTGCTCGGTGGGCGTCACGATGGTGACCGCCGCGATCTCCCGCCTGGTCAGCAGCTCCTTGGCGACGGTAAGCGCGTACGTGGTCTTTCCCGCGCCGGGCGTCGCCACGAGCAGGAAATCACGCCGGGCAACGCGAAAGTACTCTGCGTAAGCAGCATTCTGCCAGCCGCGCAGCAGGGGAAGATCGGGATGAAGAACGGAGGCGGCTGACTCAGGGAGGGCCGCCACTACTCGTCGTCGTCGCCAGGCGGCAGCGACTCGTAGATTTCCTTGCACTCCGGGCAGACGGGAAACTTCTGCGGGTCCCGGCTCGGCACCCAGACCTTGCCGCACAGCGCCTTGATGGGCGTGCCGAAGACGGCGGCCTGCATCATGTCGTTCTTGTCGACGTAGTGCGCGAACCGCTCGTGATCGCCATGCGACGTGTCAACCTTGCGGTCCTCGTGGACCTTGAGGTCCTCTTGGACCTTAAGGTCACTGTCCGGCATTACTTCGGTGCTCACGTCGTCCAGTTTACCGTCTCGGGGACCCCGCCACTGCCCCGCCGCGCGCTTCCGCGGGTACGGGCGGTGCAGAATCAGCCGCTTCCGTTCGGGATGATCCTCTTTCTCGATGACCCTGACTTGCGTAGCAGCGGTGCCCTTGTCCGGCGAGGCGGGCCTGATAAGATCGCGCCCTTTGCGATCAGGCCCGCGGCGCCGGACATCGGGGGTCCGGGGGTCGCCCCGGGCTAGTTCAGCGTAGGGTCGTCCGGGTAGGTGGCCAGGAAGGCGAGGTCGCCCTCCTGGCGGCGCAGCACCTGGCGCCACAGCCGGTCCGGGTCCGGCGCGAAGACGTCGCCGGGCTGCGCGGTCAGCACGTACCAGGCACCTTCCTCGATCTCCGCCTCGAGCTGGCCGGGCGACCAGCCGGCATAGCCCGCGTACACGCGCAGGCCGCTGATGGCGGGCACGAGCAGCCGGGGCGGCGTGTCCAGGTCAAGCAGGCCGAGCCGGGCCAGGGCCGGGGCACCGTCGAGTGCCCGCCAGCCGACCGGCTCGTCCTTGCCTGGGATCATCGCGAGCGCGAGGGCGCTGTTCGGGGCCACCGGGCCGCCGCGGAACACCACGGAAGGCTCCGTAGCGAGTTCGGTCCACTGGTCGAGCACCTGGTCAACGCCGATCGTCGTCGGCCGGTTAAGCACGACGCCGAGTGTGCCCTGGACATCCTCGTGCTCAACGATGAGCACCACGGTGCGCCTGAAGTTCGGATCCCCGAGCAGTGGGGTCGCAACGAGCAGCCTGCCAGCCTTTGGATCCGAACCCATGTGATCCATGTAACCAGATAACTGGACGGCCGACTCCGCGACCACGGCGTCGCGGACCGCCGCGGCCACGCCGGAGGCGACGTCCGGGTGGAACACCGACGGGATGATGTAGTCGGGGCCGAGTTCCTCGGCCGGGACCACGTCGGCGAGCGCCCGCGCCGCCGCGACCAGCAGCGCGTCGGTGATCGTGGTGGACTGCGCGTCAAGCAGGCCGCGGAAGACGCCGGGGAAGGCGAGCACGTTGTTGATCTGGTTCGGGTAATCGCTGCGCCCGGTGGCGACGACGGCCGCGTACTCCCGCGCCTCGTCGGGGTCCACCTCGGGATCCGGGTTGGCGAGCGCGAACACGATCGCGCCCGGGTTCATGGTCTTGACGTCCTGCCCGTGCAGCACGTTGGGCGCGGACACGCCGATGAACACGTCCGCGCCGGCCACCGCGCCTGCCAGGTTGCCGTTGTAGCAGGCCTCGTTGGTGTGCTCGGCGATCCAGGCCAGGTTCTCGTTCATCCCGTCCCTGCCCCGGAAGACCGCGCCGTTGATGTCGCAGGAGATCACGTTGCGCGCGCCCGCGTTGAGCAGCAGCTTGAGCACCGCGGTGCCCGCCGCGCCGGCGCCCGCCATGACGATCTTGACGTCCGGCAGTTCCTTGCCCACCACGCGCAGCGCGTTGGTGAGCGCGGCGAGCACGACGATCGCGGTGCCGTGCTGGTCGTCGTGGAAGACCGGGATGTCGAGCATCGCGCGCAGCCGCCGCTCCACCTCGAAGCAGCGCGGCGCGGAGATGTCCTCCAGGTTGATACCGCCGAAGCCGGGGGCGATGGCGGCGACCGTGGCGACGATCTGGTCGGTGTCCTGGGTGTCCAGGCAGATGGGCCAGGCGTCGATGTTGGCGAACCGCTTGAACAGCGCCGCCTTGCCCTCCATCACCGGCAGCGCCGCGTACGGGCCGAGGTTGCCGAGGCCGAGGACCGCGGACCCGTCCGTGACCACGGCGACGCTGTTGCGCTTGATGGTCAGCCGGCGGGCGTCTTCCGGCTTGGCGGCGAGCGCGAGGCTCACCCGCGCCACGCCGGGCGTGTAGGCCATGGAGAGGTCGTCGCGGTTGCGCAGCGGGACCTTGGACCGCATCTCGATCTTCCCGCCGAGGTGCAGCAGGAACGTCCGGTCGCTGACCTTGTGCACCGTCACGCCGGGGATCGCGGCCATCGCGGCGACCAGCGACTCCGCGTGCGCGGTGTCGGTCGCGGCGCAGGTCACGTCCACCCGCAGCGCCCCTCGGTTGCCGGAGTTGACGTCGATCGCGGTCACCAGGCCGCCCGCCTGCTCCACGGCCCGGGTGATCTCACTCACCGCACGGCCGTGCGAGGCGACCTCAAGCCGTGCCGTTATCGAGTAAGAAACGCTCGGTGCCATGGTCATGTCGCTCCCGCCTTCCTCTGCGACATCCCCCGGCGACACTGCCGGGGGGAAACATCCTAAGGTTATTGAGGTGCGCCCGGTACCGCGTACTCTTCATGCATGGCGCGGGATATAACGATTAGCCCGTCGGCCGCTGGAGCGGGCGATACGCACGCTGAGTCTGGCGTCATCGACGTGACCCGGCTGCGGGTCGCGCTCGCCCGGCTGTCCCGGCGGATGCGCAGGCACCAGCTGGCCGGGCTGACCCCTACCCAGCTGGCCGCGCTGTCCACCGTGGAGCGGGCCGGCCCGCTCCGCCTCGGCGACCTGGCCGCCGCCGAGGGCATCGCGCCGTCCACGCTTACCAGGATGGTGGCCGTCCTCGAGGATCTCGGCTACGTGCGGCGGGATGCCGACCCTAGGGACGCGCGCGCGTCAACGCTCGCGATCACGCCCAACGGGCACGACACCCTGGAGCGGCTGCGAGAGGAGGGCACGGCCCTGCTCACCGCGTGGCTGGCGCTGCTCTCCGCCGAGCAGCGCGCCGCGCTCGCGACCGCGCTGCCCGCGCTCGAGGCCCTCGCCGAGCCCGAGACCCCGATCCCGCGCCCCGGGAGGTAGGGATAACTCGCCGCTCTCGTGCGGGCGGACGGGCCTGATAAGATCGCGGTTTTTGCGATCAGGCCCGGCTGCGCGCACAGCGGGGGGTGAGGGGGGTCGTCCCCCCTCAGAACAACAGCAGGGTCAGCTGGGTCCTGGCCCGCTTGAGCCGCTCGTCGTCGGGCGACAGTACCTCGAAGAGGTCGAGCAGGTGCAGGCGCGCCTTGTTCCGCTCGTCACCCGAGGTCCGCTTGACCACGGCGAGGATCCGGTCGAAGGCCCGCTCGGCATCCCCGCTGGCCATCTCGAAATCGGCGGCACGCAGCTGCGCGTCGGTGTCCTCCGGGTGCGCGGCGGCGTCCCTGACGACGGTCGCCGGGTCATCGGCAGACACCCGGCGCATCAGGTTGACCTGGGCGAGCCAGCTCTTCGCCAGCGAGTCCGCCGGAGCGTCCGCGAGCGCCTTCTCCAGCGCCCGCGCCGCCGCGTCGAGGTCACCTTCCTCCATCGCGTCCCTGGCCGCGGCCAGCGCCGGGGGCAGGTCATCGAACGCGTCCTCGCCCGGCTCCGCGCCGTCACGCGGCGCTCCCTGGGCGCCGAGTTGCCCGGCGACCGCGAGCACCTGGTCCAGCCACTGCCTGACCTGGGCCTCGGGCATCGCGCCGAGGAACGCGTCGACCATCTGGCCGCCGACGATCGCGACGACCATCGGTATCGACTGCGCCTGGAACGCCTGCGCGAGCCGCGGGTTGGCGTCCACGTCGATCTTGGCGAGCACCCACGCGCCGCCCGCCTCGTTGGCGAGCTTCTCGAGCACCGGGCTCAGCTGCTTGCACGGGCCGCACCACTCGGCCCACAGGTCCACGATCACCGGCGCGGACCTGGACCGGAGTGCGACCTCGTTGTTAAAGGTCTCTTCCGTTACGTCGATCACGAACGCCGACGCCGGCCCGGCGGCCTGTCCGTCGTCGCCGCCGTCGGCGGGCGCGGCGGCCCGAGCCGCCTGCTGCCTGCGCTGCGCGGCTGCCTGTCGCGCGCCAAGGTCGACGGCACCGTACATAGAGAAGTCCCGCGGCGATTGCATACCTCTATCCTGCACCAGATCTTGGCGTGATCGTGACCATTGTCCCCCGTCAAGTAGCCGCGGCCGCGGCGGGAGCCCTGGCCGGGCACAGCCTGGCCGGGACCGGCCTGACCGGTCGTTGCGCGGCTGCTGGATGTCAACGCGTTGCGAAAAGCGGGGGCACTGTAGCAGTAATGTGCTACAGTCGCCGCATGGCACAGAAGGGCGACAGGAAGCGCGGCCGGCCGCTCAATCCGGACCTGGGGTACGCGGGCGATCCCGTGCACCACGCCACGTCGAACCTGCCGCAGCAGCGGATCGGCATCCGGGAGCTCAGGCAGCACGCCAGCGTCTACGTCGACCTGGTGGAACGCGGCTATACCGTCGACATCACCAACCGCGGCCGCCTCGTGGCGCAGATGATCCCGGTGCGCGACCCGGAGAGCCCGCTTGAGCGCTGGATCGCCAAGGGCGTCATCGAGCGGGCCGAGGACGAGGGCAGCGTCCTGGAGATCGATCCCTACACTGGCGCGGGCGGCGGGCAGCAGACAGCGAGCGAGGCGCTGACGGAACTGCGGGGCGCCGAGGAAGAGGGGCGACCGTGATCTACCTCGACTCTTCCGCGCTGGTCAAGCTCGCGCTCAGCGAGCCCGAGTCCGTCGCGCTCACGAGCTTCCTCGCCGCCCGGCACGAGCAGGCGCTCGTGTCGAGTTCGCTGCACCGGGCCGAGGTGCTCCGCGCGATCTGGCGGGCCGAGCCTGGCGCCCTGCCCCGCGCCCAGCGGCTCATCCGCCGGATCTCGCTCGTCTCGCTCACCCACGACCTGCTCGACAACGCGGCGACCGCGCCCCCCGCCAGGCTGCCCACGTCGTCGGCGATCCACCTCGCCTCAGCCCTCATGATCAAGCGCGACCTGACGGCCTTCGTCTGCTACGACAAGCAACTGAGCGCGGCCGCCCAGGCCGCCGGCCTTCCGGTCGCCGCCCCGGCCTAGCTGCGTGGAACACGGTGGTCGGCGAGGGTAACCCGGGCGCGCCGATCATGGATCCGGGCATGAGCTAACAGGACGTCCTGCTAGCTGCCCTCGGCGGGGCGCCCTAAAATCCCCAACCTGATGGACTGCTGCGTCGTCTTAACAGACGGTCCAGGGAAGCAGGCCTCCCGCCGCCGCGCGAAAGTGTGGTAATCCGTTGACGTACGCCATTAACGCCTTCGCGGCACCGTCGTTTGCTGAGAGTATGTCTTTCGACGCGGGCGGTGCCGCGCTGACCAACGCGGGGTCGGCAGCATCCCTGAGGGCACCGCGCGCCGGGCGTCGGGGAGGGGGACCGGTGGGCACGGACGCGGGCGCGGAAACCGGGCCCTACGGCATCGTCACCGACACCTCGGGCGCCGCCGCGCGGCGGATGGTGGCCGAGCAGCTGTTCACCGTGCACTACCCCAAGCTGGCCGGGTGGGTCAGGCGGCTGGTGGACGACGACGAGACCGCGCACGAGATCGCCTCGGAGGCGTTCGTCCGGCTCCTGTCGAAGTGGACAAGTCCCGACAAGCTCGAGAGCCCGCAGAGCTACCTCTACATGATCGCCACCAACCTGGTCCGCGACCACTGGCGCAAGATGGAGCGGGAGCGCCGCGCCTTCAGCAAGGCGGCCGCGGGCACCGATCCCGAGCCCTGGGCGGACCCGGCGCAGGACGTGGACGTCCGCGACCTGCTCGCCGCGCTGCCCGCCCGGCTGCGCGAGCCGTTCCTGCTGCACTACTACGCGGGCTTCGGCGTCAAGGAGATCTCGGTGCAACTGAAGAGACCCGAGGGGACGATCAAGGCCGACCTGTACCACGCCCGGGCAAGACTCAAGGACGCGCTCGCGGAGAAGGAGACCAAGCGGGCGGCCCGGCCGGTGCCGGCCCCGCGCAGGGAGGGTGGCGCGGGTAAGGACAGCGCCGCGGGCGGACGGCCGGCGGCGGGCGGGCGGGCAGGGAGGGGCGGGGCAGAGAGCCGGGGCAAGCGCCGCGGCTGGGGGAGGACCAATGCCAGCTGACAACGAGCACGACCCGCTCGACCGCTGGCTGAACCAGCAGGTGCGGCCGCTGCCACCGCCGCCGGGCACCTTCGAGCTGATCACCAGGCGGGCGCGCCGCCGCAAGCTGCGCAGGGCCGCCGTCTCCGTCGCGTCGGCCGCCGCGGTCGCCGCGGCGGTAGCCGTCGCCGTGCCGGTGGGCCTCTCGCTGCACCTGACGCCGACGCCGCCGTCGGCTGGCGCCAGCCTGGCGGGGGTCGGCTCGTCCGGGGCGCAAGGCGGGTCGCCCTCGACGCTCGGGACCGGCACCCAGGTCCCGTCACCGAAGGCGGCGGCGAGCGGCGCGTCTCCCGGCGCGGTGTCCGGCGCGGCGTCCGAGGGCCCGAGCACCCCCGGCTACCTGCCGCCCAACTTCCAGCCCTACTCGGTCACCTGGGTCTCGCTGAGCACCGGCTGGATCATGGGACCCGCGGGGACGCCAGGCCACTGCGGCGCACGCCAGGACTCCGCCATCTGCACGTCGGTCGCGCGCACCGGCGACGGCGGGGCCACCTGGCACGGCCTGCCCGCCCCGCCCGTCGGCGGGCCGTCAGGCCTGACGGGCGTCACCGGGCTGCGCTTCCTCAACGGGTTGTACGGCTGGGCGTTCGGCCCGGAGCTGTGGGCGACGAACGACGGCGGTGAGCACTGGCGCCAGGTGAATACCGGCAACGCCTCGGTCACCGACCTGGAGACGGTCAACGGCCGGGCCTACGCGCTGTTCGGCCAGTGCGGCACGGCCGGCGGTAACAAGATCGCCGACTGCTCCTCCTACACGCTGGAGAGCGTCACCGCGGGCAGCGACGCCTGGGCGCCCGTCGCCGGCGTGCCCGCCGGGCTCACCGCGGGAAGCACCGCGGGGAGCACCGTGACAGGCAGCGCGGTCATCGAGCTGGCCGGCGCGGCGGGCACCGTCCCGGCTACCGGCTACCTGGCGGCGCCCGACGGCACGCTCTACGCCGGCCCGCTCGACGGCGGCGCCTGGCACCGGGTGGCGGCGCTGCCCTGCAGTCCGGGGGCGGCGGCGAGCAGCGGGCTGCCCAGGCAGCTGATGCTGGCGCCCGACGGCATCGTCCCTGGCGGGCACGCCCGGCTGGCTGCCGTGTGCGCGGTACCGAGCCCGGGCAGCACCGTGGTGTACTTGTCGAACGACGGGGGAGCGAACTGGACCGAGCAGACTGGCGTCGGGTCGGCGGGGACGTCGCTCATCGGCGCGCCGCAGTCGCTGACCACCCGGACCGACGGCACCCTCATCCTGGCCACCGAGCGCAGCGCCTCCTCACCCGGCGGCATCTACCTGCTGGCGCCCGGCGCGGCGAAATGGCAGGCGGCCACCTTGTCCGGCCCGCTGCCAGAGCCCGGATTCAGCTACGTGGGCATGACCGACAAGCGGCAAGGCGTCGCGCTCAGCGGCAATCCCGGCCTGCACGAGATCTGGATGACCAGAGACGGCGCCAAGACCTGGCAGGCCGTGCCGATCCAGAGCTAGCCAGCCCTCATTCCTTGAAGATCACCGCGGAGCCGATCAGCTCCTCGGCGGCCTCCATGGGGTCGCACCGGCCCTCGGCCACCCGCGCCGCGAGCTCGTCGGGAACCGTGAGGTGCCTCGCCAGCGTGCCGAACGCCAGGGCGGTCACCTCGCCGCGCGCCCGCGCCAGCCGCCGCCGGGCCCGCTCGCCGCTCGACTCTAGCCAGGCGTCAAGCCGGTCAAGCTGCCCCACGAGCTCGTCCATGCCGTCGCCGGTGGTCCCGACCGTCGGCACGATCGGCGGCTTCCATTCGCTCGTCGCCAGGGACACCATCTGCCGCAGGTCACGCAGGGTGGCCTGGGTGTCCGGACGGTCCGCCTTGTTCACCACGAGCACGTCAGCAACCTCGAGCAGGCCCGCCTTGGCCGCCTGGACGGAGTCGCCCATGCCCGGCACGACGAGCACGACGGTGCTGTCGGCCGCCGAGGCGATCTCCACCTCGGCCTGGCCGACCCCGACCGTCTCCACCAGGATCACCTGGTAGCCGGCCGCGCTGAGCACCCGGATCGCCTGCGGCGTCGCGGCGGCGAGCCCGCCGAGCTGTCCCCGGCTGCCCATCGACCTGATGAACACCCCGTCGTCGGTGGCGTGCTCCTGCATCCGGATCCGGTCGCCGAGCAGCGCGCCGCCGGTGAACGGCGAGGACGGGTCGACGGCGAGCACCGCGACCCGGCAGTGCTGGCCCTCCTGGTCAACGCGCGCGCGGAACGCGCGGACCAGCGCGCTGGTGACGGTGGACTTCCCCGCGCCCGGCGCGCCGGTCAGGCCGATCACGCGGGTGCGGGCCGGCGGTGGCTTCAGGTCCCGCAGCACCGAACGGGCGCGCGGGTCCCCGTTCTCCACCCACGAGATCACCCGGGCGAGCGCGCGCTTATCGCCGGCCTGGACCGAGGCGGCGATGTCGCCCGCGCTCAGGGCGCCCGTGCTCAGTGGTGCTCGCTCAGGCCCGCAGCAGCAGCGCCGAGCCCTGGCCGCCGCCGCCGCACAGCGCGGCCGCGCCGAGCCCGCCGCCGCGGCGGCGCAGCTCGTACATGAGCGTCAGCGCGATCCGCGTGCCCGACGCCCCGAGCGGGTGGCCGAGCGCGATCGCGCCGCCGTTCACGTTCACGAGGTCGGGGCTGACGCCGAGGTCGCGCATGGAGGCCACGCCAACCGCGGCGAACGCCTCGTTGATCTCGATGAGGTCCAGGTCGGCGACGGCGAGGCCGGCCTTGCCGAGCGCCTTCCTTATCGCGTTCGACGGCTGGTAGTGCAGGCTGTTGTCCGGCCCGGCGACCGTGCCGAACGCGCCGACCTCGGCGAGGACCGTGGCGCCGAGCTCGGCGGCCTTCGCGCGGCTGGTCACGATGACCGCGGCGGCGCCGTCGGAGATCTGCGAGGACGAGCCGGCGGTGATCGTGCCGCCGGAGCCGAACGCGGGCGCCAGCTTCGCCAGCCCTTCGGCGGTCGTCTCGCCGCGGATGCCCTCGTCGGCGGCGAAGACGATCGTGTCCTTGCGCGACCTGACCTCGACGGGGACGATCTCCTCGGCGAGCAGGCCGTCCTTGGTGGCCCGGGCGGCGCGCTGCTGTGAGCGGGCGGCGAACTCGTCCTGGTCGGCGCGGCTGACCCCGGTCTTCGCGTTGTACTTCTCCGTGGACTCGCCCATCGACAGGCCGTCGAACACGTCCTGCAGGCCGTCGACCGCCATCGAGTCGAGCATTTCGACCGCACCGTACTTGTAGCCCTTGCGGGAGTTCTTGAGCACGTGCGGCGCGTTGGTCATCGACTCCATGCCGCCGGCCACGATGACGTCGAACTCACCGAGCCTGATCAGGTCGGCCGCCTGGGCGATCGCGTCAAGCCCGGACAGGCACACCTTGTTGACCACCGTGGCCGGGACCGACATCGGGATGCCCGCCTTGACCGCCGCCTGCCTGGCGGTGATCTGCCCGGCGCCGGCCTGCAGCACGTGGCCCATGATCACGTACTCGACCGCGTCCGGGGCGAGGCCGGCCTTGCCGAGGGCGCCCTTGATCGCGAACCCGCCTAGGTCGGGCGCGCTGAACCCGGCGAGGCTGCCGAGCAGCCGTCCGATGCCAGTTCGCGCTCCGCCGATGATCACTGGGTCACGGTCGCCCATGCCGGCCTCCCTGCCTGTCCGCATCGCCCTACGTTTGCCACCATACCTAGCCGACCCGCCCGGGTACTATGCGGGCGTGCTGCAGCTAATTGATCATGTCGGGATCGCCTGCCGCTCGCTTGACGCGGCCATCGAGCGGTACGTGAGCGTGTTCGGGCTCGCCGTGGTGAGCCAGGAGGTCAATACCGAGCAGGGCGTGCGGGAGGCGATGCTCGCCACCTCGTCCGGGTCGTCCTACGTGCAGCTGCTTGAGCCGCTCGGCGACGACACCCCGGTCGGCAAGTTCCTCGCCCGGCGCGGCGAGGGCCTGCATCACGTGGGGTACGCGGTGGCGGACGTCACCGCGGCACTCGCGGAGATCGGCGGGACCGGGGTCCGGCTGATCGACTCGCGGCCCAGGCACGGGTCGATGGGCGCCTCGATCGCGTTCCTCCACCCCGGCGATCTCGGCGGGGTGCTGACCGAGCTTGTCCAGCCCGCGCGGTAGGCCGGCTGGCCGCAAATGCGAACGTTTGCAACGCCAGAGTGCCCCTGAGGTGCATGAAACGTGACCTTCCGAGCGGATGCATAGGGACATATGAGGGTCATGTGACCCCTAGAATCCTCTGGTAGGTGACACTGAAGCCGCCCGCCGGGAAGAACATCGAAGCACCCGCAGAGCCGGCGGAGGCGGAGTAGATTGCCTCATTGGCGAGACCGTCTCCCGCGCCTGGTTCCCGCCTGCCGACCCCCGTCTAGCTTGGATTAGGCCCATATGCAATCGGATATTGACGCTCAGCTGACCAGCTTCTTCGAAGAGACCCCACCGCGCGACTTCGCCAAGGTGATGCGCGGCTACGATCCGCACCAGGTCGACGAGCACATCCGCACGCTCGCCAACGAGGTGCGCCGCCACCAGGAAGACGCGGTCTCCGCGCGCCGCGACCTGCAGGACGCGCAGCGGCAGATCCAGGAGCAGGAGCGGCCGACCTATTCCGGGCTCGGCGCGCGCATCGAGCAGCTGCTGCGGCTGGCCGAGGAGCAGGCCACCGAGCTGGTGCAGGCCGCGCGGTCCGAGGCCAACGAGATCAAGGCGGCGGCCAAGGTTGACGGGGCCGAGCTGCGGGCCGCGGCGGAGAACGAGGCCGCCGAGCTGCGCGCCAACGCCAAGCGCGAGACCGACGACGTGCGCGGCGCGGCGGAGCGCGAGGCCGACTCGATCCGCAGCACCGCGCGCCGTGAGTCGGACGAGCTGACCTCGACCACCGAGCGCGAGGTCGCCAAGCTGCGCGCCACCGCCGACCACGAGGTCGCCGAGAAGCGCGCCTCCACCGAGCGGGACATCGCCAAGCTGCGCACCACCACCGAGCGCGAGGTCGCGCAGAGCAAGGCGCTCGCCAAGCGGGAGCGGGACGAGATCCTCACCACCTCCAAGCGCCAGGCGGACGAGATGCGGTCCCAGGCGCAGCGCATCCTCGACGAGAGCGAGGCGCAGCGGACGCAGGCCGAGGCGGAGTTCGAGATCCAGCTCGCCGCCCGCCGCGAGGAGGCCGAGCGGCAGGAGGCCGAGCGGCTCTCCGCCGCCCAGGCCGCCACGCAGAAGCTGGTCTCCGAGGCTGAGCAGCGCGCGTCGACCGCCGAGCAGCGCGCAGCCAAGGCGTCCGCGCAGGCGGACCAGACCCGCCGCGACGCCGACCAGCACGCGCGTCAGCTCGTGTCGAACGCGAAGAAGAACGCCGACCAGGTCGTCGCCCAGGCCAAGGCTCAGGCCGATCAGATGCTCGGCGAGGCCAAGACCGATGCCGAGCGCCGCCGGCTCACCGCGCAGCGCGAGGTCGAGGAGCTCACCCGCCAGAAGGACAACATCACCACGCACCTCGCCCAGGTGCGCCAGCTGCTCGGCGGCCAGCTCGGCATCCAGCTGCCGGCCGAGCCCGCCGTCACCGCCGCCCCGGTCAAGCAGGCCGTGGAGAGCGCGCCCGTCACTGCCGCCACCCCGGTTGCTCGCCCCAACGGCAACGGCGCGGCATCCCGCCCGGCCGGGGCGAACGGCGAGGCCAAGCCCAACGACGAGGACTGGTGGACCGAGTAGCCCTCGGCATCGCCTGACGGGGCTCGTTAACTGAGCGAGGGCCTCCGACCGCTCCGGTCGGAGGCCCTCGCTGGGATTAGTCGTCCCAGGTGGTTGGCAAGGCCTCGGCGCCGCGCAGGGCGGCGGGGTTGACCGTCCGGACGATCTGGGCGAGCACGATGCGCACGTAGTTCTCCCCCACCCACAGGTGCTTCGCGCCGTCGACGCCGATGACCTCCGCCTTGGGCACGCGGGCGAAGCGCTGGTGAGCCTCCTCGGGGCGCAGGTAGTCGTCGAACTCGGGCACGAGCGCGGTGAGCGGCCTGCCGTCCGCCGCCCACCGGTCCAGGTCCCGGTCCGTGGCCCGGCGCAGCGGCGGGGAGAGCAGGATGCCGCCCCGGACACCGGGCAGCAGCCCCCAGCGCAGCGTCAGCTCCGTGCCGAACGACCAGCCCAGCAGCCAGATGTCCGGGAGCCCGGCCGCGAGCGCGTAGCGCACCGCGGCTTGCACGTCGAGCCGCTCCGTCTCGCCGCCGCCGAACTCGCCCTCGCTCTTGCCCTGCTCCGACTCGGTACCCCTCGTGTTGAACCGGAGCACCGCGATGCCCGCCATCGCGGGCAGACGGCTCGCCGCCTTGCGGTACACGTGGCTGTCCATCATCCCGCCGTGGGTTGGCAGCGGGTGCAGGCAGACGAGCGCCGCGACCGGGTCGCGGTCCGGGGGCAGCGCCAGCTCGCCGATCAGCCGCAGCCCGTCCTCCGTGGTCAGCGTGATCGGGGCCCGCCGGGCGGGCAGGACCGTCGTCGCCCTGATGTCGGTCACTCGTTTCCCTTCAGGTCATCCCGGACGGCCCATTATCCCGGACGGCCCATTCCCGGACGCGGTGCATGCGCCGCTGCCAGCACACGGTGTGCCAGTGCCGGCGCGACGTCACGCCGGAGTGCGTCGGCCAGACCACCACGTGCGCGAGGCCCGGGTACAGCTCCTGGTCGCAGCCGGGGCAGCGGTACGCCTTGGTCGCCGCGGCCCCGGGAACCGGGCGCACCACCCAGTCGCCGTCCGGCCAGTCCTCGATCCGCTCGGGGCCGAGGGGGGCGGCCGGCTCGGCGGGCCTGATTTTCCTGGTCTTGCGCGGGCTCACGGCGATCAAGCCTATCCGGGAGTGAAATGGGTCATCGCTGGTATCAACGCGCGGGCGGCACCGGCTAGTCCGCACTACAGTGCCTGTGTGCGACTCGTCATAGCGCGGTGCAGCGTCGACTACGACGGCAGGCTCACCGCTCATCTCCCCTCCGCCCTCCGGCTGCTCATCGTGAAGGCCGACGGGTCGGTGCTCGTCCATTCCGACGGCGGTTCCTACAAGCCGCTCAACTGGATGTCGCCGCCCTGCCGGCTGACCGAGCATCCAGCGGGTGACGGGCAGCCGGGCAAGTGGACGGTGACCAACAAGGCCGGCGAGACCCTGACCATCACCATCGAGGAGACGCTGTCCGACGCCGCGGTCGACCTCGGCGTCGATCCCGGCCTCGTCAAGGACGGCGTCGAGGCGCACCTGCAGGTGCTGCTCGCCGAGCAGCTCCACCTGCTCGGCGACGGCTGGCGGCTGATCCGGCGCGAGTACCCGACGCCGATCGGCCCGGTCGACATCATGTGCCGCGATGACTCCGGCGTGCACGTCGCCGTGGAGATGAAGCGGCATGCGGGCATCGACGCGGTGGAACAGCTGACCAGGTACCTGGAGCTGCTGAACAGGGACCCGCTGCTTTCGCCGGTGCAGGGCGTGCTCGCCGCGCAGACGATCAAGCTCCAGGCCCGCACGCTCGCCGAGGACCGCGGCATCCGCTGCGTGGTCCTCGACTACGACACCATGCGCGGCATCGAGCGCGAGGGGACCTTGTTCTAGGTCAGCGGGCAGCCGACGGGGTGAACTGGTTGGCCGTCGTGGACCGCGCCGCCTGCGGCTCCTCGAGGAGCAAGTCGAGTTCGACCTCCTCGCCGCCCACTCCCCCGGTGTCCCACGGGCCGCTCACCAGGAGGGTGTGCAGCAGCGGGCCGTTGAGTTTCTCCAGGTGCTCGCGCAGCGTGGCGTCGTCCGGCATGCCCGCGATGCGCGGCGCCAGCCGGTCCCTGATCTGGCTCAGCCGCTCGAGGAGCGCCTCAAGGTCGGCGTCCCGGTCGAAGGCGCCCTCCTCGCCCTCCGCGATGCCCTGGGCGATGATGTCCTTGATCGCGCGGAAGTTGCCCTCGTCGTCCGCGGTGACCATCTGCAGCCAGGCCCGGCTCTTGTGCCGGTACTGCAGCATGGACATCACGGCCTCGTGCCTGGTGAAGTCCGCGTCGCGCAGCGTCATGCCGCGCCGCGGCCTGGCCAGGCAGCGGGCCAGGGAGATCGCCGACGCGAGCCCGCTGTTCAGGCCGCGGCCCGGCCAGAAGTGGATCGCGTTGGCCGCGTCGCCCAGCAGGAAGCCGAACGTGCCCGGCGTGGTCGCGGTGGGCGGGAAGAGCCGGGCGGTGAACCGCGGCCGCTGCACCATGTTGAGCTGGAAGCCGGTCACCGCGGTCAGGTTCTCCCTCGGGACGCCGAACAGCTCGAGCCCCTCCGCCACCCGCGACCAGAATGCCGAGCCGCGCAGCAGCGCGGGCAGGAACAGCGTGTGGTGCGTGCCGCACACGAAGTCGCCGCCCGGGCTCAGCTCGAGCAGGCAGGGCTCGGACTGGATGCAGCCGCTGAACGTCTGCTTGACCGGGTTGATCCCGACCGCTTCCTTCGCCTCCGTGTCGGTGAGCCGCATGTTCAGGAAACCCTCGCCGTTCAGCGAGTTGAGCAGGAACCGGTTCTGCGCCACCGTGAGCAGCACCGCCATGGGGTCGGGCAGCAGGGACTTCACCCGCAGGCCGAGCACCATGTCGGACAGCTGCTCGCCGTCGAGCCCGTAAAGGCTGAAGTCGGCGGCACCGAACTTGCTCTTGAAGTGCGAGAAGGTGCGCGACCTGCTGCCCTCGCAGATGGCGAGCACGTGCGCCTTGACGATCTCGGGCCGGGCCGACTCGGCGTCGAACGGCTCGGGGACGAGCTCGATCTGCCGCTTGCGGTTGGCGAGTTCGAGCAGCCGGTCCTCGATGTAGGCGATGCGGATGTTGCGCGGGCCGACGCCCTTGACCGAGTCAGGACCTGAGGGCCACATCTCGGTGAAGTTGCCCGGGGTGAACAGCTGGTCCTGTATTTCCTGCGGGAGCTTGAGGAACTGGCGGCTCTGGATGGTCACCACCTGCATGCGGCGGACGTTCCCCTCGTCGTGCCCCTTCCAGACCACCTTGCGGCCTTCGCGCTTCCAGCGGCCGTTGTATATCTTGACGGCTACCTTCGACCCCATCATGTCGGCGAGCAGCAGCGCGAAGGTCAGGCCGACCGGGCCGCCGCCGCTGACGATGACCCGCATGACGCTGCTGTCGGGGGTGGCCCTGGTCCGGTCGGTGTGCAGCGAGGTGACGGGCATGGTCACCGCCGCCGCGTCGAGCCCCTCGAAGGCGAACCGGTGGGTCGCGATCGTGATCTCGTCACCCGGCCGCAGGTGCTGGGTGGTTATCTTCACGCCGTTCACCCGGGTGCCGTTGCTGCTGCCCCGGTCGGTGAGGACGAAGCCGTCGGCCTCCTGCCTGAGCTCGGCGTGGTGCCGGGAGACCGCCGGGTCGGCTATGACGATGTCGCAGTCCTCGCCACGGCCGAACGTGACCGGTGTGTCGCCGACCGGAAAGCGCTGGCCGGACAAGGTACCGTGCAACCCCACGACAGAAGCCTTCACTGCGCCATCTCCCGTCTGGTTCCGGCCACGCCGGCTGAGAATTCCCGGCAGTACGGTATCGCCGCCGTCCGCCCCGTTCCATGGTTCCCATATCTCGTTTCCGCGTCAACACCCGGGCATCATTCAAGATCCCAACCTCAATTCGTTCTTTGATGTTGGAAATAGACGTCCTTTGTATTTATCTGGTCTGGGAATTCAGCCGGTAGCGCAGGACCGCGAGGCCGTCGAGGCGGCGCACGCTGGCCAAGGTCATCGGGTTTCCCTGGCCGTGCGGGTAATGCGCGGGCAGGGCGAACCTCGGGGCATTCTCGTCCCCCACGAAAAAGGGCGCGACGGCGAGCCTGATCTCGTCGACAAGATCCTGCGCGAGCAGGTCGCGGGCCAGCACGGCGCCGGGTTCGGCGAGCAGGGTAAGCACCGTACGTTCGGTGTAAAGGTCATGCAGCACGGCGGCGAGTGACAGCTCCGCGCCCGCGTCGATGACGACCGCCTTGTCGCCGAGGCGCTGCCGCGCCGCCGCCGCGGCGGCGGCGGGCGCGTACACGAGCGCGGTACCCGGGCCGGCGAAGAAGCGGGCCGCCGGGTCCAGGTCGCCGGAGGCGGTGACCGTCACCCGCAGCGGGTGCGGCGGCCTGCCCTTGGCCTCCCGGGCCGCCACCCGCGCGTCGTCCCTGACCAGCAGCCGCGGGTTGTCGGCGCGGATCGTGCCGGCGCCGGTCAGGATCGCGTCGGCGGCCGACCGCAGCTCGTCCACCTCGTCCAGGTCCTGCGGGCCGGAGAGGATGAGACGCTCAGGCGAGGCGTCGTCCAGGCAGCCGTCAAGGGAGACGGCGCAGCTCACGATCGTATAGGGACGGGCTGGCACGTTCTCACGCTACAGCGGCCGCGGGCCGATGGTTTACTGGATGACATGGCAGCTCATGCTGTATCGCCCACCGTCCCGGCCTGGGGCACGGTGCGTGAGACATTCGAGTCCCTAAGCCCGGCGACCGGCGAGGTGCTCGCCACCTACGGGATCGACGGCCAGCGAGAGGTCCGCCTGGCGGTGCACCGGGCCCGCGACGCGGCCGCCTGGTGGGGCGGGCTGTCCCACGGGATGAGGAAGCTGCGGCTGCTGGCCTGGAAGTCGCACCTCACCCGGTACATGGGACGGCTCGCGCAGCTGGTGCACGACGAGACGGGCAAGCCGCTCGACGACGCGACCCTGGAGATCGTCAACACGATCCTGCACCTGGACTGGGCGGCGAAGCACGCCGCGCCGGTGCTGCGGCCGCGGCGGGTGCCGTCGGGCATCGCGATGCTCAACCAGGCCGCATCCGTCGAGTACCAGCCGCTCGGCGTGATCGGGGTCATCGGGCCGTGGAATTACCCGGTGTTCACGCCGATGGGCTCGATCGGCTACGCGCTCGCGGCCGGGAACGCGGTCGTATTCAAGCCTTCCGAGCTGACCACGGGCGTGGGGCAGTGGCTGGTGCAGTCGTTCACCGAGGTGCTATCGGAGGTGTTCGGCGAGACCGAGCCGGTGCTGCAGCTCGTCACGGGGCGCGGCGCGACCGGGGCGGAACTGGCTCGCTCGGGTGTGGACAAGCTCGCGTTCACCGGCTCGGCGGCCACGGCGCGGAAGGTGCTCGCCGCCGCGGCGGAGACCCTGACGCCGGTGCTCGCCGAGTGCGGCGGTAAGGACGCGCTGCTCGTGGACGCCGACGCGGACCTGGACGCCGCCGCCGACGCGGCGGCCTGGGGCGCCATGTCCAACGCCGGGCAGACCTGCGTCGGGGTCGAGCGGGTCTACGTCGCCCAGTCGGCGTACCACGCGTTCCTCGACAAGCTCGGGCAGCGGGTCGCCCGGCTGCGGCCCGGTGACGACGCGTCGGCCGCGTACGGGCCGATGACGCTCCCCGGGCAGGTGGAAGTCGTGGAGCGGCACCTGGCCGACGCGGTGGCGCGGGGCGGGCGGGCGGCCTTCGGCGGGCTCGACTCGGTGCGGGCGCCGTTCGTCTCGCCGGTGGTGCTCGTCGACGTGCCCGAGGACAGCGCCGTGGTGCGCGAGGAGACCTTCGGGCCGGTCGTGACGGTCACCCCGGTGCCGTCGCTTACCGAGGCCGTGCGGCTGGCCAACGCCTCGCCGTACGCGCTGGGGTCCGCGGTGTTCGCGAAGCGGCGCGGGGCCGCCTTGCGCGCGGCGCGCGCCCTGCGGTCCGGGATGACGTCGGTGAACTCGGTGATCTCATTCGCGGCGGTCCCCGCGCTGCCCTTCGGCGGGTCCGGCGAGTCCGGATTCGGGCGGATTCACGGGGCCGACGGGCTGCGGGAGTTCTCCCGGGTCAAGTCGATCACCAGGCAGCGGATGAAGCCGGTCGTACGGACCACCACGTTCAGCCGGACGGCCACGGACATGGACCGGATCGTCAAGCTGGTCACGGCGCTGCACGGGCGCCTGTACGGGCCACGGCGCCGCTGACCACAGGAGCGCCGCTGACCGGCTGCGCGGCCGGGAGGCCCGGCGGAGAGGGCGCCGCCGCTGCGCGGCCGTCGGGTCGAGCGGTACCAGCGGGGCGCGGCCGGAGATGAGGTCGGCGGCGCGCTCGGCGATCGCGATCACCGGGGCGTTGGTGTTGCCGCGCGGCAGCGTGGGCATTACCGACGCGTCCACGATCCGCAGCCCGGCCACACCGCGGACGCGGAGCCGGGTGTCGGTCACGCTGTCGTAGCCGCTCGCCGACTTCGCCACGTCGCCGCCCATCGCGCAGGTGCCTGCCGGATGGTAGCCGCTCACCACGCTGCCCCTGATGAAGTCCCGCATCTCATGGTCGGTGCGGACCTCACTGCCCGGGACGAGCTCCGCCGCGCAGGCCTTCGACAGCGGCGCCGCGGTGCCGTAGTCGCGCGCCGTCCGCACCCCGACGGCGAGCGCGCCCAGGTCGCGCACGTCGGACAGGTAGCCCGGGTCGATGAGCGGCCGGTGCCGCGGGTCGCCCGAGGCGAGCCGCAGCCGCCCCCGGCTCGCCACGTCCGCCAGTTCGACGAGCACGGTCATCGCGCGGCTGGCCGGGTCGGTCAGCCCCTGCTCCCGGTAGGCCACGGGCAGCACGAGCCACTGCAGGTCCGGGGCGGGCAGCCGCGGGTCGCTGCGCGCGAACCCGCCCGCCTCGGCGATGTTCGAGGTCAGCGGGCCCCGGTGAGTCAGCCGCCAGCGGGCGAAGCCGCTGTTACCCGTCGACTCCCACAGGCCCTTAAGGCGGGGAGTGGACCAGAGAACCGGCACGGACGGGTGGTCGATCAGGTTGGCGCCCACCGCGGGCACGTCGGCGATCACGTAGATGCCGTGCTCGCGTAGGTGGTCCGCCGGGCCGATACCGGACAGCATGAGGAGCTGCGGCGTCCCGATGGCGCCCGCGGCCAGGATCACCTCTGCCTCGGCCCGCGCCGTCTGCTGCCTGCCCGCGGAGCGGAAGGTCACCCCGGCGGCGCGGCCGCCCTCGATGACCAGGCCGGTGACGAAGGCGTTCGTGACGACCGTCAGGTTCTCCGGGCGGCTGGCCAGGTAGGCGTCGGCGGCGCTGCACCGCTGGCCGTCCCGCTGGGTGACCTGGTAGAAGCCAACGCCGTCCTGCTGCGCGCCGTTGAAGTCGTCGTTGGGCAGCGCGCCGCGCCTGGCCGCCGCCTCGACGAAGCGCTCCGCGTGCGCCGAGCGGTAGCGCAGGTCCTGCACTGGCAGCGGCCCGCCCGCCCCGTGGTACGGCCCCGCGCCGCGCGCGTTGTCCTCCGCGCGCAGGAAGTAGGGCAGCAGTTCCTTGTAGCCCCACCCGGCGCAGCCGTACTCGTCCCGCCAGGTGTCGTAGTCCAGCCGGCTACCGCGGATGTAGATCATCGCGTTCATCGCCGATGAGCCGCCGAGGACCTTGCCCCGCGGCCAGAACACCGCGCGGCCGTCGGCCCGCTCCTGCGGGAGCGTGACGAAGTTCCAGTCGTACTGAGTGCGGAAAAGCCGACTGTAGGCCGCGGGGACGCGGATCTCGGCGACCCCGTCAGCGTCCGGCCCCGCCTCGAGCAGCAGCACCCGGTTGCCGGGATCCTCGGCGAGCCGGGCGGCCACCACGCAGCCCGCGCTGCCGCCGCCCACGATCACGTAGTCGAACACAGGGTTACCTTATCGGCAATGAAGAGCCTGGCCACGCGAACCGGGATCCGGCGGGCCCCCGAACCCGCCGGATCCCGGTGTTGGCGCTTGTGACTACCGAGTGTCACTTTCATGGCCCTCTTCTGTGTACGCACGGTACAATACCCAAGGTTATCGCGATGCTCACCTGAAACTTACGATTACTTAGAGTGACTACGCTACGGTGTCTGGCATGACCGACGACAGCCGCGACACCCCCGTCGTCCTCTCCAGGATCTACACCCGCACCGGCGACGAGGGAACCACCGGACTCAACGACGGCTCCCGGGTCCCCAAGACCGACACCCGCCTGGCCGCCTACGCCGACACCGACGAGGCCAACTCCGCCATCGGCGTGGCGATCACCCTCGGGGCCCTGCCCGCCGGCATGGTGACCCTGCTGCGCAGGATCCAGAACGAGCTCTTCGACTGCGGCGCCGACCTGGCCACCCCGCTGCCAGCGTCGCCGCCTGCTTATCCCCAGCTCCGCATCGACGAGAGCTACATCACCGCGCTCGAGGCGGCCTGCGACGAGTACAACGCCGCCCTTCCGGTGATGCGCTCCTTCATCCTCCCGGGAGGAACCCCTGGCGCGGCGCTGCTGCACACGGCGCGGACGGTTACCCGGCGAGCCGAGCGCACCGCCTGGGGCGCCGTCGCCGACCACGGCGGCACCATCAGCCCCTGGCCGGCCAAGTACCTCAACCGGCTCTCTGACCTGTTGTTCATCCTGTCCCGCGTGGCCAACGAGGAGAGCGGCGACGTCCTCTGGCACCCAGGCGGCGACCGCTAACGCCCCCGGCGACCCGCGGCTGACCAACAAGGTTTTGACCTTACGAGAAATCGCTGAGATGAGAACCGGGCGGTGAGGCTTCCAGCCACGCCAGGAAGCCGGTGAGCGCCTGTTCGGTCATGGCCAGGTCAACGTGCTCGTCCGGGGCGCTCTCGACGCCAGGGATCTCGGGCGAGGGCCTGACGGCTACCTCGACGACGATGCGGTCCGTCCCGAGGGTGACCGCCTCTCCAGGCTCCGCGGGACGGCGGGATACCACGTTCAGCGAACGCCGGTGGAACTCGTGCTCGGGCCGCAGCAGCACGCCGAGCGCGCCGTACCAGCTCAGCGAGTCATGCTGGTAGGAAAGCACGCCTAGCCGCCACGAGCCGCTGGCCGCCGGGCTGCGCAGGGCGCACTCGACCGTCCCGCCGCTGCGCTCAAGGAGGTAGCGGCGGGACGCGAGGACAGCCGCGGCGAGGAAGACGAGCACAAGGACAGCGGCGAAGATCCATACCGCGTCCGTCAGCGCTCCCCCCACCGCCGCTCAGCCCGTTACGTCAGGCCTGGTCGCCCGCGGCTCGCAGCCGGGCGCGAGCGTACCTGACCTCAACCGACTCCTCGGCCGCCGCGGCCGAGCCGGCCTCGGTGGTGGCGCTGTCCAGGTCGGCCCGCGCCGTCGAGACGTCCACGTCGTTGGCGATCTCGCCCACCGAGGCGAGGATCGACACCCGGTCGCCGGTCACGGACAGGAACCCGTCCCTGACGGCGGCGCGGACCGCGTCGCCGGGGTTGTCGTCCCCTGGCACCTCGCGGATCCGGACCAGGCTGCCCGGGGACAGGATGCCGAAGACCGGAGCGTGCCCGGGCAGGATGCCGATGTCGCCGTCGATGGTCTTCGCGATGACCATGCCTGCCTCGCCGGACCACAGTGCGCGGTCCGGCATCAGCAGCTCCACGTGCAGCGTGGCCACTAGCGCTCCAGTTCCTTGGCCTTGCGCTCGACGTCCTCGATGCCGCCGCACATGAAGAACGCCTGCTCGGGCACGTGGTCGTACTTGCCCTCGGTGATCGCCTTGAACGAGGAGATGGTCTCCTCGAGCGGGACGAACTTGCCTTCCTGCCCGGTGAACTGCTCGGCGACGTACATCGGGTGAGACAGGAACCGCTCGATGCGCCGGGCCCGCTGGACGGTGATCTGGTCGTCCTGCGACAGCTCGTCGACACCGAGGATAGCGATGATGTCCTGCAGCTCCTTGTACCGCTGCAGGATCTGCTGTACGGTCCGCGCCACGTTGTAGTGCTCCGCGCCGATGTAGCGCGGGTCCATGATCCGGGAGGTGGAGTCGAGCGGGTCCACCGCGGGGTAGATGCCCTTCTCCGTGATCGCCCGCGACAGCGTGGTCGTCGCGTCGAGGTGCGCGAACACCGTGTGCGGCGCCGGGTCGGTGATGTCGTCGGCGGGCACGTAGATCGCCTGCATCGAGGTGATCGAGTGGCCCCGGGTGGAGGTGATCCGCTCCTGGAGCTGGCCCATCTCGTCGGCCAGGGTCGGCTGGTAGCCCACCGCGGACGGCATGCGGCCGAGCAGCGTGGAGACCTCCGAGCCCGCCTGGGTGAACCGGAAGATGTTGTCGATGAACAGCAGCACGTCCTGCTTCTGCACGTCGCGGAAGTACTCCGCCATCGTCAGCGCGGACAGGGCGACCCGGAGCCGGGTACCCGGCGGCTCGTCCATCTGGCCGAACACCAGCGCGGTGTCCTGGATGACACCGGACTCAGTCATCTCGAGGAAGAGGTCGTTGCCCTCGCGGGTCCGCTCGCCGACGCCGGCGAAGACGGAGACGCCACCGAAGTTCTTGGCGACCCGGCGGATCATCTCCTGGATGAGCACGGTCTTGCCCACGCCCGCGCCGCCGAACAGGCCGATCTTGCCGCCGCGCACGTACGGGGTGAGCAGGTCGATGACCTTGATGCCGGTGACGAACATCTCGGTCTTGGACTCGAGCTGGTCGAGCGGCGGGGCC
This sequence comes from uncultured Actinomycetota bacterium, assembly GCA_963811335.1. Classification (GTDB taxonomy): domain Bacteria; phylum Actinomycetota; class Actinomycetes; order Streptosporangiales; family Streptosporangiaceae; genus Trebonia. The sequence goes on along the minus strand of CAWERB010000020.1, from coordinate 324,778 downwards.
AGCCGGTGGATCGGCCAGCGCTCGGTGACGTTCAGGGACGAGGCGGGCACGTCAAGCGGCACGCCGAGCGCGTTGAACACGTGGCCCTTGGTCACGTCGCCCACCGGCACCTAGATCGGCGCCCCGGTGTTGCTCACCTCGGCCCCGCGGACCAGGCCGTCGGTCGGCTGCAACGCGATCGCGCGGACCATGTTGTCGCCGATGTGCTGCTCGACCTCGAGGGTCAGCGTGCGAGTCTCGCCGCCGAAGGTGACGTCCACGTGCAGCGCGTAGTAGATCTCCGGCATCGCCTCGGCGGGGAACTCCACGTCGACGACCGGGCCGATGACCCGGGCGACCCGGCCGATGCCGGTCGCGGTCTCGTTTTCTGCAAGGTCATTTACTGGCGCGGTCATGATCAGTTACTCACTCCCTGCGTTCGCCTCAGCGAGCGCGTTGGCCCCGCCGACGATTTCGCTGATTTCCTGGGTGATCTCGGCCTGCCGGGCGTTGTTCGCCTCCCGGGTGAGCCGGTCGATAAGGTCGTTCGCGTTGTCCGTGGCGGCCTTCATCGCGCGCCGCCGTGCCGCGAGCTCGGAGGCGGCCGCCTCGAGCATGGCGTAGTAGATCCGGCTTGCCATGTACTGCGGCAGCAGCGCGTCGAGCACGACGTCCGTGGACGGCTCGAACTCGTACGACGGCAGCGCGCCGCCAGGCCGCTCGCCCTCCTTCTCCTCGATCCGCATGGGCAGCAGCCTGCGCACGGCGGGCTTCTGCGTCAGCATCGAGACGAACTCGGTGGAGACCAGGTAGATCTCGTCCACGCCGCCGGCGGAGTCATCCGCCTCGAACGCGTCGAGCAGGACGCCCGCCGCCCGCTCCGCGTCCGCGTAGCTCGGCTGGGCGGAGAACCCGCTCCAGGTCTCCGCGAGCTCAAGGTCGCGGAACCGGTGCCACGCGATCCCCTTGCGGCCGGCCACGTAGTTGACGGTGGTGACGCCGTTGTCGGTGTTGCGCTGCCGCAGCCGGGCGGCCTCGCGCAGCGTGTTGGCGTTGTAGGCGCCGCAGAACCCGCCGTCGCTGGTGAGGATGAGCACCGCGGCCCGCCGCACGGCGTCCGGCTCGGTGATCATCGGGTGGGAGATCGTGGACGAGCGGCTCACCACGGCCTCGACGGCCGTGGTGAGCTCGCGCGCGTACGGCTCGGCCGCCCGCGTGCGCTGCTGCGCCTTGATGATCCGTGACGACGCGATCAGCTCCTGGGCGCGGGTGATCTTGGCGATCGACTTGACCGCCTTGATCCGCGCCCGGACCGCGCGAAGCTGTGCTGCCATGGGTGCCTACTCTTCGCTCGCGGCCTGCGGGTTGACCGGCGCGGCCGGCTCTCCCTCGCCGCCGTAACGGGAGATCCCCTCCTGGCGGTGCTCGCCCTCGCCGAGCGACGGGACCGGCTCGTCGTCGGACACGAGCAGTTCCCCGCCGGTGACCTCGAAGGTACGGCGGAACCTGTTCATCGCGTCCTTGAGCGTAGTGATGTCGTCGTCGGTCAGTTCCTTGGTCTCCCTGATCGACGTCAGCAGCCCCGCGTTGTTGCGGCGCAGGTAGTCGAGGAACTCGGCCTCGAAGCGGCGGATGTCCTCCACCGGCACGTCGTCGAGTTGCCCGGTGGTGCCCGCCCAGATCGACACGACCTGCTCCTCGACGGGGAACGGCGAGTACTGCGGCTGCTTGAGCAGCTCGACGAGCCGGCCGCCGCGCTCCAGCTGGGCGCGGGAGGCCGCGTCCAGGTCGGACGCGAACGCGGCGAACGCCTCGAGGTCACGGAACTGCGACAGCGACAGCTTGAGCTGGCCGGCGACCTTCTTCATGGCCTTGACCTGGGCGGCGCCGCCGACCCGGGAGACCGAGAGGCCGACGTTGATGGCCGGGCGGACGCCGGAGTTGAACAGGTCCGTCTCCAGGAAGATCTGCCCGTCGGTGATCGAGATGACGTTCGTCGGGATGTAGGCGGAGATGTCGTTCGCCTTGGTCTCGACGATCGGCAGGCCGGTCATCGAGCCGCCGCCGAGCTCGTCCGACAGCTTCGCGCAGCGCTCGAGCAGCCGGGAGTGCAGGTAGAAGACGTCGCCCGGGTAGGCCTCGCGGCCCGGCGGGCGGCGCAGCAGCAGCGAGATCGCGCGGTACGCCTCGGCCTGCTTGGACAGGTCGTCGAAGATGATCAGGACGTGCTTGCCGCCGTACATCCAGTGCTGGCCGATCGCGGAGCCGGTGTAGGGCGCGATGTACTTGTAGCCGGCCGGGTCGGAGGCGGGGGCGGCCACGATGGTCGTGTACTCGAGCGCGCCGGCCTCTTCAAGCGCCTGCCTGACGCCGGCGATGGTCGAGCCCTTCTGGCCGATCGCGACGTAGACGCAGCGCACCTGCCTGGTCGGGTCGCCGGATGTCCAGTTGTCCTTCTGGTTGATGATCGTGTCGATCGCGATCGCGGTCTTGCCGGTCCCCCGGTCGCCGATGATCAGCTGCCGCTGGCCGCGGCCGATCGCGGTCATCGCGTCGATCGCCTTGATGCCGGTCTGCAGCGGCTCCTTCACCGGCTGCCGCTGCACCACCGACGGCGCCTGGACCTCCAGGGCGCGCAGCGTGGTGTCCTCGACCGGGCCGAGGCCGTCGAGCGGCTCGCCGAGCGGGCCGACCACGCGGCCGAGGAACCCGTCGCCGACCGGCACGGAGAGCACCTCGCCGGTCCGCTTGACCTTCTGGCCTTCCTCGATACCGGAGAACTCACCGAGGATAACGACACCGATCTCGCGCACATCGAGGTTAAGCGCGATGCCGCGGACGCCGTTCTCGAACTCAAGAAGCTCGTTCGCCATGGCCGAGGGAAGGCCCTCGACGCGCGCGATGCCGTCGCCGCACTCGACGACCGTGCCGACCTCTTCGCGCGCGACGTCCGTGGGCTCGTACTCTTCGACGAACCGCGCCAGCGCCTCGCGGATCTCATCCGGTCGGATTGTCAGCTCCGCCATCTTCCTCATTCCGTTCGTGAATAAAAGCCAAGGTTCCAGGTTCGAAGCCCTGTCGGGCGTTGCCCTGCGGTGCGGGTCAGCCCGCGAGCTTGCGGCGGACCACGGCAAGGCGGCTGGCCGCGGTCCCGTCGATCAGCTCATCCCCGATCTGAATGGACACGCCACCCACGACCGTCGGATCGTGCACGACATTCAGGTGAATTCCCTGCCCGTACGTCCCGGTGAGGGCGGCGAGCAGCCGCTGCCGCTGCGCGGCGGACAGTTCCGTGGCGACCCGCACGACCGCGATGAGCTGCTCACGCCGCCGCGCGGCGATGCCGGCCGCGAGGTCGAGCACCGCCTGCGGCGACCGGCCGCGCGGGTGGGTGAGCACCTGGGTAAGCAGGCTCAGCGAGGGGCCGCTCACCTTGGCGATGAGCAGGTTCTCCAGCAGCGACGCCTTCGCGGCCGGCCCGGTCGGCCCGATCAGCGCCGCGCGCAGTCCTGGCGATCCGGCGACCACCCGGCCGAACCTGAACAGGTCGTCCTCGAGGTCGTCAAGCGTGCCGCCGTACTGCGCGGCAATCGCGAGCGCCTCGATCGCGAGCTGCTCAAGGGCGTCGGCCAGGTCGGCTGAGGTCGCCCAGCGCGCCGCCGCCGCGTCCGCCACCAGGTCCTCGGTCGCCCTCGTCACCTTGCCGTGCAGCAGCCGCCGCGTCACGTCTGACTTCTCGTAAGGCTGCTTCGTCGAGTCGGCCAGCGCCCGGCGCAGCCCGTGCTCGGCGTCGAGCAGCCGGACGACGGCGAACAGCTGATCGCCGATGTTCTCGGCGGTCCCCGCCGCGCTCGCGACCTCACCAAGGCGGTCCCTGAGCTCGAGGTACGAGGCCCTGCTGGCGCCGCGCATTACTGTGCCGCTCCGGACTGGGCCGCCCCGGACTGCGCCTCGATCCCCTCAAGGAACCGGTCCACCATCCGGCTCTGCCTGGCCTGCTCGGTGAGCGACTCACCAACGATGCGGCTGGCCAGGTCGACCGCGAGCGTGCCCACCTCGGCGCGCAGCGAGATCATCGCCTGCTGCCGCTCCGCGTCGATCTGGGCTTGTGCGGCCTCGGTGATCCGGCGCGCCTCGGCCTCGGCGCGCTCGCGCATCTCGGCGATGATCTGCGCGCCCTGCTCGCGGGCTTCCTCGCGCAGGCGCGAGGACTCGTGCTTGGCGTCCTCGAGCTGCGCGCGGTACTGGGCCAGCACTGCCTGGGCCTCGGCCTGCGCCTCGTCGGCCCGGTTGATGCCGCCCTGGATCGCGTCCTCGCGCTCGTCCAGCGTCTTGATGATCCGCGGCAGCAGCATCCTGCCGAGGATGCCGAAGACGACGATGAAGCAGATGGTCCCGATGACGAACTCGGGCCAGGAGGGCCAGAGCGGGTTCTCGCTGTCTCAGCAGTCGAGCTTGGGTCATGCGTCACTCACCTTCCCTGAAAGGCTAAGTGGTACCTGGATCAGCTGTACTTGAAGACGAACGGCGCGATGAAGCCGATAAGGGCGAGCGCCTCGGTCAGCGCGAAGCCGATCCACATGTACTGCGAGATGCGGCCGGTGGCCTCGGGCTGGCGCGCCATGGCCTCGATCGCGTGGCCGAAGACCAGGCCGATGCCGATGCCCGGGCCGATGGCCGCGAGGCCGTAGCCGAGGGCGCCGAGGTGGAATGGTCAGCGTCTGAGCTGGCGGCGAGACTAGCGGCGCGCGAGCTGACATGCGTTTTCCTTTGCGGTCGGTCCGGCGGTCGCGTACCGCCGGGCTGGCTAGAAACTTGCTGGCTGGTGGGTCTGCTGGCGAGCCGGGCAGGCTCAGTGCTGGTACTCCAGCGAGTCCGCGATGTAGGTGGAGATCAGGGTGGTGAAGATGAACGCCTGCAGGAGGTCGACCAGGAGCTCGAGCAGGAAGACGAAGAACACCATGAACGAGCGACCCCGCGGCGTACAGCAGGCCGACGGAGAAGCTCGCCAGGTACCAGGTCGCGACCATGAAGATGGACAGCAGCAGGTGGCCGGCGAACATGTTCGCGAACAGCCGGACGCCCAGGGTGAACGGCTGGACGATCGACGTACTTGAGGATCTCGACCGGGATCAGGATGCATCAGGATCGGCCACGGCGCCGCCGGGATCCAGGACCTGAAGTAGCCGAAGAAGCCCTTGGCCTTGAAGCCCAGGTACCAGTACAGCCCGTACATCATCAAGACCAGCGGCATCACGAACCCGATCCGCGACATCACCGGGAACTGAAGAGCGGGATCAGCTCCATCAGGTTGCACAGCAGGATGTAGAAGAACAGCGAGACGATGAAGGCAGGTACTCGTCGCCCTTCTTGCCGAGCTGCGGCCGCAGGATCTGGTCCCGCACCGCGAGGATGCCCATCTCGCCGAGCGCTCTGCGTCTTGCCCGGGATCAGCTTGGGCTTGCGGAACGCCGACCCAGAAGAACACGATCACCGACGAGCCCGGAAAGCATCGCGAGGACCTCCGGCTTCGTGACGTCCCAGGAGCCGATGTGAACATCGTCGTGAACGTGAAGTCCTGCAGCCCGGGCGCGGGGAAGCCGCACCCGCTGAAAATGTGGCAGCCTCCCTGCGGCGGCCGCTACGTCTCCGGTCACCGCATCATCTCCCTTCGTCCGGGGGATCACGACCCTCGCTCCCGGCACCGCCGACCGCCGTACGGTAGATGACCCAGCCGACCGAGATCGCGAGCCCGACTCAGCATGCCGATCGGGAAAAGCAGTTCTATGTGCGTGGAGTGGCCGATCAGCCAGCCGATTCCGCCGTAGGCGAGCATTCCGGCGATCAGGTAGCTGAATACCTCCAGCCGGTGCCGACGGCGCGCCGCGTCTCCGCCCTGCCGCTCCCGCCGGCTCGCCCAGTCTGATGGCGGCGCGCCCTAGCCCAGGCCCGGGGCGGTCGCCGCGGACGAGCGGTAGCTCCGCAGGCCCGTGATCACCGCGGTCAGCTCTTCCCGCCCGGCTTCGAGCGTCAGTAAGGCCTTAGTCCGCATCGAGGTGACGACCTGCGCGGCGCACCAGGCGAGAATGCAGGCAAGCGCGGTGAAGCCCAGCATCCGGCCATTGAACGCCGTGGAGTGGCCGAGCACGACGAGCACGATCATGAACGCGATCATCTTGACGACGAAGATGCCGAGCGCGGCCACCATCATCGCCATCGGGCTGACCTTCGCCGCCCGGCCAACCACCAGGATGCTGATGCCGAAGAACACGGTGACGACGCCGACGCCGATCAGCGACCCGTAGGTGCCCTTCGCGCCGCCGAGCACGGCACAGATGCACGACCGCGACGACGGCGACCACGCTGGTCAGCGCGAGCGACCACCTCACCACGCGGCCGTAGTACGTCATCATCGACGGTTCTCCCTGCAGGATTAGCTGAGTGCTTGTGAAGGCTATCACAAAGTTCTTGACTTTAACTTTACCTGACTGACGACTTTACATGACTATCAGCCGGGCCTGCGAGGGGACCCCTCCCCAAGAGGGGCCGGATATTACCGTGCTAAGCCCCAAATACCCTCACGTCCGGACATCCTTCGCCGAGACGGCGTTCCCGCAGGCTACAGCACAATAATCGCAGGTCTCCAGTGACTCCTGTCACGGAGGATGGCGGTTGCGGGGTCAGCGGCGGCCCGGCCAGGGAGGCGCGGCGGCGTCGCCCGCCCCGTTCCCGGTGCCGGCTGCTGCGCCGGGCCGGCCGTTGACCGCAGGCCCGCCGCTGGCCGCCGGACTGCCGCCGGTGGCCGCAGGCCCGCCGTTGCCGCCGGACTGCTGCCGGTGCCGCCGGACTGCCGGTGGCCGCCGGACTGCCGTTGACCGCCGGAAGGACCGCGGAAGGCAGCACGCCTGGCCCAGGCCCGCGGGCCGGCGCGGCAAGCCCCGGGGTGACCGGCAACGGGTCAGCAGAACGTAGGCGGCTGCCCCCGGCCCGCGCCCGCTTGCCGTTACCCGCGCGCCACCAGCGGAGTTTCGGTGCCGTCGCGAGCAGCAGTGCCGCGATCGCGGCCAGCGTGATCAGCGCGAACCAGATCAGGCCGATCCGCAGCACCGACAGGCCGACGACAAGGCCGGAGAAGAGGGCCGCCCACAGGTACATGAGCAGCACCGACTGACGGTGCGAGTGGCCCATGTTAAGCAGCCGGTGGTGCAGGTGCTGCCGGTCGGCGTCGAACGGCGACATGCCCCTCTTCGTCCGGCGGATCACCGCGAGGACCATGTCCGTGTACGGGATGAGCCAGATCGAGACCGGGATGAGCAGCGGCAGGATCGTCGGGAACCGGTCGAGCGGGTGCCCGCCCGCCGAGTAGTTGACCAGGATGTTGGGGTCGAGCGTGGCGGTGGACTCGATAGGCCCGTAGGCGAGCAGCAGGCCGAGCAGCATCGCCCCGGTGTCGCCCATGAAGATCCGTGCCGGGTTGAAGTTATGCGGCAGGAAGCCCAGGCACACGCCGGCCAGCACGGCGGACACCACGGCGGGCACCGACTGCGACGGGACGCCGACCGAGTTGGTCAGGTTGTAGGAGTAGACCAGGTAGGCGATCGCCGAGATGCCGACGACGCCCGCCGCCAGGCCGTCGAGGCCGTCGATGAAGTTCACCGCGTTGATCGTGGCGACGATGATGAGGATCGTCACCGTGTAGGAGAGATCGGGCTCGAGCAACGGGGTCTCGCTCCCCGGCCACGGGATCCAGGGCAGGTACGCGCCCGACCAGACCACGATGCCGCCCGCCGCGATCTGCCCGGCCAGCTTGGAGATGGCGCCGAGCCCCCACCGGTCATCGACGATGCCGACCGCGACAAGCAGTGCGCCCGCCAGCAGCAGCCCGTTGACCGTGCGCGGGGACGGGAAGGCCTGCTGCAGGTAGCTGAGCCGCTCGGCGACGAGCAGCCCGGCGACCAGGCCGCCGTACATGGCCACGCCGCCGAGCAGCGGGGTGGGCTCCTTGTGCACGTCCCGGCCGCGGGCCGCGTGCTGCGCGCGCACCGCGATCGCACCCCGCCGCACCAGCGGGGTGAGCAGGTAGGTCACCGCCGCCGCGATGATCAGGATGAAGAGATACTCGCGCATGGCGGCCGGCGGTCAGTCGTCCCGGTCCGCAGCGGCCGGCGGGTTGCCCGTCTCGTCGTCCTGCTTGACGGGGAGGGCCGCGCTCGCGGCCGCGATTGCCTCGGCGGCCCGCCGGTCGGCCGGGCTGAGCTCAGGCTCGCCGCCGGCGGCGGTGGGCAGGTCGATCACCGGAACGACCTTCCGCAGCGCGTCCACGGAGAGCGCGCCGGCCCGTAGCATTCGCGGCACGGTCCCGGTCAGGTCGAGGATGGTGGACGGCACGTTGTCCGCGCACGGGCCGCCGTCCAGGTAGACGGAGATCGCATCGCCCAACTGCGGCTGCGCCTCGTCGACGGTGGTCGCGGCAGGCAGGCTGTGCCTGTTCGCGCTCGATACCGCCATCGGGCCGGTCCTGCGCAGCAGGTCGAGCGCGACCGGGTGCAGCGGCATGCGGACCGCGACCGTGCCCATGGTGTCGCCAAGATCCCACAGCAGCGTCGGGCTTGCCCGGAACACGAGGGTGAGCGGCCCTGGCCAGAACTCATCGATCAGGTCCTGGCCGAACGCGCCGAGCGACTCGGCAAGGGCCGCGGCCGCGCGCACGCTGCCGACGAGGACCGGCGGCGGCATGCTCCTGCCCCGGCCCTTAGCGGCGAGCAGCGCAGTTACCGCAGCCGGGTTGAAGGCATCCGCGCCGACCCCGTACACGGTGTCGGTGGGAAGCACCACAAGCTCGCCCGCCTGCACGGCGGATGTCGCCGCGACCAGGCCCTCTTCTCGCTGCTGCGTATCGGCGCAGTCGTATCGAGCGCTCATCGGTTACATCCTAGGTGTTATTCCCCGGCCACATCGCCGTGACGAACCGGTCCCGGCGTGACAGGTCCTTATGGTTGGTGGTGTCACGCCAGCCGGCCTCCTCGGGGAACACCCAGAAGACGGCCGCTCCCTGCTGGTCGCTGTGCTCGACCGCGACCAGGCCGCCCGGGCGCAGCAGCCAGCGCGCCACCCGTTCGACCGCGCGGATCGCGTCGAGCCCGTCGGCGCCGCTCCACAGGGCCGCGGGCGGGTCGTACTCTCCCACCTCGGGCGGCACGACCGAGCCGAGCGGGATGTACGGGGGGTTAGAGATCACCAGGTCGACGGTTCCGGCCAGGCTCGCCAGTTCGCCGAGGCCGGCCAGGCGGTCAGGCGACACGAAGTCGCCCGCGTGCAGCAGCACCCGGCCCGCGGTATAGCCGTCCACGTGGCGGGTGATGTTCCGCTCCGACCAGCTCCTGGCCAGCGGGTCGCCTTCGACGGCGTGCACGGTGGCCCTGGGCACCTCCCGGGCGAGGGACAGCGCGATCGCCCCAGAGCCGGTGCCCAGGTCGACGGCGAGCGGGTCCGCGACGTCCATCGCGCGCAGCCGGTCGATGGCCCACCCGGTCATCACCTCGGTCTCTGGCCGTGGCACGAAGACGCCGGGACCCACGTCGAGCTCCAGGTACCTGAAGTACGCCTGGCCGGTGATGTGCTGCAGCGGCTCGCGGTTCTCCCTGCGGCCGATGTCGACCCAGAACCGCGCGTCGAACTCGGCGTCGGGTACGGTGTGCAGCTCACCGCGCTTGACCTGGTGCACGTGCGACGCGATGAGCTCGGCGTCGGCCCGCGGCGAGTCCACGCCGGCCTCGGCCAGCCGCGCCGTGGCGAGCGCGATCTCATCAAGGAGCAGGCTCACTGTCCGGCCAGTTTCGCTTCCAGGTCGGCGGCGGCGAGCGCGTCGATCACCGCGTCCAGGTCACCGTCGATCACCTGGTCCAGGTTGTACGCCTTGTAGCCCACCCGGTGGTCGTTGATGCGGTTTTCCGGGAAGTTGTAGGTACGCACCCGTTCGGACCGGTCGACCGTGCGGACCTGTGCCTTGCGCTCGGCGCTCGCCTTGGCGTTCGCCTCTTCCTCGGCCGCGGCGAGCAGCCGCGACCGCAGCACGCGCAGCGCCTGCTCCTTGTTCTGCAGCTGGCTCTTCTCGTTCTGGCAGGAGACCACGATCCCGGTCGGCAGGTGGGTGATGCGGACCGCCGAGTCGGTCGTGTTGACGGACTGGCCGCCCGGGCCGCTGGACCGGTACACGTCGATGCGCAGCTCGTTCTCGTTGACCTGCACGTCCACCGGGTCGGCTTCCGGCGTCACGAGCACGCCCGCGGCGGACGTGTGGATGCGGCCCTGCGACTCGGTGACCGGCACCCGCTGCACGCGGTGCACGCCGCCCTCGTACTTGAGCCGGGACCACGCGCCGGTGCCCTTCTTGCCGGCCTTGACCGCCATCGTCGCGTCCTTGACGCCGCCGAGGCCGGTCAGCGTGGAGTCGATGACCTCGGTCTTCCAGCCGTGCCGCTCGGCGTAGCGCTGGTACATGCGCAGCAGGTCGCCGGCGAACAGCGCGGACTCCTCGCCGCCCTCGCCCGCCTTGACCTCGACGATGGTGTCACGCTCGTCGTTCGGGTCCTTGGGGACGAGCAGCTTCCGCAGCCGCTCCTCAAGCTCCTCGCGCTGCTTCACCAGGGCGTCGGCCTCGTCAGCGAAGGCGGGGTCCTCCTGGGCAAGCTCCCTGGCCGCCTGCTCGTCGCCGTTCGTCTGCTGCCACTCACGGTAAGCGCTGACGATCGCTGTCAGCTCCGCGTAGCGCTTGGCGAGCGTCCTGGCCTGATCCGCGTCGGCGTGCACGCTGGGATCGGCGAGGGCACGCTCGAGCTCGGCATGCTCGCTAGCCAGGTCACCCAGCTTGTCGAACATGGGTATCGCGACCTTTCGTAACTCGGTTCAGTGACAACATAGCGAAAGCGCCCGTGTACCCTACGGCACACGGGCGCTTTGACGTCGCTACTTCTTGCCGGTCTTGCCGGCCGCGCCCTGGACCTTGCCCTTGCCGAAGCGGGCCTCGAAGCGGGCCACGCGGCCACCGGTGTCGAGGATCTTCTGCTTGCCCGTGTAGAACGGGTGGCAGGCCGAGCACACGTCGGTGCGGATCTCGCCGCTCTTGGCGGTGGACCGGGTCACGAACGAGTTGCCGCAGCCGCAGGTCACGGTGGTGACCTCGTAGGCCGGGTGAATTTCTGGCTTCATCTTGCTGGCTCCTTGCCTCAGGCGGCCGCCGGGTCGTCACGCCCCTTGGAGCGCTGCCCTGCCTGAGGGCCTGACGTGAACCGGAACCGTGAACTAAGCGGCTTTAAGTTTGCCACACGTGCTAACCACAAGTGACCGGTGCTTGTTCCCGCCGGCCAGCTGCCGCAGGCCAGCGGGAACAATCGTCTGTCTTAACGCTCGCGGTCCGTGCCCAGGGTGGTCTTCTGCACCTGGAGCAGGAACTCGGCGTTGCTGCGGGTCTTGCGCATCTGCTCCATGAGCAGTTCGAGCGCCTGCTGCGCCTCGAGGGCGTGCAGCACCCGGCGGAGCTGCCAGATGACCTTGAGCTCATCCGGCGCGAGCAGGATCTCTTCCTTACGAGTCGACGAGGCGTCCACGTCGACGGCGGGGAAGAGCCGCTTGTCGGCGAGCTCGCGGCGCAGCCGCAGCTCCATGTTGCCGGTGCCCTTGAACTCCTCGAAAATGACCTCGTCCATGCGGGACCCGGTCTCGATGAGGGCCGTCGCGAGGATCGTCAGCGAGCCGCCGTTCTCGATGTTGCGCGCCGCGCCGAAGAACCGCTTGGGCGGGTAGAGCGCGGTCGAGTCGACACCGCCGGACAGGATCCGGCCGCTGGCCGGCGCCGCCTGGTTGTAGGCGCGACCGAGCCGGGTGATCGAGTCGAGCAGCACGACCACGTCGTGCCCCATCTCGACCAGGCGCTTGGCCCGCTCGATGGCCAGCTCGGCGACCGTGGTGTGGTCGTCGGCCGGGTGGTCGAAGGTGGAGTGGATCACCTCGCCCTTGACCGTGCGCTGCATGTCGGTGACTTCCTCAGGGCGCTCGTCCACGAGGACGACCATGAGGTGGCACTCCGGGTTGTTCTTGGTGATCGCGTTGGCGATGGCCTGCAGGATCATCGTCTTGCCCGCCTTGGGCGGCGACACGATCAGGCCGCGCTGTCCCTTGCCGATCGGGCAGATCAGGTCGATGATCCTGGTCACCATGTTGGTCGGGTCGGTCTCAAGCCGGAGCCGGTCCTGCGGGTAGAGCGGGACCAGCTTGGAGAACTCCGGCCGGTGCAGCGACGCCTCGGGGTCGAGCCCGTTCACCTTGTCGAGCCGGACGAGCGCGTTGAACTTCTCCCGCCGCTCGCCGTCCCTCGGCTGGCGAACCGCGCCCTCGATGACGTCGCCCTTGCGCAGCCCGTGCTTGCGGACCTGGGAAAGCGAGACATACACGTCGTTCGGGCCGGACAGGTAGCCGGTGGTCCGCACGAAGGCGTAGTTCTCAAGCACGTCCAGAATGCCCGCGATCGGGATCAGCACGTCGTCCTCGGCGATCACCGCCTCGGGCTCGCCGCCCGGGCGTTCGCCCCGGCGCCGGTTGCGGTTGCGGAACCGGTCACGGCCCCGCCGCCCGCTTCTGTCATCGTCGTCGTCGGCCCGGTTATCCGGCCGGCTGTCGGCCCGGTTATCCGGCCGGCTGTCTGGCCGGTTATCCGGCCGGTTATCCGGCCGGCCGCCGCCCTGGCCGCCGGCATTGCCGGTCTGGCCGCCACCCTGATTGTTCTGGCCGTTGCGGCCGTTGCTCGCGGCGGCGGGCTCACGGTTGTCGCGGCGCTGGTCGCGGCCGCCGTCCTGACCGTCACGGCGGTTGCGGTTGCGGCTGCGGTCCCGCCGGGCGTCCTGACCCTGCTGCTCTGTGCTTGCCTCAACTGAGCCTGATCCTGCGGGGCCTGCCTCGGCGGCCCGCTCGCGGTCGGCGAGCGCCTGCCTGGCCGCGACAGCGACCGTTCGCTCGGCCTCACCCACGCCTGCCGGCCTGCGCTTACCGGCGCATCGCCGATGCTGTTGCCCGCCGCGTGGGCGGCATCGCCAATGCCAGGCCGGACGGATGTGTCTGCTTCCATAGCATCCTGATTCAGGGGGCGAGGCGCGTCGGCTCCCGCGGACGTGCCCCGCGTGGCTGGTTGATCGGGGGCCTGCGAGGTGCGTCCCCCACTGCTGGCACTGCGAGCGGAAGAGCGGCCGCCACCAGTCCGCTCCTGGATCGCGGCCACGAGGTCCCCCTTCCGCATCCGCCCGGTCCCGGAGATCCCGAGTTCCTGGGCGATCCGCTGCAGATCGGAGACGAGCAGCTTCGACAGGTCGCCAGCTCCGCTACGGCTCGATGACCGGGGCGCGGTGCCGGCGGGGTCGGCGGCCGGGTGACCGATGGGAGATTCCTCGGACGCGGGGGTCGCGCCGCTGAGGACTTCGGTGGTGTCGCTCACTAATGGTCCTTCCATTATGATCCTCGGCCGCCTGGGTATCTCTCGACCCCGGTTCGCCTGAGCCAGACCCGATCCGTATCGCTCGCGAGATTCTCACTAGGGAAACAGCTCTCGCAAGTACGCTCGACCTCTATGCCGGGACGTCGCGCTTGTCCGTTGGTGCGGACTACCTCCGGGACGGCCGGCGTAAAGATGTGCAACGGGGTGGCGCTCAGGGGAACTTGCCGCTCTCCTGGGGTGACGCCAAGAGCCCGATCCCTGGGCAGGTATACGTTACCCCCCAGGCGACGCGTGGATGAACAGCACCCGCCCCGCACGGGGGCGGTCGATGCTGCAACCAGCCTAACACCGACAGGGCCCACGGCATTCCTTTGCAGCCATCCATGTCGCAGAAAAGGGGTTTAACCGGCTAGGCGAGCACTGCTCAGCATCAGCGGGCGCTCGAAACACTCGGAGCTACGCTGGCGCCCTGTCGCTCGATGGCTAGCGGGGTTATGTGCCACTCGATACCCGTTTCTCCGGCGATTGAATCCAGCAGGCTGAGGTCATCGCGAGCTGGGTTTCCGGTTTGGAACGCGAGGACGGACGGCCCGGCGCCCGAGATGACCGCGGGCACCCCGACCGCACGCAGCCGTGCCACCAGTTCGTGCGAATGCGGCATGGCCGGCGCGCGGTAGTCCTGGTGCAGCTTGTCCTCTGTACCGTCGAGCAGCACGTCGGGACGGGCCGTCAGCGCGGCGATGAGCAGCGCTGCGCGGCCGGCGTTGCGCGCGGCGTCGGCGTGCGGCACGGTCGCGGGCAGCAGGCCGCGCGCGACCTTGGTGGACACCGGCTCCGGAGCGATGAACGCGACGGGGCGCACCTGCGGGCACGGGTCGAGCCGTACGGCCCGTGCCGTCGGCAGGCCGGCGCCGCCCGAGGGGGTCCAGGCGATGGTGAGCCCGCCGAACAGGCAGGGCGCCACGTTGTCCGGGTGCCCTTCGAGCATGCTGGCCAGCGGCAGCACGTCCTCGGGGCTGGTGCTCGCTCCCGCCAGGGCGCGCGCCGCGAGCAGGCCCGCCACGATCGCGGCGGCCGACGAGCCGAGCCCCCGCCCGTGCGGGATCCGGTTCACGCAGCGCAACTCAAGGCCGGCCGGCTGCGCCACGTTCAGCTCGTCGAACGCGACCCGCATCGCGCGCACGATGAGGTGCCGCTCCCCCGCGCCGCCGATGGCGCCCGCGCCCTCGCCACTGACTTCGATGTCAAGCCCCGACCCGGTGACGCGCGCCTCCACCTCGTCATGCAACCCGAGCGCTAGCCCGAGCGTGTCGAACCCTGGCCCGAGGTTGGCGCTCGTCGCGGGCACGCGGACAAGGACCGGCTGCTCAGCGAGCCCCGTCAAGCCCAATCCCATCAGGCCCGGCCCATCAGGCCCCATTCCCGTCAGGCCCGTTCCCATCAGGCAAGGCCAAGGGCGGCGGCGGCGGTCGCGGCGTCCACCGGGACCGTCATCGGGGCCGGCGCACCGGACAGGGCCCAGTCCGGGTCCTTGAGGCCGTTGCCGGTGATCGTGCAGACCACACGGGAACCGACCGGGATCCGCCCGTCCGCCGCCGCGGCGAGCAGGCCGGCGACGCTGGCCGACGAGCCAAGTTCGCCGAACACGGCCTCGTCGCGGGCGATGATCCGGTAGGCCGCCAGGATTTCCCTGTCGGTGACCTTGTTGATCAGGCCGCCGGACTCGTCCCTTGCCGCCTCCGCCAGGTGCCAGGACGCGGGGTTACCGATCCTGATCGCGGTCGCGATCGTCTGCGGGTGCGACACCGGGGCGCCGTCCACGATCGGTGCCGCGCCGGACGCCTGGAAACCGAACATGCGCGGCTTGCACGACGCGAGGCCAACCGAGAAGTACTCCTGGTAGCCCATCCAGTAAGCGACGATGTTGCCGGCGTTGCCGACCGGCAGGCAGTGGATGTCCGGTGCGTCACCGAGCGCGTCGACGACCTCGAAGGCCGCGGTCTTCTGGCCTTGCAGACGGTCCGGGTTGACCGAGTTGACCAGCGCGACCGGGTAGTCGATGGAGAGCTTGCGCGCCAGCTCAAGGCAGTCATCGAATGACCCGTCGACCTGGAGCAGCTTCGCGCCGTGCACCAGCGCCTGGGCGAGCTTGCCGATCGCGATCTTGCCCTTGGGCACGAGCACGGCGCAGGTCAGGCCCGCCCGCGCCGCGTAGGCGGCCGCCGATGCGGAGGTGTTCCCTGTTGAGGCGCAGATGACCGCCTTCGCGCCCTGGGCGGCGGCCACGGTGATCGCGGTGGTCATGCCGCGGTCCTTGAACGACCCGGTCGGGTTGAGGCCTTCCACCTTGAGGTACACGTCGCAGCCGGTGCGCGCGGACAGCACGGGCGCGTGCAGCAGCGGCGTGCCGCCCTCCTGGAGGGTGACCGGGACCATCCCGGCCGTGACCGGGAGCCGGTCCCGGTACTCGGTGATGATCCCGCGCCACGGCGCCCGCGCCCCGGTGGCGACGCCAACCTGGCTCATGACTGGTCTTCCTCTCCTTCGACCCGCATCACGCTCGCCACCGCCCGGACGACCGGCAGCGCCTTGAGCTCACCGATCGTCGCGGCGAGGTCGGCGTCGCGCGCCTCGTGCGTGACGATGATGAGCAGCGCGTCGTCGCCCCTGCTCGTCTGGCGCACCGCCTGGATGGACACGCCGTGCCTGGCGAACGCCTCGGCGACCGGCGCGAGCACGCCGGGCTTGTCGGCAACGTCAAGGGACACGTGGTACCTGGTCAGCGTATCGCCCATGGGCAGCACCGGCAGGTCCGCATAGGTAGACTGCTCCGGGCCCTTAGTGCCCGCCAGCCGGTTGCGCGCCACGGCAACGATGTCACCGAGCACCGCGGACGCCGTCGGGGTGCCGCCCGCCCCCGCACCGTAGAACATCAGCCGCCGGCCGACTGCGCCTCGACGAACACGGCGTTGTAGGCGCCGCCGACGGCGGCAAGCGGGTGCGAGCGCGGGATCATCGCCGGGTGGACGCGCACCGCGACCCCTTCTCGCGAACCACTGGCTCCTGACCGCTCGCAGATGGCGAGCAGCTTCACGGTGCGGCCGAGCGTCTTCGCCGAGGCGATGTCCGCCGCGGTCACCTCGGTGATGCCCTCGCGGTAGACGTCGGCGGCGGTGACGCGCGTGTGGAACGCGAGCCCGGCCAGGATCGCGGCCTTGGCGGCGGCGTCGAACGCCTCCACGTCCGCGGTGGGATCGGCCTCCGCGTAGCCGAGCGCCTGCGCCTCTTCGAGCGACTCGCCGAAGTCGGCGCCCGAGCCGTCCATCCGGTCGAGTATGTAGTTGGTGGTGCCGTTGACGATGCCGAGCACCCGGTGCACCGTGTCGCCCGCGAGAGACTCCCGCAGCGGCCGGAGGATCGGGATCGCGCCCGCCACCGCCGCCTCGTAGTACAGGTCGGTGCCGAACGCGCGTGACGCGGCGTGTACCTGCTCCCCGTGCTCCGCCAGCAGCGCCTTGTTCGCGGTGACCACGGACTTCCCGGCCTCCATCGCGGCCAGGATCAGCGAGCGGGCCGGCTCGATGCCGCCGATCACCTCGATAACGATGTCCACGCCCGGGCGGGTCGCCAGGCCCGTCGCGTCCGTGGTCAGCAGCGCGGGGTCCACGCCGGGCCGCGGCTGCGCGATGCGGCGGACCGCGATCCCGGCCAGCTCAAGCCGCGCCCCTGTGCGCTCCGCGAGGTCGTCGGCCTGCTCGCCGAGCAGCCTGGCGACCTGGGTGCCGACGACGCCGCAGCCGAGCAGCGCGACCCGCAGCACCTTGCCGGGTTTGTCGTCGTATCCACTCATGCGATCGCCTCGCTGCGCTCGCCGGCCGCATTCGCGGACCACTCAGTACTTATCGATTCGCTCGCAGGCTCGCTCATCCGACGTCCAATCGCAGCAGGTCATCCAGTGTCTCGCGGCGGACGATCTCCCGCGCCGCGCCGTCGGCCACCGCGACCACGCCGGGGCGCGGCAGGTGGTTGTAGTTCGAGGCGAGCGACCGGCAGTACGCTCCGGTCGCCGCGACGGCGAGCAGGTCACCGGGCGCCAGGTCCGACGGCAGGTAACAGTGGCGCACCACGATGTCGCCGCTCTCGCAGTGCCGTCCCACCACCCGGGACAGCATCGGCGGCGCGTCCGACGACCGCGAGGCGAGCACGCAGGTGTACTCGGCGTCGTACAGCGCGGTGCGCACGTTGTCGCTCATCCCGCCGTCCACGCTCACGTAGGTCCTGATCCCGTCCACGTCCTTGATCGTGCCGACCTCGTAGAGCGTCACGGTCGACGGCCCGACGATGCCGCGGCCCGGCTCGATCGTCAGCCGCGGCACCGGGATGCCGAAGGCGATGCACTGGGACGCCACGATATGCCTGAGGGCGGACGCCAGGTCCTTGATCTCAGGGGCGTCGTCCTCTGGCACGTACGCGATGCCGAATCCGCCGCCGAGGTCGAGCTCCGCCACGTGGACGCCGTGCTCGGCGTGCACCCGCCCGGCCAGCTCGAGCACGCGGCGCGCGGCCACCTCGAAACCGCCGGTGTCGAAGATCTGCGAGCCAATGTGCGAGTGCAGCCCGGCGAACTCAAGCTGCGGCAGCGCGATCACCCGGCGGACCGCCTCATCGGCGGCGCCCGAGGCGAGCGAGAAGCCGAACTTCTGGTCGTCATGCGCGGTCGCCATGAACTCGTGCGTGTGCGCCTCAACCCCGGTGGTTACCCGGACAAGGACGCACGGCCGGACCCCAGCCCGCCTCCGCGTAGTGGGCAAGCCGGGCGATCTCTTCAAAGGAGTCGACCACGATATGCCCCACGCCAGCAGCCACCGCCCGCTCGATCTCGGCGGGCAGCTTGTTGTTGCCGTGCAGGGTGATCAGCGCCGGGTCAACGCCGGCCGACAGCGCCACCGCGAGCTCACCGCCGGTGCAGACGTCCACGCCGAGGCCTTCCTCGGTAACCCAGCGGAGCACGGCGCGCGAGCAGAACGCCTTAGCCGCGTAGTAGACCTGCGCGTCCTGCCCGAACGCGTCGATGTACTCACGCGCGCGGCTTCGCACGTCGGCCTCGTCCATGATGAGCGCCGGCGTGCCGAACCGCGCCGCCAGGTCGCGGACGTCGATGCCGCCGAGCGTCAGGACGCCCGCGGCGCCATCCCCCGGCGCGCCTCCGGCACGACGCGCGCCGCGCGGCCAGATCGCCTGGTCGAGCGCGTTCAGGTCCCCCGGCGGCGCCGGCGGGTGGTCGGCGGGCAGCACGTCCGCATGACGCGGCCCAGCCGGGTGGGCGACACGGCTCACAGCGTTGCTCCGTCTCCCGGGGGCGACCCCCCGTACCCCCCGATGTCCTCGCGGTCGGGCCCGATGGCAAAACCGCCATCGTATCGGGCCCGGCCGCAAGGACGGGGGTTGTCCTTATTCGTTGCGTCTTGATTCGTTGCGTCTTTGCCGGTATCTCGTTCGACCGCTTCACAGCCGCTCTGGCGCGCTGACTTCGAGCAGCCCGAGCCCGGCGGCAAGGCCGGTCTGCGCCGCCCTCGCCAGGGTCAGTCTGTCACTCCCTGGCGCTGCGGAGTTTCCTGGGTGGCGCACGGAACTCAGCACGTCAACGGTGACACCGGCCAGTTCCTCCAGGTAACGGGCGAACTCGTCGGGTCGGCCACGGCGCGCGGCCACGGCGACCCGTTCAGGTAGCCACGACAGCGCGTCAAGCAGCGCCAGCTCACCCGGATCGGCGGGCAGGCGCGGCGCGGACTCCGCCCCAGAACCGGATGACCTGATCCCCCCGCCGGATACGGGGGTCGTCCCCAGGGAGGCCAGAGCCCAGCGCACCCCGGACGCGGCGCGGGCGTGCGCGTACCTCACAGCATAAGCGGGATTGCCGGCCACGTGCCTCGCTATTATCTCCGGCTCCACCCGCAACGGCCTGCCCGGCATCGCTCTGGCCAGGGCGAACGTGACCGCGTCCCGCCCGGCGAAGGCGACCGCCGCGGCGATGCCTGGCGATCCCCCGCCTGCCCGGCGTTGTCCCGCCGCCGCGAGTCCGCGTCCGGTTCCTGTTCCAGTTGGCCGGATCGGGGGCTGGTTGCTCCGAGACCGCTGTCACGGGTGCCGGCGCGGGATTGCAGTCCAGCGGGCCGCCCTGCACCGGGTCGAGAGGTGCGGGGGAAGGCGCTCCCGTTCAGCTTCCCGGGATCAGCACCGCCGCGCCGCCGCGGCGGCGAGACGGGCGGTCAGCCGCGCGGCGAGTGCCGCCCGTGCCTCTTCCCACGTGGCGGCGGCCAGCGGGTCGCCGGGCGGCGGCGCGGGTACGGTCACCCCGGCGAGCGCGTCGCTCGCGGCGCAGCCGGGGCCGGCCTGCGTGATCCGGTCCGCGACGGCGGCCAGGGCCGCGGCGGTCACCGTGACGGTGAGGTAGCCGGGGCCGGTGACCTCGGCCTTTTCTATCCATTGCGCGTCGGCGAGGGCCGCCGCCAGGCTGTGCGCCGTCTTGCGGGGATGTCACCACCGAGCGTGAGGGCGACGCTCGCGGCGTACTGGCCGGGTCTCCCGGTGGGGCGCAGTCCAGGGTCGGCGCCTGGCGGGAGGCCGGCCGCGGCGACCGCGTGGCGCACCGCGCGCCGCAGGTCGCTGGAAATCACGTTCGGTGCTCCTGCGCCCGCAGTTCAGGCGGGCGGGGCGCCGGCGAGCTCGCGGACCACCCGGATCATCTCGCCGGGATCGAACGGCTTGGTCAGGTACGCGTCGGCGCCGACGTGCGCTCCCCTTGCGATGTCGTCTTCCTGCGCGCGGGCCGTGATCAGCACGATCTTGATGTGCGCGGTCTCCGGCGACTTGCGCAGCTGGATCGCCGTCTCCCACCCGTCGAGGCGCGGCATCATCACGTCGAGCGTGATCACGTCGGGCGCGACCTCCACCACCTTGTCAAGGCAGTCCTGCCCGTCGACAGCGGTCGCCACCTCGAACCCCTCCAAGCTGCAGGTTCACCGCGATGAGCTGCCTGATCACCTCGTCGTCGTCCACGACGAGCACGCGCCCCAAACCTTGCGTCACACTCGGTGAGGCTACCTGGTTCGGCCGGATCTTGGGTAAGCGGCGGGTGATCGTGTCCGGCGCACGTGCCCAACCGCCGTTTCACAACCGCCGCCGCAGACTGGTAGCCTTGCTCAGTCGCCTGGCCCCCATAGCTCAGGGGATAGAGCACTGGCCTCCGGAGCCAGGTGCGAAGGTTCGAATCCTTCTGGGGGCACTCCTTTATGTCCTGACCTGCGGTAATTCGCGGTCTGGCTCTTTCGGTCGGCGTGCTGTGGTCGAGCATCCCGGCGCTAGGCACTTAGCTTCGCGGCTTAGAAGAGTGCTTAGCTCCCCCAAGACGAAGGGGCTACAGCTATGTCTCCTGTCAACCCGTCCGGTGCCGCTGCCGCTGCGCGCGGCGGCGGGAGTTCGCGCAAGAGCCCGCTGCGGCTGGCTACCGATCCGGTGCCCGTGGTTTCCACCGGGTCTTCGCGGGCGTCTGATCCCATCGCGGACGGCGGCTTCCGCCGCCCTGATCTCTCGCCTGCGCAGCGGCGGCAAGTGATGATCAGCGAGTACGGCGAGTGGCTGCGCACGCAGACCAACCGGCATGGGCGGCCGTTCCAGCAGGAGACGATCTGGGCGTACCGGGACGCGGCGGTCGCGCTGAGCTCGTGGATGACCTCGGCGGGCCTGGAGGCCGACTTCACTGGCTGCGACACCGCGGCCCTGAACCGGTTCTTCCGCGGCTACCTCGCGTCGCACAGCCAGGGCGGGACGAACACCAAGCAGCGGAACCTGCGGCACCTGTTCAGCTGGCTCGCGGTCGAGTACGGGCACCCGCACCCGTACACCGACGGCCTGGTGCGATACGCGCCGGTCAAGGTCCGTCCGTCGACGCTGGCCGCCGACTTCATCAGGGACCTGCTCTCGGTCACCGGGGGCGGAAGGGCCCGGACGTTCGACGACGCTCGCGACCACGCGATGATCCGGGTGCTCACCGAGGGCGTCCGGCGGGCCGAGCTGGTCCAGATCCGCCTCGACGACCTTCCGGCCGACCTGATCGCCCGGCCCTACATCCGGGTCGTCCCGCTCAAGGGTGCGCGGGCCGCGTACGAGGGCCGGATCGTGCCGCTGACGCTCGCGACGGCCAAGGCGATCGTGGTGTACCTGCGAGTGCGGCAGTCGCACGGGCGGGCCCAGACTTCGCCGGCCCTGTGGCTGGGAACCCGGAACCGCGGGGCGATGACCGGCTCCGGCGTGTACCGGATGGTCAAGCGGAGGGCGGAGCAAGCCGGGTACGAGCCTTCGGTGTACCCGCATATGTTTCGCCACACCTTCGCCCACGACTGGCTCGCCGGCGGTGGCGCGGAGGGAGACCTGATGCGGCTCATGGGCTGGCAGGACCGGGCGATGCTGGACCGCTACGGGGCCGACCTCCAGGTCCAGCGCGCCATCGAGGCCAAACGACGGCGCGGCGAGATGTACTGACAGTGGCCACGACGCACAGGCACCCAACTAAAGCGGCAGCGGCAGCACGAGCACGTCGAACGTCGGCGCGTCGGGCCAGCTCGGGCGCAGCTTTGCGACCGCACGCCAGCCCCACCGCACGTACGCCCGGTAGGCTGTGACGTTCTTGGGTTCGGCCAGCAGCGTGGCCCGTTGCTCGCGGCGTCCGCGCAGCAGCTCATCATGGAGCGCGTGCGCGATCCCCTGGCCGGTCTGCTCGCGGATGACCATGATCTCCGACAACGCGAACGTCCGGGTGCCGTCCTCGTCCGCGAAGCCCGGCTCCGGCTCGCCGTCAAGCCGCCGCCACCAGGTGCTCTCGGCGGTCAGCGGCCAGCCCCAGGTCTGGCCGACCGGCTCCCCGTTCGCGTACGCGATGACGAGATCGAGCGCGGGGTTGGCGGCGTAGGCGTCGAATCTCCGCATGAACGCCTCGGGGGTATCGAACGGGACGCCGGACTCGATGGCGGCGGCGTACCCGCCCCGGAAGACGGCTTCCACGGTGTCCCTGACGGCGCGGGCACCCTCCGCGTCGTACCGCCGGAAGGTCAGGTTCACGCCGTCACCAGCGCGTCGTACCGGGCGGCGAACTCATCACCGCGGCCCGTTCGTGCACGGACGGGCTTAAGGAGGTTCAGCGTGCGGCCTGAACGAATCGCGCCTTCGAGGTCGTCCAACACGCCAAGGCCCGTTCCAACGGCACCTCGGTGGTCCCCAGCGGCTTCCAGTGCGCCGGCCAGCCGGGCCGAATAGAAAACCCTGTTCCTGGCCGACAGGCTTTCAGCGGAGAGCACATCCCGGTAGATCCCGGCGGCACGCTCGGCCTGGCCGAGGTGCACCGCCGCGGTCGCCTCGTGCGCGGTAACCTCGGTCGGCGTCACGAACGCGAACCAGGCCGGATCGCTGGGGTGGTCACCCCGGTCGAGTTCCCGCCAGGCTCCGTCGAGGTGTCGGCGTGCTCCCTGTCCGTCTCCGAGCAGCGCCGCCGCCAGAGAGCGGCGCATGGCGACTACCGCGTGGAGCTTCGCGGACGGCTCGTGCCGGGCGACCTGAGAGGCCTGGTCGAGAAGCCTCAACGACTCCCGGGCGAGGCCGATGCGCCCTGTGGCTGACGACAGCGACGATGACTGCATCGCCAGGAGCGCGCATGCGTGGGCGGCGAGGTGCGGGGTGCTTCCGGACAGGATCAGGGACTCGGTGAGCAGGCTCCGCGCTTTCACCTGGTCGCTAGCGTCGAACGCGATGAAGCCCGCGCACGCGGCGAGTTCGGCTGCGACCGCAACGAGATCGGCCCCGACTGCGGTCGTATAGGTCCCGGTGTCCAGCCAGCCTCGCACCGTCGAGTAGTAGCCCTTCGCCTCGGTCAGCAAGGCAGAACCACCGACCTCCCGGTCGCGGCTCCACAACTCGGCGACGACGCGCCGGAGAGCGCCGACGTGCTCGATGGATACCGGCCCCTCAACCCCCGCTGACGGCACGACGATTCCAGCGAGCGCGCCGAGCGTCGCCATGCCGAACTCGCGCCGCTTCACTGGATCATCACCATCCTCACCGCCCCCAGCGGGCAGTAGGGACGATACCCGCGGGGCGACGGCGCCGCCGGCCAGATCATCGGGCGGAATCCGGAGAGCTCGCGCGTACAGCAGCTCGTACCGCTCGTTCCGCAGGCCTTCGCGTTCCCAGCGCCAGACCATGCGCCGGAGGCTGTCGGGCTCGGGAAGGGCACTCCCGCCAGCCGCGACCCGTAGCCGCCGTGCCATCTCCGGCACGTCCCAGCCCCGCGACCGCCGCCACTGCCTCAGAACCGCGCCGTCCACCGTCAGTCCCCCAGCGTCCCGGGTCGTCTCAATCCGTCACTATCGTACGCCGCGCTGTGCCCGGCAGCCTTAACTTACATCCCCGCGATCTTCACGCACAGGAAGGCCAGGCCAGCACATGCGCGCTACGCCCCCCACCGCCTGCGCCGTGCGCGCACCAGCGGCCCCCGGCCCGATCGCCGACGCCCGCGCCCAGCCCGGCAGCTACGCCAGTACCGTCCTCGGACCCGACCGGCGCTCCGCAGGCCAAGCCCGCCGGCTCACCCGAACCACCCTCACCCGCTGGGGGCTGCCCCACCTGGCCGACGACGCCGAGACGATCGCGTCAGAACTCGCCGCAAACGCCGTCGCCCACGCCGTCGACCCGCAGGGTGCCCGCCCCGCGATCATCTTCGCCATTCACTACCGGCTCTCCGCACTGCAAATCACCATCTGGGACAACGGCCCCGGCCAGCCCGTCCGCGCCGATCCCGGCCCCGACGCGGTAACCGGCCGCGGCCTCACCATCATCGACGCACTCACCGACAGCAACTGGGGCTGGTGGCCCACTCCTCGAAGCGGCGGGAAAGTCGTCCATGCAACCCTCGCCGCCAGCGCCCCGGAGACTCCTTGACACTCTCAACCCACCAGGAAGAGCCGCAGATGGAACAGCAAGCGCCACCGCCAGCGGACCTCAACGCGCCCTGCGCGCTGCGCATGATGCTGATCCGGCGCTACTCGTACCTCACCCTGAAGTTCTCCAACCCGATCATCTCCGCATCCGGGCGCTGGGAGGCGTCCTGGAACGGTGGCGGGACCGCAGCGGACACCGAGGCGGCGCTCTTGGCCACGGTCTTGGAGAAGTTCCAGGACTGCGGCGGAGCGGAGCACTCGTGGGAAACGACCGGCACGGTACGAGATCCGCTGAACGGTGAGAACGTCATCCTCACGCAGCGTCGCGTCTGCAACTACTGCGACGGCAAAGAACGGGTGATCACCCTCTATCACCCGGGCCCCACCGCCGAAGAAGACTCCTAGGACCTGCCCCGCCGGCTCCGCGCGAACCGCACCACCCAGCCGGCGCACCGCGCAGGCCTCCCGACGGCTGCACTGGGCGATTAGTCGGCTACGCATTGCGATCACCGCCGCAGCCGCCGGGCAATCAGGAAACCCGGCCAGAAAAAGCACGAGACCACCCCCCAGCGTCATCCGGCCCAGCCAAGGAGGTAACCCCCGATGCCCGCCGAGCCCATCATCGATGTCCCAGCCGTCCTTGAGAAAGCCCTGATCGAACTCGCGCCCGCCCTCCCCGCCTTGGCCGTGGCGGGCAGTTTCCTGGCAGGTTCCACGATCGGGCAGTACCGGGCACAGCTAGCCTCAGCCCCGCTGTTCGATGAGGCGATCAGCGGCCTTCGCCACGCGCTGAGCGGGGCAACCGGAGGGTACGCGGTAGTGCGCCTCGGGAACATCGCCCGCGCGCTAGGAACCGGAGACCAGTTCCTTCGCGTGGCAACCGCGATCCTTGCCGAGGTAGCGGTCCCCTTCCAGCCGTTCAAGCGGTGGCCCCTGTGGAAGGAAATCGGGACCAGCCTCAACGCCAACCCGGGCCGGTCCACTGGCACGGGATACAACGCGTTCCACATGGACCTGGTGAACGCGACCCGGCCCCCGGACTACACAACGCTCTTGTGCATCAGGCCCGACGCGCTCGGCGGCGGCTCGAGCATCCTTTCCGACGCCCGTGCGGCAGCATCACGCCTGTCGCCGTCAAGCCGCGCCCTCCTAGCCGAGAAAGCCTACCGGTACGGCTCGTTCTTCGAGCTTTCTGACGTAGGCGAGGAGTACACGCCGTTCGCGGTGCTGGACAGCGAACCGGCTGACGCCGGGTTCGTCCGGTTCACCGCCAAGATGCTCACCGAACCCGGGCTCGATGAGGCACATGCCAGCGCGGCCCGGGAACTCGCCGGCCACCTGATCGGGGCGCAGACCTCATTCATGCTCCAGCGCGGCGACGTCATGATCGTGAACCAGCACCGCTTCATGCACGGGCGCGAGCCTCTCGGCGCTGGCCAGGAGGCAGTTCCGCCCGCGGATCGCCGCCTGCTACTTCAACTGTTCCTCCGCAGCGCCGGCGCCCGCACCCCCTATACTCACCGACGTCAGGCGGGCAACCCGGGTGTGAAACGGCGGAAGTCTTGAAGATCATCTGTGTGGCAGGCGCGCGCCCCAATTTCATGAAGGTCAAGCCGGTCATGGACGCCCTGGAGGCGCGGGGGGCCGACGTGGTGCTGGTCCACACCGGCCAGCACTACGACGAGGCCATGAACGAGGTCTTCTTCCGAGACCTGGGCATCCGCCGACCCGATCGCCACCTGGGCACCGGATCGGGCACCCACGCCGAGCAGGCAGCCCGCGTCATGGTCGCCTTCGAGCCGGCCGTGGACGAGATCAGGCCGGACGCCGTCGTCGTGGTCGGGGACGTTACCTCCACCCTGGCCTGCGGGCTGGTCGCCGCCAGGGCAGGCACCCTCCTGGCGCACGTGGAGGCCGGCCTGCGCAGCCGCGACTGGTCGATGCCCGAGGAAATCAACCGGACGGTGGCTGACCGGCTCTCTGACTACCTCCTGGCACCGTCCCCCGACGCCGTGGACAACCTGCGTGCCGAGGGTTACCGGGAAGACCAGATCCACCTGGTCGGCAACGTCATGATCGACACCCTGCTGACCAACCGCGAGCGCGCCCTGAACTCCGGATCACTGGAGCGGCTGGGCCTTACCCCTGGCGAGTACGGACTGATCACCCTGCACCGCCCGGCGAACGTCGATTCCCCCGAGACCCTCGCCCGGTTGGTAAGCGCCCTTACCAAGATCTCCGAGGAACTGCCGCTGATCCTGCCGGCGCACCCGCGTGCCGCGTCGTCCCTGCGCCAGATGATCACGACCGATCAAGTGCGCGTGATCCCCCCCGCCGGCTACCTGGATTTCGTGGCCCTTGAGGCCAGCGCCAGGATCGTGCTCACCGACAGCGCCGGCGTACAGGAAGAGACGACCGCGCTCGGCGTGCCCTGCATGACGCTGCGCGACAACACCGAGCGACCCATAACGGTCAGCGAGGGCACGAACATCCTGGCCTGCCGCGACCCAGCACGGATCATCGAGATCGCGCAGCACATCCTGGCCTCCCCTCCCGCGCCACGCTGCCCCGCACTTTGGGACGGCCACGCCGGCGAACGAATCGCTGACGTGCTGCTGACCGGCGGGAGCGCCGAAACGAGACTGCGACCTACAGGCCGGGCATAAAAACGACCGACAGCCTTCCGGAGAGCCGGGCATCGCGGCCCAGTAAGGGGGCGGTCAGCCAGGCCGCGTCCCTTTGTCGTTTTCCGGTTCCGCCCGCCTGTGCCATCTACGCGGAGCGCCGTGGCGGCGGAGGCGGGCCAGGCCTTTTGGGTCGGCCCGCCTCCGGTGCGGGTCATGCCGTGCGCCGTGCCCGCTTGCGTGCTTGGGCTGCGTTGAGCCGGGCGGATAGGCGTTTGGCGGCGCTCTGGATGAGCACGGCGCGCTCTTACGGTGTTAGCTTGCGGTCGGGGTCAACCTCGCGGCTGAGCCGGTCCCAGATCGCCTGGCGCGCGGTGTGGGCCTGGTCTTCGCGCGCCATGTGCCTCGACCAGCGAGCGTGGGCGGCGTTCTGCGCGCGCAGGCGCCGTTGCTCGGGCGTCATGCTACGCCCCCGGAGGACCACGGGCAGGGACGGAAGTTGGACGTCATGGGTAATGCTCCTCATCACAAGGGACGGGGGAAGCATTCGTCCGGCGGTCAGGCTCGCGACGCCTGTTTGCGCAACTGACATTACAGCAAATACCCCATTCATCAACTGATGTGAATCAGCCAGCCTGCCGCAGGTCGCGTCGCGGGGATGGGCCTGCGAAAGCATCTCGGAACTGAGCAAGTAGTAATGAGCGAGACACCCGTTGCATCTCAAGCAGCTCGGTCGCCGCTGGCGCGCGAATCGGGCGCGCGGCGCGCACGAGGCGGTGGGAAAGGGGGCGGCGGCGGTGATGACATTCGCGAAGATCATCCGCGGGGACGGGTTACACCTACCTGACCCGGCATACCGCCCGCGGCGACGCCGAGCCAGCCGGAGGACGGACGCGGCGGCGTATTACACCGCGCAGGGTAACCCGCCTGGCGCATGGACCGGCCGGGGCGCCCCGCTGCTCGGGGTAGCCGGGCGGGAGGTGACGGAAGGCCAGATGCGGGCACTGTTCGGCCTCGGCGAGCACCCCGATAGGGACGCGGTGACGACGCCTACCTGACGGAGCACGTGCGCGCCGGGATGACCGGCGAGCAGCTGGACCGGCTCGTCGGCGAGGCGATCGCGGCGCGCCCGCCTGGGCCGCCGTTCCCCGCGTACCAGCAGCTGGACTAGTTCGGCGACCGCGGGTCAGCCGCGCCTCGCGCTGATCCGCGAGGAGACCGGGCCGCGAGCCGACCGAGGCCGAGGCGAGCAGGCGAAGGCGCGGCGAAGCGCGCCGGCAGCGGGCCGCCGTCGCCGGGTTCGACCTGGTGTTCTCCCCGGTCAAGTCCGCCGCCCTGCTGTGGGCGCTGGACGAGCGCCCCCGCGTGCAGGACGCGGTTCGTGGCCGCGCACGAGGCCGCCGTGGACGAGCCCTCGCCCTGGTCGAAGAGCACGCGGCGTTCACCAGGACCGGCTACGGCGGAATCGCCCAGATCGAGACCAACGGGCTGATCGCGGCCGCATTCGAGCACTGGGACTCCCGCGCCGGCGACCCGAACCTGCATACCCACGTCGCCATCTCGTCCAAGGTGCAGGGGATCGGACGGGAAGTGGCGGGCACTGGACGCCCGGCCGCTGTACGCGATGACCGTGGCCATCTCCGAGACGTACAACACCGCGTTCGAGGTCGACCTGACGGCGCGGCTCGGCGTCACTTTCACCGCCCGCCCGGCACACCGGACGGGCAAGGAGCCGGTGCGGGAGATCGCCGGCGTGCCGCCGGCGATGATCGAGTTCTTCTCCCGCCGCCGCGCCGCGATCGAGGCCCGCTACGCCGAACTGGTGCGCGACTACCGCGACCGAGCACGGGCACGACCCGGGCGCCGGGCGCGGCGCGACGACCTGGCCCGGCAGGCCAACCTGGACACCCGCGCAGGGCAAGAAGCCGCCCCGCTCCCTCGCGAGACAAGCGGGCCGCATGGCGCGAGGAACTCGCAGGCGCGGTTCGGCTCCGACGCCATCGGCCCGGCTGATGAACGACAGTCCCCTCCGGCCCCGTGTCCGGCGCCGCCGCGAGGGCTCCCGCAGCGGCGGACTGCGCCGCACCTGGCCGAACGGGCGTGGCTGCTGTGGCCGCGCGCCGCTCCATCTGGACGGCGTGGAACGTCCGGGCCGAAGTCGAGCGCCAGCTGCGCGCACGAGGTCCCCGCCCTGGCGCCGGGCCGGCACCGGGAGACCGCCGACGCGGTCACCGCGTCGCCGTCTCCCCGGCGTTCGGTCTGCGTCGAGCCGCCCCCGCTGCTCGATGAGCCCGCCGGAGCTGCGCCGCTCCGGACGGGGAGTCGGTGTTCACCCAGCACGCCGCCGCCCGATACACCAGCCAAGCCGTTCTTGACGCCGAAACGCGGCTGGTCGACGCGGCCAGGACGCCGACCGCGGCGGGCCTGTCGGGCCCGGCGGTGGCCGCGGCGCTCGACGGGTTCGAGGCCGTCACGGCACGGCCCTGGACGCCGGGCAGCGCGCACCTGGTGACCGCGTTCGCCTCCGACTCCCGGCTCCTGCTGGCCGGCATCGGCCCGGCCGGGGCAGGCAAGACGACCGCGATGCGCGCCCTGGCAGCACGTGCTGCGGCAGGGCGGACAGCGGCTCGTTCCCGCTCGCCACGTCCGCCGCTTCCGCCGACGTCCTCGGCCGCGAACTCGGTGTCCGGGCGGAGAACCTGCACAAGTTCATGCACGAGTGGACCGCAGGCCGCGTTCGCCGCCGGCTTCGCGCGGGAGCATCGGTGCCGGCAGACCTGCGCGCATGTTCCGGCTCGGCCCCGGAGACGTCGTCGCTGGTCGACGAGGCCGGGATGGCGGGCACGCTCGCGCTCGACCGGCTCGTCCGCCGATCGCCGCGACAGCGGGGCGCGGTCGTCCGGCTTCTCGGCGACGACCGGCAGCTCCCGCGGTCGAGGGCGGCGGCGCGCTGCGCCTGGTCGCCGCCGCACCGGGCACCCCGGAACTGACCACCCTGTACCGGTTCCGCGACCCGGCCGAGGCCGCCGCCACCCTCCAGCTCCGCGCCGGCGACGCCGCCGCGGTCGACTGGTACCACGAGCGCGGCCGCATCCGTGGCCGGCTCCCGCGAGGCCATGGCCCAGGCCGCCTACGACGGCTGGAAGAACGACATGCTCGCCGGGAAGGTCACCCTGATGGCCGCGCTCCGGCAGCGCCGACGTCACCGACCTGTCCGCCCGCGCCCGCGCCGACCGCGTTACCGCCGGGCAGGTCGAGCCGGACGGCGCGCGGCTGCGGGACGGCAACCTCGCCGGGCGCGGCGACTGGATCGTCACCCGCCTGCAACGACCGCCGGCTGTCGCTGTTCGCCGGGCCGGGACTGGGTCAAGAACGGCGACGCCTGGCACGTCGACCGGCGCCATCGCGACGGCGTCGCTCACGTCCGGCACCTCGGCCACGGCGGGCGGCTCACGCTGCCCGCCGACTACGTCGCCGCGAACGTCCAGCTGCTCTACGCGACCACCGCGCACCGCGCCCAGGGCACTACCGTCGACACCGCCCACCCGCTGATCACCGAGGGCATGACCCGCGAGGCCCTGTACGTGCTGGCCACCCGCGCCCGCGAGCGCACCACCCTCTACGTCGCCACCCACGACCATCCCCCCTCGACGATGACGCCCGCGTCAACCGGGTCCGGCCACGACCCCCGCGGTGGGCCGCCGCGAAATCCTGTTGAACATCCTCGCCACCGAGAGCGCCGCGCTCTCGCCACCGAAGCCATCGCCACCGCCCAAGACGAAGCCGCCTCGCTGGCCTCCCTGGTTCCCCGGTATATGCACGGCGCCCGCCAGTACGCCGCTACCCGTGGATTCGGCCCGGGCTCGGGCTCTGCTGGCATCCTGCCCTGGGTGCCGTCACCGCCGGAAGCAGCCAGCGATCGACTCGCGACGTACCTAACCCAGGCCGCCGCATTGATCGACACCCGAGTTGAGCAGCTCGCCGACGCGGTGGTCCGTGACCGTCCTGGCTGGGCGAGGTTGCTAGGCAACCCGCCCGAAGATCCCGGACGCTACGCAGCATGGCGCCGGCAGATCCAGATCATCGCCGCTTACCGAGATCAGCAACGCGTCACAACCAATGATCCCCGCCATGTCCTCGGACCTTACCCAGACCCCGATCATTCCGCCTTCGTCGCCCACGGGCATGCCACCCAAGCTGTCCAGACCGCGCGGAGCATAGCCGAGAACGAGCAAGCCCGCGCATCGACCTTCGACACCGGTTCCAGACCCATTAGCGACGTACCTCGTAACCGACCGCAGTCGGACAGATCGTTGCAGACCGCTGAGCGATCTCGGGCATCCGAAGTGCGCCGATCCCAGCAGCAAACCCGACCAACGCTGCTGGAACCCCGTCACGCTCCGCACCAGCAAGCGGGCCACCGCGACCTCGGCCCGCGACCTTGAAGATGGTCACCCGGCAGTGAGGCGCGCGGCCGCACGCCTCATGTAGGCGGACAAAACCTCGAGGTCATCCGGCTTGGTGCGTTCCCGTCGCAGGTCGCATTCGGCGTTCTTCCTGAGTTGCCCTGCCGTTACGCGGTCCCCGGCACCGCGCCAAACAGATCAGTCCGGACAGCCCGTGTGATGATCCAACGATTTGTACCGTTCGATTCCGCAGCAGGCGCGAGTATGTGGCGCGTCCCTTGAGGTAGGCCCGTGAGCAGTGACCTTGCCCGCAGCCATTTACGTCTACAGGTTGGACTGGAGGGCGGACGCCTAGCGCGCCAGCGCGGGAACCGGTGTCTTCCGGCGCTCAGAGTCGAGCATCACCCTCGTAAACAGGAATTACATAGTGAACGTGTTGATGAACTTGCTTCGTGGTTTGGTTCCTGCGCACAACGGGACCGGCGGCCGAACCATTGCCCGTAAGAGTGCCTGACTCTTGGGCTTGCGCTTGGGCGACTTCCGCAATCGCTCACCGAAGGGTTGACCGAGCGCGATCTGTAGCTCACTCTTTGAGTTAGATGGTTACAACTTCAGGGGCGGGGATGCGAATGAGCGAGTCTCGATCGACTGCGAGCGCTGGCACTGACATCCTTCTCGAAGTGCGGCCGGTAGCCGATTCTGGCAATCTCGGACCGCGCCCAGCAATGCCGGAGGACTTCCGAGCGCGAGCCGGTGAGATCGCGGACAGCATCGCGGAAGTTGCTGATGATTTCAGGTCACGGCTTCGAAAGGTCCTGAAACGGCAGGATGAATCAGGCTTGCGGCTGGACTCTGTCGAGATTGAGTTCGGTATCTGTGTGCAGGCAGAGGCCGGAGTTGTTATCGCGAAAGCGACGGCCGGCGCAACATTTACCGCCCGGCTTGTCCTGCAAGCCTCCGAAGATCACGAACGATGACCTTGGCGCTGGGGCGCCTGAATACGCTCGGGCACGGCGAGAAGACTCCGCTGGGAAGCGTGTTCGCCGTAACCCGACGCCTCGCTCTAACCTGCATCCACTGCGTTCGTGACGACCGCACCGCGATCATGATGGAACGCGTGCTCTGCGAGTGGCAGCAGGGGACGACGTCAGAAGCTGCCGTCCAGGCATGGGACGAGCAAAATGACATTGCCTTGCTCCGGCTCTCGAGTGCACTGCCAGATTCGCTAATTCCCATACCTCTGATAGGCGACGTCGCCACCCACGACCAGTTTGTAGCCCCAGGAGCTCCCTCCGCGTTGAGGGAGCTTGAGCTTGCTGCCGTATCCGGCATGGTGCTCTGGCCGGATGCTCCAGTCCCATATGGCGGCCGCGGCGTAGAACTTTTCTGCCACCAGGTGGCAAACGGCCTATCGCTGCAGGGCCTCAGCGGTGCCCCGGTACTGACAGGCAACATGGAGTGTGCCGTCGGCGTGATCCGGTGCAATCCCCAGCAGGCCGATCACCCGGATCTCGCGGCAGGAGGGCTTGTCTACGCTGCGCCAGCGAGAGAGATACTCAAGCGCTGGCCCGAGCTTGCACCGACGGCTAACTGGCCGGAGCTGGTTCGGCGCTTGGCGGACAGTCAGCCTAAGCGCAAGGCGGCTGACCTGTACGCAGACGTAAGAAGACTTCTCCTGGCCGACCGGCTAGGGTTTTGCGAGGACGACCTAGCAGCCATCCCGGCAGAGCACGGAGGACGCAGTAGATTCTTCGCTATCGATACGGCGCAGGTAGTCGTCGGGATCGAACCTGGACTGCTTTCCCCGAGTCGCGCTGCGGTCATGCACCGAGAACTAGCGAGTGCTTTGACCGCGCGAAGCGACTATTCCGGTAGCCGATACGTGGGGCTCTTGACCGACGGCCTCAACTGGCACCTTTACCGTCTGCAAAGCCCAGCCCGCGTAGAGCTCGTAATTACAGAAAGTGCAGATTTGCGCGCGCCCGGAAAGCTTCTAGGTTGGCTCGAAGACATCTTTTCCACAGGTCATGACATCAGTCCGGACAGAGGTCAGATCGAAAGCAAGCTCGGCGCCAAAAGCCCGTCGCACCAGCTCGGCATCGCGGAACTCACCGCCATATATCAAGCACACCACGATATGCCGACCGTAAGGATCAAGCGTCGATTGTGGTCGAAGCTGCTGACTACGGCTTCGGGAACAGATTTTAAAGATGAGGACTCGCTGTTCGTCACGCACACGCTCCTCGTCGCGACAGCTAAGGTGATCGGGCATGCTGTCCTTGAGCTCGGGTTCGATAGCCCTGAAGAGACAGCAACTTCACTGATGTCGGGCACCCTCTTCTCAGCGGCAGGAATCCATGGAGCGATCGAGGCAGATTTTTTCGACTGGCTCACCGAAGTTCCTGGCGGCGAATTGTTCATCGTGAGCCTAGCGCGGCGGCTGTCGCGGTTCAATTGGCGCCAGGTCAACCATGATGTTCTCAAGCAAATATATGAATCTGTCATTTCGAGGGAGACTCGCCACCATCTGGGTGAATATTACACCCCAGCCTGGCTGGCTGAGGCGATCATCGCCGATCGCGTAAAATTCCCGCTGCGCCAGCGGGTCCTCGACCCAAGTTGCGGCAGTGGAACGTTCCTTTTTTACGCCATTAAGGCATACCTGAAAGCCGCAGACAAGGAAAAGCTAACAACTGCCGAGGCTATCCGCGGTCTCACTGAACACGTGATAGGAATCGACGTGCACCCTGTAGCCGTCACTTTGGCAAGAGTTACTTACCTGATGGCGATTGGAACCGATCGTCTTCAAGGTCACCGGCAGGAATTCACAGTGCCGGTCTTCCTTGGGGATTCGATGCGCTGGGGACATGACGCCGGACATGACACTGACCTATTCACATTCGACTACGCGGGCCTGGCCGTCTCTACACGCCTGGATCCCGAGTCTTTTGTCACGGGCTCGGCAGCACCCAGCGAGCCTGAATTCGACACGCAGCTCAACTTTCCCGATCGCGTGGCGACGGACGCTGGCCGATTCGATCGGCTCGTCTCCAGACTTGCCGATATGGCTACCAAGCGCGAGAGGAGAACGCCGTACCCCAGGCTGGACGAAGTCTTCGTAAGGTTCGATGTCCGGCCGCAGGACCGGCTCATCTTGCAGCAAACGTTCGAACGGATGTGTAAGCTGCACGATGATGAAGAGGATCACATCTGGGGCTATTATGTCCGCAACCTAGCCCGTCCTGCCTGGCTCGCCAGGCCCGACAATCGCGTTGACACCCTTGTTGGTAATCCACCGTGGCTGTATTACCGGCACATGACTGGACGGCAACAGATCTCCTTCAAGCAGATGTGTGAAGATCGGGGCCTATGGTCCGGAGGTGCAGCGGCCGCCAATCAGGACCTATCTGGCTTGTTCGTCACACGTTGCATCGAACGTTATTTGCAACCCGAGGGCCAGTTCGGCTTCGTCATGCCCTGGGCAGTCCTGCCGAGGCCAGGACAGGATGACCGTCGGCCGCACTCTGGCTTTCGGAAAGGGAGTTACACTACAAAACACGGTGATGAGTTGAACGTGTCGTTCGCGAGGCCCTGGGATCTAAAGGACATTGTGCCTTCGTTTTTCCCCTTGAAAGCTTGTGTCATTCTGGGCAGTCGTTTGCAAACGAGCGAGATAGCTATTCCGTTGCCTAAACAGGCCAAGGCGTGGGTAGGACGGTTCGTTACCGAGCATGCTACATGGGCAGAAGCCGCTCCACATATCACAATCTTGGACGCAGAACTCCCGAAGACTTCCACGCGGCATTCCCCCTACGCATCGAGGTTTATCCAAGGTGCAACTATCGTGCCGCGTGTCCTCTTCTTTGTAAACCCTGGAAAAGTCAACTCGCTCGGGGGTATCGGCAGTCAGCGACCTGTCCGAAGCCGACGGAGCGCAGCGGAGAAAAAGCCATGGAAATCGGTAGGTGATCTAATCGGCGCCGTTGAGAGCGAGTTCGTCAGACCTATATACACAGGCGAGTGCGTCCTGCCATTTCTTTGTCTTTCGCCGCTGCAAGCCGTCATACCCTGGAATGGGCACCGTTTGCTGCGCTACGGCGATCTCGGCCTAGACCAGTCCCCCGGACTAGCTGACTGGCTCGATCAAGCTGAGACCGCCTGGACGCGACACCGCAGCAGCGAACGGCTCAGCCTTACGGAACGACTGGATTACCGGCGAGGCGTCAGCCAACAATTCCCTATGGCAAGGCACCGCGTCGTGTACGGTGCAAGCGGCACATACCTGGCAGCAGCCATCGTTGAAGACTCGTCAGCGGTCATTGAGCACAAGCTCTACTGGGCTCCTGTCGCCAGTCTCGCCGAGGGTAGGTATTTGACTGCGATCTTGAATTCGAACGCTCTGACCATGGCCGTCCGCCCGATGCAGGCACGCGGAGAGCACAATCCTAGGGATTTCGATAAGTACGTCTTTCAACTTCCCATCCCGCGGTACGATCCCACTGACGCCGCCCATGCACGGCTTGCGGCTCTTTCAGAGAATGCGGCGAGCGTAGCCGCCGCAACCGCACTGCCGGCCGTCCGGTTCGAGCGCCAACGGAAGTATATCCGCGAAGCAATCGACCATGAAGGCATTGCTGAGGACATCGATGCCATCGTCAAGGCACTGCTAGATATCGCCGCATAAATCGGTGGCCGGAGCGACGCCGACCGAGAACGCGATATCGCGGGGAGACATAGAGGGCCCTCTGCCGGTGCTCGTGCACGGGCAGGGCCTTTCTACGATCTTGACTCTGCTGATTTCGAGGCGCGTCGATGGCGGATACGGTAGGTCGCCAATGGGGATCGTACGGCCCGGTTGGGCGCAGATGATTCGTTATGCAGGCGCATGACCTTTAGTACCCCGACCCTGGCGAATGCAGAACGGCGCATGTGTGCGCCTCCACATGTACCGGCAGTCACTTCAAGTGATCGCACTGTCCGCCACCGGGCAACGTCGCATGGCCGCCGCTAGGGTGGCCGCCGTCACCTCCCACCCTTCCGGATTTTCGTGTGACGTCCGTACGCACACGGCTCCGGCGATGCTAGGCACCGTGCTTCGCAGCAACTCGGACGAGTGTTCTTGCGGTCGCACCAGGGTTCGCGCGTGTTAGTATCTCAGTACAGCTCGTCGGCCTCCGGAGCCAGGTGCGAAGGTTCGAATCCTTCTGGGGGCACCCTGATCCGGATGCCGCTGCACAAGCAGTGCCGTCGTTCGACATGGGTCATTCCTCCCGCCTGCCCCCCGCCGCGCCCATGCTCACGGCGTGAGACAGCTGACCGTAGAGATCCTCACGTTTTCTCGCCAACAACAGCAATCACAGAAATCTCTACGGCAGCGCGACCTTCCCCCGGATGATCTTAGCTTTGCATAACCGGGGACCACGGATCTTCACCTTTACATAGCCGGGGGCTGGACAATTGCCGCAAATCGCACGTGATTGTGGGCCTCCGCTATGCAAAGAAGGTGGCTGGAGGTCACCAGCTATGCAAAGCCAAGATCATCCAGGCGCAAGGTCGCGCGGAGGTGAAGATCTTTCGTGGTGGCGGACCTGCGGCGGGAATTCGTTAGAAGCTCTACGGTCAAAGGCGACCCTGGAGCACGGAGGGCTTACCGCCCCGGTTTCCCAGGTGCCTGCCCTCCGGACGCTATGCGCGCCCGGGCGGGCGGGTGCCGGGGATGCTGAGCGGGCTGAGGGCGGTCATGTCGACGTCGATCAGCGCCGGCCGGCCCGACGCGATGGCCTCGCTGAACCGCGACTCGAACTCGGCCGGGCTGGCCGCCCGGGCCGCCCGCACGCCCATCGACTGCGCAAGCAAAGGGAAGTCCGGGGTGGTGAGGTCGACGCCGAAGTTCCGGCCGTCGAACTGGCGGGCCTCGATGGTGCGCAGCACGCCGTAGCCCTTGTCGTTGAACAGGCAGATCACCACGGGCAGGTCGTGCTGCACCGCGGTGACCAGCTCGGCGACGTGCAGCATGAACCCGCCGTCGCCGGCGATCAGCACGGCCGGGCGGCCGCTGCCCGCCGCGGCGCCGAGCGCGAGCGGCAGGCCGGGGCCGATCGCCGCGGAGGCGGGCCGGATCGACGTGCGCGGCTGGAGGATCGGCAGCAGCCGGTCGCCCCACACGTAGGCGGGGACGGTCGCGTCCCTGACGATGACCGAGTCGCGCGGCGCGTGGCGGCGGATGGCGTCCATGATCTGGCAGTAGTCCTCGCCGATCCGGGCGCGGGCGTCGCGGCGCGCCGCGTCAGCGGCCGACCTGGCCTTCTCCGCGTGCTCGGGGTCGGTGCTTACCCCGCTGATCGCGCCAAGCAGCAGCTCGAGCCCGATGCGGGCGTCGCCGACGACGGGCAGCGCCGTCGGGTAGTTCCGGCCGATGACCGCCGGGTCGGCGTCCAGGTGCGCCAGCGTGCCGCCGAAGGACAGCCGCCAGTTGCGGGTGCTGTGGCCCTGGAACCGGGTGCCCACCGCGAGCACCACGTCGGCGCCGGCCAGGATCTCCTCGACCTGCGGGCTGATGGTCAGCGCGCCCAGGCACAGCGGATGGTCCTCGGGGATCGACCCGCGGCCCTCGACCGTGGTGACGACCGGGGCGCCGAGCCGCTCGGCGAGCGCGGTGAGCGCGGGTGCGGCGCCGGAGCTGACCACGCCGCCGCCGGCCCACAGCACCGGCCTGGTCGCGGCGGAGAGCGCGTCCGCGACCTTGGACAAGGCCTCAGCGTCGGGGGTGTAACCGGCCTCCGTTCGGAGGCTCGGTATCTCTACCTCGGCGCGGCGGTACTGCTGGTCGACCGGGATCTCCACCGCGCCCGGCTGGGGCCGGCCCGCGCGGATGTCCTCGGCCGCGGCGATGACGGCCCGGCCGATGTCCTCGGTGCGGCGCACCGCCTCCACCCGGCGGCAGAGCGAGGACAGCATGCGCTCCTGCTGTTCGGCCTCGTGCAGGAAGCCCTTGCCCTTGCCCAGGTAGCCGCTGTCGATCTGCCCGGTGATGAGCAGCACGGGCGAGGACGCGAAGCTCGCCTCGAACAGGCCCGTCATGGTGTTGGTGGTGCCCGGCCCGGTGCTCGCGATGACCACGCCGAGTTCCCCGGTGGCGCGCGCGTAGCCGTCGGCGGCGTGCGCGGCGGCCTGCTCGTGCCGCACCCCGACCGGCGTGATGGTGCCGCGCCGCGCGATGGCGTCGTAGATCGGCAGGTTGTGGACGCTCACGATGCCGAAGACATGGCGGACGCCGAGCGTTTCGAGTGCGGCGGCTACCGCCTCTCCTCCGGTCATCTCCACGTTCAGTCCTCCAGTCAGAACTTGATCGACACCTTGAGCGCGTTGTCGGTCCTGTCATGGGCGATGCGGAAGGCCTCGTCGATCTTTTCGATCGGCAGCATATGGCTGAGCAGCGGCGACACGTCGATCGCGCCGTCCGTGATCAGCCGCACGGCGTACCGGAACGAGCGGAGCCCCGGCTCGCCCTGTGCCCCGAAGTTCGAGTAGGCGGTCAGTCCGCGCCGGAAGAAGTCGTGGAACTCGAACGGGTAATTACCGCGGCCCTCTGGCAGGCCGAACCAGACCAGGGTCGCGCCCGGCGCGGCCAGCTCCAGGCTCAGCGGGAACGTCTCGCGGCTGCCGACCGCCTCCACGACCAGGTCGGCGCCGCGACCCCCGGTGGCCTCTCGCACCGCCCGCGTGAAGTCGACGTCGTTCGCGTCGACGGTGAGGTCCGCGCCCAGCGTTCTTGAGTAGGCAAGGCGGGCGGGTGACTTGTCCGACACCAGCACGCGGGCCGCGCCGGCCCGCTTGAGCAGGAACGTGAAGAAGGCGCCCGCGGAACCCTGCCCGATGACGGCGGCAACCTTGCCGACGAGATCGAACGGGTGCGTGCGCAGCGCGTAGACAACGGTGCCAAGCTGCTGCGCCATGAGCAGGTGACTGAGCGGCGCCGTTTCCGGCAGCCTGATGCAAAACGCCCCGGGGATGGCCTGGTACTCGGCCAGGCACCGTCCGTCGATGGCATGCGGGACGGTCAGCACGAGGTCGCCAGGCTCGAAGCCGGGGCAGCGCGACTCCACCACCTCGCCCACGCTCTCGTGCCCGGGATGCCCCGGTTCCTGCGGCTCCGACGGCGCCTCGAGGAACACGCTGTGCAGGTCGGATCCGCAGATGGACGCGTAGGCGGTCCGCACAAGGACCTCGCCGTCCGCGACCGGCGGCACCGGCACGTCCTCGCAAGCCACACGTCCAAGGCCGACCCAGCGCGCAGCCTTCATCGATGGGCACTCCCGTCGCCTCACTCATACCGACCGATGGCCGCTGCCAGCGGCGGCGCCCACCTGCCAGTTGTAACAGGTGCCGACATGCCGGACAACGTGACCGGTCCCTCATCGCTGGTGCTGCGGTAGCGTGCCGGTATGACGTGGGTGGTGCCGCAGACGGCTCCTGCCGACGAGCCGTTCCATAGCGGCGAGCGGGAGATGCTGGACGGGTTCCTGCGGCACGGGCGGGAAAGCCTGCTGCTGCGGTGCGCCGGGCTGACGGCGGGACAACTGGTGATCGGTTCCTCGCCGCCGTCGGGCCTGGGGTGGTAGGGAGGGGGGGAAGCGCGCTCGGCGGCCTTGCGCTCGACGACACCTACGACAGTCCCCGGTGGGGAGTCATGACACTCCGCTGGGCATACCTGCACGTGATCCGCGAGTACAGCGGACATTGCGGGCATGCCGACCTGATCAGGGAGCGGATCGACGGGCGAACCTACAGCTAACCCGCCAGCCGCTGGCCGAACTCGGCCGTCCCGGGCGGTCAGCGGAGATCCTGCCGCAGCGCGTGCCGCCGGGGGCGTTCCAGGTACGTGAGGTCCGGCTTGGCGAAGCCGAACTTGCCGTACAGCCCGTGGGCGTCGTCGGTGTGCAGCGTCCACCGGAAGCCGGCGCCGGGACCGCGGTCGATCATCGTCGCCACCAGCTCCTTGCCCAGGCCCGCGCCGCGCGCGTCCGGGAGGACGAAGACGTCCGCCAGGTAGGCGAAGGACACGCCGTCCGAAATGGCGCGGGCAAAGCCGACCTGGCGGCCGGCCGCCGCCTCGTACGCGCCGACGACGCGCCAGGCGGAGGTGAACTGCTTCTCGAAGTCCGCCCG
The DNA here is from genome assembly GCA_963811335.1 of uncultured Actinomycetota bacterium. Taxonomy (GTDB): domain Bacteria; phylum Actinomycetota; class Actinomycetes; order Streptosporangiales; family Streptosporangiaceae; genus Trebonia. The sequence continues at coordinate 284,130 of CAWERB010000020.1, read as the reverse complement.
CGTGCGGAACCTGCCCCAGTACGCCTGCGTGGACAGGAACTCCCACACCGAGTCCCGGTCGACCCGGCCCGGATCGTCGTCAAGCTCGTAGGCGCCAGCGGAGAAGATCACCGTCGCATTCTAGACAGGCCGCTCGTCAGACCAGCCGGGTCAGCCGCACCTCTTCCTCGGCGAAGCCGAGCGCGGCGTAGAAGGCGCGGGCGCCCGTGTTGCGGGCGCCCGTGTGCAGGGTGAGGTGGGCGAGGCCGTGATCGCGGGCCCACGTGTCGGCCGCGTCGATCAGCGCGCGGCCGATGCCCTGCCGGGAGGCGTGCTCGGCGACGGCGAGCTCGCCGATGTAGCCGTCCCGCTCGCCGGTGAAGTGCGTGCTCGGCTGGATGCTGAGGACGCCGAGTACCTGGTCCGCGACGTCGGCGACGAACATGGCCCCGTCCCCCCGAATCGCTGCGTCGAGCGAGCCTTCCAGCCAGCGGCATCCCGCGGCGAGCGCTTCCGCCTGGTCGCGCCAGGGCGCGACCCCGACGGTTAGCCGGGGCGCCAGGGCAAGGACGGCGTTGCGGTCGGCCTCGGTGCCGGTCCGGATGACGATGCCTTCTGTGCTCATGCCGCCACCCTCTCACCGGCACCCTCTACCGGCACCTCAGATAAATGCCTTCCGCAGGAAGTGATCGAGAGTTGTCAGACAGGCGCTGCCGAGTGTCCGGCGAGCAGCATTACGTGAAGGGTTTCGGAGTTTTGAAGACCTTAGGCGCTATCGCGAAATTCCGTTAAGCCGTAGGTCTCCGGGCGGGTGTCGCGCGGGCGCGAAATCTGGAGCTTTCCGCACACCGCATGTCGGATACCGGCGCTGACCGGACCGTTGGCGCGAGCATCCGGGCCGCCAGGGCCACTGCCGCCGGATTTACCGGTAAACATTTCGCAACGGGTAAACAAATCACGTCTATGGCACCTTTAATTTACTTCGGGTGAAAAGTTTACCCGTTGACAGGAATTTACCGGTAAAACCGCCTGCTTAAGGGGCGCGTGGTGCCGCAGTGCCCGCGTCCCGGTCCCGTGCACCCCGCGAGGGGCTTCCCGGCGACCACGGCGCAGGGGGCTGGCGGTGGCCGGACGCGGCTGGGCGCTAATTGGCTTGCGCGGGGCGGACGCGGGGACGGACGATCGCCGGGTGAATGAGACGTGGATGCTTGATGAAGCTGGCACACGCGGGATCTGAGCACCTTGACGCGGGGTTCATCGCGGGGTTCGACCGGAAGCAGGGGTACCCGGACGCGGAGGCGGACATCGCCGCGTTCGAGGCGCACGGGCTCGGGCGTGCGTCGGCGGTCATCGACTTCGGCGCGGGGACCGGGCAGTTCGCCATTCCGGCCGCACGCCGCTTCGGCCGGGTGACCGCCGTGGACGTGTCGCCCGGCATGCTCGAAGCGATCGCCGCGAAGGCCGGGGCCGCCGCGAAGGCCGGGGCGGAAGCCGACGGGTCAGCGCATGCCGCCCTGGAGTGCGTCCGCGGCGGGTTCCTCAGCTACTTCCCCGCAACACCCGTGGACGGTGTCTACACCCGCCACGCGCTGCACCAGCTCCCCGACTTCTGGAAGGCGATCGCGCTGCGCCGCATCGCGGACATGCTGCGGCCCGGCGGGATACTGCGGCTGCGCGATCTCGTCTACGACTTCGGGCCCGGCGAAGCAGGGGCGGTCTTCGACGGCTGGCTCGCGGGCGCGGCGGAAGACCCGGCCGCGGGGTACACCGCAGCCGACTACGCCGAGCACATCCGCACCGAGCACAGCACGTTCCGCTGGCTGCTCGAGCCGATGCTCGCCGCGGCCGGGCTCGACATTGCCGAGGTCGGCTACGTACGGCGGCTCTACGCCGTCTACACCTGCGTGAAAGCCGGCGTAACCGGAGGCCGCGCCGGCGAGCACGGCGGCCAGGGTGCGGCCGCCCACATCGTGCAGCTGCGGGTTGTCCGCGGACCAGGCGAGGAAGACGACCGCCAGGTTGAGCGCCCAGCCGCGGCCGCGCGCCCACACCGCGTCGGTCAGCGTGCCGTGACTGGCCGCGGCGTAAGCCGCGCGGAAATCGCCGTGGCGCGAGGCGGGCAGCAGCATCCAGGCGAGGGACAGGTCGGAGGCCGGATCGCCCGCCGTGATGTCGCCGAAGTCCAGGACACCACTGACCCGGCCGTCTCCGATGAGGATGTTGGCCGGGTGCGGGTCCCCGTGCACCCACACCGGCGGACCGTCCCACGGCGGGACGGCGAGCGCGGTCTCCCAGGCGGCGAGCACAGCGTCCCGGCCCCCCGCGTCCGCAACGTCCAGCGCCGCGAAGTCAAGCGTCGCCAGGTTCTGCTCGAAGGTGGCCGCGCGCCGCTCGAGCGGCACCCCGCGGTACGGGTTGGCCGGCGCGTCCGGCGGCGCGGGGACGTGCAGCGCGCCGAAGAAACCGCCGAGGTCCGCTGCCGCCAGCCGCGGGTCGAACGGCGGCCCGTCCGAGGCGGGCACCCCAGGCAGGAACGGCACGACGCTCCACCGCCACGGGTATCCCTCTCCCGGCACCCCGGTCCGCACCGGCACCGGGACGGGCAGCGGCAGCCGGGGCGCGAGCGACGGCAGCCAGCGCTGCTCGTTGACCAGGATGCTCGCGCCGAGCGCGCGCCGCGGCAGCCGGGCAACAAGCGCGTCCCCGAGCCGGAACAGCGCGTTGTCCCATCCGTTGGCCAGCGGCATCACCGGCAGCCCGGCCAGGTCCGGGTGCTGTCCGGCGAGCAGCCGCCGCACCAGGTCCGTGGTGACCTCGACCTCCGCAGCAGGCATGGGGTTGGCCATGCACCGAACGTACCCGACGCGGGATTTCCCGGGGTTCTGAACTGTTCCGCGTTTCGTATGCAAATGTGATCGTACTTATGTTTTAATTAGCGTGTGAAGCTGGCGGTCAGCCGCCGCGCGGCTCCGCGAGCTGACCGAGGGACGCGAGCGCGGCCGCGGGGAGCTTGACCGCTCCCGCGGCCAGGTTCTCCGCCAGGTGCGCGGGTGACGACGTGCCGGGGATCAGCAGTGCCTTGTCGTAGTGCGCGAGCTGCCAGGCCAGGCCGACCTGCGCGGAAGTGACGCCGAGCGTGGCGGCGACGCCCCGCACCGTCGGGTCGTCCGTCACCTTGGGCAGGCTCGCGAAGCCCGCCGAGCCGAGCGGGCAGAAGGGGACCCAGGCGATACCGTGCGCGCGGCACAGCCGAAGGACGGGCTCGGCGGTCCGGTCAAGGACGCTGTAGGAGTTCTGCACGCAGGCGATCCCGGCAGGCAGCGCCAGCTCAAGCTGGCCGGCGGAGACGTTGCTCAGCCCGATGCCGCCGATCTTCCCCGCCTGGCGCAGCGCGACGAGCTCCGCGAGCTGGTCATCCAGGGTCACCACCTGCTCTCCCGTGGCGATGATGCCGGGCGGCGCGTCGACGCGCCGCAGGTTGACCACCCCGAGCCGCTCGGCGCCGAGCACGGCGAGATTGGCTTCCACCTGGGCGCGCAGCTCGGCAGGCCGCTGCGCCGGCCGGAGCCGGCCGGCGGCGTCCCGGTCGGCGCCGACCTTGCTGACCAGGACCAGGTCATCGTCGTATGGCGCCAGGGCGTCGCGGATCAGGCCGTTGCACCGGCCGTAGAACTGGGCGGTGTCGAGGTGGTTGACACCCACGCCGACGGCCTGACGCAGCACCGCGAGCGCCGCGTCCCGGTCGACGGCGCCCCGCTCAAGCTGCATGACTCCGAAGCCGATCCTGGCGACGGTGCGCCCGGCAAGTTCCGCCGTGCCTCCGGGAGCGACGGCGCCGCCGGGAACGGGACTTGGCGAACCGGGCCGCATGCCTGCTGCTGTCATCACGCTCTCCTTGAGGTCGTGGCGTCGTAACATGGCCAACAGAACCGGAGCTTCCTCCGGTTCCCTCTCATCGTAACAGAGAAAACGGAGGATCCTCCGCTTTGCCGGAACCGACCGGGGCAGACCGGGAACAGGCGGACTTGTCCCAGGGCAGGCGCCCGCGCGCCGACGCCGAGCGCAACCGCGCCCGCCTGCTCGACGCCGCGCGGGCCGCGTTCGCGTCCGGTCAGGCCGCCGTGCCGCTCGACCAGATCGCGCGGGACGCCGGGGTGGGCATCGGCACGCTGTACCGGCACTTCCCGACCCGCGAGGCCCTCGTCGAGGCGCTGTACCGCAAGGAACTCGACGACCTGTGCGCGAGTGCCGCCGCACTGCTCGCGACGCGCCCGCCCGCGGCGGCGCTGCGCGCCTGGATGGACCGGTTCGCCGACTATGTAGCCGCGAAACGGGAGATGGCCGACGCCCTCCGTGCCGTCTACGCCTCAGGCGCGGTGAGCGTGTCCCAGGCCCGCGAGCGGCTCACCGCTGCGGTACAGGCGATACTCGACGCGGGTGTCGCGGACGGGACGCTGCGCGCCGACGTCCGCGCCGACGACGTGGTCGCAATGATCGTGGGGATCGTTCACTGCCACCTCGATCGAAGGCGGGCGCGAGCAGCTGCGGCGCATGTTCGAGCTGCTGCTCGCCGCCGTCAGGCAGCCGGGCGCCGCCCGCGGCTGAGCCGGCGCGGTCCGCGCGGCGTACGCGGCGTCGAGCCGCTCCGCGTACTCGGTGCTCGTCAGGCGGCCGACAGTGCTGGTGACGCCTAGCGGCTCACCATCCCTCTCCCGGCCGCACGCCGAGCGGCAGGGTGTCGTGGACCAGGGTGGCCTCATCAGCGGCGGCATCGCCCGCGTCGATGTCGACGACGACCACTGTCACGTTGTCGTGCCCGCCCGCGTCGCAGGCCGCCGCCACGAGCGCGTCCGCGGCCTGCTGCGGGACGCTAGCCGCGAGCAACGGCAGGATGACGTCATCGGGCAGCTCGCTGAACAGCCCGTCTGAGCAGATCAGGTAGCGGTCGCCGGTGACCGGGGCCAGCAGCCAGTGGTCGGGGAGCTGGCCGGACGCGCTGCCAAGGGCACGGGTGACCACGTTCCTGCGCGGGTGGGTCCGCGCCTGCTCCCGCGTGATGACTCCGGCCAGCACCATTTCCTGCACTTCCGAGTGATCCACGGTCAGCTGTTCGAGGCGGTGGCCGGCCAGCCGGTAAACGCGCGAGTCGCCGATGTTGAACACCATCAGCTGGTCACCGCCAGCGGCCTCCAGGCCTGCCAGCCCGGTCACCGTGGTGCCCATCCGGCTTGCCTTGTCCCGCTCGATGATGTGCCGGTTGGCTTGCTCGAGCGCGGTCAGCACCGCCTCAGTGAACAGCGGGCGGAGCGCCGCGCACGCGGACATCTCCTCGATGGCGATCGTGCTCGCCACGTCGCCCGAGCCGTGCCCGCCCATGCCGTCAGCGACCACGAAGAGCGGCGAGACCGCGAGAAACCTGTCCTCGTTGACCTGGCGGACGCGGCCCACGGAGGTGGCTGCGCCATGGCTGAAGCGGATCATTTCACCTGCCGGGGAGCGCTAGCGCGAATGAATCGCGGATTCCCACTCCGCGCCTCCCATCCTGGCTGTTTTCCCTGGCAGTATGCCAGAGGATTTACAGATTTGATGCGATTTACCGCCGGGGCGCGCCGCGAAGCGACCCGGCGCCGACTGTTACCTTTATGCTGACCTTTTCCCGGGAAGGGGCAGCCGATGCCACAGCCAGGGGTCGCCCTGGAAAAGCTTGGGTTCCTTACCATCGGGCTGTTCGACGGCCAGGACCCGGGCCCCGGCCACCGGGTCACGCTGGAGATGATCGAGCTCGGCGAACGGCTCGGCTTCGACGCCGCCTGGGTGCGCTGCCGGCACCTGCAGTACGGCATCTCCTCCCCCGTCGCGGTGCTCGCCGCGGCGGCGCAGCGCACGTCGCGGATCGAGCTCGGCACGGCGGTGATCCCGCTTGGCTGGGAGAACCCGCTGCGGCTCGCCGAGGACCTGGCGACCGTGGACATCCTGTCGGGCGGCCGGCTCAACCCGGGGTTCAGCGTGGGGCCGCCGATGAACTGGCAGCAGGTGCGCGAGGCGCTCTATCCCGATACCGCGGATGCCGAGGACTTCTCCTACGAGCGGGTGTCCCGGCTGCTGCGGTTCGTGGCCGGGGAAGGCCGCCGCGTCGCTGCCCGCGGCCATCGGGTTCGAGCGGTTCTCTTCGCGGGTCGAGCCGCACTCGCCCGGGCTGCGGTCCCGGATGTGGTACGGCGCGGGATCGCTGGCGTCGGCGAAGTGGGCCGGCGAGCAGGGCGTCAACCTGCTGACGTCCTCCGTCGTGAAGGCGGAGGAGGCTCTGAACACCGGGGCGGTGGACTTCGCCGAGGTGCAGCTATCGCAGATCAGGACGTTCCGCGACAGCCACCCGGCCGGGGCAGCGGCGCGGGTGTCCCAGGGACTGGTGGTGATACCGACCGACTCGGCGTCGCCCGCGCAGCGCGCGAAGTACGAGGCGTACGTCGCGGCGCGGACGCCGCGCACCGCGGCGCCGGCCGGCCCGGCCCGGATGATGTTCGCGCGCGACATCCTCGGCCCGTCCGAGCTCATCGCCGAGACGCTGTACGCGCACGTGGCGTTCCGCGAGGTCACCGAGGTCGCCTTCGCGCTGCCGTTCACCTTCGAGCACGAGGACTACGTGCAGATGCTCACCGACATGGCGACCCGCCTCGGCCCGGCGCTCGGCTGGGTTCAGAAGAACTAAAACCTCAGGCCCGTGTTTGATAAGGCCCGTGTTTGATAAAGGCCCGTGTTTGATAAAGGCAGCGCCGCGATCAGCTGGGTCCAGGCCATGGCCGCGGCCTCCGCCAGGCACCCGTCTACCACCACGTCGGTGCCAAGGGCGCTGACCCGCACCTCGGGCAGGACCGGGGCGATGGCGGCCAGCTCCACGGTGACCGCCTCGGCGAATCCGGGTGCCTGGCCGATGCCACCGCCGAGCACGATCAGCGACGGGTCGATGACCGAGATCACGCAGCAGATCGCGGCGGCGACCAGGCGGGCCTCGCCCGTCACCACCGCTGCCGCGCGCTCGTCGCCCGCCGCGGCCGCCGCGAAGACGTCCCTGGCGGTAGCCAGCCCGGTCAGGCCGGACCTGCGGGCGGCGCGGACGATGCCGTCGGCGCCCGCCGCGGTCTCCAGGGTGCCCCGCCGCCGCGCCTCGTCCGGGTCGATGATCACCCCCTCCGGGCCGGCGGTCATCCCGTCGCCGGGCAGCCCGTCCGACGCCCTAGCCGACCAGGCGGGCGGGTCGCCGCCGACCGGCAGGAACGCGATCTCGCCGGCCACCCCGTGCACGCCCCGGTGCAGCCGCCCGCCGAGCACCAGGCCCATGCCGATGCCGGTGCCGACGTGCACCCACGCGAAGCTGTCGGCCTCCTGCCCGACGCCGAGCGCGCGCTCGGCGAGCGCGGCCGCGTCCACGTCGTTCTCGATCGCCAGCGCGGGGCCGAACGCCGCCCGCAGCCCGGCCACCGCCTCCGGCTGGTCCCAGCCGGGCAGGCCGCCGGTCAGCGCCATCAGGTTCCGCTGCGGGTCGTAGACGCCCGGGCTGCCGACCACCGTCGCGGTGACCTCGGCGCGGGTGATCCCGGCGCGCGCGCACAGCTCGTCGGCCAGCTCGACGAGCTCCGCCACCCGGTCGCCCACCGTCACGGCGCGCACCGGCACGGACAGCCGGGCCCGGACGTCGCCGGCCAGGTCGGCGACCGCGCCGCGCAGGTAGCGCACGCCGATGTCGAGGCCGAGGATGAACCCGGCCTCCGGCCTGACCTCGTAAAGCAGGGCGGTGCGGCCTGGCCCCCCGGTCCGCTGGCCGGCCAGCCGGATCAGCCCGGCCCGCTCCAGGTTCGCCAGGGCGAGCGACACGGTGGGCTTGGACAGCCCGGACACGCGCGCGAGCTCCGCGCGCGAGTAGGGGCCAGATGACCGGACGTGGTCCAGCAGCAGCTGCTCGTTGAGCGCCCTGATCAGGGCCGGACGTGCGGCGAAAAGGCCGCTCGGCGGCACTGCGTCGGCCGCGACCTCGGCCATGGCGCCCCCCTTGATCCCTGATCACGGTTTCGCGACGAGGGCTAGGCAGCCCCCAATAGTTAGGATACTGTCCTAACTATATAGCAAAAAGGGTATAACCCACATGGCGCTCAAACGTCACCGTCGACATAAGGGATCCAACGACGCGGCTTCAAGTGAAGGGCACCCCCATGAGACGTTTGTTCCTGACCGGGGCGGCGGCGCTGCTCGCCGCCGCGCTCGCTGCCTGCAGTTCCTCCGGACCGTCAAGCTCCGCCTCGGGTTCCGCCGGGGGCAAGGGCCCGACCGGCACGCTGACGATCATCAACGTCGCCGGCACCCAGTGGAACTGCAGCTTCAACCCGTTCAACCCGAGCAACCTCGGCACGGGCATCACCCTGGGACAGGTATACGAGCCGCTCGCGTTCGTGAACAGCCTGCAGAACGCCAAGGCATCGCCCTGGCTCGCCACCAAGTGGGCGTGGAGCAACGGCAACAAGACGCTGACGTTCACGATCAGGCCGGGCGTCAAGTTCAGCAACGGCACCCCGATGACCGCGGCCGACGTGGCCTTCACCTTCAACCTGCTCAAGAAGGACCCCGGCCTCGACATCAACGCCGTCTGGTCGGTCCTGTCCAGCGTGACCCAGTCGGGCGACGACGTTGTCTTCCAGTTCAACGCCCCGTCGGTGCCGTACTTCTACTACATCGCCGACCAGATCCCGATCGTGTCCCAGGCCGTCTGGTCGAAGATCGCCAACCCGGTCACCTACGCCGACTCGAACCCGATCGGCACCGGCGCTTACACCGTCAAGCCGTGCACACCGCAGAACATCACCTACGTGGCCAACCCGGACTACTGGCAGCCGGGCTTGCCGAAGATCGCGAAGGTGCTGTACCCGGCGTTCACCTCCAACGACCCGGCCAACAACATGCTGGCCGCCGGCCAAGGGCAGTGGGGCAGCCAGTTCATCCCGAACATCAACGCCTTCTACACCTCCAAGTCGAAGGACAACCACTACTGGTTCCCGCCGGTTGCCAGCGTCTCGCTCATCCCGAACCTGACGGTGCCCGGCCTCAGCGATGTCGCGGTCCGGCAGGCGATGGCCTACGCCATCGACCGGAACAAGGTCAATGACATCGGCGAGTACGGCGAGGAGTCCGGCGCCAGCCAGAGCGGCATCGCGCTGCCGACCTACAACGCCTGGCTCGACAACGCGGCGGTGTCCGCGGCCGGCTACAGCTACAACCCGGGCAAGGCCAAGCAGATCCTCACCCAGGCCGGCTACACCCTCGGCAGCGACGGGATCTTCGCCAAGGGCGGCAAGAAGCTGTCGTTCAGCGTGATCAACATCGGCGGCTACTCCGACTGGGTCGCCTCCATGTCGGTGGTCCAGCAGGACCTCAAGGCGGCCGGCATCCAGATCACGCCGCAGAACCTGGCCCAGAACGACTTCACGTCCCGGCTGTACTCAGGTAACTTCCAGCTCGCCTACTACGACCAGCCCGGCGGCCCGACGCCGTACTACGAGTTCCGGCAGTGGCTGTACTCGAAGAACTCCGCACCGATCGGCAAGAACGCGTCGACCAACTGGGAGCGCTACATCAACCCGGCGACCGACAAGCTGCTCGACAACTACGCGGTGACCACCGACACGGCGACGCAGCACCAGATCGTCAACCAGCTGCAGCAGGTCCTGCTCAGCGACGTGCCGTACATCCCGGTCACCACGTCCGTCAACTGGTTCCAGTACAACACCGCCACGTTCAGCGGCTGGCCCACGCCGAGCAACCCCTACGCGCTGCCGGCCGCGTACGCCTATCCCGACATGGGCCAGGTGCTGCTGCACCTGTCGCCCAAGTAATCCCCTGAAGTAACGTTCCACCCGATGAGATACGTACTGCGCCGGGCCGGGTTCTTCCTGCTCACCCTCTGGGCGGCGGTCACGCTGAACTTCTTCCTGCCGCGGATGATGCCGGGCGACCCGGCCGTGGCGATGATGGGGAAGTTCCGCGGCAAGGTGACCAGTCCCGAAGCGCTGCAGTCGCTTGAGACGATCTTCGGCGTCAACAGCGGCCAGTCCCTGCCCGCGCAGTACGTGCACTACCTGGGCGACGTCTTTACCGGCAACTTCGGCACCTCGCTGTTCTTCTTCCCGTCCCCGGTCAGCCAGGTGGTCCGCTCGGCGGTCTTCTGGACCCTCGGCCTGGTCGGCGTCACCACGATCCTGGCGTTCGCGCTCGGCACCGGGATCGGCATCCTCGCCGCCTGGCGGCGGGGCGGGCTGCTTGACAGCATCGCGCCGCCGCTGCTCGTGGTCGCCTCGGCCATACCGTACTTCTGGGTGGGCATGATGTTCATCCTGATCTTCGGGCTCAAGCTGCGGTGGCTTCCCTGGGCGGGCGGCATGGACATCACCGACACGCCCGCCTGGACCGCCTCCTACATCGGCGACGTCCTCGAGCACGCGATCCTGCCCGCCCTCGCGCTGCTGATCACCACGATCGGGACCTGGACGCTGACCATGCGGAACAACATGGTCACCACGCTGGCCGAGGACTACGTGCGGATGGCCCGGGCCAAGGGCCTGCGGCCGCAGCGGGTCATGCTCAATTACGCCGCGCGTAACGCCGTCCTGCCGAACCTCACCGGCTTCGCGATGTCGCTCGGCTTCGTGGTCGGCGGCGCGATCCTGATCGAGTACGTCTTCAACTACCCGGGCGTCGGCTACATGCTGCTGCAGGCCGTCCAGAACGAGGACTACCCGCTGATGCAGGCACTCTTCCTGCTGATCACGGTGGCGGTGCTGGTGGCGATCCTGCTCGCCGACATCGCGACCGCGATCTCCGACCCCCGCACGAGGAGCAGCCGGTGAGGACGCGCCCGTGAAGAAAACACTGTTGCGGGGGCTCGCCCGCTCACCCAAGGCCACGGCCGGCGCGATCCTGCTCGCCGCCTTCACCGTGCTCGCGCTGTTCCCCGGCCTGTTCGCCCGCGACAGCCCGACGGCCGAGGCGTACCCGCGCAACCTGGGGCCGAGCGCCGCGCACCTGTTCGGCACCACCGGGCTCGGCCAGGACGTCTTCGCCCAGGCGGTCTACGGCACCAGGCAGGTGCTCGAGATCGCGTTCGGCGCCGGCCTCGCGTCCACCGCTGATCGCCGCGCTCATCGGCGTCGCCGCCGCCTACCTCGGCGGCTTCTGGGACGGCGCGCTCAGCCTGTTCACCGACGTGGTGCTGGTGATCCCGCTGTTCCCGCTGCTGATCGTGATCGCCGCCTACGTGCACAACTCGGGCACCGGCGTGCTCATCGCGGTGCTGACCTTCACCGGCTGGTCCTACACCGCCCGTCAGCTCCGCTCCCAGGCGCTGTCGCTGCGCAGCCGCGACTTCCTCGCCGCCGCCCGGGTCCGCGGCGAGCGCGCGGCCTACATCATCGTGGTGGAGATACTGCCGACGATGATCTCGCTGCTCGTCGCGGCGTTCCTCGTCAACGCCCTGTATGACGTGCTGTACGCCTCCAGCCTCCAGTTCATCGGCCTCGGCGACCCGAACTCGGTCTCCTGGGGCACGATGCTCTACTGGGCGGAGAACAACGAGGCGCTGCAGACCGGCTACTACCTGCAGGCGATCGTGCCCGGCGCCGCCATCGCGCTGCTCGGCGCGGCGTTCGCGCTGCTCAACTACGCGTTCGACGAGATCGGCAACCCGGCGCTGCGCCCGGTACGCGGGCCACGGGCCCGCCGCCGCCTGGCGTCGATCAGGATCCGGAGGCCCATCGGTGCTTAAGGTCTCCGGCCTGACCGTCGACTACCTCACCAGTGACAACCCGGTGCGCGCGGTGGACGACGTGTCGCTGGACGTGAAGCCAGGCGAGTTCGTCGGCATCGTCGGCGAGTCCGGCTGCGGCAAGTCGACGCTGCTGTTCGCGATCGCCCGGCTGCTGTCACCGCCCGCCGTCGTCACCGCGGGCTCGGTGACCTTCCGCGGCGAGAACCTGGTCACCATGACCGAGCGACGGCTCAACGCGATCCGCTGGCAGAACCTGTCGGTGGTGATGCAGTCCGCGATGAACGCGCTCAACCCGGTCATGTCGGTGGGCGCGCAGTTCGCCGACGCGCTGCGCGCGCACGGGACGCGCTCGCGGAAGGCTATCGCCGCCCGGTCCGCCGAGGTGCTGCGGCTGGTCGGGGTCGACCCGGTGCACCTGGGCAGTTACCCGCACCAGCTGTCCGGCGGGATGCGGCAGCGGGCGATGATCGCGATGGCGCTGCTGTTCACCCCCGACCTGGTGATCATGGACGAGCCCACCTCGGCGCTTGACGTGGTGGCGCAGCGCTCGCTGATGACGCAGATCAAGGAGCTGCAGCGGGAACTCGGCTTCGCGGTCATCTTCGTCACCCATGACATGTCGCTGGTCAGCCACTACTCCGACCGGCTGGTCGTGATGTACGCCGGGCAGGTCGCGGAGGCCGGCCCGACCAGGCGGATATTCGACCGCCCGCTGCACCCCTACGCGCGCGGGCTGCTCGAGGCCTTCCCCAGCATCAGGGGGGCTAAGGTTCCGTTGTCGGGTATCCCGGGCGCGCCGCCCGATCTTTCCGTCATCCACAACGGATGCCGGTTCTCCCCCCGCTGCCCGGTCAAGCTCCCGGCGTGCGAGACCACCGCGCCGGCGCTGCTCGACCGCGAGGGCACCAGTGTCCGGTGCCTGCTGTACGACCCGGCCCGGGCACCCGCGACGGCGGCGAGCCTGCCGCTCACCAGGCCTCGCCCGAGCAGGAGGCGGCGAAATGACTGAGCTACTCCGGGCCGACCACCTGACCAGGCACTTCAAGATCGGCGGCAGGCTGGCCGGCGGCACGCTGCACGCGGTCGACGACGTGTCCTTCGCCATCGGCGAGCGTGAGATCGTCGCGCTCGCCGGGGAGAGCGGCAGCGGCAAGTCGACCGTGGCCCGGCTGCTCGCCCGGGTCTACCCGCCGACCAGCGGCACCGTCACCTATTTCGATGAGCCGGGCACTGGTAAACCGCTGTCGGCGCTGCGCTCCCGGCGCGACGCGCTACGCTACAGCGCCCAGGTACCGATGGTGTTCCAGGACCCGTTCAGCTCGCTCCACCCGGTGTTCCGCGCGTCGCACGGCGTACTGCGCGCCCTCAAGCTGCACCGCCCTGAGCTGTCCGCCGCCGAGCGCCGGGCCGAGGCGGCCCGGGTCTTCGACGTGGTTGGGCTCGGCGCGGGGATGCTCGACCGCTACCCGCACGAGCTGAGCGGCGGGCAGCGGCAGCGGGTCGGCTTCGCCCAGGCGCTCGCCACCAGGCCGCGGCTCATCCTCGCCGACGAGCCGGTCTCCATGCTCGACACCTCCATCAGGATCGGCCTGCTCAACCTCATGGCGAAGCTGCGGGATACCGAGGGTGTCTCGATTCTTTACATTACCCATGACATCGCGAGCGCCCGGTACGTCGCGGACCGGCTGATCGTGATGTACGCGGGGCAGATCGCGGAGACCGGGCCGGTCGAGGACGTGCTCGCCGCGCCGCGGCACCCGTACACCCAGCTGCTGCTTTCCGCCGTCCCCGACCCCAAGGCGCCGCCGCCCAGCCTGGAGGCGATGGCCGCGGCGGCCGGCGAGCGCGGCGAGCCGCCCAAGGTGATCAACCCGCGCCCCGGGTGCCGCTTCCAGCCGCGCTGCCCGGTCGCCATCGACCAGTGCGCCACCGTAACACCCGAGCTGCTCCCGCTGGGCAGCGGCGAGGCCGCCTGTCACGTCGCGCAGTCGGGCGCGGAAGTAAAGGCGTTCTCGTGACCGCCACCGCTGGCGTGACCCCTAACGCGACCGCGACCCCCACCGGGGACGGGCACGGGAGGTGCGCGTGAAACTTGCTGTTATCGGCGGGGGGTCTACCTACACGCCGGAGCTCGCGGACGGGCTCGGGCGGCTCGCGCCGCAGGTTACCGAGGTGGTCCTGGTCGACCCCGACGAGGCCCGGCTGGCCGCGGTCGGGCCCGTGTCCGCGCGGATCATGCGGGCGCGCGGGCACCGGGCGGTCGTCCGGTGGACCACCGATGCCGAAGACGGTCTCGACGGCGCGGCGGCGGTGCTCATCCAGCTCCGGGTCGGCGGGCAGGCGGCGCGGGACAGGGACGAGACGTGGCCGCTTGACTTCTGCTGCGTGGGGCAGGAGACGACCGGTGCGGGCGGGCTCGCCAAGGCGCTGCGCACCGTGCCGCTGGTACTTGAGATCGCCGAGCTCGCCAGGCGGCGGGCGGCGCCGGGCGCGTGGCTCATCGACTTCACCAACCCGGTCGGCATCGTCACCAGGGCGCTGCTCGACGCGGGCCACCGCGCGGTCGGGCTGTGCAACGTGGCGATCGGGCTGCAGCGCTACTTCGCCGGGCTGCTCGGCGTCGCGCCGGAGTCCGTGTCGCTCGACCACGTGGGGCTCAACCACCTGACCTGGGAGCGCGGGGTCCACGTAGCCGGAGTGGACAGGCTGCCCGAGCTGATCGCCGGCCACCGGGACGAGATCGCGGCGCATGTGGAGTCCCCCGCCTCCGTTCTGGATACCTATGGCTTTGTGCCCTCGTATTACCTGCGCTATTTCTATGAGCACGACGCGGTTGTGGCTGAGCAGCGGAAGTCCGGCACCCGGGCCGCCGCGGTCGCGGCGATCGAGGCCGAGCTGCTGCGGCTGTACGCCGACCCGGCGCTCGACGCCAAGCCGGAGCTGCTGGGCCAGCGCGGCGGCGCCTTCTACTCGGAGGCGGCGGTGGCGCTGCTCGCGTCGCTGCTTTCTGGCGCGGGCGACGTCCAGGTGGTGAACGTGCGCAACGCGGGCACCTTGGGCTTCCTGCCGGACGAGGCGGTCATCGAGGTGCCCGCGGTCATCGGGCCTGACGGCCCGGCGCCGGCGCCGGCGGCGCCGCTCCCGCCGTTGCTGCGCGGCCTGGTCGGGCACGTGTCGGCGTACGAGGAGCTCGCGGTGGACGCGGCGCGGCGCGGCGGGCGGCGGCGGGTGGCGTCCGCGCTGCTCGCGCACCCGCTGATCGGGCAGCACGATCTCGCGGAGCGGATGGCCGACCGGCTGATCGCGGAAAACCAGCGGTTCCTGACGTGGGCATAACGCGGCCGGCATGACGGCACCGGGACTGGGGACCGCCGGCGGGCCCGCCGCCGTGCTCGCCATCGACGGCGGCAACAGCAAGACCGACCTGGCCCTTGTCGGCTGGGACGGAGCGGTGCTCGCCGCCGTGCGCGGCCCCGGCGCGTCGCACGAGGACTACGGCATCGGCGGCGCCATGCGCCGGCTCGGCAACATGGTCCGCGAGGTGGCGGCGAAGGCCGGCCTGGACGGCTGTGATTCCGGCTCCGGCATTGTCGCGGCGCACGTCTCCGCGTGCCTGGCCGGCGCCGACCTGCCGGATGAGGAGGCGGCGCTGACCGCGGCGCTGACCGCGGCCGGCTGGTCCCTGACGGCGGTCGCGATGAACGACACGTTCGCGATCCTGCGCGGCGGCACGGACCAGCGCTGCGGCGTCGCGGTCACCTGCGGCGCCGGGATCAACTGCGTGGCCGTGGCGCCGGACGGCACAACGGCCAGGTACCTGTCCCACGGCACGCTGACCGGCGACTGGGGCGGCGGCATCGGGCTCGGCCACGCGGTGATGTGGCACGCCATGCGCGGCTGGGACGGCCGCGGCCCGGCCACCGCGCTCGGTGCCGCGGTGGCCGCCCGCTTCGGCCTGGCCTCGGTGCGCGACGTGGCGGTGGCCATGCACCGGGGCGAACTCGGCGAGGCCGACCTGATCACGCTCAGCGCGGTGCTGCTCCCTGTGGCCGCGAGCGGCGATGAGGTGGCACGCTCCCTGGTGAGCAGGCAGGCGGCCGAGGTACAGCTGATGGCGGTCGCCGCGATGGGCAGGCTCGGCATGGCCCCGGCCGGCGTCACGGTGGTGCTCGGCGGCGGGGTACTCGAATCCCGCGACCCGCTGCTGCTCGGCGAGATCGACCGCAAGCTCGCGCAGGCCGCACCGGGCGCCGTCGCCCGGGTGCTCGACGTGCCGCCGGTCGCGGGCGCCGCACTGCTCGGGCTCGACCACGTAGCCGCGACCACCGCCGCCGGGCAGCGGCTCCGCGAGCAGTACCGGTCCGGCCTGGACCGGCCGCCGTGACCGTCCCCCTGCGGCGCACGGTGCGCGGGTCGCGAAACCCCCGCGCCGTCCGCAGCATCCCCCCACGTGGACGTTCCGTTCACGGCGGCCGGATCCTTGCCGTTCGGCTGGCCCGCCCTCCAGCCTGCGGCCCGGGCACCGGCGGCATGCGGAACCACGGCGCAGCTCACATAAAAACGAAGCTTTCGGTGCCCAGCTAACAAAAAGGCTAGGCTGGATCGTCAGGGAAGCGCATCATCCGAATTATGTAGTCGGAAGTGCAATCTGCAATCCCAGCATCTGCAATTCCACCCGACTCCGGGGCGCCTACCCCCGCCCCCCGGCCCGGAGTGAGGTACCGGACATAAGGCGTGACCTGCCCAGCGAACCGAACAGCTTCGTCGGCCGCGAGCAAGAGCTCGACGAGCTGACCAAGCTTGTCCGCGCGACGCGGATGGTAACCCTGGCCGGGCCGGGCGGCATCGGCAAGACCCGGCTCGCCCTGCACGTGCTCGCCGGGGTGGCCGATGAGTTCCCCGACGGGGCGTGCTACGCGGAGCTCGCCGACGTCACCAGCCCCGACCTGGTAGCGGCGCGCGTCGCCGCCGCGGTCGGGGTAACCGAGGAAGACGGCCGCCCGCTACTCGACACGCTCGCCGACGCGCTCCGCCCGCGCGCGCTCGTGCTGGCGCTCGACAACTGCGAGCACCTGCTCGATGCCTGCGCCGCGCTCTGCGGGCGGCTGCTCGCCGTCGCGCCCGACCTGCGCCTGATGGCCACCAGCCGGGAGCCGCTGCGGGTCGCGGGCGAGACTGTCTGGCCGGTACCGCCGCTGGCCGCCGAGTCGGCCGACGGGCGGGCGGCCAACGCCGTCAGGCTCTTCGCGGACCGCGCGGCGGCGATCGCCCCTGGCTTTGCCCTGACAACGGAAAACGCCGGCCCGGTGGCGGCGATCTGCCGGTCGCTCGACGGCATGCCGCTCGCCATCGAGCTGGCCGCCGCCCGCATCCGCGCGCTGTCCGTGGAGCAGATCAGGATGCGGGTCGCCGACCGGTTCGGGCTGCTGACCACCGGCGACCGGGCGGCCGCCACCAGGCAGCGGACGCTGCGGGCCACCATCGACTGGAGCTTCGACCTGCTGACCGAGCGCGAGCAGGTGCTGCTGCGGCGGCTGTCCGTATTCGCGGGCTGGTCGCTCGACATGGCCGAGGACGTGTGCACCGACGAGCTGGTGCCGCAGGGCCACGCTGCTCGACACGGTGGCCGCGCTGGTCGACAAGTCCCTCGTGGTGCGCGAGCCCGAGGTGCTCGGCGCGGCCAGGTTCCGGATGCTCGACACGATCCGTGAGTACGCGGCCGAGAAGCTCGCCATGGCCGGGGAGGCGACGCGGCTGCAGCACCGGCTCCGTGACCACGTGCTTAGCGTCGCCGAACGGAACTTCGCCGTGGGCATGGCGCTCGTGCCCGCGCCGTGGCAGGACCGGGTCGACGTGTTCCGCAGGTACGACGTGGACGCGGGTAACGTCTGGCTGGTACTCGGCGAGTGCCTGGCCGAAGGCGACGTCTCGACCGGGCTGCGGATCTGCACGGCGATCCGGCCGTGCCTGCTGGTGCGCGGCGAGTTCGCCCTCGGCAGCGCCTGGCTCGACGCCTTCCTCGCCCGTCCCGAGGCGGCCTCGGTGAACCCGGGCATCAGGGGGCAGGCGCTCATCGGGCGAGCCCAGCTGTCCGTGGCGAGCGACCCGGCCGGCGCCGAGCCGTCCGCCCGGGCCGGCCTCGCGCTGTGCCGCGTCGCGGGTGACCAGTTCTGGACGGCGGCCGGCCTCAACCTGCTCAGCGAGATCGTGCTGCACACGGGCCTTCCCGACGAGGCAGAGGCCCTTGGCCGGGAGGCGATGACCATCGCCGAGGCGGCCGGGGACAGCTGGAACACCGGCTGGGCGCTCGGCATCCGCGCCGCGATCGCCGGGGTCCGCGGCAACATCCGCGAGGCGGCCGAGCTGGCCAGTGCCTCCATCGAGGTCATGGGGTCGATCGACCACCGGTGGGGCGTCGCCCGCGCACAGCTCGGCGTCGGCGACCTCGCCCGGCTGCGCGGTGACCTGGCGCAGGCCCAGCTCATGTACGGCGACGCGCTCGGCTACCTGCGGGAGGTCGGCGCGCAGCCGGAGATCGCCCGCTGCCTGTCCGGCCTCGGCCGGGTCGCGCTCGACCAGGGCGACACCGCGGCCGCCAGGCAGTACCTGACGGAGAGCCTCCAGGTATGCCGGGACATCGGCACGCGCATCGGGATCGCCCGCGGCCTTGAGTCGTTCGCCGCCCTCGCGGACTCGGGCGGTGACGCGGAGCGCGCCGTGCTGCTCGCCGCGGCCTCCGCCGGGCTGCGCGCCGCGTCCGGCCTTCCGCCGCCTCGCGGTGCACGCACCGCCCGGTACCTGGCCGCCGCCGACCGCCTCGGCGCGGGCACGGGCGCGCGGCTGTGGGAACGCGGCCTTGCGCTCCCGCCGGAGGGCGCCATCGACCTGGCGACCGGCCAGGATGTCCGCGCGCCTGCCCAGACGGCCGGTGCTCGCCGTCCCGCCCGCCCCGCCGAGCGCGCTGACCCGGCGCGAGCTGGAAATCGCGGCGCTCATCGCCGCCGGGCGCAGTAACAAGGCCATCGCCGCCGAGTTGCTGATCAGCCCGGCCACGGCCGCCAGGCACGTCGCCAACATCATGACCAAGCTGGGTTTCCGGTCACGGGCGCAGATCGCCGCCTGGGCCACGGGAAGGCGGTAGGTCAGCCGGCCCGGTTATCAGCTAGCCCCGGTTATCAGCTAGCGCCGGTTATCAGCTAGCACTGCGCGCCTCGTCCACCGTCAGCTCGGCGGCGGGGTCCGCCTCAAGCCGCTGGTCGGGTATCGGCTTGCCGCTGAGCACCGAGCGCCCGTAGGTGCCCGCCTCAAGCCGGGCGAGCGCCCGGTCGATCGTGTCGAGCCGCTCGCGCAGTTGCGCGGCCACGGCCTCGTCGTCGGCTTCCTGCGACAGCGGAAGCGCGGCGTCGCCGAAGTCCTCGGGAATGTCCGACACCTGGTCAGCGATGCGCGCCGCTTCCTCCGTGTCCCGCAGCAGCACCGCTACCTCGGCCCGCTCCGCGCGCAGCAGCGCTCGCGCCCTGCTCTCGTCCATCACTCACGCCCCTTCGTCCGCTCCGGGCCAACATACCCAGGCGCGGCCGGGCCAAAGCCGCGGGGCGGCACCGGCACGAACGGATGGCTCACCCGGGAGGCTCATCCCGGTTCGGTCAGCCCTCTGGCGAAGTCCGCCGGGAGGATCACGTCCGCGGGGACAAGATCCCGAACCGAGGGGCGGCCGAGCGCGAGCAGCGCCGAGTCGATGCCGGCGCGCAGCACCTCGAAGACGTTGCGGACGCCGGACGGCCCGCCGGCGGCCAGCCCCCACAGGCAGGGACGGCCGATCATGACCGCGCGGGCACCGAGGGCCACGGCCTTGACCACGTCGGCGCCGCGGCGGACGCCGCCGTCGAGCAGCACCTCGGCGCGGTCGCCGACGGCGGCCGCCACCGCGGGCAGCGCCCGGATCGAGGCAGGGGTGCCGTCCAGGTTGTTGCCGCCGTGGTTGGAGACGGAAACGGCGGTGGCGCCCGCGTCCACCGCCCGCCGCGCGTCATCCGGCCGCATGACGCCCTTGACGAGGAACGGGCCGCCCCACCGCTCCCGCAGCCAGGCGATGTCAGCCCAGGTCGGCGGGGGCACCGTCATCCAGTCCCGGTAGGCCGCGAAGAAGCCGGGAGCGGGCAGGCCGGGCGGTGCCATGTTCGGCACCGTCAGGCCGGGCAGCCCGCCGTGCCGCAGCCAGCTGAGCAGGTAGCCGGGCCGCGCCAGGCCCGCGGGGGCGAGTCGCGCCAGGGCCCGCAGATCGAGCCGTTCAGGGATCGCGGGACTCCCCCAGTCCCGGCCGCCGGGAAACGACCAGTCGAGCGTGACGATCAGCGCCGTCGCGCCGGCCGCGCGGGCGGCCTCCGCCCGCGCGAGCAGCACGTCACGGTGAGCGGACCAGTGCACCTGGAAGAACACCCGCGGGTTGACCGCCGTCACGTCGGCCGCCGGCGCTGGCGAACTCGCTGAGCCCCATCGCCGTCCCCGCCTCATGCGTGCCCATGGCCACGGCGACCTCACCGAGCGGGTGGACCGCCTGCGCCCCCACCGGGGACGCGATCACCGGCAGCGCGATGTCCGTGCCGAGCACCGAGGTACGCAGGTCGCGGACCGGCGGCAGGTCCGCGAGACGCGGCGGCGCGAACCTGATCTCGCCGAACGCCGCGACGTTGTCGGCCCTGGTGACGCCGGCCTCCGCGCCCGCCTCGAGGGCCATGAAGACCGGGCGCGGCAGCCGCCGCCTCGCCCGCCGCCGCGCCTCGGCGACCGACTCGAACCAGTCCCTGGTGGACGCCACGCGGGCTAAGCCCAGCGCTCGAGGAGGGCCGGCCTGAGCTGAGCTGACACGTGCTGCATGGGCCAAGGTTAGGCCAGGATGGGTTCATGGAGATCAACGAGGCAATCGAGTACGTGCGCCGCAACCACCATGCGGTCCTTGCCACCCTCAAGCAGGACGGCTCGCCGCAGCTGTCGCCCGTTACGGCGGGCGTCGACGGTGACGGCCACGTAATCATCAGCACCAGGCAGACCGCCTACAAGGTGCGGCACGTCCGCCGCAACCCCCGGGTCTGGCTGTGCGTCTTCCCCGATGGCTTCTACGGCCGGTGGGTCCAGCTCGAGGGCACGGCGGACATCGTGGAACTCCCCGAGGCCATGGACGGGCTCATCGGCTACTACCGCGACATCTCAGGCGAGCACCCGGACTGGGACGACTACCGCGCGGCGATGGAGCGCGATCAGCGCCTCCTGCTCCGGGTCAGCATCGCCAAGGCCGGCCCGGACGTCAGCGGCTGACGACCCGGGCGAGGGCGACTGGCTCGCGCGGGCACTTACCGGCCGCGGGCCGTCCAGCTTGCCGGGCCGTCGGGCAGCTCCGCGCCGTACCAGTACTCGATGAGCCGCCGCGCGATCGACGACGTCGGCGCGATGCCGAGTTCGCCCGCGTCGATCGCCGCGCTCAGCTCTTCCGCGGCTGAACCAGCGCGCCTCGCCGATCTCCTCTTCGTCCGACCTCGATCCGCTGGCCGCCCTTGGCCGTCGCCTGGAACCCGAGCATCAGGCTGCGCGGGATCGGCCACGGCTGGCTGCCCAGGTAGCGGACCTGCCCGACCACGATCGCCGGCCTCCTCGTAGCCTTCGCGCGCCACGGCATCTCCGCCGACTCCCCCGGCTCGACGAATCCCGCGACGACCGACATCCGGCCGCGCGGCCACAGCGGCGTTACGGGCCAGCATGCGCCGGTCGTCGTGGTCGATGCACCAGCATGATCACCGCCGGGTCGGAGCCGCGGGAAGTGCTCGCTGCCGTCCGCCGGGCAGGTAGTCGAGGCGCCCGGCCTGCGCGGGCACCGTGGCGACGCCGCACTGCGGGCAGCGCGGGTGCGTGGCATGCCAGTTCGCCAGCGCCACCGCATGACGTCATCAGCCCCGCGTCGCGGTCGCCGAGCAGCGCGCCGACCTGCCGCAGCGCCTCGGTCTCGCGTCGTGCTCCCCTACCGGGACATCCGCCGGGTACGGGGATCGCCTCCCCAGGGGATAACCGTGCGACGCCGAAGTAGGCGCACGTCTCGCCGTCAACGCCGAGCAGGACCGCGTTCCCGGCGGGGCCTCGGCCGGGCGGCACGAGCACCAGCGCAAGCCGCCCGCCCGCGGTCCGCGACCAGCGCCTGCGCGTCGTGTACCACCAGCACCCGGGTACGCGGGTCGCGCCCAGGCCAGCCGCCAGCCAGTCGGTGTCGCCGCGCCGCTGCGTCGCCCGGTCAACCGCGGAGCGGGAAAGCGCGAGCCGGCCGAGCGGCCCGTCGTCAAGCTGGTCCACGTCGGCAGGGCTCACGCGCTGACCTCGGCGCCCGCGAGCTCCTCCCACAAATAGGCGGTCGCCTCTGCGCCGCGCAGCAGCCGGAACTCGACATCCGCATACTCATTGGGCGCGTGGATCCGGTCCGCGTCAAGGCCGACGGCCGACGAACACGAGCGGCGCGCCGAGGATCTCGGCGAGCTCGGCCTGCGGGCCGCTGCCCCCCTCCTGCGTGAAAAGCACCTCGGGGCCGAACGCGCGCTCCATCGCGCGCGTCGCGCGCTGTCAGCGCCGGGCGGTCGATCGGCCGAGGAAGGGCCCGACCCCGGGCTTTCGCAGTCAGGGTCACCACGCACCCGTTCCGGGCGGACCCTCGGCACGTATGTCTCAAGCTGACGCCATGACCTCGTCGGCGGGATCCTGGCCGGCGACCAGGCGGAACGACAGCTTGGCGTGCGCGTCGCTCGGGATGATCGTCTTGCCGCCTGGACCGGTGTGCCGCCCCACAGGCCGTTGACCTCGGCGGTCGGGCGGGCCCAGATCCGCTCGAGCGTGGTGTAGCCCGCCTCGCCGTACGTCGCGCCGCTCGTCGCGGCGTCCGCCAGCCAGCCCTCCTCGTCGAACGGGAGCCGGGCGAACAGTTCCCGCTCCTCGCCGGTCAGCGGCATCGACCCCGTCGTAGAAGCCGGGCAGCGTGACGTGGCCGTCCTCGTCGTGCAGCCGCGCCACCATGCTCGCCAGCACGTGCGCGGGTTGGGCACGCCGCCGCCGAACGAGCCGGAGTGCAGGTCGCGGACCGGGCCGCGTGACCGTGACCTGGGCCTCCACCATGCCGCGCATGCCGATGCACACCGAGATCGCGTCCGCCGCCCACATGGTCGGTGTCGCTGATCGACGACACGTCGCGGCGAGCCGGTCGCGGTGCTCCCGCAGCAGCTGCGCGAAGTGGGCGAACCGGACTCCTCCTCGCCCTCGATGAGCACCTTAGGTTGACCGGGGGCGACGCGGCGCCGCTCGCCGCGAGGTGCGGCGCGCACGCCGAGGCGTGGAAGTAGACCTGGCCCTTGTCGTCGGATCGCGCCGCGTCCGAGAGTCCTTGCCGTCGGCTTCCGCATACGGCTCGAACGGCTAGTCTCCCAGCTCGCTCGAGCGTCGGCGGGCTGGACGTCGTGGTGCCCGTAGAGCAAGCACCCTCGGGGCGCCGGGATCGTCGCGGGCCACTCGGCGTAGACGGCGGGCAGGCCCTCGGTCTCCCAGACCTCGGCCACCGGGAAGCCCGACTGCCGCAGGTAGCCGGCCAGCCACTCCGCGGACCGAATGACATCATCGTGACGGGCCGGATCGGCCGAGACCGACGGGATGCTCAGCCAGTCGCGCAGTGCTTGCGAAAACTCGGCGGCGTTGGCCGCGATGTAGTCCCGGACGTCCATGGACCCTAACGTACAGGCCGGGCTCAGCCCGCCTGCTCGAAGGTGTCGCCCTTGCCCTTGAGCCCGGCGGCCGGGATGGTGACGGTCCGGCCGCGCTGGCCGGTCACGGTGCCGATGCGGGTGGCGTCCTCGCCCGCGCCCTTGAGCGCGTCAAGCGCGGCCCCCTCCTCGTCCGCGCCCACCACGATGCAGAACCCGACGCCCATGTTGAACGTGGCGTACATGGTGGCCGCGGCGACCTCGCCGGCGCTGGCGATCAGCGCGAAGATCTCCGGCGCGTCCGGCAGCGCGTCCAGTTCGTAGGACACGTCGGCGGCGAGCCTGGTGATGTTGAGCAGGCCGCCGCCGGAGATGTGCGCCATGCCGTGCGGCGTGATGCCCGCCGCCCACAGCGCCTCGGCGGCGTTCACGTACACCCGGGTCGGCTGCAGCAGCGCGTCGGCGATCCGCCGCCCGGTGCCCGGCACGGCGTTGTCCAGGCTCAGGCCGCCCATCTTGAACAGCGCGTGCCTGGCCAGTGAGAACCCGTTGCTGTGCAGGCCCGAGCTCGGCAGCCCGATGACCACGTTGCCCGCCCGCACGTTGCTGCCGTCAAGCGGGGTGCGCTCGTGCGGCACCGCGCCGATGGCGGTCCCGACCAGGTCCAGGGCAGGGCCGCCGGACTTCGACTTGGCCAGCATCTCGCCGATCTGCGCGATCTCGCCGCCCGGTATGGATATGCCGGCCAGCTCCGCGCCGAGGAACAGGCCGCGGGCCACCTCGTCGAGCACGCCCTCGTCGATCCGGTCGGTGGCGATGTAGTCGAGCAGCGCGAGGGGTACGGCGCCCACGCAGATCAGGTCGTTGACGTTGTTCGCCACGCAGTCGACGCCGATCGGCTCCCAGCGGCCGGCCGCCTCGGCCAGCATGATCTTGGTGCCCACGCCGTCGGTAGTCAGCGCGATCGGCGGGCCGGGGGGCAGGTGCATGATGGTCGCGAAGTAGCCGCTCGCGAGGCCGGTGATGGAGGTGACCATCGGTGAGCGCACCTTGGTCCGCGCCAGCCACGGGCGCATGACCCGGGCGAACGCGACCTGCTCACGCTCCTCGTCTACGCCCGATACCGCGTAGCTGGTCGGCGTCGGTTCCGGTGTGTGCGGCGTCGCGTTCATGACCGAAAGGTTAACGTAGTGCAGTTTCCCTCCGGGGGGACGACCCCCCGTACCCCCCGAGGTCCTCGCGCGGCGGCCCGATGGCAAGAACCGCCATCATATCGGGCCGCCGCGCTGCGGCAGACGCTGCGGGGAGCCCGTTGCCCCCGGAACGGAGGTGCGAACCGCTGCGAATCAAAGCTCTTTCCCCTTGAGTGACCGCAGCAGCGTGTACATGGCGTCGTCGAGCTGCCGTTGCTGCTGTTCGGTAAGCCCGGAAAGCAGTGCTGCCTCGTTCGCGGCATGGTCGCTCATGGCCGCGTCGACGACGGCCATTCCGTCCTCGCTGAACGTGACCAGGAAGCTGCGGCGGTCCTCGGGATCCAACCTCCGGGTGATGAGGCCGGCTCGCTCAAGGCGGTCGAGGCGGCTGGTCATCCCCGCTCGCGACAGCATCAACTGCTGCGAAAGTGCCGAGGGCGTCACGGTGTAGGGCGGCCCGGACCTGCGTATCGCGGCCAGGACGTCGAACTCTCCGTTGTGCAGGCCGTGGCGGGCGAAGACCTCGTCGAACGAGCGGTGCATGATCGCGGCGAACCGCGTCACCCGCCCGAGCACCTCGACCGGCCATAGATCCAGGTCAGGGCGTTCGCCGCGCCACTGGCCGATCACCTTGTCGACCTCATCGCTATCACGCATACCAGCATACTATTTGACGCATGATAGTTAGCTGTCGTACTATCAACTCATCGAAGCAAATCTGCCGCGAGACCACCCGGAGATTCCTGATGCGCAAGATCGTCGCAAGCCTGTTCGTTTCCCTGGATGGTGTGGCCGAGGCGCCCGACACCTGGCACTTCCCCTACTTCGACGACGAGATGGGCAACGCAGTGGGCGCCGCCATGGCCGACTGTGACGCGATGCTGCTGGGCCGTGTCCAGTACCAGCAGTTCGCCGCCTACTGGCCCACCAGCGAAGACGAGTTCGCCAGCTTCATGAACAACCAGAAGAAGTACGTCGTCACCACCACCCTGACCGCAGCCACCTGGACCAACACCGAGATCATCACCGGCGACGTGCTCGCCGGACTCCGCGCCCTGAAGGACTCCGAGGGCAAGGACATCGCCGTGACCGGCAGCCTCACCCTCGTCCGGTCACTCCTCAAGGCCGGACTCCTCGACCGTCTCCAGTTGTTCGTCCATCCCCTCGTCCTCGGCAAGGGCGCCCGCTGGTTCGACGACCTCGAAGACGTGAAGCTGACCCTGTCCTCGGCCGAGGCCTTCGCAAGCGGTGTGATCAACCAGATCTACACTCCGGCATCGTGACCGCCCGATCTCAGTAGCTGCTCCTAGTTCCTGCTTGGATGACTTGGGCGCCCGTGACCGCTGCCTGGCCAGACCGGCCAAGAGCAAGGACAAGCCGATGACCGAGCTGAACGCGGAACTCGCCCGGCGAGCGATCGTCGAACACACCCGGCGTCTGGCGGAATCAGCCGCCGCGGCCGGACCTGACGCCGCCGTGCCCACAGCCCCGAAGTGGACCATCGCTGACCTGGTCGAGCACGTGGGCCAGACCCAGCACTGGGTCGCGGAGATCATCGAGCGGCGAATCACCGACCCCGCACAGCTGCCCACGCAGTTCGCGGTACCGCCCGCTGACTCCAGCGAGTGGCAGGCGTGGCTGGCGCGGTCAGCGCAGCGGTTTGGCAGTGCGTGCAGCGACGACGCGCTCGACGCGCCGGTGTTCAACCCCGCGGGGGACGAGCGGTCCGGGACGCGATTCTGGATGACCAGCATGCTCAACGAGGCGGTCATCCACGGCTTCGACGCCGCCAGCGCGGCAGGCCGGCCGGCCGACATCGATACCGGCATCGCAGCCGCGCTCATCAGCAACCACTTCACGATGCTCACCAGCCCCACGTGGGAGATGCAGCGGTCCGAGTCCGCCCTCGCCATCCGGGGCACCGGGCAGAGCCTGCAGTGGCTGGCCACCGACACCGCGCACGACGCGGGTGCTTGGCTCGTCGAACGGCGCCCGGACGGGGCGAGGTGGCAGCTCGCAACGCGGCAGGCCGATGTGACGGTGACCGGCCCGGCACGATCGCTGCTGCTGACCTTGACCCGACGACTGCCTCTCGCCGACCGCGAAGCCGCCGGCATCAGCATCAAGGGCGACATCGACCTCGCCAAGCACTGGCTGGACAACACCGCCCACGTCAGCGGCTGACCCGGAACATAGCGCCCACCGCCACGATCAAGGGAACGCGCGCCATGACTCGGTACGAGCGGACTCAACAGGCCAGGCTCGCACCCGGGCCGGTGAACACCACCGCGCAGACCGGCGGCGCCCTCGTTCTGACCCCGCTGGCACCGGCCCGATCGCAGACTTTGCCGGACGCTCGCCGAGCCGAGGACGAGGATCGGGTGATGCCCAGTTGCACCGTCGCCGCCCTGAGCCACGAGGTCAGCTGATGGCGAACGCGAAACGCGCCGCCGGCGCCCGGGTGCGCACCGGCGCCAGCACCCCCGTGGGGCCGGGACCGCTACGGCGCCTCGCGCCGGTCGTGTTCCTCGCACTGACCGCGCCGATCTGCGCGGAGTACCTCGTCGGCTATGACGACTCGATCGGCGACCCGGCGGCGCTGATCTTCGGGTTGTTCGTCTTCGTGCCCGTCTACGGTGCGCCGGCCGTACTCATCCGGGACATCGTGCGCCGCCGGGGCCGCGGCTGGCCCAGCATCTTCCTGTTCGCCGCGGCCTTCGGCCTCCTGCAGGCCGGACTGCTCGACCAGTCGCTGTTCAACCCCCACTACCGCGACATCACCTACTGGGACCACCTTTGGCAGCCGACGCTGCTACCCGGCGGGTGGACGAGCGCGGCGATGATCCTCGGCTTCGTCGGCGGCCACGTCGTCGGCAGCATCAGCGCCCCGATCGCGCTCACCGAGGCGATGTTCCCCGACCGCGCCCGGGAACCCTGGCTCGGCCCGCCCGCCCTAGCGAGCGTGGCCGCGCTGTGGGCGCTCGGAGCCTGGGTCGTGCTGACCGACTCGCTGCACCACGAATCGTTCCGCCCCTCCCCAGCGCAGATCCTCGTCACCCTCCTCGTCGCGATCGCGCTCATCGCGGCAGCGCTAGCCGTCCCGCGCCGGCATCAAACACCGCGACGAGGTCAAGCGCCCTCGCCGACCGTGGTGCTGGGCGTGTCACTGCTCGCGCTGGCGGTGCGTCCGCTGCTGGACAGCATGGAAGTCGGCAGCCGGGCCGCCGGCGCCTGGCCGGCGACCCTCGGCGCCCTGCTCGTCCTCATAGTCTTCGCGATTCTCATCGCCCGCTGGTCAACTGCGCCAGGATGGGGTCCGCGCCACGTCCTGGCCGTGGCTTCGGGCGCGTTGACCGCCATCGGCGCCGTCGCCTTCACCCTCCAGCCCATCGGGCACGTGCCCACAGCGGCGAAATACGCGACCAACTGCGTCCTGCTCCTGCTGCTTCTCGCCGTGCTGGCCACCGCCGAACACCGCCAACGCGCACACTCCCGATAGGCCATAGGCTACCGACCGGCAGCGATCCCCGTCGCAGGCAGTCCGGCTCGCGCACGTCAACTGCCCAACCGGACCGACGCCATGTTCACGAACATCGCGTGCTTAACGCACTGTTAGCACTGAACAGCATCGCCGCAGCTCAGGACACCTACAGGAGGTCTCTCCGTCATGATCGTCGCTTTTTCAGTCACACCGCTCGGCGTCGGCGACGGCGTCGGCGAGATCGTCGCGGAGGCCGTCCGGGTGGTTCGCGACAGCGGGCTGCCGAACCAGACCGACTCGATGTTCACGACGGTCGAGGGCGACTGGGATGAAGCCATGGCCGTGGTGAAGGCCGCCGTGGACGCGGTCGCCGCGCGGGCGCCCCGGGTCAGCCTGGTGCTCAAGGCTGACCTGCGCCCAGGCGTCACGGACGGCCTGACCGCCAAGGTGGAGACGATCGAGCGCTACCTCGCCGCCAATGACGGATAGCCGCCGCTAGGCAGCCGCCGCTAGGCAGCCGCCGTCAGGTAGCCGCCGTCAGGGGGCGACGGTGCCCGCGGCGAGGGCGATGGTGACGCCGATGGCGGCGCCGGCCAGCAGGGTGAGCACGACGCCGCGGCGCAGCGGTAGCAGCAGCACCAGGGCGCCGGCCAGCACCGCGTACTGCCAGGGGTGACTGAGCACGCGGGTGAGCGCGATGGCCGAGCCGAAGATGGCGCCGATGGCCGCGGGCCCGGCGCCGTCAAGGAAGGCACGGGCGCGCGCATTGCCGCGGATCTGCTGGAAGTGCGGGCCGCCGAACAGGACCAGCAGGAAGGACGGGGTGAACGCGACCGCGGAGGCGAGTAGCCCCCCGGCGATCCCGGCGGCGGCGTAGCCGACCACGGCCACCGTCTGCACCACGGGCCCCGGCGTGACCTGCCCGAGCGCGACCGCGTTAAGGAACTGCGCGCCGCTCATCCAGTGGTAGTGGCCAACCACGTCGGCCTGCATCAGGGGGATGATGACGAACCCGCCGCCGAACGACAGCCCGCCGATCTTGAACGCCTCCCACGCCACCGACGCGAGCACCCC
This sequence comes from uncultured Actinomycetota bacterium, assembly GCA_963811335.1. Taxonomy (GTDB): domain Bacteria; phylum Actinomycetota; class Actinomycetes; order Streptosporangiales; family Streptosporangiaceae; genus Trebonia. The sequence continues at coordinate 254,868 of CAWERB010000020.1, read as the reverse complement.
GCCGCCGACGGCGAGGACGAGAGCGGGGGCGGCGAGGAGCCCGTGCAGCTTTCCCTGAGTGCCGGAGCCGCCTGCGTCGTCGGAACGGGTGGGTGTTCCACCTGTTCCGCCACCGCCGTCCGTCCCGGTACCACCGGTTCCGGCGGTGTCTCCTGCCACCGCACCGCCGCTCGTCCCAGCCTCGTTACCTGGCCTGGTGGCACCGCCTGTCCGGTGGCACCGCCTGTCTCGGTGGCACCGCCTGTCTCGGTGGCACCGCCTGTCTCGGTGGCGGGGAGCCGCGCGGCCCGGCGCCGGGCGAGGAGTTCCACCGCTCCGCAGCCGAGCAGCACGAGCACCAGCCACGGGCCGATCGTCGGCGCGGCCGCCAGCCCGGCGGCGAGGTAGCACGCCCAGCGGACGGCGGACGCCTTGTTCTTCCAGCTCGGTCCGAGCAGCGACCACCCGGCCTGCACCGCCACGGCGGGCACTGCGGCGCCCGCGCCGGCCCCGGCGCCGAGCACCCACAGCGGCGGCGTGCCGGCCAGGAACAGCACGGAAAGGGCGAGTATGACAACAAGGCCGGGCAGGATGAACCCGGCCCCGCCGACTAGCGCCCCCGCCCGTCCGCGCAGCCGCCAGGCGCAGAAGATGGCCAGCTGCGTGGAGGCGGGCCCCGGCATCATGTTGCAGACCGCGATCGCGTCCTCGAACTCGCGCGCGTCCAGCCAGCCGCGGCGCTCCACGACCAGTTGCCGCAGCAGCCGGATGTGCGCGGGCGGCCCGCCGAACCCGATGCAGCCGATCCGCCCCCACTCCCGCAGCACCGTCGGCAGCGGCACGTGCGGTACGTCCGGACTCGACTCATCCACCAGGCGATAGTACATCAATCTGATTTGATGTACTATGCCGCTACCCCGCAGCGGGAACGGCCAGGTCAAGTACCGGCAGCAGGAACCCGATCCGCGCGTCAAGCTCGGCGGCGGTGCGCTCGAACGCCGGGTAGCCGGCCAGGCCGTCCTCGCCCGCAGCCGGGTCGGGCAGGCTCCAGTGGATCAGGCCGGGATTGCCGGTGAACCCGGGGCATGCCTCGCGCGCCTTGTCGCACAGGCTGATCACGTAGTCGAACCGCTCGCGCGCGGCCGTCTCCACCTGAACGGGCCGGTGCCCGGCGATGTCGACGCCATAGCGGTCGCGCATCACCGCGACCGCGTGCGGGTGTACCGGCTTGGGCCGGATTCCCGCGCTCGCCGCCGCCACCCGCGTCCCCGCCCGGTACCGCAGCAGCCCCTCCGCCATCGGCGAGCGGCTGCTATTCCCCGTGCACACGAACAGCACCCGCCGAGGGGCACCGAGCCACGTCCGCCTGCCCTGCCACGACAGGCCCGGAAGCCGGGCTACTCACGCCAGCCAAGCCGTCCAAGCCATCCAGGGCAGCCAAGCCATCCAGGGCAGCCAAGCCATCCAGGGCAGCCAGCGCAGGCAAGCCAGGCGTGGCAGCCAGGCCAGGCGTGGCAGGCGTGGACGCCGGGCTAGCCAAGCCAGGGTGCAGCGCGACGGCAGCACCCGCCAGTGCCCGCGCACAGCCGTCCAGGTCAAGGCTGTAGTACGTGTCGCGCCCGTCGAAACTACTGCGCCGCGCGGACACCAGGCCGCCCAGGCGGAGCTGGCGGAGGTGATAGGAGACCAGGTTCTGCGACTGGCCGACCGCCGCCACCAGCTCACGGACCCGCCGGTCACCAGAAGCCAACTCCCGCATCAGCCGCCACCGCACCGGATCGGCCAGCAGTCGCACCACCGCTGGAACGGAAACGCCTGGCCCGGACACGCTCTCATGCTACGTCCACAGGCGAATGCAGGCGCTGTTGTGCCGGTCGCTGAGTTGGGCCCAGATCACTGGTGCATGGCAGGAATTCACGACGCAAAAGCGGAGCCAGCTCTGCGCGCCGCTGCCCCGTGCCCGCGTGGTCTTCGGGCTGCCGACAGCCGCGTCAGCCGCCCCTTCCCCCTCTCTAAGCACCGCCGTAACAACAGAGGCGGCCGCTGGCCTGCCCAGCGCCCGTTAACGCGGAAACCCTGCGCACCACGGAAATTTCGCATGTCTCACACGTGCGGAATTTCCGTGAAGCGCGGAACTTCCGCGTTAACGGGGGAGCCCGGCGCCGGCGGGCAGGCCCGGGCGGCGCGGCCTTCCCCGCTGGGTCGGGCGAGACCGGTGAGGCAGGCGCGCGGCTTGCCCGGCGGCGACCGACGGCGCCGCGGAGTAAACCGTTCCGGCCCGACATGCGGCCCGATATGGGCTGATATCGTACGATTTGATCCGTGTTGATCAGTGGTGTGTCCCGCGATGGCACGGAGCGGACGTGGCGTCGCCCCGCAGCAACGCGCCTAACCTTGGCCATCGGCATGGCGCTCTTTCCGGTAGTGCCTAGATGGTGGCTGGGCGAAAAGCTGGTAACCACCCACGTCCCGAACGGCGGCTGGATCGCGCTTGAGCTGGCCGTGGCGGCCTGGGGAGTTCTCGCGTGGCGGGCACTAGTCCACTCCGTGACCTTGACCCGGGACACGCTGGTGATCAGGAACTTCTGGAGCACCAGGCAGGTGCCGCTCGCGGATGTCACCGACGTGGGCTTTCGCCGGGGAGCGCTGAAGGTGGCCAGCCGGGACGGAGAGGGGGCCGACCAGAGGCTCACGGTCAGCGTCGCGGGCCTCGGCTCAGCCTACTGGTCCGGCCTGCGAAGCGACCCCGACGCGCTAGCGGAGGCGCTCTCGTCCGCCGTCCACCTTCCGCCGCCCCCGCCGCGCAGGGAGATCATCAGCCGCGACTGGGCCTGGGTCATGCTCGTCGCGGCAGCGGCGTGCTTCGCGCTCGGTGTCTACGCCGGGCCGGTGCAGAGCATGCGCGGCGCCCGCCCGCTCGCGCTGGGCGAGGCAGGCGCCATGCTGTACGGCTTGGGGATTAGCATGCTCGGCTTCGCGATCCGCGTCGTCCGCGACCACCGGCGCAAGCGCGCACAGCAGGCTGGCGCCGGCGCATGGAGCCGAGGGGCGGCTTAGCTCGCCTCGGGGACCCGGTTGATCAGGTCCCGCAGCCCGTCGGCGTTGAGCAGGTCGGCGGGGCGGACGGTGCGGTCCTGGCGGACGTAGTAGAAGGCGGCGCGGACCTTGTCCAGCGGGACGTCGGCCAGGGCGGCCCAGGCAAGGCGGTAGGCGGCTAGCTGGACCGCCACCGCGTCCCTTTCCGCCTTCGTGCGCGGGAGCTGGCCGGTCTTCCAGTCGACCACGTCGTAGCCGCCGGCCGGGTCGGCGAAGACGGCGTCGATCCGGCCGCGGACCTGGCGGTCGCCGATCCGCGTGTCGAACGGGACCTCGACCTCCCGGGGCCAGCGGCCGCCCCATTCGCCGGCCTCGAAGCGGGCCCGCAGCTCCATCAGGTTCTCGTCCTGCTCGGCCGCTACGTCGTCCTCGGCGAACAGGTCGTCGTCGTCGATCAGCCGCTGCTGGCTGAACCGCTCCTCGAGCCAGCGGTGGAACGCGGTGCCGCGGCGCGCCTGCCGCGCGGGCGGCTGCGGCATCGGGCGACGCACCTGACGGGCCAGCTCGTCCGGGTCCCTGGCCAGGGCGACCAGGGCGGACACCGACAGGCGGGCGGGCAGCATGACCTCGACGGGGCCGTCGCCGCGGGCGCGGCGCTGCTCGCGCTCGGCGAGCAGCAGGCCAGTGTCGAGCTCCCAGGCCGCGATCAGCTCCCGCTCCTGCTCGTTCAGCTCTTCCTGCTCGCTGGTGACGGGGTGACTGTCGGCGGCCGCAGGCTCGGCGGCCGCAGGCTCGGCGGCCGCAGGCTCGGAGTCGCGGCTGGCCTGGACAACGGTTCTGGCCTCGTCGACCAGGGCCGCCGCTGCGGCGACCGCGGCGTACTGCCGGCCGGCCGGGTCGCCGGCCAGTCCGCCTCATCGACCTCGGCGAGCAGCGGGTTCTCCGCGTCCTGCGCGGGCTGGTCCGCCCACTGGGCCACCGTGCCGGCGCCTGCGTCACACGCCGCGCGGACCTCGGTGAGGAACACCGACGGGCCGAGCGGCGCGGTCGCCTCGCCCCACCAGTAACCGGAGCAGCCGAGCCAGAACGCGGCCCGCGTCGCCGCGACGTAGGCGAGCCGGCGCTCCTCCGCCAGGTCGCGGGCCGCGCAGGCCTCGTTGAACTCCGCGACGGAGTCCGCGTCGAGCGAGGTCAGCGCGGGCAGGTCGGCGGCGTCGCCGCGCAGCGGGAACGGGATCAGCCGGGGGTTGCGCGTCCAGCGGGTCGGTGCCTTCGGCCGGGCGGGGAAGACGCGCGACTTCTCCCCCGCGGCGAGCCCGGGGATGAACACCGCCGGCCACTGCAAGCCCTTGGCGGCGTGCACGGTGAGCAGCTTGACCGTGTCCGACTCGCCAACCCGGCCCGTCTCGAGGCCGAACTCCTCCTGCTGGGCCGCCGCGAGGTAGGCGATGAACGCGCCGAGGGTCGGCTCCGGCTGGTCGCCCGCGAACGTGACCGCGACGTCGGTGAAGGCGTCAAGGTCGGCCCGCGCGGCGGCCATGTCGCCGCCTGGCCGCGCGGCCACCTCGATGTCGAGGCTGAGCGCCCGCTCCACCTCGGCGATGAGGTCGGCAAGCGGCCTGGTCACGTGCTCGCGCAGGCGCCGGGTCTCCGCGGCGAGCGCCGAGAGCCTGGCGTATCCGGCCGCCGAGTACTCCGCCTGGTCGCCGAGGTCGTCGAGCGCCTCCACCAGGGACGCGGCGCTGTCCGGCGTGGTCAGGTCGGTGACCGCGCCGGCCAGCGGGTCTTCCGGCTGGGCGGCGGTGCCAAGCGAGCCGGCCGTCTCGGCCTGGTCCGGCGGCGCGTCGCCCTCGGGTGCGGATGCCTCCCGGGCGGGGGCCGCCGGGGGGGCCGCCAGGTAACGGGCGCGCCGGCCCAGGGCCACCAGGTCGCGGGGGCCGATCCGCCACCGCGGCCCGGTGAGCAGGCGGGCGAGCGCGTCGGAGGTGGAGGCGTCGTGCAGCACGCGCAGTGTCGCCACCACGTCCTGCACCTCGGGCACGGACAACAGCCCGCCGAGCCCCACCACCTCGCACGGGATGCCGCGCGCCTCGAGCGCCCGGCGCAGCGGCACGAACTGGGACCGCTTCCTGCACAGCACCGCGATATCCGACGGGCGCACCCCGGCGGCCCGGCCGTCCGGCCACGGCTGCCCGTCCGGCGCCGTCCCCGCCGGCAGCGCGAGCAGCGCGGCGGCCTGGGCGGCCACCCAGTCCGCCTCTGCGGTCATCGTCGCCAGCAGCGCGGCGCGCACGCCGCCCCGGCCGCCGCGGTCGGGCGCGGGCTGCAGCACCGGGACGTCCGGCGCCTGCGCCCGCAGTTCCACCTGGAGCACGGCGGCCGTCTCGAGCACCCGGCCGGCGTTGCGGAAGCTGGTGGAAAGCTGGCAGACCGGGGCGGGCCGGTCCGACCGGTCACGGAAATCCTGAGCGAACCTGCGCAGGTTGCCCGCGCTCGCGCCGCGCCAGCCGTAGATCGACTGGCACGGGTCGCCGACCGCGGTGACCGGGTGGCCGCCGCCGAACAGGGCGCGCAGCAGCACGAGCTGCGCGTGGCTGGTGTCCTGGTACTCATCGAGCAGCACCGCCTGGTAGCGGGTCCGCTCGGCCGCGCCCACCTCGGGGTGCCGGTCCGCGATCCGCGCGGCGATCGCAACCTGGTCCCCGTGGTCGAGCACCTCGCGCGCCCGCTTCGCGGCGGCGTAGCGGTCGACGAGCGGCAGCAGCTGCTCCCTGGTCCGCTGCGCATCGATGACCTGGCGCACCTGGGCGAGCACCCGGCCCGGCCACCTGGCCGCCTCCGTCTCCAGCCACCGGCCCACGCCCCGCACGTCAGCGGACGACCGCAGGTGCTCTGACAGGTCGCCGGCCAGTTCGAGCACCGCCGCGGTGACCGTCTGCGGTGTCCACTGCACCTCGTCCATCGGCCCGTCGTAGGCGGCCACGATCGACGACGCGAGCTGCCAGGACAGCGCGGCCGTGATCAGCCGCATGGATGGCTCGAGCCCCTCCCGCAGCGCGTGGTCGCTGACCAGGCGGCCCGCGTAGGCGTGATAGGTGCTGATCACCGGGTCGCCCGCCCAGGGGCCGAGGTCCTCGTCGGCGGGCGCGCCCGCCAGGCCGGCCCGGCGCAGCGCGTCCAGCCGGGTACGTACCCGCTCGGCGAGCTCCGCCGCCGCCTTCCTCGTGAAGGTAAGGCCGAGCACCCGGTCCGGGCGGACCATGCCGTTGGCGACCAGCCAGACCAGCCGCGCGGCCATGGTCTCGCTCTTGCCTGAACCCCGCTCCGGCGACGATGGCGAGCGGCCCGAGCGGCGCGCCGATGACCGCCGCCTGCTCCGCCGTCGGCTCGGGCAGCCGCAGCACCCGCGCCAGCTGCCCCGGCGTGTAGGTCTCCACGTCTCCATTCCAGCAGACCGCACCGACATTGCGCGGCTGCCGGACCACCTATTGCGGCGCGGGAGCGGGCGGGCCGAAGCGGTCTATGCCGTCGGGGGTCGTCTCCCTGGCCAGCTGACCGCGGATAACGAGGACCTCCAGGTGGGCCGCGGTCTCGCCGGTGGCGAGCAGCTGGTTCATCGGGTCGAGCTCGATGAGCTTACGCTGCCTGCGGGTCCACGGCAGCGCGCCGGCCGCCTCGAAGACGGTGACCGGGCCGACGCTCGCGGCCTCCAGCGTCTGCGCGAGCCGGACCTCGTGGTGCTCAAGCAGCTGGTGGACCCGGGCGTGGGTGGACGGCTGGACCGGGCCGTGCGCGGGCAGCAGCCGCGTGTCCGGCAGCGTGAGCATCAGCCGCAGCGAGCCCAGGTACTGGCTGAGCGCCAGCCGGGTGATGACGGGCTGGAAGCCGATCGACGGCGTGATGTGCGGCAGCACGTGATCGCCTGCGAACAGGGCGGCCGCCGCCTCGTCGTGGAACACGACATGGCCCGTGGTGTGCCCGGGCGTGTGGATGGCCCGCAGCGTCCGGCCCGGCAGGTGGAGCAGCGCGCCGTCGGGAAGCCAGCGGTCCGGGTCGGCCCACTCGAGCTTGGGCTGGGGGTCGGCGAGCCGGGGATCCAGGATGCCGTGGACCTTCGCGGCCAGCTCCGCCGCGCCCATCCGCGGGAGCATGTCGATGAACCCGACCTCGGCCCGGCCGGCCGCGACGTCCCTGATCGCGTCCATGTTGGCGCGCTCCGCCTCGCCGAGCGCGATCTGGCCGCGCAGCGTGGTCCGCAGCTGCACCGCGAGCGTGTAGTGGTCCTGGTGGATGTGGGTGATGAAGAAGTTCCTGATGTCGGGCAGGGCGTAGCCGAGCTGGCCAAGCGCCCCGGTCAGCCGCTCGCGGGCTTGCGCGAGCGCCATGCCCGCGTCGATCAGGTCCACACCGTGGTCGCCGGTGATGGCGTAGACGTTCACCGCGGTAAGCGCGTCCCCCGGCAGCGGCAGCGGTATCCGGTACAGGCCCCCGCCGAGGTCCTCCGCGCCCGGCTCCGCCCAGGCCAGCCTGTCATCTCTCGACGCCGGCCCCCGGCTCGTCGCATAGTCCACGCACGTACCTCCTGCCGGTCCAATGTACCGGCCGGGTAAAGATCCGGTTAGAGCGCTCTTTACCTGGTGACCTCGCCGCCGTCCGGGTGCACCGGGCAGCACGACGCCACCGGGCAGGTGCGGCAGCCGGCGTTCACCCGCGCCCGGTACACCGGGCCTGCCATGCCCTCGGCGACCGCGTCGACGAGCTTGCCCGCCCAGCCCGGATCCTGGTCGTCGGACAGCGGGGGCTGGCGCTGCACCCGCGCCTTGGCGGTCAGGCCGGCCTTGCCGACCTGGACGAGCTCGGCGCCGCCCGGCTCGGTCACGCCGAACTGCTCGAACGCGCCGAGCAGGACCGCGAGCTGGTAGACGCCGAGCTGCGGGTACCGGCCGAGCTCTTCGTCGCGCGGCGCGGACGCCCCCGTCTTGAGGTCTACGACGACGCCGCGGCCTGCGTCGTCCCGCTCGAGCCGGTCCACCCGGCCGGTGATCTCCACCCGGCCCACCCGCACCTTGAGCGACTGCTCGGCCGCGAGCAGCTCCCTCGGGTTGGCCGCGTGCCAGTCGAGGAACTTGCGGACCATCCGCTCCGCGAGCTCCCGCTGCCGGTTCCCGTACCAGACGCTACCGAAATCCAGGTGGTGCCATATGTCGTCGATCCGGCCCGCCACCTGCTGCTCGGTCGCGCCGCCCGCGATGAGCTCGGCGGCAGCGTGGATCACCGTGCCCAGGTGCCGTAGCACGTCCGGATGCCCGGCACCGACCGCGGACTCGAGCAGCCAGCGCAGGCCGCAGCGGGTGAACGTCTCCACGTGCGACGGCGACAGCTTGACCCGCTCGCCGCCGTCGACGATGGGGGCGGCGTCGGACAACTCGGTGAGCGCGTACCAGCCGCGCGGGTCGGCGCCGCGCACCCCGGCGTCCGCGAGCCGGGCGAGCTGGCCGGCCGCGGACGCCCGCAGCGCCGCCGGCTTCGCCGGGTCCACCGCGGTCCTGCGCAGGTCCGCGACCAGGGCGGGCAGGGACAGCCACCGGGTCGCCGCGCCCGCCCGCTCGATCTCGATGTCATCGCCCGCTAGCTCGGCGAGGAACCGCGACGGCCGCTGGTCCTGCTCGTCGCCGCCCGAGGCGGTCACCATCAGCAGCTTCCTCGCCCTGGTGGCCGCCACGTAGAACAGCCGCCGCTCCTCGGCGAGCAGCCTGGCCCCCAGGGCCGCGGCGGCGACGTCGCGCGGCACGCCCGGCCCGTCGCCGGCGGCGGGCCCGGCTGCCTCGGCCAGCTCGTCCGCGCCGAGCAGTGAGCCGCGCAGCCGCAGGTCGGGCCAGACCTCCTCCTGCACCCCGGCCACGACCACCACGTCCCACTCGAGCCCCTTGGCGCGGTGCGCGGTCAGCAGGCGGACGCAGTCCTCGCGGACCGCGCGCTCGGCCAGGGTGTCGCCGGGTATCTCCTGGCCCGCCAGGCTGTCGATGAACAGCTGCGGGCTACCCGGCGGCAGGTCGTCGGTGAACCGCGCCGCGGCCTCGAACAGCGCGAGCACCGCGTCCAGGTCCCGGTCGGCGGCGGTGTCGTGCTCGGCCTGCTCCTCCCAGCTGGCGGCGAGCCCGGAGGAGTCCCAGACCGCCCAGAGCACGTCCTCCGCGGTGGCCCCGTTTGCGGTCTGCCTGGTCGCCACGTCGAGCAGCGCCGCCACCCGGCGGGCCGGCGCGGCCACGCGGTCCCTGACCGCGTGCAAGGCACGCGGGTCGGTGAGCGCCTCGCGCAGCGAAGCGCCGTCGAGTGCCCGCCTGAGCCTGCGCAGGCCGAGGCTGTCGGTCTGGCCGAGCGGGCCGGTCAGCAGCTCGGCGGCGGTCTCCTCGTCGAGCCGCTCCGGGCGGACGGCGCAGCGCAGCAGCGTGAGCAGCGGCCGGACGCCCGGCTCGTCAGGCAGGGGCAGCTCGTCGCCGGCGACGGTGACCGGTACGCCCGCGGCGGTCAGCGCCCGGCGCAGCGCGGGTACCTGCCACCGCGCCGAGCGGACAAGCACCGCCATCCGCCCCCACGGCACCCCGTCCGCCAGGTGCGCCCGGCGCAGGGTGTCCGCGACCACCGCGGCCTCCTGCGCCCTGGTATCCGCGACGCAGATCCTGACCTGGCCGGCCGGGCCGCCTGGCACCGGCCGGAGCTGGCGGTGCAGCGCGGTGCCGCCGCCCGGCGCGGCAGGCAGCCGCCTGGCAACCCGGCGCGACGCGGCGAGCAGCACCGGGCCGCTGCGACGGCAGGTGCGCAGCGCGACGACCGGAGCGGGCGCGCCGTCCGGGCCGCGGAACTTATCGGGGAAGCTGGTCAGCACGCGCACGTCCGCGCCGCGGAAGGCGTAGATCGACTGGTCGGGGTCGCCCACGGCTACCAGGTCCCGGCCGTCGCCGGCCAGCGCCTGCAGCAGGGCCTCCTGCGCCGGGTCGCAGTCCTGGTACTCGTCGACGAGCACGGCGTCGTACGCGTCCCGCTCCCGCTGCCTGGTGGACTGCCTGGTGAGCAGCCGCGCCGCGATCCTGACGATCTCCGCGTAGTCATACGCGGGCACCGGGGCCAGGTCGAAGCGCGCGGAGTAGCGGTCGAGGAACCCGCCCGCCGCCACCCAGTCGTCGCGCCCGCTGCGCCTGCCGAGCTGGCGCAGCGACTTACCGTCGAGCCCGCGCTCGGCGGCGCGCATCAGGACGTCGCGCAGCTCCTCGGCGAACCCCCTGGTGGCGAGCGCGGGCCGGAGCCGGCCCGGCCAGTTCCCCGCGCCGTCAGCCACCTCGCCGCGCAGCATCCGGCGGATCTCGAGCAGTTGCTCGGGCGCGGAAAGCAGGCGCGGCGGCTGGTCCCCCGCCAGCACGAACTCGCGGCGGGCCAGCGCGTAGGCGTAGCTGTGGAAGGTGAGCGCGAGCGGCTCAGAGGTGGTCCGGCCGAGCCGCGCGGTGATGCGGTCGCGCAGTTCGCCCGCTGCCTTCCTGCTGAACGTGAGCACGAGGATGCGGCCGGGGTCCATGCCCCGGCGCTCGATCCGCTCCGCGACGGCCGCCACGATCGTCGTGGTCTTGCCGGTGCCCGGCCCGGCGAGCACGAGCAACGGGCCGCCCTTGTGGTCGACCACCCGCTGCTGCGCCTCGTCGAGGGCCGGCCGGGCAGGCAGCGCGGCGGCCGGCGGCTGGCGGACAAGCCGGTAACCGTTCATCAGGATCGATTCCATCACGGGGCACCGACATTGGAACGCCGGTTAGCTGGTACCGCGCCACCGTGCCCGGCGCATGTCGACGCGGACCGGCTGCCCGGCCGAGCGCAGCGGCGTGCCCTCGGCAAGGTAGCGTGCGAGCGCCGCCGCCTCGTGTCCCGGCGCCGGCGTGCCGTCCGCGTGGATCACGCGCCACCAGGGAGCGCCGCCGCCGTACTGGGACATCACCTGGCCGACCTGGCGAGGGCCGCCCGTGCCCAGGTACTCGGCGATGTCGCCGTAGGACATCACGTGTCCCGGCGGGATCGCGTCCACCACGTCGAGCACCCGGGAGGTGTAGTCGTCGATCGTCGTCACGGGCGCTGCCCGCGGGACCTGACGACCGCCGCCACCCCGGCCGCCCCCGCCGCGAGCGACAGCAGCGCGAGGACGAGGAACGCCACGAGCGAGCCGTCGCCGCGCGCTGTCACCGGGGCGGCGGGCTCCGCCGCCGGGCCACCGCCGAAGTGCGCGGCCAGCGGCACCTGCGACCCCTGGTGCCGCTCCTTCATCAGCTGTCCCGCCTTGTCGAGCGCCGCGCTCGCGTTGACGATGCCGAACCCGGTGAGCACGTCGTAGCCGCCCGGCGGGTTCTGCCGCGCGGTGCTCGTCATCGCCTGCGTCACGAGGGCCGGCGAAATCCCCTGGTACCTGGACTCGATGAGCGCCGCGACGCCTGCCACGAGCGCGCACGCCGGGCTGGTGCCGTCGACGGTGTAGTACAGGCCGTTCCTGCCCTGGGCGGGGACTCCCTTGCCGGGCGCGGCGATCTGGACGGACAGGTTGCCGCTCGAGAAGCTGGCCGGACGCCCGGTGCTCGTGACCGCTCCCACGCCGAGCACGCCCGGGTACTCAGCCGGGAACGACACCGGCGCCAGGCCGGAGCTGCGGGCCGCGTGCTTCGTGTCGTTATCGCCCGAGTTGCCGGACGACGCGACGAGAACGGTCCCGTGCTGGTGGGCGTAGTCAATCGCGGCGCGCACCGTGCCGCTCGGCGCCGAATAGCCGATCGACATGCTGATCACCCGGGCGTGGTCCTTGACCGCCGTCATGATCCCCTCGGCGAGCTCATTCTGGATCTGCTGCTCTGGTTCCTTGTTGTATGCCTGGTAACCAGGGTCTTCCTTGTCCGGGATGACGCGGATGGAGAGGATTTTCGCCCCTGGCGCGATGCCGACGATCCCGTCGGGCCCGATCGCGTTCGCGCTGCCGTCGGTGCCGTGCCCGGCGATCATGGACGCCATCCACGTCCCGTGCAGGCCCCAGTTGGGGTTGCCCCGCGGGGTGTGCACCCCGGTGTCGTCGGGGCCGTTGATCACCGAGCCGGCCAGGTCGGACACCTCCGGGTTCACGCCGCTGTCGATCACCGCGACGGTGACGCCTGAGCCCTCGCCGACCGGCCCGGCAGCCGGGACGTCCATCATGCCGAGCACCCACTGCTGCTGGTCGCGGACCAAGTTGGCGGGGGCCGCGTGCGCGGGCAGCGCGGGGAGCACGCCGAGCAGGACCGCGGCCGCGGCGGCCGCGAGCGCCCGGAGTCCCGGCGGCCTCAGTCCCGGCATCCCCGGCCTCGGCGACTTCAGCATCCCGGCGTCCCAGGGCAGCGAGGCGCGGGCACCGGGGCGGCGAGCACGGACAGCACGGCGCGCGCCGCCCCGGCTCCGGCGCTCATCATCTCGTCGTGCGCGTAGCTGTCCCCGTTGACCGGTTCCTTTGGCCTGCTGTCCGCGTAGCCGACCGTGTAGAGGACGACGTACGGGCCCGCGGAGAGGACGCCCGACAGTTGTCGCCGCGTGTTGCTGAAGCCGGCCGCGGGGGTGCCGGCGAACCGCACGGTATGCACGGTGGGTCCGAGCCCGTCGGAGCCGTCATGGGCGTCGATCGCCCGGGCCGCGGCGGCCGCCCGCGCCGCACCGGGCAGCACGGCGGCGCCCACGGTGACCACGTAGCTGCCTGTCTCATCCACGTACGTAGCCCGCAGCATGGCGGTGCAGCCGTCGCTGCCGAGCGCGGCCGCCGCGGTGGGGTCCGTTGCCGCGGCACAGCTGGCCTGGCTGGCGATCCCGATCCGCTGCGCCGACAGCGTCAGCGAGGGGTTGTCGCCAAGCGACGCGGCCGGCGGGTAGCTGACCGAGGCTGGGAAGATCGCGCTGGCCGGGAGCGCGCGCCACCGCTTGCCCGTCTCCCAGTCGGTGATCTGCCGCTGCTGGCTCGCGGTGAACCTTCGCGGCATCACCTGGCTCGCCAGCCCGGCAAGTGAGCCGAAGAAGCCGACCGCGCCGAGCGCGAGCAGGGTGACCGCGAGGTACCTGGACCGGCGTCGCCGCGTCATCGCCTTGGCGGCGGCACGGGAGCCTGCCCCGGGGTCCGCCGGGGGCGGCGGGTCCCAGCGTGGCGGCCCGTAGCCCGGCTGGCCCTGGTGCGGCTGGCCCGCATCCGGCCTGCCCTGGTATGGCTGGCCCTGATAAGGCAGGCCCTGCGGATAAGGCTGACTTGGGGGATAAGGCTGGCCCGGGCGGGGCTGGCCAGGATAGGACTGCTCTGGGCGCTGCTGCCCCGGGTACGGCTGGCCTGGGTAGGGCTGCTCGGGACCATGCCACGGCTGTCCGCCGCGCGCCCCGCCGTAGTCCCGTGCCACAGGGAAATGGTAGGTGCTACGGTGAGCGGTCGGTCCGGGTGTGATGCGTATTAGTTATTACCTGAACCTGACGTTAACCGTCCGGCCACCGCCGGGAGTACTGTGTCGGGCGGACGCCGTCCCACTGCGGCGTAACCCCGCGACCGAGGAGTCGACACCATGAGGCTGACGAAGCACGAGCACGCCTGCGTTGTCCTGGAGAAGGACGGCACGTCCGTCGTCGTCGACCCCGGCGCGTTCTCACCGGGGGCCGCGGAGATCATCGCGGGCGCCGAGGCCATCCTGCTCACCCACGAGCACTTCGACCACGTCAACGAGGCGGCGATCAGCGAGGCGCTCACGGCGCGGCCCGACCTGCGGGTCTACGGGCCGGCCTTGCTCGGCGGCACGTTCGCCGCGCACGCGGGCCAGTTCACGGCCGTCGCGCCGGGCGACACGCTGACCGTGGCGTCCTTCGGCGTCACCGTGCACGGCGGCGAGCACGCGGTGATCCACCCGGACATCCCTGGCATCGCCAATATCGGCTACCTGTTCGACGGCAGCCTCTACCACCCGGGCGACGCGTACTTCGTGCCGGAGGTTCCCGTCTCCGTACTGCTCTTGCCGACGAGCGGGCCGTGGATGAAGTTCGGCGAGGCCGCCGACTTCGTGCGCGCGGTGCGGCCGCAGCAGCTCATCCAGATCCACGAGCTGCTGCTCAGCGACATCGGCCTGCACCTGGCCGACATGATCCTCGGCGAGAAAGGGCTCACCGGGCTGCCGCTCACCTCGGTCACGGCCGGCGGGTCACTCAGCGTCTGAGGCGGCGACCGGCTCCGCGAGCGGCCGGCCCGACCGCGCGGCCCGGACCACGTTGCGGACGGCGTCGATGACCAGCTCCGGGTCACCGAGGTTCAGGTAGTGATCCGGGCTCGCCGAGACGATGTGCCGGCTGTTTGACGACAGCCCGGCAAGCTCCCTGTGCAGGCCGTACCAGGCCCGGTACACCGGCTCAGGGACGCCTGGATTGCCCAGGGCGCAGGTCAGCACCGCAAGAGGCCTGGCGCCGAGACCGCCGGGCGGCAGTACGGGCCGCCCGGCGGTCACCCGCCTGAAGGTGCGCCACTCGCGGACGATCGAGCGCCGGTCTCCGCCGCGGCGCGCCTGGCGCGACTTCCTGATGGTCGTCGGGATCATCAGCGCCACCTGCAGCCGGGTCCTGCGCGGCTGCAGCCGGTCGAGCACCAGCCGCTGGCCCTCGTGGCTCGACTCGACGAGGACCATGCCGGCGACCCGGTCCAGGTGCTCCGCGGCGTAGGCGCGGCTGTAGATGCCGCCCGCGGAATGCCCGACGAGGACGACCGGCCCGGTCACCTGGAGTTCTCGCAGCAGCCCGTCGAGGTCCGTGGCGATGTCGTGCGGCGTCCGCTTGTCCCGTGCCGCGCTGCTCGCGCCGTAGGGTGCCCGGTCGTAGGTGACGACCGCCGTGTCTTCGGCCAGCGCGCCGGCGATCTCCTGCCAGTCGTCCGCGCAGCCGCCGAATGACGGCTCGATTACCACTGCGGGCGACCCCGCGCCGATAACCGTCGCCGCGAGCTTGTGCCGTCCAACCGGGACCATAACCATGCCGCCTGCCATGCGTACCTGCCCAGGATAATTAGCCGCATAATTACCGGACCTTCTCCATCCCGGTACTGCCGGAACCTTTCAGCCGCAACAGGCTAGAGCTCAACGGCAAGGACAGGAGGAAAGGGCTAACTCCAGGCATTACGCTATCGGTTCCGCTTTCCACTGGCTAGCGGTGAAAAGGAAAATTGTCGGCGGCTAATCTGCACATTCAAAATGCAAAGTTCAGTTGCACGTGCAGCTGCATTTTCATTATTCGCACATTCTGCGCGTTATTAGCGGCCGTTCGCCGCGATGAAGAGGGACGCGGGCCCGGACGCGGTCACCGGCTCCTCGGCCGCCGACAGGTAGCACGATTCGCCCCTGGCCAGCCTGAGCGGGGCCGGCCCCGCGCGCAGCAGGCCGGCGCCCTCGGTGCACAGCACGATCCGCGGCCCCCCGCCGCCAGGCAGCGTCACGTCCGCGGCGCCGGGCTCGGCCCGGTACAGCCGGAATTCCGGCGCCGGCGAGTCATAGGCGAGCACCCCGGCACCGTCCGGCCGCGGTTCGATGACCGGGACGGCGGCCGCGGGATCGACGAGCCGCAGCAGTTCCGGCACGTCGATGTGCTTGGGGGTGAGCCCGGCCCGCACCACGTTGTCCGAGTTGGCGAGCAGTTCCACGCCGGTGCCGTGCAGGTAGGAGTGCGGGCCCCCGGCCGGCAGGAAGACCGCCTCGCCGGGCCGCAGCACCAGGTGACGCAGCAGCAGGGACGCGACGATGCCGAGGTCACCCGGGTGGTCGCCGGCGATGCGCACGGTCGCCGCGGCGGCCGCGGCGTACTCGCCGTCTCCCGCGGCGACCCGCTCGCAGCCGGCCGTGACGGCGGCCACGAGGGCTGCGCGGCCCTCGGCGGGCCAGGTCAAGATGGCGCCGAGCGCGGCGGTGAGCGCCCTATCTTCCCCTCCCCGCCCTCCCGGCCATCCCCGCCCGGCCGCGTCCGCGAGGCCCGCGGCGAGCCGGTCAAGCTCGCGCACCCCTAGCGCGCCGAGCAGGGCGGCGGCGTCCGCCGTGGTCCGCAGGCCGGCCAGCACCTCGAACCGGGTGAGCGCGCAGAGGATCTCCGGCTTGGGCCAGTCGTCGACGTAGTTGCGCGACTTGTCGCCCGGCGCGAGACCGCGCGCGGTTTCCTCCCGGTACCCGGCCTCGGCCTGCTCCCGCGACGGGTGCACCTGAATGGACAGCGCCTTCTCCGCGGCCAGTACCTTCAGCAGGAACGGCAGCCGGCCGCCGAACCGCGCGGCGCGCGCGGCGCCGAGCTCGCGGGCCGGGTCCGCGGCGATCACCTTGTCGAGCGTGGTCCGGCCGCCGGGGCGGCGCACGCCTGACGGCGCCGACGGGTGCGCGCCCATCCACAGTTCCGCCTCGGGCGCGGCGGTAGGCGCCGGGCGGCCCTGCAGCTGCGCGATTGCCGTGTGCGATCCCCACGCGTACGGCTGGATAACCGGGTCGAGTAGATCCACCCGGGCATGGTAGTGCACAGGATCGCCGCAGCGGCCAGATGGGTACGCCAAGGGCCCGCACGGCCCCGCTAAGCATCGGCTCTTGGAATGCCCGGCTAGCCGGCGGCGGAGGTGTCCGCGGGGTGCTCGACGAGCGCGATGACCCGGCTGGCCATGAACCGGGCGGTACGCACCAGCGTGCCCGTCCTGGTGACCTCGTTCACCTCGACCACGCCGCGCACGGTGCTCACCTCGACCCGCCGCCCGGCGCGGGTGGCGGTGACCTCGTAGGTTCGGGCCCCGTCCCCGGTGTCGACCACGATCTCGACGCGGTCACCTCTCACGGCACCCTCCACGTCACGACACCCAGCGGCTGGAACGTACGTTGTCTGACATACCACCCCGGGCCGCGCCGAAACTCCGGCACATCCACGCCGCCCGCTTCGTCAGGCCGGGCGCCGGCGCGCGCCAGGAGGGCCATGCGCGCGCCCGGGCGAAGCACGCGCTCGTTCTGGATGAGCCGAGCGGAAGCGGTGATGGCCGGCCGCCGCGGGATTACCGCGACCGCCGGCCACCGGGCGCTCGATCTCCTAGTACGTCGGCAGGGAGGGATCCACCTGGCTGACCCAGCCGAGTACGCCGCCGCCGACGTGCACCGCGTCGGAGAAGCCCGCGTTCTTCAGCACGGCGAGGACCTCGGCGCTGCGGGCGCCGCTCTTGCAGTGCAGCACGATCTGCCTGTCCTGCGGCATCTTCTCCAGGGCCGAGCCGTTCAGGAACTCGCCCTTGGGTATCAGCGTGGCGCCGGGGATGCTGACGATCTCGTACTCGTTCGGCTCGCGGACGTCGACGAGGAAGATGTTGTCGCCGCGGTCGAGCATGGCCGCCAGGTCCTTGGCGCTGATCGTCGAGCCGACCACGGCCGCCTCGGCCTCCGCGGAGACGGCGCCGCAGAACGCCTCGTAGTCGATCAGCTCGGTGACCGTCGGGTTCTTACCGCACACCGCGCAGTCCGGGTCCTTGTTGACCTTGACGGAGCGGTAGGTCATCTCCAGGGCGTCGTAGATCATCAGGCGCCCGGCGAGCGGGTCGCCGATGCCGGCGATCAGCTTGATCGCCTCGTTCACCTGGATCGAGCCGATCGACGCGCACAGCACGCCGAGGACGCCGCCCTCGGCGCAGGACGGGACCATGCCGGGGGGCGGGGGCTCCGGGTAGAGGCAGCGGTAGCAGGGGCCGTAGTCCGCCCAGAAGACGCTGGCCTGGCCGTCGAAGCGGTAGATCGAGCCCCACACGTACGGCTTGTGCAGCAGCACGCAGGCGTCGTTCACCAGGTAGCGGGTCGCGAAGTTGTCCGTGCCGTCGACGATCAGGTCGTACGGCTCGAAGATCTCCAGCACGTTGTCCGACTCGAGCCGGGTCTTGTGCAGTACGACCTTCACGTACGGGTTGACCTCGGCGATCGAGTCGCGCGCCGACTCCGCCTTGGACTTGCCCACGTCGGAAACGCCGTGGATGATCTGACGCTGCAGGTTCGACTCGTCGACCGTGTCGAAGTCGACGATGCCAAGCGTGCCGACGCCCGCCGCGGCGAGGTAGAGCAGCGCCGGCGAGCCGAGGCCGCCCGCGCCTACGACAAGCACCTTCGCGTTCTTGAGGCGCTTCTGCCCGGCCATGCCGACATCGGGAATGATGAGGTGACGCGAGTAGCGCTTCACCTCATCGACCGACAGGTCTGCGGCCGGCTCAACAAGCGGTGGCAGCGACACTTGCAAACACTCCACTCAGGTTGACGTCATGTTGTCTTCCGGGGGACGACCCCCTGGAAGGTCACTCATGCATCAACTGGGTCGCGGCGACCGGAATTCCCCGCAGTTCCGGGGTCACGCTCCGCGCTGGCCTTGCCCTGCGCACGCGTCTCGTCAACCATCTCACGGAACAGGGCCGCGACGAGGCCAGGGCGCTCCATCTGGGCGAGATGGCCGGTTTCCGGCAGCACCGCTACGAGGGCGTCACGGAAGGTGCTCGCCGCCCGGGCGGCGAGCCGCGGGTTCACCAGGCGGTCATGGCTGCCGAACAGCACCAGCGACGGCGCCGTGACCTGGCCGGCATCCCGCCACAGCGAAAGCGGGCGCGGCCTGAACGTCTCGCCGACCAGCGTCCGCGCGGCGCGGGCGAGCGACGTCGCCTGGTAGCTCAGCCCGTCACGACGGCGCAGCGCCTCGACCTCAAGGGCGAGCCGGTCCGGGTGCACCCGCGCCGGGTCGCAGAAGCACGTCGCGAAGACGCCAGACACCCGGTTCTCCACCGGGAAGCGAGCGGCGTAGCGGCGGATCAGCCACTCGCCGACGAACGGGAGGGCGAGCACGGGGAAGTGCGCGACCGATGCGCGGACCTTGAGGTCGGGGAGCGCCGGCGAGATCAGGGTGAGCGTCCGGACCAGGTCGGGGCGGCGGGCCGCGAGCCGGACCGCTACCGCGCCGCCCATCGAGTTACCGACCAGGTGGACGGGGCCAGAGCCCAGGGTCTCGATCAGCCGGGCCACGGTACCCGCGTTCCCGGTGACCGAGTACCCGGCGCCTGTCGCCGGCGGCGGGGAGAACCCGGAGCCAGGCAGGTCAACCGCCGCGCAGTCGAAGTCGGGCGCGAGCTCGGCCATCAGGTCGGTCCAGTTGGTGGCCGCGCCGGACATGCCGTGCACGCAGAGCACGAGTTCCCGGCCACGCGCGCCCCCGCTCTCCGGGCCTGAGGCCGGCGTCCCGGCCAGCCAAACCTCGTCGCCGCCCCTGAGCGCGAGCATCCGTCCAGGCCAGTGCGGGACCGGGGTAGTCACGCGGTCGCCTTACCGCGGCCCGCCGCGGGCTTGCGCTTGCGGGCCGGCGCGGGCTCCGCGTCCTTGGCCCGGTTCGCCTTGGCCGCCTCGACGCTCGCGCGGAGCGTCTCCGTCAGGTCGGCTGGACCGCCCGACGAGCGCCGGCGCCGCGGTGCCTGCCGGGCGTACCACCTCGTTGCCCTCGATCTTGGCCTGGACGAGCGCCTCAAGGGCCTCCCGGTAGGCGTCCTTGTAAAGCGACGGGTCGAAGTCCTCGGTCATCGTGTCGATGAGGGACGCCGCCATCTTGAGCTCCTGGGTGCGGACGTCCACGTCCTCGTCGAGGAACTTGAAGTCGGGAGCGCGCACCTCGTCCGGCCACAGCAGGGTCTCAAGTACGAGGACGCCGTCCCGTACCCGCAGCGCGCCGAGTGCCTCGCGCTGCCTGATCGCCACCTTGGCCACCGCCACCCGCCCCGACCGCTCGAGCGCGTCGCGGAACAGCACGTACGCGCGTACCCCGGCGGGCTCGGGCTCCAGGTAGTAGGCCTTGTTCGCGAGGATGGGATCGAGCTGGCCAGCGGGGCTGAAATGCAGCACGTCGATCCGTTTCGCGGTGGCGAGCGGCAGGTCCTTGAGGTCATCGTCGGTCAGCACCACGACGTCGCCAGTGGCGAGCTCGTACCCCTTGGCCACATCGGAATAGGGCACTTCCTCGCCGTCGAGCGAGCAGACCCGGCGGAACTGGATCCGGCCGCCGTCCTCGCGGTGCACCTGGCGGAACGCGACGTCCCGTTGCTCGGTCGCCGTGTAGAGCTTGACCGGAATGACCACCATGCCGAATGAGATCGCTCCGGCCCAGATGCTCCGCATGAACTATCCCTACCCAGAACCGCCCCATATAGACCGTCACCAGCATGACAGCGGAACGACATCAGGTAGGGGGCGTCTATCCTAGCTGGCCTAGTCGGGGAGCACGGGGTCCTCCCCCCGGGAGACGCAGCGGGGAGGGGTCGTCCCCCCGGGAGAAGACTGCGAGAATGGGGTCGCAGGGGAACGCAGGCCAATGGTTCGCGGAGGTGGGGCAGTGAGCGAGCTGAGCATGGAAACACCGGACGAGGACGCCGCCGAGCAGGCCAGGGAGGTCCCGGAAGACGAGGACGAGGAACTGGACGAGGTGCCTTTCGAGGCCGACGAGGCCGACGCCGCGGAACAGATCAGGGGCGCGGGCTATGACGACGAGGACTATCGTTAATAACCATCGTCCCAACCCGGAGAATTATGGTGACCGCCACTTCTACCACTCGGCCAAGGGGAACACGCCTCCCACGGCTTGCCCGCCGCCGCCAGTTGCTCGACGCGGCCATGGAGGTGTTCGTCGCCCGTGGCTACCACGCCGCGGCGATGGACGAGATCGCGGAACGAGCTGGTGTCAGCAAGCCGGTCCTCTACCAGCACTTCCCCGGTAAGCAGGAGCTCTACCTGGCCCTGCTCGACGAGAGCGTGGGCAGGCTGGTCGAGGCCGTCGCGGCTGCCGTCCGGTCGACGAGCGACAACCGGCAGCGGGTCAACGCCACCTTCGCCGCGTACTTCGGGTACGTGGCCGAGCACAGCGGCACGTTCAAGCTCGTGTTCGAGTCGGACTTCGCCAGCGAGCCGGCCGTCCGGGCCAGGCTGGACGCCGCTGACCGCGAATGCGCCGACCTGATCAGCCAGGTGATCAGGAAGGACGCCGGGCTGGCGGACGACGAGGCGTACCTGCTGTCCATCGGGATGATCGGCATGGCCCAGGTCAGCGCGCGGTACTGGCTGAGCACGCTCGGCTCGATCCCCAGGGAAGCGGCCGAACAGCTAGTCGCGCGGCTCGCCTGGCGCGGCATCAGCGGCTGGCCGCGCACCGCCGACCAGGGAGAATCCCACTAAAGGGGAGTCATGGAAGTCAAGATCGGCATCCAGTCAGTCCCGCGTGAGCTTGTCGTGGACACCGACGCGACCGCGGCGGAGGTCGAGGGCGAGCTGGCCGCGGCGCTCACCGCCGAGAACGGTAAGGGCCTCTTCGCGCTCAGCACCCAGAAGGGCGGCCGGATCCTGGTGCCCGCCGACAAGATCGCGTTTGTCGAGTTCAGCACCGATCAGGCGCGGCGCGTCGGTTTCGGCAACATCGCTTGATCCGGGAACATCGTTGAACCCCCTGGTACCGTGGGTGGCGATGACACAACCGGAATGTCATATGACCAGTTAGCGTTCGTATAGATGCGACACCCGCGGGTCGCGTGCCTGAGACCAGGCGCGGACGCGGGTGACGCACGCACGGAGGAACCCCTGACAACCCAGCTTATTCAGTCCGAGGCCAGCGACGAGGCACCAGCCGTCCCCCCGGCACCCGGGCGGCCGGTCGCCGTGCCATTCCGCGACCTCGGCGTTGACGAAGTAATCTGCACCGCGCTTGACGACGCGGGCATCCATGCCACGTTTCCCATCCAGGCGCTGACGCTGCCGCTGGCCATCGACGGCCAGGACATCATCGGGCAGGCGCGTACCGGGACCGGCAAGACCCTCGCGTTCGGCGTCCCGATCCTGCACCGGCTGGCTTCCACGCTCGCCGCCGCGCGCTCACCCAAGCAGCCGCGTGCCCTCATCGTGGTCCCCACCAGGGAACTGGCCATCCAGGTCGCCGACGACCTCAAGCAGGCCGGCGCCCGGCTCGGCGCGCGCGTACTCACCGTGTACGGCGGGCGTGCCTACGAGCCGCAGATCGAGGCGCTGCTGGCGGGCATCGACATCGTTGTCGGTACTCCCGGGCGGCTGCTCGACCTCGCCAACCGCAAGAACCTCGACCTGAGCCAGGTCCGCGCCCTCGTGCTTGACGAGGCGGACAAGATGCTTGACCTCGGCTTCCTGCCCGACGTGGAGCGGCTGCTGCGGCTCACCCCGGGCGACCGGCAGACGATGCTGTTCTCCGCGACCATGCCTGGCGACGTCGTCACGCTGGCCCGCCGCCACATGCGCCGGCCGACCAACATCCGCGCCGAGGAGCCGGACGAGTCCGCGCCGCCGCCGCTGACCACTCAGTACGTCTACCGGACGCACCACCTGGACAAGGTGGAGGTGCTCGCCCGCGTGCTGCAGGCCAAGGACCGCGGCCTCGCCATGGTCTTCTGCCAGACCAAGCGGGCCGCCGACCAGGTGTCCACCGCGCTCGCCGACCGCGGCTTCGCCGCGGCGACCGTGCACGGCGACCTGGGCCAGTCACAGCGCGAGCGCGCGCTGCGCGCCTTCCGCGGCGGCAAGGTCGACGTGCTCGTCGCCACCGAGGTGGCCGCCCGCGGCATCGACGTGGACGACGTGACGCATGTGATCAACTACGAGTGCCCGGACGACGATAAGACCTACCTGCACCGCATCGGGCGGACCGGCCGGGCCGGGCGGGCCGGGGTGGCCGTGACGTTCGTCGACTGGCGCGACATGCACCGCTGGAAGCTCATCAACGACGCGCTCGGCATCGGCCAGCCCGAGCCCGCTGAGACGTACTCGACGTCCGAGCACCTGTACACCGACCTGTCCATCCCGCCGGGCGCCACCGGCACGCTCCCCAGAGAGCTGCGCGGCGTCAGGGCCGGGCTGGCGGCGGAGGCGGAAGAGGACCTGGGCGAGACGGGTAACACCCGGTCCAGGCGGCGGTCGTCAGGCGGCAGGCCACGGAGCCGGTCAAGGCGGGCCGGCGACGGCACGGCCGGCCGCGGCGACGAGGCAGCCGCGTCACGGGCGGGCGGCGGCGAGCCCGCCGATGACGCGCCCCGCACGGCGCGCAGCCGGCGCCGCACCCGCGGCGGCCGCGACATCGCCCGCGAAACGGGCGCCGACCCCGCTTAAGATGTCCACGCCGACCTCGCTCGAGTTGCCCGAGGGAACGCGGCGGGCCACCGTGGAAACAGCGCGCGGCGCCTTTGCCGTGCTGGACGCGCTGCCCGCCACGGGCCCTTGTGAGCTGGGCACGGTTCTGCTCGTGCCCGGCTACACCGGGAGCAAGGAAGATTTCATCGCGATCCTCGGCCAGCTCACCGCGGCGGGCCGCCGGGTCGTCGCGATGGACCAGCGTGGCCAGTACCACACCGCGGGCCCCGACGACCCTGACGCCTACGACCCGCGTGAGCTCGGCGCCGATGTCACGGCGCTGTTCGCCGCGCTGCGGGCCGCTCACCTGCTCGGGCACTCCTTCGGCGGCCTGGTCGCCCGCGAGGCCGTACTCGGCGACTGCGCGCCCGCGTCGGTCACCCTGCTGAGCTCCGGTCCGGCCGCGCTGCCCGGCCCGCGCGCCGAGGAACTGCACTTCATGCTCGGCTACCTGGACGGCACCCCGGCGTGCGGACTGCGCGCCAAGGTCGCGGAGATCTGGCACGGCGTGCTCAAGCCGGAGGCGGCGGCGGCTGGCCTCGACGGCCCGGTGCTCGCGTTCCTCGAAGAACGCATGCTCGCCAACAACCCGACCGGCCTCGTTACCATGGCCAGCCACCTGCTCAAGGCCGAGGACAAGACGGCCGAGCTCGCCGCCCGCGGCATCCCCGCCTTCGTGCTGTACGGCGAGAACGACGACGCCTGGCCTGCCCAGCAGCAGCAGGACATGGCGGCCAGGCTCGGCGCGGAGCGCACCTGCATTCCCGGCGCCGCGCACAGCCCCAACGTGGAGGCCCCGGCCAGCACGGCGCACGCGCTCACCACGTTCTGGAACTCGGTCGAGCCCTAAAGCGGCGCGAGAGCGTCCCACGGCTGGTGAGCCGCCGTGGCGGTCTGCCCCTCCGGGCAGCTGCGCCGGTAGTCGCACCAGCCGCAGCCGGGGCCTGGCCGCGGCGGGAACACCTCGTCGTACTTCTCCCTGGGCAGCGGGGCGCGCATCCGCTCGTCCGCCTCGGCGCACTCCGCGGCGATGTCCTCGGCCCGCCGCAGGTGCCGCTGCAGCGACTCCGCGGTGTGCTCCCAGGCGAGCACCTGCCCGGACGGCAGGTGGTGCAGCTCCACGCGGCGGCAGTCGCGGTGCAGTGACCGGGAGGCCGCGAGCGCGTAGATCGCCAGCGCGAGCGAGCTGCGCGCATCGTCCACCGACAGCAGGTGACGGCCGGTCTTGTAGTCGACGACGACGAGCTCGGTGCCGCCAGCACTGTCACCTGGGCCGTCGCCGCGCGGCCGGGCGTCGAGGCGGTCGATCCGCCCGGATACCGCGATCGCGTCGGTCCGCGTCCCTACCGTGCGCTCGACGCCGACCGGCTCGTCGGCCGGGTCAAGCTCGCTGACGTACGACTCCACCAGCGTCCTGGCCCAGTCGCGGTAGCGGGCCGACTGCGCCTCGCCGGAGAATCCCTCGGTGATCCAGCCGGACGTCACCAGTTCACCCGCGGCCTGCACCGTGCGGCGCGGCAGCGGCAGCCGCCACCAGCCCGCCAGCGCGTTGTGCACCGTCGCGCCGAGGCTGTTGTGCGCCCATGGCGGTCCCTTAGGCGGGACAGGCCGGTCCAGGTAGCTCATCCGGTAGCGGCGCGGGCAGTCGAGCCACGTCGCGAGCCTGGTCGGCGTGCACGAGTACAGCCGCCGCGGCATCCCCTCGAAACCGAGCTGCTCCATCGCGGGCTAGAGGGTGTCGCCAGGGCCGGCCGACACCCAGCCGTCGAACCGCTTGGCGGCGGCGCCGATGGTGAACTCCTCGCCGTGGCCGGGCAGCACCCGCGTGCGCGACGGCAGGTCGAGCAGCCGCTCGCCGATCGCGGTGAGCTGTCGGGCGAAGTCGGGGAACTCCCCCTCGTGCGGCACGGGACCGCCGGCGCCCAGCGCGTCACCGGTGAACACGACCTCAAGCTCCGCGCAGTAGAGGCTGACCGAGCCCGGCGTGTGACCCGGCGTGTGCACCACCTCGAGCCGCACGTCAGATACGTCGAACCGCCCGCCGTCGGCCATCTCGATCTCGAGTTCCGCGCCGTCGTGCGCCATCCGCCACAGCAGCAGGTCCGAGCGGTGCAGCGCCACCGCCGCCTCGTCCCGTTCGGCGACGCCGACCGCGGCGGCGATGTGGCTGGCGTGCCCGTGCGTGCAGATCACCGCGAGGATCTCGCGGTCACCGACCTGGCTGAGGACGGCTCCTGCGTCCTCGCCCGGGTCGATCACGATCACTTCCTCGTCATCGCCGATGAGCCACGCGCTGCCCTCGCCCTCGCCGAGGTCCGCAAGCACCCGCTCGACCCGAGCTTCCACGACTCGCACCTCCGCCTGAATGCGCCCGTCCAAGGCGCCGACCCATAGTGCCCTCGGCCACTTTAGCGCGGCCAGAGCGCCCGGGAGGTCAGGCTGCCTGGGCGGCGAAGGCCAGCGCGGACTGCGCCACCAGCTGGACCGCGATCGCGGCGAGCAGCAGGCCGGCGATCCGCGTCAGCAGCTCCACCCCGTTGTCGGTCAGCACCCGGTGGATGACGGCGGCGAAGCGCATCACCGCCCAGGCGCAGACCGCGACGGCGAGGATGGCCAGCGCCAGCGCCACGCCCTCGAGCAGGGTATCCACGCGCTGGACGAACAGCATCGTCGCCACGATCGCGCCCGGCCCGGCGAGCAGCGGCGTGCCGAGCGGCACGAACGCCACGTTGGTCTTCGCGCGCTCGACGGAGGTCGGCTGGTCCGTCTTCCCGGTCAGCAACTGCAGCGAGACCAGCAGGAGCAGCAGCCCGCCCGCCCCCTCAAGCGCGGCGATCTGGACCTGCGTGTAGGCCAGGATCTCCCGCCCGAACAGCGCGAACGCGACGATGACCGCGAACGCCACGATGGCCGCCTGCCAGGCGAGACGACGCCTGGTGCGCACCGGGCGGCCCCTGGTCAGGCCGAGGAACACCGGAACGATGCCCGGCGGGTCGATGATCACGAACAGCGTGACGAACGCCTGGAAGAAGAACGTCACGGCCGCGTCCCGGCCAGCGCGAGCAGCCGCTCGTACTCCAGCGGCGGCGTCGTGTCGGCGCCGAGGCCGTGACCCGCGGGCGACGCGGCGGGCCGGCCGGAGGGAATGAAGGAACCATGGTCGTCGCTGCCGCCGGTGCTGATCAGGCCAAGCGACCTGGCCAGCCCGGTCAGCCGGTCCCGTTCGGCCGCGTCGTGGTCCGGGTGGAAGGCCTCGATGCCTGCCAGGCCCGCGCCGGCCAGCTCCGCGATGACCGCGTCGGGGATCTCGTAGCCAGGCGAGCGGGGGTGGGCGAGCACCGGGACGCCGCCCGCGGCGCGGACCAGGCCCACCGCGCGGGCCAGGCCAGGGGCGTACCGGTCGACGAAGGCCCGGCCGCCGTCGCCGATCCACTCCGCGGTGAACGCGTCGGCCGGGTCGGCGATGGCGCCGGAGGCGGCCAGGGCCCGGGCGAGGTGGGGGCGGCCGACCACCGCGCCGCCGGCGATCGCGGTGACCTGCTCCCAGCTGACGTCGGCGCCGAGTTCCCGCAGGCGCTGCGTCATCGCCCGGGCGCGGTACACGCGGTCGTCGCGGACCTGCGACGTCTCGGCGCGCAGCGCCGGGTCATCCGGGTCGAACAAGTAGCAGAGCAGGTGCACGCTGCGGCCGTCGAGCTGGCAGGACAGTTCCATGCCAGGCAGCAGGGTCAGGCCAGGCGGCAGCGCGGCTCGTGCCTCGGCGACGCCCGCCTGGGTGTCATGGTCAGTCAGCGCCAGCACGTCGAGCCCGGCCGCCGCGGCGCGGCGGATCACCTCGGCGGGAGCGTCGGTGCCGTCCGACGCGCTGCTATGAACGTGCAGGTCGATACGCACGGGCGCCATCGTAGCCCCCGTACACCTGGAAAGGACGCGCGCGCCCGGTACGATGGCTTGCCATCGGGCGCGCAACGGGGGTACGGGGGGTCGTCCCCCCGGGGGATAACGGCAGGCGCGGGGAAAGAGCGCCGAACGGCACGTCGATCTCCTGCGTGTGATCACGCAGGTCGCGCAGCGGCAACGGCTCGAATAGCAGCGTCCCCGCGGTGTCCGGCCACAGCACCACCCACACCCAGTTCGCCTCCACCTCGCCCACGAAGACCGCCTTGCCGTCCGATTCCACCAGCCACAGCGGTGCGTCGTGGTTACCGACCTCGACGGTCGCGTTCGGCTGGCTCGCCCCGAAATCGTCGCCGGGATCGGGTCCAGGCAGGCCGGCCAGCCCCGCTCCGAGGCCCACCCCGGGCTCCTCGGCGATGATCAGCATGTCGGCCGGGCCGCCGAGCGGGTTGGGGCCGGACAGCGACACGGCGGAGGCCCTGGCCCCCGTGCGCTCGTCGCCGGCCCCGGTGAAGCCGCTGACCAGCCAGCCGGGCGGCAGCGGCCACGGCAGCCAAACCGGTACCCGAGCCTGGCGCACCAGGGCGCGCAGGCCGTCCACGGTGGGCAGCCTGGCCAGGGCCAGCGGCTGGATCTCGCCGTGCACCTCACACTGCCACGCGCTCGACCACGCCGTCGGAGCATGCGCTGGCCTTTGGCAACGCGGGCATACCGCTCTCATCACCACGATGCAGAAGTACCTACCCATGCCCGTCACGGCCACACGCGCGTCACGAACTGAGAGAAGGGACCAGTGAGATCCCCGCGGTCCCGCCGCAGCGCGGCGGCCCGATACGGGCGATAGATCACCGCGGTCCTGCCGCAGCGCGGCGGCCCGATACGATGGCGGTTTATGCCATCGGGCCGCCGCGCGAGGACACCGGGGGGTACGGGGGGTCGTCCCCCCGGGCGGTAACAGCCCTGCGGCCTGGCCCTTCGCGACGATGGCAAGTGCCAGCTTGCGCGACGCCTCGTCGATCATCTCGCCGTCAAGCATGACCGCGCCGCGCCGGTCCACCGACGTGGCCCGCTGGTAGGCGTCGAGGATGCGCACCGCCCGCGCGTAGTCAGCGGGCGGCGGCGTGAACGCCGCGTTGACGATGTCCACCTGGGCCGGATGCAGCACCCACTTGCCGTCGTAGCCCAGGGCGGCGGCGCCGCTCGCGGCGGCGCGCAGCCCGTCCGCATCGTGAATCTTGGCGTACGGGCCGTCGATCGCCTGCAGGCCGCGCGACTTCGCGGCGACGAGCATCCGCATCAGCGGGTAGTGATGCGCGTCGAAGGCGTACCCCTCCGGCTGCCCGCCCACCGTGAGCGAGCGCATCCCGATCGAGGCCATGAAGTCGGCAGGCCCGAACACCAGGGCGGTCAGCCGGGGCGAGGCCGCGGCGATCGCCTCGACTGCCGCCAGGCCCGCGGCGTCCTCGATCTGCGCCTCGATGCCGATGCGCCCCGGTTCAAGCCCGGCGGAACCCTCGAGCTGGCCGAGCAGCACGTCGAGCCAGACGACGGCGGCCGGGTCGCTCACCTTGGGCAGGATCAGCGAGTCGACCGCTCCCCCGGCACCCTCCGTCACGGCGATGACGTCCTGGTAGGCCCACGCGGTCGTCGCGTCGTTGACCCGCACCGCCATCAGCTTGCCGTCCCAGCCGCCCGCGCCGAGCGCCGCCACCGCGAGCCGGCGCGCCCCGGGCTTCTCGTCGGGCGCGACCGAGTCCTCGAGGTCGAGCATCACCTCGTCGACGGGCAGGCCGCGCGCCTTGGCGATGAACCGCTCGCTGCTCGCGGGCACCGACATGCACGACCTTCGCGGCCGGTACCCGCTGACTGCGCTGGCGATGTCCATAAGGGTGGAGACTAACGAATCAGGCGAAGCCACCTGACGTTCGGAGTCCCTTAATCGCGCTGTCCGGCGCCGGCCCACCGCCAGCTCCCGGTTCCCGCTGTTATGGCCAAATTTGACTCGGTGCAATCGTTTGTTCACCAGCACGGCACCTAGCATCGCGATCGTCAGCTTCGAACCTGCTTCACGTCTCCTGGAGGAACTATGCGAATGTCCTGGCGGAGAGCCTCCGTGCTCGCCGCGACGGCCGCCCTTGTCGCAGGCGGTGCGGCCGCAACGGCGGCAACCGGGGCGACGGCGTCTGCCGAAGCCCGGCACCTCGACTCCGATCAAGCACCTGGTGGTGATCTACCAGGAGAACGTGTCGTTTGACCACTACTTCGGCACCTATCCGAGCGCCACCGGCCAGGGGGGCTCCCCGTTCAGCGCGAAGCGGGGCACTCCGACGGTCAGCGGGCTGACGCCCGCGCTGCTCACCAGCAACCCCAACGGCGTGAACCCGCAGCGGCTGAGCCCAGGCAACGTCAACGACGTGCTCACCTGCGACCAGGATCACAACTACACCGATGAGCAGGCCGCCTTCGACAACGGGGCGATGGACAAGTTCCTCGCCACCCTCGGTAACGGCACGAGCAAGACCCCGGAGGGCGGGGCTTGCGCCAAGAGCACGGTGATGAACTACTACGACGGCAACACCGTCACCGCGCTGTGGAACTACGCGCAGCACTTCGCCATGTCGGACAACTCCTACGGGACCACGTTCGGCCCGTCGTCGCCCGGCGCGATCAACCTGGTCTCCGGTGACACCGGCGGCGTGGACATGACCCACACCGCGAACAACCCGTCGAGCACCGGGCCCAACGCCGACGTGACCGCGGACGGCAAGGGCGGGTTCTCGCTGACCTCCGACGCGCAGCCGTACTACGACGACTGCTCCACCCGCGACGCCGTGGCGATGTCCGGCCAGAACGTCGGTGACCTGCTCAACGCCGAGGGCCTGTCCTGGGGCTGGTTCCAGGGCGGCTTCCGGCCGTCGACGCCGTACGCCACGGCGCTCACGGACATCAGCGTCACCCAGCCCACCTCGACGTTCGTCCCGGACCAGTTCAAGACCCTGGGTGCCTCGCTGATCGCGGGCACGCACGCCTCCAACCAAGGCATCTGCGACGCGGTTACCCCGGTCGGCGCTAAGCTGCCGGCTTCGCTCGGCACCGGGACCGGTCAGTACGGGTACAAGGACGACTACATCCCGCACCACGAGCCGTTCCAGTACTACGCCTCGACCGCCAACCCGCACCACCTGACCATCCCGACCAGCGCATCCGGTCAGGACACGCTCGCCGGGCTGAAGTCGATCGGCACCGACACCCAGTCCTACGCCGGCGGCGTGCCGCAGTTCAACACGCCGAACCACCAGTACGACTCGAGCGACTTCGACCAGCTGGTCGCGGCGATCGGCAAGGGCGAACTGCCGCCGTCGGCACTACCCGCGGTGTCGTTCCTCAAGGCGCCGGGCTGGGCGGACGGGCACGCTGGCTACTCCGACCCGCTCGACGAGCAGTACTGGGTCACCAACGAGATCAACGCGCTGGAGAAGACCCCGGACTGGAAGAACACCGCGGTCGTCATCTCCTATGACGACTCCGACGGCTGGTACGACCACGCGTACTCCGGTGTGACCAACCCGTCCACCTCGGTTGGTGACGCCCTCACCGGGCCCGGCGCGTGCGGCACCGGCACCCCGCTGGCGGGCGAGCAAGGCCGCTGCGGCCTCGGCCCGCGGCTGCCGCTGGTTGTCATCTCGCCCTGGGCGAAGTCCAACTTCGTCGACCACACGAAGACCAACCAGGCCTCGATCACCAAGTTCATCGAGGATAACTGGGGCCTGCCGGCCATTTCCGGCAGCTTCGACTCGATCTCGGGCAGCCTGAGCAGCATGTTCGACTTCAGGAAGCACGGCGTCGGGGACGACGGGCGGGGCAAGCTCTTCCTCAACCCGGTGACCGGGGAACCAGTCTGGTAGCAGCCAGTCACCGGACCGCTTGAAATCGAGTGGGGCACCGTGAAGCACGGTGCCCCACTCAGCCTTCTCTCAGCCCGGTGACCGGAGAGCCGCGGGCCGCCGGGCAGGGGGTCGTTCCCTTGAGCACATAGCATGTAGCCATGAGCTCCCCGCTTCCCACTCGCGAGCAGGTGCTGACCGCGCTGGCTGGCGTCAACGACCCAGAAATCGGCCGCCCGATCACCGAGCTCGGCATGGTCAAGTCCGTCGAAATCGGCGCCGACGGGCTGGTCGCCGTCGGCGTCTACCTGACCGTGGCGGGCTGCCCGATGCGCGACACCATCACCTCCCGGGTCACCGGCGCGGTGGCGCCGCTGGCCGGCGTGACCGGGGTGCGGGTCGAGCTTGACGTGATGGGCGAGGAGCAGCGCAAGGACCTGCAGGCCACGCTCCGCGGCGGGGCACCGGAGCGGGTGATACCGTTCGCGCAGCCGTCCTCACTGACCAAGGTGTATGCCATCGTCAGCGGCAAGGGCGGGGTCGGCAAGTCGTCGGTCACGGTGAACCTGGCGGCCGCGCTCGCCGCGGCGGGGCACAAGGTGGCGCTGATCGACGCCGACATCTACGGGCACTCTGTGCCGCGGATGCTCGGCGTCACCGGGGTGCCCACCAAGGTCCAGGACATGATCATGCCGCCCGCCGCGAAGGGCGTGAAGGTAATCTCCGCGGGGATGCTCAAGCCGCCCGGCCAGGACGCGCTCCCGATCCGCGGCCCTATCCTGCACCGGCTCCTTGAGCAGTTCCTCGCCGACTTCTACTGGGGCGACCTGGACTACCTGCTCATCGACATGCCGCCGGGAACCGGCGACGTCGCGTTGTCGCTCGCCCGGCTCGTGCCCGGCGCGGAGCTTGTGATCGTTACCACACCGCAGGTGGCCGCCGCCGAGGTGGCCAAGCGCGCGGGAACGCTGGTCACCCAGACCCACCAGCGCGTCGTCGGCGTGATCGAGAACATGTCGTACCTGCTCTGCCCGCACTGCGGCGAGGCGATGGACGTCTTCGGATCGGGTGGCGGTGAGAGCGTCGCCACGGCTCTTACCCAGCTCACCGGGGTGGAAGTGCCGCTACTCGGCCAGGTACCGCTGGACGTCAGGCTCCGCGAAGGCGGTGACAGCGGCACCCCGCTGGTGCTCGCCGACCCGTCGGCCCCGGCCTCGGTGCAGCTGATCAAGATGGCCGAGTCGCTGGCGAGCAAGGGCCGCGGCCTGGCCGGCCGGATGCTGACCCTCAGCCCGCGGTAGCCGGGCCGTGGTCACCTGACCCGGTAACCGGGTCAGGTGGCCTCAAGGTCGAACGGCGGGTCCTCACCGTCGAGCAGGGTAGTGCGGGCGGCGCAGCGCCGTGGCCGCCATCGCGGCGTCCGGCGCGCTGCGTGATCTCGCCGAACGACTGTCGCGTCTGCTCTGCCATGTCGGTCACGTCATCGAGCAGGTGCTTCTGTACGAACCTGCGCGGGTTCAGGTCCTCGAAGTCGAAGTCCTGGAACTCCGGGCCGAGTCCCTCGCGCAGGTCCGCCTTCGCGCCCTCCGCGATGCGCCGCAGGTCGCGCAGCGCGCGGCCCGCCTGCTGCGCGATCTTCGGCAGCTCGTGCGGGCCGAAGACGACGAGCGCGATCACCGCGAGGACCAGCAGCTTGGTCAGCGAAAGGTCAAACACTAAGCACTCCGTCAGCGGTAGATCGGCACCACTACCACTGTAAACGGTCTGGCCTTCGCTGGGGACTACTCAGGGCTGCGGACTGTCCGGCCGGAGGTAACCGGCGCGTCAGCGGAACGGGTTGAGCAGGCGGCCAAGCCGGTCGAATCCGCGCAGCAGGCGGCCGAGGAGCCCGGGTGAGCTGCCCGGCGTTAGCGCCCCGACGACTTCGTTGACCGTCTGCGGCGGCGCGTCCGCGATCATGGTGTAGACGAGGCCGTCCGCCGCCCAGGTGACCGAGTGCCCGGAGACATAGGCCCGGTTGCCCGCCATCCGCACCGGCTGCCAGCCGGGCATGTCCGGTGCCAGAGTGCCCCGCTGTACGAACAGCGAGACGACATAGAGTCCGTCGGAGTACTCGAGGTCGGCCACATCGCCGCCGGCCATCTCGGTCGAGGCGGCGGCGTACAGCGGCAGTCCGCCAGGCAGGGTGACCGGCAGCGGCCAGCCCCGGCCGGACAGGGCCGCGACGAACCGGGCCGGGGATGCCGCCGCGACCCAGGCCTGCGGTGCCGTGAGCGGTGACTGGCGCTGTGCGACGCCCGTGAACCGGGGCACGGTGAACGCGCCGAACTGGACCCGGGTGAACGAGTCCTCGCTGATCACGTTCTCCGAGGTGTCGAACAGCTGACGGCGCAGCGGCACCGTGGTCTTCCCGTCCAGCCAGTACAGCGCGGCCAGGGAGCCGTCGAAACGGTAAAGCTCCACCACCGCCGCCGGCCGTCCGCCTGCTGTGCCCGCGCCCCGGTAGACGGCGACGTAATGCTTGCCGAGCAGCGCCACCAGGGACTTGGTGATGCCGAACACTCCCTCGGGAGAACTGCTTACCCCGGCCGAGGAGGCAGGCGATGACGCGCCGTCCGACGTCTGGACCAGCGTTGGGCCGCCGCCCGTGTGCCATACCTGGGAGACCATCTCGACCCGGCCGCCCAGCCCTGACTGGGAAATCAGCTCGGTGCCCTGGTAGGAGGTCGTCAGGTCGGCGTCCGCCGCCATGGCGAGCAGGCGCGTGCCCATGGCCTGCTGGCTGACGGTCACCCGGCTGAGCACCGTGACGGGCGCGCCGGCCGCTCGCTGCAGCGCAGCGAGGTTGTCGCGCAGCGGGGCCCGCGCCGAGGGCGGCGCGACAGGGAACGGCCCGGACTGCGTGCCGTCAAATGCCGCGGGCGCGCCGGCGCCCGTCCCGGCTACGTGATTGTGCCCGACGGCTCCGGCCATGGCGAGCAGGCCAGGGACGGTTACCGTCGCCACGGCGGTCATCAGCAGGCCGGGGCGCATCACGGCCTCGCCGCTACCATGGGAACGCGGGCGGAAAGCTCCGCCGGGTCCGCGAACGGGACGTCACCCGAGGTGACCGCGTGCTGCGCGTCGAACACTTCGAGTTGCGGCGTGATCTTCGGCCCCGTGCTGCCGCCGCCCATGCCGAAGGACGCCGTGCCGATACCGACGACGACGAGGGAGAGCGTGGTCCACAGCACGTAGCGGCCCCGCCGGCGGCGGCCGGCCCGCCTGCCCCGTGCCGTGACCGCGTACGGCCCCGTCCCCGCGCGACGGCCCGCGGGGCGCAGGCGGCGCGGCCTGCGCCCGCCGAGGTCCCCTGGGTCGCTGTAGTCGCTGCCCTTGCGCTGCGCGGGTACCGGTGCACCTGGACCCGTATTGGCGCCCATCGCCAGCAGGCGGCCGGTGATCTGACCGGAGTCGGTCAAGCCGGCAGGCTCAGCGAGCGAGCGCAGTTCGTGCTTGAGCCGTCGCAGCGCGCGCACCTCCACCCGGCAGGCGCCGCACGCCGCCAGGTGGGCATTGGCCCGGTCAAGCTCGGTGCCGCTGAGTTCGCCGTCAACGAGCGCGGACAGCTGGTCTCCAAGGTGACTCATGATTCTCGCACCCGCCGATCCCTGTCCCGGTGCGCGAGGGCAGCGCGGAGCTGAGCACGGCCCCGGTGGATACGGCTGCGCACGGTGCCGAGCTTCACCCCCATGGTGGCCGCGATCTCCTCGTAGGAGAAGCCCTCAATGTCACAAAGCACCACGGCCGCCCGGTAGTCAGGCGGCAGCGACTGCAGCGCTGCCTGGATGTCCCCGTCAAAGTGGTTGTCGTCCCAGGCCTGCGCCGGCGAGCGGTCGTTGCTGGGGATCCGCTGGGCGATCTCGTCCCCGAGGCCCTCAAACCGCAGCCGCTGCCGTCGCCTGGCCCCGTCAAGGAAGAGATTGGTCGTGATCCGGTGCAGCCAGCCCTCGAAGGTGCCAGGGGTGTAGGTGGCCAGGGAGCGGAAGACGCGGACGAAGACCTCCTGCGTCAGGTCCTCCGCATCGTGCTGGTTGCCGGTGAGCCGGTAGGCAAGGCGGTATACCCGGGCCGAGTGAGCGCGCACGATTTCGTCCCAGCTGGGCGCCGCCCACTGGGCCTCGCTATCCGGACCATCCTGTCCGGAATTCGCCGGCTCTGTCACCAGGTACAGGCTCTCGCTCATCGACTAGCTAACGGTCCCCATGAGCATAAGGTTCCACGGACCAGCGAAATTGGCTAGGCTCACGCGTGAAAAGCAGGTTTTGCCGACCGGGCGCAAGGGGGCAGTCATCGACTACGACGAGGCGGCGTACGCGGTTGAGGATGAACCGCTGCTCACCGCCCGAGCCAACGCCGAGGACCTCGGCGGGACCGTTCCCGTGGCGCCGGCCGCGGGCGCGGCGCTGCGGTTCCTGGCGAGCGCGATAGCGGCGCGCGCGGTCGTAGAGATCGGTACCGGCTGCGGCAGCTCCGGCATCTGGCTGCTGCGCGGCATGCGCCCGGGCGGCGTGCTCACCAGCGTGGACACCGAGCCGGAGTATCACCGGCTGGCGCGTAAATCGTTCGCGCAGGCGGGCTTCGCCGCCAATCAGGCGCGGCTCATCCTCGGCCGCGCGCTCGACGTGCTGCCGCGGCTGTCCGACGGCGCCTACGACCTGGTGTTCTGCGACACCGACCAGGCCGCCTACCCCGAGTACCTGACGGCCGGGATGCGGCTGCTCCGGGCGGGCGGCATCGCCGTATTCAACGACGTGCTGCCGCCCGGCGCGGGGCCGGCCTCCGATGGCGCGCGGGAACTCTCCAACATGGTCGGCACTGACGACAGGCTGGTCCCGCTGCTGCTTCCCGTCGCGGGCGGCATGCTCGCCGCCATCAAGAAATAAAGATGAGGTACCAGTACTCAACATGTGCGCGTACTTACCTGGAGCAGGCAACGCGTCCGGCATCTCGCCGTACGTGCCGCCCGGCCTTACCCGACGGCCGCCTGGAGTGCGTCCCCCAGCTTCGCGGCCTCATCAGCGGACAACTCGACGACGAGCCTGCCGCCACCTTCCAATGGGACGCGCATCACGATGCCACGGCCCTCCTTGGTCACCTCGAGCGGGCCATCGCCCGTCCGCGGCTTCATCGCCGCCATGCTGCATCCCCTTCCTCAACGCGTACCTCATGCGGGCCTTGTCCGGCCAGGGCCCCGCCCACGGCCCGCCGGTCAGCAACAACCGTGTCGATCCGTCGCCCTATTATCCCGTGTTCGGACGCAGAATGGTAATGATCAGCTACGCGCGCCGCCTGCTTGCTGTTCTGAATCGGCGTGATAGCCGGGCTTTCCGGCTCGTTCCCGGCTCCTGTTCATGGCTCCGCGGTCTTGCGGTCGCGGGGCGGAGGGGCGCGCCCGCGCGCAAGTCGGCGCCCGAACGTACCTACCCGGGGACACCCCGGAGCCCCGGGCCAGATCGGGACGCCGAACGCGCGCGGCTCGCACCCCCGCCGCCCCGCTCCTCGGTTCAGGGGCGCTCGCGCTTGCGCGCTCACGGGTCTAATGCCCCCATTCAGCTAAACAACTCCTGGTGGGCGGGCTCGTCGCCTTGGGGGCGCCGACCTGGTACGTGACGTGGTATTGCCCTGGACGGGTGGAAAACCATTCGCGTATGGCATGGCCAGGGACGACAATGTGTGGCGTGCGCGGGCGGGGCCGGCGGCACCGACTTGAGGAGCAGAAGATGCGAGGGACGACCGCTTCCATCGAAAAGTGGCTGTTGGGCTATTCGGAGGATGTGGCACGTGCCTGGGGCAATACTCAATCTGGGGATCCTCGCCCATGTTGACGCCGGCAAGACAACGCTGACCGAGCGGCTGCTCTACTGCGCAGGGGTTATCGACGAACCCGGAAGCGTCGACGAGGGGACCACGCAGACGGACTCGCTGGCGCTCGAGCGGCAGCGAGGGATCACGATCAAGTCGGCGGTCGCGTCGTTCACGGTGGACGGGACCTGCGTTAACTTGATCGACACGCCCGGCCACCCGGATTTCGTGGCCGAGGTGGAGCGCGCGCTGAGCGTGCTCGACGGCGTGGTGCTCGTGGTATCGGCGGTGGAGGGGGTGCAGCCGCAGACCCGCATCTTGTGGCGCGCCCTGCAGCGGCTGCGGATACCGACGCTGTTCTTCGTCAACAAGATCGACCGGCGCGGCGCCGGCTACGAGCGGCTGCTCGGCGACATCGCCGAGCGGCTGACGCCCGCGATCATCCCGATGGGCTCGGTGAGCGGGCTTGGCACCCGCGAGGCCGCCTTCATTCCTGACAACGGTGCCAGCCCGGCCGTCGCGTCGCGGCTCGCCGAGATGCTCGCGGAGCACGACGACGCGGTCCTCGCCGCCTACCTCGATGACCGGGCGGCGACCGCAGGCGGCTGGCTCAGTCGCAAGCTAGCCGGACAGGTCGGGGACGTGCTCGTGCACCCGGTGTTCTTCGGGTCCGCCGTCACGGGCGCGGGCGTGGACACCCTGCTGCACGGGCTCGCGCGCCTGCTGCCCGCGGCAAGCGGCGATGCCAGCGGGCCGGTATCCGGCCGGGTCTTCAAGGTTGACCGCGGGCCAGCCGGCGACAAGATCGCCTACGCCCGCGTGTTCTCCGGCCGCCTCGCGGTCCGTGACCGGGTGCCTTTCTGCCGCGGCGGTGACGACGGCGACGGAGACGGCAAGGTGACCGCGATCAGCGTCTTCGCCGACGGCACCGCGGTACGACGCGAGTCAGTGACCGCCGGCCAGATCGCGCGGCTCTCCGGACTGGCCGGCATCCAGGTTGGCGACATGATCGGCACGGCACCCGGCCCCGTCAGCCAGCATCATTTCGCGCCGCCGACGCTGGAGACCGCCATCGTGGCCCGCGACCCGCGCGACAAGATGCGGCTGCACGCCGCGTTGAGCGAGCTCGCCGAGCAGGACCCGCTCATCAACGTCCGGCAGGACGATACCCGCCAGGAAATCTACGTCTCGCTCTACGGCGAGGTGCAGAAGCAGGTGATCGAGGCCACCCTGGCCACCGAGTACGGGCTGCTGGCCGAGTTCAGGGGAACCACCCCGATCTGCGTGGAACGGCCCGTCCGCACGGGCACAGCGGAGGAGATACTGCACGCACCGGAAAATCCGCTCCTCGCCACGCTGGCGTTCCGCATCGACCCGGCGGCCCCGGGCTCCGGAATTGAGTTCCTGATCGAGGTCGGCCACCAGGACGTGCCGCTTTACATCTACAAGAACATGGAGGGCTTCGCCGCCGCCATGCGGCAGTACGTCACGGAGACGCTGCGTCAGGGCCTGCACGGCTGGCCGGTCACCGACTGCGCGATCGCGCTCACCCGGTCCCAGTACAGCATCGCGGACGGCCCGCCGAGTACCCGCGGACCGCTCAGCGGGCCACAGGACTTCCGCAAGCTCACCCCGCTCGTTGTCATGGCCGCACTCAGGCAGGCGGGCACGGCGGTCTGCGAGCCGGTGCACCGCTTTCGCCTCGATACCCCGGCCGACACGCTCACCGTCCTGCTGCCCGCCCTGGCCAGGCTGCACGCGGTTCCCGAGGTGACGGCGACCGGCGGTTCCTGGTGCACCCTGGAGGGCGACATCACGGCAACGCGGGTTCACGAGTTGCGGCAGGCGATACCGCACCTCACCCGGGGCGAGGGCGTCATGGAGTCATCCTTCGCCCGCTACGATCCGGTCCGCGGCCCGGCACCGGCCCGCCCGCGCAGCGGCGACAACCCGCTCAACCGCGAGGAATACCTCCGCCGCGTCACCCGCCGCGGCATCAGGGAGGGAGACAACCTCCAGCCGGCCGAGTGAAGGGCGAGAAGCCGGCAGGGATCCGCGTCAGCGACGCGATCGCATGGGCACGCGAGGTACTTGCGCGATATGAGGAAGCTCCGGTCTCACCGAAGTCCGGAGAACTGGCACCGACTGAAGCTGATAAACAGAACGCGCCGAGCGGCTGAGCCGTCGGCGCGTTCTGCAACAGGGACCCCCAACACCGTTCAGTTTTCGAAAAACCTGAACGACCTTGGAGATGTCGGGAGTCGAACCCGAGTCCTTCGGGACCTTTCCAAGTCTTCTCCGAGCGCAGCCTGCTGTGTTTTTCTCAGCCCCGGCGATCACGCAGGCAAGACGCCGACGGGCTCAGTCACTGTTTGGTTTCCTAGCCTGCCCCGTGACCGGGCTGGCTAGTTGAGCCTTCTAGCGACGCCAGATCCCGGGCCGAAGGCGCTCCCGGGCTGACGGTCAAACCCTCAAACTTGCTTAGGCAGCAAGAGCGAGAGCGGTCCTGGGGACCATGACAGTGCTCTTTGAGTTGGCACTTGTGTTTTGCGGTCGCATTTTTACGAGGTTACGTCCGCCACCCTCGGCTCGCTTCTCCTGGATTAACCACCGAAGTCGAAACCAGTCATCCCCCTGTTGAGTTGTAGACGGCCACGCGTAGCGTGACCGCCACCCATGATCTTACCTGGGTACAACGCGTGGCTGCCAACGGGGATTCCCGGGCGGGCGGGCGAGCCCGGGCGGCAGCCCGGGCGGGCGGCGCCGGCGGGCGTCACGGGCGGCAACTGATTGATTGCCTGGGACGACCGAGACCCGCTCGGGGGCGGGGTCACGGCGCTGCTGAGGCGGTTGCGGTCCGGAAATGGAGATGGCCCCCGCAGGCGCTGGCGGTGGCCGAAACGCGCCCGCGGGGGCCGACCGGCAGGGTCGGAGCCGGTCTTAGAAGTCCGGGCCTCCCCCGAGATGAGACCCGGCTCTCACGACTGGGCCGCAACCCCCCAAGCGAGCCTCAGTCACTAGTAAGGACGCCTCAGAGTGGCCGGATGGTTGCTTAACGTGATCAGAAATTTGGTAACGGTTAGGTAACGGCGTTGCCAGGGCCTCAGAAACCCCTTTCCCATCGGCACTCTCACCTGCTCAGATCTCCCGAGACAGGCGCTACCGGTCAGCCCGGGCGGCGGGTAGTGGCTCATCGCAGATCGTCACGGAGAGTAAACAAGAGCGCGCCGACGGCCTCGCGGGCTGCCCGGGCGACTCCGGACGGCCCGGCCGACTCGAAGGCGGCCTAAGCGACCTTGTAGATCCAGCCGAAGGGGTCGGGCTGGTGCCCGTACTGGATGCCGATGAGCTCCGACTTGAGGCGCCTGGTGACCTCTCCGGGGGTGCCGTCGCCGATGACCCAGCCGCCACGGAACCCCGTCCACCGCCCCGACGGGGGTGATCACGGCAGCGGTGCCGCAGGCGAACACCTCGGTCAGCGCGCCGGAGGCGCAGTCATCGCGCCAGGCGGACACCGAGATCCGGCCTTCCTCGGCGGGGATGCCGAGCGTCGGCGCGAGCCGGAGCAGGGAGTCGCGGGTGATCCCCGGCAGCAGCGAGCCGGTGAGCGCGGGCGTCACCAGGCGGGCCGACGAGCCGGACCCGTACACGAAGTACAGGTTCATCCCGCCCATCTCCTCCACCCACTCGTGCTGGGCGGCGTCGAGCCAGACGACCTGGTCGCAGCCCTTGTCCACGGCCTGCTGCTGCGCGGCGAACGCCGCAGCGTAGTTGCCGCCGCACTTGACCGCGCCGGTACCGCCCGGCGCCGCGCGGGTGTAGTC
This sequence comes from uncultured Actinomycetota bacterium, assembly GCA_963811335.1. Taxonomy (GTDB): domain Bacteria; phylum Actinomycetota; class Actinomycetes; order Streptosporangiales; family Streptosporangiaceae; genus Trebonia. Next base: position 214,182 of record CAWERB010000020.1, on the reverse strand, counting down.
CTCCGACAGCCACACCTTGACGGTCGCGCTCGCGCCGAAGTAGGCGGCGGCCGGCGAGGCGATCACGCAGAACAGGTACTCCGCCGACGGGTGGTTCACCCCGAGGCCGCGCTGCGTGGCGATCATGAACGGCCGCAGGTACAGGCTCTTGCCCTCGCCGGAGGGTATCCAGTCCCTGTCCTGGGTGACGAGCAGCTCGAGTCGCCTGCAGGAACGTCTCCTCAGGCAGTTCCGGCATCGCCATGCGGCGGCAGCCGGAGTTGAACCGGGCCGCGTTGGCCCGCGGGCGGAACATCGCGATCGAACCGGAGTCCTGCCGGTAGGCCTTGAGCCCCTCGAAGAGCTCCTGGCCGTAGTGGAACACCGCCGTCGCCGGGTCGAGCGAGAACGGGCCGTACGGCTCGAGCTTGCCGTCGTGCCAGCCGCGCTCGGCCGTCCAGCGCAGCGTGACCATGTGATCGGTGAAGACCTGACCGAACCCCGGCGCTTGCAGTATCCGCGCACGCTCGGCGGCGGGCACCCGCGTCTGGGAGGGGTGGATCTCGAAGTGGATCTCGGTGTCGGGGCTAGCGGTCATCGCAGGTCAGGTCCTTTCGTGCGCGATATGCAGGTATATCGGGTCGAGCTGCCAGCGAGATCTTCCGGGTCTCGCCGCCGCCCGCCCGCATGAATGTGCCACTTGATATGGCTATCACGACATCGATGGCACATTCACGCGCGGCTAGGCGGCACGGCGCGTTGCGGGCGTCAGCGCGCCCGCTACCCGGCTACTCGCTTGGCGACGTCATCGCCGATCTCGGTGGTGGACCGCGCCGCAGCATCGCCCGGCCGCGCGAGCACGTCGTCCGCGACCGCCTGCTCGATCCGCGCCGCGGCCGCCTCCAGGCCCAGGTGCCTGCACAACATGCCCGCGGACAGGATCGCCGCGGTCGGGTCCGCCTTGGACTGCCCGGCGATGTCCGGCGCGCTGCCGTGCACCGGCTCGAACATCGACGGTGCGGTGCCCTCAGGGTTGATGTTCCCGCTCGCGGCCAGGCCGATGCCGCCCGCGATCGCGGCGCCCAGGTCGGTGAGGATGTCGCCGAACAGGTTGTCGGTCACGATGACGTCGAACCGCTCGGGCTGCGAGACGAAGAACATCGAGGCGGCGTCCACGTGCTGGTACTCGACGGAGACCGCGGGGAACTCCCGGCCGACCGCGTTCACCGTGCGCTGCCACAGGTCGCCCGCGTAGGTCAGCACGTTGGTCTTGTGCACAAGCGTGAGCTTGCGCCGCGGCCGCTGCGATGCGAGTGAGAACGCGTACCGCGCCACCCGCTCCACGCCGAACGCCGTGTTGAAGGACTCCTGGGTGGCCAGCTCCTGCGGGGTGCCGCGGCGCATGACACCGCCCGCCCCGGTGTACGGGCCCTCGGTGCCCTCCCGGACCACGATCATGTCGATCGTCTCCGGCGACCCCTTCGCCAGCGGCGACACGGTGCCCGGATACAGCCGGACTGGCCGCAGGTTGACGTAGTGGTCGAGCTCGAACCGCAGCCGGAGCAGCAGCCCGCGCTCAAGCACGCCGCTCGGCACGGACGGATCGCCGATCGCGCCGAGCTGGATCGCGTCGTGCGCCCTGATCTCCTCGAGGACCGAGTCCGGAAGGGTCTCGCCGCTCTTGTGGTAACGGCGCGCGCCCAGGTCGTAGTCGGTCGTCTCCCAGGCGACGTCGGGCGTCGCCGCCCGGAGCACCTTGAGAGCCTCACCGGTGACCTCGGGGCCGATGCCGTCGCCGCCGATGACGGCGAGCCTGACTCTCCGTAGTCATATAGGAAACCTTAATCCTCCGACTCTGAGAGCCAGCTCATCAGCGGGCGGAGCTTGGCGCCGACCTGCTCGATCTGCTCGGCCTGCTCGGCCTCGCGGCGCTTGCGGAAGTTCGGCTGGCCCGCGTCGAACTCCTCGACGAGCTCGCGCGCGAAGCTGCCGTCCTGGATCTCGCCGAGGATCTTGCGCATCTCGGCGCGTGTCTGGTCATTGATCAGCCGCGGGCCGCGGGTGTAGCCGCCGAACTCTGCCGTGTCAGAGACCGACCAGTACATCTTGGAGATGCCGCCCTCGTACATGAGGTCGACGATCAGCTTCATCTCGTGCAGGCACTCGAAGTACGCGGCCTCCGGCTGGTAGCCGGCCGCGACCAGCGTGTCGAACCCGGCCTTGATCAGCTCGGAGACGCCGCCGCAGAGCACTGCCTGCTCGCCGAACAGGTCGGTCTCCGTCTCCTCCGTGAACGTCGTCTTCAGCACGCCGGCCCTGGTGGCGCCGATGCCCTTGGCGTAGGAGAGGCCGAGCGCGAGCGCGTTGCCCGTCGCATCCTGCTCGACGGCGACCAGGGCGGGCACGCCGCGGCCCTCGTTGAACTGGCGGCGCACGAGGTGGCCAGGGCCCTTCGGCGCCACCATGACGACGTCGATGTCGGCGGGCGGCTTGATGAGGCCGTAGCGGATGTTCAGGCCGTGCGCGAAGAACAGCGCGTCACCCGGCACGAGCGACGGCGCGATCGCCTCCGCGTAGACTTGGCGCTGCAGGTGGTCCGGGATGAGCACCATCACCAGGTCGGCTTCCTCGCACGCCTCGGCCGGGGTGAGCACGCGCAGGCCGTCGCCTTCCGCCTTCTCGCGGCTCTTCGAGCCAGGCTGCAGGCCAACCCGGACGTCGACGCCGGAGTCGCGCAGCGAAAGCGCGTGCGCGTGCCCCTGGCTGCCGTACCCGAGGACGGCGACGTGCCGCTGCTGGATGAGCGAGAGGTCGGCGTCGTGGTCGTAGAAGATCTCTGCCACTGGTATGGCCCTTTCTGGGTCTTGGCGGGAGCGCGGCGGCCGGAGTCACCCGCGCTCGTTCTGAATGTGGATGACGGTTCTAGGCGGAACGTTCGAGCGGGCGCAGCGTGCGGTCCGTGATGGACCGGCCGCCGCGGCCGACCGCGATCGTGCCGGACTTGACCAGTTCCTTGATGCCGAACGGCTCAAGGACCCGGACGAGTGCCTCTAGCTTGTCATGGCTGCCCGTGGCCTCCACCGTCACCGCGTCGAGTGCGACGTCCACCACGCGCGCGCGAAACAGCTCAACGGTCTCGAGCACCTTGGACCGGCTGTCGATGTCCGCGCGGACCTTGATCAGCATCAGTTCGCGCTGCACCGCCTGCGTCGGCTCAAGCTCAACGATCTTGATGACATTGATGAGCTTGTTGAGCTGCTTGGTGACCTGCTCGAGCGGGTGCTCCTCGCAGTTCACCACGATCGTCATCCGGGAGATCTCCTCGTGCTCGGTCGGCCCGACCGCGAGGGACTCGATGTTGAAGCCGCGCCTGGAGAACAGGCCGGCGATGCGGACCAGGACGCCCGGCTTGTTCTCGACCAGGACCGAGAGGGTGTGCTGCTCGCTCATTGTTATTCCTCCCCCGTCGAGTCCCACTCGGGCGCCATGCCCCGGGCGAACTTGATGTCGCTGTTGCTTGTCCCGGCCGCGACCATCGGCCAGACCATCGCGTCCTTGTGCACGATGAAGTCGACGACGACCGGCTGGTCGTTGATCGCCATGGCCTGCTCGATGACCTTGTCCACGTCTTCCTTGCGCTCGCAGCGCAGGCCGATGCACCCGTAGGCGTCGGCCAGCTTCACGAAGTCGGGGACGCGCGTCCCGCGCAGTTCGGCCTTCCTGTCGCCCAGGTTGGTGTTGGAGTAGCGCTCGTTGTAGAAGAGCGTCTGCCACTGGCGGACCATGCCAAGGGCGCCGTTATTGATGATCGCGATCTTGACCGGAATGCCCTCGATCGCGCAGGTGGCCAGCTCCTGGTTGGTCATCTGGAAGCAGCCGTCGCCGTCGATGGCCCACACCGTCGCCTCCGGCATGCCGACCTTGGCGCCCATCGCGGCCGGGACCGCGAAGCCCATGGTGCCCGCCCCTCCGGAGTTGATCCAGGTCCGCGGGTTCTCGTAGCCGATGAACTGGGCCGCCCACATCTGGTGCTGGCCGACGCCCGCCAGGTAGATGGCGTCGGGGCCAGCCAGCTTGCCGATCCGCTCGATCACGTACTGCGGAGCCAGGCTGCCGTCGTCGGGCTCGTCGTAGCCGAGCGGGTACTTGCCGCGCCATTGCTCCAGCTGTGCCCACCATTCGGCATAGTCGCCCTTGACGCCGTGATCATGGTCGGTTCGCACCGCGGTGATCAGGTCCGCGATGACCTCCTTGCAGTCGCCGACGATCGGGACGTCCGCCCGGCGGTTCTTGGAGATCTCCGCCGGGTCGATGTCGGCGTGCACGATCAGCGCGTCGGGCGCGAAGGAGTCGAGCTTGCCGGTGACCCGGTCATCGAACCGGGCGCCAAGGGCAACGAGGAGGTCCGACTTCTGCAGCGCGCCGACCGCCGCGACCGTGCCGTGCATCCCCGGCATGCCCAGGTGCAGCGGGTGGCTGTCCGGGAACGCGCCCCGGGCCATCAGCGTGGTGACCACCGGGGCGCCGGTCAGCTCGGCCAGGGCCCGCAGTTCCTGCGCCGCGTCCGCCTTGATCACGCCGCCGCCCACGTAGAGCACCGGGCGCTTCGCCTCCGCGATCATCCGCGCGGCCTCGCGGACCTGCCGGGAGTGCGGCCGGGTGACCGGGTGGTAGCCGGGCAGGTCGAACGGGACCGGCCAGGTGAACTCGGTGGTCGCCGTCATCGCGTCCTTGGCGATATCCACGAGGACGGGCCCTGGACGGCCGGTGGACGCCAGGTGGAATGCCTCGCCGATGGTGCGGGCGATGTCCTGCGGCCTGGTGACGAGGAAGTTGTGCTTGGTGATCGGGTACGTGATCCCGGAGATGTCCGCCTCCTGGAACCCGTCGGTCCCGATCAGGTTCGTGGCGACCTGGCCGGTGATCGCGACCACGGGAACGGAGTCCATGTAGGCGTCCGCGAGCGGGGTGACCAGGTTGGTGGCACCCGGGCCGCTGGTCGCCATGCACACGCCGGTACGGCCGGTAGCCTGCGCGTAGCCGGTGGCCGCATGACCGGCGCCCTGCTCATGGCGGGCCAGGATGTGGCGGATCTGGCTGGAGTCGAGCAGCGGGTCGTAGGCGGGAAGCACGGCACCGCCGGGAATGCCGAAGACCACGTCGACCCCCACCCGCTCAAGGGCCATCACGAGGGCCTGCGCTCCGGTGACCCGGACCGGGACCGGGTTAGCGTGGGGAGACCGCGGCGCGGCCGCGGCCTGCGCGCCGGCCGGCTGCCCGGGCGCCGCGGGCCCGGTGGACTGCACGGGGGGCTGCGCGGCCGCCGCCGGCCGTGGTGACGCCGGCTTGGCGGCGGCTGTCCTCGCCGGGATGTCCAGCGGGGACGGAGCGTGTGCCTTGGTAGGGACTGGGCTGCTCTGCTCGGTCATCGGGTGGCTTCCTTTTCAGGATGTGCGCGGCTGTTGTCTTGCGGGGTGGCCCCCGCCCCCAGCGGGGCATTAAAAAACCCCTCGTGCCGGATGGCAGTCGAGGGGCGCGCGCAGGAACTGGACTGGTCAGCTCTCTGCGCGCCAGCCAAGTACGAGAATGTGGTTCCGCTTCACGGGTACCACCCTCACCCACAAGCCGGCCTCTCGTCAAATTATCACGGCCGCGGTCTCAGCATCCGAGACGCGCCGGGCTTCAGGCGGCCGGGACGCCCGGTTTCGCCGTGCCGTTGACGTCCGGCGCCGCGGCGTCACCCACCCCGGTCCTGATGAGCGCTTCCACGCCCGGCGCGGCCATCGGCCTGGCCACCAGGTACCCCTGGCCGTAGCCGCAGCCCATCTCGCGCAGCTCGGCGAGCTGCTGCGGCTCCTCGATCCCCTCGGCCACCACCTGCATGCCGAGGTCGCGGCCCACCTGCACGATGGTCTTGGTGAGCATGGTCAGCACCGGGTCCTGGCCGAGGCCGGTGACGAAGGACGGGTCGATCTTGATGATGTCCGCAGGCAGCTGGCGCAGGTGGGCGAGCGATGCGTAGCCGGTGCCGAAATCATCGATGGCCAGCTTGACCCCGAGGTCACGCAGCTCCGCGAGCCGGTCCGCGATCAGCCCCGCGTCCTCCACCAGCATCCGCTCGCTCAGCTCGATGGTGAGCGCGCTCGGCGTCAGCCCGCTTTCCGCGAGCGCCGCCGCCACCTGGGCGGGGAAATGCGGCGCGTTGAGCTGCCGCAGCGCGATGTTCACCGACACGCCGACGTCCCACGAGGCGGCCCGCCAGGCGGCGCCCTGCGCGCACACCTTGCGCAGCACCCACTCGCCGAGCGCGACGATCAGCCCGGAGTCCTCCGCCACCGCGAGGAACGCGCGCGGCGGTACCGCCTCGCCGCCGCGCCGCCAGCGGACAAGCGCCTCCGCGCCGGTGACCCTGGACGTTGCCAGCTCCACCACCGGCTGGTACTGCAGCTCGAGCTCTTCCCTGGCGATGGCCCGCTGCAGGTCGCTGGCCATGTCAAGGCGGCGTACCACGTCGGCGTGCATGTGCGCGGCGTAGACCTCGACCCGGCCGCCGCCACTGTCCTTGGCCCGCGCCATGGCCACGTCGGCGTTGCGGAGCACGACGCCAGGCGCGCTGCCGTCGGCGAGCGCGACACCGACGCTCGCGGTCAGCCCGATGTCCCGCTCGGCGATGCGGAACGGCTCGCCGGCCACGACGCCCGCGAGCCGCTCGGCGAGCTCGATGATCTCCTGGGCGCCCGCCGCGTTCTCGAGCAGCACCGCGAACTCATCGCCACCCCACCGGGCGACCGTGTCCTGGGCGGACGCGACGGCGCGCAGCCGCCTGGCCGTCTGGGCGAGCACCAGGTCGCCCGCGCCGTGGCCGATCAGGTCATTGACCGCGGTGAAGCCGTCAAGGTCGAGGAAGATGACGCCGGCCAGCCGCTCGGTCGCCGGCTCGAGGGCCTCGCGCGCGCGCTCCTCCACGTACGCGCGGTTCGGCAGCCCGGTAAGGCCGTCGTGGAAGGTGAGGTGCGCAACCTGCTGGCGCAGTGCCACCTGCTCGGACACGTCCCTGACGCTCACCAGCATGCGCGCCGGCTCATCGGGCAGCCGGAAAAGCAGCACCGCGCACTCGACGTGCCGCCACGTGCCGTCGGCAGGCCCGCACCCGGCAGGAGAAGCGGCCCGCCGCATCCTCGCCAGCGGCCGCCAAGGCCTCGTCCATCGTGGTGCCGAGCGCCGCGGCCGCGTCCTCAGGCAGCCCGATGACCAGGGACATCGCCGCCCTTGCCGCACCGATGTCCTCTGGGTGCACGAAGTCGCTCAGCGGCTTGCCGATCAGCGCTTCCGCCGGGTAGCTGAGACTGGAGACGAGCGGGCTCGCGTAGCTGATGGTCCCGTCCAGGTCGCAGATCAGCACCATGTCGCCGGTCCGGTTGGCGAGGTTGCGCAGGCTGTCGCTTGCCTCCCGCCACATCCGCGTGGCGACGCCGTTCTCGCGTACCAGCATCAGGATGCGCACCGCGACCACGAGAACGGCGGCGCCGCCGGCGATGACGAGCGCGAGGCCCGACGCCGGGGCACTCGCGAGGCCGTTGATGATGACTACGAGAGCGGCGATGACCACGGAGAGCGCCGCGATGATCGTGGCCGCGCCCGTGCTCGTGACCGGCGACCGGCGGACACTGAGCAGGCTCGCCAGGCCGCCGTCCACGGAGCGCGACGAGCTCTGGGCCGCCCAGCGCCAGGGAAGCAGGTCGAAGTGCTCGCCGATCGCTCCCGCGAAGGGCGCCACGCCGAACAGGCAGGCGGCGCCGATCACGGCGAGCTGCTCGAGTATGCCCTGGTGGCCGCCCATCCTGGCGCCGACGCCCAGTGAGTCGGCGAAGGTCATCGCCATCAGCCCGACGTAAGGGACGAGGACGCGGCGCCACGCGACGGTGAGCACGGGCAGCAGCGCGCCGAGTACCGCCAGGTCCGCGAGCGGGTGCAGCAGGTCGAGCAGGAACGCCTGGGGATGCTCACCGGACCTGCGGAACTCTCCGGCGAAGGCGACCACCCAGCCGATGACGAGCAGCGCGACGGCCATGACGTAGCCGTCGGCGAGCCCGGGCAGCACCGGCCCCGTGTCGTCACGCCTGTCCTCGGCGAGCACCATGACCCCGGCCGCGGCGGTCGCCAGGCCGAGCAGCGGCGGCACGTCGGCGAGGGAGAGCGTCCCCGCCGCGGAGCCGATCGGCCCGGCGAGCACGGTGATGATCAGCCCGGCGAACCAGAAACCCATGGCTCCGCCCAGCCAGCGGTACCCGCGGGCCACCGCGCCCGTGTGCCACCTCGCCCCCACGAGCAACCCGGCAACGGCGCCTGCCGTGGCGAGCATGGTGAGGACGCTCACGGGGCTCCTTCCGTTCTGGTCGGTCGCTGGACCGTCAGTGGGTAGCGTGCGGGGCGCGGATGTCGTACGGCTGAGTATCAGGCAACAGATGGACAACGATCCGTCGTAGCCGACGAATCCGCTCCTGCCCTCCGCCGATGGCCCAAACCTGCCGTCGTCCGCCGGCCGGCTGCGGCGCCGGTCGTAGCGTTCACTCTACGTACCCGAGGTCACGCTTCGGTTGAGGATGGGCTTCCACCGGGAGACAAGTACGTGTTCCGTTACCGGCTGAAGTCGGCAGCCTGACTGTGCTTGTGCGCACATCCTAGGATAAGGGCGGTTAACCGGCATCGCTGATCACGTTCCGGAGCGGCTTCCGGAGCGGCCTCCCCGGCCGGCCAGCTGACCGCCGGAAGGCACCCAGATCAGCGCGCCTCGCACCGCATTGATCTAGACTCCGGATTGTTGGCGCAGTCTGTCGAGGCGAGAACCGAATTGCGGAAAGTCCTGATCGCGAACCGCGGCGAGATCGCCGTCCGCGTGGCACGAGCCTGCCGCGACGCGGGCCTGGCGAGCGTCGCCATCTACTCCGACCAAGATCTCGACGCGCAGCACGTCAGGGCGGCGGACGAGGCGTACGCGCTGCACGGGGCGACGCCGGCCCAGACCTACCTCGACATCGAGAAGATCATCGCGATCGCGGCCCGGTCCCGCGCCGACGCGGTCCATCCCGGTTACGGGTTCCTCGCCGAGAACGCGGCCTTCGCCCGGGCCGTGGCCGGCGCGGGCCTCACCTGGATCGGGCCGCCGCCCGAGGCGATCGAGGCGCTCGGCGACAAGGTCCGCGCGCGGGAGATCGCCAAGCGCGTCGGCGCGCCGCTCGCGCCCGGCACCGACGGCCCGGTCAGCGGACCTGACGAGATCGTGGCCTTCGCCCGTGAGCACGGCCTGCCGGTGGCGATCAAGGCGGCCTTCGGCGGCGGCGGCCGCGGGCTCAAAGTAGCCCGTACCCTGGACGAGATCGCCGGCCAGTACGAGTCGGCCGTGCGCGAGGCCACCGCGGCGTTCGGCAACGGCGAGTGCTTCGCCGAGCGGTACCTGGACCGCCCGAGGCACGTGGAGACCCAGTGCCTGGCCGACGCGCACGGCAACGTCATCGTCGTCTCGACCCGTGACTGCTCGCTGCAGCGGCGGCACCAGAAGCTCGTCGAGGAGGCGCCCGCGCCGTTCCTGTCGGACGCGCAGGTCAAGCAGCTGTACGACGCGTCGAAGTCGATCCTGCGCGAGGCGGGCTACGTCGGCGCGGGCACCTGCGAGTTCCTCGTCGACGCGGCCGGCGCCATCAGCTTCCTCGAGGTGAACACCAGGCTCCAGGTCGAGCACCCGGTCTCCGAGGAGGTCAGCGGCATCGACCTGGTCCGGGAGATGTTCCGCGTCGCCGACGGGCAGCCGCTCGGCTACGACGACCCGGAACTGCGCGGGCACTCCATCGAGTTCCGCATCAACGCCGAGGACCCGGCGCGGAACTTCCTGCCCGCGCCGGGCACGATCACCGAGTGGAATCCCCCGTCCGGGCCTGGCGTCCGGCTTGACGCCGGGTACGGCGCGGGTCAGACGGTGCCGCAGGCGTTCGACTCGCTCATCGGCAAGCTGATCGTGACGGGGGCCAGCCGGGTGCAGGCCCTGGAGCGCGCCAGGCGCGCGCTCGCCGAGTTCACCGTCGGCGGGATGCCCACCGTCCTGCCGTTCCACCGGGCGGTGGTCGACGACCCCGCGTTCGCCGGCGACCACCTCGAGGTGCACACCCGCTGGATCGAGACCGAGATGGCGGCGACGTTCGAGCCGCAGCAGGCCGGGCAGGCCGCCGAGGCGGCGCCGCGCGAGGCGATTACCGTCGAAGTCGGCGGGAAGCGGCTTGAGGTGGTGGTGCCGGCGGTGCTGTCCGTGGCCGCCGCCCCGGGCTCACGGCCCGCGTCGGCAGAACGAGGGCGTGCTTCGCGCGGCGCCGCCCGGCCTGGCGGCGGGCAGCGCGGCGCGGGCAGCGGCGACTCGCTGGTGACCCCGATGCAGGGCACGATCGTGAAGATCGTCGCGGCGGAGGGCAGCCAGGTGGCGGCCGGCGATACCGTGGTGATCCTGGAGGCGATGAAGATGGAGCAGCCGCTCACCGCGCACAAGGCAGGCACCGTTACCGGGCTTGCGGTCGAGGTGGGCCAGACCGTCACGGCGGACACCGAGATCTGCCAGATCAAGGACTAGGCCAGCGCGGTGCGACGGCTGGCCGGAGATCCGAGCGTCGCGGGCTGGGTGCTGTTCGCGATCGGCTTCCGGCTCCCGCCGGAGAACCGGGAGTGGGTCAGGCACGAGCTGACCGACGCGGGCTGGCGCGGGCGCACCATCAGGCGCCTCATGGTGCTCATGGTGCCGATCTGCGTCGCGCTCGCCTTCCTGCCCGGCCCGGACTGGCTCCGGGTGGCCGTTCCGGCGTTCGCGCTCATCGCGAGCGTCGGGACAGTGCTGATCAGCGCGGACGACGTCCGCGCCGCCCGGCTCAAGCAGCACGGCCTTGAGGTACCCGACGACCCCGACCTCGGCCGCCCCACCCACTAACGCCCTCCCGCAACGCCGCGGCAACGGCGGTCCGATCGGAGGGCAGGACCGTTGCTGGGCGGTCAACCCGAGATAGTGGACATTCGGGTACATCGGAGTGTGCCTAAATGTCCACTATCTGTTCAGGCGGGAAGGGGAGAGGGGAAGACGGTGAGAGGGAAGACGGGAGAGGGAAGATGCTGAGCGGCGGGCAGCCGGAGATTGCCCCGGCCGTGCGGCTGGTCGTGCGGCTGGCCTGGTCGCGGGCGCCCGCGGCCGGGCGGACCCGCGTCTACGCCGTCGATGGCCGGTCGGGCTCGGGGAAGACCTCGCTCGCCACGGCACTTGCGGCGGAACTCGGTGCGCCCGCCGTCTCGCTTGAGTACCTGTACGGCGGCTGGGACGGGCTGGAGCGCGGGATCGACATGCTCGTTTCCGCGGTGCTTGAGCCGCTGGCCGCCGGGCGGGCGGCGCGCGTGCCTCGGTACGACTGGATCGCGGCCGCGTGGGACACGCCGTGGACGCTCGAGCCGCCCGAGGTACTGATCGTCGAGGGAGTTGGCGCCGGGGCACGGCGCGCCGCCGCCTATGAGAGCCTGCTGATCTGGACGGAGGCACCCGCTTCCGTTCGGAAGACAAGAGCACTTGACCGCGACGGTGAGACGTTCGCGCCCTACTGGGACGCCTGGGGCGCCCAAGAAGACGCGATGCTCGCCCGCGAGCGCACCCCGCAGCGGGCTGACGTCATTATCGACGGCATCTCCGGCCACATCCTGCGCCTAGATGATCGTGTCTGAGCCGAACTCCATGACGGTGCGGGCGGCCTCGGTGACCGAGCCCGACAGGGACGGGTAGACCGAGAACGTGTGAGCGATCTGGTCGACCGACAGGTTCTGCTCGACCGCGATCGACAGCGGCAGGATCAGCTCGCTGGCCCTGGGCGCGACGACCACGCCGCCGAGCACCAGGCCGGTGCCCGGGCGCGCGAAGATCTTGACGAACCCGTCACGGAGGCCGCCCATCTTGGCCCTCGGGTTGGTGGCCAGGGGCAGCCTGGCCACGCGGGCCTGTACCTCGCCGCGGTCCACGGCGGCCTGTGAGACGCCGACCGAGGCGATCTCCGGGTCGGTGAAGATGGTGGACGCCACATGGCTGAGCCTGATCGGCTGTACCGCCTCGCCGAGCGCGTGCCACATCGCGATGCGGCCCTGCATCGCGGCCACCGAGGCGAGCATGAGGACGCCCGTGCAGTCGCCGGCCGCGTAGATGCCCTGTACCGAGGTCCGGGACACGCGGTCTACCTCGATGAAACCGCGCGCGTCCAGCTTCACCCCGGCCTCCGCCAGGCCGATCCCCCGGGTTGACGGCACCATGCCCACGGTGAGCAGGCAGTGCGAGCCGGTGACCGGCCGGCCGTCGCCGAGCGTGACGACCACGCCGTCGCCCTTGCGGTGCACCGCCTCGGCCCGGGACCGGCCGAGCACGTTCATGCCGCGCCGCCGGAAGACGCCCTCGATCAAGACGGCGGCGTCCTTGTCCTCGTGCGGCAGCACCCGCTCCCTGGACGACACCAGGGTGACCTGTGAGCCGAGCGCCTGGTAGGCGCTCGCGAACTCGGCGCCCGTCACGCCGGAGCCGACCACGACCAGCTCTTCCGGCAGCTCGGCCAGGTCGTACAGCTGGCGGCAGGTCAGGATGCGCTCACCGTCCGGCACGCCGTCCGGCAGTGACCGCGGCGACGCGCCCGTCGCGATGAGCAGCACGTCGGCGTGCACGGTTTCCCCGGCGGCCTCGATCGTGCGCGGCCCGGTCAGCTGCCCCCTGGCCTGGATGATCCGGACGCCCTCGGCGGTGACGTGCTCGGCGATGTCGTTCGACTGCGCGGCGGCGAGCGCCTTGATCCGCGCGCTCAGCGCGGGCGCGTCCACCTCCACCACCGGATTGGCGCCGTCGGCGAGCTGCAGGCCGAGCGAGGCGGAGCGGCCGAGCGAGGTCATGGTGGACGATGACTCGATCAGCGTCTTGCTCGGGACGCAGTCGGTCAGGACGCAGGCGCCGCCGAGGCCGTCTTCGTCGATGACGGTCACCTCGGCCCCCAGCTGCGCGGCGACCAGCGCGGCCTCGTAGCCGCCCGGGCCGCCGCCGAGAATGGCGACGCGTGGACGTGGAAGAGTCACGTTAGGCAATTATCCTGCACGTTCGCCCCCGCCTTGTACCCAGCCGCCGGTTTACGCCGCGGCTGGTTACCGGGCTGGGGCGCGCGCGGCGTGCCGCGTGCACTTTCCGTGTGCGCGGAACGACGAAAACCGTCATCGTTTCCGACCGCACAACGGTTACCCCGTACAGTTAGGCAGCGTGGCACTTTACGCCGCCTACGGCAGCAACATGGATCCGGCGCAGATGCTTCTGCGCTGCCCGCACTCCCCGCAGCGGGGCACCGGGTGGCTGGAGGGCTGGCGCCTGACCTTCGGTGGCGAGGATCTCGGCTGGGACGGGGCCCTCGCGACGTTGGTCGAGGACCCGGCCCAGCGGGTATTCGTGGCGCTGTACGACGTTCCTGAGGTAGACGAGAAGGAGCTCGACAGCTGGGACGGCGTGGACCTCGGCTTTTACAGCAAGATCAAGGTCCGGGTGCAGACGCTGGACGGAGACGTGCTCGCCTGGCTGTACGTGCTCGACGCCTATGAGGGCGGGCTGCCCTCCGACCAGCGGCTGTCCATCCTGGTTGACGCGGCGATCAAGGCGGGGGCGCCGGCCGACTACATCGACTGGCTCCGCGCCCGCCCGTCAAATCCCCCGGAGTTACCGCCAGGGCTTCAGGCGAGGGCGGCGATGACCAGGGCGACGCCAGGGACGGCGACGGCGGCGATGGCCGGCCAGTTCCAGGTCGAGTCCGGGGCCACGGCCGTCGCGCCTGGCGCGTCGAGCCGCGCCTGCTCGGTGCGGGCCGTGATGGTGGCGATTACCCGGTCGGCGTCCACGCCAAGCGGGACGGGCTCTGGCGGCTTGGCTAGCGGCGCGCCGTAGCCGCCTGGCCTGCCGGTGCCGCTCAGGCCGCTCTCGCCGAGGCCGCGGGCAGTACGCCGCGACTGGCGCTGCGCGCGCAGCTCGGCACCGACCTGCCTGCGCCGCGAGGAGTGCACCGCCCACGCGTAGATGGCCCGCCGTCCGGTCCGGTCGCCGTCCGGCCATTCGCATCGCAACCGGAGGAGCTCGGTGGCGTCGGCCGCGGCTACCGCCGGCCAGCCGACCCGGTGGTCGCCGACGGGGTTGACCACCGTCACCCCGCCGGCATCGATGATCACCCGCGGGCGCCGCGCCGTGACGTAGACCACGCCGGTGATGAACAGCAGGATGAACGCGGCCACGACCGAAAGGTGATCACGGCCCTGTACGGCCAGGTCGACGAGGTTGCCGACCGCGAAAAGGACCCACAGCCACCACAGCGCCGCGGCGGCCGGCGACCGGAACACCTCCCGGTCGGCTTCGCCGCGGCCGTTGCCGTCACCCACCGCTGTTATCACTCACTGCTGGCATCACTCGCCCGCGGTCTCTGCCGTCTCCCCGGAGGCCACCGCGGCGAGCACGCGCACCCCGGCGCCGATCGCCCGCTCGTCAATGTCAAACGTCGGCTGGTGCAGGTCCCCCGCGATGAGCGCGCCCGGCGTGCGGGAGCCCAGCCTGGCCATGGCGCCAGGCACCTGGTGGAGGTACCACGCGAAGTCCTCGCCGCCGAGGCTCTGCGCCGTCTCCGTCACCGCGTCCTGGCCGAGCACCGCGGCGGCGGCGGCCGCGAGCATGGCGGCGCTGGCCGGCTCGTTCACGGTCGGCGGCACCGCGCTGAGGAACTCCACCTTGGCCGTCACCTCGTAGGCCAGCGCCACCGACTGGACCAGGTCCTCGATGAGGGCGGTCGCGGACCGCCACACCTCCGTGTCGAGGCAGCGCACCGTGCCCTCGACCTCCCCCTCGTCGGGGATGGCATTCGCGGCGGCGCCCGCGCTCACGCGGCCCCAGACCAGGCTCAGGCCGGCCCGCGGGTCCACCCGGCGGGTCAGCGCCGCCGGGACCTCGGTCACGATCTTGCCGAGCGCGTAGACCACGTCCGCGGTCAGGTGCGGGCGCGCGGTGTGCCCGCCGGGGCCGGCCAGGGTGACCTTCACCTTGTCGCAGGCCGCGGTGATCGCGCCCGCCCGGATGCCGACCTTGCCCGTGTCCAGCCTCGGGTCGCAGTGCACCGCGAAGATCCGGCCGACGCCGTCGAGCGCGCCGGCGGCGATGACGTCCCTGGCGCCGTTGGCGACCTCCTCGGCAGGCTGGAAGATCAGCCGGACGCCGCCGGCGAGCTGACCGCGCGCCGCCCGGGCGGCGAGGAACTCCCCGGCGCCGGCCAGCATGGCGGTGTGCGCGTCGTGCCCGCAGGCGTGGCACAGTCCAGGGCTGGTGGACCGGTAGGTCACGCACTTCTCGTCATCCATCGGCAGCGCGTCCATGTCCGCGCGCAGCGCGACCCGCGGTTCCCCCTCGCCGATGTCCGCGTAGAGCCCGGTGGTCCGCGGCAGCAGTACCGGGCGCAGCCCCGCCCTGGCCAGCCGGTCCGCGACAAGCCGCGTGGTCCGCTGCTCGGCGTAGGCCGGCTCCGGATGCGCGTGCAGGTCACGGCGGAACTCGATCAGCTCCGTCTCATGCCGGGCCAGGAACGCGTCCAGAGCCTCGGTGAGGTCATCCGCCATGCCCACCATCCCCGCGCAGGACGAATTTGTCCTCCGCGAACTCGGTGACGAGCGCGTCCACCACGCTGGTCAGGTCGCCGTCGCCGCTGTGCACCGCACGCTGCCGCTCGTAGGGCGCCCCGTACTCGAGCACCTCGGAGGCAAGCGCCAGTTCTTCCGCACAGCCGAGCCGCCATGCTATCGGCTGCAGGTCACGGATAAGCTCATATACCTCATCGCGGAGCGGCGCGGTATCTCCGGCCTCGCTCGTGACGATGGACGCATCGAGCCCGTGCCGGGTGGCGCGCCACTTATTGTCGGCGACGATCCACGACGAGCGGGACGGCAGCCGGTACCCGCGGTCCAGCTGGGTGTCGAACAGGTGGACCAGGCACTGCACGAGCGCGGCGAGCATGCCGACCTCCCGCAGCGTGGGGACGGCGTCCGCGATCCTGACCTCGATCGTGCCGAAGTCCGGGTGCGGGCGGACATCCCACCACACTTCCTTGACCGACCGGACGGTACCCGCCCGGATCTGGCTCGCCATGAAGTCCTCGAAGGATGGCCAGTCGGGGAGGTCGGCTGGCGGCCCGACCCGCGGCAGCGAGCCGAAGACGACGGACCGGGACGAGGCGAGGCCCGTGTCCTCGCCGCACCAGAAGGGGCTGGACGCGGAAAGGCCGAGAAGGTGCGGCAGGTAGACGGCGAGGGCGTGGATGACCGGCATCGCCCTGTGCTCGTCTCGTAGCCCTACGTGCACGTGAACGGCCATGGTCTGCAGCCTACGGCACGGCCACTGGAGCTCCTGAACGAGTTCCGCGTACCGCTGGCTGGGCGCCATCTTCCCGTCGCGCCAGTGGCTGATCGGGTGCGTGCCGGAACTGGCGATCACGATGCCATGGTGCTCAGCGGCGCGCTGCAGGTCCTTGAGGGACAGCGCCAGGTCCGCCTTGGCCTCGGCAACGGTCCCGCAGATGCCGGTCACCACCTCGACCGTGGACTGCATCAGCTCATGACGCATCTTGGGGTGCTCGCCGCTCTCAAGCAGCCCGGGAAGCCCGGCCAGCACCAGGCCCGCGTCCTGCCGCAGCATCCGGGTCTGCGCGTCGACCAACTGCACCTCCCATTCGACGCCAAGGGTCGGGCCGGCCGAGGGGTTCCACTCGATCGTCATGTCAGGCCTCCAGGGTTGCCAGGGGTCCCCCGCGGCGGGTTGCGCTAAACGGGTGCCTCTCTAGCGTTTCCAGCCCTGGAATATTGAATCGTCCTTGATAGGCGTGTTTGACCAGTAGCGTCTTGTTGCTGGCGTTGCGACATCTTCGGTCAAGATTGCCAAAGGAAAGGCCCAAAAACGAAACTCAAATCAACGACCGCAGTGAGCCCGGTCGTGCTCCCCCGCCCGGGGGAGGAGCGGCGGCGCGGCCGGAGTCAGCCGCTCTCGTTCTGCTGCGTGGCGTTACACGTAGACCGCGGGAAACCCGCAGCTCATCCGGACCTGCGTCATCGTCTGGCGGGCGATCGCGTGCGCCCGGCGCGCGCCCTCGTCGAGCAGCGCGTCGAGGGTGTCGGCGTCGGCCAGGTACTTGGCGGTGCGCTCGCGGACCGGCCCGAACGTGTCCGCGACCAGATTGCCCAGGTCCTTCTTGAAGCCGCCGTAGCCGCCGTCGCCGTAGCGGGCCGCGATGTCGTCGACCTTGTCGCCGGACAGGGCGGCGTAGATGCGCAGCAGGTTGGTCACGCCCGGCTTGGCCTCGTCGTCCGCCCGGACGACCGACTCGGCGTCGGTCACCGCGCGGTTGATCTTCTTGCGGATCGCCGCGGGCTCGTCGAGCAGGTCAATGATGCCCTGCGGCGAGGAGGAGGACTTGCTCATCTTGCTCGTCGGGTCCTGCAGGTCGGTGATCTTGGACACCGCGGGCAGGATGTACGGCGCGGGCACGGTGAACGTCTCCCCGAAGCGGTGGTTGAACCGCTGGGCGAGGTTCCTTGACAGCTCAAGGTGCTGCCGCTGGTCCTCGCCGACCGGCACCTCGTCCGTCTGGTAGAGCAGGATGTCGGCGGCCATCAGCATCGGGTAGGTGAACAGGCCGACGCTCGCCGAGTCGGCGCCGCCCTTCGCCGACTTGTCCTTGAACTGGGTCATCCGGCTCGCCTCACCGAAACCCGTCAGGCACGACAGCACCCAGGCGAGCTCGGCGTGCTCCTGCACCTGGCTCTGCACGAACAGGATGCACCGCTCCGGGTCGAGGCCGGCCGCGAACAACTGCGCCGCCGCGATCCTCGTCCGGCGGCGCAGGGTCTCCGGCTCGTAAGGCACGGTGATCGCGTGCAGGTCGACCACGCAGTAGATGGCGTCATGGGTCTCCTGCATCTCCACCCACTGCTTGACCGCTCCCAGGTAGTTGCCCAGGTGAAAGGAGTCAGCGGTCGGCTGGATGCCGGAGAAGACGCGACGGGTGCCCATGGCGATGAAGTCTAACGGTTTGCTGAGCTAGTGAGGCCGCGGCGCGGGCGGGGTGGCCACCACCTCGACCCGCTGGAACTCCTTGAGTTCGGTGTACCCGGCGGTCGCCATCGTCCGCTTGAGCGCGCCCATCAGGTTCATCGAGCCGTCGGGCACGGTGGACGGGCCGAACAGGACCTGCTCGAGCGTCCCGATCTCGCTGACCTTGACCCGGGCGCCGCGCGGCAGCTCGGGGTGGTTGGCCTCGCTGCCCCAGTGGTAGCCGCGGCCCGGCGCCTCGGTGCTGCGGGCGAACGGCGAGCCGACCATCACCGCGTCCGCGCCGAGGGCGAGCGCCTTGGCGATGTCGCCGCTGCGGGTCATCGAGCCGTCGGCGATGACATGGACGTACCGGCCGCCAGATTCGTCCAGGTAGTCCCTTCTCGCCGCCGCCACGTCGGCGATGGCGGTGGCCATCGGCACCGCGACGCCGAGCACCGCCGCGGTCGTGTGGCCGCTGCCGCCGCCGAAGCCCACCAGGACGCCCGCCGCGCCGGTGCGCATCAGGTGCAGCGCCGCGGTGTACGTCGCGCAGCCGCCGACGATGACCGGGATGTCAAGCTCGTAGATGAACTGCTTGAGGTTGAGCGGCTCGGCGCGACCGGAAACGTGCTCGGCCGACACCGTGGTACCGCGGATCACGAAGATGTCCGCGCCCGCGTCGAGCACCGCCTTGTAGTACCGCGCGGTGCGCTGCGGCGACAGGGCGGCCGCCGTGATCACGCCGGCCCGGGAGATCTCCTCGATACGGCGGCCGATCAGCTCCTCCTTGATTGGCTCCGCGTAGATCTCCTGCAGCCGCCTGGTGGCCGCCTCCTCGCCAAGCTCGGTCACCTCGGCGAGGACCGGCTCGGGGTCCTCGAACCTGGTCCACAGGCCCTCGAGGTCGAGCACGCCGAGCCCGCCGAGCTTGCCGATCGCGATCGCGGTCTGCGGCGAGACGACCGAGTCCATCGGGCAGGCGATCAGCGGCATCTGGAAGCGGTACGCGTCGATCTGCCAGGCGATGCTCACCTCTTCAGGGTCACGGGTGCGGCGCGCGGGCACGATGCCGATCTCGTCGAGTGAGTACGCCCGGCGCCCGGTCTTACCGCGGCCGATCTCAATGTCAGTCACTGTTGAGAACCTGATCCTTTTGATAATTCGCACTGGTTGAACCTGAACATGACGGCAAAAGATCAGGTTCCTACTTGCGGGTGCCGTAGTTCGGAGCCTCGACCACCATCTGCACGTCGTGCGGGTGGCTCTCCTTCAGGCCCGCCGCCGTGATCTGGATGAACCTGGCTTCCTTGAGCTCCTCGATGGTGCGGGTGCCGCAGTAGCCCATGCTGGCGCGCAGGCCGCCGATCAGCTGATCGGCCACCGCGGCGAGCGGCCCGCGGTAGGGCACCTGGCCCTCGATGCCCTCGGGGACGAGCTTGTCCTCGCGGAGCACGTCGTCCTGGAAGTAGCGGTCCTTGGAGTAGGACTTGCCGCGCTCCCGGTTGCGCATCGCGCCGAGCGAGCCCATCCCCCGGTACAGCTTGTACTGCTTGCCGTTGATGAAGACCATCTCGCCCGGGCTCTCCTCGCAGCCGGCCAGCAGCGAGCCGAGCATCACCGTGTCGGCGCCCGCCGCGATCGCCTTCGCGATGTCGCCCGAGTACTGCAGGCCGCCGTCACCGATCAGCGGGATCCCGGCCGGCCGTGCGGCCTTGCTCGCCTCGAAGATCGCGGTCACCTGCGGAACGCCGACGCCGGCCACCACGCGGGTGGTGCAGATGCTCCCCGGGCCCACGCCCACCTTGACGCCGTCCACGCCCGCGTCGATGAGCGCCTGCGCGCCCTGGCGGGTGGCGACGTTACCGCCGACCACCTCGATGTCCGTGTTGGCCTTGAGCTGCCTGATCATGTCGAGCACCGACTGCGCGTGGCCGTGCGCGGTGTCCACCACGAGGAAGTCCACGCCCGCGTCGATGAGCGCCTGGGCGCGCCGCTTGGCGTCCTCGCCGACGCCCACCGCGGCGCCGACCACCAGGCGGCCGCCCTCGTCCTTGGTGGCGTGCGGGAACTTCTCGCTCTTGGTGAAGTCCTTGACGGTGATGAGCCCGCGCAGCCGGCCGCCCGCGTCGATCAGCGGCAGCTTCTCGATCTTGTGCTCCTTGAGCAGCGTGAGCGCCCGGTCAGGCGCTACCCCGACCGGGGCGGTGACCAGCGGCATCTTGCGTCATCACGTCTTCGACCTGCCGGGACAGGTCGCTCTCGAACCTGATGTCGCGGTTGGTGACGATGCCGAGCAGGATGCCGTCGTCGCTCGTGACCGGCACGCCGGAGATCCGGTAATGCGCGCAGAGCCGCTCCACGTCCGCCAGCGTGGCGTCCGGGCCGCAGGTGACCGGGTCGGTGACCATCCCGGCCTCCGACCGCTTGACCAGGTCAACCTGCTGCGCCTGCTCCTCGATGGACAGGTTCCTGTGCAGCACCCCGACCCCGCCGTGGCGGGCCATCGCGATGGCCATCCGCGCCTCGGTCACGGTGTCCATCGCACTCGAGACAAGCGGGACGCGCAGCCGGTGCTTGCGGGTGATCCTGGTGCCGGTGTCCGCCTCGCTCGGCATCAGCTCCGGAATAGGCCGGCAAGAGCAGCACGTCGTCGAAGGTCAGGCCTACCGGGGAAAACTTCTCGGTCATGATGCCCTCACGGCTCGTCGCTGCCCCGCGCCCTCATCGTGCACGGTATAGCAGCAGGTAACGGCGGGATACCTTCCATCCTAGCCAACGAGTCATCCCCGGCTGCCCTTCCGGGTCAACAGGGTGGCTTCGCTCACCTTGCCCGGCCTTCCGGCCCTCGTCGTGGCCTGCCTCACCTGATGCACCTCCGGTATCGCAGGTCACGCCATCGAAAGATTGGAGGTACTTAAGGCCAGAAATTGGGTGCTAAGTACCCCCGATAACCGGATTGCCCAGCACCGCGGTTAGTCTTCGGCTCATGGCCTTGCGACCCGAGGAGTTCTACGACCATGCGCTCGCCGCCGCCGACGGCGAGCACCGGCTCCCGCTGGCACGGATGACGGGATGGGAAATCAGCCCGTTCGAGCAAGACGGGCTCCGCGTCGCGCCGCTGCGCCCGCCGGTCCTGCCCGAGCCCGCGCGACATGGCGAGGACCCGT
The DNA here is from genome assembly GCA_963811335.1 of uncultured Actinomycetota bacterium. GTDB lineage: Bacteria > Actinomycetota > Actinomycetes > Streptosporangiales > Streptosporangiaceae > Trebonia. The sequence continues at coordinate 192,894 of CAWERB010000020.1, read as the reverse complement.
CGGACTGCAGCTCGTGCCGCAGCAGGGACGAGGGGATCTGGTTCACCGACCGCTGGCGGCTAAGCCGGATCGGGGGAGTCGGCGTCCCGCTCGTGCTCATGCTGCACCCGCGCGACCACTACGACATGGCGGACCTGCCCGACGAGCTCGCGGCCGAGCTGGGCGTGCTCACCGCGCACCTCGTCCGTCATGTGGAAGCCCTGGACCACATCGCCCGGGCCCACGTCTACCGGATCGGGGACGGTGGCGCGCACCTGCACGTCTGGTTCTTCGCCCGGCCCGCGGGGCAGGCGCAGCTGTACGGCTCGTGGCTGGTCGTCTGGGACGACCTGCTGCCGGAGTACCCGGCGGACGTGGCCGACGCGGACGCGTCGACCGTCGCCGACGCGCTGGTCACCTCCTACGGCGGCAGCCGCTCAGCCGCCAGCGAAGTCTGACGCTTCACGTAACGGATGCCGGAAACGCTGCCTGAGCGGGAGTCAGCGCCGCTCAGGGCTTAAGCGGCGGATTCGCCGGGTCGAGCAGCCCGCGCTCGTTCAGCCACTCGTACAGCGGGGTGCGGTCCGGGTAGTGACCCCACGCGTGGTCACCGTCGCCGGCTCCCGCGCCGCCGAGCAGCTGCCGCTGCACCGGGTTCAGCCGGTCGGCCCGGCCGCCGGCCCATATCGGGGCGTTGTCATCGCGGATGGCTGTCCACCGGTAGGTGTAGCCGAAGAACACCGCCTTGCGGGTGTGCGGCGAGTAGTTGCGGGACCGGGCATGCCAGATCCGGCGGTCGAAGAACACCACGTCACCGGGCTCGGCGGTCACCTCGACGGCGCCCTCCGGGTCCGGCCATTCGACGTCGCGCCTGGGCGGGCCGTCGATCCAGTTGACCAGGTGACTGCCCGGGACGAGCTTCAGGTTGCCGCGCCTAGGCTCGGCGACATCGGAAAGCCAGTACGCCAGCTTCACCGATAGCCGCGGGCGCGGGCTCGTCTCGATCTCGCGGTTCTGCCTGCCGCCGTCCTGGTGCCAGTCGAACCGGAACGGCATGCGCACCCGGAGGGGCGGGTGCACATCCAGGTGCGAGTGGTAGACGTGAATGTTCCAGCCGAGGGTCGACCAGACATGGGGAACGTGGCCGGGTGATCGGTCAGGCAGGCGACTTCTGGGCAGTTCGCGACCGCGCTGAGCAGGTGCATCGAGCCGTCCGGGTTCAGCCGGCCGGACCTGGCCGCGTCCGCGTACACCCGGTCGAGGGCCGCGCGGGCGGCCGCCACCTCATCGGGCCGGAGCGCGCCGCGGATTATCAGGTAGCCGTCTCGGTCGAACCTGGCCCGCTGCTCCGCCGTCACCGGGTTGGCCGCGATCGCTGTTGACGCCTGCTGGGTCATTGACCGCTTGCCCTTCTGATCGGCGTACCCGAAGGAGTGACGTGCGCGGCGGGCTGCCCGGACGCGCTGCCGCACGAGAGGTGAGCGCCGTCCTCGATGAGCGCCATCCTGACGTGTCCCGAGAAGTAGCCGATGCTCAGCTTGGTCCCCGGCGGCATCGCCTGGCCGTCGATCACGATCACGTCCGACCCGTCGGCCGCAGTCGACGGGTGCAGGACCTGGCCGAGGCCGGCCGGCGCGCCCGGCGTTGACCGGCAGAAGGTGCCGACGGTGACCAGGGCTGGGATGCCATGCCGTGCGAGGTCCTCGCGCAGCGCATCGGGATCAAGCCGCGGGCCCTTGCGCAGGATCAGCGTGGTGCTGTGGCCCGGACCCGCGGTCACCGAGTACGCGGCAAGCGTGACCGGGCCCGAGCTGGCGGGGCCGTCCTGGCCGGGGCCGTGCTGGCCGGGGTCGTGCTGGCCAGGGCCGGATTGCCGGAACGGGCCGGAGCGGGCCCGCCGAGGGTCAGCGTCGCGGCCACCGCCGCGGCGGCCGTCACGGCGGTCACCGCCGTCAGCCCCGACAGGCGGCGGCGCCTGCGGGCGCGGCTCCTGGCGAAGACGTCCTCCACCTGGGTCTCCATGCGCAGCCCGGCGAAAGACTCTCTTACCTGGCAGATGACGTCGTCGTGCTCATTCATCGGACGGCCTCTCTCACGTTCGTGCCTGAGTTGGCAGGCGGGACATCCCGGCGCAGGGCCGCGACGGCGCGGAACAGGTGCGCCATCACCGTCCCCGGCGCGATCCCGAGGACCTTCGCGGTGGTCTCGGTGTCCGGGTCGAGGAAGATCCGCAGCGCGAGTACCTCACGCTGGCGGGCAGGCAGTCGCCGCAGCGCCGCGATCAGGGCGGGGTCCATGCCGCCGCTCGTGTCGGCCGGAGCGGCGGCATCGTGATCGGCCAGGGGCACCTCCCGACGGCGCCGCAACCAGGACACCCCGAGGTTCAGCGCCGTCCGCACCACCCACGCGCGCGGTGCGGCGTGCGTGCGGACCTTCCCCCACGATGTCCACGCCCGGGCGTAAGCCTCGGCGACCAGTTCCTCGGCCAGGTAGCGGTCGCCGGCGACCGCGGTCACCGCTCTCAGGCAGGAATCCTTGCTGGCCTGGTAGAACTCCGCGAACTCCTCCTGCTCGTGTCCCATACCCTGCAAACGCGCCAGCCGGCCGATCGATTTACGCCAGCCGGAACCTTTCGCTCAGTTACGTGCGCGGCACCGCGGGGCATGATCGTGGCACTGGCCGACTAGCTCCGCTGAGGGTCGCAGAAGGGGAAGGCGCGGTCATGACCGAGATGACGCAAGAGGACGCCCTGCTCCTAGCCGATGCGCTAGCGGGACAAGCGCAGAAGGAGGCCGAGGCCCGCTGCTCGGTGCTCGCGCAGTTCATCGACCACTGCGATCGCGCGAGGTCGCACACCTCGGCCTGGAGCGAGGCACTCCGCGAGCTTCATGTCGCTGCACGGCCACCGCCGGGCGCTCATCCGCAGGCGCAGCCTGATTCAGCAGGCACTCGAATGCCTGGTGGGCGAGTCCTCCGGCGGGGGGACCGCTGCCACCGCCGCCGGAACAACCCGTGCCCCGGACTCAGCGACAGGTTCAGGTTCAGGCACGGCGGAGATAGTGAGCTAGGGGCGCTAACGAGCCGCCACGCGCCTGACTGCCTGCCCATAAGCCACAGGCAAACCAGTTCGCGGCTTCCCTAGCTCATCGTGGAGACCGCCACTACCTGAGCGTTGCCGTGAACCTTTGCCAGGCGGCGATGGGGATGCTCAGCGTTACCCCGTCACGGTCGGTGGTGTCCCTAATGAGAACGGTGCCGCTGCCACTGGCCGTTTCTACGCATGCGCCGCCGTTGCCGTCTGAGTAAGAGGACTTACGCCACTGGCCCATTGCTCGGCCATCCTTTCCAGCAGTGCCGCTGACTCCGACACCTTCATGCACTCTCCCCGCAGGCTATCGAACCTGGTTGCCAGCGACGTAACCGTTTGCTCGTCGGTGAAGACGTAACCGCCAGCGACGTGCTCGGCGTAGGCGGTGGCGTCGTCGGCCACGATGAACCCGCTGGCGTTGGCGTTGTGGGCGACGGCCGGGAGTACCTGGAGCGTCAGTCGGGGCGTGACTGCGGCGTCGCGCAGCCGGCGCAGTTGGGCGGCCATCACCTCGGCGTTTCCCACGCACCGGTACAGAGCCAGCTCGTCCACGATGCAGGTCACTTTGGGCGGGTGTCGCGGCCGAGGATGTGCCGCTGGCGTTCCATGCGGTTCGCCAGCCGCGCGGCGGCGGCCTCGGGGTGGTACCCGGGACCGAGTTGATCAGGGCGCGCGCGTAGTCCTCGGTCTGCAGCAGCCCGGTCACGATGGACGGCCACCAGTCGCACAGCCGGGCTGCCTTCTCCTCAAGTTCCGCCCAGTTGCGGAACGCGGCGGGGACCTCGGACCAGCCGCGAAGCTCTTCGTAGTACTCGGTGAACCACCCCCGTCGCTCGGGGAAGGCAGCGTCGCACGCGGTTGCGACGTTCTCCGTCGGCGGCCTCTTGCCGTTCTCGATCCTGCTACAGGTGACCAGCGTTAAGGCCGGTCATCTCCGCGAACTCGCGCAGCCCCCAGCCGTGGGCGAGCCGTTCCTTCTTCACCTGCTTGCCGAAATGCGTTGCAGGGTTGCCTGCCGTTGTTTACCGACATACCTACTATTTTGCCACCACGCCTCATGCCTGTCACCGGCTGCTGCACATTGATTACAGCTCGCTTCTTTGGAGCGGGACGGCACCAGGAAGGCAAGGGGAAGGCGATGAATGAGGATCTCACGCAGCTAGATGACCCGGAACTGCTGGACCAAGGTTGAGCGGACGAGCGGATGCCGTCGCAGTGCTGACAGAGAAGTACCAGGTGCTGAGCGAGGAGTTCAGCAGGAGGGCGGCGGCGCAGTGGACGCGGTGACGACAACCATCTCGAGCCTGCCCGCCCCGGCCGCGCGGATGCTGGCGGTGGAGATCCTGCTCGCGGACCCCGAATCGCTCGCTGACGACGTGCTTGAGTCGTGTCTGTACCTGTTGCGGGAACGACTGAGGGCGGCGTGGCGCTGACCTTCAGTGCGCAGGCGTGGCAGGGGTTCACGACGCCACGTAACCGCTCCAGAGACGCGGTCCAAGAAGTCAGCGGCTCAGGCCGACCGATCTTGTCCACGCGTGGCCAGGGAGGTCGCGATCGCGGCGAACTGGTCGAGAGCGGCCTGCAGGTCTTCTACGATCTCCGCAGCGATCACCTCCGGGGCTGGGAGGTTTTCCGATGTCCTCCAGCGACTCGTCGCGCAGCCAGAAGATGTCCAGGGACGCCTTGTCCCTAGCGGTCAGCTCGTCGTAGGTGAAGGCCCTGAAACGCTCGGTCTCGGTGCGCTCATGCCGGTTGTCCGGGTTGTAGCAGGCGACGAAGTCGTCGAGGTCGCGCGGGTACCAGGGCGCGGGTCTTCAGCGTGAAGTTCTGGTTGGTGCGGAAGTCGTAGATCCACAGCTTGTCCGTCCACGGCTTCTCTGACGGCGGCTTGCGGTCGAAGAACAGCACGTTCGCCTTTACGCCGCCGGCGTAGAAGATGCCGGTCGGCAGGCGCAGCAGCGTGTGCACGTCGCACTGCTCCAGCAGCTTGCGGCGGATGGTCTCGCCGGCGCCGCCCTCGAACAGCACGTTGTCCGGCACGACGATGGCGGCGCGGCCGTTGATCGTGAGCAGGGACCGGACGTGCTGGAGGAAGTTGAGCTGCTTGTTCGACGTGGTGGCCCAGAAGTCCTCGCGCAGGTAGCTCATGTCCTCGCGTTCGGCCTCGCCAAGGGCGTTGATGACCTTGTACGAGGACTTGCGGCCGAACGGCGGGTTGGTCAGCACCATGTCGAAGTGGTCGGACGGCGCGGAGCGCAGCGCGTCATCCACCGTGACCAGGCTGGGGCTCTCCGGGGCGCTGATCCCGTGCAGCAGCAGGTTCATCGCGCACAGCCGGGCGGTCGCGTCGACGATCTCCCAGCCGCGGAACGCCTCATTGCGGAGGAACCGCTTCTGGTCCGGGTCGAGCGGCCCTACTTCATCTGCTCGTACGCGGCGAGCAGGAAGCCGCCGGTGCCGGCCGCCGGGTCGCACACCCGCGTGTCCGCGTCGGCCGCATCACGTCCACGATCGCCTGGATAAGGGGGCGCGGCGTGAAGTACTGGCCCGCGCCCGACTTCACGTCCTCGGCGTTCTTGGCGAGCAGTCCCTCGTACGCGTCGCCCTTCACGTCCGCGTCCAGGGTCATCCACTGCTCGCGGTCGATCAGGTCGAGACCAGGCGGCGTCAGCTTGGCGGGGTCCTGGATCTTGTTCTGCGCCTTGCGGAAGATCACGCCGAGGGTCCCCGGGTACTTGCCGAGCTCGGTCAGCATGTGCCGGTACTGCACCTCAAGGTTGTCCCCGTCCAGCCGCACCACCGACTCCCAGTCGAGCCCCTGCGGCACGATGGCGGGCCTGTTGAACGGCGGCTTGCGTCTGCTCGTCGGCCATCTTGAGGAATAGCAGGAACGTCAACTGCTCCAGGTAGTCCTGATAAGAGAGGCCGTCATCCCGCAGAACGTTGCAGTAATTCCACAGCTTCTGGACGATGGTTGCACTATCGCTCATGATCAACTTCCCGGAGAACGCTGCTGCAAGGATTGAGCTTTTAAGTTGCCTGGCGTATATAGAAGATTTTTCAACTTCCTTGGCCAGTTGAAATACCGTATCATTCCAGGATTCCAACTGTACTTATTACGCGTTCTTGCTCATTAATCGAAGGTAGAGCCACAGGCAGGCTAAGTAGCTGCTTGGTATTAATCCCAGGGCGCGTCACCCCGTGGTTCGCGTCCAACAGATACTGTCGAATGGCTCGCGATCCTCGGCATAGCAGAACCAGAAACTCTGGAAGAATGATCTTGCGATCCAGTCGCAGTCGCATCAGGTGATAGTTGATGATGCTTCCTGCTTCCGCTCTAGTTGCAACTGCTGCCCTGCCCACCGTAGCCATCCTAGAGAATAGGACATCCCCCGGCTCAAGGCTGTAGCGGCGAAGAGACTCGGCCTTGACGAGAGAAACTCTAGGCGCCTGGTCGAGGCCAATACCATCCGGGGTGAGGCAGCCAATTGTAAGAACAGGTACACCCTCACGTCGGAAGTCGGATCTGCTCAGCGCAGTGCCGAACGGGCCTGTGAGAACTGGCGCCGGGTCGTTGCCAGCAGCATCCCTGACAGTCGCCCACCGCCATTCGCTAGGCAACTCGGAGCCGAGGCCGAACCCAACCATGCGATCTAGGTGAGATTGGCGCGTACGTGCTAGGTTGCGTCGTACGCGGTCTCAGTCCTGCGACTCCGGCATCGAGCCTGGAGAACTGCTCCTCGATGGTAGCCACGATCCGCTTCTGCTCCTCGGCGAGGTGGGATCGGGAGTGCAAGAGAGCGAGACCTTCTTAAGATTATAGCCGAGGCCGTCCGATGCCTGAGATTTGCGTTGATGCACGCTTCCGGGTTTGCGGTGCCGACAGCATGTACGCGAGTACTCGGGAAGCACTTCTGCATGAGGTCCGAAGGCGGAAGCAGTCCGCTTTGACGACGGCCCTGCCGATATTCGAAGGCACAAGACATACCCGGGGAAGTATGTCGCCCATGGCTGCGATGAGCACGTCACCCGGCCGCGCTTCATGGCGGCTCAGCTTATTGGCATGATCCTCTGAAATGTAGGCCTTGTCCGTGTCATCAAAAAGACCGTCGGTGATGTTCTGGAGGCGAACGACTCGAACACCGCTCGGCTGGTAGTGCTCGAGTCTTCAGATTAGAGCCAAAGGGGCCATCAACGAGCGATTCCGCGACCGACCCTACAGTGGCCCATTGCCCAGCCTGCAGGTAGATCGCTCATGCTGCCAGCGCCTCGGTCAGCTCGTTCATCAGCGGGGCAAGGCTGGTCGCCGAAGACCTGGACTGCCTTGCCGATGCCGCCGTGCTCGACGAAGGGGGTGTACTCGAAGGACTCGGGCGCTGATCCCGAGTTCGCCGACGATGTTCTCCTTCATCCAGGTCAGCCACTGCAGCTGCTCCACGCGTGAACGCGACCCCCTTCTGCTCTTGTGCAGCCAGCCATGCCGCGAACCGTTCCTCGACCTGGTCGCGGAACGGGACGAGTTCGTCGTCCTGGTGCAGCGTGTACCGTACCAGCGACACGATGTCGGTGAGCATCCTGCCACCGGAGCCGCGGACCTTCGACTGGTCCAGCACTTCGTAGGCCTGCCAGAGGATGTCTGGCGTCCACTGGCGGGGCGGGCGTTCGATCGCCCTGGCCAGTTCCTTGATCTCGCTGAAGGTCAGCCGCTCCTTGTGCGGGCGGCTGTATAGCACCTGCAGGGCGCGGATCTCGTCCTTGTGCTCCTCGATGTACTCGCGGAACGACGCGACCAGCGCGGATGCCTTCTCCCGGGCCTCGGGGGAGTGTCCGGCGAAGAGCACCTCGTCCTTGGAGACCTCATCGATGGTCTGCTCGTAGGACTTGCGGACGTCCAGGATGGCGTTGCGCAGTTCGGGGTTGGTGGCCAGCGGTTCCAGCGCCTCGGTGAGCAGGCAGCGGCGGCCGGCGACGGCCGCCGGGTCGTCTGCGGACTTGCCTGCCGCTACGGTGGCGGCGACCTGCTGGTCGGGGTCGAGTGCATCCACCAGGCCGCGGGCGATGGTGCCCAGGTCGGTGCCGCCGCCAGGCCGGTGAGCATCTCCCGGTCGTCCTTGGTGAGTGCTTGTCCAGGCGGGCGAGGCGCCCGGCGAGGGAGGATGCGACCTGCGGGTCCCTGTTGCCGAAGGCGACCTGCTTGAACAGCTTCTCCAGGCTCAGGCCGGGCTTGCGTTCCAGCGGCTGCACGGTCTCGGCCAGCGGGGTGTCCATGACCCCGACCGCGTCCACCGACGATGAACCGGTCCTTGCGCTTGGCGTCGTCGGTGACCGACTGGAACTCGGTGTCGTCGATGACCCGGACGCCGCGGCCGAGCATCTGCTCGAAGTAGGTGCGGCTCTTGACGCTCCGCATGAACACCAGGCATTCCAGCGGCTTGACGTCGGTGCCGGTGGCGATCATGTCCACCGTGACCACGATCCGGGGGTACATAGAGTTGCGGAACGCCTGGAGCAGGTCCTCGGCCTTGCCGTCCTTCGGGCGGTAGGTGATCTTGGTGGCGAACTCGTTGCCCTTGCCGAACACCTCGCGGACGATCTGGACGATGTCGTCGGCGTGCGAGTCGTCCTTGGCGAAGATCAGCGTCTTCGGCACGGTCGTCCGGCCGGGGAACAGCTCGGTGAACAGCTTGTCCTTGAACGTCTGGATGACGGTGCGGATCTGGTCCTGGGCGACGACGGCGCGGTCGAGCTGCGCGGCGGTGTACTCGACCGGCTCATCGACCGCCTCCCAGCGGACCTTCCGGGTCTGCCGGTCGCGGTAGCCGGCGAACTCCCCGGTCTCGATGGCCGACCCGGCCCTGGTGATCTCGGTCTCGATCTTGTAGACGGTGAAGTCCACGTTGACGCCGTCGGCGACCGCCATGTCGTGGGAGTACTCCATCACCAGGTTCTGCCGGAAGAACCCGAACGCCTGCTTCGTCGGCGTCGCCGTCAGCCCGATCAGGTGCGCGTCGAAGTACTCGAGCACCTGCCGCCACTGCCCGTAGATCGAGCGGTGGCACTCGTCGATGATGATCACGTCGAACGTCGTCCGGCGGCAGCGCTGGGTTGTAGCTGACCTCGACCGGCGCCGCGACCGGCAGCTCGTAGACCGGACTGCTCGTCAAGCTCCGGGTCCAGTTCCGCCTCGCCCTTGCAGGATCGAGAAGATCCGCTGGATCGGTGGAGATGCACGACCCGCGACGTCGTGTCGACCGTGTTGGTGCGTGAGGTGCTGGATGTTGTACTCGGCGGGGAACTTCCGCTGGGTCTCGGCGATGGTGAACTTGTCGAACTCCAGCTTCGCCTGCTTGCCCAGGTTCGAGCGGTCCACCAGGAACAGGATGCGCTTGGCCTCCGCGTGCCTGATCAGCCGGTAGCACAGGCGTTCGCGGCCGTGAAGGTCTTCCCGGACCCGGTCGCCATCTGGATCAGCGCCCGCGGCCGGTCCTCGGCCAGGGACTGCTCGAGGTTGCGGATCGCCTCCGCCTGCTTGCCCCACAGCCCGCGCTCGTCCAGCGGCGGCATGGCCTTCAGCCGGGCGCGGAAGGTCGGTGATCCGGGATTCTCGTTGATCTGCCGCGCCCACTCGGCGAGCGTCTCCGGCCGGTGGAAGGTGAATACCCGGCGGCTGCGGGCCTCCGGGTCGTACCCGTTGGTGAACCGGGTCTCGGCCCCGGTGGACTCGTAGATGAACGGCAGCGGGTAGACCGCCGGCTTGCATCCACGACGGGAGCCCGGCGACGTACTTTCCGGACTGGTGCTCCACCTCGATGAGCGTGCGTCCCCTCGGGCTTGGCCTCGATCACCCCGGCGGGCTTGCCGTTGAGGAACAGGAGGTAGTCCACCCGCCCGTGCGGCTTTTCCAGGGTGAACTCACGTACCGCCACCCCGGGACGCACTCAGGTTCAGCACCTTCTGGCTCTGCACCGTCCACCCAGCCGCGAGAAGCTGCTTGTCGATGGCCTTCCTGGCTCTTGCCTCGCGAGCAAGGTAATCGTCGTCACCCAACCCCATAGGCCATCACGATATCCGCACGAAGCGCAACGCAATGCGAATATCCGACTGTGCCGGGTAGGCAAGTGTATCCGGATACGCTATGGATTCTTCCGGATTCGCCTTGTAATCTCCGGAGCGGCGGGCTCGGCGCTCTGGAGGCGGAATGGGCGACGCCTTGTTGTGGCAGACGGAACGGGCCCGGCTCGATACGCGCGCGCCGAGAAGTGGGCGCCGCGATCCGGCTTGCCCGCCAGAGCCGCGGCTGGCGCCTTGCCGACTTGGCTGTCCATACCGGCTATTCCGTCTCGACGCTCTCGCGGCTGGAGACCTCGCGCCGGCGGCCGATGGACCTGGAGCAGGTTCGCCGTATCGCGGGTGCCGTCGGGATTCCGATGGAGATCCTTGGCGAGTTGCTCGGCGTGTCGTCCCTCGCCGGGGCTACCGTGGGCTTGACCGGCGGAACTCCTGTCTGAGGAGAATGACGTGCGTCGCCGTGAACTGCTCGCCGCTCTGGTATTGCCGTATCTGCTGTTCTCCTCGCCGGGGTTGATGACGCTCTCGCCATCATGCCCGAGCCCTCCGTCGCCCGCTACCGCCACGGCGGTGAGCACCCGGCTTGCCCGGCTGCGGGGGTTGTACGACTCCGGGAGCCTCGCTCGTGTGATCGGGGCGCTTCCTGACCTTCTGGCGTCAGCTGGTTTCCTTGCCCGGACCAGCCCCGGCCCGGCGCGGTACGCGCTGCTGGCCGCTTGCTACGACCTTGCGACCGAGGCCTTGCATAAGACGGGGCACCAGTCCGCTAGCCGGATCACAGCGGACCGGGCGATGACGAGCGCGGGGTTGTCCGGGTCCGCCGCCTCCGCCGCGTACGCGGCACGGTCGTTGTCGATCGTGCTCCGGCACCAGGGGAAACAGCAGGAACTTGCCGAGCGGGTCACGTTCTTGGCCGCTGAAGAACTCGGCAAGACCGGGCTGCGCACGCGGATGCAGGCCGCCGCGTACGCGCAGACGCTGTGCACCTGCGCGTACTCGGCCGCGCAGGCCGGCAACCGTGATCAGGCCCTGGATATGATCGGCGAGGCCCGCCAGGCGGCCGCCCGTAACCCCGGGCGGCCGCTGCCCGGGTACGCGATCGCCATCACGCCGGCCCACGTCAGCTTGTATGAGATCGGCGTTCGCTGGTCCCTGGGCGATGCTGGCGCGGCCCTGCATGCCGCCAGGAGCCTTCGCCCTAGCCAACTGCCCACCGCCGAGCGCCGTGCGCAGGCTGTACACCGACCTGGCCCGCGCCTGGTGGCAGTGGGGAAAACCGGAGCAGACCGCCCGGTCTCTGATCGCCGCCTACCGTGAATCGCCTGCTGAGGTGATTAGCCGCCCTGCCATGCGCCGCATCTCGGACGATCTGGCAGTCCGCTACCCGAAGCTGCCCGCCGTCACCGAGCTCACGCGCCTCACCGCCCCGCCCCGCTAGACAGACCGGTTCGAACCTTCCGACGCTACAGCCGCCCGCAGGCTGACGGCCAGGCCGTTTGCACAGGCTGCAAACGGATTGCGACTGCCCGAGACTGCCGTTCCCCCGTCCGCCTCCCACGGGCGCTTCATGAGGGCACGCCGCTACATGGCGAGCGCTCACCGGACGGGAGACGACGAACAATGCACGACGCATACACGGCAGGCGAAACCGCCACCACCGCCGAGATGACCGCTGCCGGGCTGCTCCGCGCTAGCGCGGGCTGCCAATCAGCAGCCAGGCGGTCTTCATGCCCGCCGACGAACAAGGAACTGTCCGGCCCGTCACCATTGGCGCGGGATGCCGGATCGGCCCGTTCGCCGTCATCTACGGCGGGACCACCCTCGCGGACACCACGTTGGTCGAAGAGCACGCCGTGGTCGGCAAGCCCGAGCACGGGTACGCGGTCGGGAAGGTCTACCGAAGGGGCCGGGGCAGGCACGATCGTCGGGGCGGGGTCAGTCATCCGGTCCGGGGCGATCCTGTACGCGGGAACGCGACGATCGGCACTGACACTGTCCTCGGGCACCACACCCTGCTGCGGTCCTTCGTGACTCGTCGGCGACCGGGTCCAGCTCGGCCACAACCTCACGGTCGAGCGGGAAACACGGATCGGCAGTGACGTACGCTGCTCGCCCGGCAGCCATATCACCAGCTCATGCCTGCTCGCCGACCACGTGTTCCTCGGCGCGGGCGTCCGCACCATCAACGACCGCTACCTGGTCTGGCGCGACCCCGAGCGGGAACCCGAGCTTCTCGCCCCCCGCTTCGAGCACGGGCGCGAAAGTCGGCTCCGGGTCGGTCATCCTTGCCGGGGTGACAATCGGCGAAGAACGCCCTCGTCGGCGCCGGGTCGGTCGTCACCCGCGACGTGCCGCCGCAGGCGCTGTCGCCTACGGTGTTCCGGCCCGCGTGCGAGAGGAGAGTCCCGGTGATGTGCGCAGCACTGACAGCCACCGAGCGCACGACTGGCTGATCCCGCTCCAGCCTGCCCTCGCGCCAGTCACCCGCACGGACCTTGCTGCGCTGGCCCGCTTCGAGGACGACCTGACGTGCCTGCTCGCCCTTTACCCCGTGGGCGGCGACGTCGAGCCGAGGCCTGCGCAGCCACCGCCTCCGGCAGATCAGGGCGGCCGCCGCCGCCAGCGGCCACCTCGGCCTCGGCGGTCCCGTCCCGTCACGGCGGCTCCGGCCGCCCTGCTGTGGTCCAGGCCCTCATGCAGTTCGTCTGCGGCTATTACGATGTGGACCTGCGCGACTCCACCGGCCTCGGGCACGGGCGGCTCATCGCCGAGCACGCGCCAGCGCCCGACTGCGCGAGCGGTGGATCCCGCGCCTGCTCGGCGGCTCGGTACCCGGCATCGCTATCACCGAGCCACACGGCGGGAGCCAGGTTCACGCCACCCGGACCCGCGCCACACCATCCCCTGACGGCACGTGGACGGTTACCGGGATGAAAACCTGGATCAGTCGGCTGGCCGAGGCAGCCGTGTTCTGCCTGTTCTTCGCCGACCCGGACGGTAAGATCTCCGCCGCTGCGGTGGACGCCCGCGCAGAGGGGCTGACCCGCGTTCCCCGTGGTGCCCGCCGGGCTATCCGGCTGGGCGTGGGGCGAACTGCACCTCGACGAGGTGCAGGGTCTGCCCCGGTGACCTCATCGGGCAGCCCGGCAGCCGGTATGCGCCTGCTGCGCGAGCATTTCGCGAGCTACCGGCCCCTGGTCACGGCCACCGCGCTCGGGGCTGCCGCTGGATGCCACGACCGCGCCGTGGCCGCCCTGGAAGCCCGGCTCCGGTCGGGGAGCATCGCCAGCCTGCGCGACAACGCGCTGATCACTCTCGGCCGGTCCTACGCCGAGATCAACGCCGCGCTGCTGGCCGCCTGCAACGCGGGGATGCTCGCCGAGTCCGGCAGCCCCTTCGCGGCCCGCTGGGGCTGCGCGGTCAAGGCATACGGCGTCGACTCCGCCTACCGCACGGCCTCGGAGCTGGCCCTGCTCGTCGGGGCCAGCGGCTTCGTCGCAGGCTGCGCCATCGCTAAGACGGTCCGGGATCTGAACGCCCTGCTGTACGCGGACGGGATCCACGACAGCCTCTACCGGGCAGCGGGCCGCGACCTCACCGCGCGGGCAGCGGCCGACGCACGCGTCTTGCCGTCGCCGAGGGTTCCCGCTCTGGCCGAAGGCTGAGCCAACAGCGTCAGGCGGCGGGGCTGCCGTTCTCCAGCTTCGCGACCGCGCCCGACTCGCACGCCTCCAGGCATGCGGTGATCCGCCGGGCCAGCAGCGGCGTCACGCGCGCGGCCGCCTCGGCGGGGGTGACGAACTCGAACCCGGCCAGTTCCCCGTCCGCGAGGACGATCTCCTTGACCTCCCCGGCCAGGACTCCGCCGTCGTACACGATGATCATCCCGTCGGGCAGCAGTACCTGTGCCGGGCCTATCGGCCGGGCTGGCACCCAGTCCACCGCAAGCACCCGGCCCGGCGGCCGGTCCAGGCCCAGTTCCTCGGCCACCTCGCGGCGGCACGCGGCATGCGGGGACTCGTCGCCTCGACCGCACCGCCCGGCAGGTCCCACACCTGCTTGTACACCGGGTCGACGACGAGCACCCGCCCCTCCCCGTCGCGGAAAAACGCCGTCACGGCCATCCGCTTGCGCGCCAGCGACGCCACGTACTGATCTGGCGGTAGCACAGGGCGTTCAGTCACACCTGGAACACTAGCCGTAACCCGCTGCCTCTCGCGCTCAACGGCGAAACGGGCTAGTTGCCGTCGCCCCGCGCGTCAAGCCGCGCGCTGATGCCGTCTGCCCACGTCTCCAGCGAGGCCAGCCGCTCGGAGAGCGTCGGAGACGAACCGGGCGCGGGGCCAGGTTCTCCCACTGTCAGGTCGGAGACGTCTCGCCCACGCTGGCGGAGGCGCTCGCGCAGGTGCGCCAGTGCCATCGCCTTCGTCGCGCCGAGTCCCGTCTGCATACAGCGGCCGTCTGCGTCGCGCAGGTCGGCGAACCATGCGCCGTCTGCCGCCGAGGCGTAGGTGACCTGGCAGCCGTCGCTCTGGAGTTGCGCCGCCGCCCGCATGGCCTCGGACGGCACCGCGCCGCCCGCAGTGACGCTCTTGCCCTCAGGGGTGACCATCCGGCACTCATACGAGCGGCCGTCGTCCCCGGCGGCACCGTCGCCGGGGCGGAAGGCGACCTCGTAGCCGCCGTCAAGCAGCCGTTGAAGCCCTAGCATTGCGCTCACGGTCATCTCGTCTCCTGTCGATGGGGTGATCCAGGGCCGCCCTGGTGCATCACCACCGGAGCGGCCCGATTGCTGTACACGGAAAACCGTGTATGAACACGATATCTTAAAGTGTGTATGAACACAAGGGTGTACACTCGGTTTGTGTCCATACGCTGTTAGGAGCGCAGACATGGCAGATCCGGCCGCGTCGGCAGACCGGACCACGCGGCGACCGCGATCCGGATACCGCGCTCGATGTGGGCCGCCTACGGCCGGGTGTGCAAGCGGCTGGGTATTGGCCGCAGCGACGACATCCTCGCCCATATTCGCGCGCGCATCCGCGAGCACGGTGACGAGCAGGACTTTGCCGACCTCGCCGATGCCGAGCAGGAGCTTGCCAAGCGCCGTTCGAGGAAGGGCGAACGCCCGTCAAAGGCATCCTGACCGCGGCAGGCAA
The DNA here is from genome assembly GCA_963811335.1 of uncultured Actinomycetota bacterium. GTDB lineage: Bacteria > Actinomycetota > Actinomycetes > Streptosporangiales > Streptosporangiaceae > Trebonia. The sequence continues at coordinate 177,600 of CAWERB010000020.1, read as the reverse complement.
AGATTGGGCTGCCGACCGCGTTTCGGCGGGTTGCTGCTTTGCAGGTGATCACGGGACGCGGCGTTTTGATCTTTCACTCGGATCGGGCAGCCGGCCCAAAGATTGATGTCGCTATTGCCCGTATTTGGTCGAGATGACATCCGATAAAATCTTGCAGGACTTACGGCTGGGGGCTGCTTACGTCTTCAGACAGCTTCCCTCAGCTCGATGAGCTTTTCGAGATTGTGTGTACTTAGTGCCCATATAAGGTAACTAAGTACACACAATAATTTCGCATAGTGACTGGTGAGGTGTGAGACTCGGATGGGACGGACGCCTCGTGCCGTCGCCTGCCATGCCGCCACGTTCCCGTATTGCGCTTACGGTTCAACGCCGAGCTACGCTCCCCACGGATTGAGAGCGGGGGACGGTGGGGGTGTCAGCCGCGCGCGTTCGGCGCCCGCTTTATGGTCGGCGACTGCGCGCGGGGATACCTCTCCGTCTCCCGCGCCCCGGCACGCGGCGCTGAGCAACGGTATTTACCCGGTTTTGATCTTGTGTGCCGACAACGTCTGGTGCCCGGGAAACGACAGAAGCGGGGGCAACGGGTGATCCGCTGCCCCCGCTTCCGGGGTAATGCAACCGCTAGTGCGAGTGGCCGTGGCCGTGGCCGTCGGCGGCCGGCTGCTCTTCCGCCGGCTTCTCGACGATCAGGGTCTCGGTCGTCAGCAGCAGGCCGGCGATGGAAGCGGCGTTCAGCACCGCGGAGCGGGTGACCTTGACCGGGTCGATGACACCCTGCGCGATCAGGTCGCCGTACTCGCCGGTGGCGGCGTTGTAGCCGTGGCCCGCAGGCAGCCCGGCGGTCTTGGCCACGATGACCGAGCCCTCCTGGCCCGCGTTGAGCGCGATCCAGCGAGCCGGCTCCGACAGCGCCTTCCTGACGACGCTAACGCCCGTCGCCTCGTCGCCGGTCTTGCCGAGGTCGTCAAGGTCGGTCGCGATGTGCACGAGCGCGGCGCCGCCGCCGACGATGATGCCTTCCTCGATCGCGGCGCGCGTCGCGGAGATGGCGTCCTCAAGGCGGTGCTTCTTCTCCTTGAGCTCGACCTCGGTGGCCGCGCCGGCGCGCAGCACGCACACGCCGCCGGACAGCTTGGCGAGGCGCTCCTGGAGCTTCTCGCGGTCCCAGTCGGAGTCGGTCGCGTCGATCTCGGTCTTGATCTGGTTGATCCGCTCCTGGATCGCCACCGAGTCGCCGGCGCCGTCCACGATCGTGGTGTTGTCCTTGGTGACCACGATGCGGCGGGCGGTGCCCAGCTCGTCGAGGCCGACGGACTCCAGCTTGATGCCGAGGTCCTCGGTGACGAGGGTCGCGCCGGTGAGGGTCGCGATGTCGGCCAGCATGGCCTTGCGGCGGTCGCCGAAGCCAGGGGCCTTCACCGCGGCGATGTTAAGCAGGCCGCGGATCTTGTTGACGACGATGGTCGCCAGGGCCTCGCCCTCGACGTCCTCGGCGATGACGAGCAGCGGCTTCTTGGTCTGCGCGACCTTCTCGAGCAGCGGCAGGAAGTCGGCCATCGAGGAGATCTTGGCCTGGTTCACGAGAACGTAGGCGTCCTCGAGCACGGCCTCGAGCCGCTCCTGGTCGGTGATGAAGTACTGCGAGATGTAGCCCTTGTCGAACTGGAGGCCCTCAGTGAACTCCAGCTCGAGGCCCATCGTCGGCGACTCCTCGACGGTGACCACGCCGTCCTTGCCGACCTTGTCGAACGCCTCGGCGATCAGCTCGCCGATCTTGGCGTCCTGCGCGGAGATCGTCGCGACGTGCGCGATCTCCTTCTGCTCCGTCACCTCGCGGGCGGACTTCAGCAGCCGCTCCGAGACCTCGGCGGCGGCCGAGTCGATGCCGCGCTTGAGGTCCATCGGGTTGGCGCCCGCGGCGACCGAACGGAGGCCGAGGTGCACCATCGCCTGGGCGAGCACGGTCGCGGTGGTGGTGCCGTCGCCGGCGATGTCGTTCGTCTTGGTGGCGACTTCCTTGGCGAGCTGGGCGCCGAGGTTCTCGTACGGGTTCTCCAGCTCGATCTCCTTGGCGACGGTCACGCCGTCGTTGGTGATCGTGGGAGCGCCCCACTTCTTGTCGATGACGACGTTGCGGCCGCGCGGGCCGAGCGTCACCTTCACGGTGTCGGCGAGCTTGTCCACGCCACGCTCCAGGTGGCGGCGGGCGTCCTCGTCGAACTCCAGGATCTTGGGCATTGAGTTACCTCAACCTACGGTTGGATGTCGGACAGGCCACGGGCCTCCGGCCGCTTGTCGGCGGCCGGAGGCCCGCACGGCGCTTGAACTTACTTCTCGATGACCGCGAGCACGTCGCGGGCCGAGAGCACCAGGTACTCGTGACCCGAGTACTTGACCTCCGTGCCGCCGTACTTGCTGTACAGCACCACGTCGCCGACCTGAACGTCGACGGGTACGCGCGAGCCCTTGTCGTCGAAACGACCCGGGCCAACCGCGAGGACCTTGCCCTCCTGGGGCTTCTCCTTCGCGGTGTCCGGGATCACGAGCCCGGACGCGGTAACCTGCTCGGCCTCGAGCGGCTCGACAACGATGCGGTCCTCGAGCGGCTTGAGAACAACCTTGGTGGCGGTCGTCACAGTCTGACCTCCCCCTCCGGAAATGTCTGAATGGGTGAGTTGCTTTGCGAGGCGACCAGGGTTAGCCTGCCGTCGCGGGTGCCAGACCTGCCTCGTCGCATTAGCACTCTACACCAGTGAGTGCTAATGCCGAACCTAGTGGCCAGCGCCGGCAACGTCAACACGGACCGGGCCGGCTCGCGTGCTCCCGGGCCGCGGCCGCGGCCCGCCGTCCCGCCTCACGATTTAGCTGGTTGTACACGAGCGGACACGATGAGCTACTAGAGTGATCGCACCTCATAGCCCGAAAGCCGGAGCGCAGGAAGGAGCGAGATGGACCAGCCGGGCAACAACCACCTGCTGCTGCGCGCCAGCCAGTCGCCATCCCCCGCCTACAACGGGCAGCACGCCGCCGCCGACCGGATGCGGGAGCTGCTCGCGCGCACGGTGCATGATCACCTCGTCGAGGAGCGATCGGTCACCAGCGCGCTGCAGGAGATCCGGTTGCGGCTTGAGGCCATCGACGAGGCGAGCGCGACCGGGATAGCGGCGACGGTCGACGGCCTGGCCGCCAGCCTTGACGGCCTGGCCGCCACCCTCGGCGCGCTCGACAGCAAGCTCACCGCCCGGCTGGAGCGGCTCGACGAGCGCCTGGACGACCAGTACGACCGGGTACGCGCGATGGACGGCAAGCTTGAGTGCCAGCCGGCCAGCACAGAAGAGACGGTGGCGCGGGCCGTCGAGGCCGCCACCGCCGGGATCACGGCGCGCATCGCCTCCCTGGAGGACACCGTCCTCACGCTGGCCGAGGCGCTGCTCCGCCCGGCCCACGCCGCGGCCGCGTCGCGGGGCGGCGCCTTCCCGGCATAGCGCGGGCCCGGGCCTAACGAACGCGGGCGGGGAACCACGCCCCCGTTACTCCCACTCGATCGTGCCCGGCGGCTTGCTTGTGACGTCGAGCACCACGCGGTTGACCTCGGGGACCTCGTTGGTGATCCGCGTGGAGATCCGCGCCAGCACCTCGTACGGGAGCCGGGCCCAGTCGGCGGTCATCGCGTCCTCACTGGTCACGGGCCTGATCACCACGGGATGCCCGTAGGTCCTCCCGTCGCCCTGCACGCCGACGGAGCGCACGTCGGCGAGCAGCACCACCGGGCATTGCCAAACGGCCTGGTCGAGGCCCGCCGCGGTCAGCTCGGCGCGGGCGATCGCGTCAGCCTCGCGCAAGATGGCCAGCCGCGCCGCGGTGACCTCGCCGATGATCCTGATGGCCAGCCCTGGACCGGGGAACGGCTGGCGCCACACGATCTCGCCAGGTAGCCCGAGCTCCTCGCCGACCCGCCGCACCTCGTCCTTGAACAGCCAGCGCAGCGGCTCGACCAGCTGGAACTTGAGGTCGTCAGGCAGGCCGCCCACGTTGTGGTGCGACTTGATGTTCGCGGTCCCCGTGCCGCCGCCCGACTCGACGACGTCCGGGTAGAGCGTGCCCTGCACCAGGAATTCCGTCACCTCGCCGTGCGCGCCCGCGTCGGCGGTGATCTCCCGCGCGGCCCGCTCGAACGCGCGGATGAACTCCCGGCCGATGACCTTGCGCTTCTGCTCCGGGTCTGAGATCCCCGCCAGGGCGGCAAGGAACTCCTTCGACGCGTCCACCACGTGCAGGTTGACCCCGGTCGCCGCGACGAAGTCCTCCTCGACCTGCTCGGCCTCGCCCTTGCGCAGCAGCCCGTGGTCGACGAAAACGCAAGTCAGCCGGTCACCGATGGCCCGCTGCACCAGGGCGGCGGCCACCGCGGAGTCGACGCCGCCGGACAGCCCGCAGATGGCGCGGCCGCCGCCGGCCTGCTCCTTGATCTGCTCGATCTGCTCCTCGACGATGTTCAGCATGGTCCACGTCGGGCGGCAGCCGGCCGCCGCGAGGAACCGGCGCAGGATCCTGGTGCCCTGGTCGGTGTGCATCACCTCGGGGTGGAACTGCACGCCGTACAGGCCGCGTTCCTGGTGCTCGACCGCGGCCGCGGGGGTGGCCGCGGTGTGCGCGGTCACCGTGAACCCCGGCGGGGCGACGGTGGAGGTGTCGCCGTGCGACATCCACACGCTCAGCTCGGGGCCGAGCCCGGCGAGCAGCCAGGGCCTCCGGCGCGACGTGCAGCGGCGTGCCGCCGTACTCGGCCGCTCCGGTTCGCATCACCGTCCCGCCGAGCTCGCGCACCAGCACCTGGTGCCCGTAGCAGATGCCGAAGACCGGCACGCCCGCCTCGAACAGGCCCGGCGGCGAGGCCGGGGCGCCCTCGGCGTAGACCGAGGCCGGGCCCCCTGACAAGATGATCGCCTTCGGCCGCTTCGCGAGCATCTCGCTGACCGGCATCGTGGACGGCACGATCTCGGAGTAGACGTGGCACTCACGCACCCGGCGGGCAATGAGCTGGGCATACTGGGCACCGAAGTCAACGACAAGCACGGTGTCAAACCCGCCAGGTCCGGACACACCTTCCCCTTCCACCAGGGTGTTTCCCCGTGTAACGGCTCAGTCTAGTTGCCCGGCCGGCGGCGGACCGCAGGCTGGCAGCGGACGGAGCAGGGTACGGAACGGAAGCGGGCGGTGCCGTTACCTGGCATCCTGCGCGGGCGCGGCGGGGGCATCCGGGGCCGACGGCTCGGGTTCCGGGCTTGGCTCTGGCCGCGGGGTGACCCGGAGGCGGGCGATGCGGCGGCCGTCCATGCCCGTGACGGTGATCGTGTAGCCGGGTATCTCCACCGAGTCGCCGGGCGCGGGAAGCTCGCCGAGTGCGGCGAGTACATAGCCGGCGGCGGTCTCGTAGGGGCCCTCGGGCAGTCGTATCGAGGTCTGCTCGGCGAACTCATCCAGGTTGAGCAGGCCGTCCACCTCTACCTCGCCCTGCGGCAGCTTGGTGGCGAGCGCCTCGCCCGAGTCGTACTCGTCCCTGATGTCGCCGATCAGCTCCTCGACAAGGTCCTCAAGCGTCACGATGCCGGCGGTGCCGCCGTACTCGTCGACCACGATGGCCAGGTGGGCGTGCTCGCGGCGCATCTCCGACAGGGCGGAAAGCACGGTCTTGCTGATCGGCAGGAACTTGACCGGCCGTACCACCTGGTCGACGAGCGCCGCACGGTCCGGCGCGGCCGGGCCGAGCAGGTCCCTGATGTGCACGAAGCCGACGACGTTGTCGTAGGACCCCTGGTAGACCGGCAGCCGCGAGTACGGCACGCTCGACGCGATCCGCGCGGACTCCCCCACCGTGGTGCCCGCGGCGAGGAACTCGACCTCGGTGCGCGGCAGCAGCACCTCGCGGATCTGCCGCTTGCCCGGCGTCGAAGACCTCGCCGACGATGCGCCGCTCGTCGAGGCTCAGCGTCTGCGTGCCGGTGACCAGCTCACGCACTTCCTGCTCGGTCATCGCCTGGCGGCCCTGGCTCGGGTCGGCGCCGAACAGCCTGACCACCACGTTGACGGAGACGGACAGCAGCCAGACGACGGGCTTGGCGAGACGGGAGATCACGTCGAGCGTCGGGGCCGCGAACAACGCGATCGCCATGGTGCGCTGCAGTGCCAGGCGCTTGGGCGCGAGCTCGCTGAACACCAGGGTGAGGAAGGTGATGCCCGCGGTCACGACCGCGAACGCCAGCGGGGCCGCCACGTCATGGGACATGCCCTTGCCGACCAGCCAGCCGCTCAGCACCCCGGCCAGCGTGACGGCGCCGTAAGCGCCCGACACCAGCATCGCGAGGGTAGTGCCGATCTGCACGGAGGCAAGGAACCGGTTGGGGTCGGCGGCGAGCCTGGCCGCCTTCGCCCCGCGCGCGCCGCGCCGCGCGATCGACCGCACCTGGCCCTCGCGCAGCGAGACGAGCGCCATCTCCGCAGAGGCGAAGAACCCGCCGATGGACACGATGACAAGGACGATGAGCACGTCCAGGACGACCTTCATGCGGCGATCGCCGACTTCCTCCGCTGGTGTTAGGGTCCCAGTTCAATTACTTGCGTCAGTGTAGACCGGATGGGTAGTGGCCCCGGAGGTCCGCACGCGGGCCCGGAGGCGAGATGAACACGGCGGCTGAAGTCTGGCTCGCGCCCGGGCGGGCCAACCTGATGGGCGAGCACACCGACTACAACGAGGGCCTCGTGCTGCCGTTCGCCCTCGGCCGGGGCGTGACCGCGACAGCCGCGGCGCGCGACGACGGGCTGCTCGTGCTGCGCTCCAAGCAGGTGCCCGACGAGGCGGTGACCGTACCGCTCGACTCACTCGCGCCTGGCTCGGTGCGCGGCTGGGCGGCCTACCCGGCGGGCGTGGCCTGGTCGCTGCGCGCGGCCGGGTACCCGGTGCGCGGCGCGTCCGTCGACGTCGACTCCGACCTCCCGGTCGGCGCCGGCGTGTCCTCCTCCGCCGCGCTTGAGTGCTCCGTTGCCCTGGCGCTGTGCTCGCTGTCCGGGCTCACGGTGCCGCGGGCCGAACTCGCCGGGATCGCCAAGCGGGCGGAGAACGAGTTCGTCGGCGCGCCCACCGGGATCATCGACCAGTCCGCGGCGCTGCTTTGCGAGCAGGGTCACGCCATGCTGCTCGACTGCGGAACGCACCGGGCGACACAGGTGCCGTTCCTGCCCCCCTCGGCGGATGGCGCCCCGGCGGGCGCCGCCGCGCTGATCATCGATACCCGGGTGACGCACGCCCTGGTGTCCGGTGACTACGCGGAGCGGCGCGCCGAGTGCGAGGAGGCCGCGCGGCTGCTGCGGGTCCGCGCACTCGGCTCGGTCACCGACCTCGGCAGGCTGAGCGAGATCGGCGATCCCGTGCTGCGCCGCCGGGCCCGGCACGTGATCACCGACTGCGCCCGGGCCCGGGCGATGGCCGCGGCGCTGCTCGCGGGCGACTACGACGACCGGGCCGACGGGGCCGACGGGGCCGACGGGCAGCACACCGCAGGGCGCGCCGCCGGCCTATACCGCTATCTCGGGAAATCGCTTATCGAGGGCCACGCCTCGCTGCGGGACGACTTCGAGGTCTCCTGGCCGGAGGCCGACGTGGCGGTGGAGGTCGCCATGTCAGCGGGGGCGTACGGCGCGAAGATGATCGGCGGCGGTTTCGGCGGCTCGGTCCTCGCGCTCCTTCCAGTGGACCGGGTGCGCGACGCCCGCGCCGCGCTAACTGAGGCCTACGCCGGGCGCGGCTGGATTCCGCCGGACTTCATCGACGCCGTCCCGTCACCCGCCGCCCGCCGGCTCCGCTGACGCCTAACTCAATCGACCGGAGGTCAGGGTCGCGGCGCCGAACTCACCGACGGCGAATCCAGAAGATCCCGAGAAAGAGGGAAGTGTCACCGTGACCGCGGTGATCGTGGCGCCCCCGGTGCCGTAGAAGCCGAAGTACCTGGCGCTAGAGGTCCCGGAAAAGGACTTCGGGCCCGGAGGTGGTGCCGTCCTGCGCGGTCGCCTCAACGATGGCGTTCAATACCGTGTCCGGCTCTACGTAGAAGTAGAACGCGCTGGTACCGGCCGGAGGTGTCATCGTGAGAGTGGTCCCGGAGTCGTAATACACGTCACCGGCATAGCCGTTACTCCAGGTCTGCCAGGGGTGGTGGATGGTCAGGTGCGCCACGCCCGGCGAGAACGTCATCGTGCCGTCCGGCAGCGTGAAGTCAGAGACAACCCGGCTCACGCCTGCCGGGCGTGAGTCAGCGGCCGCTTTCGTCATGCGAAAGGGGCCTAGCGTGCCCGGCGGGGCAGATGTCCCGGGAGACCCGTCGAAGTGGATGGCAGGCGCCGCGGCCATCGCGGCGGGCGCCGCGCCCCCAACGCACAGGACTGCCGCCGCCGCCGAGTGCGAGCGCGAGCACGCGCTTGCCGAGTAGTTTACGCATCATTTCCCCGCCCCCTTTACATCAATTCCCGTGACCATATCTCAGCTACGCCAATTTCCTGATGCTTTAACTCCAGCAAATTTATCCTCCTCGCGACGGCGGATGCCAGCCCTCGGCCGGCGGCCAGCGAGAACCGGCTTGACCGGCCCGAACTGTTCTCTTGACCGAGAGATCGGGCGACTGCGCAACTCGGAGAAAGCCGCCATCAACCGCCGCGATAACTGCGAGGCTCACCTGGAACAGCGAAAGAACTGCCCTTTTGCTTAATGTCGTGATATTGACGCTCAATCCAATAAATTAGCTTGGGGGCCGCGCCCGCCCTGGTCTACCCTCGTGCCGTGATCGCAGACGAGCGCGGGGTGACGCCACAGGGCGAGGACTTCTCCGCCTGGTACAACGAACTGGTCATCAAGGCGGAGCTGGTGGACCACGGCCCGGCCAGGGGCACGATGGTCATCCGCCCGTACGGGTACCGGCTCTGGGAACTGCTCCAGTCCGACCTGGACCGGCGGATCAAGGGGACCGGGCACGAGAACGCGTACTTCCCGCTGCTCATCCCGCAGAGCTACCTGCAGCGGGAGGCGGAGCACGTCGCGGGGTTCGCACCCGAACTCGCGGTGGTGACCCATGCGGGCGGCAAGCAGCTCGAGGAGCCGCTCGTCGTCCGGCCCACCTCGGAGACGGTCATCGGCGAGTTCATGGCCAAGTGGATCAGCTCGCACCGGGACCTGCCCATGCTGCTCAACCAGTGGGCGAACGTGGTCCGCTGGGAGCTGCGGCCGCGGATGTTCCTGCGCACCACCGAGTTCCTCTGGCAGGAGGGCCACACCGCGCACGCCGACGAGGCGGACGCGATGCGGGAGACCATGCTCGCGCTCGACGAGATCTACGCGCGCACCGCCCGCGAGCTGGCCGCCATGCCCGTCGTCGAGGGGGAGAAGACGCCGGGCGAGCGGTTCGCGGGCGCGGTCCGCACGCTGACGATCGAGGCCATGATGCGCGACGGCCGGGCGCTGCAGGCCGGCACATCGCACTACATGGGCACGAACTTCGCCCGGGCGTTCGGCATCCAGTACACGGGCAGGGACGGCGAGCGCAGCTACGCGCACACCACCTCGTGGGGCATGAGCACCCGGATCATCGGCGGCGTGATCATGACGCACGGCGACGACAAGGGCCTGGTGCTGCCGCCCAGGCTCGCGCCGTACCAGGTGGTCATCGTGCCCGTCGGGCGGGATGGCGGCGGCGCGGAGGTCATCGCGGCCGCGGTGGCGCTGGCCAGGCGGCTGGCGGACGCGGGCATCCGGGCCCACGTGGACGACCGGCCGCAGCTTTCGCCCGGATTCAAGTTCAACGACTGGGAGCTGCGCGGCGTGCCGGCCAGGCTGGAACTCGGCCCGCGCGACCTGGCCGCGGGCAGCGTGGTGCTGGCCCGGCGGCTCGGCGGGGCCAAGGAGTCGGTACCGCTCGACGGCGCGCCCGCGCGGCTGGCCGACGAGCTCGGCGCGTTCCAGGACTTCCTGCTAGCGCGGGCCACCGCCTTCAGGGACTCGCACACCGTCACCACCGATGAGTGGGACGACTTCACCATGACGGTGGCCACCGGATGGGCTCGTGCGCTGCACTGCGGCACGCAAGACTGCGAGCAGCAGATCAAGGCAGCGACCGGCGCCACCGCCCGTTGCATCCCGCGGGACGCGGATCAGGAATCAGGCACCTGCATCAGGTGCGGCCTGCCCGCCGCCTACGGCAAGCGGGTCATCTTCGGCCGCGCCTACTAGCGCGGCTACTGCTGGTCCTCGTCGTCCTCGATGACGTGCACGGCCGCTTCCTCAGCGGTCGCCGCGCCGCCGTCAACTCCGGTGTCACGGGCGACCGCCTCGTCATCCCAGTCGAGGAGCGTGTCGCCGATGTCGTCGGTGTCTTCATCGCGCGCCACCAGGCGGCCGGCCCGGAGGTCGGGGAGGTCGTCCCGCAGGCGCCTGGCCACGTCGTCGTCGGTCGCGTTCTCGTCCCAGGAATCCGAGTCGGGGTCGTCGAAGACGTCCGGCTCTTCCTCGGCGAGCAGCTCGTCCAGTGACTCGGACTCCTCCTCGCCCTTGAGCGCGTACCGCACGCCGGCGGACCAGCCGTCCGGCGCGGCGACTCCCCGGTCGAGCGGGTCGTCGCCAGGGTTGCCGTCCAGGGTGTCACTCCCGTCGAGGACCTCGTAGTCCCCCAGGTCCTGTGACTCGTGCTTCCCGGGGTCAGGCATGGCCTCATCTCCTCCTCGCTCGGCACCGCCCGCCCAGTGCTCATTAACTCTGCGGCGGGCCACGCGGCGCGTAGCCTCATCGGTAACCCTTTGCCCATGGGCGCAAACTCAACCCTAGAGTGACGCGACCGCGGGGATGTGAGGGACCGTACACAACCGGTCCGCCGACCAGACTGTAGCCTTCCTGTCATGACTACTCCCGTGACCGTGACTGTGACAGGCGCCGCCGGGCAGATCGGCTACGCCCTGTTGTTCCGTATCGCTTCCGGGGCGCTTCTGGGACCTGACGTGCCGGTCCGGCTGCGGCTACTTGAGATCACCCCCGCGCTGCAGGCGGCCGAGGGCACCGCCATGGAACTCGACGACTGCGCCTTCCCGCTGCTGTCCGGCATCGACATCACCGATGACCTGAAGACGGCGTTCGACGGCGCCAACGTCGCACTGCTCGTCGGCGCCCGCCCGCGCACCGCGGGCATGGAGCGCGGAGACCTGCTGCAGGCCAACGGCGGCATCTTCGGCCCGCAGGGCAAGGCGATCAACGACCACGCGGCAAGCGACATCAAGGTGCTCGTGGTCGGTAACCCGGCAAACACCAACGCGCTTATCGCCCAGCGGCACGCGCCCGACGTGCCGTCCAGCCGGTTCACCGCCATGACCCGGCTCGACCACAACCGCGCCGTCGCCCAGCTCGCCGCCAAGCTGTCCGTCCCGGTCAGCGCGATCGAGCAGCTGACCATCTGGGGCAACCACTCCGCCACGCAGTACCCCGACCTCTACAACACCCTGGTCAACGGCCGCAGCGCCGCCGAGCAGGTGGAAGAGGAGTGGCTCACCGGCACGTTCATCCCCGAGGTCGCCCAGCGGGGGGCCGCGATCATCAAGGCCCGCGGCGCGTCCTCGGCCGCCTCCGCGGCCAACGCCGCCATCGACCACGTCTACAACTGGGTCAACGGCACCGGCTGGACGTCAGCGGGTGTCGTCTCCGACGGCTCCTACGGGGTCCCCGAGGGCCTGATCAGCTCGTTCCCCGTCCGTTCCGCGAACGGCGAGTGGGAGATCATCCAGGGCGCGGGGGTCAACGACTTCTCCCGCGGCAAGATCGACGCCTCCGTCGCCGAGCTCGCCGCCGAGCGGGACGCGGTCAAGGAACTCGGCCTTATCTAGGAGCGGGCTCTCAGGCTCTACAACTCGGCGAGCGCCTCGTTGAAGGTCTTCGAGGGGCGCATCACGGCCACGGCCTTCTCGGCGTCCGGCAAGTAGTAGCCGCCGATGTCGGCGGGCTTGCCCTGGGCCGCGAGCAGCTCACCGACGATGACGGACTCCTTCGCGGCCAGCGTCTCGGCCAGCCCCTTGAACGCCGCGGCGAGCTCGGCGTCGTCGGTCTGCTCGGCGAGTTCCCTGGCCCAGTACAGCGCCAGGTAGAAGTGCGAGCCGCGGTTGTCGGTGGTGCCGAGCCTGCGGCCGGGGCTGCGGTCCTCGTCGAGGAACGTGGCGGTCGCCCGGTCGAGCGTGTCGGCTAGCACCTTCGCGCCCTGCACGCCGGTGAACTCGGCGTACTGCTCGAAGGATGGCACCAGCGCGAAGAACTCGCCGAGCGAGTCCCAGCGCAGGTAGTCCTCCTGGACGAGCTGCTGTACGTGCTTGGGTGCGGAGCCGCCCGCGCCGGTCTCGAACAGGCCGCCGCCCGCGATCAGCGGCACGACGGAGAGCATCTTGGCCGACGTGCCGACCTCGAGGATCGGGAACAGGTCGGTGTTGTAGTCGCGCAGCACGTTGCCGGTCACCGAGATCGTGTCGAGTCCCTGCCGCATGCGGTCGAGCGAGTACGCGGTAGCCAGCTCGGGTGCGAGGACGTGGATTTCCAGGCCGGCCGTGTCGTGCTCGGGCAGGTAAGCGCTGACCTTCTTGATCAGCTCGGCGTCATGGGCGCGGGACTCATCGAGCCAGAAGACCGCCGGGACCTGCGCGGCGCGCGCCCGGGTCACGGCGAGCTTCACCCAGTCGCGGACCGGGATGTCCTTGGTCTGGCAGGCGCGCCAGATGTCGCCGGCCTTGACGTCATGGGCGAGTAGCACCTCGCCGGCCTGGTTGACGACGGTGACGGTGCCGTCGGCGGGGACCTCGAAGGTCTTGTTGTGCGAGCCGTACTCCTCCGCGGCCTGCGCCATGAGGCCCACGTTCGGTACGGTCCCGATGGTCGCGGGGTCGAGCGGGCCGTTACGCTTCACGTCCTCGATGACGGTCGCGTACACCCCGGCGTAGGAGGAATCGGGGATGACCGCGAGGGTGTCGTCCTCGGCGCCGTCGGCTCCCCACAGCTTGCCGCCGTTGCGGATCAGGGCCGGCATGGAGGCGTCCACGATGACGTCGCTCGGCACGTGCAGGTTGGTGATCCCCTTGTCGGAGTTGACGTAGGACAGCCGCGGGCCTGACGCGAGCGCCGCGTCGAAGGCCGCCCGGATCTCCGCGCCGTTCGGCAGCGAAGAGAGCCCGGCCAGGATCGCGCCGAGGCCGTCGTTGGCCGAGAGCCCGGCGGCCGCGAGGTCCTCGCCGTACTGCTCGAAGACGTCCGCGAAGTACGCCTTCACCACATGACCGAAGATGATCGGGTCGGAGACCTTCATCATGGTCGCCTTAAGGTGCACCGAGAAAAGGACATCCTCGGCCTTCGCCACCGCCAGCATGTTGATCAGGAAGGCCCGGAGATGGGCGGCCTGCATGACCGTGGCGTCGATGACCTCGCCCGCCAGCACGGGAAGCGACTGGAGCAGCACCTTCCGCTCCCCCGCGGTGCTCTCAAAGAGGACCTTCAGCGTGTCGTCGGATGGCAGCGTGACCGACTTCTCGTTGGCCCGGAAGTCATGACCGCCCATGGTGGCCACCATGGTTTTCGAGTCCTGGCCGAAGGGCTTGTTGACGTGCGGGTGCTTGCGCGCGTAGGCCTTCACGGACAGCGGGGCACGCCGGTCGGAGTTGCCCTGGCGCAGCACCGGGTTGACCACGGAGCCGACGGCCTTTCCGTACTTCGCCCGGAGCTCGGCCTCGGCGAGCGTGGCCGGCGTATCCGGGTAGTCCGGCAGGGCGTACCCCTTGGCCTGCAGCTCCTTGATCGCGGCCTTGAGCTGGGGCACCGAGGCGGAGATGTTGGGCAGCTTGACGATGTTGGCCTCGGGCCGCTCGGTGAGCTCACCGAGCTCGGTCAGCGCGTCGTCGGCCAGGCCGAACTGAGCCAGGATCCGCCCCGCCAGCGAGATGTCACGCGTCTCGATCTCGACGCCGGCCTTGTGGGCGTACGCGGAGACGATGGGGAGGAATGAGTACGTCGCGAGCAGCGGCGCCTCGTCGGTATGGGTGTAGATGATCGTGGCCATCTCGTTGCCAGCTCCTGCTCTCAATAATCTTCTCGACGTCAAGATACCTGCCGCGCCCGTCGAAGGGAAACCGCCGCAACCCGCCCCGGCGGCCCTATCGCGGCAGGACCAGCCCCACCACAAGCAGGCCGATGCCGAGGGCGGCGAGCGTGCACACGTCGGTCGGCCGTTTCCGCACGGCGAGCAGTCCGGCGAGGCCGGCCGGGAGCAGCAGCCTGGCCGCAGCCGCGGCCAGCAGCGCACAGCCCGCGACCACACCCCCCTCGCGTCCGCCCGCCGAGCCCTGGCGCCACGCGATGTACACGCCGGCGACGGCGACGACAAGGACGGCGAGCAGCGGGACAACGCAGACGATACTCGCATCTTCCCGGGCGCGCCTCGCAGGCCCGGCGTGACCGCGCGTCTCCGCCTGGCCGGCGCCCGGGGGACTGGCAGCGTCACCGGGCCTGGGGTTAACCCCCTCCGTCCGTTCACGGTGAGCGGCATGCGCCGGGCGGTCGGCACCGCCCCGGTGCACGGCCGGCGCCGCTTCCGCCGCCGCGGGCACAACGCGTACGGCGGCCTCCGTGTCCCGTCGCTTGCCCTGCGGGCGGCGGTGGCCAGGCCGCGCCTGCTGCGTGTCGGGTGTCATGATCGTCTCCCGCGGGTCGGCCGCGTGCGGACGGCCAGCCTTTCGGCTGCTCAATAGGCAGTTTACCGGCGATAGCAGGGGACCGGCGTGCATAGTCCCGCGGCCCCGCCAGGCCCGGGGCTCATCCGGTATTCACCACCCTACGCCTTCCTTCTGAAACCTTTTCCCGCCTCGGCCGCATGCCGGGAAAGTAACGCTACAGTGAGATTAGCGTCACGTATCCGGTAGACGGGAGGATCTGCGTGGACAGTCCCTACATTCGCGTGGAGGACACAGGGGAAGTAATTCCGCTGCGCGGCGAGGTCACCACCATCGGGCGTGGCCTCGGGGTGGATGTCCGGCTGGATGACCCGAGCGTTTCCCGGCTGCATGCGGAAATCGTGCGCCGCGGTCCCTACTACTACGTCGCTGATCTGGGATTATCACGTAATGGCACCCGGGTAAACGGGCGGCCGGCCGCCCGTCGCGTGCTTGACGACGGTGACGTGCTTTCTTTCGGTGCCGCGCGCTGCCGGGTCGGGGGACTGCCGCAGGAGGAACTGGCCGCCGCGGCCGAGCTGCGGCGCGCCGCCGCGCCCGAGCTGACCAGGCGTGAGCTTGACGTGCTGATCTCGCTGTGCCGTCCCGCGCTGTCCGACGACGCGTTCGTGACGCCCGCGACGGCGCGGGAGATCGCGGTTGACCTTGTGGTGACCGAGGCGGCGGTCAAGCAGCACCTGCTGCGGCTTTACGTGAAGTTCCGGGTACCTGAGGGCGCGAACCGGCGCACCCGCCTCGCCAACGAGGTGATCTCGCTCGGCATGGTCCGGCCGCTCGCCGAGCACGGGTCAGGGCAGGTGCAGCATGCCCACGGTGTTATGCAGCAGCCACCGCTGGACGGAGTGCAGCGCGCCGCCCAGGGAGGGCAGGCCGGGCATCAGGTGCGGGATCGTTGAGGCCGTCGCCGGCCAGATGAGCGGCGGCTGCGACAGCGCGGAGGAGACGACCGCCAGGGCGAGCGCCCAGCACGAGATGAACGCGACGGCGAGGGCGGCCCGGGTACGGATCACCGAGGTGCTCATCCGCCGCAGCTGCCGCCGCGGCGCGGCGGACCCGGGCCCGACGCAGTAGATGGCGATCGCGGCGCCCGCCGCCCAGCTGCCAGCGCCTGGCAGCGTCCCCGTCCTGGTGACCACGACCGATGCCGCGGCGGCCGGCAGCGCGACGACGAGGGCGAGCGGCGCGAGCAGCACCGTGGTCAGCGCCGCGCGGACCACGGTCCACGGCGCGGTCACTATCACGACCGCGATGTCACTTGGCCGGGCACCGTACCGGCTGCGCCGCTCGGTGAGTGCGTGCTGCGCCCGGTCGGCCGCGCGCAGCAGGGTGATCACCGCCAGGATGAGCACCGTGCCCGCGACGGGCAGCAGCACGCTGAGCGCCACCGCGGCGACCCCGGCGGACAGGCTGAGCAGTCCGAGCCCCGGTGGCTGCCAGTCCGGCTGCCTGGGCTCGTCCCGCCCGGCGCCTGCCTGCCCGGGTACCTGGTATCGCGGCCCCTGCTGCCGTGGCGCCGCCACCGGGGGCACGACGGGCGGCAGCAGGTCGGCCACGTCCCGCGCCGCCTGCGCGGGCGACTGGTACGCGACCCGGGCCGGCCGCGGCACCGGACGCGGCGCCACCGGCCGCGGCGCCACCGGCTGCGGCACGGGCGCCGGCGGAGGTGAGGTCAGCAGGCGGGTCGACGGCAGGTGGTCCGCCCGGGTGGCCTCTACCTCGGGCAGCGGCATCCACCCGCCACCCGGCATGCCGAGTTGTCCGGCCAGCCAGCGCGCGGTCGGCCGCGACCGCGGGTCGGTTGACAGCGCCGCGGTAACGAACGGCAGCAGGTACGGCGGCACCCCGTCGAGCTCCGCCTTGCCCTCGAGCACCCGGAAGAAGATCGTCTGGTAGGTCCCGCTGCCGAACGGCTGCTTGCCGGTGGCGGCGAAGGCGACCGTGGCGCCCCACGAGTGCACGTCCGACGCGCCGCTAGACTGGCCGCCCTCGATGACCTCCGGTGCGAGGTACCCGGGAGTCCCCATCACCAGGCCGGTCTTCGTCAGCCTGGTCGCGTCCGGCACGTGCGCGATGCCGAAGTCGATGATCACCGGCTGGTCGCCGTCCAGCATGACGTTGCCCGGCTTGAGGTCCCGGTGCACCACCCCGGCCGCGTGGACGGCGGTAAGCGCCTCGGCGAGCCCCTCGGCCAGGTTGTCAAGCGCCACGCCGCGCAGCGGGCCGCCCTGGCGCACCGTGTCCTCGAGCGTGCGGCCGGGGACGTACCTGGTGACGATATACGGCGAAGGGCCGTCCACATCGGCGTTGAGCACCTCGGCGACGAACCGGTTCCTGACCCGCCGCATCGTCTCCACCTCGCGGGCGAGGCGATGCCTGGCGTTCGGGTCGCCTGCCACGGCCGCTCCGAGTACCTTGACCGCGACCCGGTGCCCCTCCGGGTCGGCGCCAAGGTAGACAACGCCCATGCCCCCCTCGCCGATCTTCTCGACCAGGCGGTACGGGCCGATCTTGCGCGGGACAGAATCCAGTGCTTGCATCGTCCTCTCAGGGTACGGTCCGATTCCCCGGTTTAGTAACCGTTCCCGGCCAGGGAGCCCCGTAACGCTGCGGGGTGCCGGCGGCGCTACGAGCCGATGACCAGGCGGCGCAGGGCCTCCGCCGCCTGGGCGTTGGACTGGGCGTGGCTCACCAGGGCGCTGGCGAGCGCTCCCGCCCACTGCTGCACCGGGACCGTCTGCCTGGAGAGCACCACGCCGCGGACCTCGCGGCAGATCTCCGCGGCCGGCCGGCCGTTCTTCACCTCCAGCGTCATGACCTGGTCGCCGAGCCGCACCGCGACCTTGGAGATCTCACCGGGGCGGCCGCGCATCCGGTCGGACATGGACCGCTCGCGCTCCACCCTCACGTAGTCGGGCGGCAGCGCCTCACAGAGCGAGGTCGCAAGGACGCTTGCGTACAGCGCCGCGTCGGCGCTGTCCAGCCGCAGCGCGGCGGTAACCATCTCAAGCGAGAGCGCGTCGTCAGCAGGCTCAGTCACATCTTCGAGTATTCCACCCGCAGGCAACGTACCAACACGGTCATCGGCCCTCGAAGACTGCCTTTCCCGGGCCATTCTCCATGAAGCTGCGCATGCCGGCCTTCTGGTCCGCCGTCGCGAACAGGCCGGCGAACTGCAGGCGCTCGATCTCCAGCCCGGTGGCCAGGTCGACCTCGAGGCCCTTGTTCACCGCCTGCTTTGCCGCGCGCAGGGCGAGCGCCGGACCGGACGTGTACTGGGCGACCAGGTCCCGCGCGGCCTGGTAGACGCCGGCATCCGGCACCACCCGGTCGGCGAGCCCGACCGCCAAGGCCTCGGCGGCGGCCACCTGCCTGCCGGTGAAGATCAGGTCCTTCGCCCGCGCCGGGCCGATGAGCCTCGGCAGCCGCTGCGTGCCGCCGGCGCCAGGGATGACGCCGAGCAGGATCTCCGGCTGCCCCACCTTGGCGCCTTCCCCGAGCACCCGGAAGTCGGCGCACAGCGCGAGCTCGAGGCCGCCGCCGAGCGCGTAGCCGGTGACGGCCGCGACGACCGGCTTGGGTATGTCGGCGACCACGTTGAACGAGGCCTGGAGCGCGGCGGCACGCTCGGCCATCTCCGCGTAGCCGAGTGGCGCCATCTCCTTGATGTCCGCGCCGGCGGCGAAGACCCTCATCCCGCCGTACAAGATGACGGCGCGGACGGCGTTGTCGGCGGACACTTGCCGCGCCGCTTCCGCGATCTCCGCTTGGACCTGCGCGTTGAGCGCGTTCATCTTCGGCCGGTCCAGCCGGATCGTCGCGATCTGGTCCGCCACCTCAACCCGCACGAACTCGCCCACCCAGTCCACCTCCACGCCAAGGCTCACCCGCGTACCCGCGGCACCCCTAAGCTACAGGGCCCTTCCCCGCCTCTCCCCGGCGCTGGCGCGGCGCAGCGGTGATCGAGCCTCCGGCGCAGCGCACCGCGTTGTCGGCGAGCGCCGTCACCAGGACGCCAGGCCCGGCGAGTGGCATGACCGCCCGCTCCGGCGTAGCCTGCCCCGCACTGGCGCCGTACTCAACTCCGCCGCCATACGCCACCGCGCTCCCGGCAAGCAGCAGCGACCCAACCGCCCGGTGCCCGGAAAGCACCGCAGGCCCGAGCGCCACCAGGTCGCTCCCCGACACCTCGACCGATTGCCGCAGCAGCGGCCGTCCCGCGTAGTCCACGCGCAGCACCGTCCGCGCCGTGCCGCCGGCCTCGCCATGCCGTCCGAGCAGCAGTTCGTCGCGGAGCACGAGCGACGCCCCCGCGGCGAGCGTCACAAACACCACGGTCGCGTGCCGCGCCCCCTTGCTGACCACCACCGGCTCCGGCAGGTATTCAAGCCTGCCGCCGGCCGCGACGGACACCGACACTCGCAGCACCGACTCGGCGCCGTCAAGCCCGGGCAGCGCGATCGACGCCGCGGCGGTCCGCATCCGCAGGAACGCCCCGGATCCCACCGCGATCCAAAGCGCCAGGTCATCGCCACCGATCGGCCCCGCCGCCCCGCCGACCACGTACACCGCGGACGGCGTGCGCCGCAGCACCAGCGGCGCCTGCGAGAAAAGAACCGGTAGCCGGGTGGTCCCGTCAGGCCCGGTGACCGCCTCGATCCGCGCCGTGGCCGTCACCCGATTCCGCGGCACCGGCGCGGGCACCGGGGCGCACGCCGACGGAAGCGCAGGCCCGGGCGCAGGGCCGGGCGCGGCCGCCGGAACTGTCATCGCGCACCCGTTTCTCTAAAGCACGGCAGGCTTGCCGACGGCCGTCCGCACCCACCGGACGACCTCGGCCGCGAGCGGGTCTTCGCGCAGCGACGTGAACATCACCGGCCGCCCCTCGCGTACCGCGCGCGCGTCCCGGTCCATGACGGCGAGCGACGCGCCGACGAGCGGCGCGAGGTCGGTCTTGTTGATCACGAGCAAGTCGGAGAACGTGACTCCGGGACCGCCCTTGCGCGGGACCTTGTCGCCGCCTGACACGTCGAGCACGAAGATCTGCAGGTCGGCGAGCCCCTGCGAGAACATGGCGGTCAGGTTGTCCCCGCCGCTCTCCACAAGCACCAGGTCGAGCGGACCGAAGCGCGCCTCGAGATCCTCCACCGCATCCAGGTTCGCCGCGATGTCGTCACGGATCGCGGTGTGCGGGCAGCATCCGGTCCGCACCGCCGCGATGCGCTCCAGGTCGAGCACGCCGGCCTGCCGCAGGAAGTCAGCGTCCTCGGTGGTGTAGATGTCGTTGGTCACCACGGCAAGCTCGATGTCCTCGCGCAGCGCGCGGCACAGCGCCGCGACGAGCGCGGTCTTGCCGGAACCGACGGGACCGCCGATCCCGACCCGCAGCGCCCGCCCCCGGCGCGGCGACGCGTGGTGCGCGTCCACGCCGTGGTCGTGCGGGCCGTAGCCGTGCCCGTGGTCAGCAGCCCCGTGGTCATGACTCAAAGAACCGCACCTCCGCTCCGGTATGCGTTTCAGCAAGCAGGTCAAGGGCCGGCGCCGACGGGCAGGGCAGGTCGTCAGGCGGCCGGCCGGCGTAGCCGGCGCCGTCGTCCGCGACCTGGTCGATTTCGCCGGCCAGCCGCGCCAGCACTGCGGTGGCCCGCATCGGGTCCAGCGCCAGCAGCCGCACCGCCGCGCTGGCCGGCCCGGCCACCGCCTGGTAGGCGGCGATCCGTGCTGCCTCGCCC
The DNA here is from genome assembly GCA_963811335.1 of uncultured Actinomycetota bacterium. GTDB lineage: Bacteria > Actinomycetota > Actinomycetes > Streptosporangiales > Streptosporangiaceae > Trebonia. Next base: position 157,081 of record CAWERB010000020.1, on the reverse strand, counting down.
GGCGTGCACCCGGCCGCCGCGGCGGCCGCGCCGAGCACCACCGCGTGGTGCGGCCCGCCACGGTACTCCTCGCGTACCGCGCCGCGGTCGGCCGCCCCGCCCGCGCCGCCGCGATCGGCGGCCGACGTGGCGAGCTCCGCGAGCCACTCAGCGTCCGGCCAGGCAATCCGCGCCGCGCGCAGCAGCGCCCGTCCCTGCCGCCGCGAGGCTCCCCGCTGTGCGGGGGCCGGCGTCCGCGCGTCGGTTTCTGCATCAAGCCGCCCCCAGTAGTCATCGGATACGGGTGCGGCCAGCTTCCCGTCCGCCTCCCGCCGCGCGACGGCCTGGCGCACGTGAGCGCAGGCGGCAGCCGCGACCGCGGATGCGAGACAGCCCGCTGGTCCGCAGCCTTCCCCGCAGGAACACCTCGAGCGAGTCAAGGCCGGTCACCGTCCGCGCGGTCACCGCGGGCTCGGCGCCGCCCGAGTGCGCGTGCCCGCCCGCCGGGAACCGCGAGTCCCCGAGCAGCAGCGTGCCGGCACCAAGCGAGCCAGTCATCAGAACAGGAAGTAGCGCTGTGCCATTGGCAGCTCGGTCGCCGGCGCGGACTCGACCACGTCCCCGTCGATGCGGACGGTGAACGTGTCGGGATCGACCCGGATATCGGGCAGCGCGTCGTTGTTGACCAGGTTGGCCTTCCCGCGCGCGGACACGTCGGCTACGGGGACCAGGTCACGCGTCAGGTTCAGCCGCTCGGCCAGCCCGGCGTCGAGCGCGGCCGGGGAGACGAACGAAAGCGAGGTCTTCGCGGGCACCCGGCCGTAGGCGCCCCACATCGGCCGCGGCAGCACCGGCTGCGGCGTCGGGATCGAGGCGTTCGCGTCGCCCATCGCGGCCCAGGCGACGAAGCCGCCCTTCATGACCGCGTGCGGGCGCACCCCGAAGAACGCCGGCCGCCACAGCACCAGGTCTGCCAGCTTCCCCGGCTCCACCGAGCCGATCTGGCTGTCGAGGCCGTGCGCGATCGCCGGGCAGATCGTGTACTTGGCGATGTACCGCCTGGCGCGGGCGTTGTCAGCGCCGCGCGAACCCCCGTCGTCGGAGGCGACGGTGCCGTAACCGGAGAGCGCGCCGCGCCGCAGCTTCATCACGTGCGCCGTCTGCCAGGTGCGCAGCACGACCTCGCCGATCCGCCCCATCGCCTGGGAGTCCGAGCCGATCATCGAGATCGCGCCCATGTCGTGCAGTATGTCCTCGGCCGCGATCGTGGACGGCCTGATCCGCGACTCGGCGAACGCCAGATCCTCGGGGACGGCCGGGTTGAGGTGATGGCAGACCATGAGCATGTCGAGGTGCTCGTCGACGGTGTTCACCGTGTGCGGGCGGGTCGGGTTGGTCGACGACGGCAGCACGTTGGGCGCCGAGGCCACCGTGATGATGTCGGGCGCGTGCCCGCCGCCCGCGCCCTCGGTGTGGTATGCGTGGATCGGCCGCCCGCCGATGGCGCGCAGCGTGTCCTCGACGAACCCGGCCTCGTTGAGCGTGTCTGTGTGGATGGCGGTCTGCACCCCTGCGGCCGTCGACACGCGCAGGCAGGCGTCGATGGCCGCCGGCGTGGTGCCCCAGTCCTCGTGCAGCTTGAACCCGGCCGCTCCGGCCCGCAGCTGCTCCCACAGCGCTTCCTCCGACACCGTGTTTCCCTTGCCGAGAAGCACGATGTTCACCGGCCAGGCGTCGGTTGCCTCGAGCATCCTGGCCAGGTTCCACGCGCCGGGGGTGACCGTAGTCGCCTTGGTGCCCTCGGCCGGGCCTGTGCCGCCGCCGATCAGCGTGGTGATGCCACCGCCGAGCGCCTCGGGAAGCTGTGTCGGCGAGATCATGTGCACGTGACAGTCGATCCCGCCGGCCGTCAGGATCAGCCCGTTGCCTGCCATGATCTCGGTCGACGGCCCGATCACCAGGCCGGGGTGAACCCCGTCCATGATGTCGGGATTGCCCGCCTTGCCAATCGCGGCGATCCGCCCGTCGCGGATCCCGACGTCGGCCTTGACAATGCCCCAGTGGTCGAGAATCACCGCACCGGTGATGACCAGGTCCGGCGCGCCCTCGGCCCGCGTCGCCAGGGACTGGCCCATGGACTCGCGGATCACCTTGCCGCCGCCGAACACCGCCTCATCGCCGCCCGCGCACAAGTCCTGCTCGACCTCGATGAGCAGCGCAGTGTCGGCCAGCCTGATCCTGTCGCCCGCCGTGGGGCCGTAGAGCAGCGCGTACCGCTCGCGGCTCAGCTCGCTCACTGACACTCCTTACCGGACTGGCCGCCGGAATCCTCGCCCGGGCCGGCGAACCGCCGGCCGCCGGCCTGCAGCCCTGGCACCTCGCGGCGCCCGGCAAGCGGCACGAGCGATACCTCGCGCTCGACGCCGGGCTCGAACCGCACCGCGGTGCCGGCCGGGACATTCAGCCGGTGGCCCCAGGCGAGGTCCCTGTCGAACCGCAGCCCCGCGTTGGCCTGCGCGAAGTGGAAGTGCGACCCGACCTGAACCGGCCGGTCGCCGGTGTTGGCGACCACGAGCGTGAGCACGCGACGCCCCGCGTTCAGCGTTACGGCGCCCTCTCCCGGCAGGATCTCGCCGGGGATCACGGGATCGGCTCGTGCACGGTGACGAGCTTGGTCCCGTCAGGGAACGTGGCCTCGACCTGGACCTCAGTCAGCATCTCCGGTACCCCGTCCATCACGTCGCCCCTGGTGAGCACTGTCCGCCCGGTGCTCATCAGCTCTGCGACGGGCCGCCCGTCGCGCGCGCCCTCGAGCAGGAACGACGTGATGAGCGCGACCGCCTCCGGATAGTTGAGCCGCAGCCCGCGCGCCCGCCGTTCCCTCGCCAGCCCGGCCGCAACGTGGATGAGCAGCCGCTCCTGCTCATGCGGGGAGATCAGCATGCCAGCACAATAACCCCGCTGGTCACTCCGCTCGTTACGGCCCCATGACAAATTGTCACATCGTGTTTCGCAACCGAGATCATTCTGAACGCACGCGGGCTTGGCGTCCCTACCGCAGGTCGCCGGTGCTCATGCCGGCCGGCGCGTCCGGGTAGGTCACCAGGCCCAGTTCGGCGCGGCTGGCGAGCTGAGGGTGGGACGGCAGCACCCGGACCGTGTAGCCGAACGGGCCGGGCTGGCCGAGCTCCACCGGGCCGGAGAACCGGGTGTGCGGCGGCTGCGCCGAGTCGTCCGCGGTGAGCGTCGCATACGACGGCTCGACGAGCTCGTCGTCGTCGCCGATGCGGCCGTAGACCACCTCGACGCGCACGTCCGCCGCGGTCAGCTCGCCGAGCAAGGCGGTCACCCGTACGTCGAGCACCGCGCCGAGCGACGGCTCGGCGCCGTCGGCCTCGACGTGCTCGATCCGCACGTCTGGCCAGGCCCGGCGGACGCGCCCCTTCCACGCGGCGAGGGCCCGGGCGGTGCCGTTGCCGTCGGACGCCAGCGCCCGGGAGGCGCGCGCGGCCGGGACGTACAGCTGGGTCACGTAGTCGCCGACCATGCGGTCGGCCTGCACGAGCGGTCCGAGGGTGCGCAGCCCGTGCCCGACCATGCCTAGCCAGCCCTGCGGGACGCCGTCGGTGCCGGCGTCGTAGAACAGCGGGGCGACCGACTTGGCGATGAGCTCGTACAGCGCGGACGCCTCGAGCTCGTCCCGGCGGGACGGGTCCTCGACGCCGTCCGCGGTCGGGATCTCCCAGCCGTTGCCGCCGTCGTACCACTCGTCCCACCAGCCGTCCCGCACCGACAGGTTGAGTCCGCCGTTGAGCGCCACCTTCATGCCCGAGGTGCCGCAGGCCTCAAGCGGGCGCAGCGGGTTGTTCAGCCAGACGTCGCAGCCCTGGACGAGGAACCTGGCGAGCGCCATGTCGTAGTCGGGCAGGAAGACGATCCTGCGCCGCACGGTCTCGCTGTCCGCGAACCTGACCATCTGCTGGATGAGCCGCTTGCCGCCCTCGTCCGCCGGGTGCGCCTTGCCCGCGATGACGATCTGGATGGGCCGCTCAGGGTCGAGCAGCAGGCTGGCGAGCCGCTGCGGGTCGTTGAGCATCAGCGTCAGCCGCTTGTACGAGGGCACCCGGCGGGCGAACCCGATCGTCAGCACGTCCTCGTCGAGCACGTCGTCGATCCAGGTCAGCTCGGCGCCCGACGCGCCGCGCTGCCGCCACGAGTCGCGCAGCCTGCGCCGGGTCTCGGTAACCAGCCGGGCGCGCAGCAGCCGCCTGACCGCCCAGAGCCGCGCCGGGTCGGCCGACGCCGCGGCCTGCGCGTCGCCGAGCTCGGTTACCTCGCGGGCTACCCAGGTCGGCGCGTGCACGCCGTTGGTGATCGAGCCGATGGGCACCTCGGCGGTGTCGAACCCCGGCCACAGGCCGGCGAACATCTCGCGGCTGACCTCGCCGTGCAGCACGGAGACGCCGTTCACCCGCTGCGCGAGCCGCATGCCCATCACCGCCATGTTGAAGACGTGCGGGTCACCGCCCGGGTAGGTCTCCGCGCCGAGCGCGAGCACCCGGTCGAGCGGCAGTGCGGCGTTGGCGCCGTCCGCGGCGAAGTACCGCTCGATCAGCTCGCGCGGGAAGCGGTCGATGCCGGCGGGCACCGGCGTGTGCGTGGTGAAGACGGTGCCTGCCCGCGACCGCTCGAGCGCCTCGTCGAAGGACAGCCCGTCCTCCTGGTACTCCCTGATCCGCTCGAGGCCGAGGAAGCCGGCGTGCCCCTCGTTGGTGTGGAACACCTCGGGCTCCGGGTGCCCGGTGATCTCGCAGAACGCGCGCACGGCGCGCACCCCGCCGATGCCGAGCAGCAGCTCCTGGCGGAGCCTGTGCTCGCCGCCGCCGCCGTACAGCCGGTCGGTGACCTCGTGCAGCGCCTGCTCGTTCGCCTCCACGTAGGAGTCGAGCAGCAGCAGCGGCACCCGGCCCACCTGGGCCAGCCATACCTGGGCGGTGAGCAGCTTGCCTTCGGCGAGCATCACGCTCACCTGGACAGGGTCACCATTGTTCGCGCTGGCCCTATAATTTCGCTCTTCAGGGGCAGCGCCCTCGGAGGGCTGGGGGTCGTCCCCCCGAGTGGCGGAGCAGCGTCAGCGGCAGGCCGTTGGGGTCGTCGGCCGGGTACCGCTCGGCCTGCCAGCCGTCCGCGGACAGCGACTGGGTGAAGTACCCGTGCCGGTAAAGCAGGCCAACACCGATGATCGGGACGCCGAGGTCGCTCGCGGACTTGAGGTGGTCGCCCGCCAGGATGCCGAGGCCGCCTGAGTACTGGGGCAGGACCGCGGTGATGCCGTACTCCGGCGAGAAGTAGGCGATAGCCCTGGGCAGCGCGGCGACGTCGCCGGGCCCGCCCTCGCCGACATTGCCCGACTCGTACCAGCGCGGCTCGCCCGTGTAGCGGCGCAGGTCGGCGACGGCCGCGTCGAGGCGGCGCAGGAAGTCCTCGTTGGCGGCGAGCGCGGCAAGCTGGCCCGGGCGCATCAGGCCGAGCATGGCCACCGGGTCTCCGCCCGAGGCGGCCCACCCGGCCCGGTCGATCGACTCGAAGAGCTCGACCGTCGGCGGGTGCCAGGACCAGCGCAGGTTCAGCATCAGGTCATGCAGCGGCGCAAGCGGCTGCGGCAGCGTCACACGGACGGTAAAACGTCGGATCGCTCTCACGTGGAGTCATGATACGGGGCTGCGCCGGTCACCCGGAGCGAGACTGCCCCACCGAGCGAGACTGCCCCCCGGAGTTCATATCGCAATCGTGACTGGGTAGCGTTGCGACGTGATCGGACGCATCCCCATCCTCGATGTCCAGCCCGTGGTGGAATGCGGGCGCCGCCCCGTCAAAGCGGTCGTCGGCGAGACCTTCCAGGTGACCGCGACCATCCTGATCGAGGGACACGGCGTGCTCGGCGCCTGCGCGGTGCTGCGAGATCCGGCGGGAAAGCAGGGCCCCATGGTCCGGATGCGGCCGCTCGCGCCCGGCACGGACCGATATGGCGCCGACGTGACCGTCACCAGCGAGGGCGCCTGGTATTTCCACGTGGAGTCGTGGGCCGACCCGATCGCGCACTGGGGGCATGACGCGGGCATCAAGATCCCGCGCGGCCAGGACGTGGAGCTGATGCTCGCCGAGGGCGCGCTGCTTTTCGAGCGGGCTGCGCGGTCGATCAGGCAGCCGCCGGGCGCCGCCAGGCCCGCCGCGGCCCGCGCCGCGTTCAACGCGCTCGCGAGGAAGCTGCGCGACCGCAGCCTGCCGCCATGGGACCGGCTCGCTGCGACCCAGTCGCCCCGGGTCACCGGGCTCCTCGAGCAGTTCCCGCTGCGCGACATGGTGACCAGGTCCGGCCGGATGCCGGTGCTCGTCGAGCGGCTGCGCGCGCTCTTCGGCTCCTGGTACGAGTTCTTCCCGCGCTCCGAGGGCGTGCAGTTCGACCCGATGGGCCGCAGGGAGCCGGTGTCCGGCACGCTGCGCACCGCGTCCCGCCGGCTTGAGGCGATCGCCGACATGGGCTTCGACGTCGTCTACCTGCCGCCGGTCCACCCCATCGGCACCACGTTCCGCAAGGGGCGGAACAACACGCTCGAGGCGCGGCCTGGCGACCCGGGCTCGCCGTGGGCCATCGGCGCGGCCGAGGGCGGGCACGACGCCATCCACCCGGACCTCGGCACGTTCGCCGACTTCGACGGGTTCGTCGCCCGGGCCAGGGGGCTCGGCATGGAGGTGGCGATCGACCTCGCACTGAACGCCTCGCCGGACCACCCCTGGGTGAAGGAGCACCCGGAGTGGTTCACCACCCGCGCCGACGGGTCGATCGCCTACGCGGAGAACCCGCCGAAGAAGTACCAGGACATCTACAACTTCAACTTCGACAACGACTTCGAGGGGATCTACGCGGAATTCGAGCGGATCGTCCGGCTCTGGATGAGCCATGGCGTGCGCATCTTCCGCGTCGACAACCCGCACACCAAGCCGGTCAAGTTCTGGGAGCGGCTGCTCGCCGCGATCCGGACGACCGACCCGGACGTGCTGTTCCTCGCCGAGGCGTTCACCAGGCCAGCGATGATGGCCGCCCTCGGCAAGGTCGGCTTCCACCAGTCCTACACGTACTTCACCTGGCGCAACTCCGCGAGCGAGCTGACCGAGTACCTCACGGAGCTGTCCGGCCCGGCGTCGGCCTACATGCGGCCCAACTTCTTCGCCAACACCCCGGACATCCTGCACGAGTACCTGCAGCACGGCGGGCCGGCCGCCTTCAAAATTCGTGCCGTGCTCGCGTCAATGCTCAGCCCAAGCTGGGGTATCTACTCCGGGTATGAGCTATGTGAGAGTACGCCGATCCGGCCAGGCAGCGAGGAGTACCTCGATTCCGAGAAGTACCAGTACCGGCCGCGGGACTGGGAGACCGCCGCGAGGGATCAGCTCGGCATAAGCGGATATATCGCTGACCTTAACCGGATCCGGCGGTCGCATGTCGCATTGCACTGGCTGCGTAATCTACGCTTTCATCACGTGGATCAGCCCGAGCTGATCTGCTTCTCCAAACGCCAACACGGGGCGGGCACGATCTCGGAGAGACCCTCCGGGCAGGCAGCGCCGCAGGCGGGAGAACGGGGCGGAGACGCCGCAGACACCGTCCTAGTGGTAGTGAATCTTGACCCGCACCAGGCCAGGGAGGCCACGGTCTGGCTGGACATGCCCGCACTGGGAATGGACTGGCACGAGGGGTTCTCCGTCAAGGACGAGCTCACCGGCGAGATCCACCGGTGGGGCCAGGCCAGCTACGTGCGCCTCGATCCTGCCGTGCGACCAGCACACATCTTCACCGTCACGCGTGATCCAGGCTGACCGAAGTCGATGAGCCTGGCATGCGCGGTTGCGCACATCCAGGAGAGTCACGCCGTGTCAGAGCACGAGCCGACTATCGAATACCCGTCAGCACCGGACGCCGTTGCGGCCACGCCGTTCGCGCCGCCGCCTGGGGAACGGGTACCCGACTTCACGCTTGACCGTCCAAGGGACCCGGAATGGTACCGGCGGGCGGTCTTCTACGAGGTACTGATCCGCGGCTTCCAGGACGCCAGCGGCGACGGTACCGGGGATATCAAGGGACTCACCTCCCGGCTTGACTACCTGCAGTGGCTCGGCATCGACTGCATCTGGCTGCTGCCGATCTACTCATCCCCGCTCCGCGACGGCGGCTACGACATCGCGGACTACCTGGAGATCCTCCCCGAGTACGGGAACATCGCCGACTTCGTTGAACTGGTCGAGCAGTCGCACAAGCGCGGCATCCGGATCATCGCCGACCTGGTGATGAACCACACCAGCGACCAGCACCCGTGGTTCCAGGCGAGCCGCTCCGATCCGGACGGGCCGTTCGGCGACTTCTACGTCTGGACCGACAACCCGGAAGGGTACGCCGACGCGCGGATCATCTTCATCGACACGGAGACCTCGAACTGGACGTTCGACCCGGTGCGCGGCCAGTACTTCTGGCACCGGTTCTTCTCGCACCAGCCGGACCTGAACTTCGAGAACCCCAAGGTCCAGGACGCGATGATCGAGGTGCTCAAGTTCTGGCTCGACCTTGGCATCGACGGCTTCCGGCTGGACGCGGTGCCCTACCTGTACGAGCGGGAGGGCACCAACTGCGAGAACCTCAAGGAGACGCACGAGTACCTCAAGCGCGTCCGCGCCGCGGTCGACGCGAACTACCCGGACCGGGTGCTGCTCGCCGAGGCCAACCAGTGGCCCGCGGACGTCGTGCAGTACTTCGGCGACGAGGAGACCGGCGGCAACGAGTGCCACATGGCATTCCACTTCCCGCTGATGCCGCGCATCTACATGGCCGTGCGCCGCGAGCAGCGCTACCCCATCTCGGAGATCCTGGCCCAGACGCCCAAGATCCCCGCGGGCTGCCAGTGGGGCATCTTCCTGCGTAACCACGACGAGCTCACGCTCGAGATGGTCACCGACGAAGAGCGCGACTACATGTACAAGGAGTACGCCAAGGACCCGCGGATGAAGGCCAACATCGGCATCAGGCGGCGGCTGGCCCCGCTCCTTGACAACGACCGCAACCAGCTCGAGCTGTTCACCGCCCTGCTGCTCTCGCTGCCCGGCTCGCCCGTCATGTACTACGGCGACGAGATCGGGATGGGCGACAACATCTGGCTGGGTGACCGGGACGGCGTGCGCACGCCCATGCAGTGGACGCCCGACCGCAACGGCGGCTTCTCAAGCACCGACCCGCAGCGGCTGTACCTGCCGCCGGTGATGGACCCCATCTACGGCTACCAGTCACTCAACGTCGAGGCGCAGCAGCGGCACCAGCAGTCGCTGCTGCACTGGACGCGGCGGATGATCGAGATCAGGAAGCGGCACCCGGTCTTCGGCCTCGGCGCGTACGAGGAGCTGGCGAGCAGCAACCCCAGCGTGCTCGCGTTCGTCCGCGAGTACGACGCCGCGGGGACGATCGCCGCGCAGCGGATGGAGCGCGAGCACGGGACCCCGGTCGAGCACGACGCCGCCGACCGGATCCTCTGCGTGAACAACCTCTCCCGGTTCCCGCAGCCGGTTGAGCTCGACCTCAGGAGATTCATGGGGATTACTCCCGTGGAGTGCATGGGAGGCGTTACATTTCCGCCTATCGGGGAATTGCCATACCTGCTGACCCTGCCCGGGCACGGCTTCTACTGGTTTCAGCTACCGCCCGCGAGGGAGGAACATGACCGGTGAGCCGTTTGTGCTCTACTTTGCAGGGCAGGCGACCGGAAGCTGACCCATCCTGCCGTTTCGCCCGGGATGTCCGGCGGGCAGGCGCAACGGATGAGGCGTGCTTCACGAGGAATGAGCGAGGCCCATGGCGATCGAGGATGCACTAGCCGACTGGCTAGGCGACCAGCGCTGGTTCGCCGGCAAGGGGCGGGGGCTGCACGATCTCGCGATCGTGGCGGACACCCAGCTCGTGGCCGGCGAACCCGAGCTGCGGCACCTGATTATCGCGGTCTCGTACGACACCTCGGTCGACTACTACCAGATCCTGGTGGGCCTGCGACGGCGGCTGCCCGCGCGGCTCAAGCACGCCAGGATCGGCTCGTGGGACGGCGGCGGCGGAACCGCCGCCGGCGGCAAGGTCGCCTACGACGCGCTGCACGACGCCGACCTCACCAAGCCGCTGCTCGCCGCGATCGCGGCCAACGCCGAGTTCGGCTCGCTGCGCATGCAGGCGATCCCGGAGGCGAGCTTCACCACGGGCCTCGACAGCCTGGTACTCGGCGGCGAGCAGAGCAACACCAGCCTGGTGTTCGGCGAGGAGTCCATACTCAAGGTGTTCCGCAGGCTCTCCCCCGGTCCCAACCCGGACCTGGAGGTGACCACGGCCCTCGCGCGATTCGGCTCCACGCGGGTGGCCGAGCCGCTCGGCTGGATGGAAACCAGGCTGGAGGGCGTGCCCACCAGCCTGGCGATCCTGTCCAGGTACCTGCGGCTGGCCACCGACGGGTGGACGCTCGCCGCGACCAGCGTGCGCGACCTGTACGCCACCGTCAGCGACCGGGCCCAGGGTGACCAGGACACGTCCGACCGGGCAGGCGTCCGCATGCTCGCGGCCGACGCGGGCGGCGACTTCGCCGGCGAGGCCCGCAGGCTCGGCACCGCCACCGCCGAGGTGCACGCCGACCTCGCCGCCGCGTTCGGCACGGACCAGCTCGGCGGCGACGCGGTAGGTGAGCTGACCGAGCAGATGTTCCGCAAGCTCGACCTCGCCGTGGCCGCGGTGCCCGAGCTGGCCAAGCACGTCGACCTGATCACCGACGCCTACTCCGAGCTCGCCAGGCTGCCCGGCCCGTTCCCCGTGCAGCGCGTGCACGGGGACTATCACCTGGGGCAGGTACTGCGCACCGAGAACGGCTGGGTGGTGCTCGACTTCGAAGGCGAGCCCGCCACGCCGCTCGCGCAGCGCCGCGCCAGGTCATCACCGCTGCGCGATGTGGCGGGGATGCTCCGCTCGTTCGATTACGCGGCCCGCCACCAGCTCATCGGGCATCCGGAGCAGGCCGCGCTGAACGACGTCGCCCGCGACTGGGTGCGCAGGAACGCCGGCGCGTTCTGCGCCGGGTACGCCGAGGGCGGCGGGCTCGACCCGGCGGCTAACCACGTCCTGCTGCGCGCCTTGCAGCTGGACAAGGCCGTCTACGAAGTGCTGTACGAGGCCAGGCACCGACCGTCCTGGCTCCCAATCCCGCTTGACTCATTGGCAGAGTTCTAAGGTGCTATCGAAAAACGAAACGATCTCGCTCGGCGAGATCGAGCGTCTTGTCGCTGGTCAACACCATGACCCGCACTCAGTGCTCGGCGCGCACCCGCTGCCGGGCGACAGCATGACGATCAGGGCACTGCGCCCGCTCGCCACCTCGGTCACCGCTGTGCTGCCCGGCGGCAGCAGGCACCCGATGCGGCACCTGCACCTCGGCGTGTTCGAGGGCACCGTGCCCTGGCCCGCCGGGTCCGTGCCCGACTACCGGCTCGAGGTCGGCTACGCCAACGGCGAGCCGCAGCTGCAGGACGACCCTTACCGGTACCTGCCGACGCTCGGCGAGCTTGACCTGTACCTGATCGGCGAGGGACGGCACGAGCAGCTGTGGCACGCGCTCGGCGCGCGCCCCATGGTGATCGGCGAGGGCGATGGCGGCACCGCGTTCGCCGTCTGGGCGCCGAACGCGCGCGGCGTCCGGCTCGTCGGCGACTTCAACTTCTGGGAGGGCCGAGCCCATCCCATGCGGTCGCTCGGCGGTGCGGGCGTCTGGGAGCTGTTCATACCCGGGGTCGCGCCCGGCGCCAGGTACAAGTTCTCCATCTGCGGGCCCGACGGCGCCTGGCGGGATAAGGCCGACCCGATGGCCGCGCTCGCGGAGATGCCGCCCGCCACCGGGTCCGTCGTCTACCAGTCGAACTACACCTGGGCCGATGACGAATGGCTCGCTGCCCGCGCGGCGCGGCAGCCGCTGAGCAGCCCGATGTCCGTCTACGAGGTGCACCTCGGGTCCTGGCGGCCCGGGCTGTCGTACCGGGAGCTGGCCGGCGAGCTCGCCGCCTACGTGCAGGACATGGGATTCACCCACGTGGAGTTCCTGCCGGTCGCCGAGCACCCGTTCGGCGGCTCGTGGGGCTACCAGGTGACCTCCTACTACGCGCCGACCTCACGGTTCGGCCCGCCGGACGACTTCAGGTTCCTCATCGACACGCTGCACCAGGCGGGAATCGGCGTCGTCGTCGACTGGGTGCCCGCGCACTTCCCGCGCGACTCCTGGGCCCTGGCGGAGTTCGACGGCACGGCGCTGTACGAGCACGCCGATCCCCGGCTCGGCTCGCACCCGGACTGGGGCACGCTCGTGTTCAACTTCGGCCGCTCCGAGGTGCGGAACTTCCTGGTCGCCAACGCCATCTACTGGCTCGAGGAGTTCCACATCGACGGGCTGCGGGTGGACGCGGTCGCCTCCATGCTCTACCTGGACTACTCGCGCAAGGAAGGCGAGTGGCTGCCCAACGTGCACGGCGGCCGGGAGAACCTGGACGCGATCTCCTTCCTCCAGGAGGTCAACGCCACCTGCTACAAGCGGGTCCCGGGGATCATGATGATCGCCGAGGAGTCGACCGCGTGGCCGGGGGTGTCGCGGCCGGTGCACCTGGGCGGGCTTGGCTTCGGCTTCAAGTGGAACATGGGCTGGATGAACGACACGCTCGAGTACGTCAAGCTTGACCCGGTCTACCGGCAGTACCACCACAACGAGATCACGTTCTCCATGGTCTACGCGTACTCGGAGAACTACGTGCTGCCGCTGTCACACGACGAGGTGGTGCACGGCAAGGGCTCGCTGCTGCGCAAGATGCCCGGCGATGAGTGGCGTCAGTTCGCCGGGCTGCGCGCCCTGTTCGGCTTCATGTGGGCGCATCCGGGCAAGCAGCTGCTGTTCATGGGCTCCGAGTTCGGCCAGGGCTCCGAGTGGTCGGAGGAGAAGGGCCTCGACTGGTGGGTGCTCAAGTACAACTTCCACGCCGGCGTGCAGCGCCTGGTCCGCGACCTGAACGCGACCTACAGGGAGCTGCCGGCACTGTGGACGCTGGACACCTCGCCGGACGGCTTCTCCTGGATCGACTCCAACGACGCGCACGGCAACGTGGTCTCGTTCCTGCGCTTCGGCGACCAGGAGCACCGGGTGCCGGTGCTCGCCTGCGTGGTGAACTTCTCCGCGATGCCGCACACCGAGTACCGGGTCGGGCTGCCGCTGGCCGGCCGCTGGCGCGAGGTACTCAACACCGACGCGACCAGCTACGGCGGCAGCGGCATGGGCAACCTGGGCACCGTGCAGGCCGACCCGGTCCCGTGGCACGGCCGGCCGGCGTCGGCGTCGGTCGTGCTACCGCCCATGTCGGCGCTGTGGCTGACCCCGGAGCGAGACTGACCCGGAGCGAGACCGCCCCAGGAGCCGGGCCTAGGCGACCCGGCGCGGTGCCCGCTTGTCCTGCCCGATGGCGGGCAGGACAGTGGTGAGCGCGTCGCTCGCCCTCGCCGCGGCGCCGCGGGCCCGGTGCTCCTCCTCGGCCTGCGCCACCACGGCCGCGAGCCGGGCCGCGACCGCCTCGCGTTTCCTTTCCCTGCTGGCCGCCCGGCGCACGGTCACGAGGTGGACAGCGAGGAAGGACAGGCTAAGAGAAAGCAGTGCGAGGATCACCAGTATCACGTACATGCGCATCAGGTTCCGGTCGGTAGCGAGCAGGAGTCCGCATCGGGCAATGCATGGGTGAGGGGATTCACTTCAATATTACCTGGTTACAGGAGCCCCAACAGCCACCCTGGGCCGGCGACCGAGGCGCCCAGCGCCTCGCAGCGCTGCCGCAGCTCCCGGTCCGCCGTCACGACCAGGGTCTTCTCGCCGCTGCCGGTGACCTCCGCGACGACAGCGACGATCGCGTCATCGCCCGAGGCGGGCGCGGACACCACCCGCACCGGGGCCGCCGTGTCCGGCAGCCGCTGCGCGGCGTCGCGGGCGCGGCCCTCGAGGACGAGCACCCAGGCCGCCGCGGGACGCTGATCAGGCGCCGCGGCGTACCGCGAGGCGAGCGCCAGCACCTCACGGCACAGGCGCAGCGCGGCGCCCGCCCGGTCCCGCCACCAGCCGTCGGCCCGGGCGCCCATCACGTTGGCCACGTCGACCACGACCGTGGCGGAGCTGTTATCGATCGGGTTGAGCCCCCTACGTTCTGCGGACTTCTTCATGTTCTTTCCCACGTAAGCTAGCCGCATGGCAGATGCGAGGCTTGCCGCGCAACTCGTGCACATGCGGCAGCGCAGGACCGGGCCACTCATCCTCGAGCTTGACCTGACCGACGGCATCGCGGAAGGCCCGCCGGCGGACCCGCTGTCCGCGCTGCTCACCATGCGCAGGACGCGGCTGCAGGACCTGCTCGACGGGCTGCGGCGGGCGGCGGACGACGACCGGGTACGGGTCCTCGTCGTCAAGGTCGGGGGGTCACGGATCGGGCTCGCCAGGATCCAGGAGCTGCGCGCCGCCATCGGGGACTTCCGCAAGTCCGGCAAGCTCGCGGTGGCCTGGGCCGAGTCGTTCGGCGACTTCGTCCGCGGCAACCTGCCCTATTACCTGGCCACCGGCTTCGACCGGATCTACCTGCAGCCGTCGGGCACCCTCGGGCTCACCGGCGTCGCCGTGGAGCAGGTGTTCCTGCACGACGCGCTGGAAAAGCTCGGCATCGGCATCGAGAGCGCCAAGCGCCATGAGTACAAGTCCGCCCCCGACCAGCTCACCGAGTCCGGCTTCACCGGGCCGGGGCGCGAGGCGGCCGCGCGCCTGGCCGAGTCGGTGACCGAGCAGCTGGCCGGGGCGGTGGCCGCAGGGCGCGGGCTGCCGGTGGAGCAGGTCACGGCGCTGCTCGCCCGCGGGCCGTTCCTCGCGCAGCAGGCGGTAGACGCGGGCCTCGTTGACGGGCTGATGTACCGGGATGAGGTGTACGACGCGGCCCGCCGGGAGGCCGGCCAGGGCGCGACGCTGCTCTACCTGCACCGGTACCAGCGCCAGCGGTCGCTGAGCGACCTGCCGCGGCGGCTCGGCAGCAGCGTCCATGGCATGACACCGGGGCAGCACGAGCGGTTCGTCGCGACGATCTACGCGCACGGCACGATCAGGCACGGGCGCAGCGGGCGCGGCGGCCCGGGCGGCGGCGGGATGGGCTCGGACACGGTGGCGGCAGCGTTGCGCGCGGCGGCGGCCGACGAGGGCGCGCGCGCCGTCGTCCTGCGGGTCAACAGCCCGGGCGGCTCGTACACGGCATCCGACGTGATCTGGCGTGAGGTGGTGAAGCTGCGGGCCGCGGGCAAGCCCGTCGTCGTGTCGATGGGCGACGTGGCGGCGTCCGGCGGCTACTTCATCTCCGCGCCCGCCGACGTGATCGTGGCGCAGCCGGGCACGATCACCGGGTCCATCGGCGTCTTCATGGGCAAGCCGGTGCTGCGGGAACTGCTGAGCCGGGCAGGCGTCGCGACGGAGACCGTCGCCGACAGCGCGGGCGCCGGCAGCGCCACGATGTTCTCCTCCTCCCGGCCGTTCTCCGATGCCGAGTGGGCCCGGATCAACGAGTGGCTGGACGCGGTCTACGCGGACTTCACCCAGAAGGTGGCGGACGGCCGGCGGCTGCCCGTGGAGCGGGTGCACGAGCTGGCGCGCGGCCGGGTATGGACGGGCGCCGACGCGATCGCCAACGGGCTGGCCGACGAGGCCGGCGGCCTGCGCGAGGCCATCGCCATCGCGCGCAAGCGGGCCGGGCTGCCCGTCGACGCACCGGTACGCGGCTACCCCAGGCTCGGGCCGCTCGACCAGCTGCGGCCCGCCGAGTCGAGCGAGGCAAGGCCCGCTGCGCGCGGCGCGGTCGGCGCGGGCGCGCTCGCCGCGCTGTTCGCCGACGGCTGGGGCCCGGCCTGGCGGTTCGCGGCGGCGGCCGGGCTGCCGCCGCACGGGCCGCTGACCCTGCCCAGTGTCTGGACCATCCAGTAGGTACCGAACGGGGGCGGGCTTTGCCAGTGGACTCCTCGCATCCCGCCGTCGCGCTTGCCGCGTGGGCCGCGGGGGTCACCCTGCTCACCATCGCCGACGACCGCGACGACATCGGCACCACGGTCAGCGCCTTCATGCCGGTGTCGCTCGAACCGCCGCTTGTGGCGGTGTCGCTGATCGCGGGCTCATACCCCGCGGAAGTGCTGAGCCGGCCGTCGTTCCCCGCGGCGCGGTTCGCGGTGACCTTGCTGTCGGCGGCGCAGAAGGTGATCGCGGGCCAGTTCGCCGCGGCAGGCCGGCCGAGCGCGCGGCTCATCCTCGACGCCGTGCCGCACGCGCGCGGCGCCGCGTCGGGCGCTCTGATCCCGTCAGGCGGGCTTGCCGCACTGGAGTGCTCGGTCGCCCGGCGCGTCCCGGCCGGGGATCACCTGCTGGTGATCTCCGCGGTGGAGGACGTCGCCTACGTGGCCGAGGGCGGCGACCCGCTGGTCCGCTTCCGCGGCCGTTACCCGGCCCTCTAAGGGGGAGGGCTCGCCGGACTTGTAGACCTGGTGGATCAACGGGACGCCTGGGCGGTAGGCGAGGTGGGCGTGCGACGGCGCGTCGAGGACGACCAGGTCCGCGCGTGCGCCTGGGGCCAGGTAGCCGACGTCGGTGCGGCGCAGCGCGCGGGCGCCGCCGGCCGTCGCTGACCAGACCGCCTCCTGCGTGGTCATCCGCATGTCGCGGACCGCGAGGGCGATGCAGAACGGCATCGACGTGGTGTAGGACGTGCCGGGGTTGCAGTCGGTCGCCAGCGCGACGGTCACGCCGGCGTCGAGCAGGCGCCGCGCGTCCGGGTAAGGCTGCCTGGTGCTGAACTCCGCGCCAGGCAGCAGCGTGGCTACGGTGTCCGACGCGGCGAGGGCGGCCACGTCGTCGTCGCTGAGGAACGTGCAGTGGTCCGCCGAGGCGGCGCCGAGCTCTACCGCGAGCCGGATGCCGGGGCCGGGGCCGAGCTGGCTCGCGTGGATCCGCGGTAGCAGCCCGCGCGCCATCGCCGCGGTCAGCACCGCGCGCGCCGCGTCCTCGCCGAACGCGCCGCGCTCGCAGAACACGTCGGCCCAGCGGCAGTGCGGCGCGCAGGCCGCGAGCATGGGGCCGCACACCAGGTCAACGTAGTCACCGGGACGTTCGGCGAACTCGGCGGGCACCACGTGCGCGCCCAGGAAGGTGACCTCCGGCGTGACCTCGGCGGCCAGGGCGACGCAGCGGGCCTCGTGCTCGGTCGTGAGCCCGTAACCGGACTTGCACTCGAACGTGGTGGTGCCCTGGCCGAGCATCTCCGCGGCGAGCCGGCGCAGGCCGGCGCGCAGCTCGGCGTCGGTCGCGGCCCGCGTGGCGGCGACCGTGGACCTGATTCCGCCCGCCTGGTACGGCCGGCCCGCCATCCGGGCCGCGAACTCGGCCGACCGGTCGCCCGCGAACACCAGGTGCGCGTGCGAGTCGACGAAGCCGGGCAGCACGGCCCGGCCCCCCACGTCGGCGGCCGCGTCGGCCGCGGGTACCCGGGCCGCCGGGCCGGTCCACGCGATCACCCCGTCCTCGATGACCAGGGCGGCGCCTTCGACGGCGGCGAAGCCGCCAGCGTCCAGCCCGCTGCCGCCCGGCGCGTTGGTGACGAGCTCACCGATCCCGGTGATCAGCATGGAGCGGGCCATGGCGTCGCCGGCTAGCCGAGCACCGCGCCGATGGCCGCGGCAAGCGAACCGGCCACGTCTTCCACGAGCAGGTGACGCCCGTCGCGGACCACGTCCAGGCCCGACGCGACCACGTGCCGCACGTCGGCCGCCGTTCCCGCCGCGAACAGCACGGCCAGCGGACCGCCCGCGCCGCCGGCCAGCCGGGGTGAGTCGAGGGGCAGCGTCACCAGGTCAGCGTACGCGCCGGGCGCGATCTCCCCCGCCTCAGGCCAGCCCAGGCAGGCGTGCCCGCCCAGCGTCGCCGCGGTGGCCAGGTCGGCGGGGCTGAAATGCCCGCGCTGCCTGGTCACCAGGCGCTGCGAGAGCTCAAGCCAGCGCGCCTCCTCGATCAGGTCGATGACGCTGTGCCCGTCGCTGCCGAGCGCGAGCGGCGACCCGGCAGCGGCGAGCGCGGGGGCGGGCCCGACACCGTCGGCGAGGTCGGCCTCGGTCAGCGGGCACATGCACACCGTGGACATCGACCCGCCGAGCAGGCTCACGTCGCGCTCGGTCAGGTGCGTGGCGTGCACCAGCGTGGAGCGCGGTCCGAGCGCTCCGGCCTCATACAGCAGCTCGGCGGGCGTGCGGCCGAAGGCGGCCCGGCACTCGGCGTTCTCGAGCGGCTGCTCCGACAGGTGGGCGTGCACCGGCGCGCCGTGCGCCTGCGACCATGCCATGATCTCCGGCACCTGGTCCGGCCCGACCGCGCGGACCGAGTGGATGGCGGCGCCGATGCGGGCGTGCGGTGCCACCATGCCGAGGGGGTCGCGGCCGAAGGCTGAGACGCGCTCGGCCCAGGCCGCCGCGGTCCCGTCGCCGTACCGCAGCTGCACACCGGAAAGCGGCACCGGCTTGCCGCCCGGCGCGAACCCCCCGGCCAGGTAGCAGGCGTCGAGCAGGGTGATCCGCAGGCCGGCGGCGGCCGCGGCCCTGATGAGCTGCCAGCCGAACTCGTTCGGGTCGCTGTACCGCCCGCCCGCCGGGTCGTGGTGCAGGTAGTGGAACTCCCCGACGCAGGTAACTCCGGCGAGCGCCATCTCCGCGTAGACGGCCCGGGCGAGGTCGAAGTAGCGCTCGGGGTCGAGCCGCTCCGCGACGGCGTACATCCGCTCGCGCCAGGTCCAGAACGTCCCGCCGTCGGCCTGGCCGCCGCGCAGCGCCCGGTGGAACGCGTGCGAGTGGGCGTTAGCCAGGCCGGGCAGGGTCAGGCCAGGCAGGCGCACCGTGCCGGCGGGGACCTGGGCCGCGGGCGTGCCCGGCGTAACGGCGGTGAACCGGTCGCCGTGCGCCTCGATCAGCACGTCCCTGGCCAGCCCGTCCGGGTTCCCTTTGTCCGGCGGAGCGGGGTTCCGCGCCCAGGTCGGGGCAAGCCAGGCGTACTCGGCATGCCAGCGGCGCGGCGCGCCCGCCTCAGCTGCCGCCGCCTCGACTGTCGTCACAGGCACATCATGCCCACGCCACGCCGGCCGGAACTCATCCCGCGTTCTTCCCTAGAATGTCCGCGTGACCACACCCGAGAAGGACCGACCCGAGCAGATCGGCCATGAGCACAGGGACGTGTCCGGCGGCTGGCTGCGGCCCGCCGTCTTCGGCGCGATGGACGGGCTGGTCACCAACGTCTCGCTGATCGCGGGCGTCGGCGGAGGCGGCGGGTCGCAGCACGCGATCCTGCTCACCGGCCTCGCCGGGCTCGCGGCCGGCGCGTTCTCGATGGCCGCGGGCGAGTTCGTCTCGGTCTCGTCGCAGAACGAGCTAGTCGGGGCCGAGGTGGCCAAGGAGCAGCACGAGCTCACCCACAACGCCGCCGCCGAGCAGGCCGAGCTGGTGGGCATGCTGCGCCGCCGCGGCATCAGCGCGCCCACCGCGAGGCTGGCCGCGGCGGAGATCTCCGCGCACCCCGACAAGGCGCTCGCCATCCACGCATTCGAGGAGCTCGGCGTGAACCCGTCCGAGCTGCCCTCGCCGTACGTGGCCGCCGGCGCGTCGCTGGCCGCCTTCGCGGTCGGCGCGCTCATCCCGCTGCTGCCGTACGCCCTCGGCGCCGACGCGCTGTGGCTGGCGCTCGTGCTCGCCGCGCTCGCCGCGATCGTCGGCGGCGGCCTGGTGGCGCGGCTCACCAACCGGCCGTTCTGGCGCGGCGCGCTGCGCCAGCTGGCACTCGGCGCGCTCGCCGCGGGCATCACGTACCTGATCGGGCTCGCCGTCGGCGGTATGGCGGCGGGCTGACCCGCGCCTCGGTACTTACCTACCACCTGGTAAGGTGCCCCGTGGCCTCAGTGAAGCAGCCGTTGCGCATAGCGCTGCTGTCGTACCGCAGTAAACCGCACTCCGGCGGTCAGGGCGTCTACGTGCGCCACCTGAGCAGGGAACTTGCCGCTCGGGGTCATCACGTCGAGGTGTTCTCCGGCCAGCCGTACCCGGAGCTTGACGAGGGACCGGTGCTGCGCGAGGTGCCGAGCCTCGACCTCTACAGGGACGAGGACCCCTTCCGAACGCCGGGCCTGGCGGAGCTGCGGGACTGGGCGGACGTACTCGAGGTAGCGATGATGTGGGGCGGCGCGTTTCCCGAGCCGCTCACGTTCAGCGTCCGGGCGCTGCGCGCGCTGCGCGCCCGGCCTGGTGACTTCGACATCGTGCACGACAACCAGGGGCTCGGCTACGGGATGCTCGGCCTGCGGCGGCTTGGCCTGCCGCTCGTGACTTCGATCCATCATCCGATCTCGGTGGACCGGCGGCTCGACCTGGCCGGACGGAACTTGCTCGGCCAGCTGAACAAGCGCCGCTGGTACGGGTTCGTGCGGATGCAGGGGCGGGTGGCGCGCCGGGCGGGACCGCTCGTCACCGTGTCCTCCTCCGCCAAGGCCGACATATGCCGCGATTTTCGCGTTAACCAAGAAAAGGTACATATCGTCCCGCTCGGCGTGGACACCCGGCTGTTCCGCCCGCGGCCGGACCAGCCGCGCGTCCCCGGCCGGATCGTCACCGTGACGAGCGCCGACTCGCCGCTCAAGGGACTGCCGACGCTGCTGCGCTCCGTCGCCAAGCTGGCGACGGAGCGTGACCCGCACCTGGTGGTCATCGGCACGCCGTCGGACGCCACCAGGCAGCAGTTGCGCCAGCTTGCCCTCGGCGACCGGGTCACGTTCGCCAGCGGCCTGCCAGACGCGGAGTACGCGCGCGTACTCGCCTCGGCCGAGGTAGCGGTGATCCCCTCCATGTACGAGGGCTTCTCGCTGCCCGCGGTGGAGCACATGGCGTCGGGCACCCCGCTCATCGCCAGCCGGGCCGGCGCCCTGCCCGAGGTCACCGGGGATGCCGCGCTGCTCGTACCGCCCGGCGACCCGGAGGAACTGTCCGCCGCGCTGCGCGGCCTGCTCGACGACCCCACCGCGCGCGAGCAGCTCGCGGCCCGCGGCCTGGCCCGGGTCGGGATGAGGTTCGCCTGGCCCGCGGTCGCCGCCGCGACCGAGACGCTGTACCGCACGGTGATTGACGGGGAGCCCGGTTGCTGACCGTCGATTTCACGAAATTTCCTGTTAATCCCGGCGACCGCGTACTCGACCTCGGCTGCGGCGCCGGCCGGCACGCCTTCGAGGCCTACCGTCGCGGCGCCCGCGTCGTCGCCGCCGACCTCGACCACGGCGAGCTCACGGGAGTGGGCGGCATGTTCGCCGCCATGCGCGCCGAGGGGGAGGCCGTACCGCCGGCCGGCGCCGTGGCACTGTCCGCCGACGCTACCCGCCTGCCATTCCCCGACGGCTCGTTCGACGCCGTTATCGCGGCGGAGATCCTCGAGCACGTCCCTGACGACGCTGCCGCCATGGCCGAGATCGCCCGGGTGGTGCGCCCCGGCGGGACCGTCGCCGTCACGGTGCCCGCCTGGCTGCCGGAGCGTATCTGCTGGGCGCTGTCCGCCGAGTACCACAACGTGCCCGGCGGGCACGTGCGCATCTTCACCCGCGCCGAGCTCACCGCCAAGCTGACCGCGGCCGGGCTGACGCCCGTCGGCGCGCACCACGCGCACGGCCTGCACTCCGCCTACTGGTGGCTCAAGTGCGCCGTCGGCGTGCACGACGACGCGCACCCCGCGGTCCGCGCCTACCACCGGCTGCTTGTCTGGGACATCATGCGCAAGCCCGCACTCACCCGGCTGTCGGAGTCCGCGCTCAACCCGCTCATCGGCAAGAGCCTCGTGATCTACGCGAAAAAGGACAAGGCCACAGCGTCGCTGAGCCCGAACGAGAGCCTGGTTTCACCTCATGCGCCACGCTAAGACCGCGGTCCCGGCCAGGCCGACGCCGCCGGCCGACGTCCTGCAGACGGCACGCTCGATCGCGGCGGTACAGCGGCCCGACGGGGCGATCCCCTGGCCGGACGGCCACGTGGACCCGTGGGACCACGTGGAGTGCGCGATGGCGCTGAGCGCCTGCGGCCTCACCGCCCCCGCCAGGCTTGCCTACCAGTGGCTGCGTGACACGCAGCGCCCGGACGGCTCCTGGCCGAGGGCGGCCGGCGGCCCGGGCGCCGCGAGCCCGGCCCAGGTGACGGATCACGCCGCGGAGAGCCACCACGCCGCCTACGCCGCGGTCGGCACCTGGCACGAGTACCTGGTCACCGGCGACCGCCGGTTCGCCTTGCGGATGTGGCCGGCTGTCCGGCGGGCCACCGAGTGGGTGCTCGGCCTGCAGGCGCCGCGCGGCGAGGTGGCGTGGGAACGGGACGCGGCCGGCGCGCCCGGCGCGTTCGCGCTGCTTTCCGGGTGCGCGAGCATCCTGCACGGGCTGCGCTGCGCGATCGCGGTCGCCGGGCTCGCCGGGGAGCCGCAGCCGGACTGGGAGCTCGCCGCCGACCAGCTCGGGCACGTCATCGCCTGCCATCCCGAGGCGTTCGCGGACAAGAGCCGGTTCTCGATGGACTGGTACTACCCGGTGCTCGGCGGCGCGCTGCGCGGCGCGGGTGCCGCCGAGCGGATCGCCCGCGGCTGGGACGCGTTCGTCGTACCGGGCCTCGGCGTCCGGTGCGTCAGCGACCAGCCGTGGGTGACGGTCGCCGAGACGTGCGAGCTCGTCATCTCCCTCGATGCCTGCGGCCAGCGCCAACGGGCGCGCGAGCTGCTCGCCACGGCCGGCAGGCTCCGGCACGAGGACGGCTCGTACTGGACCGGCTGGCAGTACGTCAACGAGAAACACTTCCCCGCCGAGCGGTCAAGCTGGACCTCTGCCGCCGTCGTGCTCGCCGCCGACGCGCTCGACGGCTTCAGCGGCGGCGCGGCCATCTTCCGCGCCCTCCCTACCCCGCCCGCCCTCCCCGCCCCGGTCAGCCACCGGCTGGCCGCCGACCCCGCCGCCTGCGGCTGCGAGGCCACCGCGGCGGCAGGCCCTAGGTAGTTCACGCCTCGGTCCCGCGAAGCCGATGGCACGACCACACCTAGGCGGCGCGCCGGCGGACAAGCCATAGGGTTCCGGAGACCAGCAGCGCGCAGGCGGCGTAGGCCAGGCCGCGCGTGTCGAACACCGCCGGGGAGAGGACGGTCAACTGCTGCGTCGTCACGAACGGTGCGAACATCCAGGTGAACAGCTGGCTGGTGATGAGCGCCGCGACCGTGACCACGGACCCGAGGTAGCCGAGCTTAGCGGCCGTCCAGCGGACCCGGCCGATCCCCTGGGTCCACGCGTAGCGGAACGTGCGGTTCTCCAGTTCCCGCGCGACGACCGGCGGACCAGCGAACAGCGCGAGCAGGAGCGGGCGGCGAGCAGCGCGACGCGGATGCCGTTCCCCAGGTGCCAGTCGGTGTTGAACCAGTCACCAAGGTTCTGGCACGCGGCCGTGCGCGCGGGATGGCAGGCAGCCATGATCGCGTAGTCGTGACGGATCTTCAGGCCGGCATACAGCAGGCCGGGCACCGCCGCGCCGAGGGTAACAAGGACGCTGATCAGCAGCCCGCGGTGCTGGCGCCAGGTGACCCACAGCATGCCCCGCCACGGCCCAGGCACTGATCGGGCCGGGCCGATGTCCCGGTCCGGCCGGACGGGGATGGTGGATGAGGTCATGGCTTGCCTGCCCGGCCGGTCTACGCGGCGCGGCGGCGGACGAGCCAGACCGTCGCGGCGCCAAGCGCGATCGCCAGCACAAGCAGCCAGCCGGACTCGATGAGCTGCATCGGCCAGAACCGGCTGACCGGGATGTACCGCCACCAGTCGGTGCCGCCGACGGTCCACGTCTTGAGTATCCACGGGGAGTTAGGCGTGCTCGGGCCGCTGAACAGGCTCGGGTTCGTGGTGTTGATCGCTACTGGGTAGTCCTCACGCAGCACCAGCCAGGCCAGCAACTGGACGCCGAGGTAGGCGCCGAGCGTGGCGGCCATGGCGGGGACGACCCGGCGGATGAGCATGCCGAGGAAGACCCCGATGGCGAAGGCGGCGAGCGCCCAGGCGGCGAAGTCGATGCCCCGCGTCTCGAAGACCCCCACGGCCAGCACGTTCATCCCCTCGATGCTGGACGGGTCGAAGAACCACGCGAACAGCTGGCTGAACGCCCCGGCCAGGACCGTGATCACCGACGGCGAGCAGGCAAGCTTGACGATCGTCCAGCGCACGCGGCCGATGCCCTGGGTCCACGCGTACCTGAAGGTGCCGGTCTCCAGTTCCCTGGCCAGCACCGCGGGCCCGGTGAACGCCCCGAGCAACGCGGGCACGAGGCTCATCAGGATGGCGACGGTGTTCCATATCGGCCAGTCGGTGTTGTTGAAGTTCCTGTTCAGCGCGCTGCAGGTGGTCGAGCCCGCGGGCTGGCAGCTGATTAGGGCCGCGTAATCGTGGTGCGCCTTCAGCCCCACGACCAGCAGGAAGACGGACACCGCGGCGAGCACGGCGGTCACGCCGACCAGCATGCCGCGGTGCTGCCGCCAGGTGACCCAGATCATCCGCTGCCATGGCACGGGCCGCAGTGCGGGTCCGGCGCCCGGACGGGCTGGGCGGGGAGGGTTATCACGCTCACTTGGACACCTCCGTTAGTTCGGTCCGTGATCCGGGCACCGGCGGATGACATGCCGCTTGCCGGGCGCGTGCCGCTGCCCGCCGGGCGCAGGTAGGCGAGCACGAGTTCTTCCAGGCCGACCGGGTGGGGCTCCCAGCCGGGCGGCACCGCGCGGCCCGGCTCGACGCCCCTGACCAGCAGGTGCGCCTGCATCCCGGCCCGCTTGACCTGCACCGCAGAGAACTGGCCGGCCAGCCGGTCGGCGCCGGCGGCCGGGCCGGTCAGCACCTGGTGCTCCGCGAGCAGGTCGTCGACCGCCCCCGCGAGCCGCAGTTCGCCGCCGCCGAGCACGATGAGGTAGTCGGCGACCCGCTCGAGCTCGGCGAGAGCGTGCGAGGACAGGACGACCGACACGCCGTCGTCGGCCATCGAGGTCATGACGTCCGCCATGAAGTCCTGCCGCGCAAGCGGGTCAAGCGCCGATAGCGGCTCGTCGAGGATGAGCAGCCGGGGCCGCCGCGCGAGGGCCATGGTCAGCGCGACCTGGGCCTGCTGGCCGCCGGAGAGCTTGCCGGTCTTCTTCTTCAGCGGGATGCCGAGGTCGGTGAGGCGCCTGGTCGCCGCGGACTCGTCGAAGCGCCGGTTGAGATTCCGCGTCAGGTGCACCATGTCCGCGACCGAGAGGTTCTTGTACACCGGCGCGTCCTGCGCCATGAACGCGATGTCGTCCAGGGCGGCCGGCGACCCGGCGGCCTGGCCGCCGAGCACCGTGACGCTTCCCGCGGTCGGCACGGTGAGGCCGACCGCCATGTTCATCAGCGTGGACTTGCCCGCGCCGTTCGGCCCGACGAGCGCGGTCAGCGAACCTTCCGGCACGGCGAGGGTGCAGTCGCGCAGCGCCCACGCCTTCCCGTAGCACTTGCCAAGCCCGGTGGTCTGGATGACGTTCATGCGACTCCTTCCGATTCGCTGTCGTCGGCCCGGCCGCGGCCAGCGCCTGTGTCGCGCTCGGCATCCTGGCGGCCTTTAAAGAAATCCCGCAGCGCGCTGGTGAAGAGGGCCACGATCCCGTCCTCGTCAAGGCCGGTTTCACTCGCGTCGGCGAGCCAGCCGAGCATGGACCGGCGCAGCCCGCTCAGCTCGGGAAGCGTGACCTGGCTCAGCGTCGCCTTGACGAAGGTCCCCTGGCCGGGACGGCCCGCCGCCAGCCCCTTGACCTCAAGCTCCTTGTAGGCCTTGAGCACCGTGTTCGGGTTGATGGTCAGCGCCGCGACCACGTCCCGCACCTTGGGGAGCTGGTCACCAGGCTCGAGGTAGCCAAGCCGCAGCGCGTGCTCTACCTGCTGCACAAGCTGCAGGTAGGTCGGCACCCCCGAGGAAGGATCAAGCCGGAACTCAATCGGGCTGTCTCCTTTATCTATTGTCATAAGACAAGATTACAGCGACGTCGGCTCATGTCAACAGGAACGGCGGCGCTCCCGGCCAGGCCGGCCACCCGAGCGGGCAGGCCCGGCCTGCCGGGCCTGCCCGGGCGGCGGCCCGGTCGGACCCGTCCCGGCCCGGGCCCCGGCCCGGGCGGCGGCCCCGGACGGCGGCCCCGGACGGCGGCCCCGGACGGCGGCCCCGGACGGCGGCGGCCCCGGGCGGGCCCGCCCAGGGCCGAGGCGACGCCGGCTTACCACGCGCCCCCCCGGCAACAGGGTTATCAGTAAATTTTTCGTATCAGGTAAACTTTTCACCGGATGTAAAGAAAAGACGTTCGGAACGTCTTTTCTTTACCGGTCGTGAGATGTTTACCGGTAAACGCGTTGGCGCGGCCCTGCCCGCCGGGCCGGCGCGACGGCAGGACGGCAGGACGGCAGGACGGCAGGACGGCAGGACAGCGGGACGGCGGGACGGCGGGACGGCGGGACGGCGGGACGGCCTGCGGGCACCGCCGGGCCCGCAGCGGCCGGCGCACCGGGGCGCCACGGGCCGCCCCGGGCGCACCGGGCGCATCGGGCCGGCGCCCGCCACCGCGGCAGCGCCAGTGCGCCCTGACCGGGCAGGCAGATCGCTCAACTTACCCGGCCTGGCGCTAGCCGATGCCTTCGCTGGTGCGCTCAAGGACGCGCAGGGAGCCCTGGCGGCGGACCTCGGTGAAGGCGCCGGAGGACAGGGCGCGCTGGTAGATCTTGAACGGGGCCTGGCCGCCGTCGGCGGGATCGGGGAAGACGTCGTGGATGGCTAGGGCGCCGCCGATTGCGACCCAGGGGGCCCAGCCCTCGTAGTCCCACTGCGCGGCGGCGTCGGTGTGGCCGCCGTCGATGAACAGCATGCCGAGCGGGGTGCGCCACAGCCGGGCCACGTCGGCGGACCGGCCCACGATCGCCACCACGTCGTCCTCCACGCCCGCGGCGGCCAGCGTCGCGCGCAGCCGCGGCAAGGTGTCGAGCTTGCCGGTCACCGGGTCGACCAGGCCGGGGTCGTGGTACTCCCAGCCGGGCTGGTGCTCCTCCGAGCCCCGGTGGTGGTCGACGGTGACAACCTGCTGCCTGATGCCCGCCGCGCGGGCGGCGCGGACGCCGGCCGCGAGGTAGATGGCGGACTTGCCGCAGTAGCTGCCCACCTCGAGCACTGGTCCTGTCGCCGCGTATGCCTCGGCGACCTCGCTGAGGGCCAGGCCCTCGGCCTCCGGCATGAACCCGGTTGCCGCTTCCGCCGCCTGCCTTAGCTTCGCGTCCACCCAGGCACCATAGCGTCTGCCGTGGCCCGCGGGCACGAGGGGGCGAACGGCGAGGGGCGAGGGGCGCGCCCTTTTCGCTGCCGGGCGAGAGTGATTCACTGGGTATTACCGGCCGGTAAGGATCCGGTGTGACACCGTCGCCGCTCCAGGTTGGGAGGAACGCGTGAGCACCTACGACATGTACTCATCGCCGGTCAGCAGGCAGACGTGGGACGTGCCCGCGGCGGGAGCGGCCCGGTTCTCCTGGGAGTACGACTCGGGACGGCAGCAACTGCTCGACCTGTACCAGCGCGGCAAGGACAAGCAGTGGGACGCGGCCAAGCGGATC
Source organism: uncultured Actinomycetota bacterium (assembly GCA_963811335.1). GTDB lineage: Bacteria > Actinomycetota > Actinomycetes > Streptosporangiales > Streptosporangiaceae > Trebonia. The sequence goes on along the minus strand of CAWERB010000020.1, from coordinate 129,253 downwards.
GACTGGGACCAGGCGGTCAACCCGGCGGCGGTCATGGAGACCGGTGAGGAGCTCGTGCCGATCTACGGGTCGCGCCAGTGGGAGAAGCTGAACCAGGCCGAGCGGGACGAGCTGAGCAGGCACCTGTCATCGTGGCTGTTCAGCCAGTTCCTGCACGGCGAGCAGGGCGCGCTGACGGTGGCGGCGCGGATCGTGGAATCGGTGCCTGACATGGACTCGAAGTTCTACGCCGCCACCCAGGTCATGGACGAGGCCCGGCACGTCGAGCTGTTCTCCCGGTTCGTCAAGGAGAAGATCGGCCTGTTCTACCCGGTCAACGACCATCTGGCCAAGCTGCTCGCCGACGCGCTCAGCGACTCCCGCTGGGACATGCCCTACCTGGGCATGCAGGTGCTGATCGAGGGCCTGGCGCTCGCCGCCTTCGGCGTGCACCGCGACATAGCGGGAAACCCGCTGGTCAAGCAGCTGCTCGCGTACGTCATGCAGGACGAGGCGCGGCACGTGGCGTTCGGCAGGCTGGCGCTGCGCGACTACTACGCGGAGCTCACCGCGGCGGAGCGCGCCGACCGCGAGGAGTTCGTGGTCGACGGCTGTTACCTGATGCGCGACCGGTTCGTCGCGCGGGAGGTGTACGAGCGGCTCGGCTTGGACGTCGAGGAGTGCGTCGAGTTCACCGACCGCTCCCCCACGCAGCTGTGGTTCCGGCAGTTCCTGTTCAGCCGCATCGTGCCCTGCGTGAAGGACATCGGCCTGTGGGGGCCGAAGGTCCAGCAGGCCTACGTCGACCTCGGCGTGATCGACGCGGCGGGCAGCGACCTCGCCGCGCTCATGCGCGACGACGAGGACACCGCCGACCGCCTGGAACGAGAGCACGCCGCCGAACTGACCGCGCGCAAGGAGGAGGTCGACGCCGCGATCACGTCCGGCGCCGAGTAGTACCCACGGTCAGAACCGGTTGAGCAGGGCGAGCGCCACCCGGGCCGCGGGGCGGGCGACCAGCTCAGACAGGGAGATCTCGCTGCGGCACATCTTCACGAAGGCGCTCCAGCCCTTGGAGGTCGACAGGCCACGGTGGAAGGTCCCGGTGTGCCGGGTGAACGCCGACAGCAGCGTACGGCCCGCGCGCATGTCGGGGACCAGGCTGGCGCCGACGGCGGCGGCGTAGCCGTCCAGGTCTCCCTTCGCGGCGTACTCCCCCGCCAGGGCCCCGGAGCGGAGCGCGAAGCTGATGCCCTCCCGGGTCCACGGGTCGAGCAGGCCCGCGGCGTCGCCGGCCACGATCACCTGGCCCTTGCGCAGCGGCGAACGGTCGGACCGGCAGCGGGTGAGGTGACCGGAGTCCTGTACGGCCTCGTAGCCGGACAGGCCGAGGCGGCCGGTGAACTCGCGCAGGTACGCCTTCGTCGCCTCGCCCTGGCCACGGGCGGCGATGACGCCGACCGTGAGGTGGTCGCCCTTGGGGAAGACCCAGCCGTAGGAGGCGGGGATCGTGCCCCAGTCGAGCAGCACCCGGCCCGTCCACTGCCTGGCGACCGAGTCGGGCACGGCGATCTCCAGCTCAAGGCCGAGGTCCACCTGGTCGAACTCCGCGCCCACGTGCCTGGCGGTCACCCCTGACGAGCCGTCGGCGCCGATGACCGCCGCCGCCGTGACCGCGCTGCCGTCGGCCAGCCGGACGGTCGCGTACCCGTCGGACTGCTCGACCGCGCGGACCTGGGCGCGCTGCCTGATCCGCGCCCCGTTCTCCTGCGCCCGCTTGAGCAGCGCGGCGTCGAACTCGTCGCGGACCACCATGGCGAGCAGCGGCTCGCCGTGCTCGCGGTTGAACTCCTGGCCGCCGCGCAGCGTGACGGTGGCGCGGCGGATCTCGTCCCTGGCAGGCACGTCGATCAGGCCGCCGGCGGCGGCTCGCGACGCGCCGATCAGGCCGCCGCCGCACGTCTTGTACCGCGGGTGCTCGGCCCGCTCGAGCACGATCGTCCGTGCCCCGGCGGCGGCTGCGGCGCTCGCGGCGGCCAGCCCGGCCGGCCCGGCGCCGATAACGGCGACATCCCATTCGGCTGGTTCCTGCACCCAAGCAGCTTAGGCGACAGGGACGATGGCGGTCGCGCCGGGCACCCGAGGGCGCGGGGCGCGGTCGCGCCGGGCACCTGGGGGCGCGGGGGCGCGCGCAACCCACGTGGGCCGAGGGCGCGAATGCCCGGCTAGGCGCTGAGGTAAGCGAGCACCGCGAGGACCCGGCGGTTATCGTCATCGGACTGGGCGAGGCCCAGGTTGGCGAAGATGCCGGCCGCGTGCCTGCTGACCGCCTTCTCCGTGATGAAGAGCTTGGCGGCGATCGCGGCGTTGGAACGGCCCTCGGCCATCAGGGAGAGCACCTCGCGCTCGCGGGGGGTCAGCGCCGCGAGCGGCCCCGACCTGGCCCGCTTGGTCATGAGCCGCGCCACCACCTCCGGGTCGATCACGGTCCCGCCCGCGGCGACGTCCCGCACCGCGTCCGCGAACGCGGCGTCGCTGAACACCCGGTCCTTGAGCAGGTAGCCGACGCCGCCGGCCTGGTCCGCCAGGAGCTCGCGGGCGTAGAGCTGCTCCACGTACTGCGACAGCACCAGGAGCGGCAGCCCTGGGTGCAGCCGGCGTGCCTCGATCGCGACCCGAAGGCCGTCGTCAGTGAACGTCGGCGGGAGCCGGACGTCGACCACGCCCACGTCCGGCTTCAGCTCCGCAAGCGCCTTGAGCAGCTCGGGAGCGCTCCCCACGGCCGCGACAACTTCGAACCCGTGCGCCTCAAGGAGCCGCACGAGACCATCGCGCAGCAGGAAGAGGTCTTCACCGATGACAACGCGCACGGCAACCCTCGATCCCCGCGACCTGAGCCGACGCAGCGCAGATGAGGGCAGTCGCTCAGATGAGCGTTCTCGTCTGCCATGACTCTCTGATGACCTCCGCCCATCCACTGCGTTCCGGCCAGCCGTTGTTTTCTGGCCGCGCCGCTGTTCGACAGCTCGCACGGAACCTCGATCACCATGATGCTGGGCCCGCCGGCCGGGCTGCTGACCGCGAGAATGCCGTCGAACGCGGCCAGGCGGCGCTCCACTCCCGGCAGTCCGGTGCCCTCGCCGGGTCGGCGCCGCCCGACGCCGTCGTCGATGATCGTGGCGCGCAGCATGCCGCCCGCGTACCCGATACCGATCTGAACCTTATCGGCACCGGAGTGCCGCACCGCGTTCGTCAGGGTCTCCGCGACGCCGAAGTAGACCGCCGCCGCGACCGGCATCGGCGGCTCCCCCTAGAGGGTGATGTCCGTGTCCACACTGAGCGGGGCGTCCAAGGCGAGCGCCGCAACCGCGTCGGCGAGGCCACGGTCGGCAAGAACTGGCGGGTAGATGCCCCGCACCAGGCTCCGTAGATCGTCCAGGGCACGAGAGGACGTCTCACGCGCCTCGCCATCAGGGCCAGCGCGGCATCGGGACTCGCGGGCATCAGCTGCTCGGCGGCGCGCAGCGACATGCCGACCGCGACGAGCCTGGCCTGCGCGCCGTCGTGCAGGTCGCGCTCGATCCGGCGAAGCTCGGCGACCGCGGTCTCGTCGCGTCGCTGCGGGTCCGGTCGAGCCGGTCGACCCGCTGCGTCAGGGCCGCCGCGCGGCGGGCCAGCTCGGCGTTCGCGTCTCCAGCCGAGCAATCGGGGCGCCAGCATGCACCCGGCCGCGATCAGCGCCACGCCCTCGGCCCTGATCAGCCACAAGGCCGTCCGGTTCAGCAGCACGAGGGGCCCGTACAAGCCCGGACAACACGCCGGGCGCGGCGAGGATAAAGCCGGGGATGGACGGGTCCGGGCTCTGCCGCTGGCCCAGTAGATGAACCCATCCGACCCGGCGAGCCCTCCGCTGGCGAAGACGAGGCCGAGGCCGAGCAGCCCGGCGTACCGCGGCGACGGCGGCGACGGGCGGCCACCGCCACACCAGGACGACGGCGGCCACCGCGATCACGATCCCGAGAACCTGCCACATGCAGGACCCGGCGCCGTACCAGAGCGGGTTGGCGCGGGCCTCCTCCCACAGGAAGAGCACCGGGAGCAGCAGCAGGGCCGGCACCGTCTTGGGCTGCCCGCCGGCCCCGCGCAGCTCCTGCACCGCCCGGCGCACCGCGCGGGCGCCCGGCCCGCCAGTGGCCACAAGCAGCCACAGCGATGCGGCGAGGAAGAGGAACGCTTCCGGTAGCACGAACATCAGCGACGGGTGCGCTGCCCGCCCCATGAAGAACCCGTACCAGATCATGGTGTGCTGCCACGTCAGCAGCGCATGCGCGACAAGAAAGCCGGCAAAGCCGTAGCCGAACAGCGCGAACGGCGCGATCTTGGCCGCCACGGCCGGCTTGGCCATGACGAACACCGCGGTCACCGCGAACAGCAGCAGCCAGGGTGCGTGACCATGGAACCGGAACATGCTGAGCATCTCGGCCGCCAGGGCCGGCAGCACCAGCGCCGGCCAGTTGGCGCGCAGCCGTCGTGTTTGAGTCATCACCACAGAACCGGGTGTCGTCATGCGATCCATGGTGCCCGCCCGGCCAGGCGCCGGCCATGGGCCTAGGCCCACAGTTCTCCCGGGGGAGTCAGCCGCCTGCGTTCGGGATCCTCGGCATCAGCCGGCGAGGACCGACAGGCGGCTGAGCGCTTCCTTGAGCAGCTCCGGCCGCTTGCAGAACGCGAACCGGACCATGGTCCGGCCCTCGTCCGGATGGTCGTCGTAGAAGACTGCGCTGGGGATGGCCACCACGCCGGCCCGGTCGGGCAGGCCGAGGCAGAACTCCATCGCGTCCCGCTCGCCGAGCGGTGAGATGTCGGTGGTGATGAAGTAGGTGCCGTCCGGTTCGTAGACCCGGAAGCCGATCTCCCGCAGGCCGCCGGCCATCAGGTCGCGTTTCGCCCGCAGGCCGGCGGCCATGTCCGTGTAGTAGCCGTCGGGCAGGTCGAGCGCCTGGGCGACGGCGTACTGGAAGGGGCCGCTGCTCACGTAGGTGAGGAACTGCTTGGTGGTGCGGACGGCGCTGATGAGCTCCGGGGTGGCGGTGGCCCAGCCCACCTTCCAGCCGGTGAAGGAGAACGTCTTGCCCGCCGAGCCGATCGAGACGAGGCGGCCGCGCATGCCCTCGATGGTGGCGAACGGCACGTGCTCGGCGCCGAACGTGAGGTGCTCGTAGGCCTCGTCGGTGATGACGAGCAGGTCGTGCTCGATCGCTATCCTGGCGATCTCCTCCGTCTCGGCGCGGGTGAGCACCATGCCGGTGGGGTTGTGCGGGCTGTTGAGCAGCAGCAGCCTGGTCTTGCTCGTGATGAGCGACTCCAGCCGCGCCAGGTCCGGGCGGAACCCCGGCGGCCGCAGCGTGAGCGGGACGCGGGTCGCGCCGGCCATCGCGATGTTGGCGACGTAGGAGTCGTAGTACGGCTCGAACGCGATCACTTCATCAGTCGGCTCGAGGAGGGCGAGCAGGGACGCGGCGATGGCTTCTGTGGCGCCGGCGGTGATCAGCACCTCGGTGTCCGGGTCGTAGCCGAGGCCGTAGAACCGCCGCTGGTGCGCGGCCACCGCCCGCCGCAACTCGGGGATGCCGATGGCGGGCGGGTACTGGTTGCCCAGGCCGGCGAGCACCGCGTCGGCGGCGGCCCGCGCGATGGCCGGCGGCCCGTCGACGTCGGGGAATCCCTGGCCGAGGTTGACCGAGTTGGTGGCGAGGGCGCGGGCGGACATCACCCCGAAGATCGAGTTGCCGAGGCCTTCGAGGCGACGGTTGAGCAGCGGTCGTGTCACGGCTCCATGAGATCACGTCCGCGGCAGCGGTAGGACCATCACGGCTGGCGCGGTTATCGTGACGGCATGCGTATCGCCCTGTGCCAGATCCCGGTCAACTCAGAACCCGACGTCAACGTGCGGCGCGTGCGGGACGCCCTCGACGAGGCCGCGGCCGGCCGCGCCGACCTCGCGGTGTTCCCCGAGGCGACGCTGGCGCGGTTCGGGTCTGACCTGCAGGCGGTGGCGGAGCCGCTCGACGGGCCGTTCGCCTCGGCGGTCGCCGCGGCCTGCGCGGCCGCGGGGGTCGCCGCCGTGGTCGGGACGTTCGAGCCGGCGCCGGACGGCCGGGTGTACAACACGGCGGTGGCGTTCTCCGCCGCGGGCGAGCGGGTGGCGTGCTACCGGAAGCTGCACCTGTTCGACGCGTTCAGCCAGCAGGAGTCCGACCTGGTGGCGCCTGGTTCCGACGTGGTGCTCACCACGCTCGCCGGCACCGCGGTAGGCCTGCAGATCTGCTACGACATCCGGTTTCCCGAGCTGACCCGCGCCCTGGCGGTGGGCGGTGCATCGCTGGTGACGGTGAGCGCGGCATGGCAGGCGGGGCTGTTCAAGGAGGAGCACTGGGTGACGCTGCTGCGCGCGCGGGCGATCGAGAACACCGTGTGGATCGCCGCCGTCGGCCAGGTGCCCGACACCGGCGACAAGCCGACCCGCGCCCCCACCGGGGTGGGCCGGTCCATGCTGATCGACCCGCTCGGCGTGGTGCGGGCCGACCTCGGGCCGTCACCGGAGGTCGCGGTGGTGAACGCGGACATGTCGCTGGTGGAGACCGTCAGGAAGACGCTGCCGTCGCTCGCCAACCGGCGCGAGGACGTCTCCTGGCGAGCCGTCCCCTCCGCCGCGGGCGCCTGAACGCGGCGCCGCGCGGCGCTGAGCGCGGCGCTGGCCTCGGTCAGGCGTCCCTGGCGACCTGGAAGGGCGCCCAGGACTGGGCCGTGGCCATCAGCTCGATCGTGTTCACGTTGACGTGCGCGGGCAGGCTGGCCGCCCAGTGGATCGCCTCGGCGATGTCGTCGGCGGTCATGGGCTGCATGCCCGCGTAGACGTTGTCCGCCTTGGCCCGGTCGCCGCCGAACCTGACGAGGGAGAACTCCGTGTCGGCCATGCCGGGCTCGACGCAGCTGACCCGCACCCCGGTGCCGTGCAGGTCGCTGCGCAGGTTCAGGCTGAACTGGTGCACGAAGGCCTTGGTGCCGCCGTACACGTTCCCGCCCGGGTACGGGTAGCCGCCCGCCACCGAGCCGAGGTTGATCACGTGACCGTGCCCGCGGGCGACCATGCCGGGCAGGATCGCGCGGGTGCAGTAGACCAGGCCCTTGCAGTTGGTGTCGATCATCTGGTCCCAGTCGTCAAGCTCGGCCTCCTGGGCGGGCTTGAGGCCGAGCGCGAGGCCCGCGTTGTTGACGAGCACGTCGATGGCGCTGAACTCCTCCGGCAGGCGCTGGACCGCATCGTCGACGCGGGCCCGGTCCCTGACGTCGAGCTGCAGCGGGAGGATCTGCGGGCCGAACTCGTCGGCGAGACCCTGCAGCCGGTCAGTGCGGCGCGCGGCCACGACGACGCGCGCACCGTCGGCGGCGAACCTGCGGGCCACCGCGGCGCCGAAGCCGCTGCTCGCCCCGGTGACGAAGACCGTGAGACTCATAGTCACCCAATCTAGTAGCGGATCGGGGACTGCCAGAGCGTGGGGCCGGACGCGGCCGGCGGCCCGATGGTGAACCCGACGCCGGTCAGGGTGGCGCCGTCGGCGGTGAGCGCGGTGATCGCGTTTTGCGCGTTGGCGGCGGCCAGGCCGCGCCCCTGCGGGGTCACCACCGACCAGCCGCTGCCCGTGGTGACCTGGGTGCCTGGTGGCAGCGTCCAGACCACGACCTCGGGGCCCGCTTTGGTCACGTACGTGCCGGTCGCGGTGAACCCGCCGGCCGCGGCGGTCAGCGCGGTGACCGTGGTGCCGGCTCCAGGCCCGGTATCGGGCACAGGGAGCTGGACCGTGGTCCACGTGGCGCCCGCGTCGGCGGACACCTCTGCGAACGGGCGGCTCGCACCGGACGCGGTGAACTCGGTGCCCGCCGCGACCAGGCTGGCGCCGTTCGCCGCGACGTACTCGAGCGCCGCCCGCGCCACGCCGCCCGGCTGGGCCAGGCTGACCTGCCGCCATGACCGGCCGTCGGCCGACAGCCACGCCGCCGCGCTTGTGCCCGCTGAGCCAACGGCGGCGAAGCCGCCCGTCGTCGCGGCCACCGCGCTCATCACCTGCTGTCCCTGCCCGGTGACGGCGGCCCCGGTGACGGCGGCACTGCGCCACCCGGACAGGCCGGGCGCGTACCAGGCGGCGGCGACCGTCGCCCCGTTGTGCCCGGCCGGCTGGTGACCGACGATCACGTAACCCGCAGGGCCCGCCGCCACCGCCGCCCCGACGGCCGAGCGGGCCGCCAGCCCGGCTAGGCCGCCCGTCACGGTCCACGTCCGCGCGTCGGGCGAGGAGACCACGAGCAGCCCGCCTGCCGCGCCGAGCGTCGTGCCGGCGATGACCCAGCCGGCCCGGCCGTGTGCTACCCCGGCGAGCTCGCCGGTGCGGCTCAGCGACGCAGGTCCGCCGAGCGCCGCGCGCGCCCAGTTGCTCCCGCCGTCCGCGGACACCCACAGCGCAGGGCTGCCATTCGCGGCGCCCGCGGTCACCTCGGTCCCCGCGGACGCGCCGATCGCGTCGAGGATCACCCGTGATTTCGCGCCCGTCCCCGTGAAGTCCGGTCCCGCGAGCCGTGCGGGCGGAAAGCCGGCGGCGAGCGCGGACGGCGCCACCCCGCTGCCGCCGCCACCGCCGGCGACCACCACCACGGCGACCCCGACGACAACGGCGGCGAGGATCGGCGCGGCGAGGCCAAGCAGCCAGTTCCGCTTGCGCATGACGGCGAAGACGCCGCTGCTCGCGGTGCGCACGGGGGACTTGGGGGCTGGCGCGTGCTGCGGCGGGCGCCTGAGCTCGGGCGGCACGTAGTCATGCCCGGTTGCGTGACGCGGGCCGTAACCGTGACGCGAGCCGCGCGGCACCTCGAACTCGTAGCCGGGAACCTCGCCTCTGTTCATTCATTCCGAGCGTAGCGCCCTCTCGGCGGAAAGGCGGCGGAACGCGGCTTGTGGCACGGGCCGCGCGCTGCGCGGGCGTGCGTCGCGAAGGCAAACGGCGAACGCGAAGAGTGCAGGTTTCCGCGGGGTACTAAGCGCGTGACTCATCCCACACAGGCCCCTGGAGCCACGGGCCCACCATCCCGCCCCTCCCCGTGGAACCGGGCGGTAACCTTAGACGCGGGAGTCAGTAATCACGTCTAATCTTTCGGAAGAAGGCGATGTCCGCCGTGTCTTCTGAGTCGCCGCTCGCTGCCGCGGATCTCAGCGCGCCCTCAGCACACCCCTCGTCACCGAATCGGTCTGGTGAGTCAGCGGAACCGGGCACCGTGCCTGGCGGCGCCGACTTCGGCGCCAATGAGTGGCTCGTCGACGAGCTTTACCAGCGGTACCTCGACGATCCCGGTTCCGTCGACAAGGCCTGGTGGTCGTTCTTCGCCGACTACCGGCCGTTTCGTGGCAGCGGGAACGGCACCGGGCCGCAGCCCGCGCTGACGGAGGCAGCGGCGGCGCCAATCGCCGCGGCGCCGGCTCAGGCACCGGCCCGGGCGCCTGCCGAGCGAGCCCGCACCGGCACCCGCGAAGCCGGCCGCCAGCCGGCCGCGCAGCCGGCCGCCGCGCCGCCCGCCGACGCGGACCTGAGCAGGCTCCGCGGCGCCGCCGCCCGCACCGCGCAGAACATGATGGCCAGCCTGAGCGTGCCCACCGCGACCAGCGTCCGCGCCGTGCCCGCGAAGCTGCTCATCGACAACCGGATCGTCATCAACAACGCCCTGCAGCGCGGGCGCGGCGGGAAGATCTCCTTTACCCACCTGATCGGCTACGCGGTGGTCCAGGCGGTCAAGACGCTCCCCGAGATGAACGCGGCCTTCGCCGAGGAGGACGGCAAGCCCGTCCTCGCCATCCCGCATCACGTGAACCTCGGCCTGGCGATCGACCTCAAGGCCAAGGACGGCAGCCGCCAGCTGCTCGTGCCCAACATCAAGGGCGCCGAGGAGATGGACTTCCGTCCAGTTCTGGAACGCCTACGAGGACGTGGTCCGCAAGGCACGCAGCGGCAAGCTGACGGTCGCCGACTTCCAGGGCACCACGATCTCCCTCACCAACCCGGGCACCATCGGCACCGAGCACTCCGTTCCGCGCCTGATGCCTGGCCAGGGCGCGATCATCGGCGTCGGCGCCATGGAGTACCCCGCCGCCTACCAGGGCGCCAGCGAGGAGACCATGGCCAGGCTGGCCATCAGCAAGACCGTGACGCTGACCTCCACCTACGACCACCGGATCATCCAGGGCGCGCAGTCCGGCGACTTCCTGCGCATCGTGCACCAGATGCTGCTCGGCGGCGACGGCTTCTACGACGACGTCTTCGAGAGCCTGCGCATCCCCTACGAGCCGGTGCGCTGGGTGAAGGACTTCCCGTACGGTCACGAGGACGACGTCGCCCGCTCGGCGCGGGTCCAGGAGCTCATCCACGCGTACCGGGTGCGCGGCCACCTGATGGCGGACACCAACCCCATCGAGACCGTGCAGCGCAAGCACGCCGACCTGGACATCATCCAGCACGGCCTGACGCTGTGGGACCTGGAGCGCGAGTTCGCGACCGGCGGGTTCGGCGGCAAGCCGATCATGCGGCTGCGGGAGATCCTGGGCAAGCTGCGTGACTCCTACTGCCGCACCGTCGGCATCGAGTACATGCACATCCAGGACCCGGAAGAGCGCAAGTGGATCCAGGCGCACGTCGAGGTCCCGCCGGGCCGCGCGGGCCATGACGAGCAGGTCCGCATCCTGTCCAAGCTCAACGTGGCCGAGGCGTTCGAGACGTTCCTGCAGACCAAGTACGTCGGGCAGAAGCGCTTCTCCCTTGAGGGCGGCGAGGCGCTGATCCCGCTGCTCGACGTGGTGCTGAGCGAGGCCGCTGAGGCCGGGCTCGACGAGGTCGTGGTCGGCATGGCACACCGCGGCAGGCTCAACGTGCTCGCCAACGTGATCGGCAAGTCCTACGGGCAGATCTTCAAGGAGTTCGAGGGCAACCTCGACCCGAAGTCCACCCAGGGCTCCGGCGACGTGAAGTACCACCTGGGCGCGTCAGGGACGTTCACCGCGGCGACCGGCAAGCAGATCCCGGCCAGCCTGGTCGCGAACCCCAGCCACCTGGAGTGCGTCGACCCGGTGACCGAGGGCGTGGTCCGCGCCAAGCAGGACATCCTGGACAAGTCCGAGGACGGCTTCACCGTGCTGCCCGTGCTTGTCCACGGCGACGCGGCGTTCGCCGGCCAGGGCGTGGTCGCCGAGACGCTGAACCTGTCCCAGCTGCGCGGGTACCGCACCGGCGGCACTGTGCACATCGTGGTGAACAACCAGGTGGGCTTTACCACCTCGCCGATGGAGTCGCGGTCAAGCGTCTACGCGACGGACGTGGCGCGGATGATCCAGGCGCCGATCTTCCACGTGAACGGCGACGACCCGGAGGCGGTCGCGCGGGTGGGACGGCTGTCGTTCGCCTACCGCGAGGCGTTCCGCAAGGACGTCGTGATCGACATGGTTCTGCTACCGCCGCCGCGGCCACAACGAGGGCGACAACCCCAGCTTCACCCAGCCGCTGATGTACGACCTGATCGAGGCGCGGCGCTCGGTGCGCAAGCTCTACACCGAGTCGCTGATCGCCAGGGGCGACCTCACGATGGAGGAGGCCGAGGACGCGCTGCGCGACTTCCAGCAGCAGCTTGAGCGCGCCTTCAAGGAGACCAGGGAGGCGGCGGAGCTCCCGGCGCAGCCAGGTACGGTGGCGGCGCCCGAGGTGGGCGACCGCCCGGTCGACCATGCGGCCGTGCCCACCGCGATCACGCTCGACCTGGTGAAGCAGATCATCGACACGCAGGTGTCCATCCCCGACGGGTTCACCGTCCACCCGCGGCTCAAGCCGCAGCTTGACCGGCGCGCGGCGAGCGTCGGCGAGGACGCCATCGACTGGGCAACGGGCGAGCTGCTCGCCTTCGGCTCCGTGCTGCAGGACGGCTACCCGGTCCGCCTCGTCGGCCAGGACTCCCGCCGCGGCACATTCGGCCAGCGGCACTCGGTGCTCGTCGACCGGGTCACCGGCGCCGAGTACACGCCGCTGAAGAAGCTCGACAACGACCACGCGCGGTTCTTCGTCTACGACTCGCTGCTCTCCGAGTTCGCCGCGATGGGCTTCGAGTACGGGTACTCGGTCGCGCGGCCCGACGCGCTGGTCATGTGGGAAGCGCAGTTCGGCGACTTCGCCCAGGGCGCGCAGACCATCATCGACGAGTTCATCAGCTCCGGCGAGCAGAAGTGGGGCCAGCGGTCCAGCGTCGTCCTGCTGCTCCCGCACGGCTACGAGGGCCAGGGGCCGGACCACTCCTCCGCGCGGATCGAGCGGTTCCTGTCGCTGTGCGCGCAGGACAACATGACGGTGGCGCTGCCCACGACGCCGGCGAACTACTTCCACCTGCTGCGCTGGCAGGCCCTGTCCGGCCGGCACAAGCCGCTGATCGTCTTCACGCCCAAGTCGCTGCTCCGCCTCAAGGCCGCGACCTCGGCGGCGGCCGACTTCACCCAGGGTTCCTTCCAGCCGCTGATCGGCGAGCCTGCCGGGTTCGACGGCAGCCGGGTCCGCCGGGTCGTGCTGTGCACCGGCAAGATCTACTACGACCTCGCCGAGCACCGTGCCCAGGCGGGCGCCACGGATACCGCGATCGTCCGGGTCGAGCGGCTCTACCCGATTCCCGGGCGGGAACTGCAGGAGGAACTCTCGAGGTATCCCAGCGACGTGGAGCTGGTCTGGTGCCAGGAGGAACCGGAGAACCAGGGCGCCTGGCCGCGGATGGCACTGCGCCTGCCGGACCATGACCTGATCGGCCGCAAGCCGAGGCCGGTCTCGCTGCCCGCGAGCTCGGCGCCCGCGTTCGGCTCCGCGAAGGTGCACGCGGCCACGCACCGTGAACTGATCGAGAAGGCCATCGAGGGCTAGCGATGTACTTCACCGACGCCGGAATCGAGGAACTCGACCACCGTCGCGGCGACGAGCAGGTCAGCGTGTCCTGGCTGGCCGAGCGGCTACGCGATTTCGTCGATCTCAACCCGGAATGGGAGACCGCGGTGGACCGGCTCGCGTCGTGGCTGGCGCGGCTGGACGCCGACGAGTCGGGCGAGGGTGCCGGCGAGGAGTAACACAGCGGCAAGCCAGAACGAGCGCGCGCTCTTCCATTAACGCGATACATCTTGACTTTGCTCAGACACGATATATCGTGGTCGGTAGACCGCACGCCGGTAGACCGTGAAGATGTCTCGCCCTGGAGGACCGCGATGACGCGCTGGACCGTTGACGGGCCAACGACCCTGGAGTTCGACGACGTAACGGCGCTGCACGTGCGCCTCATCGCCGGCACCGTCGCCGTGCTCGCGTCGGACGACAAGCCGGCACTCGCAGTCAGCGGCCTGTCGGGACGGCCGCTCCAGGTCAGTCACGAGGACGGCGTGCTGACCGTCAGCTACGAGTCGCTGTCCTGGGATGGCCTGCTCGGGTTCCTGAAGCCGCGCAAGGACAGCGTTGCGGTCACGATTACCGTCCCCGCCGAGTGCCCCATCCAGCTCGGCGTGCTCAGCGCGTCGGCGATCGTGTCCGGGCTGCGCTCTGGCGCCTCGATCAAGGGGATGTCCGGGGACGTCACCCTGGACGGCGTTACCGGGGACGTGACGGCGGAGACCATGTTGGGCGAGTTCGCGGCCTGCGACATCGACGGCGCGATCCACCTCAAGTCCATGTCCGGCGGCCTCACGCTGGCCGGCGGGGTGCTCGACTCGCTGGACGCCTCCACCATGAGCGGCCAGATCACGGCCGACGTGAAGCTGAACCCGGCCGGCGGCATCCACGTCAACACGATGTCCGGCGACGTCACGCTGCGGCTGCCCGCCGACAGCGACGCGGAAGTGCGGTTGCAGTCCACGTCCGGCCCGGTAAGAACCGAATTCGATTCACTGCGGACCTTCAAGGCTCCTGCGGCGCATACCGTACGCGGTAACGTTGGCGCAGGTACCGGACATGTGTCCGTAACCACCATGTCCGGCGCGGTCACACTGCTGCGACGCACGCCGGTAGGGATGGAGAGCAAGACCCGATGACCCCGGTTTTCCGCCATGGACGCCTGCGGCTGTACCTGCTGCGCCTGCTCGACGAGGAGCCAAGGCACGGCTATGAAGTGATCCGGCTGCTCCGTGACCGCTTCATGGGCGTCTACGCTCCCTCGCCAGGCACCATCTACCCGAGGCTGGCCCGCCTTGAGGAAGAGGGCCTGGTCACGCACGACGAGGAGAACGGGCGCAAGGTATACCGGATTACCGAGGCGGGCCGCGAGGAGCTGCGCAACCGCGGCGACGAGCTCGACGAGCTCGAAGAGGAGCTGTCCGCCTCCGTCAGCGACATCGTCCGCGAGGTCCGCGAGGACGTCAGGGATACCGTCCGCAGCCTCCGCGAGGAACTGACGCGGGCGGCCCGCGAGATGCGCCACACGGAGCGCGACGCGCGGGAGCAGGCGCGGGAGCAGGCGCGGGAGCAGACCCGCACGGCCAAGGAGAGCGCACGCGAGGCGGCCGAGACCGCGCGCGAGCGGACCCGCCAGGCCCGCGAGCAGGCCCGCCGCGCCCGCGACGAAGCGTTCGCGCACGCGCAGCGCGTTCGCGACGAGGCATCCCGGCTGCGTGACGACACCCGCGACCAGTGGAGCGGCGCCTGGGGCAACTGGTCCGAATGGGGTGGCCGCTGGGCCGGCTGGTCCGGCCAGCACGACCTGGGCGCGCTGCGTGACTTCGAGCGCCTAGCCCGTGACTTCGTGTCCGACCTGCGCGGTGTGGCCTGGGATTCGGAGTCGATCCTGGAGAGCGACGTCATTCCCACCCTGCGGGACATCCTCGCCGACACCCTGGACCGCATCCGTAGCGAGGTCTTCGACATCCGCCGCACGCCGCCGACCGACGGCCCGCCCACCGCCGAGCCCCCAGCGCCCCCAGCGCCCCCAGCGCCCGCCGACACTCCGGAGCCCCCGCCGCCCCCGGCGCCCGCGGACTCCCCTGCGCCGCCGGCGAACGACTAGCGCAAGGCCTGCCCCGCGGATCAGTAGGCCTTGAGGAAGGCCGCCACCTCCGGGCCGGCGAACTGGGCGCCGTAGCCGGCGTTCACGACGAGGCAGGCGACCGCGATGTCCTTGGTCGGGTCGAAGGCGATCAGCCAGCTGTTGGGCTGGTCCTGGCCCTGGATGTCGGCGGTGCCCGTCTTGGCGTAGACGGTGGGGCCGAAGCCGAGCCCGGCGGCCGTGCCGCTGGTCACCACGGCGCGCATCATCTGCTTGAGGGCGGCGTCCGTGGCGGCGGGCAGCGGCTTCGCGGTCACCTGCGCGGCCTTCGGCGTGAGGATCGGCTGCTTGAAGGTCCCCGTGGCCACCGTGGCCGCCACCGAGGCCATCGCGATAGGCGACGCGACGAGCGAGCCCTCGACCGAACGCCTCCTGCGCCAGCTCCGACCCTGACGCGCTGGCCGGCGCATTGAAGTACGACGCGGAAAGCCCGCCGATGCCGATGTTCCACTTCTGGTTCAGGCCGAAGTAGTCCTTTGCCGTGCTGGCGAGCTGGCCGGACAGGTGCGGCCACTGCGTAGTGAACGCGTTGTTGCACGACTGCGCGAAGTCGGTCAGGAACGGCGTCCCCGCTGGCAAGGTCTCGCCCTGGTCGTTGTGGTAGGTGATGCCCGTCACGGTGTAGGCCGACGGACACGCCACCGGGCTCTGCGGTGTGAGCACACCCGCGTTCAGCAGGGCCGCCGACGTGATGACCTTCATCGTCGACCCAGGAGCGACCTGGGCAGTCAGCGCGAAATCGTTTTGGCCGGCATTGTTGGCGATGGCGAGGATCTGGCCCGTGGACGGCTGGATCACGATCATCGAGCTCTTGTCGTGCATGGCCACCGCGGCCCGCGACGCGGCCTCCGCCTTCTGATCGATCGTGGTGGAGAGCGTCGGGTAGCTGCCGGGCGCGATGAGCGGCGCCTGACTGCCGGCCACCGGCTTTCCCGCGTTGGTCACGATCTCAACGTCCAGCCCCGGCTTGGCCCCCGCGCTCGCCGGCGCCGAGTTCTTCAGCAGGCCCGCGATGGTGCTCAGCCCGGGGTCGCCGTAGCGGGTGAGGCTCTGGCCGTTGGCATCCGTGACCATGCTGACCGTCGGCGGAACTTCGACGGCCGCCAGGCGGGTGGCCGCGGTGAGGTTCGGCGCGACCACGTTGGGCTGCCAGGCGACGAACCAGACGGATGAGTTCGCCTGCTGGTAAGCGACGAGCGAGGAATGGTAGGCCCACGTGCCGCGTAGTGCCGACTTGCCGCTGCCCGCGGCGACCGACGCCCGCACCGCGAACGTGACCTTCTCCTTAGGCTGCGCGGCCGTCGCCCCGGGCGCGCTTGCCACGCTGGCGGCCGCCGCGCTGAACGTCCCCAGGTTCAGGTACTTCGCGTACGACGCGAGCGCGGCCGTGGCGGCGGCCGGATGGTTGGTGTAGTTGCCGGCCTTCGCCAGGTCGCCCGCCCGCCAGGCGTCGAGGAACGCCGCGGCGACCTGCTCCCCGTCCTGCTGCGCGTTGGCCCCGGTCGGGATCATCCCGAACGTGGGGGTGCCGCGGCGCCGGCTTGAACACCACCACCACAAGCAGGGCGGCCACCACCGCGACGGCAAGCACGCCGGAGGTCATCAGCAGGACCAGCCCGCGCCGGCTGCTGCGCCGCGGCGCGGCGACATGCGCACCGTAGACGCCGCTGGTGTGATATACGGTCCGCCCGGCATGCCGCCCCCCGGCCCTGGGCGTACCGGGCCGCCGCGGCTCAGGCTCTGCCGGGGCCGGCGGCTGCCCGCCCGGTTCGCCATGCTCAGCCGCCGCGGCCGGCGGGGGGGGGCGTCGGCACTGGTCCCCGACCCGACTGGCCCGCCCGATTCTGTCACCGCTGGTATCGGTGCAGTCGGCGGCGCCGACGGAACTGCTCCCGACCCGACCGGAGCGCCTTCCGGCCACTCGCGAGCTCCCGACGGGTCAGTTGAACTGGTGTCGTTGTTCTCGCTTGTCACCTAACTGACCGTACCGATCCTGGCGTCTCCCGGCGAATCTTGCAGGTAACCCGGAGTACCCCCGAAGCGAACGCAGAAACTACCGAACGCAGAAACTACGGAGTGAAGACGATCTTACCGGTCTGTGCCCCGTCGACCATGGCGGCGAAGCCGTCCCTGGCGTCCGCGAGCGGGAGGACCCGGTTGATCAGCGGCCGGGTGCCTGTCTGCTCACAGAAGCGCAGCAGCCGGCCGAGCTGATCCCTGGTGCCCATGGTGGAACCGACCACCGACAGCTGAGTGAAGAAGATCCGGGTGAGCTCAGCCGGCGGGACGTCCCCGCTGGTGGCGCCGGAAATGACGATGCGCCCGCCCGGCTTGAGCGACCGGACGGAGTGCGACCAGGTTGCCTGCCCCACCGTCTCCATGACCACGTTGACCCGCTCAGGCAGCCGCGCACCCGTCGCGAAGGCCTGGTCGGCCCCGAGCTTGACCGCCGCCTCCTGCTTGGCCTCCGACCGGCTAGTCACCCACATCCGGTACCCGGCCGCCCGCCCCAGGAGGATCAGAGCGGTGGCCACTCCGCCGCCCGCCCCCTGCACGAGGATCGTCGAGCCAGGCTGCACGCCAGACTTCTCGAAGAGCATCTTGTAAGCCGTCAGGTAAGCGGTCGGCAGGCACGCCGCCTCCTCGAAGGAGAGCGCCGCCGGCTTGGGCACCAGGTTCGCCTTAGGCACCATGACCTTCTCGGCGAACGTCCCCTGGTACCGCTCGGAGAGCAAGGACCGCCGCGGGTCCAACGTCTCGTCCCCGCCTCCCGCGCTGGCGTCCCCGATAACGCCGTGAACGACCACGTTCGTTGCCGTCCTCGTCAACGCCCGGCGGCGTCACAGCCCGAGGATCATCGGCAGCCGGTCAGCAGGCAGCCCAACGCCACGCAGCGACCAGACATCATGGTGATTAAGCGCCGTCGCCTTGACCGTAACGGTAGCCCACCCCGCTGGCGGCTCGGGATCGGGCCGCTCCCCGGTCTCCAGCCCGTTCAGCGGATTCTCTGCATCGATACGCGCGGCGTAGACAGCGAACATGATCAAGACCCTACCGGCAGGCCGCAGAAGCATAGGCCTCGCGGCAGGAGGCCCGTCGCAGCGGGGTCCGCCGGGACGTTGCTGAGCGATTTGTGCTCAGCGCTGTCCCGCGGACCCCGCAAGCCGCGCCCGCACCGGGACGCGACTACCGGCGAGCCACCCCGTCCGCGCGCGCCTGCGCGGCCACGGCGGCGGCAACGGCCGGCGCGACCCGCGGGTCGAACTGGCCGGGGATGACGTAGTCCGGCGTCGCAGAGTCGCCCACCAGGCCGGCGAGCGCGCCGGCCGCGGCCAGCTTCATGTTCTCCGTGATCGACGTCGCCCGGACGTCAAGCGCAGCGCGGAAGACGCCGGGGAAGGCCAGCGAGTTGTTGATCTGGTTGGGGAAGTCGCTGCGGCCCGTCGCCACCACGGACACGTGCCGGCGGGCGATGTCCGGGTGGATCTCCGGCTCTGGGTTGGAGAGCAGGAACGCGATCGCGCCCGGTGCCATCCGGCTGACGGCTTCCTCGGGCAGGGTGCTGCCCGACAGGCCGATGAACACGTCCGCGCCGCGCAAGGCCGACTCCACCGAGCCGGCGTACCCGGACGCGTTCGTCACCTTGGCGAGCGCGGCCTTCACCGGGTTCAGGCCGTCGCGGCCGTGGTAGATCATGCCCTTGCTGTCGGCGACGGCGAGCTCGCCGATGCCCCCGGCGAGCAGGATCTTCGACACCGCGATACCGGAGGCGCCCGCCCCGCAGACCACGGCGCGCATTGAACCGAGGTCCTTGCCGACCACGCGGGCGGCGCTGCGCAGCGCGGCGAGCGCGACGATCGCGGTCCCGTGCTGGTCGTCGTGGAAGACGGGGATGTCGAGCATCGCGCGCAGCCGGTCCTCGATCTCGAAGCAGCGCGGCGCCGAGATGTCCTCGAGGTTGATGCCGCCGAAGCTCGGCGCGAGCGCGGCGACCACCCGCACCACGTCGTCGGTGTCCGTGACGTCGATGCAGACCGGCACCGCGTTGATGCCGGCGAACTTCTTGAACAGCAGCGCCTTGCCTTCCATGACGGGCATCGCCGCGGCGGGCCCGATGTCGCCGAGGCCGAGCACGGCGGTGCCGTCGCTGACCACGGCGACGGTGTTGCCCGTCCAGGTGTACTCGCTCGCCAGCTCGGGCTCCTCGGCGATCGCGCTGCACACCCGGGCGACGCCCGGCGTGTAGGCCATGGCGAGCGCGGCCCGGTCGGGCACGTCCACGCTCGGGTTGACGTCGATCTTGCCGCCCCGGTGCATGGCGAACACCGGGTCATCGTCCAGCGCGGACGGAAAACGGGAAAAGTCGGCCACGTCGGCCACGGTTAACCCCCAGAACTCTGTGCTACAGGTGACGGGTCTGCCGTGCTGCCGGGGTGCGACGATGGGTTGGCGCACCGGCGCGGCTCACGGACGGTGATCACTCCTGCTACGGGGGTTGCCCGTTGGGATATTGTGCCATGAGCGGCCGGTGGCTAGCGCCGCCAGCGCCCTTCTGTAATACTCATGACCGGGACCAGACTATTACAGAACTCTTACCACCACAGCGGGGTTTCGCGAGTGGACCTGTCATCCTATGCTGAACTCGCCGTGCGGCTGGCGAACACAGCCGGCCTGGGGCACGAGGGCGGCGACCTGCTCGCGTCCATGGACGGGCTGCGTTCCCTGGTGGCCGACCGGGAGCACCTGAGCCACGGCATCTCGCGCGGCGACCTCGACGCCCTGCGCATGCTCAGGGACGAGTTCCGCGGCTTCTTCGTGGCCTGCTCGCAGGGCAACGGCCCGGACGCCGCCGCCAGGCTGAACGAGCTCCTCATCCAGTACCCGGTCCACCCGCAGCTGTCCGGGCACGACGGGCAGCCCTGGCACGTGCACTACACGGAGAGCGGCTCGGTGTCCGACAAGTACGCCGCGGGGGCGGCGATGGGCCTCGCGGTCCGGCTCACCGAGCTTGGCATCGACCGGTTCGGCGTGTGCCAGGCGGCGCCCTGCTCCGGCGTGTTCATCGACACGTCGGCCTGCCGCACCAGGCGGTACTGCTCCGACCGGTGCGCCAGCCGGGCCAACGTGATCGCGTACCGGGCCCGCAAGCGCGTCGAGGAGCCCGGCGGCTGAGCAACCCTTCCGCCGCGCAAATCCTGAATGGCAACTGAGTTCTGCCGCGCCCGCCGCACTCGTGAATCTGTTCACAAGCGTTTGCCAGTCCCCTATATGCCCGCATCCGTTCTGGATAAAACATCGGAAACGTGAAACAGGCGGGCAATTGCTCGGACACCGAACCGTTACCTGACAGGTGCGTCATTAACGTGCGTTTACCTGAAACAGCGCCATGACCTGCGTTATAGAACCGAATCCCGGACAAGTCTTCTCATGTCTGTAGATGATCTCTACGATGTTCCTCACTCTGCACAACTGACGCTCACTCGTTCCCAGCGGAACCCGCAGGACGCGTGGCACGGCCCCTCGGGGCGCGATCGAGAAACGAGAAAAGAGCTATCGATCATGGCAACTGAAACTGGCTCCGCGGCTGAGACGACGCCGGGTGACGTCGGCCTCAAGCGGGAGATAGGGTTCGTCGGCGCCGTCTGGGCGTCCGAGAGCTCGATCATCGGCTCCGGCTGGCTGTTCGGGGCGCTCTACGCCGCGCAGGCCGCTGGCCCGGCGGCGATCATCGCCTGGGTCATCGGCGGCGTCGCGGTCGTCATCCTGGCCCTCGTCCACGCCGAGCTCGGCGCGATGTACCCGGTGTCAGGCGGCACCGCCCGGTTCCCGCACTTCGCGTTCGGCTCCTTCGCGGGCATGTCGTTCGGCTTCTTCTCCTGGCTGCAGGCGGTCACCGTCGCGCCGATCGAGTGCTTCGCGGTCATGAACTACGCGTCGCACTGGTGGCACGCAGCGATCTACATCTTCAACGCGAACACCGGCCGTCACCGGGCTCCGGGCTTCGTGGTCAGCATCATCCTGATGGCCATCTTCACCGCGCTCAACTTCTTCGGCATCAAGATCCTGGCCCACACCAACAGCACCATCATGTGGTGGAAGATCGCCGTCCCGGTGTTCACGATCATCGTGCTGCTGTTCAAGTTCCACGGCGGCAACTTCGGCTCATCGGCCGGCGGGTTCGCGCCGACCGGCGTCAAGGGCGTGTTGTCCGCGGTCGTCGGCGCCGGCGTCGTGTTCTCCTACCTCGGCTTCGAGCAGGCGGACCAGCTCGCGGGCGAGATCAAGAACGCGCAGAAGAACCTGCCGCGGGCCATCATCACCGCGGTCGCCATCGGCACGGCCATCTACATCCTGCTGCAGATCGTGTTCCTCGGCGCGATGGACCCGGGCATCCTGACCCTCAGCCACGGCTGGACCGGCCTGGTCTGCCCGGCCACCGGCACCTGCAACTGACCATCGCCGACATCAACCTCCGGCCCGTTCGCCGGCCTGGCCGGGCGTTGTCGGCCTGTCCTGGCTGGCGTTCATCCTCCGGCTCGACGCGTTCGTCTCCCCGTTCGGCACCGGCCTGATCTACCCGACCTCCGCCTCCCGGGTCAGCTACGGCCTGGCCCGCAACCGCTACTTCCCGCCGATCCTCGCCAGGACCGACAGCCGCGGCGTGCCGTGGATCGAGCCTGATCCTCGCCGTTCGTCGGCGGCCTGGTCTTCCTGCTGCCGTTCCCGAGCTGGCACTCGCTTGTCGGCCTGGTTACCGGCGCCTCGGTGCTCATGTACGCGGGCGCGCCGCTGTCGCTTGGCGCGTTCCGCGGCCAGGTGCCTGACGCGGTGCGGCCCTACCGGCTGGGCGCGGCCGCGGTCCTGGCGCCGCTCGGGTTCATCATCGCCAACTTCATCATCTACTGGTCCGGCTTCGAGACCATCTGGAAGCTCGGCATCGTGCATCGTCATCGGCTACGTCATCATCGGCGTCTGCATGGCCTTCGACCCGCAGCGGCCGAAGATGGGCATAGCGGAGATAAAGGCGGCCAGCTGGCTGCCGGTCTACCTGATCGGCATGGGCATCATCTCCTGGCTCGGCCAGTACAGCGGCGGCTGCGAAGCTCGCTCCGGTGAACACCAACACGATCGGGCTCTGGTGGGACCTGGTGATCATCGCGGCGTTCAGCCTCGGCATCTACTACTGGGCGCTGTCCACCAAGCTGCCCCGGGAGGAGATGCTCGCGCTGGTCAACGCGCAGTCCGCGGAGCACGACGTGCCGCCGGAGACGCTCATCTAGTCCCGGACCGCACGGCAGAACCGAAGAACCCCGCCACCCCCGAGGAGGCGGGGTTCTTCGCGTTGCCGCACATGCGAAACGCCACGATCAAAGTAACGTACAGTGCTGGAATGATCACTGTTAGTGGAGTTATCGTCGGAGATTGACGCGAGCAGATACGGAAACTAAGGACGCTCACTGCTCGGCAGCGAGAAGGGGGCTCCAGCATGGCTGCTGAATCCGGGGCGACGACAACCGTCACCAGGCCCGCCGACATCGGCCTGCGCCGGGAGATGGGGCTGATCGGGGCCACCTGGGCCTCTGAGACCTCGATCATCGGCTCCGGCTGGCTGTTCGGCGCCTGGCTGGCCGCGGCGGCCGCCGGCACCGCGGCGCTACTCGGCTGGGTCATCGCGGGCGTCGCGATCATTATCCTGGCCCTCGTCCACGCCGAGCTCGGCGCGATGTACCCGGTGGCCGGCGGGACCGCGCGCTTCCCGCACTACGCGTACGGCAGCGTCGCGGGCATCTCGTTCGGCTTCTTCTCGTGGGTGCAGGCGGTCACCGTGGCGCCGATCGAGTGCTTCGCGGTCATGCAGTACGCCTCCTACTACTGGCCGAGCGTCTACAACACCACGACGGGGATCACCACGGGGCTCGGCTTCGCGATGACCGCCGTTCTGCTGGCGATCTTCACCGGGCTCAACTTCTTCGCCATGCGCCTGTTCAGCAAGGTGAACAGCGGGATCACGTGGTGGAAGGTCGCGATTCCCGTCCTCACCATCATCGTGCTGTTCACCCAGTTCAAGGCGGGCAACTTCAGTTCGCACGGCGGCTTCATGCCGTACGGCGTCAAGGCGCTGTTCGGGGCGATCCCGTCGGCGGGAATCGTGTTCGCCTACCTTGGCTTCGAGCAGGCCGACCAGCTGGCGGGCGAGATCAAGAACCCGCAGCGGAACCTGCCGCGCGCGATCATCATGGCGGTGCTGATCGGCACCGCGATCTACGTACTGCTGCAGGTCGTCTACATCGGCGCGCTGACGCCGAGCCTGCTCGCCCACGGCTGGGCCGCGACGGGGAATGACACGGGCCTCACCTCCGGGCCGTTCGCCTTCGCCGCGGGCGCGGTGGCGCTCGGCTGGCTGGCGACGCTGCTGCGGATCGACGCGGTCATCTCCCCGTTTGGCACCGGGCTCATCTACGTGACATCCACCTCGCGCGTCGGGTACGGCCTGGCGCGGAACCGGTACTACCCGCAGGTCTTCGCCAAGGTTGACGAGCGCGGAATCCCGTGGGTCAGCCTCATCTTCGCCTTCTTGTTCGGCCTGGTGTTCCTGCTGCCCTTCCCCAGCTGGAAGTCCCTGGTCGGTCTCGTCACGTCCGCGAGCGTGCTGATGTACGCGGGCGCGCCGCTGTCACTTGGCGCGTTCCGCCGCCAGGTCCCCGAGGCTGACCGCCCTTACCGGCTGCCGGGGGCGTCGGTGATTTCACCGCTCGCGTTCATCATCGCCAACCTCATCATCTACTGGTCCGGCTTCGAGGTCCTCTGGAAGCTGGGCATCGTGCTGGTGATCGGCTACGTGCTGATCGGCATCTCGATGGCGTTCGACCGGCAGCGGCCGCCGCTTGACTGGAAGTCGGCCACGTGGCTGCCGGCCTACCTCATCGGCATGGGCATCATCTCCTGGCAGGGCCAGTACAGCGGCCAGTCCTCGACGACGCCGCGGCCGCCGACGAGCACCGGCAACATCCCGTTCTGGTGGGACATGCTCGTGGTCGCCGGGTTCAGCCTGCTTGTCTACTTCTGGGCGATGGCGGCGCGGCTGGCCCGGCAGGAAATGCTCGACCAGGTGAACCGGCAGGCCGGGGACACCGACGAGCTGCCGCCGGCGCCACGGCACTGAAACCGGGCACAGGCACCCGCAGGGTCAGCGAAACTGGCACACACCGCAGGTCAGCCGCGCCCGCGGCGATTAATCCGGCGAGCGGCGCGGCCGGCCGCGGCCGAGCGGCCAGTAACGGACGAGCACCACCGCCACGATGTTCTCCCGCGGCACCGGGCCGAAGTGCGCGCTGTCGGCCGCGCCCGCGGCGAACGGGTTGTCCGACGCCAGCCACCAGCCGCCGCCCTCGCGCCACGCGGCCCGCTTGACGAGCAGCAAGTCAGGGCGCTGCGGGTGCCAGGCGAGCACGACCTGGCCAGGGCGGATGCGCCTGGTACGCCAGGTAAGCAGCCAGTCGCCCGGGCGCAGGGCGGGCAGCATGGACTGCTCCGCGACCACGACGCGGAGCAGGGGCCAGCGCTTACGGCAGCCGCGCACGTTTAACTCCAGCCGGGCAGAGTAGTGTCGGGAGAGCAAACTTACTGTTCTGGTACGGAGAAAGGGAATCGATGAGGCTGCTCACCCGGCTGCTCGCGCCGAAGTCTGTCGCCCATGCCCACTGCGACCTGCCCTGCGGCGTCTACGACCCTGCCCAGGCGCTTATCGAGGCACAGTCCGTCAAGGCGATCGCGGAGAAGTACGCCGCCAACGAGGACCCGGCGTTCCGGGCTCGCGCCATCTTCATCAAGGAGCAGCGCTCCGAGCTTGTCAAGCACCACCTGTGGGTGCTGTGGACCGACTACTTCAAGCCGCCGCACTTCGAGAAGTACCCCCAGTTGCACGCGCTGTTCAACGAGGCCACCAAGCTGGCCGGCGCCAGCGGCACCAAGGGCTCGCTCGACGTCCAGACGGCCGACAAGCTGCTCGCCAAGATCGAGGAGATCTCCAAGATCTTCTGGGAAACCAAGCAGGGCTAACCCAAACCACCTCCTGAACGCGGCAGTGCCCCCCCACTCCAAGGGCGGCGCTGCCGCGTTCTGTTTCCGGGAGGCGGTAAGTTGCATTCAGTGGCCGGCGCACATCGCCGGCCTTGTGAGATGACCGACGGAGAGACGTGACCGAAGACACCGCCACACCGACGGCGCCCCCTGGGGGCCGCGAGACGGCAGATTACGTGCAGGTCAAGATGCCGGCCGAGAGCGCCTACCTGTCCGTGCTGCGCACCGCCGCCGCCGGACTCGCCGCCCGGCTGGACTTCACCCTGGACGAGATCGAAGACCTGCGCATCGCGATCGACGAGGCCTGCGCGATGCTGCTCACCCAGGCCATCCCGGGTACCGACCTGGAGTGCGTCTTTGAGCTCGGTGCCGACCTGGTCACCATCACCGTGTCGGTGAACGCGGCCGAGGCACGCAAGCCCGCCCGCGACACGTTCGCGTGGACCGTGCTGTCCGCGCTGGCCGGCTCCGTCGACTCCAGGCTCGACTCCGACGACCGGGTCTCCATCGTCCTCGCCAAGCGCCGGGGCGGATGAAGTTGAGCAGCGAATACGAGGTCCAGGTGACTGACGAGTTCGAGGTTGAGGTCACGGTGACCGAGGAACTTCCGCCGCCGGTGCCGCGGTCTGAGCACTCCTCACCCGACCGCACGCAGGCCAGGGAGCTGTTCGAGCGGCTCGCCACGCTGCCTGCAGGCGACCCCGAGCGCGCCAGGATCAGGTCCACCCTGGTCGAGCTGCACCTGCCTCTCGTCGAATACCTGGCGCGCCGGTTCCGCAACCGGGGCGAGTGGCTCGATGACCTTACCCAGGTCGCGACCATCGGGCTCATCAAGTCCATCGACCGGTTCGACCTGGAACGCGGCGTCGAGTTCTCCACCTACGCCACGCCGACCATCGTCGGCGAGATCAAGCGCCACTTCAGGGACAAGGGCTGGGCCGTCCGGGTGCCGCGGCGGCTTCAGGAACTCAAGCTGTCGCTTACCAAGGCGATCGGCGAGCTGGCGCAGCGAGAGGGCCGCGCGCCTACCGTCAGCGAGCTCGCGGCGCACCTGCAGATGTCGGAAGAAGAAGTACTCGAGGGCCTTGAGTCGGCCAACGCGTACTCCACGGTGTCGCTTGACGCGCCAGACTCGGGTGACGAGGACGCGCCCGCGGTGGCCGACTCGCTCGGCATGGTCGACGAGGCCCTGGAGGGCGTGGAGTACCGCGAGTCGCTCAAGCCGCTGCTCGAGCGGCTGCCGCCGCGGGAGAAGAAGATCCTGCTGCTCCGGTTCTTCGGGAACATGACCCAGTTGCAGATCGCGGCCGAGCTCGGCATCTCCCAGATGCACGTCTCCCGGCTGCTCGCCAGGACGCTCGCTCAGCTCCGTGAGGGGCTCACCGTCGACGACTGAGGGCAGGCGGCTAGCCCCGGCGCGCCAGGGCCCGCCAGCTCGACGGCGCGAACAGTCCGGCCAGGCCGACGATGGCCAGCAGGAGTGCGGGGACGCCCCACGCGTAGCGGTGGGCCTCAAGCAGCCAGATGGCGATCATGGCGGTGAACACCTGAGTCAGCACCGCCGGGGTGCGGCTCCACGGCCTGGCGCGGGCGATCCCGTACGCGACCCAGGCCACGCCGGCGGCGACCACGGCCTCGAAGACGATCTGCGCGGTCGCGTTCGAGGCCGTCCAGGTGTTACCCGATACGGAGTCGATCACGTTGAGCACGATCACGACGCACAGGCCGAGCGCCTCCGCGGCCTGGGCCGCGGCGGCGGTGAAACGCATACCCATAGTCTCGCATCCTTCACGGCACCGTTAACCTGAGCAACGTGCGCGCGCTGCTGATCATCAATCCACGCGCGACTTCCATGACCGGACGGGATGCCGGCCTGGTGGTCCGCGCGCTCGGTTCCCGGCTTGACCTAGCTACCAGGCAAACACAGTATCGCGGCCACGCGGGCAAGCTCGCCGCCGACTCCGCCGCGGACGGGTACGACCTGGTCATCACGTTCAGCGGCGACGGCACGGTGAACGAGGTGGTCAACGGGCTCATGCGGATGCCAGACCTGGCGGGCCGCCCGGCCCTCGCCCCCATCCCGGGCGGCAGCGCCAACGTGTTCGCGCGCTCGCTCGGGCTGCCGGCCGACGCGGGCGACGCGGTACCGCGCATCCTGGCCGCCGTCGCCGCCGGGCACCGGCGCGAGATCGGGCTCGGCCTGGCCGGCGACCGGTACTTCACGTTCAGCGCCGGCCTTGGGGTCGACGCGGAGGTCATCGGGGACATGGAGCGGCAGCGGGCGCGCGGGCGCCGCGCCACGGTGGCGGCCTACCTGCGGACCACGGTGCGCCGGTACTACCGCACCGACCGCCGCAACCCCGCCCTCACCCTCCGCGTCCCCGGCCAGCCGCCGGTGAACGGCCTGTTCATGGGCGTGGTCACCAACAGCTCGCCGTGGACCTACCTGGGCAGCCACCCGGTCCGGCCAGCGCCGCCCGGGGACTTCAGCTCCGGGCTTGACCTCTTCGCGCTCCGGCGGATGCGCACGCTCACCACGCTCGCCGCTCTCGGGCACATGATGCAGTCGAGAAATGAGGAACTGCCCGGCGGGCGTGACGTGGTCAGCGCGTCCGCGCTTCATGAGCTCGCCTTCGAAGCCAAACGACCGATCGCCTTCCACATCGACGGCGAGTACCTGGGCGAGACCGAGGCGGTCACGCTCCGGTTTGTACCAAACGCCCTGCGCGTTGTCGCGTTACGGCCCTCAGCGCGTTCGATAGAAACCTTGTTCCGGTAGGACGTCATCCGCAGCCACGATCTCGATGGCCGCGCACGAGTTCCCCCAGGGGATAAGAGCCGCTTACTGTGACTTAGATCCCTTACTGTGATGGATCTGACATAAATTTAAGCTTGCCTGTTGGCCGCGCCCTCTTGCGCTGGCTCTGCCCTGCTGAAAGGCTAGTTCCGGTGCCTGGGGCGACGCAACTCGGCGCGTTCGAACACGACTGACGCGGATGCGACACCTTGGGGCGCGACCGGACTCTACCGAGCCTCGGCCGCGATCCGCAAGGCACCGAAAAGATCGGGAAATACACAGAAATTCCCGGTATGTCGGTTAGCTCGTGAATTACTTCACAAGCACTGAGTGTGCGTGGCGGACCGCACCGATGACCAGCCGCTACGCCAAGAAGGGGACTCCATGGACTGGCGCCACATCGCCGCCTGTCGTGAGGTAGATCCAGAGCTGTTCTTCCCGATCGGAAACAGCGGGCCTGCTCTTCTCCAGATCGAAGAGGCCAAGCAGGTCTGCCGCCGGTGCACGGTGCTCGACGAGTGCCTGCGCTGGGCCATCGACTCCGGTCAGGACGCCGGAGTGTGGGGTGGCATGAGCGAGGACGAGCGGCGGCTGCTCAAGCGCCGGACGCTCCGGCTGCGGGCTCGCGCGGGCGTCTAGTCCGTTACCGGACTGCCCGCTGCCCGGGGGACAAGGCTACCCCCGGGCGCTGCTGACGGCTCAACCGCTGGCGCCTCATTTCGGTTCGTAGCGAACCGGCAGGTCGACCACCGCGATCGTGCCTCCCCCGGCACGCGGTTGCAGGCTGATCCGGCCGCCAAGTTCTCCCTCGACCAGGGTCCTGACGATCTGCAGGCCCAGGCTCGACGTGTTCTCCAGGTCAAATCCGGGCGGCAGCCCGGCGCCGCTGTCCGTCACCGTCACGGTGAGCAGCTCGGGCGCCCGCTGCGCCACCACCTCGATGATCCCCGCGTCACCGCCCGGCATGCGGTGCGCCTGCCCGAACCCGTGCTGCAGTGCGTTCTGCAGCAACTCGGTGAGCACCATCGCAAGCGGCGTCGCCACCGTGGCGGGGAGCATGCCGAACTGGCCGGTGATCTTGGGCGTCACCCGAACCTCAGGCGAGGACACCTCCCCGGCCATCATCGCCACCCGGTCAGCGATGTCGTCGAAGTCCGCGATCTCCTCGGGAGCGTGGGACAGCGTCTCGTGCACGATCGCGATCGACCCCACCCGGCGCACCGCCTCCTGGAGCGCCGCCCGCGCCTCGGGCGCCTGAAGCCTCCTGGCCTGCAGGCGCAGCAGCGCGGCGACGGTCTGCAGGTTGTTCTTGACCCGGTGGTGGATTTCCCTGATCGTCGCTTCCTTGGTCAGCAGCTCCCGTTCCCGGCGGCGCAACTCGGTGACGTCCCGCACCAGGACGAGCGCGCCGGTCCGCTGCCCGCCCACGACGAGCGGGATGGAGCGCAGCTGCACCACCGTGCCGTTGACGTCGATCTCCGTCTCCCGCGGCGCCCGGCCCCGCGTCACCAGCATCAGCGACTCGTCGACCGGCGCGCCGGTCGCGGCCAGCTGCGCCGTCGCGCTGCCGAGCTCGGTGCTCATCAGGTCCGCGGCGAGCCCGAGCCTGCGGTAGGCGGACTGCGCGTTCGGGCTCGCGAAGGTGACCCGGCCCGCGGTGTCGAGCCTGAGCAGGCCGTCGCCTACCCGCGGTGAGCGGACCTGCGAGGTGTCGAAGCCCGGGTACGGGAACGTGCCCTCGGACACCATCCGCGCCAGGTCGTCGGCGCCCGCCAGGTAGGTCAGCTCAAGGCGGCTCGGCGTGCGCGCACCGTTCAGGTTGGTCGACCGCTCGATGACCGCGATCACCCGGCCCTCCCGCGTCACCGGGATGGCCTCCGCCCGTACCGGGACGCCTGACGTCCAGTCGGGGTCACTTTCCCGGTGGATGCGGTGCTCGACGCGCGCCGTGTCGAGCACCGGCCGCTCGCCCGGAGCGAGCTGCGAGCCCACCACGTCATCTGGAAACGACGTCGG
This sequence comes from uncultured Actinomycetota bacterium, assembly GCA_963811335.1. Lineage (GTDB taxonomy): Bacteria > Actinomycetota > Actinomycetes > Streptosporangiales > Streptosporangiaceae > Trebonia. Next base: position 99,234 of record CAWERB010000020.1, on the reverse strand, counting down.
CCCGGTCGTCGGCCGCATCTGGGCCACCGCCACCCAGCCCGGGCCGAGCGCGCCGTCCGGCCCGCGCAACGGCACCCACAAGATGAGGTCGGCGAACGACAGGTCGGCGAGGAGCTGCCAGTCTGAGACAAGGGAGTGCAGCCATTCCAGGTCCGGCCCGGACAGGCTGGTGAGGTTCCTCGCGAGGTCGGTGAGCGTCGGCACGCTCCCATGATGACACGCGCCATCCGGGTAGATTTCCCCTCCCAGGGCATGACCTGGCATTATGCGCAGATGCACGGCACACTTTCCCCGCCCGCCACAGCCCGCGCAGGGGAACCCCCGCGGCTCCGCCCCGCCGCACCAGCGGAACCTCAGCGGTCTCATCCCGCCCCAAGCACGGGAACCCAGCGGCTTTGGTTCGGCGTCGGCGGCTCCGATAAGATCGCGTTTTTTGCGATCGGAGCCGCCGACGCCGAACATCGGGGGGTCCGGGGGGTCGCCCCCCCGAGAATTAACTGTCATCATGGCCGGAAAACCGCAAAAGCGGGGAGGTACTGCTCATGACCGCGTTCCCAGTGCCGGCCGAAGACAACGATGGCATGTCCCGCTCGACCGGAGACAACGCCTCGGCGCCGGCCCTGCTGCGGCTGCCCAAGTACTACCAGGTAAAGAAGCAGCTGCTCGACTTCACCGCGGCCATGTCACCGGGCAGTCCCGTCCCTCCCGAGCGTGAGCTCGCCCGGCTCTACGGGACCTCTCGTACCACCGTCAGGCAGGCACTCGCCGAGCTGGTGATCGAGGGACGGCTGCTGCGCATGCAGGGCAAGGGCACGTTCGTCGCCAAGCCCAAGGTGGCACAGCCGCTTGAGCTCGCCAGCTATACCGAGGGCATGCGACAGCACGGCCTGCACCCGCAGACCAAGATCCTCGACATCGGCTACGTCACCGCCGACGAGCAGCTCGCCGCGCTGCTCGACGTGCGGCCGGGCGGGCGGCTGCTGCGCATCCACCGGCTGCGGCTGGCCGACGGCGAGCCGATGTCCATCGACACCTCGCACCTGCCCGCCCGTCGCTTCCCCGGCTTGCGGCGGCAGCTTGAGCGGCACGCGTCGCTGTACGAGACGCTGCGCACCGGGTACGGCATCCAGCTCGCCGAGGCCGAGGAGACCATCGAGACGGTGCTCGCCGACCCGCACGACGCCCGCCTGCTCGACGTGGACCCGGGTGTTCCGCTGCTGCTGCTCTCCCGGCACGCCATCGACACCGCCGGCGAGCCGGTCGAGTGGGCGCAGTCCTGGTACCGGGGCGACCGGTACAAGTTCATCACCAGGCTCCGCAAGACGTCGGCCCTGTAAGCTCTGCAATCGATCGCAGAATAAGTCATTAGACATATTGCCTAATGAGGCTGCTCGGCGGAACATGGGTGGCAACTCTGTGACTGCAGTCACACTGAAGTCACAGGAACCCCCGGAATTACGCCGAGAGGACCCCCGATGACTCAGGCGACCACCCGGTCACGCAGCGCCGTCGCGGCGCACCCAGTTATCTCGGCTGCCATCGCGATCCTGGTGACAGCCAACATCTTCTTCTCCGTTTACACGCCGATCTACGCGCGGCTCACGCCCAAGCTCGGCGACTTCCCGTTCTTCTACTGGTACCTGCTGATCTTCATGCCAATCACCTCATTGGTGCTGTGGCTGGCCATGCAGCTGCAGAAGCGGCTCACCGCAGACGCGAGCACAGCGGACGCGAGCACAGCGGACGCGAGCGGAAGCGGTGACGCACGATGAGCCACGTCAACGCCACCACGTTCACGATCGTCCTCGTCCTGTTCGTCATCGTCACCGGTGTCGGATTCGCCGCCGCGCACTGGCGGCGCGCGGAGAACATGATGCACCTCGACGAGTGGGGCCTCGGCGGCCGCGGCTTCGGCACGTTCGTCACCTGGTTCCTGCTCGGCGGCGACCTCTACACCGCCTACACGTTCATCGCCGTGCCCGCCCTGGTGTTCGGCTCAGGCTCCATCGGGTTCTTCGCCGTGGCGTACACGATCATGGTGTTCCCTGTCGTGTTCATCTTCCTGCCCAGGCTCTGGTCGGTCTGCCGGGTGCACGGCTACGTCACGCCCGCCGACTTCATCCGCGGCCGCTACGGCTCGCGCGGCCTCGCGCTCGCCTCCGCCTTCACCGGCATCCTCGCGCTGATGCCGTACATCGCGCTCCAGCTCGTCGGCATCCAGGCGGTGCTCACCGTGATGGGCGTCGGCGCTTCCTCGGACAACACCTTCGTCAAGGACCTCCCGCTGTTCGTCGCGTTCCTGGTGCTCGCGATCTTCACCTACGTGTCCGGCCTGCGCGCCCCGGCGCTGATCGCCTTCGTCAAGGACACGCTGATCTACCTGTTCGTCATCGTCGCGGTCTTCTACATCCCGACCAGGCTCGGCGGCTGGAGCCACATCTTCGGCACCGCGCAGACGCACTTCGCCTCGATCAGCCCGGTCACCAAGAAGCCGCTCGGCACGTTCGTCCCGACGTCGAAGTCCATCGGCAGCACGCAGTTCGACTTCGCGTCGCTCGCCCTCGGCTCGGCGGTCGCGCTGTTCATGTACCCGCACGCGATCACCGGCACGCTGGCCGCCAAGCGGCGCAGCGTGGTCAAGCGGAACATGATCTACCTGCCGATGTACTCGGTGCTGCTGGCCCTCATCGCGCTGTTCGGCTACATGGCGATCGCCGACCCGACAACGGCGGCGAACGTCAAGAAGACGGGCAACGCGCAGCTCGCCGTGCCGTACCTGTTCCAGCACATGTTCCCGAGCTGGTTCACCGGCATCGCCTTCGCCGGCATCATCATCGGCGCCCTGGTGCCCGCGGCCATCATGTCGATCGCCGCCGCCAACCTGTTCACAAGGAACGTCTTCACCGAGTTCTTCAAGCAGGACGCCTCGCCCGCGCTGCAGACCCGGATGTCCCAGTGGGCGTCCCTGGTGGTCAAGCTGGGCGCGCTGCTGTTCGCCGTGGAGCTGCCGCGCACGTTCTCGATCAACCTGCAGCTGCTCGGCGGGATCTGGATACTCCAGGTCGCCCCGATGATGATCGGCGGCCTGTTCACCCGGTGGTTCCACCGCTGGGCGCTGCTGGCCGGCTGGCTGGCCGGCATGGCCTTCGGCACTATCGCCGCCTACAACGTGTCCAACGCGACGACGTTGCACTGGGCCGGCTCGTCTGACATCGAGTTCGGGCACACGATCTACATCGGCCTGAGCGCGGTGATAATCAACCTGGTGATCGCGGTCGTGCTCACCCTGATACTCAAGGCCGCCAAGGTCCCCGAGGGCACGGACGAGACGCTGCCGCACCAGTACACCGCCGATCCGGAGGACGCGCCCGCCAGGGCGCCGGCCGGCGTTACGGCGGGGCTTGAGGGATAGGCGGCGCCTTGCCCTGACGACCCGTGTCACCCTTCAGGTAAGGGCAGGGCAAAAGAGTTCTGGATCTGGTGTTGATTAACGTGATCCAGAACGGGGGCGTGCGCTGCCCGGCCAGCCCCCCTCCCCAAAACTGTGACGCACGGGTACCGTCGGGCTGGTGAGTTCTCTATCTGGACACGCGGGCGCGCACGCCGTCGCGGTCGCGCAGCGGTACGGCGTGGCGGCCATGTTCACCCTCTCCGGCGGGCACGTGTTCCCGCTTTACGACGGGGCGGTCAAGGCCGACCCGCCGCTGCGGCTGGTGGACGTGCGGCATGAGCAGACCGCCGTGTTCGCCGCCGAGGGCATCGCGCGCCTCACCCGCGCGCCCGGGCTGGCCGTCGTCACGGCGGGCCCCGGGATCACCAACAGCGTGAGCGCGGCGACCTCCGCGTGGTTCAACGGCGCGCCGGTCGTCATCCTCGGCGGCCGGGCACCCGACTACCTGTGGGGGAAGGGGGCGCTGCAGGAAATGGACCACGTGCCGCTGCTCGCCCCGGTCACCAAGCGCGCCTGGACCGAGCATGCCGCCACGTCCGTGGCGGCATCGGTTGACGAGGCGTTCCGCCTGGCGACTGCCCCGCACCGGGGCCCGGTATTCGTCGACTTCCCGCTGGAAGCCATCTACGGCGAGGCAACCGCCGACTTCCCCGACGGCGACTTGTTCGCGCCGGCGCAACCCGACTCCGCGGACGTGGCGCGGATCGCCGAACTGCTCGCGACGGCGCGCCGCCCCGTACTCGCGCTCGGCTCTGACGTATGGCTGGGCGGCGCGGACGTCGCCGCGCGGACGTGCGCGGAGACCCTGCGGCTCCCGGTGATCGCCAACGGCCAGGCCCGCGGCGTGCTGCCTGGCGGTCACTCGCTGCTGGTCACCCGGGCTCGCTCACTGGCGTTCGCCGAGGCCGACCTGGTGATCGTGGCCGGGGTCCCGCTGGACTTCCGGCTGCGCTACGGCTCGTTCGGCCCGAAGGAATCGCCCGCCTCCGTGGTCCACGTGGCGGACTCCCCCGACGGCATCGCGACGCACTGCCCGCTGGCCGCGTCCGCGTCCGGCGACCTGTCGCTGTTCTTCACCGCCCTCACCGAGGCATGCGGCGCCCGGCCCGTGGGCGACATGGAGTGGCTGGCGCAACTGCGCGGCACGGCCCGGGCCGCCGCGGCGGCGGACGCACCGCTGCTGGAGAGCGCGGCGGCGCCGGTCCACCCGATGCGGGTCTACGGCGAGCTGCTACGGCAGCTTGACGACGACGCGGTGGTCATCGGCGACGGCGGCGACTTCGTCTCCTTCGCCGGCCGCCTCATCGAGCCGGCGTTCCCTGGAAGGTGGCTGGACCCGGGTCCCTACGGCTGCCTGGGCACCGGCCTCGGTTACGCCATGGCGGCCAGGATCGCCCACCCGGCGTCGCAGGTGGTGCTGATGCTCGGTGACGGCGCGGCCGGGCTTTCGCTGATGGACGTGGACACCCTGGTCAGGCACAACCTGCCCGTGGTCATGATCGTCGGCAACAACTCCGCCTGGGGCCTGGAGAAGGGCCCCATGCAGGCGGTCTACGGCTACGACGTGGCCGCCGACCTGCGGCCTGGAACCCGCTACGACGAGGTGGTGCGGGCCCTGGGCGGCGCCGGCGAGATGGTGACGAAGCCGGGCGAGATCGCTGACGCGCTGCGGCGTGCCTTCGACTCCTCCGCCCCGTACCTGATCAACGTCATCACGGACGTGCAGGCCGAGTACCCGCGCACCACGACCGGTGTGTAGCCCCGACAGCCGCCGGCCCCGCCGCCGCCGCCCCGCCTGCCCCGGCCCTGCTCCCGCCCTGCCGGGCAACTTATACCGGCTTTTGGTGTGACAAACCGGGATAAATAGCCATGAATTTTGACCAATATCGCGGTATAAGTTCGCCGCTGGGCCCGCGAAGCTAGCCAGAGGCGGGGAGGACGAGGCGGCTGAGCGCGTCGACGACCCGGGGGTCGTACTCGGAGGCCGTGTCGAGCCGCAGCCGCTCGATGGCCTCCGCCGACCGGGCTGGATCGGCCAGACTGCCCACCAGGTCGTCGTACGCGTTGGCCGCGCGGATGATCCTGCTGGACAGGGGCGGCGGCGGGGAACGGTCGGCCGGACGGCACGGGTCGGACTGCCGCCGCACGATGTCCGCCACCTGGTCGAGCACGCGGGCCTGCTGTATCACCTCGGCGCCGTACTCAGCGATGCGCCGCTGCTCGTCCCGGGCGACCAGCACGGTGGCTCCGCCGGGGACGGGATCGCGCAGCGAGAGCTGGCCGATGTCGTGCATCAGCGCGGCGTACTCAAGCTGAAGCAGCGCGGCCTCCGGCATGCCGAGCTCGCGGCCGATGGCGACCGACAGCCGGCTCACCCGGGCGGAGTGCCCGGTCTCCACGTAGCCGCCGATCTCCGTCACCCGGGCGAGGGCGCGCACGGTCTGCAGGTAGGTGGCCCTGATCCCGGCGTACCGGCGCAGCGCCACCTGGGTGACGAGCAGCGGCGCGGCGAACACGGCGACGGCGGCGAGCCCCATGACCTCGGCTGCGAACGCGATGAGCAGCGCCGACGCGCCCACGGCGGCGGCGATCGCGAACTGCACCCGCAGCTCGTCGCCGAGCGCGACGACGAACCTGGTCCGCAGCTGGTCTGTCCTGATGAGGGCGGTAACCACCGATTCGAGCAGCCAGGCCGCGACCACGAGCCCCAGCATGACCGGCAGCTCCGACCACCAGCGGCTGCCGATAAGCCCGGCGTTGGCCAGCGGGCGGAACGCGGCGGCCACGCAGCCCACCGCGAGCAGCCGGGCGGACATCGCGGTGACCCGGGCCGGCCGCCGACGGCCAGGTGCGGCAGCGCGCCGATCATCATGGCGATCGCGGTCACCGCGACGACCTGCGCCGCCTCCGGCCTGGCGGGGGCGGCCCCGATCTTGAGCAGCAGGGCGTAGGCCATGGCGCCCGCGGTGGCGATAGGGACCGCCTCACGGTCTCCCGGCAGGTTCAGCCGCAGCAGCTCGCCGAACGCGATCAGCGCGCCGAACGCCAGCGCCGCGTGCACGTCGTGGACGCCGGTGACCACGGTCTGCGCGACCGCCCAGATGATCAGCAGTCCAGCGAACGCGGCGAGCAGCCACTGGCCCGAGTCCGGGGCGGGACGCGGGAACCCGCGCGGCTCGTACCGTCGGCTGGCCACGATGTCACAGGCTCTCGATGGTCCGCAGCGGGTCCTCCGCGGGCGCGGGCTCCGGTGCCGTCCAGCCGTCCCTCTCGATCGCCGTGACGAAGGCGTCCACGAACGCCGGGTCGAACTGCTTGCCCGCCCACTTGCGCAGCTCGGTGACCGCCTCGGGAACGGGGCGGGCACCCCGGTAGGAGCGGTCGGAGGTCATCGCGTCGAAGGCGTCCGCGACCGCGAGCACCCGGGCGAACTCGGGTATCTCGTCACCGGCCAGGCCCATCGGGTAGCCCCTGCCGTCGATCCGCTCGTGATGGTGCATGATCCCGGCGAGCGCCTCGTCGAGAAAGCCGATCTCCCGGACGATGTCCAGCCCGCGCATCGGGTGGAGCTGAACGGCCGCGTACTCGTCGTCAGTGAGCGAGCTGCGCTTCTGCAGCACCGACGTCGGAACGCCGAGCTTGCCTACGTCGTGCAGCATCCCCGCGTACCTGATCGCCCCCACCCGCTCCGGGCGCATCCCGATCTCCGTCGCGATCATCACCGCGCCGCGGGACACCCGCTCGCTGTGCCCTCTGGTGTAGAAGTCCTTGGTCTCTACGGCCTGGCACAGCGCGCCGACAGTCGCCTCGTAGGCTCGCTGCTGCGCGGCGAACTGCGCTACCGCCCAGCGGGCCACGAGCACCGGGATAAACACCAGGACCGGGGTGAACGGCCCGAGCACGGACCAGAGCGCGGCGATCAGGACGCCGAAGGCGCCGTACCCCAGGTCGGTCACCCACAGCTTGAAATCGAGGCCGTCCCGCCCCACCGCGGCGTCCGGGTCCCTGGTCAGCCAGAACACGGCGTGCAGCAGCATGAAGTTGACGGCCACGTGCACCACGGCGGCCGCGGCGAACGGCCCGATCAGGGCGGGAAAGGAACTCGGCCCGGGGGCGCCCACGTGCCCGCCGAACGCCAGGTAGGTCCGGCCGGCCAGGTAGGCGCTCAGCACGTACATCCCGCTGTTGAACAGCCGCTGCGGCAAGGTCGGGCCGCGGCGGACGCCGAGCAGCGTGCCGCAGCTTACGATCGCCGCGCCGGCGGGGCCGCACAGCACCACGGCGGCGAGCGACGCCATGGTGTTCGCGGACCACGCCAGGCCGCGCCCGTTCAGCAGGGTGGCGGAGGACTCGCAGGCGACGAGGAGCAGGCCGAGCACCGCGACCTGGCTCCAGTCAAGACCCGTGTACGGCCCAGCGGCGAGCACGATGACGGCGGCGACGACAACCGCGCCGATGTACAGCCACGCGATGCGCGAGAGCTTGTGCACGCTCCCCCCTCGTAGCCATCCGCCGTTGACCCGAATCGCACCTATCGCCGTCGCTACCCCCAGGAGACCCCGGAAGCCCTCATCGGGACAGCCCTCCCTCGCGCGGAAATGCTGACGGCCGCTTACGACATGCCGCCAACCACAGGATAACGTGGCCACGCTGATAAGCGCAGACCTAAAAACCTATAGCAGACGAGCCGTAAGCGGCCGTTTACGCAAGGCGAGCCTTATTCAGTAACCTCAATCTCGGCCCGAACCTGCCTGATTCGCACCAGGACCTTTGTGCGCAGTTCGCTCGGCACCGGGTCGCAGCCGCAGTGCTTGGCGACAAGGCGCTTCACCGCCTCCTCGAGGCCGTACTCGCGAAGGCACGGCCCGCACTCGTCGAGGTGCTGGCGGATATGGTCACAGTCGTCTTCGGAGACCTCGCCGTCCAGGTACCAGTAGACGCGCTCGAGCACCTCGCTACATGGCGTCTCATGGGGCTTGCCGCAGCTCATTGCCCACCCTCCTCGGCATTAGCGCGGACCAGGCCCTGCTCGGCTGCGTAGTCCTGGAGCAGCTCCCGGAGCTGTCGGCGGCCACGGTGCAGCCGTGACATCACGGTACCGATGGGGGTTCCCATAATGTCGGCAATTTCCTTATATGCGAACCCTTCAACATCAGCGAGGTACACCGCGATCCTGAACTCTTCCGGCAGCGTCTGCAGCGCCGTCTTGATGTCAGAATCGGGAAGCCTTTCGAGCGCCTCCGCCTCCGCCGACTTGAGCCCGCCGGAACTGTGCGAGGCCGCGCGCGCCAGCTGCCAGTCCTCCACCTCGTCAGAGCCTGACCGCTGGGGTTCACGCTGCCGCTTGCGGTAGGTGTTGATGAAGGTATTGGTCAGGATCCGAAATAGCCACGCCTTCAGGTTCGTCCCCGGCTGGAACTGGTGGAATGACGCGTACGCCTTGGCGAAGGTCTCTTGCACGAGGTCTTCGGCATCCGCCGGGTTCCTCGTCATGCGGAGGGCGGCAGAGTACAGCTGGTCCAGGTATGGCATGACATCTGCCTCAAAGCGCTCTCCGCGCTCGGCTAGCGTGTCTGGCACGGGACCCACCCCCTCTCGGTAACCGTAAGAGGATACCTTCCCCGGCCGGCGGGGGGCGGACCGGTGTGGCCGGTCGAGTGTCGCGGTGGCTGTGGCCATGACGCGTTCAACACTGCCGCGGCCCGGGCAATTCCGGGTTTCCTGGGATGGAACGCGTGGACCTGGGAAGGTTAATAAGCGTGGGGTGCCACAAATGAGGCACCCGGCCAGGAGTGACCCCGTGCACCAGATTTTTTCCGGGGGAACGGCCGAGCAGCACATCGGCCCAGCCGAAGGCTACCCGCGCTTCCACGCCGCAGTCGCCCGCGCGCAGCTCATCAGCTGGCTGCCCGGCGGCAGGCGCCTCCTCATCGACATATCGGGTCCCGGTACGCACGCGGCCGAGGTCGCCGCCTGCGCCGGGCACAGCGTGCTGCGCGTCATCGGCCCGCAGCTGCCTGCCGGGCCGCCAGGCGGCGAACCCGGCCCCGGGCCGCGCGCCAGGTGGCGTACGGTGACCGCCGACGGGGCCGGCCTTGAGTTCCTCGCGGACGGCTGCGCCGACGGCGTTATCGCCGAGGACCGCACCCTGTCCAGGCACTTGGCCTCGGAAGAACTCGTGGCCGAGATCGCGCGCGTGCTGCGACCCGGCGGGCAGTTGCTCGCCTGCGTGGACTCACTCACCTACGGCATGGGGGTGCTCGCCGAGCAGCACCGCTGGCCCTACCTGGTGGACGTGCCCAACGCCGACGTGGTGCTCATTCCCTGGCCTGACGGCACCATTACCCGCTGCTACGGCGCTGAGCAGCTCCGCGAGCTGTTCACCGGCGCTGGCCTGCGCGTCACCTGGATCAGGCCGCGCACCGTGCTATCCCCGGACACGGTCAGCTACCTGCTTTCCCGCGATCCGTCACGCTTCGCCGACCTGGTCGACGTGGAGCTGCACGCCCGCAGCGACGACTCCGTGGGAACGCAGCTGATCGCGTGCTGCGAGAAGCCAGCCGAGTCGGGGCGGGGCATCGCTACATAGCGGCCGGCTCCGGCTCAGCGGCGCCGGTCCCGCTTCGCCTGGCACGGAACGCAGCGAGCGGTCGCCGGGCGGACCTCGAGGCGAGGCTCGGGTACCGGGTTACCGCAGTCAACGCACCGGCCGTAACTGCCGTCGTCCACCCGGGCAAGCGCGGCGAGCACCTCGGCTCGCTGCGCCAGCGCTGTCTGCACCGACGCGGCGTTCCTGTCCGCCTCCGTCAGGTTCGAGCCCGCGTCGCCCGCCTCCGCGCCACCCCCCCGGACAAGGTGGTGTTCACCCATCAGTACCGAAACTGTCCGGTCCAGGTCGGCGGACATTTCCTCTAGACGCTTACGGGCAACGCTGATCTCCATCGGCGGTCCTCGGGGGATGAGTGGAGGGGACTCAGAAGAGGGGCGAGCCGGGCGGCGGCTCCGCCTCGCCGAGCGGTTCGATCAGCGACGGGCCGTTGTTGCGCACGGAGTTAACGGCCGTCGAAACGGGATAGGACGCCAGGCCGCCCGACCCCGAGAACATCGCGGGGCGCATCAGCGTAAGCAGCTGCCCCTTCTCGTTGTTGGCCGGGTCGAGCCAGTCCGCCCAGTTGTCCGGCGCGATCACCATCGGCGTCCGGTCGTGGATCCGGCCGATCTCGTCCGTGGCTTGCGTGGTGATGATCGACCCCGACCAGTACCAGGCGTCCGCATGGTCATCGGGCACCTGTGAGTTCCGCCACAGCTCGTAGATCCCGGCGAAGGCGAGGATGCCGCCGTCAGCCCGGTAGATGTAGAACGGCTTCTTCGCCTTGTCCTGCGTGATCCACTCGTAGTAGCCGTCCGCCGGGATGAGACAGCGCCGCTTCCCGAACGCCGCGCGGAACGACGGCTTGACCGCGACCGTCTCGGAGCGCGCGTTGATCATCCGGGCCCCGCCCGAGGTGTCCTTCGCCCAGCTCGGCACCAGGCCCCACCGGACCAGCCGAAGCTCCCGCTCGTCCTTGTGACTGAGCACCGTGTAGATCCGCTTTGTCGGCGCGACGTTGTAGTCCGGGTCACGGTCGGCGGAGACGGCGTCACGCGTCACGGCGAACTCCTCAAGGAGCTCAAGCCGCTTACGAGCTGAGACGAACCGACCGCACATTTGACCTTCCCTCAAGGGGTACAAGCCGGATTGAAGCCTTTTTAACCGCAAATCACCATCGGCAAACCCCATAAGCACCCTCGCGACGCTACCCCTCGCCAGCCGATACCCTCAAGGGTATGGACTCCGGACGCTGGCGCGCCCCCGCGGCGCGCGGACCGGTGCGCGCCGCGCTGCGGCTGCCCGGTTCAAAGTCGATTACCAACCGTGCCCTCGTCCTCGCGGCGCTGAGCGACTCGCCGTCGGTGCTGCGGGGCGCGCTGGCGGCCCGCGACTCGTCCCTCGCGATCGGCGCGCTGCGCGCCCTCGGCTGCGCCATCGATTCCGACGGCACCGAGGTGCGCGTCACCCCCGGCACGCCGGCCCGCGGCGCCACGGTACGAGTCGACGTCGGCAACTCCGGCACGGTCATGCGGTTCCTGCCCGCGGTGGCGGCGCTCACCCAGGCCGACGTCGCGTTCGACGGGGACCCGCGGGCCAGGGAACGGCCGGTGGGCGCGCTGCTTACCGCGCTGCGCACGCTCGGCGTGGTCATCGACGACGGCGGCCGGGGCGCGCTGCCCTTCACCATCCACGGCGCGGGCTCGGTAGCGGGCGGTCCGGTCACGCTCGATGCCTCCGGGTCGTCGCAGCTGGTGTCCGGCCTGCTGCTGGCCGCGCCGCGGTTCTCCGCGGGCGTCGCGGTCCGGCACTCGGGACCGCCGGTGCCTTCGCTGCCGCACATCGAGATGACCATCCGGATGCTGCGCGACGCCGGGGCAACGGTAGAGGCCGGCCTGGCCAGCGACGGCCGGCCCGATTCCTGGCGGGTGGAGCCAGGGCCGCTGAACCTCGGTGACTTCACCGTGGAGCCCGACCTGTCCAACGCCGGCCCGTTCCTCGCCGCGGCACTCGTCACCGGCGGCTCGGTGACCATCCGCGACTGGCCAGCGGCGTCACTGCAGCCCGCCGACGCGATCCTTGACGTGATTACCCGGATGGGCGCGTCGGTTTACCGCGGCGCGGACGGCGTCACCGTGACCGGGACGGGCACGATCAGCGGCATCGACGCTGACCTGCGCGACATCCCGGAGATGTGCCTTCCGCTCACCTCGGTCGCCGCGCTCGCCTCCGGCCCGTCCAGCTTCACCGGGGTCGGCCACACGCGGGCACAGGAAACCGACCGGCTGGCCGCGATCGCCAAGGAGATCAACGCGCTTGGCGGCGACGTGACCGAGCAGCCCGACGGGCTGGCCATCAGGCCCCGGCCGCTCGCCGCGCCCGCCGGGCACGCCTTCGAGAGCTACGACGACCACCGGATGGTGATGGCCGCGGCCGTGCTCGGCCTGGAGGTACCGGGAATCGACGTGCTGAACGTGGCCACCGTCGGCAAGACCTTCCCCGACTTCACCGCCTGCTGGGAATCACTCGTCCGGGGGGATGCCTCCTGAGGCAGCGGCCGTCCTACCGCGACGAGGACGACGTCCGGGTCCGCGCGGGCCGCGGCTCCAAGCCGCGCACCCGGCGGCGGCCCGCGCACGGGTCCGCGCCCGAGGCACTCGTGGTCAGCGTCGACCGCGGCCGCTACGGCTGCGTACTCGGCGACCCCGACGCGGACGATGCCCTGCTTGTCACCGCTATGAAGGCACGCGAGCTCGGCAAGGGCTCGGTCGTCGTCGGGGACCGGGTCGCGCTCGCCGGCGACGTGTCCGGTACGCCGGGCACCCTCGCCAGGATCGTCCGGGTAGAGGAGCGGACCAGCGTGCTGCGCCGCTCCCCCGACGACACCGACCCGTTGGAACGGGTCGTCGTGGCGAACGCCGACCAGATGGTGATCGTCGCCGCGCTCGCCGACCCGGAACCCAAGACCAGGTTCATCGACCGCTGCCTCGTCGCCGCCTACGACGCGGGCCTCGACCCGCTGCTCGTGCTCACCAAGTCCGACCTGGCCGCACCGCGCAAGCTCCGCGCGTTCTACCGCCCGCTCGACATCCCCATGCTGACCACCAGGCAGCCGCTGCCCGGGCAGACTCATCGCCGGCTGCGCAAGGCGCTCGACGGCCGGATGAGCGTCCTCATCGGCCAGTCGGGCGTCGGCAAGTCGTCCCTCGTCAACGGCCTGGTGCCGGACGCCGGCCGCGCCGTCGGCCGGGTCAACGCGGTCACCGGCAAGGGCAGGCACACCTCGTCGTCCGCGATCGCGCTCTCGCTGCCCGGCGACTCCGGCTGGCTCATCGACACCCCAGGGATACGCGGCTTCGGCCTCGGCCACGTGACGGTGGAGCGAGTGGTGGAGGCATTCGGCGACCTGGCCGAGGGCACCGCCGCCTGCCCCCCGGGCTGCGACCACCTCTCCCCTAGCTGTGCCCTCGACGAGTGGGCGGCGGAGCATGAGGCGCTGCCCCGCCTCGAGTCGCTGCGCCGCCTGCTCCGCGCCCGCGAAACCGCCGACTAGGCACCGTGAGACGCCCCGGTGGTCATCAGGATCGGTACGTCGGGATGGAGTTACGATCACTGGCACCCCGAGTTGTACCCGCCGGGGCTTGCGCCCCGGGACCGGCTAGGCCGCTACGCGGCCGCTTTCCCCACCGCCGAGCTCAACAGCAGCTTCTACCGCTGGCCCCGGCCGACGGCGTTCGGCAGCTGGCGGGCCAGGCTGCCCGACGGTTTCCTGCTGTCGGTCAAGGCACCCCGCGGGCTGACCCATGCCCGCAAGCTGTACGCGCCGGAGGCATGGCTGCAGCGCATCACGGCGGGCTGGCACGAGCTCGGGGACAAGCGGGCGGTGCTGCTAGTCCAGCTGCCGCCCTCGCTGCCGCGTGACGACGCCCGGCTGGGGTACTTCCTCGGGCTGGTCCCCGGCTGGATGCGGGTCGCGGTGGAGTTCCGGCACCGCAGCTGGCATTGCGAGGAGACCTTCGCGCTGCTCGAGCAGCACCGGGCCGCGTACTGCGTGATGAGCGGGGCATCCCTGCCGTGCGTGCTGCGGGCCACCACGGATTTCGTCTACGTGCGGATGCACGGCCCCGATCATCATCACCTGTACGCCGGCTCATATCCCGGCACCGACCTGAGTTGGTGGGCCGACCGGATCAGGGAATGGGACCTGGGCGCCCGCAGCGTGTTCGTCTACTTCAACAACGACGGTGACGCGAACGCCGTGCGTAACGCGCGGACCCTCCGGGCGCTGCTTGGCGACTAGCCGCCGGCGATCCAGGCGGTGGCGTCCGCGGGCAGCAGTCCGTCCGCCAGGTGCGCGCTGGCGACCACCACGGTTCCGTGCGGCAGCGGAACCGCCACGGGACCGAAATTGGTCACCGACTGCCAGCCGCCGGGACGGGCGAAGTGCAGCACCTGCGCATTGACGGCAGGCATCCACTCCAGGCGTTCCGCGGTCCGCAGCCGACGGCGCCAGCCGAGGGCCTGGCGGTACATGCGCAGCGTGGACGCCGGGTCATGATCCTGCGCCTGGACGCTGAGCGGACCGAACCACGCGGGCTGCGGCAGGTGCGCGGAGCCGGCGCCGAAACCGAACGACGGGCCGTCGGTCGCCCAGGGCAGCGGGACACGGCACCCGTCACGGCCCTTTTCCGCCCCGCCTGACCGCAGGAAGGAGGGATCCTGGATCAGCTCGGCGGGAATGTCGGCGACCTCGTGCAGGCCGAGTTCCTCGCCCTGGTACAGGTAGGCCGACCCGGGCAGCGCCAGCATCAGCAAGGTGGCCGCCCGGGCGCGGCGCAGGCCGAGCCCGCGGTCGAGCTCTGGCGAGGTCCCGTTGCTGAGCAGCCAGGGCTTGGCGTTCTCTATGCTCTCGAGATGGTCCTGCGCTGGCAGCCCGTAGCGGCTGGCGTGCCGGACCACGTTGTGGTTGGACAGGACCCACGTCGTGGACGCGCCGTGGCGCTGCGCCTCGGCGAGGCTGTCGGTTATCACCCGCAGGAAATCGTCCGCGTTCCAGTTGGCATTGAGCAGGTCGAAGTTGAACGCCTGGCCCAGCCCGGAGGGGCTGGCGTAGCGCGGTCGCCTGGATGGGTGCACCCACGCCTCGGCCACGCCGACGCGCGGCGGTTCGTACTCGTTGAAGACCTGCCGCCATTCGGCGTAGATGTCGTGAACCTCGTCCCGGTCCCACAGCGGGTGGCTGCCGGGCGGTACGGCCAGGCCGGCCGGATGGTGCGCGGCCGGCAGCGGCTGGAGCGGCTCGGCCAGGTCCTTGGCCAGGCCGTGCGCCACGTCCACCCGGAACCCGTCGGCACCGCGGTCGGACCAGAATCGCAGCGTCGTGAGGAAATCGTCCCGCACCTCGCGGTTCTCCCAGTTGAGGTCGGGCTGCTCGGCGGCGAACAGGTGCAGGTACCACTGGCCGTCACGGACGCGGGTCCAGGCCGGGCCGCCGAACATCGAGGTCCAGTCCGACGGCGGCCGCGCCCCGTCCGGTCCCAGCCCGTCGCGGAAGATGTACCGGTCCCTGGCGGGCGATCCCCTCGGCGCGGCCAGCGCCTCACGGAACCACGCGTGCCTGCTCGAGGTGTGGTTCGGGACGATGTCGACCATGACCTTGATGCCGCTGGCGTGCAGCCTGGCGGTCATCTCATCGAAATCGGCCAGCGTGCCGAGCAGCGGGTCGACCTCACGGTAGTCGTCCACGTCGTACCCGCCGTCCGCGAGGGCGGACGGGTAGAACGGGCTGAGCCAGAACCGCGTCGATGCCGAGCGAGGCGAGGTACGGCACCCGGGAGAGTATGCCCCGCAGGTCGCCGATTCCGTCCCCGTTGGAGTCGGCGAAGCTGCGGGGGTAGACCTGGTAGACCACCGCCTGCCGCCACCATTCGGCGGGCTTGTTCCCCTCGGTCCCGGTTGCCTCCATGGCTACTTGATCGAGCCGCGCATGATGCCGCTGACCACCCAGCGCGAGCAGCGGCATGACCACCCGGCGGAAGTCTGCCAGGTCGTGCAGCCGTCTATCCGCGCGCTTTCCTCAAGCTCGACAGGGATGGACCTGGTGTACGCGGAGAACGGCAGCACGTTGAAGGCCAGCTGGAACATGATGTGCAGGATAGCGACGCCGAACGGGTTATCAAGGCCAAGCGCGGCCGTTAGCTTACCTGCGGCAGCGCGACGACGGGGAACGGGACGATCTGGGCGGACTAACCCGTCCTGTTCCCCTGAGCCGATGCTCTCGTCCAGGGGCTCCGGCACCTGGGGGAGCACGCGCTTGAAGTAGGAACGGGCGGTCACGGTCGTACCTACGTCACGGCCCGCCCGTTCCGACATGTACCACCGGTGCTCAAGGATCTCGTGGAACACTTCCGCGGGGGCCAGCCGTCCCCGCAGGCTGGGCGGAATCGCCTCGACAACGGGATCGTAGACCTCGGTGAGCCACCGGTTGGCCGCGACAACCTCCGACACCGGACGGCGGTCCTTCTGCTCCAGGTACGCGCGGAAGGAGGCGATGTCGTTCAGCAGCCGGCGCGCCTGGTTCTCCCCCGCGTCAATCCCGGTCCGCATGAAGAGCTTGCGGCTGTTGTCGCCCGCTTCCGCCACCCGGGTACGCACGCGCAGCCGGTTACCGTCGGGAGCGCTGATCAGCTCGACCTCCTCGGCGGCGAACCCCAGCTCGTTGAGGCGGCGCAGCCGCTCGGCGATCCGGAACCGCTGCTCGTCCAGCGGGATCACCTCCTCACGGGTCAGCTCGTGCCACAGTCCCTCGTAGCGGCGCTCTAGTTCCCCGGCAAGCTCCAGCGGATCCAGGGCGGCCGGGAGCAGGTCCCCCGCCTGCAGGTCGAGCAACTCCCCGTACACCCGCTCCACGGCGAGTTCCACATCGAACCGGCGCTGGCCATTAGAAAGTTCCTTGTGCTGCTCGCTGGTCTCGGCATCGACGAGGTAGGCCCGCAGTGCGCCCGCGTCGTAACGGAACAGCGTGTTGGACAGTGAGCAGTCGCCCCAGAAGAAGCCCGACATGTGCAGCCGCGCCAGCAACTCCACCAGCGCGTCGAGCAGCTTGTCGGCCGGCGGCCCGCCGCCACGCGGACTCGAGAACACCGCCCGGTACGTCGTCGCGTACGTGAGGAACTTCGTCACCAGGATCGCGTCGGCGCCCTGCCCCAGGTCAATCGCTATCCCGACCACCTCGACCGCGGGGACGCCGAGTTCGGCCAGCGCGCGGAGCACCTGGTACTCCCGGCGTGCGAGCCGCTCGCTGATGGACTTGAGCGCGTACAGCCCGTCGTCGTCAGCGACGAAGCGGACCACGTGCCGGTGGATACCGCGCTGCCGGATCTCCACCATCCGCTCGTCATCCCAGTCTTCGAGCGGTTCGGACCACGGGAGGCTGAGCAGCCCGGCCGCCTCCGAAGCAGGTGGAGAGAACACGAAGCGCACGGCGGTCAGCCCCCCGGTAGCAGAGTCACATCCCATTTATAGCCAATGGCCGCCGTCGGGGTCAGGCGCCGCACTTCGTTTTGAGGCTAAGTGTCGTACCTGGTCGGGGTGGTGACGTGGGTGCGGCCAGACGGCAGCGTCCAGCGGATGACGCCGGGTGCGAGCTGCTCGACGGTCCAGTCGGGTGCCTGCTTGGCACGGTGATGCGTCCGGCATCGCGGGGCCAGGTTGGCCTGGCTGGTCGGGCCGTCGGGCCACGGCACGGTATGGTCCAGGTCGGCGCTGACGGCCGGGTTGTGGCAGCCGGGGGCATCGCAAGTCGCGGTGCGGGCACGGACCAGGTGCTTGAGGCTGCGGCTGGGGGCGTAGCCGTCCTCGGCCGCGGCGGGGTCGCGGGGTGCCCGGGCGATCGGGGTGGGCGTGATGTTCAGTCGGCGCAGGAGCTCGGCGAGCTGGGCTGCTTGGGTGCCTTGCGTCGTTTGTGCTGTCCGGGCTGGCTGGGCGGGCGGCGGCTGTGGCTCCAGGTCCTCGAGCAGGCGGGGCCGGGGCCCGCGGGCGCAGCCGTGGGCAAGGGCGGTGCCGTCCGGGGCGGTCAGGGTAAGGCACCAGCGGGTGCGCGAGTGGGTGGCCGCGGCGGCGACGACCGCCCGGGTCTCGCCGGCGTCCAGCACGCCCCAGCCGCCGGCCTGGGCAGGCGTGGCGGACAGGCCGAGGAGCGTCCCGGCGGGGACCAGCAGGTTGATCAGGGCGGGGACGGGTGCCGGGCCGCCCGAACGGGGGTGGGTGCCGTCTTCGCCGGCCGCCTGGCCTGGTCCGGGGCGGCCGGCCGAGCCGGGGCCGGGGGGCGGCGCGGGCGCAGGTTCGGGTGTGACCCGGTCCAACGGGTCGCGACCCTGGGTGAGGTCGGTCAGCGCCAGCGCCCGCAACCGGTCCAGGGACCCGGGTACCCCGGCTTCGCGCAGCCGGGCCGCCACCGCGTCGAGGTAGGCCTTGGACGCCAGCACGTCGGCGACATCCAGTTCCCGCCCGGCCAGGCACGCGTTGCCGGACGCCTCCCGGCGCGCCTCCACGCGCTGCCCGTCCCGCTTGGCGCGCTCCCGGCGGGCCTTGACCGCGCCGGGGTTGAGCTTCATCTCCAGCGCGGCGGCCTTGCGGGCCAGCTGCTCATCCCGCAGGTCGGGAGCTGCTTCAGCCAGGACCTCATCCGCCCGCGCGGCGTCAGCCGGGGTAAGGCTGCGGGTGTACAGGGCGATCCACCCGGCTTTGCCGGCGTCGACCAGCCCGGCGCCCATCGCGGCCAGGGTACGGGGCAGCCGCGCGGTGAGGTCGATCGAGTCGTCGATCAGGTGCCCGGCCTCCGCCCGGCTGGTGACCAGCTCGATGGCCAGTTCCTCACCGGGGAACCCGCCCGCCGCGCACCCGGCCGGCACCCCGCGCGCCAGCGCGTCCTGGAACGCCGCCCGGCGGCGCCGCCCGAACTCCGCGGCCGCCAGGACCTGCTTAAACTGCTCGCGCGCGATCTGCCGCTGCGCCGCGCGCAGCACCCCGGCCAGCTCCGCATCGGACAGGCCGGCCACGTCGCTGACGGCCTGCTCGGTCAGCGCGGCCAGGAACGGGACCGGCGGCATCACGTCTCCCGCGCCATCCTGGGCGAACAACGGCCGCACCGGGCCGTCAGCCGGCAGGCCAGCGGGTGCTGAAGCTGGAAATACCGAAGCCGCGCATGCCGGGCCGACGACGCCAGGGTCATCCAGTTCCGGATCCCATGGCTCCCATTCGTCGACGACCCACGGCTCCGGCTCGGGGACGCGGCCCGCGGCGGCCTCCCGGTCCGCCCACGCCACGTACTGCACCCACTCCAGATCAGCATCTGGCAGGCGCCGTTCGCCCGCGCTGTCCAGCGGAGGGACGGAACGCGCCGGCCCGTGGTCACCGTGGTTGTCCATGCGCCGGCCCTCCTCCCGGATGATCGCAGCCGCGAAGCTTTACATGCGAACATCCTATCGAGAGGGTCCGACATTACCGCGGCACCACATCACCGCTATGAAAGTTCTTTCTAAGAGCCTGTAGATAAAGGCAGTTATCACGCTTGCCAGGGCACAACTGACTGGGTGGACCGGCCACGTCGTGATCCCAGCGAGATCACTGTGACGACTCGGGCGTTCGCGTCGAGAGCGACCACAGGATCTCCCGCGTGGCGGCGTCCGCGGGGAAGAAGGACTCGATCGCGATCTCATCGATCGTGACGTCCCGGGGCGCGCCGAAGACCGACAACACGTAGGACAGCCGCAGCTCCCCGAAGTCGGTGGCCAGCACCATCGGCACCATGGCGTCAACCGTGTCGTCGGTGCCTGCGGCAGCCCCGGGCGGGACGGGATATCCGTTGATCTCCGCGAGCAGCTCGGTAAGCCCGCGGGCGGCGGTGCGCTCGAGCTGCCGGCGGATCCGTCGTACGACGTGTGCCCGCCACTGCTCGTAGTTGCGCAACTGCGCTGCAAGTCCGTCCGGGTGCAGGGCGGCTCGCAGCATGTTGAGTCTCGGCGTGCGCAGGGCGTCGGGAACCGCGCCGAGGAACCTTGTCATCGCCCGGTTGGCGGACACCAGGTCCCAGCGGGCGTCCACGGCGGCGGCCGGGTAGGGCTCGTGTCCGGTGAGGACCGCATCGACCGCCACGCGGGCGAACCGGATGTGGTCGAGCGGCCGCTCCTCGTGGACCGGGGCGAACCCTGCGGCGAGGTAGAGGCCGTTGCGGTCGCGAAGCGGTACCTCCAGTTCGTCGCACAATCGCCCGATCATCTGCCGGCTCGGCATCGAGCGGCCCGTCTCGATGAAGCTCAGGTGCCGGGCGGACAGGTCGGCCGCGATCGACACATCGAGCTGCGAACGCCGGCGCCGCTCCCTCCAGTGCCTCAAGAGCGCGCCCACCGGCTCCTGGCTCGTGGTCATGTACCCACGCTGGCCGGCGGTGCGGTCCTCCGCAACTACCTCGCAGGTAATCGACAGGCGACGGGTAGCGGTTGCACCGTGGTGGCTCAGCGAGCAGGCAACGCGATGACAGGGAGTCACGATGACCGAGACCACGACCCAGCCCAACGCAACCGCGGAGGCGTACGTGCGCTTCTGGAACCACGGATCCGACGAGCAGCGCGTACTCGGCCGTACGTTGTTCGCGGAGAGCGTGACGCAGTACGCCCCGATCGGAGTGCTCTCCGGGGTGGACGCGCTCATCGACTTCACGGCCCAGTTCGCCGGGCACGTGGGGGACTACGAGTTCCGCGCCCGTTCCGAACCGGAGGAGCACCACGGCCGGCTGCGGGTTCAATGGGCCCTGCTGAGGGGCGGGGACGTGTTCGCCGAGGGCACAGACCTGCTTCTGCTCGGCGACGCCGGCCGGATCGCCGCGATCACCACGTTCCTTGACCGGGCGCCGGAGGGCTTCGATCCGCACGCGCAGCATGAGGGGCGTACGGACCGGTGATCCTGGTCGAAGTGGTCAGCCCGCGCGGCGCTCTCGTCGCCGATGACCGCGTCGAACTCGCGCGAGGTGTCTGCGACGTCCCCGCAGGCGCGGAAGGAGGCGTGGCGCGCATTCACGCTCGAGCACGACGGTCGGACCCTGGGCTTCTGCCCCGCCGCATGCTTCTGCGCCGCCGCATGTCGTGCGGCCTATGCACGTGAGCACGGCCTGAGCCCGGGAGCCTGTAGCTGAAGGGCGCAGGCGGGTGGATCGGGTTTAAGCGTCGCGATCTGGTCACTGTTAGGCGTGCGCCATAGAAAGCGAAGGGGTCCCTGGTAGCTGAGAGGTTGTCGAAGCCTTCCTTGCCGCCAGGGACCCTCATGCCTATTCATCCTGTCGCGGCCGGGTTCGCCGCCGCTTGCGCCTCTCCGGGCTGTCGCCGCGATCACCGTCGAGGTCGTCGCCCGCACCAGCCCGCACCAGCCCGCACTCCTTCCAGGTGCTGCGCCGACGCTGGGTGGTAGACGCGCGCAGCCGGCGGCTATGAGCCGTTGACCGGGACGGTGCCGCCGAAGCGCCAGTACGTGCCGTCGGGAGTGCGGGAGAGAAGCCCCTCGTCCACCAGGTAGCGCCGCAGTGTCGCGTGGTCGTCGTAGCGGCCCTTCAGGATCTCGTTGACGGCAAGCTCCGGGTACCTGCGCCCGGGCTCGAAGGCCTGCGCGACCAGATCGAGCAGTTGCAGGCGCACCGCGCGCTTGGCAGGCATGGCCGAGATCCGCCCGTCGCGGACGAAGGGGCGGAGCCGGCTGGGCAGGTCACCAAGGGGATTCATCGACTTGTTTATACTCTCCCGCGGTGCGAGTTCGTCCGCGCGTTAGCCTCTCCGCTGGTCAGCCGGATGCCAGTGCCTGTAGCGTTTCGCGGGTGGCATCCTACGATGACGACCTGCGGTTCGCGCACGTGCTTGCTGACGCCGCCGATGACATCACGACGAAGCGGTTCCGCGCACTTGACCTGCGGGTAGACACCAAGCCCGACCTGACGCCGGTCTCTGACGCCGACCGGGCGACGGAGGACTCGCTGCGCAACATCCTGCGCCGGTCCCGGCCGCGCGACGCCGTGCTCGGCGAGGAATCCGGGCTAACCGGCAGCGGGCCGCGGCGCTGGGTGCTCGACCCGATCGACGCGACGAAGAACTTCGTCCGCGGCGTCCCCATCTGGGCCACGCTCATCGGGCTGATGGACGGGGACAAGGTCGTCGTGGGCGTGGTCACCGCGCCGGCACTCGGACGGCGCTGGTGGGCGGCGGCGGGCGGCGGCGCCTGGGCGGGCCGGTCGCTGACCAAGGCGTCGCGCTGCCAGGTTTCCCAGGTCAGCAAGCTGTCCGACGCCTCGTTCTCCTTCTCAGGCATCGGCGGCTGGGCGGAAGCGGGCCGGCTAGAGGGCTTCCTCTCGCTGAGCCAGGCGGTCTGGCGGACGCGCGGGCTCGGGGACTTCTGGTCCCACATGCTGGTCGCCGAGGGCGCCGTGGACATCTCCGCTGAACCCGACGTCTCGATATGGGACCTGGCCGCCCTGCAGGTGATCGTGGAGGAGGCGGGCGGCCGGTTCACCAGCCTCTCCGGCATCGCCACGCCGGACGCGGGCAGCGCCGTGTGCACGAACGGCCACCTGCACGGCGAGGTGCTGGCGCACCTCGCCGCCGGACCGCGAGAGTGACCCCGTGGTGACACTGGGTACTCTTGAGTAACTTGTAGCGCGACGGCCCCGATCGCGGCAAAATCAGTCTCGCGGGGGCAGCGCACCCCGCGGCAGGACGCCAGGCGGTGAGTTCCCGCTCCAACCGCCAGGCGAAGCGTCCGGCTGGTTTCCCCGGCCACCCGGGCGCCGCGGCGCCTGGTCCGGCCCACACCCCCGTCCCGACCGGACCAGGCGCCCGCTCAGCGACCCGCGGCCCGGCAAGAACCGGCAGGCTAATACCGCGCGGGATCGAACAGGAGCGCGATAATAGCGGGATGGGCGACCTTGTGGCGGCGCTAAGCCTGGCCGGCGTGGGACAAGGCGACCTCGTCGGGCTGATGGTGACCGCGGACGGCGCGTCGGCGGCCACGGCGAGCGGCACCGAGTGGGCAGGCCCGGCCGCCGATGTGGCGCTGGCCGACGAGAAGCTGCGGCCCAGGTGGACGGTGTGGTCGCAGGAGACGGCGCGGACGCTGGCGGGGCAGGGGATCAGGCTGGCGACGTGCTGGGATGTCGCCGCGGTGCACCGGCTGCTGTTCGGCGGGTGGCGGGCCGACCCGGAGTACGCGTGGGCCTGCCTGCACGGGCGCTCCGCCGACCAGGTGCCCGCGGTGGCCGGTGCCCCCGACCTGTTCAGCGCGGCCGACGACGCTCCGGAGGCGCCGGCGCTCGGCGCGGTCGCGGCGCTTGAGGCGGCCCGGCTGCAGCTCGCCAGCCTCACTGGGCAAGGGGGCGGGAGCAGGATCAGCACCGCCCGTTGCGAGTCCACCGCGGAACTCCTGTGCGCGGAGCTGTCGGCCGACGGGCTGCCGGTGGACCGGGCGACGGCGGAGGGGCTGCTCGCGGAGATCACCGGGCCGCGGCCGCACGGGCCCGCCGACGCCGCGGCCATCAGGGCGGCACGGGACGCGCGGGTGCTGCGGCACGCGCCCGCTGGCACGGCGAGCGACCTGCGCAGCCCCGTTCAGGTCAAGGCGCTGCTCGCGGCGGCGGGGATCGACGTGCCGGACACCCGGGCGGGGCGGCTTGAGCGATTCAGGGAGAGCTCGCCGCTTGTCGCGGCGCTGCTTGCGTGGCGCAAGGCGGAACGGATCGCTACCACCTACGGCTATTCCTGGCTGGATGAGCACCTAGGGGCCGACGGGCGGCTGCGCGGCGCGTGGACCGGGTTCTGACGGCGCGGCGGGGCGGATGACCGCGTTGAGCGGCCTGCACAACATGCCCGCCGTGCTGCGCCGGGCGGTGCTCGCCGAGGACGGTCACGTGTTCGTCCGGGCCGACCTCGGGCAAATCGAGCCGCGCGTGCTCGCCGCGGTGTCCGGTGACGGCGCGCTGGCGGCGGCGACCGCCGCCGATGACATGTACCTGCCCGTCGCGGCGGAGCTCGGGGTGGACCGCCCGACGGCTAAGGTCGCGATGATCGCCGCGATGTACGGGCAGACGACCGGGCACGGCGGGGTGGCGGCCCGCCGGATGCGGGCCGCGTACCCCGTGGCGATGGGCTACCTTGACGGGGCCGACCGGTCCGCCCGGGCGGGCCGGGACCTGCGAACCTACGGTGGCCGGCTGCTGCCGATGTCCGGTGGCGGCAACGAGGCGGCGCGCGGCAGGTACGGGCGGAACGCGGTGGTGCAGGGCGCGGCCGCCGAGCTGTTCAAGATGTGGGCGGTGACGGTACGGGCGAGGTCCGCGCCGCTGGGCGGGCGGATCGTGCTCTGCCTGCATGACGAGTTGCTGCTGCACGTGCCTGCCGGGCAGGCGCGGGAGGTGGCCGGGCTGGTCGGCGGCTGCCTCGCGGAGGCGTCCCGGCGGTGGGCACCGGGCGGCCGGGTGCGGTTCATCGCCGATATCTCGGTCGCGGGCAGCTGGGCCGAGGCCAAGGGCTGAGGTCACGGGCACGGCGCGCAATGGCCTCGTTACCGGCGGGCATCCCGCGGTCACGTGCCGATGAGCGCGCGCGCTCCGCGGGCTGGTACCGTGGCGACCAGAAATACCGACGGGAGGGGGCCTGGCGTTGCCGCGGTATCGGAGAGTGGTGGTCAAGCTCAGCGGAGAGGCACTTTCCGGGTCGGCGGCAACAGGCGTTGATCCCGCGAGCCTCGCCCGTGTCGCCGACGAGGTGCTGTCGGTACACAACCTCGGTGTCGAGGTGGCCGTCGTGGTCGGCGGCGGAAACTACTTCCGTGGCCGGATGGCCGATGGCTGGGGGATCAGCCGGGCGGAGGCCGACAACATCGGCATGCTCGGCACCGTGATGAACGCGCTCATGCTGCGGGGGGCGCTGACCGCACGGACCGACGCGGAGATCCGGGTGATGACCGCGGTGCCGATCCACAGCGTCGCGGAGCCGTTCATCCGGCTGAAGGCCCTCTATCACCTGGAGCGGCACTTCATCGTCGTGCTCGCGGGCGGCATCGGCCAGCCCTACGTGACCACCGACTACCCGGCGGTCCAGCGGGCACTTGAACTGGAGGCCGATGCGCTGCTCGTAGCCAAGCACGGCGTGGACGGCGTGTACGACTCGGACCCCAAGCTCAACCCGGACGCGAAGCGGTACACCACCCTGACCTATGACGAAGCCATCGCGGCCGACATCAAGGTCATGGACACCAGCGCCTTCGTGCTCGCCAACGAGCAAGCGCTGACCATGCATGTCTTCGATGTCGGTGCCGTCGGCGTGATGAAGTCGATCTGCGAGGGCGGCGACTTCGGCACGCGGATCACCGTGAAGTAGCTGCCTAGTTCTCCATCTTGCGCCAGACCGGGCGCGGGATGAGCTTCATCACCGCGGCCAGCCCGGCCAGCGGTGCGGGCACCCAGATGACGTTCTTGCCGCCCGCGCCGTTGGTACGGAGGGCGGCCGCGACCGCGGCGCCGACCCGCTCGGGGGTGGTGGCCAGCGGTGCGGGCTTCATTCCCTCGGTCATCCGGCCGGCGACGAAGCCCGGGCGGACGAGCAGCACCCGCACGCCGGCATCGCGCAGCGAGTCGGCGTAACCGCGGGCGAACGCGTCGAGGCCGGCCTTGGTGGCCCCGTAAACCGAGTTGAACTTGCGCGGCCGGACGGCGGCGACCGAGGAGAGCACCACGATGGTGCCGCTGCCCCGGCTGCGCATTGCCTCGCCGAACGCGAGCAGGACCGTGACGTGGCCGGTGAAGTTGGTCTCAATCATGGTGGCGGCGAGCAGCACGTCCTGCTCGAGCCGAGGCTGCGGGGTGAGCACGCCGGTCGCGGCGATCACCAGGTCGGGGACTCCCCCGGCGCAGATCTCGTCGGCGAAGGCCTGGTGGGTGCCGGCCTGCGTGGCGTCGTACTGCGCCACGGTCACCTGGCGGTTCAGCGCCTTGCCCGCCGCCTCGAGCCGTTGCGCGTCGCGGCCTGCGAGGATGACCTCGTCGCCGGATCCCGGACGCAAGGCGGCGAGGATCGCCAGGCCGATCTCGCTGGTACCACCGAGCAGCAGAATTCTCATTGTTACCCCACGTAAAGGCCGAAGCAGAACAGGACAAGCCATGCCGCCTCGCAGCACAGCATGACGGCGTCCCTGGTAATCAGGTCTTCCACCGGGCGTACGGTCCGGCGCGCGGCGAGCAGGCCGAACCGGACGAGCGCGGCGGCCAGCGGCACGGCGGATGCGAGGTGCCACGGGCGCACGCCCGGGTTCTCGCCGAGTGCCCACATCAGGTAGGTGGCGAGCATGCCCACGCCGATGACGACCTGGGTGGCGCGCAGCAGGCCGGGCCGGTACCAGCGCATCACCGGGCGGTGCCGGACCGCGTCCGCGCCGAGGCTGGTCAGCTCGGTGTACCGCTTGGCGACGGCCACGCCGAGTGCCCCGAGGCTGCATACCATCAGGAACCAGACGGACGGCCTGACGTGCGTCGCCGCGGCCCCGCCGAGCACCCGCAGCAGGAACCCGGACGCCACGATCAGCATCTCGACGTACGGCACGTGCTTGAGCCGGAATGAGTAGAGGAACGATAGGCACAGGTAGGCGGAGGCGGTGGCGACGAGCAGCGGCTCGCGGATCACCACGCCCGCGCCGACCGCGCACAGCGCGGCGAGCAGGGCGAGCGCGAGGGCGTGCCCCGCGGGCAGCGCGCCCGAGGCGATCGGCCGGTTCCGCTTCACCGGGTGGCGCCGGTCGCGCTCGGCGTCGGCGACGTCGTTGACGAAGTAGACCGCCGCCGACGCGCAGCCGAAGGCGAGCATGGCGATGAGCGCGTAGCCGAGGCCGCCGTTGCGGCCGAGCGAGGCGCCCGCCAGCGGCGCCGCGAACACGAGCAGGTTCTTAGGCCACTGCCTGGGCCTGGTGGTCATGATGGCCGCGCGCAGCCAGCGCACGGGCGAGACCGGTGCGACCGCCGCGACGGCGAGCGCTGCCTGTGGCCCCGTGTCCCGGTCCGAGACGACGGTCTTGTCGACGGTCACCGCGCGTAGACCGCGGTGAAGTCGCGGGTGGACGGGGTGTAGTACGAGTCAGGGCGGGGCTGCTGGGTCGGCAGCAGCGGCACCGGGGTGGGGTCGCTCGGGTGGCTTCCGGCCTGGTAGTAATCGAACTTCATCCAGGCCGGGTTGATGTCCATCTGCATGCCCTCCACCGCGCCGGCCCGCTGCAGCAGCAGGCCGAGGTCCTGCGCGTTGAGCGCCGATCCGTAGACGTAGACGACCCGCCCGTCCTTGGTGATGCCGAGACCGGAGCGCCAGACGTAGGCGCCGCCGCCGAGCGTGGCGCCCCAGTTGCTCATCACGTCGGAGTTGGCGTTCGGCGACACCTTGCCGCGGTCGACGAGCAGCTTGAGGTTCTGCCTGACGCCGGCGATGGAGGAGTTCATCGTGAAGTCACGACCCCACTGGCCGATCTTGATGCCGCCGTCCTTGTAGTAGACGATCGACGCCGTGCCATCGACCAGCGACCCGTGGTAGATCCCGTTCAGGTAGAAGCCGCCGCCCGCCGAGCTGAGCTTGAACCCGCCGTTGAACGTGGCGAGCAGGCCCTTGCGCTGCCCGGTCGGGATGTAGTTGGACACGCCCCAGTTGGCGGCGCCGGGGTCTTCCGTGCCGGGGCGCAGGGAGAACTTGACCAGCCGCTGATCGATCGAGGCAATCCCGTTGCTCTGCCCGGTGTAGGTGGCGTCGCGCAGGAAGGTGATGAGGATCGCCGGCTCGCCGTTGACCTTCTCCGCCACGCGCCACTGGCCCTCGCCGGCGATCGGCGAGCCCGCCAGCGACTTGAGCGTGGCGGGAATGTCGGGCACGAACCCCTTGGACTTGCCGGAGGTCTTGACCGGGGTGACCGCCTGGCCGCTCGGCACGGCGTACGAGAACGACGGCTTGCCGCCCTTGGGCGGCGGCTTATAGGACAGCCACTCGCCGAACGTCACGACCGGGCCGAGGTAGTGGTCCCTGGCCCACTCCGCGACGTTCGCGGACACGCCCTGGCCGTTGTTCTTGGTGGCCGCCTGGCCGACGGAGAACGTCACCCAGAGGAGGAAGACCGCGACGAGCGCGCTGACGACGCGGACAGAACGACGGCGGAAGAGCCGCCTGGTGCGGCGGAACCGGGTCTTGCGCAGGGGCGGGACGCCGAATGCCGGATCGCCGGGGCCCGGCCGCCGGACCTCGTAGCGCTGGTCCTGGTAGCGCTGGTCCTGGTAGCGCGGGTCCTGATAGCGCTCGCCCTGATAACGAGGGGCCCGGTAGCGCGGGTCCTGATAACGAGGGTCCTGGTAGCGCTCGCCCTGATAGCGCCCGTCGTGGTAGCGCTGGCCATCGTAGGCCAGCGGCTCCTCGTCCGGCCCTACGTCACCGCGAGGTACCCTCCGCGCCATCTCCGCATACCTCCGCATAGTTCAGCCCCGCAGGGAAGATCTTCAATCTAGATAAAGGATCTGTTACAACCCAATACCCACACCGTGCCCCCACTACCTCTGCAGTGGCTCTGACTCACTCTTTCCGGAGCTATGAGTACCGAGGACCCAGACCATCCTCCGGAGGTAGTTGTCAGAATATGCGGTCCGTCATCTGGTGCGGGCTGATCTTGACCGTCCCGTCCCAATTCGCGGCTCTGATTTCTCTCATAGCCTGCTTCCGCGTGGCCGCGTCCATCCGGTCGATGAACAACACGCCGTCCAGGTGGTCGGTCTCGTGCTGCAGGCAGCGGGCGAGGACCTGCGTTCCGACGACCTGGACCGGGTCGCCCCGGTCGGTGAACCCGCGGGCCACGGTGTTGAGCCGGCGCTTCACGTCGTAGTAGATGCCGGGGAAGGACAGGCAACCCTCATCGCCGTCCTGCTCCTCCTCATCGGGGAAGTCAAGGACCGGGTTGACCAGGTGACCGCGCTCGTCGCCGACGACGTAGGCGAAGACCCGGAGCCCGACGCCGATCTGCGGCGCGGCCAGCCCTGCCCCCTGCGCGTCGTCGAGCGTCTGAGTCAGGTCCTTAACCAGGTTGCGCAACTGCTTGTCAAAGTCGGTGACCGGGTTGGCGGCGGTCGCCAGGATCGGGTCGCCAAACAGCCTGATGTCGCGTATTGCCATGCCATGAGGGTAGTCGCACTGGGTTGGCTGCCGGTCAAGTCATAACTAATTTTACATCTAGACAAGAAGAAATCTACAACTTAAGTTGTAAGTTTCTTCCGACTATGGGACGCGACTCCCGCTGACCGCTTACCATCTCGCGTGGGAGGTGTGACACGTGGAGCCTTTTGACGACGAGAACGCCCCGCTCTACACCGTGGGCCAGGTCGCGGACATGCTTTCGCTCAAGCAGGCGTTCCTGCGCCGTATCGACGAGCTCCAGGTCGTCTCGCCGCAGCGCTCGGCCGGCCGCCAGCGCCGCTACACCCGCGTCGAGATCCGCGTCATCCAGCAGGTCGTGACGATGGCGGACGAGGGCATGACGATGCCCGCCATCCGCAGGATCATCGAGCTTGAGGAGCAGCTGGCTGATGTCGTCCGCCAGCGCGACGACCTGGCGGCGCGGCTGTCGGCGGTGTCCGCGGAACGAGAGCGGCTTGCTCGTCAGCTCGCCGCTTTGCGGCAACGGGCCGACGAGCCCGGCGAACTGTCCGAATAGTGAGACAGGTTTGCTCATCATTTAAGACTGTTCGTAGAGTGACGGCATGCCTGAGGTCTACACGCACGGTCATCACGAGTCAGTACTCCGCTCGCACAAGTGGCGCACCGCCGAGAACTCGGCCGGCTACCTGCTGCCGCACCTCACCCCGGACGCGAGGGTCCTCGACGTCGGCTGCGGTCCGGGCACGATCACGGCGGGGCTCGCCGACCGGGTACCGCAGGGCCACGTGACCGGCATCGACGCCGCGCAGGACATCGTCGACCAGGCCCGCGAGACGGCCGCGGGCCGTAAGAACCTGGACTACGCCGTCGGCGACGTCTACGCGCTCGGCTACCCGGACGCCACCTTCGACGTGGTCCACGCCCACCAGGTGCTGCAGCACCTCGGCGACCCGGTCCTGGCACTGACCGAGATGCGCCGGGTAACCAGGCCCGGCGGCCTGATCGCGGTCCGCGACGGCGACTACGGCGCCTTTGCCTGGTACCCGGAGATCCCCGTGCTCGAGGAGTGGCGCCGGCTCTACATGACGGTCGCGCGGGCCAACGGCGGCGAGCCGAACGGCGGGCGCCACCTGCACGCCTGGGCAAGGGCGGCCGGCTTCACCGGCGTCACCTGCTCCTCGTCCAACTGGACGTACGCCACGGAAGCGGAACGGGCCTGGTGGGGCGGCCTGTGGGCGGACCGCGTAGTGAAGTCGGCGTTCGCGTCGCTCGCGCTTGACGGCGGGCACGCCACGCAGCAGGACCTGACCCGTATCGCCGGCGGCTGGCGCGCCTGGGCCGCCGACGAGGACGGCTGGATCCTCGTGCCCAACGGCGAGATCCTGTGCCGGGTGAACTAGGCAACAGCGCCAGGCAGGGCCTACGGTCTGGTCATGGGCAGATACGAGGACGCTTTCCGCCGGAGCCTAGACGACCCGGCCGGGTTCTGGGCCGAGGCCGCCGCCGCCGTCGACTGGTACACCCAGCCGGAGACGGTCCTTGACGACAGCAACCCGCCCTTTTACCGCTGGTACCAGGGCGGGTCGCTGAACACCTGCCACAACGCGGTCGATCGTCACGTGGACAACGGACACGGCGACCAGCCCGCGCTGATCTACGACTCACCGGTCACCGGCAGCAAGAGCACGCTCACGTTCGCTCAGCTGAGGGACGAGACCGCCAGGTTCGCCGGCGTGCTGGCGGGCCTCGGCATCGCCAAGGGCGACCGGGTTGTGATCTACATGCCGATGATCCCCGAGGCCGTCATCGCGATGCTCGCCTGCGCGCGGCTCGGCGCCATCCACAGCGTGGTGTTCGGCGGGTTCGCCGCGCACGAGCTCGCCGTCAGGATCGACGACGCGAAGCCAAGGCTGATCGTCTCGGCGTCCTGCGGCATCGAGGTCGCCCGGGTCATCGAGTACAAGCCGATACTCGACGCGGCGATCGACGAGGCGGCGCACAAGCCCGAGCACACGATCATGGTGCAGCGCCCGCAGGCGGTCGCGGCCATGCGCGAGACGGACCTGGACTGGCACGAGCTGATGGCGGCGAACCCGGCACCCGCCCCCTGCGTCCCTGTCGACGCCACCGATCCCCTTTACATCCTCTACACCTCCGGCACCACGGGGAAGCCCAAGGGCGTGGTCAGGGACAACGGCGGGCACGCGGTCGCGCTGACCTGGTCGATGCGCAACATCTACGACACGCACCAGGGCGAGGTGTTCTGGGCGGCCTCCGACATCGGCTGGGTCGTCGGCCACTCCTACATCGTCTACGCGCCGCTGCTCGCGGGCTGCACCACGATCCTTTACGAGGGCAAGCCGGTCGGCACGCCTGACGCGGGCGCCTTCTGGCGCGTCATCGCGGAGCACAAGGTCAAGACGCTGTTCACCGCGCCGACCGGCTTCCGGGCGATCCGCAAGGAAGACCCGCAGGGCCGGCGAGGCAGGGTCGCGACCTCAGCGGCTTGCGGTACCTGTTCCTCGCGGGCGAGCGCCTCGACCCGGAAACGTACCGCTGGGCGGGCGACCTCCTCGACGTCCCGGTCATCGACCACTGGTGGCAGACCGAGACCGGCTGGGCGATCGTCGCCGACCCGATGGGCCTGGACCCGAGGCCGACCAAGCCCGGCTCGCCGAGCTTCCCTGTCCCCGGCTACGACGTCCAGATCCTCGACGAGGAGGGCAACCAGGCCAAGCCGGGCGAGACCGGGAACATCGCGATCAGGCTGCCGCTCCCGCCGTCCTGCCTGCCCACCCTCTGGCACAACGACGAGGGCTTCATCCGGTCGTACCTGTCCAGGTATCCCGGCTATTACCTCACCGGCGACGGCGGCTTCCGTGACGAGGACGGCTACCTGTACGTCATGGGCCGCATCGACGACGTGATCAACGTGGCCGGCCACCGGCTGTCCACCGGCGAGATGGAAGAGGTCCTGGCCAGCCACCCGGCGGTCGCCGAGTGCGCGGTGTTCGGCGTCTACGACGAGCTCAAGGGCGAGGTACCGCGCGGCCTCGTCGTGCTCAAGGCGGGCGTCACCGCGGAGCAAGACCAGCTCGGCCGGGAGCTCGCCCAGATGATCCGCGACCGGATCGGCCCCATCGCCGCGCTGAACAGGCTCGACATCGTGCCCGGCCTGCCCAAGACCCGCTCGGGGAAGATCCTGCGCAAGACGATGCGCGGCATCGCCAACGGCAAGGACGAGCCGGTCCCGTCCACCATCGATGACCGGTCGGTGCTCGACGACCTGCGCCCCATCCTGCGGTAACGCCCGTGCCTGGTCCATGATGGGACATGGGCGAAATCCAGATCGCGGAGATGACCGCCGGGTACGCGGCGGGCATCCTGTCCTGGCGGTACCCGGCGCCGTACGACTACTACGACGTGACCGACGGTGACCTGGACTACTACCTGGACCCCGCGAACGGGTTCTTCGCCGTTCTGTCCGGCGGCGAGTTCATCGGCTTCCGGTCGTTCGGGCCCGACGGGCAGGTGCCCGGCGGTACGTACGATGACTCCGCGCTCGACACCGGCGGCGGGCTGCGGCCGGAGCTGACCGGGCGCGGGCTCGGCCGGCCCGTGATCGCCGCCGGGCTCGAGTTCGGGCGGCAGCGGTTCGCGCCTGACGCTTTCCGGGTGACGGTGGCGAGCTTCAACACCCGGGCACTGCGGGTGGTGACGTCCGTCGGCTTCCGGCCGGTGCAGAGCTTCGCCGCGGCCATGGACGGCCGCAGCTTCGAGATCCTGGTCCGCGACCGCTGAGCCCGCTACGCCTTGCCGTCGAGCAGCGCGGCGGCGTTGTCGTGCAGGATGGCGGCCTGCTCCTCCTCGGTAAAGTCGAAGGCCGCCACCGCGCTCAGCCCGGTGAGCGGGTCATCGACCGGGTAGTCGCTGCCGAAGACGACGCGGTCGATGCCGATCTTGCGCAGCACCCAGGCGAACTGGTCCGCGAACGGGCCGCCGGCCAGCATCGGGCCGATGGCCGAGATGTCGATCCACACGTTCCGCTCCCATCCCGGGTAGCGGGCGAGGATGTCGTACATGAGCAGCTGCGGGAAGCCAGGGCCGTGCGCGTGGGCGAGGATGAGGCTTGCCTCGGGCACCTCCATCGCCAGGTTCACGAACTTGCCCGGCTGGTTCGCGTCCCACGGCGAGTAGGCATCGAACAGCACGGGCAGCCCGCACTCCGCCGCCTTGCGCACCACCTGCGCGACGGCTGGGTCCGCGACATCGAAGTCCTGCGTGTTCGGGTGCAGCTTGAGCCATGCGGCGCCCGCGGCGGCGACCCGGCCGAGTTCCTCGATGGCGGCCGCGCCGTCTGCCGGGTGAACCGAGCAGACCGGGTAGAAGAAGCCCCCCGAGTCCACGGCGAGCTTGAGGAGCGCGTCGTTGCGGGTCATCGTCCGTTCCAGGTCGCCGCTGCGCGCGATGGTGATCGCGGCGGCCCGGATGACCTGGGAACCGCGCACCAGCGCGCGGTAGGCCTCCGGCGGGTGCGGCTCGCTGACGATCTGGCCTTCTGGGTCGAGCATGGGATGCGTGTGCGCGTCGATGACGGGGCCGCTGTACACGGGATACACGGAGCAAAACCATAACGCGCAATTGCGTATAAAGCCATCAATGTTAAGTTGCGTCCAAACCCGCCGATGTTAGGCGTCGTGACGAATGGGTCAAAGGCGAAACTTCGCCCGAAAATCACCGAGACTCCCCGGCGCCACCGGCCTGCCGCGGGCGCGGTCAGAGGCCCATGTCCTTGGCGATGATGGTCTTCATCACCTCGGAGGTGCCGCCGTAGATGCGGGTGACCCGGTTGTCGGCGTACAGCCGGGCGATCGGGTACTCGTTGATGTAGCCGTAGCCGCCGTGCAGCTGCAGGCAGCGGTCGATCACCCGGCTGGCGACCTCGGTGCAGAACAGCTTGGCCGAGGCGGCCTCGGCGGCGGTCAGCTCGCCCGCGTCGTGTGCCTCGAGCGCCCGGTCGGCGACCGCCTGCGCGGCGTCCACCTCGGCCTTGCAGGCGGCCAGCTCGAACTTGGTGTTCTGGAATGAGGCGACCGGCTTGCCGAAGACGTTCCGCTGCTGCGTGTACTGCTTTGCGAACTCCACCGCCGCGGCGGCCGCCGCGTAGCCGCCGTAGGCGATGCTCAGCCGTTCCTGCGGCAGGTTCTGGCCCAGGTAGGAGAAGCCCTTGTGCTCCTCGCCGAGCAGGTCCTCGGCCGGGACCTTGACGTCGGCGAAGGACAGCTCCGCGGTGTCCGACACCTTGAGCCCGATCTTGTCGAGCTTGCGGCCGACCGTGTAGCCGTCGAGCTTCGTGTCGACCACGAGCAGCGAGATGCCGTAGCGGCGGTCGTCCTCCTTCGCCGGCGCGGTGCGGGCGCAGACGATCACCCGGTCGGCGTGCACGCCGCCGGTGATGAACGTCTTGGCGCCGTTGAGCACGTAGTGGCTGCCGTCCGCGGACAGCTTCGCGGTCGTCCTCATGCCCGCCAGGTCGGAGCCGGTGCCCGGCTCGGTCATCGCGATGGCGAACATCATCTCGCCGCTGATGAACTTCGGCAGCCAGCGCTTCTTCTGCTCCTCCGTGCCGAGCTTCATGATGTAAGGCAGGCACAGCGCCACGTGCACGGCCGACCCGCCGAAGCTCACGGCCGCCCGGGCGAGTTCCTCGGTCTCGATCGCGCTGTACTTGAAGGACGTCAGCCCGGCGCCGCCGTACTCCTCGGGCACCTCGATGCCGAACAGGCCAAGCTCGCCGAGCTTGTAGTAGAAGTCGCGGGGCACGATGCCCGCGTCGTACCACTCCTGGTAGTGCGGGGTGACCTCGGCCTCGATGAAGTCACGCAGGACCTGGCGGAAGGCCTCATGGTCCTCGTTGAACACGGTACGGCGCATATCTACTCCTCGGTAGGGCACTTGCTCTTCTGATTGTCCTTCGGCCCGTTC
The DNA here is from genome assembly GCA_963811335.1 of uncultured Actinomycetota bacterium. Lineage (GTDB taxonomy): Bacteria > Actinomycetota > Actinomycetes > Streptosporangiales > Streptosporangiaceae > Trebonia. The sequence continues at coordinate 64,007 of CAWERB010000020.1, read as the reverse complement.
GCTCCCTCCATAGGGGGTCCGCATGAAGTTCTCCCGGGTCAGCGAGCGGTGGGGACAGACCGCCCCGTGCGCGGGTACGTTGCGGCAGGTGCTGCTTCCGCGTGATTGGGGTTCGTGCAGATGCCCGATGTGACCTTCGTTAACAGGGACCGGCTCGCGGCGCTGGTCAAGCGCGAGCGAGACTCTTACGCGGCGAATTTCCCCAAGTCGCGGGCTGCTTTCGCGGCCGCGGGCGGCCACCTGCTCGGCGGCGTGCCGATGACCTGGATGCGGATGTGGCCCGGCGGGTTCCCCGTGTACCAGGCGGCGGCCCGCGGCGCCCGGCTCACCACCGTCGACGGCCGTGAGCTGATCGACTTCTGCCTGGGCGACACCGGCGCGATGGCCGGGCACTCGCCCGCTCCGGTGGCGGAAGCCGTCGCCAGACGGTACACCGAGCTCGGCGGGGCGACCACGATGCTGCCGACCGAGGACGCCGCGTGGGTGGCGGCCGAGCTGGCCCGCCGGTTCGGGGTTTCGCACTGGTCGTTCACGTTGTCGGCGACCGACGCCAACCGCTGGGCGATCCGGGTCGCGCGCCAGCTGACCAGGCGGCCGAAGGTCCTCGTCTTCAGCTACTGCTACCACGGCTCGGTCGACGAGACCTTCATCGTCGTCGGCCAGGACGGCCGGCCACGGTCCCGCGCTGGAAACGTCGGCGCGCCGGTGGACCCGGTGGTCACGACCAGGGTCGTGGAGTTCAACGACGCCGCGGCGCTTGAGCGGGAGCTGGCGCACGGCGACGTGGCGGCGGTGCTGATGGAGCCCGCGCTGACCAACATCGGCATCGTGCTGCCGCGCGACGGGTACCTGGCGCAGGTGCGCGCGCTGACCAGGGCGGCCGGGACGCTGCTCATTAACGACGAGACGCACACCTTCAGCGCCGGCCCCGGCGGCTGCACCGCGGCGTGGGGCCTGGATCCCGACATGGTGACCATCGGCAAGTCGATCGGCGGCGGCGTGCCGTGCGGCGCGTACGGCCTTGACGCCGGCCTGGCGGAGCGGATACTCGGCGACGACAGCGCCGACATCGAGGATGTCGGCGGCGTGGGAGGCACCCTGGCGGGCAACGCGCTGTCTGTCGCCGCGATGCGCGCGTGCCTGGGATCGGTGCTTACCGACGCCGCCTTCCTAGGCATGACCGAGGTGGCCACCGATTACACGGAATCGGTCCGCGCCGTGCTTACCGCGAAGTCCGCGCCCTGGTCGATCACCCAGCTCGGCGCGCGGGCCGAGTACCGCTTCACTCCCTCGCCGCCCCGTGACGGCGGCGAGTCCGCGGCCGCCGCCGACGGCGCGCTCGACGAGTACATGCACCTGTACACGGTGAACCGGGGCATCCTGATGACCCCGTTCCACAACATGGCGCTGATGTCGCCGGCCACCACCAAGGCGGACGTGGCCGCGCACACCGAGGTCTTCACCGCCGCCGTATCGGAACTGCTCGGCGACTGAGGCACGAGCGGGCGGTCCACGGCTCTTAAGTAGCCACGGCACTTCCGCGGCGGCCTTTTAGCTTTTGCATAGCGCCAAGGCAACGCGAGGGGTTTATTATAAATAGACCGGCGCCTACGATGCGCTATTCGATTGTCTTTGGCTACCTGGTACGATATAGCGGACCAAGACCGAATAAAGCGGATACTCGGCCGAAATCGGGGCAACGCGCCATTCTAGCCAAATACTATTGGCTGGCATTGTAAGTTGAGCGGAAATTACCGCGACCATCGCCGGCGGGAGAACCTTATGGCCGGGAATGACCGGGACAGCAGTGGATGACGCGCAGCCTTCCGCCGTAAGCGCCGGCCCTCCACAGGAACGGGCGCCCAGTCGCTTCGACCGGGGCCTGCGCATCGTCGACGGTAGTCCCGTCCCGCTGTACCGGACAGCGATCGCATCCCTGGCCGTGACCTGCGTGCTGACGATCGCGATAGCGTGGTCCGTAAGGCCGGCCGGCCGTCTCGCGGGGCCGCAGCAGCATATGGTCTACAGCTCGCTGGGCGGCTTGTGCCTGAGCGCGGTGCTTGGCCTGGCGTCGCTGGCCCGGCGGGACCGCGCGAGCCAACTGACGCGGCTGGATGACCTGGTTCCCCCTCGGCAGCGAGCCGTCATCTGGCTCGCGCTCGCCGCCTGGTTCCCGCTCACGCTCATCGTCGCGTATTACCGGGCTAAGGCAACCTTGCCCTTGACCGTGCGGTGGATAAATTTCGGGTACTACGACAAGCGCTGGGTGGGAGCCGCCTTCCTGGTCGGAGCTCTTGCCCCCATGGTCTGGCTGACCGCGGCGGCCCGTGTACTCGCGATCGCCCGGACCCGGCCGTCGACTTGGCGGGAGTGGCTGGCGGCCCTGTTCCCGCGGGCCGGCGCGGCCGGCTCGCAGCGGCGAGACACAGGGAACCCCAGCGAGCCGGGAGACCAGCTGACCGGCCGGCGGCGGAGCCAGGCCGGGCAGGTCTTGTTGCCGGCGGCGGGGCTGGCGACAGCCTTTGGCCTGGCCTCGTACTTCCTCGGGCCGCCCTGGTACTTGACCCACACCTTTGTGCGCAACAACCAGGTCGATATCTGGCTGACCGGGCTCCAGGCGATCGCCCGTGGCTATCTTCCCTACACGGGCGTGGCTTCGGTGCAATATGGCCCGGGCACGCAACTCGCCACGTACCTCCTCATGCGCCACGTCACGTCCTTCTCAATGGTCGGCTTCCAGCAGGCGTGGGCGCTGCAAGCGTGGATCGGCGCGTCCGTTCTTTTCGCGGTCTTCTTCCTGGCCTTCGGCTACGCCCGCGGACTGGCCATCTCGCTTCTTTCCGCGCTCGTCTATCCAGCGCTGCACGAGATCGCTTTCAGGCCGGGCGGGTCGTTCAACGGCTTCTTCGGCTGGACTAACCCGCTCCGCTACGCGGGCATGATCGCCTTGATCGCGCTCCTGCCCGCGGTCATCAAGCACTGCCCGTCTTGGCGAGGAACCGGCGCGGGGTCCGCCCTCGGCGCTCTATGGGGCGTCACGTCGTACCTGGCGCAGGAGAACCTGGTCGCAGGCGCGCTCGGGGCGCTCGTGGTGGGATCGCTCCTGCTGCTCAGCGGCACCTCGTCATGGCCTGCGGTGCGCGCGGCCCTTGTCGCGGCGCTGACGGGATTCCTGCTCACCTGGCTCCCGGTGCTGGCTTTCTACGCCTTCCATGGCGACCTCGCCCAGTTCATCACGTCGTACTTCCGGCTCCCTGACGCAGTGGCGCAGGGGTATGGCGATACCCCTTGGTACGGCCGCCCGCTTTCGCTGACCACCATGTTCTATGTCCTTCCGTTCCTGCTGGCCGCGGGCGCACTGCTGACGATCTTCGAGGCTCGCCCGGTACGGATCGCGACCGGATGGTCGCGGGAGCGGACGCGGCTCGCCGCGACCGTGATCATCACGATCCTGCTCTACCAAGGGGCGCTGTTCCGGTCGGACAGCTATCACCTAACCGGGACCGTGCTGGTGGTCCCGGCGCTAGTGATCGTGGCAGCAAGCGCGCTGCCGCGGCTGCTCGGCGCCCGCCGGCTAACCGCCGCGGTCGTCGGGACGGCACTGGGCATCGCATCTTTCGCGCTGCTGCCCGCTTCCGCATTTGCCTGGACGAGCCTGCGGTCCGCGGCCCAGGCACCCTACCTCGACCGCCAGCGGCTGGCCGCCGAGCGTCCCCCCAGCCAGCCGGCCACGGTGGCGGCAAGGCGAATCGGGGCCGGCCTCGACCGGGATCCGGCCCTAGCGGGGTTCGTCCCCCTGATGAACCGCATCCGTGCCGTCATCCGCGACCGCACGACCTACGTCGCCGACTTCCCCGACGGGTATCCCGGGTTCGTTTACTTCGTGGCCGACCTGACGCCCGCACCGGTCCCAGCCGACAAGTACATGGCCATATTTACCGAGCCACAGCTCACCGCATACATGGGGTACTTCAGGGCGAGCGTACTTCCGCACACCCAGGCGCTGGTCACGAGCTCACTCGAGGCGCCGGAAGCTCGGTTCTTCCTGCGGCGGTACGCCGGCGCCCGCCGTATCACCCTGCATGACGGCGACAAGCCCTACTACGTTCTCCTGGCCGCGTTAGGCCTTCATGCTGGGCGCCCGCGCGGCGGCCAGCCGCGCCAGCAGCTCAGACGTTGCGGCGGTACTGGCCGCCGACTTCGAAGAATGCCTCGGTGATCTGCTGCAGGCTGCATACCCGGGCGGCGTCCATGAGAACGGCGAACACGTTCTCACCGGACCGGGCGGCGTCCTTCAGCGCCGCGAGCGCCGCGTGCCCTTCCCGCGCGTGCCGCTGCTTGAAGTCCCCGACCCGCGCCAGCTGTGATGCCTTTTCTTCCGTTGTGCCGCGGGCCAGTTCGGCCGGCCGCGACTGCTCGCCGCTGGGGTTGCGGAAGGTGTTGACGCCGACGATGGGCAGCGACCCGTCGTGCTTGCGCCGTTCGTACAGCATGGACTCGTCCTGGATCTTGCCGCGCTGGTAGCCGGTCTCCATCGCGCCGAGCACGCCGCCGCGCTCGCTGATCGCATCCAACTCGGCGAGCACCGCCTCCTCGACCAGGTCGGTGAGCTCCTCGACGATGAACGAGCCCTGCAGCGGGTTCTCGTTGGCCGCCAGGCCCCATTCCCTGTTGATGATGAGCTGGATCGCCAGCGCCCGGCGCACCGACTCCTCCGACGGCGTCGTCACCGCCTCGTCGTATGCGTTGGTGTGCAGGCTGCTGGCGTTGTCGTAGATCGCGCACAGCGCCTGCAAGGTGGTGCGGATGTCGTTGAACGCCATCTCCTGCGCGTGCAGCGACCGCCCCGAGGTCTGGATGTGGTACTTCAGCTTCTGCGACCGCTCGTTCGCGCCGTACCGGTCTCGCATCGCGACCGCCCAGATCCGCCGCGCGACCCGGCCGATCACCGTGTACTCGGGGTCCATGCCGTTGGAGAAGAAGAACGACAGGTTCGGCGCGAAATCGTCGATCCTCATCCCGCGCGCGAGATAGGCCTCCACGTACGTGAACCCGTTGGCGAGGGTGAACGCGAGCTGGCTGATGGGGTTCGCCCCGGCCTCGGCGATGTGGTACCCGGAGATCGACACCGAGTAGAAGTTGCGCACACCGTGCGCGATGAACCACTCCTGGATGTCGGCCATCATCCGCAAGCTGAACTCGGTGGAGAAGATGCAGGTGTTCTGCCCCTGGTCCTCCTTGAGTATGTCCGCCTGCACGGTACCGCGCACCACGGCGAGGACCCCCGCGCGCACCGCGTCCGTCTCCGCTTGCGTGGGTTCCCTTCCTTCTGCGGAACGGAAGGTGGCTAGCGCCTGATCGATCGCCGTATTCAGGAAGAAGGCGAGGATCGTCGGCGCGGGCCCGTTGATCGTCATCGACACCGACGTCGTTGGCGACGCGAGGTCGAACCCCTCGTACAGGGCCTGCATGTCCTCGAACGTGGCGATCGACACTCCCGAGGTGCCCACCTTCCCGTACACGTCGGGGGACTCGCCTGGGTCGCGGCCGTAGAGCGTCACCGAGTCGAAGGCGGTGGACAGCCGGGTCGCCTGGCTGCCCTGCGACAACAGCTTGAACCGCCGGTTGGTGCGGAACGGGTCGCCTTCCCCCGCGAACATCCGCGCCGGGTCCTCCCCTTCCCGCTTGAACGGGAACACGCCCGCGGTGAACGGGAAATAGCCCGGCAGGTTCTCCGACCGCAGGAACCGCAGCAGCTCACCGTGATCGGTGAAGCGCGGCAGCGCGACCCGCGGGATGGCGTTTCCTGACAGCGACTGCCTAGTCAGCGGGGTGCGCAGCTCCCTGTCCCTGACGTGCACCACCTGCTCATCCCCTGAGTAAGAGTCAACGACCGAAGGCCAGGCCTTGATAAGCGCCTCGCTGTCTTCCTCGACCTCGCCGGCGGCCTGGGTTAGCAGCTCGGCCAGTACGCGTTCGGCCGACTCGGCGGCGGCGCGGGCTGGGACAGACGCCACCCCTCGTTCTGTGTAGGCGGAGAGATCCGCTTGGACGGCGGTCAGCTGCTGCACCTTGCGCACCGCCGCGGCCTGCCGGGCCGTGTGCTCGTGGTAACCGCGGACGCATCCGGCGATCTCCGCCAGGTACCCGGTCCTTGACGGGGGGATGAGCGACGCGGCATCGGTGGACTCCCGGCCGACGGCAGGCGGCAGCACCCCCTCGGACAACGGCAGCCCGTGCCCGGCGAGCATCTCGGCCAGGTGCTGGTAGAGGGCGGTGACGCCGTTGTCGTTGAACGTCGCCGCGCTGGTGCCGAACACCGGCATGTCCTGCGGCTGGGCGCCGAACTCCTGCCGGTTGCGGACCAGCTGCCTTGACACGTGCCGCAGGGCGTCCGCGCCGCCGCGCCGCTCGAACTTGTTGACCGCCACGACGTCGGCCAGGTCGAGCATGTCGATCTTCTCCAGCTGCGAGGCGGCGCCGAACTCGGGCGTCATCACGTACAGCGACACGTCGGCCAGCCCCACGACGCCCGCGTCACCCTGCCCGATCCCCGGAGTCTCCAGGATCACCAGGTCAAAGCCCGCCGCCTGGCACGCGGTGATGATGTCCGCCACGTTGTCCGGCAGTTCCCTCGCGCCCCGGGTGGCCATCGACCGGAAGAACACGTGGTCGCCGTCCAGGGCGTTCATCCGGATGCGGTCACCGAGCAGCGCCCCGCCGCCCCGCCGCCGGGTCGGGTCGACCGCGAGCACCGCGATCCGCAGCTTGTCCTGCTGGTCGGTACGGAGCCGGCGGACCAGCTCGTCGGTCAGTGACGACTTACCTGAACCGCCCGTCCCGGTGATGCCGAGCACGGGAACCTGCCGCCCCCCTGCGGCGTTCTCGAGCACCCGCAGGTCGGCCTCGGGCAGCCGGCCCGCCTGAAGGCAGGTAATGGCGCGCGCCAGCGCCGGCCGCTCCCCGGCGAGCACCGCTTCCGCGCGCGGCGGCCGCGCGGCCAGATCGGTGTCGCACGCCCGGACCAGCTCGTTGATCATCCCCCCCAGGCCAAGCCGCTGCCCGTCTTCTGGCGAGAAGATACGCACCCCCGCCCGGTCCAGCCGGGCGATCTCCTCGGGGATGATCACGCCGCCGCCCCCGCCGAAGACCTTGACGTGACCCGCGCCGTCGCGCCGCAGGCACTCCGCCAGGTACTCGAAGTACTCGACGTGCCCGCCCTGATAGGAGCTGACGGCGACTCCCTGCGCATCCTCCTCAAGGACCGCGTCGACGACCTCCCTGACCGAGCGGTCATGGCCGAGGTGAATCACCTCGGCGCCTTGCGACTGCAGGATCCGCCGCATGATGTTGATCGCCGCGTCATGCCCGTCGAACAGCGCGGTCGACGTCACGAACCGCACCGGGTGAACCGGAACGTGCAACTCTGCGTCGTTTGCGGAAGCCGCCACCAGAAACCTCCTGGAAAACATTTGGCGTTCAATATTTTGACGTTAAAGGATCAGCTTACCCCAGTCAACGACATGCGCCTCCTGGTGACGCATCGTTTCCTTTTCTGCAGCGCGGTGGCATACGGTGGCCAGGTGCCAGGCCGTAAGCCCGTCGACCCGATCGCAGAAGCCCACCGCCAGTGGAGCGCCCGCTGGCCGGAACACGCCGACCGCATGGCCGCCGTCACGTCGGTCATGCGGGTACAGCAGCTGCTGCTTGCCCTGGTCGAGGACATACTCAAGCCCTACGGCCTGACGTTCGCCGCCTTCGAGACGCTCCGGCTGCTCGCCTTCACCCGCACCGGCTCGCTGCCCATGGGCAAGATGGGCGTGCGCCTCATGGTCCACCCGGCCGCGGTCACCAACGCGATCGGCAAGCTCGAACAGCGGGGCCTGGTGGTGCGCAGCATGTCACCGCACGACCGGCGCGTGGTTCTCGCCACCATCACCCCGGCCGGCCGGGCGCTGGCGGAGGAGGCTACGGCCGCGCTGAACCAGGCGTCGTTCGGCTTGCCGGGCATCAGCACCGAGCAGGCGGTCGAGATCACCGCGGCGCTGCGGCCCGTCAGGGCGAACGCGGGCGACCTCTGACTGTTTCCGCAGCTCGGCAACTCGCTGGCTTGTCATGGTGATTTCGCGTGGGGTAAGAAGACTTCGGACAGCTTCTCGCACTTCATCGGAGGGACGAGACAGATGAGCGATACCCCGGCGGCGCTGGAGGGCCTCCGGGCCGGGCAAACGGGGATCGTCCTCCTCGGCCGGGTCACCATGGGGGACATCGCGGTCACGCTCGTCGATCTCATTCTGAGGGAAATCCTGACCGCCGAGGAGACCGCGGAAGGCGGCGACTGGGTCCTGAGCGTGGTGCCAGGAACTGCCACCCGGCAGAGGCGCGGCGGGCTTCTCGGCTATGAGCAGCGGCTGCTGAACGGCCTGAGCGAGGACGGCAGCGAAGCTCGGCTGTCGTCGCTGGCCGACGGGTTCAGTAAGGTCCTCGACGAAACCCGGAAGATCCTGATCCGGGACGCGGCCCACCAGCACTGGGTCCAGCATCTGCATCGTGAGAAGCGAACTGCCAAGGGCGAGGAGCTTGCTAGGCAGGTCCGGGCCTTCCGCCGTGACCTTCGACGGCTGGTAGCCGAGGGGGATCACCGAGCCCTCGCGGGACCGCTGCTGCCATTCGCCCTGCGGTTCGGCCTGCTGTCACAAGAGCAGGCGCCGCTCGTCCGGTTTGCGCACGCCGGCGCAAACCTTCGGCGACCTGCCCGGCTGGGCGCCTTCGAAGCCCGCACGCCGTGACTACGGCAGCGACCAACCGCTATTCGCTGATATCGGGAACATGCCCGGGGCCGGGTTTGGGTTGGGTGCCCTCGGATGGTTAGTCGGCGAAGGCCGGGCCGCAGGGCGCGGCCGTCATGAAGGGTGAGTCGGCCTGAAGGCCGGGTTTGTGCAGAGGAGTCTCTGACCTCGACGGACGCGTACTACATGCTGTCCGACCTATGGATTAGGCATGCGTGCAGGTCAGCTACGAACGCAGCGTGAGTGGGCGGCTCTTCATCGGCGGCCATGACCGGCAGCGACTCAACCACGGGACGGGCACGAAACCGGCATCTCGCTGCTGGAGTGACGTTTTACCTGCGCCCCGACCGCGACTCGAACGCGGGACCTACCGCCTAGGAGGTCAATCGCGCTGAGCGCTGTGCGGACCTGCGAAAACGGACGTCACTGACAAGCGAAACCGCGCTAGGCGGAAGGTGCATAACAAACGCTAGCAGGGCCGGATTTGCCCTGTCCACCAGGCACGACGGGACGCTGCCGGGTACCTGCCAACAGCCAAGTTCGGTTCCTTAGCTACGGAACTCAGGTGCCGGTCATTCGCCATGAGCATCTCGCGACACCCCTCGTGAGCATGGTCCTTGCGGTCCCCACATTCATGCGGAGCAACAGCATCGTGCTCTTCGATCACCCGTATCCCTGCCGACCCTGTATCGCTATTCGCTTACGTCACAATCGCAGGCGGCTGCGTACTGAACGCCCGGTTCTGTATTCGTGCCGCAGGGTCGGGGTGCGCTCATCGCGGCGTGCGAGTTCGTCCCTGACGTTAAATCGAACAAAGAACCGACACACGTCGCCATTTATCGATGCCGACCATCTCACGGACACCGGCAATCGTTATCGAACTGTCACTATGCGCATCCTGTATTTAGGGCTACGACGTTCACGCTGATGCTTCCCGCCGACTTGGTGGCGCGGATGAAGAGTCACTGTGCGAGACACGGACTCAGGCTCTCGGACGAGATTGAAGCCGCGCTTAAGGTGTTTGTCGCCAACGGTGCTGCCTCGGCCGAAGAGTGCGCGAGCGACCCGGTGGTTACCCAGCCAAGCTCTCCCGCACCGACTCGGTTCCGATTGCGACTAGTTCGGCGAACGGCTGGTAGATAAAGCGCTTGAGCCGGACGCACAAAGTCGGGACGAGTTCCAAGCCGGCCGCTTTCCTGGCCCGATTCACCTGATTGAGAATGACGAAAGTCTGACGGCGAATGGAGCCCAGGGCTCGAAGGGCCAGCGGCCAAATTCCATCTCGAACCAATCCACAGAACGCTTTGTGGCGAGGCCGAGGTAATAAGCCTTGAGCTTCTTCCAGGCGCCGCGTTCGATGCGGACACAGGCATGCCCGCCGCGAAACGAGACGGCATAGCCGCCGAGCTTGATGGGCACCTCGTGGGCATCCTTCAGCTTGTGGTCATCGCTAAGCGGGTTCTGCTCCCCCGGGGTCGAGAGCAGCACGAAGTGCTGTCCGTAGCGGAGGTACTGCACGTTGGCGAAGCCCTGTGCCTTGCGAAGAGCGCGCTTGGCTTTTGAGGCCGTGACGCCGTAGCGTGCGATGAGCTTGGCGTCGACGGCGCAGGGGTCTTTGTCTTTGGGGATGAATCCCTGGTGGTAGAAGCGATATCCGCGGCAGAGGTAGCCTACGGCGAGCTGCTGGATGAATCCTTCAAGTGTTGTGGCTTCCGCCCGATATTTCATTTCCATTTCAAACCTCACGCAAAAGGAAAAGGAGCGGGGAGTTTGCTGGCAGGCACTCCCCAAAGCCTGTGTTGAACCTTCGCAGTCCTCTGGCGCATGCAGCGATCCCGAACGAGTCGCGAGACTCGCGCGGGCGCGCGCTTGCACATTCCCTTATAGAGGTTGCTATATACCTAGAGGTTAGAACCTTTCGCTTACATAAAATCCTTTGAACCGTAAGACCTTCGCGTGCAAAAACCGCACGGCGAAGTTCGACCGAAGCCCGGTCGCGGTAGTCCGCTAGGATTCCGCGGACCGGGTACCCTATTCGCTCTCCGCTAGGAGAGAGTGTCTTCGCAGACAAAAGCTCGTCGTCCCTTTCCTTGCTGCTAATCTGTGCCCGGCACCACCCGTAGCACGCAGACGTTGGCCCCACTGCCTTGCAGGGTCCACGCCAGCACCGTAAAGGTGCTGCTCGTAGTCGGGACACACTCCCAAACTGCGGCGGTTGAATTACGTGAGTGGCATGCTCACGCGCCTAAGGAGCTACCCTCCGGTAGCCGCAGTTCTTCCCAAGTTAGTAACAAGCGTTGCATGATCGTTCGCGTCGTTAAGTGGGTATGATCCCACGGGCTGCGCACCGTACGTGAGCACGCTAGTGCTCCGCAGTCACGCCAAGACGAAGGTCTTGGCCTTTCGGAGGTGAGAACGTGCAAGGTTCCTCCTACCCGCCAGTTTGCAGTTTGTCACAGTTCGGCACCGTGTCCGATCACGCTGACTGACCAAGCGATCCTTACTCCCCGTGAAGGGAGCCGTTGTCGCCTTTCGAGGTTGAGCTATTCGTCGCCCGATTTCGCGGGACGTCGAGCAGGTGTCATCCGCCCGATCCCACCTGTCGCCAGGTCAAGAACTCCCCTCGGCAGCTGAGGTTGTACGGCATTGCAGCCCTTACCCCCTCGACGGGATTAGTTTGCATTTGCATTCTCATTCGCATTTGCACTTTCACCCGCTTCACTTGTCACGGCCTCACTCACTCACCCCCCTCTCCTTGCGGAGCGGGGGGAGGTTGATGAGGTGTTTCCTTGTCGCCCACATTCGTAGATGGGCATCGGATAGAACACCGGAATTAGTCCCAGCATTGCTGCTGGGGGTTTACGCCGATGAGCCTCCGTCGAACCGGACGAACAACTCTCGCTGTATCCGGCTCTACGAGCCGAGAGCGACCGCCCGACTTTCTCCGACGGGAAAGTCAGACGAGCGGGGAGCAATCCCGCGAACCCTTATACGGCTGGTGAGGCCGCTTTACCGGGTGCTCTCGGTCAGCGAAGGACAAATCGAATGGCTCGGGAACAACGCCCCGAAACCAAAGCCAGGGCCATCCCGGCTTCGGGATCCGTTAAATCACGTATCTTGATGTACGGTAGACACATATTTTGGGGAGGGGTTCAGTGATTGGCCGGCTGCAGAAGCGCCGCGGCGGAAGGCGGCGTCCAACCGTGGGACGAGTTGTGACGGCCGGGGTGGGAAGTGTTGCGAGGGCCTGACGAACGATGGCCCGGCGTCCCGGAACAGCCCGCCCGCCGCTCGAAGACTCGCGTCATGCGGGCTGCGAGGGGCCGATGTGAGTGCCAAGGCCCTCGTGGCCGGATCAGTCGGCGTCCGTGCCTCCAGCGCGGCGGCCTCTGCCCCCATGCAGTCCGCGGGGGGGCTCGGCCGCCGCGAAAAGTTACCAGACGAGGAGAGGAGGAGGAGAGAGGAGAAGGGGGTTTCCCCTTTTCGGATTGGCGTTGGCCCGTCTGTTCCGGCGTCGGCCGCGGCCGGCTTACGTGCCTTCGCCTCCCCTCCGCCGGTCGCGGATCCGGCCTTGATGCCACGCGGCCACGGCCGGGGCCCGGCGCCACGCTTACCCCCGCGTTCGACACGCACCGCGAAGCGGTGTCCGTTCCGTCTCCGGGACGGGTTGGAGCGGCCGAGCTGCCATGTGGTTCGAGGAGAGACGAGTCCCCTGCTCGCCACTCTTCCTCAAGGAACAATGGCTCCCGTTGGTCGCGAAGACCCAGAGCGGCGTTAGCGAGCGGTTAGCGGCTGGCCGCTTCCGGCAGCATCTCGGCGGGCCGACGACGCTCCTCGGCAAGACGCAGCAATGCCGTACGCCACGCCGCGGACTCGGTCAGACAATCCACGCAGAAATCAAAGTCGGCGTGGGAAAGTCGCCAGGTGTCTTCGATGACAAGCTTCAGCAGTCGCTCGTCCACGGCGGGGACAGGCCGGTTCTTTGCAGTAAGGATTCTCGGTATCCGTAACATACCTCACTCAGTAGCTCAGTATCGCCTCCCCGACAAGGGGGCGACTTGTCCCCTGTGTGGAGTTCAGGCCGGGCCTGGTACCCGGAGCTCGCTAGTCCACGTGTGGAGCCGTCCACAGGCCAAGATATCGACGGCCACGGAGAGGCCAATTAGGAAGTTACAGAATCCGGTGGGACAGCTCCGTTGCGCGGAAATGTGCCACGCGCAAGGTCGACGAGGTGCTTTCGCCGCGCTCTTAGAGCCACGCTGCGGAGCCGCCGACGGCGTCTCGGGATCCAAGATCGGCCGGCCCTGCCCTTTCGAGACGGCAGATGCAGCGCGCCTCGCTACGGCCGCCCGCTACATACAGGTGATACCAGGGAGAGACGCCGCCGATGGACGACCAAGAAACCCAAAAGCCCGCTCCAGACAACGAGGCGACTTTCACCCTCTACCGCTTCTGCCTTTGCCGCGGGCTCTCGCTCAATGACCATGAACGAAGTATTCAAGGCACGGGCTCTCAAAGCTCTTAAGGGAGCAAGGACTCCCTCTGAAAAAGGTTCGCGAGCGGGTCGGGCCCGGCCAGTGGAGCAGGAGCCTTCTTTATCCCGAGTCGTTCCTGAACGCGTGGCTCGCCCGCTACACGGAAGCTCAAGCCAAGCTGCCGCCGCCGAGTGCTTACCCGAGCCCCAACAGCGCCGCCAACGCCTGACTCCCGCAGCGGTGGCCATTCCGGCTCCGCCTTGGAGTTCAGCCCGGGCCGCGCTGCACTGAACTCGGCGCCGCTTCGCCGCCAGCCCCCTTGAGGACGGCTTTTGGCGAGGGTTTCGGCCAGGGCGAAATAGACCCTTTAGCTCCTTCAGACTGATGTGGCCCTCGCAAAGCGCCGTCCAAGCCATGATGAGCTGCGTGACGGTGAAGAAACGCAAGCACACGTCCGCCTCGTTTGCAAGGAACCCCGGTCTCCGTGGCATTATCATCACCTCCAGTTTGCAAGAAATCGTGGTATTCGCAGCATACCCGACTCAGTAGCCCATGGCCGCCGCTACGGCAACGGGGGAACTTGTGCTGCCTTGGAGTTCGGCCCGGGCCGCGTCCCAGCGCTTGCGCGTCCACTCGGGGCGCTCGCGGTTCACGAGCCGCCAGGCGCTCGACTCCGGGATACCACGCTTCCGAAGCACGTTTGTGATGTCCCGCACGAACCGGGCGTCATCCGAGAGGCTGCCGCGAGACGGCCGAGGAGCCCGGGCCTGCGGCAATTCCCGCGAACCCGCTGGTGGTTCGGGGTAAAGGGCAGAGCGAAGCTGCACCCTTGCCCACTCCTCGTCGTCCTGCGTGCAGAAACTCCAAAGCCCCGAACGCACAATGCGGACAAAGAGCCCCGGAGGGTTTCGACTACCGATGACCCGGGCATGGTTGGCGGCGGCGAAGAAATTCAGCCGCTCGGCTTCGCTTTGCGAGATGTATCCCGCGGCGATGGCTTGAGCGTGGAGGTCCAGGAGCCGCGATGGGTCTCGGAGATCTTCGGGTTTCACGTCGCGTAGCGTTGGCTTCTGAGAGTCGGATTCTTTTGATTGAGAGATATAAACACCAGTCGTTCCGCCCGAGGCGGGTTTCTGGTTTTTAGATCCTCCTCTCGGAAGAGGTTCTTTGTTTTCCTCTATATGGGGGGTGGCCGTTTTGCTGGCTTGAGGGGCGGGAAGGGGTGGCTGTTTTGCCGCCGGGTTGTCTGCCGGAGGGGGCGGCGGTTCCGGAGCGGCTTGGGCCTCTGTCGGGGCCGGGACCGGCGCCGATGCCGGGATCGGCTCTTCGGCCGCTTGCACGCCCAGCGTCTCTTTGGCCTTGGTCATGCCATCCCATGCGAGATTGATGGCAAGCCAGACGCCATGGGTGTTGAGTGTGCGCTGGCAGGTCTTTTGCGGGAGAAGCCAGCCAAGCTCGACGAGGTGCTTTCGCTGCCTCTTGACGGCGACGCTCACAGACGCCGAAGACCTCGGCGATCCAGGACGCCTTGCAGCAGCCCTTGGGGTGGCACTCGCCGCTGTTTGTAGAAGAGGCACCGAATGAGGTGGCCGAGGATGGTGGCGATGAGTGTACGCCTGGCGCCGCTTGCGATGAGGCGGATGATTCGCCGTGGGACAGGCACCCGCCGGTCAGGGTGGGAAATGAGATCGAGGGTCGCATCGAGTGTTTCGGGCAGGAAGCGAAGCTCACTCGGCTCGGTTGCGAACTCGATGCTTGTCTTTGAGACCTCGCGGAGGAGCCCCACGGCGATAAGCTTCCTCACCGCCTCGCGCTCCCCCCTTCCCCGCCGACCAGGAACCGCAGTTCCAGCGGTGCGAACTCCGGGGGCACATCGTCTCTCGCCCCGCAGCGGCGGCTTTTCATTTCGGCTAAGGCAAAGTAGATCCTTAGCTCCCTCAGGCTAATTTTGCCTTCCCGGAGGGCCGTCCAGGCCATGATGAGCTGCATGACTGAGAAGAAGGCAAAGCCCCCTTCCGGCTTCCTTCGAGGCTCTTCCCGGGACTCCGTGCCCGGAAGCCCTAATAGTGTTTGCATACCCCCCTACCGTGGCGGGCCGTTTGCGGAGGCCCGCGCCCGGAGGTAACGGGGAACACCGGACGATGGACGTATCCCGCGACCCCGATTTCCGGGATCTCGGGACAGACCATCCCCGTCAGATCGCAATAAGAGACTTGACTCGTTCAAGGGGGGCAGCATAGACTTGAGGGTGTCGGGCCCCTCAAGTCAGCGGCAGCTCTCAAACCTGTTCGAAGCAGATTTGAGAGTCCTCTTGAGCGTGCTAAGCTCAAACCGTGATCGGCGAATTAAGCGACCCCTTCGGGTCGCTTTTTTCGTTTCTAGCTAGCTGTGTCTCTCGCTACCTCATTCACTTAACTCCAAAAACAACGAACTACGACCGGTTCTTTCGACCGGTTAAGCACCGTGATTATGTCGCGCGATGCTAGACCCTTGCAATAGGCTAAATTGCCCAGAACCGTTGACAATATAGAAGCTTACCAAATAAGCGGCTTCGCTCGACGAGACCTGCCCCGCGGTAACCGGCGTGCCGGTATGCCGGCGTGCCGGCGTGCCGGCGTGCCGGCCGACATCGAATTCTCGATAAATCCTGGATTGTGAGATGGTTGAATCTCTGGTAAATCCACGCTGCGGGTCGAAACCTGGCGTACGGGCGTGCCGGCGTGCCGGCATGCCGGCGTCAGCGACGTTGGTCAGGAGGGACCGCGAAAAAAGGAGGGTCGGGCTATGGCGCGGAAGCGACTGGGGGCGGTGATCACGGTCGGAAATCAAAAAGGGGGCGTGGGGAAGTCGACGAACACTGTCAATCTCGCCGCCGCCCTGGGGCTCCGAGGCTACCGGTCGCTCATCATAGACCTCGATCCCCATGCGGGGTCGACCATCAATCTAGGCGTGCCAGTCAAGAGCTACGCCGGGACGCTCGAATTGCTCACCTCCGACGAGACCCCTCAGTCGCTCGCGATCCGGTCGAAGCTCCCGCGCGGGGTCCATCTCGTCCCCTCCCGAGCCCAGTTGGCCGAGTTGGACAACTTACTTTCCAAGTACGCCGACAAGACGCGCATCTTGGAGCGGCCCATCGCTCAGGCGAGGCCGGACTATGATTTCATCTGGTTGGACACCCCTCCCCACGCGGCGGCCATCACGACCGTCGCCGCTTATTCGACCGCCGAATGGTTCCTGATCTCGGCCTTCCCGCATCCCCTCTCTATGCATGGGATCAACGAGGCGCTGAAGGAGATCGCCGACGTCCGCAGGCTCAGAAACCCCCACATCGAGATCCTCGGCGTGCTCCTCACATGCGTTGACACTCGCACAAAGCTCGCCACCGATATCGAACAACTGATCCAACAACAAATGCCAGGGCGAGGCTTCCTGACGCAGACCACGCAGGCGAACGTGGTGAACAAGGCGTCAGAGAAGGGCAAGACCCTCTTTCAGATCCCGGCTTATGCCAAGCACAAGGTGGCCTTGGCCTACCGTAATCTGGCGATTGAGATCGAGCACCGGATCACGAATCGAGACGAGTTCCTCAACGGCACCTTGTCCCCCCCTGCCCTGCTGGCCGAACCTCCCGACCACGAGCCGCTCTGCGAGGACGAAGATGGAGGTGATGAGCCCGTTCTCGTCGATGAGGAATTGCCGTTGGCCGCTAACGATTAAGGAGGGAATCGATGCCCAAACCGCTCAAGGAATCGACGCCCAGCAGCTCGCTCGCGCACATCCTGGACCCGGTAACGACAGACCAGGTACTGAAGCGAGAGACGGCGGATCGTCAGCCGACGGACCAGACGAAGAAGCCGCCCAAACTGACGGGCGAGCCGGTGGACATCACGCGGGAGTTCCACCTCACCCGTCGGGCCGCGAGGACCTTGAAGATGGCCGTGGATCTCTACGGCGAGGCGATCGGAGGGTCGATCACCAATAGCCACTTCCTCCGCGCCCTCCTGATAGTCGTCGAGGATGCCATTCCTCATCTTGAGGAGGAGGCAGCCAAGCTGAGGCTGGGTGCGCTGAAGCGGCCGAGTAATGCCCCCGGGTTCGAGGCAGAACGAGAAGCCTTCGAGCAGGAGATGGCCGAAGCGATCATAACCGGCCTACGGGCGTACGGGCAGGCCCGTAGGCCGGCACGCGGGCACACCGGCGTGCGCTAGGCCGCCCCTTACCCTAAGTCTTTGGAAGATCACATGTAATATGTACTCATTGGCGTGCTCGCACACCGGCGTGCCCGCGTGCCGGCGTGCTGGCTCGCCCGTATACCGGCACAGGAGCCGCTAGGTGGAGTGAGGCGGGCCAGGAGAAGGGGAGCACCCCAGTTCCCGGGCAACCCGTCATGGTCATCAAGGAGCCTTTGCTCCAAACCGCCTACCACCCCTTGGCCGATAATCTCTCCTGGGAAGGAACCGACCGGAGCGACGAGGGGAGGGGAGAGCCGATGAGCCAGGACGCAGGGAATGCCAAGGGCAAGCGAAGCAAGGCCACAAAGACGCCGAAGAACAAGGGAGCGGAGCGGCTGAAGTGCAGTCTGCTTCTGACGCCGGAGAACGATCTGCGGTTGACGGTGCTAGCCGCGCTGCGCGGGACCGACCGCTCGACGCTGCTGAATTCAATCTTGGATGACGCTTTGCGTGGAGTGGTGGTGAGCTTGCGAGGGCCGCTGGCGTCTGAGAGCGGGGCAGGGGAGGGGGATGCCGAGACGGCGACCCCCGAGGCCGCCTAGAGGTACACGACGCCGAAAAGTCTGTGCCGGCAGGCACACTGAGATATTCCGACGCAAATAAGCATCGGCACCGAAGCTCAAAGGAGCTGGCGGCAGAAGACGAAACTTCAGCCTGTGCGGCGAGATGGTAATGATGCCGCGCGAGTGAGCATCATCGCCACACAGCTGCGGATGCGTATCAGCCGATATCAGCGGTTGAGACAAAACGACCTGAGAGTCGAAGGGCACCGCACACACAGAGTCGCGCCGCAGTCTGGTTAGAGCAGGGTAGCGCGATAGCGATCCTGCCCTGGCCATAATGGAGTGGGAAATCAATTTCTCGTGCTCTTGCACGCATGGTGTGGTGCGTGACCATAGACGAAGTTGGGCGACCTTCGGGATGAAGCCCTTGGCCCACGGAGAGAGGGGGGGTCGAGAGAGGCGAGAAGAAGGTCCTGTGTTCTGTCAGCGGTGGCGTCAAAATGCAGAGAAGCTAGCGGTTCGAAAATGCATAGGAGATGACGGTGTCGGATAGTTTTTTATCCAGCAAACATTCATCTCGTTGACGAACCGTCCCCCATCTTCCCCAGTGCTGGTTAGGCCAAGCAAGCCTGAGCCTTTGTCAGAGCCCACTTCCTACCCTCCTTCGATCTTCCCGCGATTCTAGCCATTGACGTCAGCGAATTTTGGGAAGCCCCAAAGCGCAAGGTCTGCTTCTGACGCTGGAGAACGACCTGCGGTTGACGGCGTTGGCCTCGCTTCGCGCGACGGATATGGCAACGCTCCTGAATGGGATTTTGGATGAAGCATTGCGGAGCGTTGTCGTGAGCCTGAGAGGTCCGCTCGCAGCTAAAAGCGCGGCAGGGCGGTGCGCTTTGCGAACGAATCCAACTCGACGTCGCCTGGCGACATCAGAGGAGAGCCGGAAAAAGGGCTAAGAGCGGGAGGGTAGGCAGGCGATAGCTACTCCCGCCCCGGGGATAATGAAAGGAGATCCGTCTCTCGCCACGCACGCATGCTGCGGTGCGTGACCATGGACGAAGTTTTGGCAGCCCCCCGGAATGAAGCCCTCGGCTCACGGAAAGAGTAGGGGAGCGAGAGCCGCGGGAAAAAGTCGCACCTTTTACGATCTCTGCGAAATTAAACGCCGCTGCGCAGAACGATAGGTAACCATGACTTCATCGAGACGGGATAAAGAAGGCCCGGAGCAAGAAGATCTCGTCGAGGGAGCGGCGGGGCCGGATGTTCCGAAGGCGACCCGGAGCGAGGGGGAGGGTGCGGCGTCGTTTGAGAGCGTCACCCAACGGATTTGCAAGCTGCTTGACTTGGGACGTCTGAGTGAGGCGTACCGAATTGATCCAAGTCTGGCATCGGAGATCATACTCCGCCGCGTAACCGATGAGACGACCCGCACAGGGGCGGCAATGAGCGTCGCAGTCGCTGTATTGCTGCTCGAAAAGCAGGAGGTGTCTCAGGATGAAATCAACACGATTAGTGATCTTGTTAACAATGGTGATGAAGCATCCCTGCGTAAGGCGTTTGAAATTCATTCAGCGGTGGCGTTGTACACAATAGCCACGCAGAGAGGCCGGGCATCGGAGGCGTACGAAGCGGCGCTTGCATCGCTGCTAAGAAAACAGGTCTCAGACTCGCTGTACCTTGCCCAAGCGTTGACCTGCGTCGCGCCGGATCCTCGGGATATGTCCGAGGCGATTGACTTTCTGCTGCGCAAAGGCGCGGTGCTCACGGGGTTGGGACGTTTTCTTGTCGTCCGATCGCTTGGCTCCCTCGACCCGCTGGTGGTGATGCCGAACCTCGTTCGGTTTCTGCGGGTAGTCCCGGGCGATGCCGTCCAGGACGTATTGGACACTATCGAAGGACAAATCCTTTCTTTTGAACGACGGGGGTTCCACCCTCACGAAGCGCAACGTCGTCGAGATGTCACGCTGTCGCAGTTGGCGGAACTTCTCAATGACGATCGGACGCTTGGCCGGTCGGTGAAGGATGCCGTTGTCGGAGTTATTCTCAGGCACGCGAACGAGCTTAGCGTTGGCCTCGATGTTCTCATCAGGAAGTTGGCGGAGGCGTGGAAGGTTTCCATCGAGGAGGCGGGGTGGCGCCTCTGCGGCGAAGTGTTGACGAATCCCGAGTCCAAGCAGGCAGAGTGGAGGACGGCGGTCGAGTGGTGTCTTGGCCGGAGGCATAAGGAAGACCGCTGGCGTGTATACGTTGCAATATTCAAGCGCTCGACTGAACCGGAGCATCGGCTCGGTGCCGTGCGTCGCTTGGGGTTGGACGGACCGACCGCGGCGGGCCCGCCGTTGCCCAGCGACGTCAAGGAACTAAGGAAATGGCTCCTTGACCTCTCCGAGCGAGCTGAAGATCAGAGGCTGCGGGACGAGGCTAGGGCGGCCCTTGATCAGAACATTGGGGTCACCCCTCGATTGGGGAAAAATTGCACGTTAAGGGCGGGCGGAGGGGCATGGCCAAAAACCCCTTGCTGTGAATCTCGCAGGAACACAGCGATTTCGGCGGTTTCAGGCTCGTTCCGAGGGGTGGACGAAAACTTTAGTTTTTGGTCACGCTCACGAATTGCTGACGGTTGCTCTCGGCAGTCCAAAACCAGCTCAGAATACGACTTCTGGCCCGGGTCCAGGGCTTAGCGTGCAATTTTTCCCGTTCCGAGGAGTGACCCCGTGCTTGACCCGTTCATGGGAAGCGGCAGCACGCTTCGCGCGGCGAAGGACTTTGGGCTAAGCGCCATCGGCATTGAGGTCGAGGAGCGCTACTGCCGGTATGCCGCAGGACGGATGCGGCAGCGCATTCTATTTGCAAGGCCGGTGGACTGACCACGCCGGTAATGGCGCGTAACGACCCTCTCATCTCATTGCGTCGAGCTTGCTCGCCGCCATGTCTAAGCGCACCGGGTCGAGTTCGCCCCGACCCGCTTAGACACGGCGGCCCGCGGCCAGCCGCCGCCGCGAGCCCTTGATCGGACTGCCATCCCGCCTGAGGGGTGGTGGCCGGCCGCGGCGACTTTCTCCGCTCGTGCAAATACCCGCCAGGAAAACGGCGCGAATAGCGCCAGCGTCACAAACAAAGCTCCGCCATCAATGTCCCCTTGCAGCCCACACAGCACACCGGCTCACCGCGTAAGGTGATGTAAATCGCAGCGGGAAGCTGGTGCGGGATTGACCAAAGGAGAAAGCAAAAATGACTGAGCAAGGAAAAAAGAAAGAGCCTGTCCATAAAATCCAGCGCGGGAGTATCGAGGCGGCCGTGTGGGAGAACACGACGAACCTGGAGAGCGGAAAAACGAGAACCTGGTACAGCGTTCAGATTCATCGCCGCTATAAGACCGACGACGGGAAGTATCGCGAGACAAATAGCTATGCACTGGCCGACCTGGTGCAGGTCGCCCACATCGCCCGGCTTGCCGAGGAGTGGGTGAACCGCCACGCGGAGGCGCCGACCAGCTCCGCCGCCAATGATGGGGGGGAACAATACGAGAGCCCGCTATGGTGATTTTCTCCTACACACGAGCGCAGGCTATCGCGGACGGCGTGCTTGTTGACGTGTCGGAGCTGGCCAAGGAAGCCGGCTTCCGGTTCCCGGTCGCGGTGACGGCCGGGGTTTGGGCCGAGTGTGTCGCCGTGCCTCACGGCGTGGCCGGCCAGGACGAGACCGGCCGGCTTTGGGACGTGCTGAACGTGCTGCGGTTTGCCATCCAGCGGGGCGAGGCGCGAGACGTACAAGGGATCGATTTCGCGATGCACGTGCGCCCCGACAACCTCCTCGACGTTCTCAATAAGGCCCGGTACGCCGTAGAGCGGCCGAAGTCGCCAAACCCTCAACGGGTCGATTTCGCGGTGCATGTCAGGAACGACAACCGCGAGGGAGACCCGCCGCAGGTGAAGCTCTATGCCCTTTGTGGGCCGGGCGACGACAGCGAGCCGGTCATCACGGTCATGCTACCGCACGAGGATTAGAGCCATGAGAAGTGGCACGACGGAGAATGCACGACGCGAATTGGTGACCGCACTCAATGCGGAACCAAAAGGTCGGGCCGAGCTGGAACTAAAGCACGGTCAGGTGTGGGACGCCGACGAGCTACGCCGTGACTTCGAGGTAAGGCGGTTCATGGCGCCGTTCGTCGTGGTGAGAAGGAAAAGCGATGGAATTAGCGGGAGCTTGGTGTTTCAGCACAGGCCGCGCTTCTACTTCTGTTTCTCACCGCTTGACGAACGGCACTGAACCACGAAGGCCGGGCCTGTGCCCGGCCCTTTTGAAAAGAGAGCCTTATGGAACTGCTATGCGTTTGCTGCGGGAAACCGTGGGATGTCGCGTACGTGCTCCGTGAAGCGACGACCGAGTTCGACCGCGAAGGCGCACTCATTCGCGGCTGTCCGTCCTGTCACGGCATCCGGCCGGAAGGGATGACGGAGGAGAAGCGCGGCGTACTGCGCTTCGCTGCCGCCGCCGCCGAGCTTTTGGGTGACGATGTAGACGGCCTTGTTGCCCTGGTCGAGGATTTGAGGGCTCTTCACTGACGCCGCAGAAAGACTGAAGAACGATGTGCCGAGGCCGGGTTGAACTGAACTAACCACGGCCCTGAATGAAACAAGGAGGCTTATGGCGAACCGCTGCGAGAATGATTTGATGGTCGAAGGGCCGAGGGAGGTGCTTGAAGAGTTCTTGAAACTCGCCGCCGGAAAGAGTCCGTTCGACTTCGATAAATTCGTTCCCTATCCCGAGGACTTTGAACGGCTAGATGATGCGGCCGAGGCTTGGGACAGGGAGCACGCGGCGACGCCCCATCAAGAGCGCGGCACGCCGCCAAAGGACGGCTACGGCGCGGGCGGCCGTGACTGGTGCGTCGCCAATTGGGGCACGAAATGGCCCGCGTTTCACGTCGACGTGGAAGGGCCGGTGACGGTTTACGACGAAAAGACGCTCCAGGTCGTGTTTCACTTTGACACCGCCTGGAGCCCGCCATCGCCGGTCATTAAGAACGCGGCCGAGCGCTACCCAGCGCTCTCCCTGGATCTCCGCTACTTCGAGTCTGGCTGTGGATTTAATGGGATCTTTCGTTGCAGCGGAGGCGAGGTCGTGACGGACGTGAGCGGCCGGTATTACGGGAGCCGAGGCGGATGAGCTGCGGCCGGCCGCTCACGGGAAACCGCCGAGCAGGGAAAGCAACGGGCGGTGTGGCATTGACTGAAGGAGGTAAACCCGATGACTGAGCGAGGGAAAAAGAAAGAACTTATCCACAAAATCCGCTCCGGGCGCATTGAGGCGGCTGTGTTCACCAATTCCGCGAGGGGTTGGTCGTGGCACACCGTACAGATTGGCCGCTCTTACCAGACAAAGCACGGGGATTATCGCGAGGCGAGCACCTATTCCATGGCCGACCTGGCGGAGGTGGCCCGTGCGGCCCAGCTCGCTGACCATTGGGTGCGCTACCTGATAATCAGCGGCGAAGAGTCACGGAGGGCCGAATTGAACAAGAGCTGAAGACGGGCGAAACCTGGAGACTACACCATGACCATGCAAAAGTTGATTTTCCTCCCGCTCGCAGAAGGTGGTGGGGAATATGCGTTCCGAGCCGCAAGTCTCGCGGAGATGCGGTCGCAGCTTCAGAAGCCTGGTGCTTGGGAAAGTTATCGCCCCGGAGCATGCGTATCGGCTACTCCTCAAAGCTCGCCGAGCTTTCCACTCGCGGGATTGGGTCTTCAAGTGGGGTTGAGACGAACGGAATTGAAACGAGACTCGGCCGTCGAAGCGGGGTCGAGCAAGTTGCAGGATGGTGTCGCGCCCGTCCGCCGGTCACGCGAGCCGCCAGCCCTGCGGGCTGTCATCCCGCGTGAAGGGCGGCGTACGTACGCGGCTGGTTCTTGCTGAAGAAAAGAAATCCAAGTGGTCTGCCCCCGAGGAGGGGGCAGCATGGTTGTTAGTCTTTTTCCCCCGGAAACGGCGGGGGTTCAGACCAGGGTGAAACCCCCCGCCGCTTCCGGAGGAAAAACGCAAAGGAAGAGAAGGCGGGCGAAACCTGGAGACACACCATGAACGTCTACGAGCTTGTCACTTCCAAAATCATCGAGCGTCTGGAGGAAGGCGTTATCCCGTGGCGGAAGTGCTGGACGAGCGGCCCAGCCAAAAGCCTTACCACCGGCAAGGAGTACCGGGGCATCAATTCCGTGCTCCTTGGGATGCGCGAATACAGCAGCCGTTATTGGGTGACATTCCGGCAGGCCCAAAAGATGGGCGGCAACGTGAAGAAGGGCGAGAAGGCAACGCCCGTGGTCTATTGGCACTGGCGCACGCCGGACGAGATGGCGAAGCTTCAGGCTGACGGTAAAGCAGCGGCACCCGCCCCCTGCTATCCCTTCCTCGCGTTTGTGTTCAACCTCGACCAGACCGAAGGCGTTGAGCGGCCGGCCGATGATGTTCCCGCCCGAGTAAATTCCCCGCTTGAGGAGGCCCAAAGGATTGTGGCTGAGATGCCGAAGCGCCCGAGGATTCGGCACAGCACTCATTTAATCCGTGCTACAACGCGGCGCATGACGTGGTTGATATGCCGAACCTGGGACAGTTCGAGGACGCCGAGCACTATTTTTGTGCCCTACACCATGAATTGATTCACAGCACGGGCCACAAGTCCCGCCTGAACCGCTTCGAGAAAAGCGATGGGGAGAACCGTGAAGAGCGCTATAGCCTTGAGGAGCTTGTGGCCGAGCTGGGGGCCGCGTTTCTGTCGGCGACGTGCGGCCTTGATAATTCCTCGCGGCTTGACGACGCGAGCGCCTACATTAACGGTTGGTTGAAAGCCCTTCGCGACGAGAAGAAGCTGCTCTTACAAGCGGCCAGCGCCGCGCAGAAGGCCGCCGATTTTATCCTAGGTAAAGCCGAAGAGCAGGAGGAGGAAGGACAGGCCGCCGCGTGACGCGAGAAGCGGGGCCGCGCACCCCGCTTTAGACGCCACGCCGAAATTATCAACCCTGCAACGAGAAGGAGTCTCACCATGACAATCTACAACGTGCATATCCACCGTGAGATGCGGTTCGGGTTCGGCGGCATCGAGGCCGCCTCTCCCGAGGAGGCCGCCGCCATCGCCCGTGAGATGCCGCCGGAGTACGCCGATGAGTCCGACGACCGCGACGGCGAGGTCTTCTATGCCCTGGTCGAGGTCGACGGCCACAAGCAGCAAGAGCAGTCCCGAATCATCGACTTCGAACCCGAGCGGCTACGGCTCGCCGCCCCGAAGCTGCTGGCGGCCTGCCGCATGGTAATTGACCGCTGGAAGGATGGCGACCTTAGGGAAGCAGCAAGGACATGCGCCGCCGCCATCGTCGAGGCGGAAGCCCCCGCAAATGCCCCGACCTCGCGCGAAGCCGCATCGAAGCGCTACTCCGTCCTGCTGCTCTACCCCGACTGGGCCAACGACAGCGGCACCGAAACCTATTACACTTTCGTCGAGGCCCCAGACCCGAACGCCGCCGTCGCCGAGGCGCAGCGGCAGGCGGTGACGACCAACGAATGGACTGACGTCGACCCGGCCGACTTCGCCCCGCTGCTAGTGACCGAGGGGCGCAATTCGGCCACCCCTTGGAGGCCATGACATGACGAGATTCGACGGAACCGGAAATGAATTCGCGGAAGATTACGTCCGCGAGGTGACGGCCCGCTACATCGGGCCGCGTCGCAAAGGTCTTACGATTTCCGGCCCCGGTGATGCCGCTTGCTTTATGCGCGGGCTGTTGCGGGACGAGGCGAGAGAGCATTTTCTGGCACTCTACCTCAATAGCGCGCATCACATCGTGTCCTTCTCGCTCGTGTCGGTCGGGAGCACCACGTCGGCGCCCGTTTCCGCTGGTGTAATTTTCCAAGGTGCGCTCTTGGTCGGCGCATGCGCCATCATAGTTGGACACAACCACCCCTCGGGCGAGCTTCAGCCGAGCACCGAGGATGTGACTGTCACCAGGAGACTCAAGCAGGCCGGAGAGCTGCTCGGAATGCCGCTGCTTGACCACGTACTCTTTTCAGATACCGACTACGTATCATTTCACGAGCGGGGGATCTTGACATGACGCGGAGGAAAGGCAAGCCGCCTCACCCCCTGCCGACTTGAAACCGAAGCCGACTGAAGCCGAAGCCTTCACTTGGAAGCCCCCTGCTGAAAGGAAATGAACGTCGACCCCTGCCTCCTCAGCCGACGTCATGCCGTCAGGTACGATGCAGAAGAGCCGAAGACCAAGTATCCCGATGCACTGTAGGCCAATGTTACTATGCCTGGCCGAAGGTCAAGTGAAGACAAGGCCGGCAATGATGAAGGTAAGCCGCCTCACCCCTGCCAACTTGAAACCGAAGTCGACGACGAATTCACTGGACCGACGCATAAGAAGTATGTTATGATAAGGCATTCGGTAAACATCAGACCTGCGCACTTGAAGTGCTAAAAACTCCCGCCGATTTGGATATAAGTTAAGACGCCCCCGTCTCTTATATTGGTAACCAAACGTTAACCAACGACCCCCAAAATCACCGCAACCTCTGCCCCTGTCTCGACATAGGATGTTCACGTTTTTGTTAACACGAAAATCGCCCGTATTCCGGCAAGCATCAGGATAACATCGTATCCCACCCGACGCCGAAGCACCGTCTCGCCTCATCCCTTTTCTCAGCGCCGCGGTTGGTTTCTCGTTGAACTAACGAAGAAACAGCAACCACGGCATGGTACACTGATCTTCTCATTATCCCTCGTGAGTCGAGGCGGACCGAAACCATTCCACCCCGCCTCTTCATCATTTCCATGGCTCCTTGCGACCCCCTGTCGGGGAAGGGAATTCGATGGACATCGATGACCGACGGAAGCTCGGGCTGCTGACTGTGGACGCCGATCGGGAACTGCTGAGAGCGATTGTGAAGAACGACCTGTACGGCGTTTCCACCTGGCTGCGCGGGGTGCGAACGTCAACGCGCGAGACGCGGACGGTCGCACGCCGCTGTTCCACGCCGTGACGCCGCCGTGGAGGGATCTGGCCATCGCCGAATTGCTGCTCGTCCGAGGCGCCGAGGTGCGGATGCGCGACCGGCATAACCAGACGCCGCTGCACGGTGCTGCGTACTTCGGGAGCGAGGCACATCTCGCCATCCTGCTCGACCGTGGGGCGCAGATTAATGCCCCCGATGGGGATGGTTGGACGCCGTTGCACTGCGCCGCCGCTGCCGGCCGGGTCCCGGAGACGACGTTCCTGGTGAGCCGAGGCGCCGATGTCAGCAGACGCGATCACAAGGGCCAGACGCCGCTGAATCACGCGCTGGCGAACCACCACCTGGACGCCCCGGGGGACGATCGACGACGGCAGCTTGAACTGCTGCTCGGGGGCTTCCTAGCCGTGAAGGTCGTCGCGGCGAAGCCGGATTGGCTCGGGATTTCGGTCGAGGAGGTGCACGTGAGCTACCTGGAGGCGGAGCGGCAGGCGAAGCATGAGGGGACTCTGACCATCCCCGCCAAACTTTTCCCCAAGGTACCCGAAGCCGGGGATTGCCTGATCTATCGTAAGGGCCTCTCGCCCGTCCTAGACGAGGCGTGGCGGCGGGAGTGGCAGCGACGGGGGTGGTGGGAGGAGTCGCGCAGGAGAGATCTCGGTATTGAGCCGGAGCGGTGATAACAAGCGACCCGTTTCATCTTTGGGGCCCAACCGTCGCGAGTCCTGTCTGTTCCTCCACAAGGCTGCTTGCGACCCTGACCGGGGAGAGGAAATTCGATGGATATCGACGATAAGAAGGATGTCAACGAAGATCTCATCGCTCGGCTTTGGCGCGGGCAGGAAGAGTTTCGCGACCGCACGAGGCACGCCGAGCGGGAAGTCTTTAAAGCGCTGGCGGACAACGACCTGGAAGGCGTTTCTCACTGGCTTGCGCGATGCGAGCGTCAATGCCCGAGATGCGGATGGTCGCACACCGCTCTTCCACGCCGTGGCGCCACCGTGGAGGGACCCGACCTTCGCCGAAGTTCTGCTTGGCCGAGGCGCCGATGTACACGTGCGCGACCGGAATGGCGCGACGCCGCTGCACGCCGCCGCGTTTTTCGGGAGCCGCGCGCACATTGCCATCCTCCTTGGCCGCGGGGCGGCGATTGATGCCCGCGACGCGGACGGTTGGACGCCGTTGCACTGTGCGGCCGGTCCCGGCCGGTTGCCGGAGACGACGTTCCTGGTGAGCCAAGGCGCCGATGTCAGCATCCGCGATCACAAAGGCCGCACGCCGCTGGATCACGCGCTGGCGAACCACCAACTGTACCTCCCGGGAGACGATCGACGACGGCAGCTTGAGCTGCTGCTCGGGGGGTTCTTGGCCGTGAAGGTGGTCCGGGCGGAGCCGGATTCGCTCACCATTCGGGTGGTGCGCCTTCACGAGAGCTACCCGCTTGCGGAGTTGGACGAGATGGAGCGAGGCACTCTCACCATCCCCGCCCGACTTTTCCGCATGGTGCCCGAACCCGGGGATCTCGTCCGATGTCGCAAGGGCCTCTCGCCTGTTCTGGACGAGGCGTGGGAGGCGCAGAGGAAGGATCCCCGCATCGTCGGAGATCCCGTCCGGGATGACACATGGAGTGCTCTGCGCAGAAAGGATATCGGCATCGAGCCGGAGCGGTGAAGACGAGCGGCCTTTTTGCTCTGGTTCGCTCCCGAGTTCCAAACACCAGCCCCTTCCGCCGGAGGCGGTTTTTTTTTGATGTCTTGCGCGTGTTTTTCGGTCTGAAGGACGACTGCAAGTAGTGAATTAAAATTGGCCAAGTCTAATCGGCGCAGGCCGGAGGCCTGGGAGAGTCGGCACCGGGCAAGCGCCACGCCAACGCTTTCGCGTTGTCATGTCGCCCGCTAACCCGTCGCTTGGCGGTGTCCGTCCATGGTACGAATTGCGGCGGCTCAGCCGCCGCATGTTGGGGCTCCGGAATCTGCAAACCAGGGGCATGGGGTTGGGAAGGTAAGAGGTGCGGCTGCTGGGTGCGGCAGGAGGTGTGCCGCCCCCTTGCCCCCAACCCCGTCATCCATCGCCCCCCGGCCCTGTGAGGGCGACGGATGACGGGGCCGGGGGCAAGGGAAACAAAGGTGGGTCAATTTGTTTCAGCGGCGTCGTCCATAGAGTGCTTCGATTTCATCGCAGCTCAAGAGATGATGATGAGGCGCTTGCCGGGATTGACCATTCGCCTCCGACCATGTTGCAAAACTCGTAAGATTTGCGAAGGACTGGAAACCTCGCGATTTGGCCGATATTTGCGTCGCAAAACTTTCTTGCAAAAGCCCATTCTTTCGCGAAGACTTTTGCAAGACCGGCAGCATCGAAAGAACTATGAAGATCGGCTATGCGCGGGTGTCTACTCTGGAGCAGAACCTGGACTTGCAGTTGCAAGCTCTCAAGAAGGCCGGCTGCAAGAAAATCTTCCGAGAGAAAGTCTCGGGCGCAAGTCGCGAGCGCCAGAGTTTCAGAAGATGCTCGACCAGCTTCGCGAAGGGGACATCCTCGTGGTCTGGAAGCTCGACCGCCTCGCGCGGTCAACGCGTGCCTTGCTCGAAACGATGGAAGCCGTTCGCGAGGCTGGGGCTCGCTTTCAGTCGCTCTCGGAGCCGTGGGCCAACACCACCACTCATGCGGGCAAGATGATCATGACGGTCTTTGCCGGCATCGCCGAGTTCGAGCGCGACTTGATACGCGAACGGACTGCAGCCGGCCGCGTCGCCGCGAAACGCAGAGGAGTACGATTCGGACGGCCGCCGAAGCTAAGTCCCGAGCAGGCGAAACTGGCAAGGAGGCTCGTGGCCGAGGGGAGGCCGGTCAGCGAGATCGCCGAAACCTTCAACGTCCATGTCACCACTATCTACCGGCTCTCAGAACTCCCGCCTTAAGGGCAGAGTTGCTCGTTAAACGTTGTCTCTGACCAAATTCGCAGTTTGGACATTTCGCATAGTACGTAGACGATGAGGCGATGAGCGGCAAACGACATGCCCCACGTAGTACGTACCAAACGTTAGACGTAAGTACGTGGAGACGTAGGCGCATGTCGTAACGCGCACCGCGTGTACCGTTTCCGACGTGGAACGTCTCCGTATGCCGGCCACCTGAGCGTGCCGAAGGCGCGAGCAGCTACTACTTTTGCATCTTCCCTAAAATGAGGTGCTGAGCACAAAAAGAGGCAGGTAAAGATCGCCGCCAAGCGTTTTTACCTGCCGTGTTCGTGAAGGCCATTCACGAAAGCATAACTGTACTTGTGAGGAAAACATGAATGACGGGGGGACGAACATACTAAAAGTGATAGCGAGGCACATCGAGAGGGTGCTGCCGAGCGACTGGTGGCGGTGTATCAATGATTTTCGCTTCAGTGCCAGCCGAGAGTGGAACCTGGGCTACGTACTGGAAGTGCTTCTGGCGGGGGCCATGACTGGGTGCAAGACGCTACGGGATATCGAAACCCTGAGCGAAGTGTACGCGGAGCGTATACCGGACACGACGTTGCACGACATCATGGTGCAACTTGACCCGGAAGGCTTGAGGGCGGAGCTCGCGAAAGGGGTGAAGCAAGCGTTGCGGGAGCATGAGCTGCCGAAAGATGAGTTTCCGGTGAGAATCGTCGCCATCGACGGCAAGTACCTCTACAACACGCGTCAGGCAGTCAATGACTGTAGTGAACCCGTCGGAGGCGGCGGAAAGGATAAGCTGTATCGGCACCTGGCGCATTCGGGCGGTGTATGTATCGTCGGAGACCACGCTCTACCTGGGTCAGCGAGAGATTGAGTGCAAGGATGCGGAAACGAAGAACCTGCTGCCGTTTCTCGATCACCTGCTCGCCTTGTATGGCCCAAACCCAACGATCGTGACACCAGCCGCAAAGTAACAGAAGTCCTGTCCCGTTTGGCACTTACACCCTGCGTCGATCAGCAAACAATTTCGCTTTTTGGTTTGGCGCTACGAAATCTCCAGGGATTTGAGGCCATTTCCGGGCTTCGACGGCCCGTTTCCGCCGGTTCATTTCGCCTTTCGACCGGTCTGCGAAATGTGGGCCGCTACTTTGCGGCTGGTGTCACGATTGTTGGGTTTGGGCCATGAAGGGAAACTTTCACGTGCAGTTCTTAGGGGAGGGGGTGGCGGCGACGTCACCTCCTTACCCGACCGGGGAAGCAGCGATGCTTCCCCGCTACCCGACTACCCGCACCCCTTGACGACGATGGCCAGCAGGTGCGTAGCGGGTGGCCCCGGTTGCTCGCCCACCGGGGTCGCGGAGCGAAAGGAGGTCAGGCCGAGATGCAGCGGCTCACCTCGTGCGGCTGCGCCGCCCGGGTTGCTCGTCAACCCGGGCCACCCGCGGCGACGTTCGATCCCGAGCAACCCGTCTGGCAAGCGCGGTACTATGACTTCAACCTCTTC
This sequence comes from uncultured Actinomycetota bacterium, assembly GCA_963811335.1. Taxonomy (GTDB): domain Bacteria; phylum Actinomycetota; class Actinomycetes; order Streptosporangiales; family Streptosporangiaceae; genus Trebonia. Next base: position 32,565 of record CAWERB010000020.1, on the reverse strand, counting down.
TCGGATCAGAAGATCGAGGAGAAGCTCTCGTACATGCATCAGAACCCAGTGAAGGCCGGGCTGGTCGAGCATCCCTGCGACTGGCCCTGGAGTTTGGCGCGGTCTTATGAGCAGGGCCGTCCGGTCGGGGTGCCCGTCGGTTGGCGGGACTGAATACTTCTGTCGCGGAGCGACGAGAGGAGGCGGGAGAATCGCGACCGGAACTTTCGTCCTCGATTGAGCCATTTCCTCGTGCGGCTTCGCCGCCCGGACAGGCAAGCTCTCCGGGCCACCCGCGGCACTCGAACGAGAGCGCGGCTGCCGGTCAGGCCATTAGAAGATTTCTCCATGATTGAAGAATCTGTTCAAAACCGGGGATACCAAGAAAAGCCAACTCGTCAGCAACTCCCTGGCTTCGAGCTTGGATCGCGGCTGATTGAGCCGCTTGTTCTAAACCAGAAGGTTGTTCACACGGGGGGTTTCCCTGTTGTGCATCGAAGAACTGCAAACGAACGCCGTTTTCCTCATGAGTATAACCATCGATTACAAAAACGATCCTGTGTGGTAGCCCCGCAGTAATCTGTGGAAGCGCCGAACAAGGAATGGTGTGGCTCTTCCGGCTAATGGTATGAGCTGCATCAACTTTACGTTTGATGGAGTCAATCATGCTGGCGAGAAAGGTGACCATCAAGTTAATGTCATCGACGACGACGGCGCGAGGTTCTCGCACGCTTGGGGGTTCCGCGGCGATCACGAAAATCCGAATCGTGCCCGCCTTGACTAAACCAGGCAGAAAGAACGGTAGATCCGGCGAGTTCAGACCAAGTTCGGTGAAAAAGCGAACTCCTCCAATCGATTCTGTCTTGGCAGCTTCCAAAGCCTGATTGTTATTGTTGGCCAGAAATTCCTGGATTCTGCTAGCGGCGATGTCAGAACGGGAAAGTGCCAGCGCCATCGTATCCCTGTTCACGGTATCAACAATAATCTGAGTTTGCTGTTCGATTAAGTCACCTAACTCTCTAAAATCGCGCTCGAGATCTTGCCGCAATTGTGTAATCGCATCCATGATTTTGGAGGTGTCACTTTGTCCGAAGAGGGAAATGAACGCTGCGACGCCCTGGATAGCCCCGCTAAAATTTCCCACCAATCCGAGGAACTTTACTTCGTCAGAGTCGCTGATTCTCTTGATAAAACTGTCTGCCATGGTACGCCCTTTCTTTATTTCCCAGAAGTGCCTTGACAGAGATGGTCGGTCGCCTCATCACGGTTACTCTAAATGGGCAATTATGGTACACCGCCCAAGCCATAGCAAGGAAAAAACGTTAAAAAAATCGAGTCTATAGCAAGGAAAACGGGCCATCCTGGTGAACAATTTGCCACCGCCGGGCGTATCTCCTTGAGGTGGACCCCTAAAACTGGACCACTCGGGATGTTAAACTGATCAAAGACCACTGTTCCATCCCGAGGAGCATCATGACAGGTGCCAACCGACAACGCATCGCGCGGTCCGGAGCGTCTCTGGTCCGCCACCACTTCACCCCCAGGAATGTCGGCCCGAACCGCTGCTTTCTGCGTGGGTTGAGGGCGGCTCTGTCCCACATCCACGCGGCGGGGGCACGGCCTTGGAGGGCTCAACCGCACCCGTGGTCATCGGTCGAAGCAAGCGTTTTTCCCGACGCTTCGCGGGATTCCCCGTGGCGCCTCCCGCCTCGGCTCGCTGACGCCATCGGGCGGGGGAGCGCAACAGCAGGAGACCCAAGAGCCACGAGCAGCCTCCGTCTCCATCTCGGAACTCCGCGATGCACTGTCGGTCCAAGGCGATGAAAGCTGGCCCAGACCCAACATCTCGCCTTTTTGCGGCCATCTAGCACAGCGTTATGATCGCGTCGACGTTCTCTGCTAATCCTCCCAGAAGTCTTCAAAGCGCTGTGGGGCCATTTTCGTGTAGCGAACCGTGTGGTGAATGTCCTTGTGACCCAGATAGTCTTGAATGGCTCGGGTGTCGTGTCCCTGCGAAGCGAGAAAGTAACCGCAGGCATGTCTGAGCTGATGAGGGTGAACTGCGAAGCCAATTCCGGCTTCTTCCCCGGCGCGAGCAATGATGTGTCGAACAGATCTTGATGAGAGCGGCGCCCCCCGCTCCGATATGAAAATGTAGGGCGACTTCCGATAATCTCGCTGGAGCTGCCGCAAGGCTCGAAGCTGCGGACTACGCAGCGGGTGCTTTGAGTCGTTCCCGCCCTTGGCACGCTTCACATCAAGGTAGCCCCGCTTGAAATCCACCTGGCTCCACTTGAGCGACACAAGCTCAGCGGTGCGCAGCCCATGCCGGAACATCAGTAGCACGATGGCCGCATCGCGCTCCCCATGTCGCCCGAGTCGGCGAGCCGCCTTCATGAGGGCCTCGACCTCGTCGGGCCGCAGATAATCCCTGTCCCGATTCGAGCGCTTCTTAACTGGCGGCGTGCCTCGTTTTTTTAACTTTGCCGAAAATGCAACCTGGGGCCGTGCTCTGGCCATAACCTAACACCTTAGAAAATATGCGAGTGCCAAGGAGAACTTTGCCTAAAGGGCGGTTTTCTAGGCAAAGATAACAGGCGAGCCGACTTGGCTTTCTGGCATCGCAGGATGGCATCAGCAAGATCAACGTGATGACCATCACCCATAGAACGTCGGTGTGCCCGAAATTGCCGTTTCTGTTCCATTGCTACTCGCATCCCGCGGAGACCGTCCTGGAGCCGTTCCAGGACACAGAAGGTGTAGAACCGGCGGTCGACCTGGTGCTCCGAACCGATCACGACCCGCTCCCAGGCCGGGGTCAGAAGGTCCTGGGGAGCCTGACTCATGTCAGGTCGCTTTTGTCCCTCAATCGCCTTGAGGAAGTCGAACGCTTCGATCGTCGGGTGTCCCGCGTCGGTCGTCGCGAACTCGACGGACTCCAGGAGCACGGGCAGGAAGCGACGCACCTGGTTGTAGCGAGTGCGCAGATCTTCGAAGTAGTGGTCGTCGAGCGGACCGACCAGGTCGGCGACCTGCGCTACAGCGCTGACGAGTTGCTCCCGAGGGACACGAGCGAAAACAGTATCGCGGACGCGATGGTCAGAACATGCCGGGTCGAGCAGGACGCGGCATGCCTCGTGGAGCAACAGCGCGGCGCTGTCCAGGTCCTTGAGCGTACGAAGGCGGCGCCGCTGCCCGGCATGCTCGACGCGGGCGAGCATCGCGGTGATCAACTGGTCGAGCAGGTCCACGACGTCGTCGAGCGCCGCGGTCTCCTGGACCTTGGCGAAGGCGAGAAGGGTCGCGTGACGCCGAGGCGGGGGCATCCGGGCGATGGCCTGCGCCCGGGCCAGGGTAGCATACCGGGCCAGGACCTGGACCCGCACGGGCGGCACGGTCGACAGGTCGACGTGGCTCACCCCGAGGGCGCGGATCTCCTGGAGTCGCTCGAGCGCCTCGACCATGCCGGCGACGCTGACCCGCGTCGGGGCGCGGCGGAGCCGCTCCAGGGGCGACTGGCGGGAGTTTTCGTCGGCGATCAGCAACGTCTCCAGGCGGGCCGCTTGCCCCGGCTTCAGGGTGCGTGCCAGGGTGCGCCACAACCGTGAGGCAGCCTGGTCACGGACCTGGGCCACCAGGCGGGCCAGTACTGTAACCCCGGGCAGAATGACTTTGCGCTCGACCAGCCGGGCTGTCGCCAGGTCGAAGAGGACACTGGGGCGTTCGGCGCTGACCCAGGCCCGGTTGGCAAGCCAGCGGTACAGGGCCGCGGCCTCGGTTCCCTCGTGGAAGTCACGGTAGCCGTAGTGGCGACGGATCTCGGCGACGTGGTCCCGGCGCATCTCGCCCGTCGCATAGCGCTCCAGCCCGCCGGTATCGGCGATGCCCAGTTGCCTGGCGAGGTAGGCCACGACGCCCCGCGGGACCTCGGCGAGGTCGGCCAGGAAGGTGCCCAGAAACCGTACCGTGCCGAGCTGCACGGCGAAGCCGAGGCGGGTGTGATCGTGCCGGCACCGGGCGATGTGGCCGCGGTCCGTGTCGTCGAGGTGGAAGTAGCGTTCGAGCTGGGCGGGCGACGGCTCGCCCGCGTAGCGGCCGTAGCGCCGCTGCTGCTCCCCGGTCAAGAAGTCGACGGGCATCCTTGCCCCCCTTCGTCATGGCGAGCCTACTCGCCCTCGCCGATCCGCTCGACGGCCCGCTCCAGGTCAAGACGGGACGGCGTACAATAGCGCCGGGTGGTCTCCAGGCTCTCGTGTCCGGCCAAGGCGGCGACCTGCTCCAGGCCGACCCCCGCGTCGATCAGGTTCTTGCAAAAGGTGTGGCGCAGCGCGTGGGGCGAGAGGTCGTCGAGCCCGGCCAGGGGTTCGTATCTGGCCAGCAGCGACTGGACGCCTCGGGGAGTCATGGGCCCGCGCTGTCCCTGGAGGATCGCAGCCTCCTGGCCGGCATGCTGCGCGTAGCCCAGGGTTGCCAGCGCGGCCCGGGCGTCGTGGTTGAGCGGCACCTGTCGGTGCTTGGCCCCCTTGCCGTGGCGGACCGTCAGCAGGCCCTTGCGTTCGGAGAGGACGACGTCCTGCCACGTCAAGGCGCACAGTTCCTGGACCCGCAGCCCGGTGTTGAGCAGGAGGCGGACGACTGCCAGGTCGCGTGACCGGCCCGCCCGTTCGACGGCGCGCAGCAGTGCGTTCTGCTCGCGGCGATCCAGCCAGCGCGGCCCGGACTGCTCGTGGGGAACGGGCCGGGGCCCGCTCCAGGCTTGGCCCGGAGCTGGGACGGGAAGGCCATTGGTGAGCCCCGCCTGGGTCGCCCAGGTCAGGAAGCTCTTGAGCGTGGCGAGCTTGCGATTGACGGTGTTGGGCTTGAGTCGACGCTGCTCGATCAGCCAGTGCTTGAATTGCCTCAGGTCAGTCGGCGTGATCCTGGCCGGTTCCATCGACTCGCCGTTGGCGCCCTCGAACCAGGCGGCGAAGGTGGCGAGGTCCGATCGATAGTTCTTGATGGTCAAGGGGCTGTGCTCGGACTGGGCCAGGGAGCGGGCGAAGCGGGCGACGGGATCGGAAGCGCGGGCCATCGTTATACGCCGAGTTTTCGGGGGGATCGGAGACGGAATTGAGGGACTTATACGTTGAGTTGGCCCGGGAGTCAACGTATAACGGCAGTTCTACGACGGGGGGTAACCGTGAGAATGCCTCGCTTCCGAATCGCCTGGGTCATGGTCGCCGTCGCCATCGCCGCATTCGACTTCGGGGCGATACGAGCAATGTTCGGTTCCTGGGGTCACTCATTGCTCCTGGGGGCCCTGCCGATGGCGAACGTTTTGGCAGTCGGCATCCTGGTCGGTCAACAGCGTCCTGGAAGCCGCCCGTTCCTCCTAGGGTTTGAGGTATTCGGTGCGATGGCGTTGGCGTTCTACGTCGTCGCCTACGCGTGGTTTTTCCCTAAGTCCCATGAGCTGGTGGATTCCTATCTCGCTCCATGGCTCGAGCTCATGGAGAAGGCCATCGGGCGGAGTTCCTGCACGGTCTGGGCGACTCAGGAACCAGCAGGTGTGAGCCAGGAGCTTCGGCTGGCCGGGCACAAACTTTCTGGGAAGCGTATTACCTGACCGAGAGTTGCTGTCACCTGGCCCCTAATCGATGAGGTTGGCGCATGACGGAGTTAAGCTATCGCAAACGACTCTCGATCGTTGGGCAGGGAGAGCGGGCGGGGGAGTGGCAGCAGCTGCTCGAGTCTGAGCTCGCTCGCACGCACAACCTGGCTGCCGAACCGGCGCAGGCTGATGGCCTCGTCGTCGTGATCGGTTCGTCGTTCGCGGAAGCCCTGAACCGCCCGCCGGGCAAGAGAAACAAGTGCGCCGAGGTGATACGCGGCGCGTGGCGCAGGGGAAGATGCTCTTGCCCGTAACGGTGGGAGGTACTGCGCTGCCACAGGCGGACTCGCTCCCCGAGGACATCCGCGGCCTCGCCATGTTCCAGGCGCTCACTCTCGATCGCGAGTCCCGCGTCCCGGGGGTGTCGGCCAGGCTCGTCGTCGCGGCGACCACCGCGGGACAGAAGTACGTGCCGCAAGATCAGGTGCGCCGCGTGTTCATATCCTATCGACATGACGACTCCTGGTACTGGGCGAGCCTTCTGGGGACGGCGCTCACCCTGCATCTTGGCGCCCCGAACGTGTTCTTCGACATCGGCAGCATCGCACCAGGACGGCGATTCGACACGGAGATCGAGTCGCGCCTCCGAGCGGCGACCGATGTCGTGGTCCTCGTCGGTCCCTCCTTCCTGGCCTGCGACGAGACGGGGCGTCGCCGCCTCGACGACCCCGCCGACTTCGTACGCCGAGAGATCGCCGCGGCAGTGCACAACCAGTCGGCCATCCACCTCGTCCTGATCGGGGACGGAGCGATGCCAGACAGCGCCCGGCTCCCGCCCGACATCGCGCCGGCGTTTCGTGGAGCAGCGCCGCAGCGGCTCAAGGACTACCAGCAGGTCGGCGCGCTCGCCGACGCGATTGTGATGCGCCGGCCGGCCCTCAGTCCGTACCTGTTTCCTGCCTCACCGCTGCTGGGAAAGAATCAGAAGGAGGACCGCTTTATCGCGGACGCCGGTTGGCGCCTTGTCGAGCTCGGTTGGCGGCCTGTGAAGCTCGGCAAGAGCAAGGGCACGATCGCGATGACCCGCCCCGATGCGGATGGGTTCCGCTTCGTCTTCGACTTCCAGCGCTTCGACCTGGTCCTCGAGGAGCACGCACGCAGCGTGTCCACCCTCGGACTGAAGCTCTGGATCAGGCGCGCCCGCTTTCCCTTCGGGCTGGAGGACACGGATCGGGACGCGGTTACCCCTTCTGATAAACAGGTTGAGGCGATGGCGAACCCCGGCGCCTACCTCGACCGCGTCGGTCGCGTCGACCTGAATATCCAACCGACCCCGCCCAAGTCGCTACCGTGGTTGTACGAGTCTATGCGCGTCACCTCGCAGCCGGGGCGTCGCGCCTGGACCAACAGGCCCACGAACGGGCTCGCATCCGCGCCAGCGGTGGGCTCCCCCAGTTGTCGCGCATCGCCAGGGTGGCGCTCGGGAAAGACGTAAAGGCACAGGCGGTGGCCTTCAACGCCGTCATGGGCCAGTTCGTCGTCGGGTCGGACTGGGGTCTATACGCCATCGATGCCGGCCAGGCGAGCGCGCGACGGCTCGGGCCTTGCCTCGATCTGATCGTGGTTGCCCCCTCCCGCAGCGGCCTGGTGGCAGGGGCGACGTACCAAAATCGGCTGTGGGTGCTCGATGGCCACGGCGCCGAGATCGTCAAGGGGAAGACACCGTACTCGCTGTGGCAGCGACGTGCCAGTAAGTATTGGCACTTCGCGACGCTGTCCTGGCACGCGGACGGGGCCCGCATCGCGATCGGGGGCTACGATCACATCTGGATCTACCGCCTCGACAGCAAGGCATTCGAGCAGCTCCCGCTGCGAGACGACGTGGATCTGATGAATCAAGGCGCTTCCGCGCTGTTCGTGCCCGGCTCCGACGACCTCGTCGTCATGCAGCGCTGGACAGTCTGGCGGGTGTCCGTAGCGACGGGCCGGACAGGCGCACAGCTCGACACGGCTGCTGGCTCAGACTGGTACGATCCGCATACGTACAACCTCTTCCCCAGCCCCGGCAGCGGACCGCGTGGCCACAAGGGCTTCTTTCCGCATTGCATCGCTCTGTCTGCTGATGGCCGCCGTCTCGCCGTTGGGGGCAACGACGCGCAGCTGGTGCTCCTCGACAGCGTCAGCCTGCAACCGCTCACCATGCGCGTATGGCATCTTCCTCTCGTCGATGCCGTGACGAACGGGGAGGTGGAGGCGCTTGCTTTCAGTCCCGATGGGCAGATGCTCGCCAGCGTCGCGAACGACAACCGCCTCGTGGTCGGTGACGCGCAGACGGGCGACCCCTTGGCTGAAGCGAAGCTGTCCGTTGAAGCCGGTCAGCCGTATTTTCGTCTCGAACGCCGCGTCTGCTGGTCGGCCAATGGCGCACAGATCGCCGTCACCAACGGTGAGGGACGGATCGAGATCTTCGACGTCAGCCACCGGGAATAGCACCCACAGGGTGTCAATCGGCGCAGCCGCCGCGTGGGGAGAATTGGGGTCTGTCCGTACGTGACGATCCGGTTCCGCGAGCCGGACTGCCGGGATTGCCCGGTGCGATCGCGGTGCACGCCGCGGCGAACCAGGGCCGGTCCCTGAAAGTGCCGATCCAGTCACACTACGAGGCGTTGCAGGAGATGCGCCTGTTTATCGCGGGCGAGGAGGGCCGCCGCGGCGCAGAGTCCCACTTATACGTCGAGTTCGGGTGGAATTCGGGGCAAACCAGGCGGATTCCGGACCCGTAGCCCCGGAAAAACTCGTCGTATAACGAGCCTATTCCAGTTTTCTGGTCCAATGCTACTCACGGGCCAACAATGAGTCGGGCTTCCAGCCGGTGGTGGTTCAATTTCAATTTCAAATTCGGGGGGCGGAAGTGGTAAATGTGCAACGATGTTCAGTTGCAAGTCCTGGAGGGGCGGAAACCGATGAAGAAGTTCCGGTTTGTCGGCTGGTACTTGCCACGGTACGCCGAGCGGACGAGCGACGGCTGAACGTTGAATGACCCGCCCCGAAGGAAACGAGGTATGCCGTCCTTAATAATATATTCAGATTTATTTAAAATATCAGTTGCCTTTCTCCTTTCGCCGGGCTGGGGTCTTTGATCCGAGTCATGGCACCATTCAAACACGTTGCCCAGCAGGTCGAACAGGCCAAAATCGTTGGGCTTGAGTCGGCCACACGGCCACGCTCGGTCGCCGGAATTCCACATCCACCAGGCATACTGCCCGAGCAGTGCCGCCGACCCGCCGTAATACCGACTCGTGTCCGCCCCCGCCCGGCAGGCATACTCCCATTCCGCCTCCGTGGGCAGACGGTAGCCGGAACACTCCAGGAAATTGGGGACGATCTTCACCCCCTCGGCATACACACCCTCCGGGTTCGGTTCGTAACAGGCCGCCAGGCCCTCCCGCTGGCTCAGCCAGTTGCAATAGGCGGCGGCCTCGTACCAGATGACCGAGATTTGCGGGCCGTGCGGATCGGGACTGTATTTCTCCGTGTACCAGTGCTGGATCTTGGGGTTCGCTCGCCGGAAGCGCTGGAACTGCTCCACCGTCACTTCCTTCGTGGCGATGGCGAAACGCCGGTTGATCTGCTCGCGGTGCAGCGTCTCGGAATCCAAGCGATCCGGCTCCGTGGGCGGCGATCCCATCGAGAACTCGACCGGCCCCTCGATCACTGCCAGCGTCTGCCCCTCGCTGTTCACGAACCAGCGGCGATCGCCCCGGTCCTTGGCCTTCAGCTTCGAATCGGCCTCCCTCAAGTCCGCCTCCCGTCCCCACCGCCGCAACGTCCACTCCGCTGCCCCATGAATCCCGACATCGGGATCGGTGCGGTATGCCTCCAGGAGCTTCTCCACCAGCGGCATTTTCTTCCCGGGAGGCAGATCATCGGCCTCATATTCCCCAAGAGCCTGGATCAAGGCACGCCGCACGGAGGTCTCGGAGTGGAACAGTATGGCGTCCATGGCCTGCTCTCCGTCCTTAAAGGCCGGCACCGCGCCTGGATCGAAGCTCTCCAGCTTCACCATGAGGATCTTCGGATCGGCTCCCAGCGGCCTGAGCCAGTTCACGACGTAGCTCCGCAGGCGGGGATCGGCGCCGTGTCGCAGCAGTGGCATAACCTCATCGCCCTTGCCCAGGCGCAGCAGAGCGACCGCGGCCCGTGCTTGACGCTCGGCAAGTTGGTCTTTGACCAATTCTGAGTCCTTGTCGCTATCCGGCATCGTCGCCTGCTTGCGGATCTCTGCCTCGAACAGAGGCAGGGTCTTGGCTGCATCGCTCTTAGCGATGATGTGGAAAAAAGCCGAATACCCCTTGGGGTCGGCATCCATGAGCAAGTCAGCGGCCAAGGTGGGATCATCGCTGGTGTAGTTGGTCAGGATGCTGGTCGCTTGGGTGTGTTCGGTCTCGGATCGCTTCTTGTCACGGAAGATCGTGACCAGCGGAGTGGTGAGCTTAACACGCAGAGGACGGAGGGCGTCGAGCCAGGGACCGAGGTAGACGGGATTGACGGTGACCAGGGCCTGGGCTACCTTGCCGCCAACGGCCTCCCACCGAGGGCTGGTGCCGTCATAATCCGCCAAGGCGCTGGCTGCCGGGAGCAGGCTCACGTCGCCCGGCTTGGCCGAATCGAGAGTGGACCAGAGCTTCGGAATCAGGCTGGCTTGGTGGGGCTTGAGGGAATCCCGGATCACCGGCAACTTGGAGGGATTGGCGTTCAACAGGCGGGTATAGAGGTATTCGACCTGGCCTGGGTCCACCGGCAGGAGGGCGAGGCTGGCGTGGAGATGAGGGCTGCTTTGTTCCTCGGTACTCGACAGCAGATCCGAGAGGGGACCACGGGCCCAGCGGTAGTAGCCCGAAAGGCTCTCGACGATGTCTGGAACCTCTGCCGTGTCGGCAGTCTTGAGGGAATCAACGAGCGCTCGGGCCTGGAATGAGCCGTAAGCCTCGTACCCTCCCCAGGTGATCAGGGCGATCAGGGCCGCCAACGCCAGCGTCCTCAGGCCATGAACCCGCCCCGCCCGCCGCATCATCCGCCGCTGGGGATCGGTCCAGTCCTTCTTCCTGGTCAGCAACCGGATGTTCGCCCACTCCCAGACCGAGGGGAGATGCCGGTTCTCTGGCTTTGCGTTCCAGAGGGCCAACCGCTCGGCCAGCCGGAGCTCGGCCCGTCCCCTTCGGGTCTCCTTCTGCTTGCGGGTCAGCCAGTCCCGGATCGACGGCACGAGGTAGTCATGGGTGAGTAGAAAGAACTTCTCGCCCACTTGCGTCTTGGTCTGACCGTCGCTTTCCGATCCCTCCGGCTCGATTGGGCTGATCAACCTCAGTTCGCTGTTGAGGATGCGAAGCAGTTCGTCAAAATCGTTCGGGCGGGAGCCGTAGCCGGAGACCACCAGCAGTTCGTCGTACGACCGCATGTTCCCTTTGATGTTGGACCCGGTCTCGGGCAGCAGTGCCCTCAAGACGGCTTGAGCGGCCTTCTGGTGGATGCGATACGACGGCGGGGCCGACCGGGCGCTGAAGGTCTCTTCCAGGAACGTGACCCCGACCCCTTCCGCCCCGCCGACCTGCTTCAAGGTCTCGGGAGTCCAAGGCTTCCCCTTGAGCATCTCGGCGAACAACGCCAATCGAACCGAGATTACTCTGCCTTCCTGGGACAGCCCCTTGATCGTTCGATCCAGAAATTCGTTCTGTGCGCCGGTCATCTCCTTGGGGTCGTCCGGCAACATCCCGTAGCCACGTCCGAACGCAATCAGCACCTTGCGGGCGTGCTGGAGATCGAAGAGATCGACGACAGCGAAGTTCTGATCTTGATTCTGTCTGACCCCGATGACCGCCATGAAGCGGTGCAAGGCCATCGAATAATCATCCCGTACCAGGATGATCGCCTGGACTCTTCCCCCGTCGCACTCAGACAAAGCCTTGGCGAGTTCCGTCCCCGGTTCGGCTCCTTTGGCATGATACCACTGCTCGAACTGGTCGATCACGAGCAGGATCTTGCTTGATCCCTCCCGGATTTTCTCCCTCGCAGCGACCAGTGCGGCACGGAGATCGAGGTCGGCGGACAGGTCGGGGTTGTGCTTACGCAACCCTTTGAGCAGTCGGGCTTCAGTGTCCTCGCCTGTCGCCTCGATGTAGATGGAGATGATGGGCTTGGAAAGACGAGGGAGCAAACCGGCTTTGACCAGGGACGACTTGCCGCAGCCGCTCGGGCCGAAGATGTAGCCCACCCGGAAGGTCTTGTCCTGGTCCATCTCTTCGATCCGAAGCTTCCAGAAGTGGACGGATTCGGGGAGCCCGTCGCCACGGCGAGGACCGGGAAGCAATTCGAGGAAGAAGTCTTTGTCCTCGGCATCGAATGACCGAAGGCCCTTCGGCACGATCTTGATCGGCTTGGGTTTCGGTTCTTCAGGGGGGCGTTTTCGCTGGCTTAAGAGAAGGCGCCCCTTGGCTTCGATGCCGGCCTGGTAGGAATGATCCTCCAACCGAGCTAAGTAACTATCCGAGAACCGGCGGAACACCTTTTGCAGGAAGGAGCTTGTAGCAAGCAGTGACCACTTCCGGGCATAACGACAGGAGACTGAGCCATGGTCCGCCGCAAGCCTCGACGCAAACCGCTGGGTACGATCTGGGAAATCTCCGACGAGTTGTGGCGGCGGATCGAGCCGATCCTCTTGGAATTCTGGCCCAAGAAACCGACTGGGCGGAAGGTCGCCAATTGGCGGAAAATGCTGAATGCGATCATCTTCCGGATGCGCAGCGGCTGCCAGTGGGACCAACTGCCCGAGCGGTACGGACCCAAGAGCACTGTCCACGACTGGTTCCAGCGCTGGGCTGCAGCAGGGATCTTCGAGCGAATCTGGGCGGTCTTGGTCGCCGAGTGTGACGAACTCGGCGGGGTGCAGTGGGAGTGGCAGCCGGCCGACGCGATGCTGGGCAAGGCCCGCTTCGGGGGGGAAAAAGACGGGCAAGAATCCCACCGACCGAGGAAAAAAGGGCACCAAAAAGAGCCTGGTGACCGATGGCGACGGTGGACCGCTGGGGGTGGTGATCGCCGGGGCGAACGTCCTGGAACGGAGGCTCCTGGCAGCGACGATCGAGAGTATCGTGGTCGAGCGGCCCGAACCGACAAAGGATGAGCCGCAGCACATGCCCCTGGATAAGGCGTACGACAACCCAACGGGGGAAGGGGCGGCGACCGCAGCCGGATACACCCCGCACATCCGCCGGATCGGCGAGGAAAAGAACTTACGTTCCGCACATCCGCCCTTGATTATCCCCGAATTTCCTTTGGTGCCAAGTTGAGGGGGGCGGTGCGATACCGGCGCTCATCAGCCCGCTGGCTCGATGCCGTAACCGAACGGCAGTTGCCATGACTGCCCTGCCAACTCAGCGTGGCAGCCACACCGCGATCCGCATGGTCGGTCGACGGCGCGGCCCTCACTCGTCCCAGGAGGACCTCGGGACCAGCCCGATGACTCGCCATCCTGGAATTGGTTACAGCTCAACTCGACCCCTCCGCCCGCTTGGTCTCGATCGGCCTTGCGACGCGGTATTCCTGGATCCCCGCCTGAATCTGCATTTCTCCACGCGTCGCTTCTCTCGGTGGAGCTCCGGCCGGTCGAGTCAAGCGTCATAGACATTGGTCATGCCCAGCAGCCGCAGGAGCCGGCGTTGGAGCCGGCTCAACTCGGTTGTGAAGACTACCGGCGGTCGCTTGCCCACTTGTAGCGAGTGACGTTGCACGTCCTCAAACAGGTCGATCAATCGGCGGGCTGTGGGGCGGCGACATTTGCGGCCCTCGGGATACAGCGGCAGGCTGGCAATCGCCTCGCGGTCCATGGCGCGACGGAGCTCGCGCTCCAGCAGCGCTTCGGTCAACAGCGCCAGAAAATAGACGCAGAGCAACGCCTGGATGCGGCTGGCCTCCTTGAGGTAAACCGGGGCAACCTCGAAATCCGTCTTCATGTGCGAGAATCGCTTCTCGAGCGAGGGCTGACCCTTGTAGGCCAGCAACAGCTCCAGTTCCGACAATAAGCTGTCGTTGGTGATCAAAGGGAAGATCCCGTCACAGCAGGTTTCCGCGGCCAGTTGCACGCTGTCGATGTGATACTCCAGCTCGAACCGAGTGCTCGTCTGCCTCACATACCGTGTCTCGGCATTGGGGCGACCGCGACGGTCCTGACGATACTTCTCCTCGGTCCGCTCCTTGATCTCCGTGACAATCCAACCCTCGACGCCCCGGGCCTTGAGGATACTCTGGACTGCCTCCGCGACCTTGGCTGCCTGGTGATAGCGCGACCGTGGAGACGACAGCTTCTGGCGTAATTCCGCCAAGTCGATCAACGCCCGCTCGACTTGCTGATGCCGCGTGCGGGCATCATGTTCCGCCTTACACGTGCTGTGATACCAGACCAGGCGATACCCTTCAGCGCTCAGCGTGGCCGGCACGCTGAGCGAGTACCGATCGACGATCTCGCCCTGGTCATTCCGCTTGTCGTGGATGTGCCGCCACTGGATCTGACCTTGGGACAGCAAGTTCCGGAAGACGCGGTCCTCGGCTCGAGTCCGGGGCAGCACGGTGAGGAACCGGCCTTGGCGTTGATGGATATAGGCCATGTTCTCGGTGCTGGCCAGCTTGCAGTCGGCCACGTAGAGGAAATCGCGTCGGCCGGTCAAGCGACACAGCAGGTCCCAGGTGGCGCAGTGGGTCTGGTCGTCGACCACGTTGCCGCTGGCGACCTGGAAATACAAGGGGACCGCGCCATCCCCGGACACCGTGAGGATGTAAAGCAGTTGCTTGAGGTCGGGCCGATGGTCTTTGTTGTAGCCCCAGGTGATGGCCATCCGCGTCGCTTGGCCCCGCTTTTCTTCCTCAGTGGCATCGGCATAGACGCCGTGAAAGGTGACTGTGGTGGAGTCGTTGTGCAACTCATCCAGGTCGACCTGGAACTCACGGACCACATGCGTCGCCAGCGCCAAGACCAGCGAGGTGACATCGCTGCGGAACAAGCGATCGAGACAACGCCCGACGCGATCATCGTTGAGGGATGGTAATTGGGTATCGGCGAACCCGAGTGCCTCGGGAGCGTACCGCGCCGCCCATTCGCCGACGCCGTAAAGCGGCTCGCGACAGAGCAGCACGTTCTTGAGCAGGAGGATGACGCCGATCGCGGGAGCGATCCGGCAGCGTCGATCCGCACGGGGCAGGTAGGAGCGGAGAAACTCCTCGAGACGCATCCGCGCAAGGATTCGATCGACGATGGGCAAGGCGCCGATTCGGCACGAGCTCAAGGTCCGGCCCTTGGCGCGAGCGACCTCGCCTGGACGTGGGGCGCTGGTGGGACGGGGGACGTGGCGTTCTTTGGGTTTTGGCATTGGTGTGGCTCCTGACAAAAAGCGTGACCGGAGGGAGGATCGCCCATGCAGTGCCTCTAGGCAAACGATAGAGGGCGACCTCCTCGCTCAGATTCCCGAGGACATGATTGTCCGGTGGAAGAACTTGTCAAGGAATCCACAACTTGAGTTATCTCATTTATGAAGCTTAGTATTGACGTAAGTGTCGTTCAGATCGACATGCGTCAGAGGCCCGATTCCGAAAAATGGCTGGTTGAACCGCGATTGGGGTCCGAAAATGTGATGTTTTCCAGGAGAACTCATGGGGGTTTTCCGAATTGGGCATGAGGAACTTGCCGTCTCGTCCTTCGGAGATTGCACCCTCGGGACACTTACGTCGAGGTCGTCTCTGTGAAGAATTCTCGGAATTCTCGGTGCGCGGGTTGGGACACCTTGGTGGGACTTGACTCGAGAAAAGAATGTGTCGGTGCCAGGCGAAGCGTGGTGGTGACATGAACCATGACCGAGCCGGCGCGGGTCTTGGCGATCACAGTCGGAAATCCCGCGTGGCGGCGGTGGGAGAATTCCGCCGTGCGCAGCGCGCTGGGGGCACAACGAGTCTCGGCGTAGTGCCACTCATCCACTATCCTATGGCCGGCGGGCGGATATTCGAGGATTATGTCGGGCGGATGTGCGGAACGTAAGAAAGAAGGGCTGCGACCGATCGCAGGGCCACAAGCCGCGGCGATGGGTGGTCGAGCGGACGTTCGCATGGCTGTCGAAGTGCCGCGGGATCCTGGTGCGGTACGACAAGAAGGACATCAACTACCTCGCGCTGATTCAGCTGGCTTGCGGACTGTTCTGGTATCGCAGGCTCCACCGCATGGGTCGATGTGAGGTAAATGTAGTTGTCACATGAGCA
The DNA here is from genome assembly GCA_963811335.1 of uncultured Actinomycetota bacterium. Classification (GTDB taxonomy): domain Bacteria; phylum Actinomycetota; class Actinomycetes; order Streptosporangiales; family Streptosporangiaceae; genus Trebonia. The sequence continues at coordinate 16,697 of CAWERB010000020.1, read as the reverse complement.
CTACAGGCGTTTTCGGATAGTTACTAAGGAAACCAGCTCGTCACTTGCCAGAATCTCAAGGCAATCCCTGACTTCCGACAGCCGGATCCCAGTCTGACGAGCGATATCGACGTCCTGAATGAAGCTGGACGTGTCCCGCGACAGGGAGTCGCATGCCTCCAGGACAAGGAGCTGGGATCCGTTCATCATTGGCCCCTCCGAACAAGGAACAGAAGGCGGTCCAACGATCTGATCACGGTCGTATTATAGCCGAAGTGATCTCGTTGCCAGATCATTCCTGAAAGGGCATGTTTAAAATCTCCCGATCCTCGAGGCCGGTGATGAGGTGCGACATGGCCAAGCTGATGGGTGCCCAGCGGATGGGTTTTTTTGCCTTTCGCCCCGAAAGGGTATAGTTGAGTCTCACGTCGCCAAAAACAACGCGTCGATCTAGGAGCCTGTCCGAGAATTCGCCTCTCGCCGACGTAAGTCCTTGCTAGCAAAGAATCTACTTTAATTAGGCTCAAAACTCGCAAGTTGTTTAATGACAAGAACTTGTGGATTTCAGACTCGAATTCTCGGACAGGCTCCTAGGATGTTAGGCTAAGGCCGTACCTTGGCGATTGGCTCCAGGAGCCTTCGGAGTGACCTCCGGGAACTGATAGTAATTCCCCCTGCTTACGAGGCTGTCCGACGCCCAACTATACCCTTTCGGGGCGAAAGGCAAAAAACCCCAGGCTCTGGAGGCGGCGCGGGCGATCCGGGACAAGGGGTCCCGGTCCAAGGTGCTGGTCGCGCTGGCTCCACATCTGGCGCAAGCAGAGCAGAACCAAGTCCTGCGCGAGGCTCTGGAGGCGGCGCGGGCCATCAGGGACGAGGACTCCCGGTTCAAGGCGCTGGTCGCGCTGGCCCCCCATCTGAGCGAGCCCTTGCTTCATGAGGCTCTGGAGGCGGCACGGGCAATCGAGAACGAGGGGTCGCGGTCCGAGGCGCTGGTCGCGCTGGCCCCCCATCTGAGCGAGCCCTTACTTCACGAGGCTCTGGAGGCGGCGCGGGCGATCCGGGACGAGGAACACCGGTCCGAGGCGCTGGCCGCGCTGGCCTCCCGATTGGCGGAACTGCCTCCTACCGCGCTCTATTCCATCTGGAGCGAAACGATTCTTTTCTTAGCGACTCGCACACGCAGGGGTCTTCTGGCGGACCTCGGCTCCCTCGTCCCCGTCCTGGCCGCGTTGGGTGGGACAGAGGCGATGGCCGAGACCTTCCGAGCAATCCAAGACGTTGGACGGTGGTGGCCGTAGCGGGCAAGGGGTGCGAGTAGCATCATGCCGAGCGCGGCATAGGTAGCAGCGGAACAGAAACGGCAATTTCGGGCACACCATTGTTCTACGCCGCCCCGTCCCGACCCGAAAATAGCCCCTCTGTCCGGGTTGACATAGCGCTAGACAAAGTTGCTATGTAGAGAGAGACAACGTAGTTGCCACTGAGTCGGCGAACAAGAAACCCGCTTGCGCGGAACTCCTGGTTTCTAGATGTGAAAGGGGGTTGAGGCCAACAGGGTTGCTGTTTGAGGGAGAGGAAACTTCCTCCAGCCAAAAGCAATCGAAATAAGTGGAAACCAACTCGTTACCGTTTGGCATGGAGGAAGCCATGGACAATACCAGTGTATCTTACACCGGCAAGACCTTTTTCGTTGGTATAGATGTGCATCGTGCCTTCTTCGTTTTAACTTGTTTCTGCGATGGTGAGGTGGTGAAGCGCTGCCGCATCCCGTCGCGTGCGGAGGCGGTGATCGGCTTCGTTTCGAAGCACTTTCCTGACGCTGATGTGAGGACGTGCTACGAGGCCGGATACAGCGGGTTTTGGCTGCATCGTGCGCTTGAGGCAGCGGGAATCTCGAACATCGTCGTGCACCCGGCGCATGTGCCGCTGGAGACGAACCGCATCAAGACGGATAAGCGCGACTCGCTGAGGCTTGCGCAGCTTTTGGCGGCTGGCCGGCTTCGCGGCATCCGAGTACCGACAGTGGAGGAAGAGCAGAAGCGAGTGCTGACGCGTACGCGGGAGCAACTGATGGGAGCGCGTCGACGGGTGCAGGCGAGATCAGGATGCGGCTGCATCAGTTTGGTCTGTTTCCGGCGACACATCCAACGGGCGATCCGCCCGCTGGATGTGGTGAGTCTGCTGGGGAGCCTTGAGGAGGGAGAGCTGAAGGTTTCGATTGAGCTGCTGTACTCAGAGTGGTTGCATCTAGCGACAGCAATCAAGGGGATTGACAGGCGTCTTGCTCAGCAAGCCAAAGCGGATTCGCTTGAGGCGACGTATCGGAGCATTCCTGGAGTTGGGAAGCTTATCGGGAGAGTTCTTTCAAATGAGCTTGGCGACATGAGCCAGTTCGCGAATGAGCGTGCGTTGTTCAGCTTCACCGGGCTTACTCCTGGGGAGTATTCAAGCGGCGACAGGGTGTATCGCGGGCACATCTCGCGCAAGGAGCTTCGCGATTGCGGCACGTACTGGTTGAGGCAGCGTGGAAAGCTGTGAGGAATGATGCGGCACTCAAGGAGTACTATGAGAAGCTGGCGCGACGGGTCGGGAAGAAGCGTGCGATCGTGGCGGTGGCCAGAAAGCTCGTCGGTCGGATTCGAGCTGTAATGCGAAGTGGCAAGCAGTATGAGAGCCGCTCGCAACTGCCCTCAGAAAACGTTTTACCAGGCTGACGATGCTTGCCGAACGAGGGTGAGGTCTTGGGAGGAGATACTTCTGGAGTTAGCGAATGCGGAACTATCCGGCACGTATGGGCGGTGGTTCGACGGCATTCCGCTCTCATAGTAGGGGAGGGGGCAAGGCAGCAGGAGGCGAAACCTTCGCTGAACGGAGACAATCAGAGTAAGTGGAGAAAGCCGAGAAGCAGTAACAGATTTTGTTGTGACCTCGTACAAACGCCCTGTGGCTGCCGCATTAGGCATGCACGTGACAAAGTTTGAGGCGCAACACCTTTGTTGAGCGAATAAGCATCTTGTGCGCACCGCTACGGCGGTGACCACGAATGGCAGGTTGTTACGCGAAGGCTTTATCTCTCGCGTCGGACCAAGGGAACCGGCGTCGACCGAAATGAAAAACACGCCTCTGGCGGAGGGGCCCGACGGTTTGAACTCTCGTGATCGAACCGGACAGAAGACGCTTGCCCTCCGCATTCTTCTGCTCAGTGGAAAAGCCAAGAAACTTGTTGATTTCTTTGTCGCGTCACCTTGACTACTCTCATGGCAGGGCGTTGTCTGCCGTAATGCCGGGCAGGAGACCATCCCTCCTCCATCCCATCTCATTCTGAATCGACCATTCCTGCCAGGAGGCTCTTGCTCCGTCTGCCGGACTTGCCCTTGCGCATGCTGGTCTTGCGATAATATGTAGACGCACAAAAACCAACGGCCTCGTGTCCGCCCATTCAGCACTGCACTTTCTGTGCAGGAACGCGCACTCGGCGGTCGCGGTAGGGGACGCCCGCAAGGGCGTCCCCTACCGCGACCATCAGTCGCTTGATCTGGCCCATTGGCCCCTCCTGTGACACAGTCCCAGAACCGACGGCCCGGGACGTTGTAACACCGGGGAGCGGACGTGCTCAAGTAACCGTGGCACTCAAGTCGCCGCGCAACAACGGCCCGATGCGTGCCGACGACGCCGGCCCCTGCGTGCCAGCGGGCGGGGACTCGGGCCCGGTTCGGCGCCGGCGCATCCGCTCGCGCCGGGACGGGAGCACGAGGGCCGCGGGCGCCGTGGCCGATAGGTGCGCCGGTCCCGGTCGATCCGCGCGGGTGCGGGAGCATCCGACCCCGCGCCGCCGGCCCGGGTTGGACTTTGCGTCCCGTACGCCTGATAATGCATCGAGCGGCTTCAGGTAACTCCCCGACAAAGGGGGTCGGCACGATGGCGGACGCGCCGCGGGTGTTCCTCAGCTACAGCCACGACTCGGACGAACACGCCGCCCGCGTCCTCGACCTGGCGAACACCTTGCGCCGGGACGGCATCGACGCGATCCTCGACCAATACCTCCATCGCGGGCCTGAGGAGGGCTGGCCCCTCTGGATGGACCGGAACATCCGCGACGCCCATTTCGTGCTCATGGTCTGCACCGCGACCTACCTCCGCCGCGTCATGGCTGAGGAGAAGCCGGGTCAAGGCCTCGGGGTGCGGTGGGAAGGGAAGCTGATCTATAACCGCATCTACAACGATCAGCCCAGCGGCTCGCGGTTCATCCCGATCCTGCTCCCCGGCTCAAAGCCCGCGTACATTCCTACCCCGGTTCTGGGACACAACCGGTACGAGATCACGAGCTTCCACCACGCCGACTCGGGCTATGATGGCCTGTATCGCCATCTGGTGGACAAACCCAAGGTGATCACCCCCGAACTGGGCACCCCCTTGGGGGAGCCGGTGGTGTGGAACGTCCCCTACCCGCACAATCCCAATTTCACGGGCCGCGAGGCAATCCTCACGCAGCTCGACGCCGCCCTGGCCGCCGGCACACCCGCGGCGCTGTCGCAGGCGATCGCCGGGCTGGGGGGCGTCGGCAAGACCCAGACGGCCGTCGAGTACGCCTACCGCCACCGCGATCAGTACCGCGCCGTCCTCTGGGTCCGCGCCGACACCGAGACCGATCTCGCCTCCGGTTACCGCGCGCTGGCCGAGGTGCTGGGCCTGTCCGAGAAGGACGAAAGCGACAGCACCAAGGTGGCCGCGGCCGTCCGCCGCTGGCTTGGCTGCGAGCCGGGCTACCTGCTGATCCTCGACAACGCCGACGACCCCGCCCTGGTCAAGCCCTACCTGCCCCCCACCCCCACGGGCCACGTCTTGCTGACCTCACGGGCGCACAACTTCGACCGATTGAACATCCGCAGGCCGATCGAGCTGCCGGTCCTGGAGCCCGACGAGGCGCTGGCGTTCCTCGGGAAGCGCACGGGCTGCGAGGGGTCGCTCGACTCAGCTGAGCAGGCCGCGGCGCGGGCTCTCGCCGGTGAGCTGGGCTATCTGCCGCTGGCGCTGGAGCAGGCCGCTGCCTACATGGTCGAGCACGAGGAAATGTTCTCCGTCTATCTGGCCGCCTACCGCGAGGAGCGGTTGAAGTTGCTGGACGAGATGGGCCCCGTCGCAGGTGACTATCCCGAGACCGTCCGCACGACCTGGAAGCGCGGCTTCGACGCCGTCGCCGCGGCCTCCCCCGCGTCCATCGCGCTGCTCCGCCTCAGCGCCTTCTTCGCCCCCGATGCCATCCCCTACGAGCTGATCCTGGAGGGGGCCTCCGAGCTCGGCGAACCGCTCGCCCCGGCCCTCGCCTCTCCGCCCGGCGGCGACCACGCGCTCAACCAGCTCCTTACCCCGCTGGCCCGCCACTCCCTCGTGCGCCGCGACCCCGAGGCCCGGACCTACTCCGTCCACCGCCTCGTCCAGGCCGTGCTCCTCGACGAGCTAACCGCTGCGACCCGCAAGGATCTCACCGAGCGGGCCGTCAAGGTCCTGGACCAGGCATTTCCTGCCGTGGAATACGCGACCTGGCCCCGGTGCGAACGTCTCGTGCCCCACGCCCTGGCCGCCTGGGGTTGGATCGAGAGCGAGGCCCTGCGCGTCCCGGAGGCGGTGCGGCTGCTCACTCAAGCCGGGTATTACCTTTACCTTCGTGCCCGATATGCCGAGGCGGAGCCGCTTTTCCGCCGAGCGCTGGCGATCCGCGAGGCGGCGCTGGGCCCCGACCACCCCGACACGGCCTTAAGCCTCAACAACCTGGCGGAGCTGCTCCGGGCCCAGGGCCGGTCCGGGGAGGCGGAGCCGCTTTTCCGCCAGGCGCTGGCGATCCGCGAGGCGGCGCTGGGCCCCGATCACCCCAACACGGCCCAAAGCCTCAACAACCTGGCGGCGTTGCTTTGGGCCCAGGGCCGGTACGGGGAGGCGGAGTCGATGTACCGCCGGGCGCTCACGATCAACGACGCCCTCTGGCGCGCCCACCCCGGCGACTCCGAGCTCGGCCTGATGCTCGGGAAGTCGCTCGTCATGCTCGGCGACTACCTGAAAGACCGCAGCCGGACCGCCGAGGCGGAGTCGGTATACCGCCGGGGGGTCGACGTCCTCGGACAGCTCCAGGCTGCCGAGCTTGGGTCGACGGCCGTCCTCCGCGGCCTAGGCGAGGCGCTGCACGGCCTGGGCTCGATCCACTTGAACTTCGGCCGCGACGACGAGGCCCGGGAGGCCCTGACCCGCGCGGTCGAGATCCTTGAGGGCCTGCACCAGGACCAGCCCGAGGACGTCGAGCTCGCCGGCGCCCTGGGGCGGGCGCTGCTCACCCTGGGCGAGGCGGAGACCAAGGGCGACGCCCCCTCGGTCTACCGGCGGGCGGCCGGCGTGTTCGACGCCCTCAGCCCTGATGCCCTCGGCAATCTCGACCTCATGGCAAGCCACGCCGGGGCCCTCGCCCTGACCGGCCGGCTCGACGAGGCTAACCGGCTGATCGGGCGGGTCCTCGAACAGCTCCCCCTGCACCCAGAGTCCAACCGTTGGAGGCGCAGGTCCAGGCGGCCCGCGGCGGGGCGGGCGACCCTGGAAAATGCGGGGTCTGTGGCCTGATGGCCGTCGTTCACCTGAGCCTGTTCCGCCGCAGGGTGCCGGTTGCCGAGCACCACCTCTGCAAGCCACACGCCAGGGAAGTTTTGCTGGACGACGCGAGCATCCGGACCGAGCAGCCAGGGAACGAGTTCGACCCCGCGTGCCAGCGCTGCGACGACCCACGCGATCCGTTCGTCCTGGTCGACGTGGAGTTGATCGTGTTCTTCAATGACGAGCAGCAAATTACTCACCAACGCAAGCGGCAAGTTATTCACCTACGCGAGGTTGGGCGCGCGGCGGTTCGTCTGGGTCTGCGGCTCCTTCGAGGCGGCTGCGATGGACGGGAAACTGAGCAGGGGACCCACGCGTTTTCCGCTGACGTACGATGCGCTGGCCGCAACGGTCGCGGCCCTCGGGGGCCAAGTGGTCGACGTCGTCGTGCACGAGATACGGGACCGCACCTATAATTATTCCGAGGTGAGGATCGACCACGGGGGGCGCCTCCTTCGGCTTGAAGCGAGTCCCGCCGACGCGGTCACCCTGGCGGTCACCTGCGGTGTGCCGATCTTCGTCCGTGAGAGCCTCCTAGGCAGGTAAGTGAACGACCGCCCCCCGGCCCGGGGGTGGCGGGCCCGTCTCGATGATGAAGGCCGTCGGGTAGTGCCATGGCTGCAAACAAGCAATGCCAGTCCTGCGGTAAGGACGTCACGTTCCACCTGACGCTCGTCAGGCGACGGCACTGCGTCAACGAGCGGCACGTTTGCGAGGATCATGCGAGACAGTTGCTCGTACCAGACTCGGGTGCCAAATGGGGGGACGACCAACCCTGGCAGGCCGCTTACGAGTCCGACGTCATGCGGTCGTATCGGCGCGAGGGAATGGTCGTCGTCGACATCGAGATGATCATTATCCACGAGGACGACGACCAGCAGATCGTCTTCATGCGCGAGGCCGAGGGGCGCGCAAGTTCCCCTGGGTCCTTGGGATCTTCGAGGCGGTCGAGATCGATTGGAGGATCAAGGGCCTGACAACAGGGAGGTTGTTGACCCACGACCTGATGTATGCCGCGATCTCCGCCTTGGGCGGCCGCGTGAGAGATGCCGTGATCTATGAGCTGATCAACCACACGTACCGCGCGAAGGTCCGCATCATCCAGAGCGAGCGCCTGGTCGAGATCCCCTACCGGGTCAGCGATGCGGTCACTCTGGCACTCATCAGCGACACCCCGATCGTCGTCGACCAAGCTTTGTTCAACGAGGTGGCCCAGGAGGAGCCCGACCCACCCCCGGTCCCCAGCGGCACCCCGATCGTCGTCGATCGGGCTTTGTTCAACGAGGTGGCCACGGAGCCCGACCCACCCCGGGTCGCCGCCCCGCTTCTCGAGCTCGCCAAGATCGCCCTCGCCCCGGTAACTCTTATTTTTATGCTCGTCGTCATCGTCTGGGGAATCGCGCCCCGCCCTGACAGCCCCGGCGCACTCGACGGCGTCGCCTTGGAGCGCAAGGGCGAGTACGACGCGGCGATCGCGGCGATCGCGGAACACCGCAAGGCCATCCGGCTGAAGCCCGACAAGGCCCTCTACCACCGCAAGCTCGGCGACGCCCTGCGGCGCAAGGGCGACCCCGACGCGGCGATCGCCGAAATCCGCGAGGCGCTGCGGCTCGACCCGAAGAAGGCCATCTACCACACGAACCTCGGAAATGCCCACGCCGCGATGGGTCGATGGGATGAGGCCACCGCCGAGTATGCGAAGGCCATCGCGCTCCAGCCGGCAGACTATCGGCCTAGGTACAACTACACGCTGGTGCGATTAGCGGTGGGGGACTTCGAGGGGTATCGCAAGGCATGCGAGGACCTGCTGGAACGGTTCGGCCAGACCGACGATCCCAAGACCGCCAACACCGTGGCCTGGATCCTGACGGTCATCCCGAATGCGACCACCGAGTTCGATCGACCATTGCGGCTGGCTGAGAAAGCGGTCGCGGGCGATCCGAAGGACTTCAACTACCTCGGTACGCTCGGGGCCGCCCTTTACCGCGCCGGCCGGTTCGTCGTCGCGGTCGAACGGTTGAACGAGGCTACGGAGGATCAAAGTCAACTCGGGACAATTAACAACGCCTACAACTGGCTCTTCCTGGCCCTGGCCCACCACCGCTTGGGTCACGCCGATGACGCACGAGAATGGCTGGACAAGGCGGTGGGGCGGATCGACCAACTGACCCGAGAGGATCTCGGAACGGCCGACGTCGGGATCCCGCTGACGTGGGTTAATCGGCTGGAGTTACGACTCCTGCGTCGCGAAGCTGAGGTGCTGGTCAAGGCCGAACGCCGATAACAACCTCCAGCGGAACTTGACCTCATACGGCGCCTCGGGATGGTAGCATCTTGCGGGGGGACATCATCCCCGATCCGCCGGTGCTTGTCGCCTTTCTCGTGGAGCGTGACGGTCGCCTCCTCGCCGTCCTGATGGAAGTCCTGGACTCGGAGGCGACACGCGGTGCCGATCCTGGCCCCGCTATAGAGGAAGAACTTGATGATGGCCCTGTCCCGGTAGTCGAACACCGTGTCGCCGGAGGGGGGCCCCATGAGCTGCCGGGCGCGGGTCGCGGAGAGCGCCTTCGTCTCGTCCCGCGGGTCCGAAGAGCCCCGGGGGGATGAACTGGGCATGAGCCGGATTGGGGACCGTGATGGGGAGGCGAAACTCGGAGGCCGCGCCCTGGAGGTACTTGTAGAAAGAGGACAGGCTCGCGATGCGGCGGTTGATGGTCTTGGGGGCCTTGGCCTCAGCCAGCATCTGATCGCGAAACGCGAGGACATCGGCGACCGAGACCGTGAAGAGCTGGGTCGATTCCTCGGGCCAGCGAAGTTGGGGCGTGAGTAGCATTGGAACAGAAAACTGGAATAAGCCTTATACGCCGAGTTTTTCCGGGGCTACGGGGCCGGGATCGGGCCGATTTGCCCCGGATTCCGCCGGGACCGGGCGTATAACCGGACTTATACACTTAGTTCGTTCGTACTTGTATCAGCAATCGAGAGCAATGGAAGCTCCTGGTTTTCCCGGGGTTTTCGCCCCTATTCCGGTTTTCTGTTCCGATGCTACTCACGGGCCGATACCGTCAATAAGGTTTCCGGGACAATTGGCAGCGCGCTCAGCCGCTTTCAAATCGCTGGACAGAACGCATCATCAGTTGCCGATGTCTCGACCGCTGCCGAAGCTCGCATCACCGACGCGGATATTGCCGCCGATTCGGCCGGTCTCGTCAGGAACCGAATCCTCCAGCAAGCGGCAACAGCCATCCTCGCACAGGCCAACCAACAGCCCGCTTTGGCTCTTACGCTGCTCCACTGATCAGGAGGTGACCGGCCCGGCCCGACACGCCGACTCGACCTGGGGTTCTTTTCGAGGCGGGTGAGATGGCTGAGAGCGGCGAGATGGAGTCGGCCGAACTACCGGTCAACGATTTCCAGAATCGGCAGTTGGAGGGGGCGTGACGAACTTACGCGTTAAGCCCTGGCTGCCTGGCCAGTCTTCCGGTAGTTGAAAAAGGTTGCCCGGCATCCGCCTCCTTGCTGGACGAACGCCGTGACACGCGCCGCCGTGCTGTCGTAGAGGGGGCTTGCCAAAATCTCCGCGGCAAGCCGCGCGCGCGGGTTCTGGTCCTCCGTGGCGAGCACGTCAGTCCAGTCCATACCGGCCGTTTTTAGTTCCTTGGCCCGCACGTAATACCGAAGCGATGGCTCGCGCACGAGGTGGAGGTTTTTGGCAAACCACTGATAGATCTCCTCATCGTCGAACCACGTGCCGGCCTTCGCGTGAACCTCGGCGGCGCTTGGCTGAAAGTGCAGCACGTGGCCGCGATCCTGAAGTGCCGCAACGTTCTTGTTGAGGGTCTGCCAGTCGTTCGAGATGATGACGACGCGACTTCGTGTGGTGAACTCGCGCGGGATCTGCTGTCGCTGAAGGCTTCTGGCATCCGAGTGCCACGCGACGGCCTTTTCTTCTTCTGTCTGACAGAGACACTTGAGGAGCCTCACACCGGATCTGTCAGCGTAGAGTGCATCGACGTCATCGATGACGACGAACTCATCGCGGTGCCGATAGAGCTTGGCGTACATCCCAAAGGGCGTGGCGTTCCCCTCGATCCAGCAGGCGCTCCCGCCAAGGACGGCTCTCACCGAGCGGCTCTTGGCGAGGCCGCCTGCACCGACCAAGATCATGAGATGGAAGTGCCCCTTTGCGAAAGCACTGAGGTACTCACCCAGCCGCGCATAGGTCGTGAGTCGCAGCGCCTTCTGGGGCGGCCTTGCCCTTGCCCTCGCTCTCTGGCGTCGTCTTTTCGCGGGGGCGGGGGCAGGCGTGCCGGCATGCCCGTCCGCGGTCTTCTCTTCATCTTTCACCGCCACGTCTCTCGCTGTTTCACCCACGGCGCACTCCAGCCCCAATCTAACGGGAACCGTTTTCAGTTTAGACTTTTAGACAACTACCCTGACTGGCGTATACTCGCAACCCTTAATTTGCCTGACATTCCCAAGTATTAAGTGCAGTCGGGAACCACTCCCCGCGGAGTCCATTTTTCACCTTAAGATTTGGACATGGCGTAGACTTTGGACTACTTTAGCGGCTTCCGCCCCTGCCCGTAACCCCCTACCACGATTCGAGATAAGTCTCTTTCAGGGCGGGATTTTTAGCCCTTGCGTGGCCATATAACCATGGAACATAACATGCTTTATGTTCTCTCATCTCGTCCAGCAAAAAGAAAAAATAGACCCCCCGTCCTAACCATGTGAATTTGCTGGTATTTTGCTGTGTAATCTGCATCGCTATTTGGCACCTTTTCTGCCACGCTATTTGGCATTCCCTGAGAGCCGATTATGACAAACAGACACGTCGCGTTTACCGCCAAGGCTTCGAAAGAACCGACGATCCTAAGATCGTGGCACCGCTTCATCGACGAACCACGGGGGCGACACGCGGACAAATATCGTTGGAGAAAAGGTGCCAAATAGCGATGCAAGCAAAGGACAACTAGCGATGGAGACCATGACAGACATCCCCGCCGTCTTGCCGGCGGACGCCGCCCCTCCCCGCTCGACGCCCCTCCTGGCCGAGCGGAGCGACTTCCTGGAGGGGGACGCCCCGGCGGCCGAGAAGGTCGAAGCCTTCCTGGCCCAGGCGTTTGCTGCCACCGGCAGCGCGAGTCCGGCCCAGGCGCTCGTCCCCTGGATCTGCGACGCACTTCTTTCAAACCACTCGGTCAAGGCCTACGGCCGCGATCTCATGGACTTCGTGCGGCACATGCAGGCCCAGGGAGTCGACCCCCTGCACGTCACGGCCGACCACGTGAAGCTCTACAAGCGTGCGCTCTTGGAAGCCGGCCTTAAATCCGCAAGTGAAATCAAAGAAACGCGGATCGTCCTGAGGCGCTCGTGGACCCGGCGCTGATCCGGCTGGTGTGGCATCGTGCAGGAAGCTCGTGTGAACGCTGCCGACGTAGGATGCGGTATGACCCAGGTGGGATATCAACCAGCGCCGGAGATGTCGGTTGCATCCGTCATTTACGGGTGATATGTTGGCGTCTCAACGATCCTCCGAACTGAGCGATGTGTTATCGGCTCACAAGGGCATGCGCATTTCACGGCGAACCATTACAATACCTCAGGCGACAGGAAGGGCTTGAGCGTATGCGACCCTTACCTCGAAAGGAAGCCGATCGATATGCCCATCACTGCGGACGTTCTCAAGCGGAAACTGACGCACTTCGTCCTCTGGCGCCCGAACGCCAGCACGACATCACCGACCCTGGTCATCGGCCGGCTGGCGCCGGGCAACCCGCCGACGTTCACCGGGCCGAAGCGGTTCCCCCTCGTGGCTGCGGCCGGGGCCCCGGGCCTCTGGGAAGTCGCCGCGACTGACTGCCAGCTCCAGGACGGGCAGGTCTACCACTACTGGTTCGAGGTAGAGGATACGAGTGCGAGCGCGCAGCCGGCTCCCCCGCTCCTATGCACTGACCCGCTGGCCTTCGCGGTCGATTGGCGGCTGTTCCCCCCTGGCACTACGGCCGGCACCCAGCCCGCGGCCGTCATCAAGTTCGAGAACGGCGGGCTGGTTGCGGCTGATCCCAGCGGCGAGGTCGGCCGTTTCGATAATGAGCCGACACTGGACAAGTTGCCAACGAATAACAGCCTTGTCATCTACGAGCTGCCAACGGCTTGGAGCATGCTTCGGACGGTCAGCGGCGTGCAACGCGACATCGGCACTTTCCAAGATGTCCGCGCTCTGGTAGACAAGACGGTGGACGGGGCTAACTTCTCCGAGTTGTCACTGCTGGATAAGAATCGGTCTTACCTGACCGATCTGGGGGTTAACGCCCTAGAATTGCTGCCGCCGGCGGACAGCTTCTTCAAGCGCGAGTGGGGCTACGACACGGCCCACTTCCTGGCGCCCGACTCCGAGCTTGGCTTCCCGGACGGCAACGCTTCTTCGACCGCCAACAAGGACCTGACTGACCTGGTTCAGTCTTGCCACCGGCACGGCATCCGTTTCTTCATCGATGTGGTGATGGCCTTCTCTCGCGAGGAGGCTTACCAGCATATCGACCGCCCGGATTTCTACATCGACGACCCGGAACATCACCAGGGCGACCCGGACGCCAAGACCTCCGGGCGCGGCGGCGACGGGCACCAAGAGGTCCGCAACGGGTTCGGCAGCGTCCTGTTCCGTTACTCGACACCCACCGCCGCCCCGGTTTACGACCCGCTCTCCGGCCATGTGACGATGCTGTTCCCCGCACGCCAGCTGATGCTCACCTACCTGACGCGCTGGATGCGCGACTTCCACGTCGATGGCATCCGCATGGATAGCGTCGAGAACGTGGCCAACTGGGACTTCGTCGGCGGCTTCAAGGACCTCGCTCGGAGTCTCTGGAACCAGCACTGGACCGAGCAGCACCTGGGGCAAGGGGCCGACGAACGCTTCCTGGTCGTCGGCGAGGAACTGTCGCTGCCGCGGGACCTTCTGCGGCAAGGGCGCCTCGATGGGCTGTGGAATGACCCATTCCAGCAGTTCGTGCGTGCGGCCATCCTCGGTCAGAGTGGCGGCGGCGAGTCGAGCTTCGAGTGGACTGTGCGCAAGGCCATCGACTGCCGGCTGCTCGGCTTCGCCGACGGTGCGCAGGCGATCAACTATGTCACCAAGCATGATGTCGAGGGCTTCCGACACGAGAGGCTGTTCACGATGCTGCGCGGCTTCGGCAACGACGACAAGGAGAAACGCATCAAGCTGGCCTTCGTGTGCCTGCTGACGTCTGTCGGCATTCCGATGTTCCTGGCGGGCGAGGAGTTCGCCGATCAACACGATTTCTTCGACAAAGACGGCAACGTCACCCAGGCCGGCGGTAAGCAGGTAGACCCGGTCAACTTCAGCCGGTTTGTCGATACGAGCGATCCGCTACAGCCGATGCGGAAGCGGATCTTCGAGTATGTCGCGCGGCTGGTGAAGTTCCGCACGCAGCAGCCGGCGCTGGCAGTGAACGACACCGAGTTTATTCATCTGGACTTCGACGACGGCAAGCGCGTTCTGGTGTGGAAGCGCGGCGGCCCCAGTCAAGACCCGGTCGTGGTGGTGTCGAACTTCTCGGACTTCGTGACCACCGGTGCGGGCAGTCCTGAGGCGGAGTACCGCGTCCACAACTGGCCCGCCACGCCAGCGGGCCGTCATTGGCGCGAGGTGACGCAAGCGCGGGTCGTTCCTCCCGAGTGGGTCAGTCGTGAACCGCTCTACCCCTGGGAGGCCAAGGTGTACACTCTGGCTTGAGCGAGAAGTGCTGTCACTGGAGTCTGGACATGACGTCTCGCGAGGACGAGTCGCGGCTCAGCGAGCGGAATTCGCGTGAGAACTTCGCGTGACCGAACCGGTTTGCGTTGTCGCTCCTGAAGCAGCATCGCACCCGCTGAAGATCCGAGCCTTTTTCACGGCGCACTGCTATCGGAACCCCGTGCCGGAATCTTGCTCGGGCCGGGCCAGCCCTCCGCCTTCGCCCAATGGTACAGGCTGCCCAGCGTCAAGCCGTGGTCGGGCGTGAAGCTGGACCACTTGGCCACGCAACAGCCCTCCTCGTACTTCGGACTCTGGCGGCTCCAGTCGTCCCAGATGGCCAGACCGTCGCTACCCAGACCCGCCAGCGCCAGGCCGACCTTGAGCCACTGATCGTAGTCGTCGCGGTAGGCCGCCCCGAGATGCTGGATGGCCTCGGACGCCCAGTCGAGGTCGCTCGGCGTCGGAGCGGCCTTCGGAGCCTTCCCGTTGCGTTCCGGGCTCGCCACGTCGTTCTGGCCGGGCTTGCCGTTCGGCCCCGCAGTCGGAGCCTCCGAGGCGGCCTCCTTGGCCTTGGCCGGAATCGGTTTCGTCGTTCCTTGGTGCGACAAGATGTACTTGATGGCCTGGGTGCTGTCGAGCCACGCCCCCTGCTCCAGGTCGTAGACCTAAACCAAGCGTGATGCGAGGCCGCTTGGGACGTCACTCCTCTATTTAAAGGCTTTTGACGAAGGCACTTGCGAGGCGCTGTTGTTTTCGAGTGAGCACCTCTCCGAATTCCGTCGGCTCGTTTCGTGGCTTGTTTCACAGGTGCGGTCACTGTCAACCTTATGTCAATCCTCGCATCACGCTTGTTTTAGGACTAGACTAGACCGACAATTCGCATTTGGGTATACATGAAGCAAGTGACATTCCCATCTTTACTCTTTCCTATCTTTACTATTTTGCCTCACTTCACGCCGCTGGCTTGGCCCGCAGCGGACGACCGGTGTACGTCCACTGGAACGGTTTGGCGAACACCCGATTGAAGTAAGCGATGAAGTTCAACAGTTTATCACGCAAATCCTTCACCGATCTGAACGAACCACGCCGGATCACCTTCCGCATGATCATCCCGAAGATCGTTTCGATCTGGTTCAGCCACGAACTGTGCTTGGGCGTATACACGAACCGAATCCGGTGGCTCTTCTCCGACAAGAACGCCTGCCGGCTCGCCACCGATTTCAGCACCCCACGCACTCCCTTCTTCCCCAACGGCTGCTCGATCCCGCACGCCTGGGCCACCTTCCGCACCAACGTCTCCGAGCAATGGATGTTCAAATTATCCACTACGAAAATCCACGAGGCCGTCGGGTCGGTGGCCACCGTCTGCTCGATGTGGCTGGCGAAGTCCGCCTCCGTCCGCGTCGGGCCAATCGTCGGAGCGATCAACTCCCCGGTCGTCACCTGGAAGTTACCGATCAGGGTCAACGTCCCGTGCCGCTCGTACTCGAACTCGATTTTCTCGCACTGCCCGTAGGTCATCGGCCGACTGGGGGCGTTTCGCTCCAACGCCTGAATGCCCGTCATCTCGTCGCTGCTGACCGTGTGCGTCCGGTGGTTCTGCTCCAACGCGGGCGCCTCAAGGTAGGTGTCACAGACCGCTTCGACCTGCTTCTGAAATTGCACTGGATCCTTCTCGGTGGTGTTGAGCCAATACCGCTTCTTGTGGGGCTGCAAGGCGGCCTCGCGGAGATAACGTCCCACCTGGGCCACCGAGATCGACGGCACGATGCCGCGCTTCACGACCTCATCGGCCAGTTCGTGGGCCGTCCAGTGAGTGATGGGTCGACCGGACTTCTCCGGGGGCTCGCAGGCCACGGCCAAGATCTGGACGATCTGCTCAGGAGTGAACTTGCCGGGGGGGCCGGACCGGGGCTCATCGCGGAGGACTTGCTCGATGGCCCGGCGCAAGGCGGCGTGGCTTTCGAGGCACTCGATGCGAATGAGCCGGTCCCAGGCGTCGGCCCAGCGTCGCCGCCAGAGGCTGACCTGCCGCCGCGACAGTCCGACTTGGGCGGCGATCTGGGGATTGCCCTGGCGGTCAAAGGCCAAGAGGATGATGGCGGCCCGTTGCCGGAGCTGGGACGACGCCGTGGGGGCGTTTTGAATGGTACGGAGGATGTCGTGTTGACGTTCGGTGATGGTCACCTTGGCCGTTTTACCCGGCATGCTGAGGATCTCCCTGGTGGTTGCGAATCTAGCAAATCCGGGTAATTCTAGCAGGGCGATCAACCTGTTGGTGTCCCAACGAGGAATTGTCGGTCTAGTGTCCAAT
>CAWERB010000019.1:0-177281 GCA_963811335.1 uncultured Actinomycetota bacterium | reverse complement strand
GTTCGCCGAGCCGGGGGAGCGGGGCTTCGTCTTCGTCGGGCCCAAGGGCGGCAACCTTCGCCGCTCGAACTTCGGCGTGTCGGTCTGGAACAAGGTCCGCCAACAGGTGGGCCTGCCCGATCTCCATTTTCATGATTTGCGCCACACTGGCGGCACCCTCTCGGCCGCCACGGGCGCGACGCTGAAGGAGCTGATGGCGCGGCTCGGGCACTCCAGCGTCCGGGCGGCGATGATCTACCAGCACGCCACCCGCGACCGCGATCAGGCCATCGCGAAGGCCCTCGGGACGTTCGTGCGCGATGTGCAGAACGCCGCGGAGAGGCCAGCGGACGAGCCGGAAAGCGCCAAGAAGGAAGCATGAGAAAAACGACCGTGTGGCACGTGTGTGGCACGCGGGCGCCCGTCAACCCGGAAACAAGCCCTATTCGAACACCGAAAAACGCCGCTGACCAGCAGGAAAAGACCAGAGCGGATGACGGGAATCGAACCCGCATGACCAGCTTGGAAGGCTGGAGCTCTGCCATTGAGCTACATCCGCGCGACGGCCGGCCCGACGCCGGCGACCGTCCCAAAGTAGCGTACCGGCTCGCGCCGCTTTTCCGCACCACGGGCACGCCCGTTACTCCCCGGATGCGGCAAGTGACGGTCCAGCGCGAGCGCGTGTTCCCCACTCAAGGGAGTCGCAGGGGCACCAGGGCCAGCCAACGAATGGCGGTGTCCGTCTAGCGGACACATGTCCGTAACAACTGCCCAGATCCGCGTACATGCCGTTCCAGCGTGCGGCGCCGCGCGGTCACAAGGCCCTGACCTGGGCATCCATAAGGCCAGTGGCCTGCGATGTCCGCATGGCGGACAATATCGCAACGTCTCAGTTAGGTATGGCCGCCGCGTTAGCCCTTGACACCTACGTAAGAAACGGACACGCTTCCGTCAAGCTCAAGTGACCGTGTTGCGGACATTAGTCCGTTCCATAGATTCCCCAGCGGGGACGCGTACCGACGCAGAGTGGAGGTCCTCATGACGGCACCACCGCAAGGTCTCGCCAAGGCGCGGGCGGCAACCGAGAGCTGACACCGTAAAAAACCGGCGGGCCGGGCTGGCACCCGGCCCGCCGGCCTATCCGCTAACCCACCTCCCAGTGAGCGAGCACAAAGGAGTTTAGTCGTGCCCTATTTCCCGGCAACGCGGTCCCTGGGCCGTAGTGCCGCCGTGGCGGCGGTCGCCGTCGCGGCTCTGGCGCTCGCCGCCTGCAGCAGCAGCACTAGCAGCAGCTCATCGACCGCCACGACATCGGCGGCCGCGGCCGCATCTGGCGCGCCGTCGACGAGCGCGGCGCCGAAGACGATGAACATCGCGTACCTGTCGTTCGCGGTAGACAACACCTACGACGCCCCGATGCTCGCGGCCGCTCAGGCGGTGGCGTCCACCGACGGCGCGAAGCTGACCGTGTTCGACGCGAACAACAACCCCCAGACGCAGTTCAACCAGCTGCAGACCGTTATCAGCTCCGGCCAGTACAACGGGATCATCACGCAGCCGATCGTCAGCACCGGCCTCGTCTCGCTCGTCCAGCAGGCGATCGCCAAGGGCATCAAGGTCGTGAACATGGACCAGATCATGGGTTCGAGCCTGTCCACCGACGCCCCGCAGGTCACCGGCCTGTCGGCGAACGTGACGTTCGTGCCGACCAAGATCGGTACCCAGCTCGGCCAGCAGGTCGTCGCGGCCTGCGCGTCGAAGAACCTGAACCCGTGCAAGATCGGCTACCTGTACGACATCAAGGCGTCGTCACTCGACACCGCGATCTACGGCGGGTTCAGCGCGGCGATCAAGGGCAGCCCGGTCCAGGTCGTCACCAACGGCCAGTCCTTCTTCACCCCGACCACCGGTGAGACCGCCGTGCAGCAGATGCTCCAGGCGCAGCCGGGCCTGAACCTGGTCGTCGGCTCTGACCAGGGCATCGAGGGCGCCACGGTGGCTCTGCAGACCGCGCACCTGACCGGCAAGGTGCTGCTCGTCGGTTACGGCGCGAGCTCCGCGGCGATCGCCGGCGTGGCATCGGGCGCGTGGTTCTCCGATGTTGCCCAGGCCCCGGCCAGTGAGGGCAGGCTCGCGGTCCAGGCGCTGGTCAAGGCGCTGCAGACCGGGACCAACAGCGGCGCGGTCGACCCGGTGGCCGGCTTCCCGAACGGCGGCATCGTCACCAAGGCGACGGCCAGCCAGTTCACCGGCGAGTGGCCGGGCTAACCGTGACGGTGAGTGAAACCAGCCTCCAGGGCGTGCACGTCGAGCTGCAGGACATCTCCAAGTCCTTCGGCGGAACGCGCGCCCTGGAGGGCGTCAGCCTGACCATCGGCCGGGGCAAGATCCACGCGCTCGTGGGGGAGAACGGGGCGGGTAAGTCCACCCTCGGAAAGATCATCGCCGGGGCGCACGGCCCCGACGACGGCCAGCTGCTCCTTGACGGCGAGCCAGTGCGGTTCCACTCGCCAAGGGACGCGATTTCCCGCGGCGTCATCCTGATCGCCCAGGAGCTGGCCGTGGTGCCGTCGCTGACGGTGGAGCAGAACGTCTTCCTCGGCGTAGAGCCGCGGCAGGCCGGCTTCCAGAACCGCCGCGAGCTGCGCCGCAAGTACCGGGAGCTGGCCGCCACGGTCGGCTTCGAACTTGACGGCGCCGCCAACGCGGGCTCGCTCCGCACCGCCGACCAGCAGAAGGTCGAGATCCTCCGCGCGCTGTCACGCAACGCCCAGCTCATCGTCATGGATGAGCCGACGGCGGCGCTGTCGCGCCCGGACGTCGAGGCGCTGCACGTGGTCATCAGGCAGCTGGCGAGCCAGGGCACGACGGTGGTGCTCGTCTCGCACTTCCTTGGCGAGGTGCTCGAGCTCGCCGATGAGGTCACGATCCTGCGCGACGGCCGTCTCGTGCAGACCGTGCCAGCCGCGGGACAGACCGAGGAGTCGCTGATGGCGGCGATGCTCGGCCGGCCGCTCGACGCGACGTTTCCCGCGAAGCACCCGCCCGTTCCGGACGCGACGGATCGTCCTCGAGGTCCGCGAGCTGCGCGCCCCTGGCGTCAACGACGTCTCGTTCGACCTGCGCGCCGGGGAGATCCTCGGCCTCGCGGGCCTGGTCGGCGCCGGGCGCAGCGAGGTCGCCAGGGCGATCTACCGGGCTCACCGCGTGCACTCCGGGTCAGTCAGGGTGACGCGCGGCGGCGCGACCGTCGCCGTCACCGGCACCCCGCGCTCCGCCATGCGCTCCGGGATCCTGATGATCCCCGAATCGCGCAAGGAGCAGGGCCTGCTGCTCGGCCGGCCGGTCAGGGAGAACGTGAGCCGTCTCGTCGCTCGCCCAGGTCAGCCGCGCCGGGATCATGCAGCCAAGGCCGGAGCGGCGCCGGGTGCATGACGTGCTCGCCCGGGTCGACGCGCGCGGCGGCGGCCAGTCGGTCCCCGCGTCGGCGCTGTCGGGCGGGAACCAGCAGAAGCTCTTGTTCGCCAGGTCGCTGCTGCGCGACCCGGCGGTGCTGATCGCGGACGAGCCGACGCGTGGCGTGGACGTCGGCGCCAAGCGGGCGATCTACGAACTGCTCACATCGCTCACCGAGGGCGGCCTGGGCGTGCTGCTGATCTCCTCCGACGTGGAAGAAATCCTCGGCCTTGCCCATCGCGTGCTGGTCATGCGGGCCGGCCGGATCACCGCGGAGCTCACCGGCGACGGCATCACCGAGGCCGCGATCCTCGGTGCCGCCTTCGGTTCGGATAACAAGAGAGGTGCCTGAATGACTCAGCCGCAGGCCGCGACGCCGGCCCCGGAGAAGCCGGCGGTCCGCGGCGCCGGCCGCAAGGTGCCCGGCCCGGAGTTCCTTGGCCGGGCCCGCGAGGGCGGGATCCTTTACCCGTTCCTCATCTTGTTCGTCGTGCTGGTGATCCTGAAGGGATCCATCTTCGCCAACGAGACGAACATGCTGCAGATCCTCGACCAGCAGTCCGCGACCCTGATAATCGCGGCGGCCGGCACGATGGTGCTGATCGCCGGCGGGATCGACCTGTCGGTCGGCGCCACGTACGCGCTGTGCCAGGTGATCGCGATGAAGATGGCGATCTCCGGTACCTCGCCCGCGCTCGCGATCATCGTCGGCGTCATCGTCGGCGTGGGAGCGGGCGCGGTCAACGGCGTGATCGTCACGTTCTTCCGCATCAACTCGCTGATCGCGACGCTGGCGACGTCGTTCGTGATCACCGGCGCGGCCGCGCTGATCACCGGCGGGAACCTGATCACCAACTTCTCGGTGACCGGGTACGCGGACTTCGCGCGCACGCAGTGGCTCAACGTCACGACGGCGGCCTGGACGATGATCGTCGTCGTCATCATCCTCGCAGTCGTGCTCGCGCGGACGATCGCCGGCCGCTACATGTACGCGGCGGGGTCGAACGCGGAGGCGTCCCGGCTGGCCGGCGTCCGGGTGCAGTGGATCAAGCTGGTCACGTTCGCGATCAGCGGCGGCGCGGCCGGGCTCGGCGGCATCATCGACTCCTCCCGGGTGCTGTCCGCCTCGTCGTCGAACGGCGGCACGGCGCTGACGTTCACCGTGCTCGCGGGGATCGTCGTGGGCGGCACGTCGATCCTCGGCGGGGAGGGCGCGATCTGGCGGACGGTGGTCGGCACCTTGTTCATCGCCATCATCGGCGACGGCTTCACGCTGCTCGGCTGGAACCCGCTGTACGAGCAGATCACCCTCGGCGTGATCCTGCTGCTCGCCGTCGGCGGCGACGCGTGGAGCCGCCTCCGCACCGGCTAGCCAGGAGCCCGGGAGCGCTGCCAGGCCGTCACCGGGGCGTAACAAGCAGGCGCTGGCGGCGTAACGTTCAGCGCTTGTCCTTTATCCATGGCCTTCCTGGTAGACGACGAGGACCCGGCGGCCGGGGCCCCCGCCCCGGCGCCGCACCCGCTCGCCCCGCTGACCGCCGCCGAGATCGAGACCGCGGCAAGCGCCCTGCGGTCCGCACTGACCCTCGGCGACACCGCACGGTTCGTGTACGTCTCGCTCTACGAGCCGGCCAAGCACGACGTCATCGCCTTCGAGGCGGGCGGCCCCGTCCCCGACCGGCTCGCCAAGGTCGTCATCAGGGAGCGCGCCGAGCACGCCACCTACGAGGGCGTCGTCAGGCTCCCCGGCGGCGACGTCACCGACTTCACCCTGGTCCCCGGCGTGCAGCCGAGCGTCATGCTCGAGGAGTTCCTCGCCGCCGAGGACATCGTTCGCAACGACCCGCGCTGGCAGGCGGCGATGCGCAAGCGCGGCATCAACGACTTCGGCCTGTGCATGATCGACCCGTGGTCCACGCCGAACGTCGAGCCCGGCGTCGGCCCCGACGACGGCCGCTTCGTCTCGCCGCTCACCTGGGTGCGCGACGACCCGGACGACAACGGTTACGCCCACCCCGTCGACGGCGTGGTCACCCGGGTTGACCTGGACACGCTGACGGTGGTCAGCGTGGAGGACTACGGCGTCATCCCGGTGCCCGCGATGAAGGCCAACTACTCCGCGGCCAAGATCTCCGACCCGGATAACGTCCCGTACTTCCCCGGCGGCCCGCGCACGGACGTGAAGCCGCTTGACATCACGCAGCACGACGGGCCGAGCTTCCAGGTTGACGGCCACCACCTGCGCTGGCAGAAATGGGACCTGCGGATCGGCTTCACCGCGCGGGAGGGCCTGGTGCTGCACCGGATCCGCTACGACGGCCGGTCGGTCATCCACCGGGCGAGCCTGAGCGAGATGTTCGTACCGTACGGCGACCCAGGCCCGATGCACTACCGCAAGCTGGTACTTGACGAAGGCGAGTACGGCATCGGCCTGCTCACCAACTCGCTTGAGCTCGGCTGCGACTGCCTCGGCGAGATCGCCTACCTGGACGGCGTCGTCAACGACAACGACGGCAACGCGGTCGTCCTGCGCAATGCCGTCTGCCTGCATGAGGAAGACCACGGCATCGCCTGGAAGCACACCGACTTCCGTACCGGCTACGTCGAGGTACGGCGGATGCGCCGCATGGTGGTGTCGAGCATCGTCACCGTCGGCAACTACGAGTACGCCTACTACTGGTACCTGTACCAGGACGGCACGATCGAGTACGAGGTCAAGCTCTCCGGTGTCATCTCCAACGGCGTGGTCGCGCCCGGCGAGGCACCCGAGTACGGCACCCTGGTGGCACCGGGCGTCTACGGCCCGCACCACCAGCACTTCTTCAACGTCCGCCTCGACATGGCGGTGGACGGCGCCGCCAACCGCGTCTACGAGGTCACGCCGACCGCCGACCCGGAGGGCCCGGGCAATCCCGTCGGCAACGCCTGGCGCGCGCGGGAGGTCCTCATCACCGACGAGACCATGGCGCGTCGCGAGGCCGACCCCCTCGCCGGCCGGTACTGGAAGGTCGTCAACGACAGCGTAAAGAACGAACTCGGCCAGCCCGTCGCCTACAAGCTGGTACCGAGCCACGTGATCAGGCCCTTCGCCCATCCTGGCTCCGCGGTCGCGCGGCGGGCCCCGTTCATGTTCAGCCCGCTCTGGGTGACCGCCTACGACCGGGACGAGATGTTCGCCACCGGCGACTACCCGAACCAGGCGGCCGGCGGCGCGGGCCTGCCCGCGTTCGCCGCCAGGCAGCGGAACCTCACAGACACCGACCTGGTGCTCTGGTTCACCTTCGGCACCAACCATGTCGTCCGCCCCGAGGACTGGCCGGTGATGCCGGTGCACCCGATCGGCTTCAAGCTTCTCCCGGCCGGCTTCTTCACCGGCAACCCGTCGCTCGACAACCCGCCCCCCGGCGGCGGCCCGCACTGCCATCACGGCTGACCACTTACCGGACCGCAACGACAGTAATAATGAAGAGGAACGGGAGCATGGCCACCCTCCAGACCGAGTTCAAGTCCGCATCCGGCATTACGCTGCAGAACCGGGTCCTTTCCTTCCCCGAGGTACTCGCTCAGTCGGTGGCCAACATGGCCCCAAGCGCGGCAATGGCGCTGCTACCGCTTTTCGTCTTCTACTCGGCCGGCAACGGTGCGTGGCTGTCGTTCGCGATCAGCGTCGTCATCCTGCTTGTCGTTGCGTACTGCGCGTCGCAGTTCGCAACCAGGATCAACAGCGCGGGCTCGTTCTACGTCTGGGTGACCAGGGCGCTCGGTCCAGGTGCGGGCAGTGCCGCAGGATGGGGACTTGTCCTCGGCTACCTGTTCACCGGGATCGCCTGCGTGCTCGGCTTCGAGATCTACGGCGACAATCTCCTGGTCGGGTTTGGCGTGTCGCCGGGCAACCACGTCGTGCGGGGGCTCCTCTACGTCGTGGGCGGCCTGGCCCCGGCCATCATGGCGGTGTCGGACATCAAGATCTCGCAGCGGGTGGCGTTCATCCTCGAGGCCGTCTCCGTGACGATCATCCTGATACTGTGCATCGCCGTCTACGTGCACAGCGGCGGGGTTGTCGACACCCGCCAGCTCTCGCTCAAGGGATCGAGCACCGGCGGCATCGTGGTGGGCATGGTGCTCGCGATCTTCGCCTTCGTCGGCTTCGAGTCGGCGGGCGCGCTCGGCCAGGAGGCGAAGGACCCGGCCCGCTCCGTGCCCCGCGCGATCATCTGGTCCTGCGGCATCATCGGCGTGTTCTACCTGATCGTGGTCTACGCGCAGATCTACGGATTCGGTGACGCCGCGTTCGGCAAAGCGAGTGCCCCGCTGCCGCAGCTCGCCTCCGTCGTCGGCCTTGGCGAGCTCGGCCACTTCATCGCGATCGGCATCACCTGCTCGATGTTCGCGTGCGCCCTGGCCTGCCTTACCGCGGGCTCGCGCATGCTGCTGTCCCTGGGCCACGACGGCCTGCTGCCCAAGGCCTTCACGCATACCTCCAGGCACACCAAGGCACCGAACGTCGCGATCTGGGCGGTAGCGATCCCGATGACCGTCATCCCGATCGCCTATATCGCGGCGGGCTCGGGTGACGCGGCCCTCAGCAGCGAGGAGGGCACGCTCGCCACCTACGGCTTCATGCTCGCCTACGGCCTTGTCGCCCTGGCGGCGCCGATCTACCTGGCCAAACTCAACGAGGGCAAAGCGCTCGCCTGGATACTCGGCGTCCTCGGCGCGGTCACCATGCTGTTCGTCTTCTACGTCAACTGGATACCGACGGCGATACCGAACGACATCTTCCCGCCGCTCGGCGGCAGCTACAAGTGGCTGCCGTACGTCTTCCTCGGCTGGACGGCGGTCGGCCTGGCCTGGTACCTCATCGTCAGGTTCAGCCAGCCACAGGTCATCGCGTCCGCCGCCACCTGGGGCGACGCCAGTGACCCGGCCGCCGCCGCGGAGGAGGAGGCGGCCGCCCACCGCGCCTGCAGCCCGGCGTCAGATCACCAGCGACGAGATCTGCCGCGCCGTGGCCTGCAGCACCGGCCCGAACTGGTCGGTCAGGTCGCTCATCGCCGCGGGCGACCAGGGGGCGGCGAGGTTGACGGCGGCAACGACCATCCCGGCCCGGGAGCGGACAGGCACCGCGATGGACCGCAGGCCGCTCTCCAGTTCCTCGTCGTTGAACGCGAAGCCGCTGCGGCGCACCTGGGCGAGCTCCGCGAGCAGCGCGGTCCTTTTGACGAGCGTGCGCGGCCCGCGGGGGAGCAGCTCGACGCGGTCGAGCAGCTCGTCGAGTTCGTGCGGCGGCAGGAACGCGAGCAGCGCCTTGCCCGTCGCGCTGCAGTACGACGGCAGCCGGGAGCCGACGTGCAGGTTGAACTCGAAGGGGTGGTAACGGCAGGGGCGCCCCCTGATCCGGTCGATGAGGATCACGTCCGTGTCGTCCCTGATGGCCAGGTTGGAGGTGTGCCCGGTGGCCGCGGTGAGCCGCTGCAGGTACGGGGCGGCGATCTCGCGCAGCTCAAGCGAGCCGAGCACGGCGAACCCCAGGTCAAGCACGCGGATGCCGAGCCGGTACTTCCGCGTGGTTTCGTCCTGGTCAAGGAAGCCGAGCCTGGCGAGGGTCGCCACGTAGCGGTGCGTGGTGCTGCGGGTAAGGCCGTGCCGCTGGGCCAGCTCGCTGATTCCGAGCGCGGGGCGTTCCGGGCTGAACGAGCCCAGGATCGCCAGGCCGCGCTCAAGCGATTGCGAGGAAGCAGCGGAATCGTCATGTGGCATGTCCCAAATATTAGAACGTTGTGTTGACATCTGGACACTTCATCCCAGACTCGGAACATGCTCCTCACGGGGCACCGGTCAACACTGCCGCTATGGCTACCACGTCACGAGTCGCTTCCGAGCGGTAATCGCAAAGAGACACACGGAATACCCAATGTCATCCCGGCCACGGTACCCCCAGCTCGCCCCCGTGCCTGGATGCTTCACCGAGAGGTTCAGATAGTGACAGAACACGGCGTTTCCCGGCGCACCCTGTTCCGCGCTGCGGGCGTAGGCGCGGCCGTCGCGGGCGGCGGCGGCCTCCTCGAGGCATGCAGCTCCGGCATCCAGGGCGCCTCTTCCTCCGCTTCCACGTCGGCGAGCACGAGCGCGAGCGCCGGCACCTCGAGCACCGCCGCCCCGGCGAGCGGTGAGATCACCATCGGCTGGATCCACCCGGCGACCGGCGGCCTGGCCGGCTTCGGTGTCCCGGACCAGTGGGTCGTCGAGACGATCATGAAGACCCCGCAGTACCAGAACGGGTTCAAGGTCGGCGGGAAGACCTACAAGGTCACCATCAAGCTGTACGACACGCAGTCGAGCGTGACCCGGGCGGGCTCGCTGGCCAAGCAGGCCATCCAGCAGGACAACGTCGACCTGCTGCTCGCCTCCTCCACCCCGGAGACGGTCAACGCGGTCGTGTCCCAGGCCGAGGCCCTCGGCACCCCGCTGATCTGCTCGAACATCCCGTGGGAGTCCTGGTACATCAACCTGGGCGGCAACCCGCAGAAGCCGACGCTCAAGTCCAAGAGCACGATCATGTTCTTCCTGGGCGCCGAGCACCTCGCGCTCGCCTTCAAGCCGATGTGGGACCGGATCGGCGAGAAGCACGGCAACAACCACTCGGTCGCGGCCGCGTTCCCGAACGACTCGGACGGCAACGCCTTCCGCGCCGTCTTCCCGGCCGTGCTAACGCCACAGGGCTACAAGCTCGACATCTCGACGGCGTACCCGGACGGGCTGACCAACTACACCTCGATGATCAGCCAGTTCAAGAACCACGGCGACGACTTCTTCACCAACGTCCCGCTGCCGCCGGACTTCGCCACCATGTGGACCCAGGCGCTGCAGCAGGGCTTCAAGCCGAAGCTCGCCACCGTCGCCAAGGTGCTGCTGTTCCCGACCGACGCCTACGCCATGGGCAACAAGGTCTACAACATCGCCACCGACGCGTGGTGGGTGCCCGACCCTGCCGTGGCACTCCTCGCTCACCGGCGACACCTGCCCGCAGCTCGCCGACGCGTTCACCGCCGCGGGCCTCGGCCAGCCGAACCAGAACATCTCCAACTACACCCTCTTCGAGATCGCCTACCAGGCCTTCCAGAAGGTCGACAACCCGCACGACAAGAAGGCGCTCGCCGCGGCGCTCTTCCAGGTCAAGCTGCCTGAGGCGATCGCGGGCCCGCTCGACTACACCGCCACTGACCCCAAGACGAACCCAGCTCCCGGCGTGGCCATCACCCCGCCGGTCGGCATCCAGTGGCAGAAGGGCACCAAGTACCCGCTTGAGGCCAAGGTCGTCGACAACACGCTGCTGCCCAACACGAAGATCAACGGCGACCTGCTGCCGACCAACGCCTAGCCAGCCCTTACCGCCGCAGACAGCACCCTCGCATAGCAGCAGTGCATCCCGGTCCGTCCGCCAGCCGCCATGGCGGCGGACCGGGACCGGCTCGTCACGGCGAGTCTCAAGATCGAGTCGGGCTGGCGGGACTCGAACCCGCGACCTCGTGCACCCAAAGCACGCGCGCTAGCCAAACTGCGCTACAGCCCGTTTACCACCGCGAGTGTACCGTGCCCGCGACGGCCGGCATCCCGCATCGCCGGCCATCTTGAAGCAGTTCAGGCGGGCGCCGCCGCCGGCGCGCCGCCCTCGGCCCGTGAACCGTCGCCTCCGCTCTTGATCAGCACGGAAAGCACCGAGCGCACCGCCGACGTCACCGCCTCAAGCTCAGGGTCCGCAGGCAACGGGCCGGGGGCCCGCGGCGGCGTCTGCGTCTCGATCGCGTCCGCGACCGCGCGCAGCTTCCCGGTCAGCGCGTGGACCGACGCGGGGGACGGCACCGGCGCGCCGCGCCCGATCGCCACCACGGTGGCGGTAACGGCGTCCATGACCTCCTCGAGCCCGATCACGGCCGGCCACCACGCGGCGGCCCGCCGGCTCGCTTGCGCGGGCTCGGACATGGTCCGCTGGAACTCCGCGCGCAGGTTGGATAGCGCCCGGTACGTCCGGCGCCGCAGCCGCGACCGCTGTCCAGGTGCCGCGCCCGGCGCCTGGCTTTGCGCGCGGGCCGTGCCTCGCGCCGCGATCCGCGCCTCCGGCGTCGTCACCAGCGCCTCGTCGGCGTACGCGCTGACCGCCCGCAGTGCCTCGGCGAACTGCCCGGGCAGGTGCGCCTGCCAGGCGGCCGGCCACGGCGCGTACCCGATGACGAGCACGACAAGGGCCGCGAGCACGGTGTCCGCCAGGCGTGCCTCGGCCAGGTGCCAGCCGCCGACGTCGAGCAGGTCGATGAGCAGCACCACCAGCGGCGTCAGGAAGACCGCCTGGAGCCCGAAGCTCCGTGCCTTCCCGTACGGCAGCAGCGCGGCGAGCACGCCGAACGGCAGCAGCAGCCACGGCCCGTACGGCACCTCGATGAGGATCACCGCGCCGAGCACGGCGCCGAGGACGGTCCCGATGCCGCGCTGCAGCGCGCGGGCGAACACCGACCCGTAGTCGGGCTTGAGGATGATCCCCACGGTGAGCACCAGCCAGTACGAGCGCTGCAGCGGCAGCACCTCGCTCAGGATGGCCGCCGCCCCGGTGCAGATCGTCAGCCGGAGGGTGAACTCCCAGGCGATGCGCCCGCCGATGAGCAGTTCGGCCGCGTGCCGGAGGCGAGCACGCACTCGTTCGGGCAAATCGGGCGCGTCACCACGGGCGGGCGGCGCGGGGACGGCGTCCGGGTTCCAGCTCCCTGACAGCACCCGGGCCAGTGACACCATGGCCTCGCGCAAGGCGAGCGCGCCCGGCGACGCCGACCACTGCGGCGGTATAGGCGGCAGCGCGGGCCCGCCGTGGTCAGCCCGGCCGTGGTCAGCCCGGCCGTGGTCAACACCGCCGCGGTGCGCCCCGTCGTGGCCGGCCCTGGGCACCCGGCGCCCGCCGAGGCCGAGCACTCCGGACCCTGGCCCGCGCTCGTCGAGTACCGCGTCGCCGAGCCGTTCGATGGTGTCGGCGACGAGCGGCGGCACCCGTTCCCCGGTCGCCCGCAGCGCCGCGGCCGCCTCGGCGAACTGGTGGCTCACGTTCAGCACGGCTATCAGGTGCCGGTCCCTGCGTGACCGCCCGCCCGCGTAGGCTCGCTTGGTCAGCATGGCGTCGTACGCCGCGTTCAGCGCGGCCGCCAGCGCCGTCCGGGCGCCGGTCACCCCCGGCGTGCCGATCAGCCGCAGCCCCCGCGCGAGCGCGTAGTAGACCTCGGCCACGGCCTTGCGCTCCGCCGACCGGGGCGACAGCAGGTACCCGGGCGTGATCAGCAGCAGCGCCCACGCCACCCCCGCGAGGAACAGCAGCGCCGTGTGCCACCAGGGCCGCAGCGCCCCGAGCGGCCCGAGCCCGAGCGAGCTGTAGACGAACAGCTGCAGCCCGGTCACCGATCCGGTGCCGCCGAACCGCGCCAGGATCGACGACACGCCGGCCACGAAGGTGACGGCGCCGACCGCGACCCAACCGCGCCCGTGAATCAGCGTCCCGATCAGTAGCCCAGGAGCGCCGCCGAGCACCGCCGCCGCGGTGATCCGCTCCACCCGCGGCCAGTAAGGCCCGCCGTTGTCAATCATGATCGACAGCAGTCCGCCCATGGCGGGCAGCAGCGCGAGCTGCTGCCGCCCGGTCGCGAACGCCACCGCCATGGGCACCCAGAGCGCGAGCACCGCCCGCGCCATCGTCCCCCACGGCGCCGGCGCCTTCTTGGGCCGCATCACCTCGGCCAGCCAGTCAGGCACCACGCCGGCCAGCCAGTCGGGCACCCCGGGGATGGCCCCGCCGCCCGGGCGCGTCCCGTTCAAGCTCCGCACAAGATCAAAGGCTAGAGATAAAAGAGCACGACCGATAACTCAGAACGAGCGCGTGCCCGCCCCGTCCCGCCCCCGCGCCGTCCCGCCGCCCTCGGTGCCCCCGCGCCAAGACGTCGCGCGGCCGTCCCGCCCCCGGCACCTGACGGCGCGTCGCGCGTTCGCGGATTGCGCGTAATGCCGCGTTTGCCACACAATCACCCGGTGTACCTCCCGTGTGCTGTAGAAAGAGGGCCATGAAGCTCCTGCTCCGGATCGTCATCGCGATCGTCGTCGCGATGGCCGCCCTCGGCGTCGCCGCGTGGCTGGTTCCCGGGATCGTCCTCTCCGGCCACAACACCACGGCGAAGGCGGAGACGCTGCTGATCGTCGCCCTTATCTTCGGCGTGATCAATGCCGTGCTCAAGCCGGTCATCAAGGCGGTCGGCTGCGCGTTCTACGTGCTGACCCTCGGCCTGGTCGCGATCGTCGTCAATGGCCTGCTGCTGTGGCTGACCAGCTACATCGTCTACGACAAGCTGCACGAGCCGTTCCACGTCACCGGATTCACGGCCGCCGTCGAGGGCGCGCTCATCGTCGGCGTGGTGACCTGGCTGCTGCACCTCGCCCTGCCCGATGAGAAGTAGTAGAGGCGGTACTGACCGCGGCGTCCGCGGCCACGCGGTGCGGTTGAAGGTCATAGACTTAACCGCCTATACACTCTTGGTGCGCTGTCCATTCGCGCAGTCAATCCATCCACGTTTCTGGAGTCACGCCGCCGTGAAGACCGATGTCGAAGAGCTGAGCCCGACCCGTGTCCGGCTGAGCGTCGAGGTTTCCTTCGAGGAGCTCAAGCCGAGCCTCGACAAGGCTTACAAAGAGGTGGCGCGGCAGGCGCGCATCCCCGGGTTCCGGCCGGGCAAGGTTCCGCCGCGCGTCATCGACATGCGGATCGGCCGCGGCGCGGTGCTGTCCGAGGCGGTGAACGACGCGCTGCCCGAGTTCTACAGCAAGGCGGTGCAGGAGGCCGAGGTCTTCGTCCTCGGCCAGCCGGAGGTGGAGATCACCCAGCTCGACGACGGCAAGGAGCTCACGTTCACGGCCGAGGTCGAGGTCCGGCCCAAGTTCGAGCTCCCCGACTTCGCCACGCTCAGTGTCACCGTCGACAACGCCGAGGTCACCGACGCGGACATCGAGGAGTACCTGAACAACTTGCGCGAGCGCTTCGCCAGCCTTAAGACCGCGCAGCGGCCCGCGGAGGACGGCGACTACACGACCATCGACCTGTCCGCGAGCCTGGACGGCGAGCTCATCGAGGACGCGCAGGCGACCAGCCAGTCGTACCAGATCGGCAGCGCGACGATGCTCGACGGGCTCGACGAGGCGCTCGCCGGCCTGTCCGCGGGCGATTCCGCGACGTTCAAGAGCGAGCTGGCCGGCGGCGAGGCCGAGGGCCAGGAGGCCGACATCACGGTCACGGTGCAGGCCGTCAAGGTCAAGGAGCTGCCCGCGCTCGACGACGACTTCGCGCAGCTCGCGAGCGAGTTCGACACGCTCGACGAGCTGAAGGCGGATACCGCCAAGCAGCTCGAGCGGGTCAAGAAGCTGCAGCAGGCCACGCAGGCCAGGGACAAGGCCGTCGAGGCGATCGTCGACGCGATCGACATCCCGCTGCCGGAGAAGTTCGCCGAGCACGAGCTGCACCACGCACAGGAGAACCTCGAGAACCAGCTCGCTCAGCTGCGCATGTCCAAGGAGGACTACCTCGCTTCTATCGAGAAGACGGAGGAGGAGTTCGAGACCGACCTTGGAGACGCAGTCGCAGCGCAGCGTCAAGGTCAGCTTCGTGCTCGACGAGCTGGCCCGCACCGAGAACCTGTCGGTGAACCAGGCGGAGCTGTCCTACTTCGTCGCCGACCAGGCGCAGCGGATGGGCGTGAGCCCCGAGTACTTCGCCCGCCAGCTCACCGAGTCCGGGCAGGTTGGCGTGGCGATCACCGAGGTGCTGCGCGGCAAGGCGGCCACGGTCGCGGCAGAGAAAGTCAAGGTGACCGACGAGGCGGGCAACGAGATCGACGTCAAGGCGCAGATCGAGGCGCTCAACGCCGACGTCGACGAGATGCTCGCCGCCCAGGCGGCCGCCCAGGCCGGTGCCGAGGACGACATCGAGGTCAGCGACCTGTCGATCGACGTGGCCGGCACCATCGAGACGACCGGCGATGCACCTGGGGCGGAAGCGGACGACGTGGCCGAGGAACTGGCGGCGGATGAAGCAGCCGCTGCCGCGGACGACGCGGAGGCCTAACCCCAAGGCCGGCAAGCGGAGGCCTAACCCAAGGCCGGCAAGTTAAGCGATCTGCCTGCCCGGTCAAGGCGCGCTGGCGGTGCCGCGGTGCGCGCTGCGCGGTGCCCCGGCGTGCCCCGGTGCGCCCGGGGCGCCGGGCCCCGGCGGTGCCCGCGGGCCCCGGCGGTGCCGCGGGCCGTCCCGCCGTCGCCGCCGCAGACAGGTCGGCCCGGCAGGCCGGGCCGCGCCAACGGGTCTATCGGGTAAACATTTCACGACGTGTAAAGAAAAGACGCTCCGAACGTCTTTTCTTTACATCCGGTGAAAAGTTTACCCGATACGAAAAATTTACCGGTAAGCCTGTTGCCGCGGGGGCGCGTGGTAAGCCTGCGCCGTCCCGGCCGGCTGGCCGGGCCCGCCCGCGGCCGGCGCCCGCGGCAGGCCGGGCCCGGGCAGGCGGACACCGCCCGGCAGCCCGGGAGCACCGCCCGTCCCTGGCGGTCCGCGCCGGTCATTCGGGCGACTAAAAGGTGTTTGTGGATAACTGTCGGATTATTTGCCTTATCACCGACAAGGAATACGCAACGGCGTGCGCCGGTAGCGAACAGCGGGGGACCGCGGACTCGGTTACTCCGCACTGGCGTTAATGTCCATTGCAACGACACCCGAAGTGATCGGAGCAGGTGACCACGTGACAGAGCTAGTTCAGCCAGTCGCCAGGACGGCTTCCCCTGACGCCCCCGTGATTCCAGGGGACCTGCTGTTCCAGCGGCTGCTGCGGAACCGCATCATCTTCCTCGGCCAGCAGGTCGACGATGACATCGCGAACCGGATCGCCGCCGAGATGCTGCTGCTCTCCGCCGAGGACCCGCAGCGCGACATCAACGTCTATATCAACTCACCGGGCGGCTCGGTCTACGCCGGCCTGGCTATTTACGACGTCATGCAGTTCGTACCCAACGACGTGGCGACGTACGCGATGGGCATGGCCGCCAGCATGGGCCAGTTCCTGCTCACGGCGGGTACCCCGGGCAAGCGTTACGCCATGCCGAACTCCACGATCTTGATGCACCAGCCGTCCGGCGGCATCGGCGGCACCGCGACCGACATCAAGATTCAGGCCGAGCAGATGCGCTACGTGAAGAAGACGCTGTCGGAGCTCACGGCCCGGCACACCGGCCAGCCCCTGGAGAAGATACTCAAGGACGCCGACCGCGACCACTGGTACACGGCGAAGGAGGCCAAGGAGTACGGCTTCGTGGACCACGTGGTCAGCAGTGCCCAGGAGACCGCGGGCGGCACGGTCGCCTCCTGACGGCCGCCACGCCTCGCAGACCCACCTGAAGCAGACAGGGAGAAGCCGAACGTGACCCAGTACCCATCGTCCAGGTACGTACTGCCGTCCTTCGTCGAGCGCACGTCGTACGGGATCAAGGAGATGAACCCGTACAACAAGCTCTTCGAGGAGCGGATCATCTTCCTGGGCGTCCAGATCGACGACGCGAGCGCCAACGATGTCATGGCGCAGTTGCTCACCCTCGAGGCCATCGACCCGGACCGCGAGATCACCATGTACATCAACTCGCCGGGCGGGTCGATGACCTCGATGATGGCGATCTACGACACCATGCAGTTCATCCAGCCGGAGATCACCACCTGCTGCATCGGCCAGGCGGCCAGCGCGGCGGCGGTGCTGCTCGCGGCGGGGACGAAGGGCAAGCGGATCGCGCTGCCGAACTCGCGGATCCTGATCCACCAGCCGGCCACCGAGGGCGGCTACGGCCAGGCGAGCGACATGGAGATCCAGGCCAACGAGATCGACCGGATGCGCAAGGCCATGGAGGCCATCCTCGCCCGGCACACCGGCAAGTCCGAGGAGGAGGTCGGCCTCGACATCGAGCGCGACAAGTTCCTGAGCGCCGAGGGCGCCAAGGAATACGGCCTGATCGACGAGGTGTTGACGGCCCTGAAGCGGGGGCAGACCGCCGCGGTGCCGGTAGCCTCTTAAAGCGGGAAGGGCTGGCCTCTTCCCTCCCGGGCCGCTATGGGGGTTTGATTGGTCCATCGGACTCCACAAGGCGGTACCGTCAAATAGCAATCGGTTGACGGCATGGCGGGACATGCCCGTCACGCCGGATCGCACAGATCCGGCGCGGCGGCCCCATGTAAAGGAGAAACTTGGTGGCACGCATCGGTGACGGTGGCGACCTGCTGAAGTGCTCGTTCTGCGGAAAGAGCCAGAAGCAGGTGAAGAAGCTCATCGCCGGCCCAGGTGTGTACATCTGCGACGAGTGCATCGACCTCTGCAACGAGATCATCGAGGAAGAGCTCTCCGAGCCGGATGGCATCAAGTGGGACAGCCTGCCCAAGCCGCGGGAGATCTACGAGTTCCTCGACGCCTACGTGATCGGCCAGGACAAGGCCAAGAGGTCCCTGTCGGTTGCGGTGTACAACCACTACAAGCGGATACAGCAGAGCGGCGGCGAGCGCCCCGGCGACGAGACGGTGGAGCTGGCGAAGTCCAACATCCTGCTGCTCGGCCCGACCGGCTCGGGCAAGACGCTACTCGCGCAGACCCTGGCCCGCCTGCTGAACGTGCCGTTCGCGATCGCCGACGCGACCGCGCTGACCGAGGCGGGGTACGTCGGCGAGGACGTCGAGAACATCCTGCTCAAGCTGATCCAGGCCGCCGACTATGACGTCAAGAAGGCCGAGACGGGGATCATCTACATCGACGAGATCGACAAGATCGCCCGCAAGAGCGAGAACCCGTCGATCACGCGTGACGTTTCCGGCGAGGGCGTGCAGCAGGCGCTGCTGAAGATCCTCGAGGGCACCACCGCCAGCGTCCCGCCGCAGGGCGGCCGCAAGCACCCGCATCAGGAGTTCATCCAGATCGACACCACGAACGTGCTGTTCATCTGCGGCGGCGCCTTCGCGGGCCTTGAGAAGATCATCGAGCAGCGCTCCGGATCCAACGGCATCGGCTTCAACAGCGTGCTCCGCCACCGGGCGAAGAACGTCACCGAGGACACCTTCGCCGAGGTCATGCCGGAGGACCTGCTCAAGTTCGGCATGATTCCCGAGTTCGTGGGCCGCCTCCCCGTCATCACCAGCGTGCACAACCTGGACCGCGAGGCGCTCATCGAGATCCTCACGGTGCCGCGGAACGCCTTCGTGAAGCAGTACAAGCGCCTCTTCGAACTGGACGGCGTGGACCTGGAGTTCACGCCCGACGCCATCGAGGCGGTCGCCGACCAGGCCCTCTTGCGCGGCACTGGTGCCCGTGGCCTGCGCGCGATCATGGAGGAAGTCCTGCTGTCGGTGATGTTCGAGGTGCCGTCGCGCAAGGACGTCGAGCGCGTCGTCATCACCCGTGAGGTCGTCCTGGAGAACGTCAACCCGACCCTGGTTCCGCGCGACGCCTCCCGGCGCACCCCGCGGGAAAAGTCGGCCTGACCTGGCGACAATTCCCCGTCTATCCCCACCAAATGGTCTTATTCGGCCATTCCTCGCAAGCCAGACTTCAGGCGCAGAATGTTCGGAAGCCTGAACGCGGAACGTGAGGAAGAAGGTTCACTTTGCCGGTATTGCCGTACCGGCGCGCCGCTCCCGGATACTCTCGGTTGGGTACTGCCGAGATCACGAGTCGGGAATGAGCGCAGATGAGCGGCTGGGACACGTCTTCCACGCATACCTGGGGCCAGCAAGACGGCCCTGATGAGACCCAGGCTTTCGCGACACCTGGTGCCGGCTCTCGGGACTTCGGTGAAGACTTCGGGTCCCAGGAGTTCGGCCGGATGGCCCCAGGTTCACCGCCGGCGGGCTTCCCCGCGGCAGGTGGCGGCTACCAGGGCGAGCGGTCGGCCGCCAGCCCGCCGCCCGAGTTCTTCGGGCCGGGCTACGGCCAGCAGGACCCGCGCGGATCCGGCGGCTATCCGCAGCGCACGCCGGGCCGGAGCCTGCACGACATGCCGCAGCGCGACATGCGTCCCGCGGCGCATGACGCCGGCGACGGCCAGGACGGCGCCTACGGCGACAACGGCTACGGCCAGGACGCCGGCTACGGCCAGGAGACCCAGTACGGCCAGGAGACCCAGTACGGCCAGGACGCCGGCTGACGGCCAGGACAATGCCTTCGGCCAGGACTGGGGTGCCGGCGACCAGGGGGACGGCTGGAACACCGGAAACACGGCCGGCCGGCCGGGCGCGCAGTGGGATGACCGCGGGCAGCGCGACGCGGGCTACCAGGACCTCGATGGCGGCTTCGGCCGCCAGGATCCTGGGCGCCCCGGCTACGCCGGACAGGACTACGGGAGCCAGGACTACCCAGCCCAGGACTACGGGGGCCAGGACTACCCCGACCAGCAGGGACGCGGCCCGCAAGCGCCGTCGCCCTACGGCCGCAGGGAACAGGACTCGTCCGCCCGGATGGACCCGGCCCTGCAGGATTTCTTCTCGCCGCAGTCCGGCTACGCCCCGCAGCCCGGCGGCGGCCCCGGCTTCCCGAGGGAACCGCAGTACCGCCAGGATGACGACGGCGGCTGGGGCGGCTGGGACGGCCCGTCAAGCCCGCAGCCGCCGCGCACCGGGACAGGCCCGCGCCCTGTGCCGCGCGCGGCCCGCGGTGGCGGTGGCGGTGGCGACGACGAGCGCCGCGGCCTGGGCCTGACCAGCCTCATCGCGATCGGCGTGGTGGTCGCGATCATCATCGTGGTCGCCTACGTGGTGCTCAGCAAGGGATCAGGCAAGACGCCCACGGCGGCCAACTCCCCGTCCGGGGCCACGATGACGTCGGCGGCGGCGAAGGCGTCCGCGAGCAAGTCGGCCGCGGCGACGGCGGCCGCCTACAAGCTGTCCACGCCGACCACGGCGGGCGGCTACCCGCAGGGACAGGACCCGCACTTCCTCGCGACGGCGACGGCCACGGCGGGGCAGATCGTCACGGCGGTTAAGTCCGGCGGCGGCGGCACGGTGCAGGGCAACCCTGTGTCGGCGGCCTACCAGCTGCCGCTCACCCAGGTCATCACGTTCGTCGGCTACAAGGGCACGTTCACCCCCGCGAAGATCGCCACGATCCTGGCCACGCTCGGCACGGACCCGCACACCTACCCGGCGGGCCCGAACGGCGGCATGCTCGGCTGCGCCAACACGCCGTCCTCCGCGACGGCGACCAGCGGCGCGGTCTGCGTCTGGGCCACCACGAGCACGCTCGGCGTCACCGAGTTCTTCAGCTCGACCGGTCCCGAGGCCCTCACCGCGAGCCAGAGCAAGGGCGCCAGCGACACCGTCAAGCTCCGCGCGGACGTCGAAGCCAAGGCCTAGCGAGGTAACAGCAATAACAGCAAGAAGAGCGGCCGCGCACGGACTTCGTGCGCGGCCGCTCTTCGCAATTCGTAGACTCACTTGATGTGACAGCACGCGACCAGGACGAGCTTCCACCGCAGTACGCGCCGGCCGAGGTGGAGGCCCGCCGTTACGAGCACTGGGAGAAGGCCGGCTACTTCACGCCGGAGTCCCAGGAGAACCCCGACGCGCCGAGCTACACGATCGTGCTGCCGCCGCCGAACGTAACGGGCATCTTGCACATCGGCCACGCGCTGAACCACACGCTGAGCGACATCCTCGTCCGGCGCCGCCGCATGCAGGGCTACCGCACGCTCTGGCTGCCCGGCATGGACCACGCCGGGATCGCGACCCAGAACGTGGTGGAGCGCGAACTGGCCAAGCGAGGGCCTGTCCAGGCACGACCTCGGCCGGGAAGCCTTCGTCGAACGCGTCTGGCAGTGGAAGGGCGAGTACGGCGGCCGGATCCTGTCCCAGATGCGCCGCCTCGGCGACTCGGTGGACTGGTCGCGCGAGCGCTTCACCATGGACGAAGGGCTCAGCAGAGCCGTCCAGACGATCTTCAAGCGGCTGTACGACGACGGGCTGATCTACCGCGCCGAGCGGATCATCAACTGGTGCCCGCGCTGCCTCACCGCGCTGTCCGACATCGAGGTCGACCACTCCGACGACGACGGCGAACTGGTCTCCATCCGCTACGGCGAAGGTGACGACAGCATCGTGGTGGCGACGACGCGGGCCGAGACCATGCTCGGCGACACCGCCGTGGCGGTCCACCCCGACGACGAGCGATACAAGCACCTCGTCGGCAAGACCGTCGAACTCCCGCTCACCGGCAGGCACATCCCGATCGTGGCCGACGCGCACGTCGACCCGGCCTTCGGCTCCGGCGCGGTCAAGGTCACCCCGGCGCACGACCCGAACGACTTCGAGATCGGCCGCCGCCACGACCTGCCCGTCCTCGCCGTCATGGACGAGCGCGGCGTGATCACCGCGGCCGGGCCGTTCGAGGGCCTCGACCGGTTCGAGGCACGCCCCGCGATCGTGGCCGCGCTGCGGGAAGAGGGAAGGATCGTCAAGGAGGTCCGCCCCTACGTGCACGCGGTCGGGCACTGCTCCCGCTGCGCGACCACGGTCGAGCCGCGGTTGTCCCTGCAGTGGTTCGTGAGCGTCGCCCCCCTGGCGAAGGCGGCGGGTGACGCGGTCCGCGATGGCCGGGTCAAGATCTCGCCGCCCGAGATGAGCCCCAGGTACTTCGGCTGGGTGGACGACATGCACGACTGGTGCATCTCCCGCCAGCTGTGGTGGGGGCACCGGATCCCCGTCTGGTACTCACCCGACGGCCCCGATGGCAGCAAGCAGGTGCGCTGCGTCGGCCCGGACGAGGCCGCACCGGACGGCTGGACGCAGGACGGCGACGTCCTCGACACCTGGTTCTCCTCCGCGCTGTGGCCGTTCTCCACCCTCGGCTGGCCGGACGACCCCGCGGACCTGCGGGACTTCTACCCGACGAGCGTCCTCATCACGGCGTACGACATCCTGTTCTTCTGGGTCGCGCGGATGATGATGTTCGGCCTGTATGCCATGCGCGACAAGGCGCCGGAGGACGCCGTGCCGTTCCAGACCATCGTGCTGCACGGCCTGGTCCGCGACCAGTTCGGCAAGAAGATGTCTAAGTCCAAGGGAAACGTGGTCGACCCCATCGACTGGATGGACCGCTTCGGCACCGACGCGACCCGCTTCACCCTGGCCAGGGGGGCCACCCCGGGCAGCGACGAGGCGATCAGCGAGGACTGGGCGGCGGGATCGCGGAACTTCTGCAACAAGCTGTGGAACGCGACCAGGTTCGCCCTCATGAACGGGGCTGAGGTCAGCGCCGAAGTGCGCGCCGCCTTCGCGGCCGCATCCGGTTCGACCGAACGGACGGGAGGTTACTCCGTCGCCGACCGCTGGATCCTCTCCCGCCTGGCGGCCGTGACCGCCGAGGTCGACGGCCTGCTCGAGCAGTTCGAGTTCGGCAAGGCCTGCGAGGCGCTCTACCACTTCGCGTGGGACGAGTTCTGCGACTGGTACCTGGAGCTGGCCAAGGTGCCGCTCAGCAGCGGGGACGAGGCCATCGCGGCCCGCACCCGCGAGGTGCTCGGGTTCGTGCTCGACCAGATGCTGCGGCTGCTGCACCCGGTGATGCCGTTCGTCACCGACGAGCTGTGGTGCGCGCTGACCGGCGAGGACTCGGTGATGACGGCGGCCTGGCCGGACTTCCGGTTCAGCGACCCGGCGGCCGAGGCCGAGGTCCAGTCGCTGATGCGCCTGGTGACCGAGATCCGCCAGTTCCGGTCCGGCCAGGGGCTGCGGCCGGGACAGCGGGTCCCCGCCCGGCTGGCCGGCATCGAGGCCACGCCGCTCGCGGCGCACGAGCAGGAGGTCCGCTCGCTGCTCCGGCTGACGGTTCCGGAGAACACGGGGCCGGGGAACACGGGCGCGGACGAGGGCTTCACGTCGAGCGCGTCCCTCCTGGCCGAGGGCATCACCGTGGAACTGGACCTGGCCGGGACGGTCGACGTCGCGGCGGAACGCAAGCGGCTCGAGCGGGACCTCACGACGGCCCGCAAGGAGTCGCAGTCGATGACCGCCAAGCTCGGCAACGACGCGTTCACCGCCAAGGCGCCCGCGGACGTCATCGAGAAGACCCGCGCCCGCCTCGCCGCCGCCCAGGCGGACATCGCCCGCCTGGAATCCCGGCTGGCAGGCCTGGGCTGATGCCCAGTTGTCGCCCCGGGGGGACGCCCCCCGTACCCCCCGGTCGCGCGCCCGATGGCTCCGCCATCGTATCGGGCGCGCGACCGGCTATCGCCCGGGGGGACGACCCCCCGTACCCCCCGAAGAGCCTCGGACGGCGCCCGTACACGCACGAAAGCCCCCCGCCCAGGCCCTTGGCCCGCTGCGACTGGCAGGGGCCGCACCACAGTAGGCTGAACCGCGTGGAGGACATCGCTGCGCGGCTGCGCGAGGTAGAGGTCGAGATCGGGTCGCGCCGGGCGGAGCATCAGATCGACCCGACGCTCGACCGGGTCGCGGCGCTGGTCAGCCTGCTGGGCGACCCGCACCGGGCGTTCCCTGTCGTGCACGTCACCGGCACCAACGGCAAGACCTCGACCACGCGGATGATCGAGTCGCTGTTGCGCGAGCGCGGCCTGCGGACCGGGCGGTTCACGTCACCGCACCTGGTGTCGATGCGGGAACGGATCTGCATCGACGGCGAGCCGCTGTCCGCGATGAGCTTCATCGAGCTCTACGAGGAGATCGCACCCTACGTCCAGCTGGTCGACGACCAGCAGCCGGCCAAGATGTCCTTCTTCGAGGTGCTCACCGGCATGATGTTCGCCGCGTTCGCGGACGCCCCGGTGGACGTCGCGGTGATCGAGGTCGGCATGGGCGGCCGGTGGGACGCCACCAACGTGGCCGACGGCCAGGTGGCGGTGATCACGCCGGTCGCGCTGGATCACATGCAGTGGCTCGGCGGCACGATCGAGGAGATCGCCACGGAGAAGGCGGGCATCATCAAGCCCGGTGCTACCGCGGTGATCGCGCAGCAGCAGGTCGCGGCCGCGGAGATCCTGCTGCAGCACGCCGCGCTCGTCGGCGCGACCGTGGCCCGCGAGGGATTCGAGTTCGGCGTGATCGCCCGCGAGCTCGCCGTGGGCGGGCAGCAGATCGTGCTCCAGGGGCTGCGCGGTGTCTACGGCGACGTGTACCTGCCGCTGTTCGGCGGGTACCAGGCCTCCAACGCCGCGTGCGCGCTCGCCGCCGTCGAGGCGTTCGCCGGAGTTTCCGAGACGACCACCAACTCCGACGGCTCGACCGTGACCCTCGGCCCCGGCCTGTCGACCGAAGGGCTCGACCCGGACCTGGTCCGCGCCGGGTTCGCCAGGGCGAGCTCTCCCGGGCGGCTTGACATCCTGCGGCGCTCGCCCACAGTGATCGCGGACGCGGGCCACAACCCCGCGGGCGTGGCCGCGACCGTGGAGGCGCTCACCGAGA
Source organism: uncultured Actinomycetota bacterium (assembly GCA_963811335.1). Lineage (GTDB taxonomy): Bacteria > Actinomycetota > Actinomycetes > Streptosporangiales > Streptosporangiaceae > Trebonia. Next base: position 152,338 of record CAWERB010000019.1, on the reverse strand, counting down.
GCTTCAACTTCCAGCGGGTCATCGGCGTCGTCGCCGTCCTTGGGGACAAGGACGTGGCGGGCGTGCTCGACGAGCTTGAGCCCGTCCTCTCCGACATCGTGGTGACCACGAACTCCTCGCCCCGCGCGCTGCCCGCCGAGGAGCTAGCCGAGCTGGCCCGCGACATCTTCGGCGAGGACCGCGTCCACGTCGAGCCGCGACTTGACGACGCCATCGAGGCCGCGGTGGCCCTGGCCGACGCGGCGGACGCTGAGCTGGGCGGGGAGACGGGCGGCCGGGCGGGCCTCGGCGCCGCCGTCGTCCTGGTGACGGGCTCGGTGGTCACGGCGGGGGATGCCCAGCTACTGCTCGCCCCGGCGAGCGCGGTCGGCAAGAGCTCCAACGCGGGCTACGCGGGGAAGTGGCCGACGTCATCGCGGCAAGGAGACCCGGCGTGAAGCGCCTGCTCGTCACCGTCCTGTCGATGGAGGCGGTCGTCGTCTTGCTCGCGATCGTTCCGGCGAAGCAGCTAGAGCACGTGAACGCGGGAGTGGCGGGCGCGGTCTGCGGTGCCATCGCGGTCGTGGCGCTCGCGCTCTGCGGGTACGTCGGCCGGGGGCGCGGTGCGCTCTACGCGGGCTCGGTGTTCCAGGGGCTGGTCATCGCCTCCGGCGTGCTGCTGCCCGCGATGTACATCCTCGGCACGATCTTCGCGGCGCTCTGGTTCACCGGCATCTGGCTGGGCCGCAAGTGGGAGCGCGACGAGCCTGCCGCCGCCGCGCAGCGGCCCCGGTAAGCTCAGGCGTGATCCAGAAATCAAAGGCACATAAAAGCGAACGCAAGGAGCAGTAGTGGCACAGCGCACCCTTATCCTGGTCAAGCCGGACGGCGTCCAGCGCAACATCATTGGGGAGGTAATTTCCCGAATTGAGAGCAAGGGCCTCAAGCTGGTCGCGCTGGAACTCCGCACAATCGACACCGACACCGCGCACGCGCACTACGCCGAGCATGCGGAAAAGCCCTTCTTCGGTGAGCTTGTTGATTTCATCACCTCTGGCCCGCTGGTCGCGCTGGTGGCCGAGGGCGAGCGGGCCATCGAGGCGTTCCGCGCGCTCGCTGGGGCCACCGACCCGGTCAAGGCGGCGCCGGGCACCATCCGCGGCGACTTCGCCCTGCAGGTGGCGCAGAACATCGTGCACGGCAGCGACTCACCGGAGTCGGCCGAGCGGGAGATCAAGATCTTCTTCCCGGAACTCGTTTAACCGCGCGCCCATTAGATAGATACCCGTAGTAACCGGTCTGGCCGCGCCTCTCGGGGTGCGGCCGGAACCCGGGACCGCACGTCCAATCGAACGTACCGCTGATCGCCTCGTTTCCCGGGCGAAACCGGACGGAACGGACGTTAGTAAGAGCTTTGTGAAGAGTTCTTCACAATTCGCAGATAAATACCGCATCGAAAAAATGGGCGGGATCGCACCGCCTCGTCCGATGCTTTATCCGATAGGCTCGACACGGGTTTTACGCCTGATGATCGGAAGGGTTGCCGCACCCGATGAGCAATGTGTTGACGTTCCTTGGCCGTGACATGGCGGTTGACCTTGGCACTGCTAACACGCTGGTCTACGTGCGGGGACGGGGCATCGTCCTCAACGAGCCGAGCGTGGTGGCGCTTAACACCAACAACGGGCAGGTTGTCGCCGTCGGTGTCGAGGCCAAGCGGATGATCGGCCGCACCCCGGGCAACATCGTGGCGGTCAGGCCGCTCAAGGACGGCGTGATCGCCGACTTCGACGTCACGGAACGCATGCTCAGGTACTTCATCCAGAAGGTGCACCGCAGAACGCGGATGGCCAGGCCGCGCATCGTGGTCGCCGTGCCCAGCGGCATCACCGGCGTCGAGCAGAGCGCGGTGAAGAAGGCCGGCCACCAGGCCGGCGCCCGCAAGGTCTACATCATCGAGGAGCCGATGGCCGCGGGGATCGGCGCGGGCCTGCCGGTCAACGAGCCGACGGGGAACATGGTGGTGGACATCGGCGGCGGCACCACCGAGGTCGCGGTGATCTCCCTCGGCGGCATCGTGACCAGCCAGAGCATCCGCATCGGCGGCGACGAGCTAGACCAGGCGATCATCACCTTCGGCAAGAAGGAGCACAGCCTGATGCTCGGCGAGCGCACCGCCGAGGAGATCAAGCTGGCGCTCGGCTCCGCCTTCCCGTCCAAGGACGAGCCGCAGGCAGAGATCCGCGGCCGGGACCTCGTCTCCGGCCTGCCCAAGACCGTGCTGATCACCGCCGCCGAGGTGCGCCAGGCGATCGAAGAGCCGGTCAACCTCATCATCGACGCGGTCAAGACCTCGCTTGACAAGTGCCCGCCCGAGCTGGCAGGCGACGTCATGGACCGGGGCATCGCGCTCACCGGAGGCGGTGCGCTGCTGCGCGGGCTCGACCAGCGCATCCGCGAGGAGACGGGGATGCCGGTGCACATCGCGGACAGCCCGCTCGAATCGGTCGTGCTGGGCACGGGCAAATGCGTCGAGGACTTCGACACGCTGCGCCAGGTGCTCGTGCCTGACAGGCGATAGCCTGGCAAACACACTCGGGGAGGGGCGCAAGCGACGGGAGTTGCGCATGCTTGAGGCGAGGCGGACACGGGTTGTCCTCATCGGCGCTGCTCGTGGTGGCGATCGCGCTGATCACGATCGATTTCCGTGACGGCGGCGGCTCGGGTGCGCACGGCGTGGGCGCCCGTCTCTTCGCCCCGGTCGAGCACGTGGCGGGCGACGTCACCGGCGTCTTCCGCGGCGCGGCGGGCAACGGCGGTGAGGTCGCGAGCCTGCAGCGGCGCAACGACCAGCTGCGCGCCCAGCTCGCCCAGGCACAGGCCGCCGACACCGACGCCACGCAGCTGGCCGGACTGCTCCACCTGACCAAGGGGAAGTACACGGTCGTCACAGGGACCGTCATCGCCGCGGGCGGCGGCTACTCGGACGCGGTGACGCTCAACGTCGGCAGCGCCGATGGCATCAGGGCCGACGAGACGGTGCTTAACGGCGACGGCCTGGTCGGCACGGTAGCGTCCGTCACGCCGACCACCGCGACCGTCCAGCTCGCCACCGACGCCGGCGCCACGGTCGGCGTCCGGATGACGGGCAGCGGCCAGATCGGCGCGCTGACCGGCACGGCAGGCTCGATGACCGGCAGCGCGAAGCTCAAGCTCACGATGTTCGCCTCGAGCGCCGTGCTGCGGCCAGGCCAGACCCTGGTCACGTTCGGGTCGGTCGGCGGCCGCCCGTACGTTCCCGGCGTCCCGGTCGGCACCGTGTCCGCGGTCACCACCCCGCCTGGCGCGCTCAGCCCGACCGCGCTTGTCACGCCGTTCGCCGACTTCACCGGCCTTGGCGTCGTCGGAGTGGTGGTCAGCAAGTGAGCAGTCTCCCGGCGAACAGTGTCCTCGCGAACAAGGCCGAGCCGTCAGCGGCCCGCAAGGCACTCACCGCGGTCGTGCTCGCAGTCCTGCTGTGCGCCGCGGTCGTCGTCCAGCTCACCGTGGTCAACCGGCTGCCGCTACCGGGCGGCGCCGCCCCCGACCTGGTGTTGCTGCTCGTCACCGCGATCGCCGTCTGCACCAGCCCGCTAGCGGGCGCGCTGGCCGGCTTCGCCGGCGGCCTCGCGCTCGACGTGGCGCCGCCTTCCATCCACTACGCCGGGGAGTACGCGCTCGTCTTCTGCCTGGCCGGGTGGGGCGCCGCCCGGGTCAACCGCGCCATCACGGACGTGCGCGGTGAGCGCGACCAGGTGGTCACGTTCGCCGTCATGGCGGGCGCGGCGGCGGCGGGCGAGGCGGGCAAGGCCGCGCTCGGCATGATGCTGTCCGACCCGGACGTGACGGCCGCGGTGGTCGGCCGCCTGCTGCCCACCGCGGTCCTGTACGACGTGCTTGTCGCCCCGTTCGCGTTCTGGCTGGTGGCCCGGGTCACCCGCGGCGCCGACGCGGAGCGAGCCCCGGCACCGGAGTTCAGCGTCGAGCAGCGGGTCGCCCTGGTGTTCCGGTCGGCGTCGGCCGGCGCCGCGGCGGGCCTGCGGCTGGCCGGCACCGGGCAGAACTACTTCCAGCCGCCGACGGCGGGCCGGGTCCCGCGGCTGCGGCTGTCAAGCGGCCACGCCGGATCAAGCATCCCAGCGGGTGCGGCCGCACGCGGCGCCGCCGTTCACCGCCCAGGCGGACGGGCGCCCAGGCTCAGCTTCGGCGGGGACCTGCCCGCCAGAACCGGGCAGGCCCGCACGGGGCGGCGCGCGTCGCGGGCCCCTGGCAAGGACTGGCTGCGCGGCGCGACGGGGGTCGCGCTCGCTGGATCTCCCGCCCTCAAGGCCCAGGCGGCGGCCGCCGCGCGCCGGACGGCGCACCGGCCGGGCCGCGGCTGGCTCAGGGCGGCGGGCCCGGCCGGGCCCGCCGTGCCTCCCGCGCAGCGCGCGCCGCGCCTCCCGGGTAAGGGCTGGATCTCGTCGGCGGGCTCAGCCGGCGGGGCGGAGCCTTCCGCGACGCGTGTGCCGCGGCTACCCGGCAAGGGCTGGATCACCGCTGGCCGCCTGGCCGGGCCGGCCGCCACGCGGGCCGCGCGCGGACCCGGCCGGGGCTGGCTTAGTGCCCCGCGCCCCGGCGGCGGCGGCCTCGCGGGCCCGGGCCGTCCACGGTCTGCGGCGGACGCCCTGGCCGCGCGATCGGCCCCCTCCGGCCTGTCCGCGCTGTCCGGCGGCGGAACGCCGATGGCCGCCCGCGGTTTCCGTGGCGGCCGGGCGATCCGCTCCTCCGCCTTCCGCTCCTCCGCCTTCCGCTCCTCCGCCTTCCGCTCCTCCGCGCCTTCCGCGGTCGGCGGCCCTACCGCGGCAACTGGTACGCCGCCCCGCCGTCCGGCGAGTGGCTGCGGCGCGGCCGCCATCCGTGGCGCAGGCGCAGTCAGCGGCTGCTGCGGCTAGTGGGGGTGGGCCGGTGATCCCCCGCTCGCGCAAGCGGCTCGTGGGCCTGTACGCGGTCGCGCTGGCCATGCTGGTCGCGCTCAGCGGCCGGCTGTGGTACCTGCAGGTACTCGACACCCAGCAGTACAAGGCCCTCGCGCAGGTGAACGGGACCAGGTCGATCGTCGTGCCCGCGGTGCGCGGCATGATCACCGACGACACCGGGGCGGCGCTGGTGACCAACCAGGTCTCGATGATCGTCGCGGTGAACATGATGCAGCTGTCCCAGACGACGCGGGACGCCGGCAAGGCCGTCCTCGCCCGGCTCGCCCCGCTGCTCGGCCTGTCGGACAAGACGCTCAGCGAGAAGGTGCGGCTGTGTACCCACGGCATCCCCCAGCCCTGCTGGACCGGGTTGCCGTACCAGCCGATCCCGGTCGCGGAGAACGTGAGTGACGCGATCGCGCTGCAGATTCTGGAGGAACCCACGCTGTTCCCCGGCGTCACCGCGCAGGTGTCGTCGATCGTGGACTACCCGATGCCCCAAGGGGCGAACCCGGCGCAGGCCCTCGGCTACCTGCAGCCGATCACCCAGGCGGAGATGGCCAAGTACCACCTGCCGGAGACCGGGTACGCGGGCGATGACCTGGTCGGCCAGTCCGGCCTTGAGGCGCAGTACAACACGGCGCTCACCGGCCGGGCGGGGACCCGCATCGTCTCCGTGAACGCGGCAGGCGACGTGCTCGGCACCGTCGGCGGCGCCGCGCCGCAGACCGGGGACACGCTGGTGACCTCGCTGAACGCGAAGGTCCAGGCGGTCGCGCAGCAGGCGCTTAACAGCGCGATCGCCAAGGCGCGCGCGGCGGGCAACGACGCCAACCAGGGCGCGGCGATCGTGGAGACGACCACCGGCCAGATCGTGGCGATGGCCAGCTACCCGGACTACAACCCCAACGTGTGGTCCGGCTCGATCTCACAGCATGAGGTCAACTACCTGTTCGGCCTGGGCAAGCAGTCCGGCTCCGGCCAGCCGGCGCTGAACTGGGCGACCCAGGGCCAGTACGCCCCAGGCTCGACATTCAAAGTCACCTCGACCGCCGCGGCGGTCGCGGACGGCTTCCCGCTGCACGGGACGTACGAGTGCCCGGCGTCGGTGAACATCGGCGGGCACTCGTTCATCAACGACGGCGAGCCCGGTCAGGGCGCCATGACGTTCGAAGAGGCGCTGATCAAGTCCTGCGACACCGTGTACTACAACCTCGGCTACGAGATGTACCAGCATGACGACCGGGCGGCGAACAACGTGCTGAGCGCCAAGGCGCCGGTCCAGAAGATGCAGGCGATGGAACTCGCCTGGGGCTTCGGCAAGTACACAGGCGTCGACCTGCCCGAGGAGTCCACCGGCACGATCCCCACCAGGCAGTGGCTCTACTGGATGTGGCAGGACAACGCGCACAAGGGCCAGAACTGGTGCAAGAACGGCCGGGAGCACGGCTCCTACGTGCAGCAGATCGAGTGGGAGAACTGCCAGGACGGCTGGGTCTGGGAGCCAGGCCAGGCGGCGATCGCCGCGATCGGCCAGGGGTACGTGACCGCCACGCCGCTGCAGCTCACCAACGCCTACACGGCGCTGGCCGACGGCGGCACGCTGTACGCGCCGCGGCTCGCGCAGGCCCTGGTCTCCCCGGCCGGGAAGGTGGTGCAGCGGATCAGCCCGCCGGTGATCAGGCACCTGCCGGTCGCGTCGCAGACCCTTTCCTACATGCGCCACGCGCTGGCCGGCGTGGTGACCTCGGGCACCGCGGCCGGCGCGTTCGCCGGGTTCCCGCTCAACAAGGTGTGCGTCGCGGGCAAGACCGGTACCGCGCAGATCATGGGCAAGGTCGCGACGTCGGTGTTCGCGTCGTTCGCTCCGTGTAACAACCCCAAGCTCGTGGTCGTGGTGATGCTGCCGAATTCCGGTTACGGCGCGGACGCCGCGGCCCCGGCGGTCCGGCAGATCTGGGACGGCATCTACGGCCTTGAGGGCAAGAAGGCGGCCCTGCCTGGCGGCACGCTTCCCGCGCTGCCGCAGCTGACCGCGATGCCGGGGAACGGGGGCGGCCAGTGAGTGTCGGACTGCCGTCACGTGGCTGGGCGGGCCCGCGGTCGGGCACGTTCGCGCCGCGCCGCCGGTCGTTCCTTGCCCGGGCGTTCGACAAGGGCGGCGTGGCGCGGACCTGGGACTGGCCGCTGATCTTCGTCACCTGCGCGCTGACGGCGGCCGGCATCGTGCTCGTCTGGGCGGCGACCGCGCCGTCACTGCGCGCGGTCGGCCTCGACCCGCACACCTACCTCAAGAAGGCGGCGCTGTGGGGGTTCCTCGGCCTGATCCTCATGTTCATCACCGCGTCGATCGACTACCGGCGGATGAAGCGCCTGGCGCCCGCGCTCTACGGCCTGTCGCTGCTGCTGCTTGTCGCGGTGCTTGCCGTCGGCCAGTCGGTCAACGGCGCCAAGGCCTGGATCGCGGTGCCCGGCGGGTTCCAGATTGAGCCGTCGGAGTTCGCCAAGCTCGGGCTGATCCTCGTCGCCGCGTGGCTCCTTTCCCGGCGGAAGCTGCCCGCCGGCCACCCGACGATCAGGGACGTCGGCTACGCCGCGCTCGCCGCCGCGCCGCTGATCGCCCTGGTGGAGAAGGAGCCGGCGCTCGGCGTCACCTTCGTCCTCGTGTTCACGCTCGCCGGCATGATCGTGGTGTCCGGCATCCGGATCTACTGGGTGCTCGGCGCCGTCACCGCCGTCGCCATCGGTATCTTCATGGTCGGCAAGGAGCACCTGCTCAAGGGCTACCAGCTGACCAGGCTCACCGCGTTCCTGCATCCGGGGCAGGACCTGGCCGGCGCCGGCTACAACGGCCTGCAGGCCAAGATCGCGGTCGGCTCAGGCGGCCTGTTCGGCAAGGGCCTGTTCCACGGCGTGTTCACCGGCGGCAGCTTCGTCCCCTCGGTGCAGACCGACTTCATCTTCACCGTGGCGGGGGAGGAACTCGGCTTCGTCGGCTGCGCGGTCATCGTCGCGCTGCTCGCGTTCATCGTGTTCCGCGCGATCCGCGTCGCCCAGCGCGCCGACGACATGTTCGGCATGCTCGCCGCGTCCGGCGTGGCGATCTGGTTCGCCTTCCAGTCCTTCGTCAACATCGGCATGACGATCGGCATCATGCCGATCACGGGCCTACCGCTCCCGTTCGTCTCCTACGGCGGTTCCGCCATCGTCGCGGACATGATCGCCATCGGCCTCCTCCAGTCCGTCCGCCGTCACCACACCCTGTTCGCTAACGTCGCCGCGCCGGGTGCCCTGGCCCGCCGCCGCACCCTGATCAGCTGACACCGTCCCTGGTCAGCTGGGCCTCCAGTCAGGACGGCAGCCGGTGCTTCCTGTCATGTCGGGTATCGCTTGGGTTCCTGCGTGTAGACGTGGCCGGACGGAGTCTGCCACCGGTGCCAGCCGGGCCTGGGCTGGGTGACGTTCCATCCCGTTGACTGCTTGACGCGGTGGCAGGCGCGGCTGCGTGCGCCGGCGTTACAGGTGCAGGTCCTGCCGCCTTTGTCGTAGGGGAGCGCATGCTCGAAGTCCGACTCGCGGGCGTGCCGGGAGCACGGCGGGAACGTGCAGGTGCCGTCACGGACCTGGACCAGGTGACGGAGCTTGTCACTTGGCTGGTAGCTGTGCGTCTCGTACCGGTGGTCGCATTCGAAGGTGGGCAGCAGGTCGAGCCGCACGGTGAATTGCCGGCCGCCCGGGAGGATAAGTGTCCAGGTGCCATAGCCGTCCGGCGGGGGCCCTTGCCTCGTCCTGCCCGGAGGGGCCGGGCTGCCGCACGAGATGAACGCCCACGGGCCAGCCCTGCCGTGATTGCCGGTGAGGCCCGCTAGCGCGGTGGCCGGGATCGTCAGGTTCAACCGGGCAGGCAGTGCCGGGGGAGGGGCACCAGGCGTGGTCGCCGTCTGTTCAGGTCGCGACCGGTGCTCTGGCCGGGCACAGCCGTGGCCAATGGCGTATCCCTCGGGACTGGTGACGGTCACGCACACCTCGGCGCGCGGACCAGCGGCGGCGCCCGCGGCGAGTTTCCTCGCCAGACCCGGATCGAGCAGGCCGAAGCCCTGCACCTCGCCGGGCCGCTCCGCCAGGCCGAGCAGCGTAACCAGCGGAACGATCAGGTCCGCGGGCCGCCTCTGGACCGGGCGGCCGGCCGGGGGAGCGCCTGGCTTAGGGCCGGGATCCTCCGGGCCGGGATCCTCCGGGCCGGAACCGCCGCCACCAGGATTGTCCTGATCACCGTTAGTGCGCCCGCTGCGATTGGCATGCCCGGCGTCAACCCTCGCCTCTGCCATACCCCTGGCCGCCCGGGCCTCGGCCCAGGCGAGGGCCTCGGCGGCGTCGGCCGCATCGTCCTGAGGCTCGGCACTCGCGATCCGGGCATGAGCCGGCATCCCGTTCAGCAGGTCGAGGTACGCCTGCGCCCGCAACACGTCCATCCGGGTATCACCGAACGCGTCCGAGTCCTTGTACTCCTCGGCCCGGGCATTCACGCTCGCCATCGCGGCGAGGGCCTCATCCGGCGGCAGGTCACGTCCCGCCAGGCCCGCCGTGCCCGACAGTTCGCGGAAGAGGGTGACCCGCGCGTCTTGCCGCTGCGACTGCTCGCGCCGCCGCTCGGCCAAGCCGGGGTCGACGGTCAGCGCGGCCTGCTCGGCGAGACGCAGGACCTGCATGAAGGACTTGTTGGCCAGCTGGTCAAGGATCAGCGCCTCGGCCCTGGCCGCGTCGGGGTCCGTCAGGTACTTGAACGTTTCGGTGACCGCGCGGGCCTTGGCGAAGGTCAGCGTGCCGTTGTCGAGCAAGGCACCGATGCCGGGCAACCGGGCGTGCTGCTCCCAGGCCAGCCACGCGGTCGTTTCCGCCGCCTGGGTTGAGCACGCGAGCGCCGCGGCCAGCTCGTGACGCAGCGACTGGGACCACTCGTCAGGCAAGTCACCGTGCTGGCCGCCGTCGCGCGGGCCGCTCTCGCGGCGCATCAGCTCCCTGATCACGCCAAGCTTCGCCCCCGACGCCCACGATTCGATCGCCGCCCACGTCCGCAGCATTCCGATCAGCTCGTTGTCTGTCGCTCCCGGACAGCGTCGCCCGGCCCCGGAAAGCTCGTCGGCTAGCAGCGCCAGCCGCCCCGAGGGCACCGGCGCGCCCAGCGAGCCATCCCCGGCGAACTCTCCGAACCGCGGATCGCGCCCTGGCCGCGGCGTGCCGCGCCGCATGCCGGGACCGCGATCCGGGCACTCGCCCGTCCCGCCGCCTAGTCCCGGCCGCCACCCCATCGCAATCTCCGTTCGATGATCATCATAATGTATTACGTACAACTCGAATAATACATCAACTAACCGCCGCGTACCTCTCGTGACCCTTACCTGAGAGATACTTTTTCCTATCGGACCTCAGCCGGACCCTCCGCCCGGCCGAAGCCGGGTCAAGGGCCGCCCGCGCCGGCTGCCGCCGCCTTCTCTAGGGTGGGAGCATGCGATTCGGACTCTTTGTGCCGCAAGGCTGGCGGCTGGACCTGGCAGGCATCGACACCACGGACCACTGGGACACCATGCTGGGAGTCGCGAAGGCGGCGGAGGACGGCCCGTTCGAGTCGGTCTGGGTCTTCGACCACTTCCATACCGTGCCGGTGCCCACGCAGGAGGCGACGCACGAGGCGTGGACGCTGATGGCCGCGCTCGCGGCCTCGACTAGCCGGGTGCGGCTCGGGCAGATGTGCACCTGCATGGGGTACCGCAACCCGGCCTACCTGGCCAAGGTCGCGGCCACGGTGGACGTGATCTCCGGCGGGCGGGCCGAGATGGGCATCGGGGCGGGCTGGTACGAGCACGAGTGGCGCGCCTACGGGTACGGGTTCCCCGGAGCGGGCGACCGGATCGGCATGCTCGAGGAGGGCGTGCAGATCATGCACCAGCTCTGGACGACGGGGACGGCCACGCTGGAGGGAAAGCACTACCAGGTCAACGGGGCGATCTGCCGGCCGCTGCCGCTGCAGGAGGGCGGCGTCCCGCTGTGGATCGCCGGCGGCGGCGAGAAGAAGACGCTGCGGATCGCCGCGCGGTACGCGCGGTACACCAACTTCGACTCCGCGCCGGAAGGCTTCCGCCGCAAATCGGAGATACTCGCGGAGCACTGCCGCGAGCTCGGCACGGACTACGACGCGATCACGCGGTCAGCGAACTACAACGTGATACTCGGCGAAACCGGCAAGGACGTGCAGGACCGCCTCGCCTGGATGAAGGACCACCAGATCCGGTGCGGCGTGCCGGAGCACATCGCGGAGGCACGGATGCGCGACTTCGCGAACGGGCCGCTTGTCGGCCCGCCCGAGCTGGTCGCCGAGCGCCTTGCCGAGCTCAGCGAGCTCGGGATGAGCTACGCGATACTCAACTTCGCCGAGGTCGCCTACGACCGCACCGCGCTCACCCTCTTCACCGAGAAGGTGGCACCGCAGTTCAGCTGACCGCGCCGCAAGCCCCGCCTCGGCAACGTTCACGGGTCACGGACGCCGGACACCAGGATCGGCTGGCGTGACGGTGTCTCCCCGGAATCTCGCCGCGACGGCCGCCGCCTACGATGCCATCGCCGCCAGGTACGCGCAGTTCGTCCAGCGGGAACTCACGGCGTACCGGTGGCCGGTCGGCGACCTGTCCGCGCTCGCGACGGAGGCCGGGTTCGCCGAGGTCGGCCGGATGTCACGCGAGCCCCGCGACGGGGAGCCGTTCCGCCGCGGTCACCTGCTGCTACGCGCCGCCGCCTGAGCCGACTAGCCCGGCCACCCCGGAGCGCTGGTCAGGCGACCCGCCAGTGCCGCCCGCAAGGCCGTTAACTTTGGCGAGATGTCCGATTGGCAGGCGCGGCGACCAGGGAAAGGCGCGGTCTGTCCTCCCGGGGCCTCGACTTTCTATCAGTTTCTGCCTCCCGGGACCACCTCCTATCAGTTTCTGCGTCCTCTATCGGACATATCGGGCGCAGAAATGACCGAAATCGATAGGGAGTTGCTGACCGGCGCAGGCCTGGCCAGGTTCGGGCTCCAGCCGGTCACCTCGTGAGACGCTCCAGGCACCCGGTACCCACTGGGAGGGCTAGCTAACGGCATCGAGTGCCACCCGCGGATCTTTCTACCAGGCGTCCGGAATCGCAGCAGGATTTAGCCGGGACGAATCTGGCTGGCTCACTCAGCTGAACCGGCATGCACTTCGATGGTCTTCTGCAGGAATCTCCTGGTAGCGGCGGGATTTCCTGGTTAATTCTGGCCATGTAATTCCCCGTCCTGGTGCGGCCTGTCGCAGCGCCCGTTCACCGCTAATTCCGGTAACGTTTTCCAAGCTTGGTGCTGGCGCCGGGGCACTGTCGGCGATCCGGCTGAAACCTGAAATCGGATTTCTGCTGCACCGCCGGCGCCCGGCATTACGGCCACTGTGACTCATAATTTCCGGGATAAGCCGCTAAAAGAAGGGTGCCGCATATGCCTATTACCAGCAGGAAGGCCGCGCGCCGGCGGCCACGCTACGCCTGGCTGTCCGGGGGCTCCGCGGTCGCGGCGGTCGCGGTCGCGGCGGTCGCGGCGGGCGCCGTCGCCGTGTTCGTCGTCGGCCAGTCCGCCGGCGCCGCGACGGCCCCGGTGGACCTAGGGACGGCCAGCAGCTTCGCGGTCCTGGCCGGGCAAACGGTCACCAACACCGGCCCGAGCGCGGTCAGCGGTGACCTCGGCGTGAGCCCGGGCACCGCGGTGACCGGTTTCCCGCCAGGCATCGTGGTCAGCGGCACCATACACAGCGCCGACGGCGTCGCCGCCGGCGCACAGTCTGACCTGACTACCGCGTACAACGACGCCGCCGGGCGCAGCCCGACCGCTAACGTCCCCGCCTTCATCGGCGCCGGCCAGACACTCGCGCCCGGCGTGTACAAGGCCTCTTCCTCGCTGGACGTCGGCGGTTCGCTAACCCTGGACGCGGGCGGCGACCCGAACGCGGTCTTCATCTTCCAGGCCCCGTCGACGCTGATCACCGACTCGGCCAGCAGCGTCACCCTCACCAACGGCGCCCAGGCCTGCCACGTCTTCTGGCAGGTGGGCAGTTCCGCGACCCTCGGAACGAGTTCCTCCTTCACCGGCACCGTCCTGGCCCTGACCTCGATCTCGGTCCAGACCGGGGACGTCATCGACGGGCGCGCACTGGCCAGAAACGGGGCAGTGACCCTCGACGACGACACGATCGCCGTGCCTACCTGCGCGATCACCCCGCCGACGAGCCCGCCGCCGACTACTGGGCCGCCGACGAGCCCGCCGCCGACTACTGGGCCGCCGACCAGTCCGCCGCCGACTACTGGGCCGCCGACGAGCCCGCCGCCGACTACTGGGCCGCCGACGAGCCCGCCGCCGACTACCGGGCCGCCGACGAGCCCGCCGCCGACTACTGGGCCGCCGACCAGCCCGCGGCCAACCAGGACCCCGACTCCGCCCCCGCCGACGCCGCCTGGCCCGGCTCCCGGGCCAGCACCGTCGCCTGTTCCTTCCATCAGTAACCTTCCAGTGACGGGTTAGCATCGTCGCGCCGCGGGCCAGTGGACGGACTTCCGCGCGACGGCCCGCGGCGGAATTAAATGCGTCCCGCTCGCTGGTCCCGGTGCCGGGCGCGGATGCCGCGTGTGGCGCATGAGCATTCGGTGAGGGCGCGGGCACGACCGCACATCCGGCGCGTCCGGCAGCCGCGCGGCAGCCGGGAAACGTCAGAGTCCGGGACGCCCACGCGGTCAGCCCGGCCGTCGGCCGCAGCGGGGAGCAACCTCATGCCCATCGGACGAGCCCGCGTCGCCGGTCCCGGTGTTCGCTTACCTGGTGGGGAGGCCGTCCCTGGTGAGAAGAACGGCGGCGAGCGACCGCGCCGCGTCGAGCGAGCCGACCAGGGGGTGGGTAGCGAACGCGCGCAGCGCGAGGGAGGCGGCGCGCGCCGCGGCATCTGTCCCGGTTTCCGCCGTCCCCTCTGTCCCGGCCGTGGCCGCCGACCCTGCCGTGCCTCCCACGTCGCCGGGTGACGCCAGCCCGGCCGCGAGCAGCGCCGCGTCGGCGATGTCCCGCTCGCTTGAGCGCACCGCCGCCATGAGGCCGAGCTGGTGCGCCGTTGGCGCCGACACGGGCAGCGGGACCGCCCCGGCGGCGTCGACCCGGCAGGGCACCTCGATCACCGTGTCCGGCGAGAGCGCCGGAACCGTGTCCCCGTTCCGCACGTTGAGGATCAGCCGGGCCGGCCTGCCGCCGCACAGCGCCGACGCCAGGGCGATCGCGACCGACTCGTAGCCGCCCGCCGCCACGTCGGCCTCGTCCCGCTCGCCCGCGCGCTCCCCGGTCCGCAGCTCCGCGAAGTAGCTGCGGTTGCGCTCCTGGTTCGCCGCCTGCCACAGGCCCGCGGCGCTCACCGGGACTGCACCCGCGGCGTGCGAGGCGGTCGCGGCACCAGAGGAAGGCGCGGATTCCACGCCGGCCGCGGCACCCGAGCCGGCCGCGGCACCCGCGGCAGCCCGCGGCGGCGTAGAACGCCTGCTGCCGCTCCCGCACGTGCTCGCCGCGGGTCCGCCCGGCGGCCAGGACGTCGCGCAGCGCCTCGTCGTGCGCGTAGTACCAGTACAGGTACTCGTTCGGTATCGCGCCGAGCGCTGACAGCAGGTCCGCGCCGAACAGCCGCCCCTCCTCGGTCGCCGCAAGCCGCCCAGGGGAACTCAGCAGCCCCGGCAGCAGGTCGGTGCCGGACACGCGCAGCGCCCGCAGCCAGCCCAGGTGATTGATGCCGAGATAGTCGGCGTCGACGCGGTCGGTCACCGCGCCGAGGGACGGCCCAGGGTCGACGCCAGCAGCGGCGCACGCGCGGCGGATCAGGCCGACGGGGGAGTCGCACACGCCGATCACCCGCGGGCCGAGCACCGCGCCCATCACCTCGGTGACGATGCCCGCCGGGTTGGTCATCGAGATCACCCAGGCCGCAGGCGCGAGGGCGGCGATCCGGTGGGCGAGCGCGGAAACGACGGGAACCGTGCGGAAGGCACTAGAAAGCCCGCCGGCGCCGACCGTCTCCTGACCGAGCACCCCGCGGGTGAGCGCGGCGCGCTCATCGCTGACCCGGCCGTTCAGGCCACCCGGCCGCAGGGCGGAGAATATTACGTCGGCTCCGCGCAGCGCCGCGTCGAGTTCGGTGACGGTGGCCAGCGGCAGCGCGGCGGTGCCAGCCCTGCCAGTAGCTACGGGACCGGTAAGCACGGGGCCGGTAAGCACGGGGCCGGTAAGCACGGGGCCGGTAAGCACGGGGTCGCCGCGCAGCACGTCGGCGATCACGGCCAGGCGGGCCGGGTCAGTGTCGTACAGGGTCACCGCGGACACGGGCAGGCCGCTGACCGCGAGCTGCCGGGCGATGAGCGGCACCCGGAAGCCGCCGCCGCCGAGAATGGTAACGCGCACGCACCGGACACTACCGTCCGCCGCAAGTGCGATAGTCGGCGCAGCAGCCAAGGAGAGGCGATGCACGATCACACGTTCGACCTTTTTGTTAACGGCACGGTGTTCTTCGACGTCGTCTTCACGGGGCTGTCCTCGCTCCCGCTGCGAGGTACCGAGGTGCAGGCGTCCGGCATGGGGTCGTGCCCGGGCGGCATCGCGAACCTGGCGATCGCCGCCAGCCGCCTCGGGATGCGGACGTCGCTCGCCGCGGCCTTCGGCGACGACGTGTACGGGGACTTCTGCTGGTCGACCCTGACGGAACAGGAAGGCGTCGACCTCACCTACGCGCAGCGGTTCTCCGACTGGCATTCGCCGGTCACCGTCTCCATGGTCGTCGAGCGGGACCGCGCCATGCTGACGCACATGCATCCCGCGCCGGTGCCGGGCAGCGAACTGCCAGAGGTCCTGCCCGACGCGGCGATCGGCTTCGCGCACCTCGATGGCGAGCCGCGCGAGTGGTACGGCAAGGCGCGCGAGGCCGGGATGCTGCTGTTCGCCGACACCGGCTGGGACGAGGAGGAGAAGTGGTCGCCCGTGCTGCTTGAGCAGCTGAACGACTTCTACTGCTTCCTGCCGAACAGCGACGAGGCGATGGCGTACACCCGCACCGACGACCCGAACGACGCGCTGCACGTCCTGGCCGACCGGGTTCCCGTCGCGGTGGTCACCTGCGGCGGGCAGGGCGCCCTCGCCATCGACTCCGTCACCGGCGAGCAGGAGTGGGTGCCGTCGCTGCCGGTCAACGCGCACGATCCGACCGGTGCCGGCGACGTGTTCGGCGCCGGGTTCGTGCTCGGCACGCTGCGCGGCTGGCCGCTGCGGCAGCGGCTCGCGTTCGCCAACCTGTGCGCGGCGCTGTCGGTGCAGTACGTGGGCGGCTCCCTCGCCGCGCCCGGCTGGGGCGACATCATCGACTGGCTCGCCCGTACCCAGGCCAAGGCGGGCGACGGCTCGGCGCACGCCGCCGAGCTCGCCGCGGCCTACGGCTTCGTCTCCGACGTGCTCCCGGCGACCGGCCGCATTTCGGTCCGCCGCGCCCGCGCGACCATCGCCCGCGCCTCCGACGCCGAGGCCCACCGTCGCGGGTAGGCCGCCCGGCGGGCGGGGTAGGCCAGCCCGCCGGGCGAGGCCCGCCGGTCAGGTGACGTCCTGCGACCGGCGCTGCCCGGGGAGGCTGAGGACGGGCGGCAGTGTCGCCGCCACCTCCGTCACGATCCCGCGCAGCCAGGTGAGGGCCAGGTCGGTGGCGTGCAGCGGATGCCACCAGGCGGCCTCGACCAGCTCGATCATCCCGAACGGCGGCTCGATGATCCGCACCCCCGCCGCGGCTCCCGTCCGGCGGGCGAGGCGCTCAGGTATGGCGGCCACCAGGTCGGTCCCGGCGACAAGGAACGGCAGCGGCAGCCAGCCGCCCGTGGTGAGGACCACGTTCGGGGTGATGCCCCGGCGCAGCAGCGCCATCAGCGCGGGATCAGACCCCGGGTCGGGAAACCGGGCGGCGGCGTGCGGCAGCGCGGCCAGGTCCTCGGCGGTCAGGCGGCACGTACCGTCGGCACTGACGCGCAGCCGCGGATTGCCCGGGTCGGCGACGTACACCAGGCGGTCCCGCACGATCACCTCGGGCTGGCCCGCCTGCTGCAGCCGCGGCGGCCCGATCAGCAGGTCGTGACCCAGCAGGCCGCGGTCGGTGTCCGCCAGTTCCCCGGCGGCCAGGCGCAGCGCAATCCGCGCGTCGGGCGCGAGGTCGTGGACCCGCCGCACCAGCGGCTCGCCGAGCACGGTCATCGAGTAGTCGGAAAGGCAGATGGCAAACACCCGGTCGCCGACCGGCGGCTGGCCGGGCTGCCCGGGGCCGAACGTGCGCCCGATTAGCCGGGTGGACTCCTGCACCGCGGGCAGCAGCGAGCGGGCCAGCGGGGTGAGGTCGTAGCCGTTGCCCGCCCGGAGCAGCAGCTCGTCCCGGTAGTGCCTGCGCAAGCGGGCGAGGGCGTTGCTGACCGCGGGCTGCGGCATGCCCAGGCGCACGCCCGCGCGCGTGACGTTGCCCTCCTCAAGTAGCGCTTGCAGGACGACAAGCAGGTTCAGGTCGATGCCACCGAGCGCCATTCAGTGACCCCCGTCGATCTCGGACCGTAATCACCTGGACAAATGATATGGTTAAAAGTAGGTATAAGTACCTATTTGTGAATGTTTGCGATTGGAAGGAATTTACGGTGACGAGCGCGGCTGGCATCGACGTCAACCTCCTGGCTGTGCTCGGCGCGCTACTCGAACACCGCAATGTGACGCGGGCGGGTGAGCGGCTGCGGCTCAGCCAGCCGACGATGAGCGGCGCCCTCGCCCGGCTCCGCCAGCACTTCGGCGACGAGCTGCTGGTCAGGTCCGGGCGCGAGTACCGGCTCACCCCGATGGCCAGCGGCCTGCTGCCCGCCGCACGGGAGGCGCTCGGGCAGGTCGAGCGGACGCTCAGCCTGCCCGCCGAGTTCGATCCGGCCAGCAGCCGGCGCCGGTTCTCCATCGCGATCTCGGCGCAGTCCATCCTCGCGCTTGGCGGGGTGCTCCGTCGGGTGCATGAGCTGGCCCCCTGGGTGCGGCTCGAAACGTGGCCGATCACCACCACGCTCCTGGAGACCGGGCAGAACGTGCTGGCGTACGACGTCCTTATCGCACCGGAAGGGTTCCGCCCCGACGGCGACCCGGAGGAGCTGGTGCGGGACCGGGTCGTGTACGTTGCCGACCCGGCCAACCCGCGGCTGCGCGCCAGTGCTGACGGTACGGGCCGCCTCACCGCCGAGGACCTGGCCACGCTGCCGCACGCGGCGACCAGGCTGCCGCAGGCGCAGCTGGTCACGGCGGCGCTCGACCGGATCGGCGTCACCCCGAACGTGGTCCTCACCACGGGCGGCTGGCTGCCGCTGCCGTTCCTGGTCGCCGGGACCGACCTGGTGGCCGCCGTCCCTGAGCGCCTCGCCCGCCGGGTGAGCGGCGCGGCCGGGGTCACGGTCACCGAGCCCCCGTTCGGAACCGTCGAGCTCGTCGAGCTCGCCTGGTGGCATCCCATGCACGCCACCGATCCCGCCCTGTCCTGGTTCCGCGCCGTCATCCTCGGCTCTCTCGGGTCACTGGCGCTTGGCCGGGGTCAGCTCGCGCCCGACCCGCTCGACGAGCAGGCCCATCTCGTATGCGATGAGGCCTAGGTCGCACTCGGCCGCGGCGAGCACGGCCAGGCTCGAGCCGTTGCTGATCGTCATGACCACGAACAGCCCGGCCTCCATCTCCACGGCCGTCTGGATCACCCGGCCCCCCTGGAACACGCGCGCCGCGCCCATCGTGAGGCTCGCCAGCCCCGCGGTGACCGCGGCCAGCTGGTCGGCGTGATCGCGGGGGAACCTGGTATTGAACGCCAGCGCAAGCCCGTCGGCGGATACCACCACCGCGTGCGCCACGTCCCTGACCCGCTCCACGAAGTCGGTAACCAGCCAGTCAAGGTCTTGCACGGTATGCTCCGTCGCGCTCACCCGCGCTCCTTATCGATCGCTGCCACTGGCCAGGGCTCGCGCCGGCCAGCGGTGCTTGCCTACTTCTCATCGCTGCCCGGCCACTGCGTTCCCGGCCGCGCGGTCGCGTCAGTGCGCTCTTCCCGGCCGCGCGTCTGAAAGCCCGACAGCCGGGCCCGGGCCGCCTCCGGCGACCGGCTGGGCCGGTCGGACGGCGGCGGAGCCTGCCCGGCCCGCTGCGGCGCCGTCCGGGCGCCGATCGAGCCGGGTACGAGGTTCGCGCTCGGCACCCGCAGCGGCAGTCCCGCGCTCGTTACCTGCCCAGCGACCGGGGAGGTGACCGTCTCCGCGGCGCGCCGGAAGCCCTCGTCGGCCGGGGAGGTCCAGCCCGCTGACCCGCGCCTGGCGAAGGTCGTGCTGCCGCGTCGGAACCACTCCGACTCGATCGAGTCGTAGATCGGCAGCCGCACGCCAGGCACGTCGCTCGCCTCGGCGGCCGCGGCGCACGGGCACGGCCGGCTCCGGTTCGGCGACGGGCGGCTCCACGGTCACCACGGGAGCCGGCGGCTCCGGTTCCTGGCTCGGGTCGAGCCCTTCTTCCCCGGTGTCGAACCAGATGGACTTCGCGCGGGCCGCGGTCCGCAGCCCCATCACGGGCGTCCTGGCCCCGTTCGCCGCCTGCGCAGGGCTGGTGATCACGACCTGCTGGCCGCCGGTGCCGAAGCGGCGGCGGGCGCCGAGGGGCGCGGCCTGGTCGGCCTCCGCCACCGTCTCCGGCACCCAGATCAGCGCGGACAGGCCCCCGCTCTGCGCGCGCCGTAGCCGGACCTTGATCCCGTGCCTGGCCGCGAGGCGGCCCACCACGAACAGGCCCATCCGCCGCGATACCGCGACGTCGATCACCGGCGGGTTGTCCAGGCGCCAGTTCGCGTGGGCCAGCTCTTGCTCGGGGATGCCCAGGCCCTCGTCGGTGATGTCGATCAGCACCCCGCCGCTGACCAGGAGCTGGCCGATGACGTGCACCTGGGCGTCCTTGCGTGAGAACGTGGTGGCGTTCTCCACCAGCTCGGCCACCAGGTGCACGACGTCGCTCGCGGCCTTCCCCGCGATGACGAGCCCCGACTGCACGTTGAGTGTGATCCGGTCGTACTGCTCGATCTCGGAAATGGCGGCGCGGAGCACGTCGACGAGCGCGACGGGCTGCGTCCACTTCCGCGGGGCCTCGTGCCCGGCGAGCACCAGCAGGTTCTCCGAGTTGCGGCGCATCCGGGTCGCCAGGTGGTCGAGCCGGAACAGGCTGCTCAGCCGGCTGGAGTCCTGCTCGGTCTGCTCAAGTGACTCGATGATGCCGAGCTGCCGCTCGATGAGCGTCTGGCTGCGGCGGGACAGGTTCACGAACATGGCGTTCAGGTTCGCCCGCAGCATCGCCTCGTCGCCCGCGAGCCTGGCGGCCTCGCTGTGCACCTGGTCGAACGCGCGGGCCACCTCGCCGATCTCGTCGGTCGAGTCGATGTCGATGGGCTCGACCTCGACGCTCTGGTCCTCCTCCGGGTCACTCTCGGACAGCCGCCTGACCATCTCCGGCAGGCGGCGGCCCGCCACGTCCAGGGCGCTCGCCCGCAGCCTGCGCAGCGGCAGGATCATGGAGCGGGCCATCACGACCGTGATCACCAAGACGATCAGCAGCAGCACGAGCACCGCGATCCCGGTCAGCCGCTCCGAGGTCTGCGCGCCCTGCCGCAGCGTGGCGGCCTGCGTCGTGGCCGAGCCGAGGTCGTTGCCGAGCACGGTGCGCGTCTGGGCCAGCGTGAACGACATGTCCTGGTACCAGCCAAGCGCGCCTCCGGTCCCGTGCGTGGCCTTGGTCAGCGACTGGCCGTTCTGTGCGGCCACGCTGGCGTCAAGCTCAATCGCGAGCGCGGCGTCGGCCTCGGGCCCCGCTACGACGTCGTTGAACTGCTGTGCCTCGCTGACGAGGGGGTTCAGCCCGGTGCCCGGGATGTACGACGGCAGGTTCCCCGCCACCGCCCGGAAGGATGTCAGCGCGCTCGCCTGGCTCGACTGCGCCCCGATGAGGGCGTTAAGCGCACCTGGCTCGAACTTGCCCTCGATCAGCGCCGCATACAGGACGGCGCGCTGCTGCGAGGTCTCCTCTTCCACCTGGGCGAGCGCATCGATGGAGGTGACCGTCTGCGCCAGCGGCGCGCTCGGACTGCCTGCCGCGATGTCGTGGTCGAAGGCGAGCAGGGGCGCGATGACGCTGGAGTAGTGACCGATCTCCGGCAGCGTCGTGATCTGGCTGTGCGCGAGGGCGTGCAGCTCAGGAAGCGCGGCCAGGCTGCTCAGGGCGGAGTTGAGGTCCGCCTGGGCGGCGGCCGGGTACGACGGGTTGATCCGCGCGGCCAGCGCCCGCACGGTGGCGATGTCCGCCGCGGTCACCGCGTACTGGTGGTTGAGCTGACCGAACAGGCTCGCGGTCAGCTTGGCCTGGCCTCCCTGGTGCGCCGCGATGTAGCCCGCGGTGAGGTCCCGCTCGTCCTCGACGGACTCCGCGAGCGCGGTGATCGCACTGCCGAGCGCGCCGAGCTGCGCGGTGCGCGAGGCCGTGGCCGCGGTGTCGCTCGCCGCCTGGACCCGGAGCGCGCCGAGCGTCAGCGCCGCCACCGTGGGCACCAGGACCAGGGCAAGCACCCGCCACCGCACCCGCCAGTTCCGCAGGTGCAAGGGGCTGGGCGTCCGGGCCGGCCGCAGGACGTTCCGTGGACTGGACTGTGGTGGTGCGTCGCTGGCCGCAAGCGCTGGCGCGAGGCTCCGGCTGTCGTTACCGACCATCCGTGGGGATCCCTCTGCTTCCCATTAGCAGAACCCGCCGATCCGGGGCAGAACTCGGCGGAAATTACATGGGTCTTTGTGCAACCGCAAATCGAGGACCGCAAACTTCGGGTGACCGCTCCCAAAGTGCAGTTGCAAAGCTAACCAGGCCGGTGATGCCGTGCGCTCGTTATTTATGAAGCATTAGTATTCCTTAATGATATGCCGGGGTATATGGATTCTCGATGGTTACGCTGAGCAGGGCGTTCTTCATTCGTAAGACTCGCGGGCGCCGACGTTTCGGTATTGTCCTTACCCAGGCATGGCACGGGTTTTCGCGGCCGCCCATAAGTGCCCGTCGATGAAGGTTTGTCAATATAACTGATGCGGTGGTAAGCGGTACGGCCAGTGCAATTGCGGCATTGGCGATGCCGCCTTTCCTCAATTGGGAAGCCGAATAGGAGCGCGGTGCTTGAGGTAACCGGCCTGACCCGGGCCTTCGGGTCCCACGTGGCGATCGCCGACGTCAGCCTCCAGGTGGCCGACGGGGAACTCGTGACGATCGTCGGTCCGTCCGGGTGCGGCAAGTCCACTCTCTTGCGCTGCCTGGCCGGCCTGCTGCCGCCGACCAGCGGCCGGGTGGTGCTCGACGGCATGCCCGTGACCAGGGTGCCCGACCGGCTCGCGGTCGTCTTCCAGGACTACAGCCGCTCCCTTTACCCGTGGCTGACTGTCGTAGACAACGTGGCGCTGCCGCTGCGCCGCGCCGGGCGAGGGCGGCCCGGCCGGTCAGGTAAGGCACGCAGGCGCACCGCGCTGGCCGCCCTCGACTCGGTTGGCCTGGCCGGATTCGCCGCGGCACCCGTGGCAGCTTTCCGGCGGCATGCAGCAGCGGGTCGCCATCGCCCGCGCGCTCGCCTGCGACCCCGTGCTGCTGCTGATGGACGAGCCGTTCGGGTCGATGGACGCGCAGATGCGGGAGGACCTGGAGGACCTGGTGCTGCGGGTCCGGGCGGACAGGAACATCACGATCCTGCTCGTCACGCACGACATCGACGAGAGCGTCTACACCGGCGACCGGGTGATCGTGCTGACCCGCGGACCTGGCCGGGTCGTGGCCGACGTGCCGGTGGACCTGCCCTCGCCGCGCGACCAGATCGCGACCAAGGAACTGCGCGAGTTCGCGCGCCTGCGGGCCGAGGTGAGCCGCCTCGTCCGGGCGTCCAAGCTGCCCGAGCCCTGCTGACCTGATGGGGCTGACCCAACCGGCGATACCGACCAGAGAGTGAGGCACCATGACCACCGAGTACCACGCCGAGCATGTGGGCAGCCTGCTGCGCCCGCCGTGGCTGCTCGAGGCGCGCAAGTCGCATGCGGAGGGCACGCTCAGCGCCGATGCCCTCCGCGAGGCGGAGGACCGGGCCATCACCGAGCACCTGGCCATGCAGGAGGAAGCGGGCCTGCGGGTGTTCACCGACGGCGAGGCGCGCCGGGACTCCTGGCGGGCCGGCCTGATGGAGGCGCTCGACGGGCTGGTCCCGGCGCAGCGGACGATGAAGTGGTACCGCGACGGCAAGGAAGTGCCCCAGGAGGAGATCGGGTCCGACGGGCTTGCGGCCGCCGCCAAGGTGACGATGAAGCAGGACCTCACCGGCGCCGAGGCCGCGTTCATGGCCAAGCACGCGCCGGGCCCGTTCAAGATCACCATGGTCAGCGCCTCGATGGGCGCGATGATCTGGCACCCGCAGGTCAGCGCGGCGGTCTACCCGACGCCTGCCGCCTTGATCGAGGACCTCGTGCCACTGCAGCTCGCCGAGGTCGACCGCCTGGCCGCCCAGGGCGTCCGGTGGATCCAGCTCGACTCGCTGGCCTACAACCGGGTGTTCGACACGGGCAAGGCGGACAACGTCCGCGGCGGCCTCAGCCCGCAGCAGCTGCTCGACGCGACGGTGGACGTCGACCAGAGGCTCGTCAGCGCCATCAAGCGGGCCCATCCCGAGATGACCGTCGGACTGCACGTCTGCCGCGGTAACGCCCGCAGCGCCTACGGCGGCAGCGGCAGCTACGAGGCGGTGGCCGAGCGGCTGTTCAACGAGGTTCCCGTCGACCGCTTCCTGCTCGAGTACGACACCGAGCGGGCCGGCGGCTTCGAGCCGCTCCGGTTCGTGCCGAAGGACGGCCCGACCGTGGTCCTCGGCCTCATCACCACGAAGTACCCGCAGCTCGAGGACCCGGCCGAGCTGCTGCGCCGCATCACGGAGGCGTCACGCCACGTCCCGCTTGACAACCTGGCGCTCAGCCCGCAGTGCGGCTTCGCCTCCGGTGCGGCGGGCAACCTCATCACCCCTGACGACCAGCGCAGGAAGCTCGAGCTGGTCGCCGCAACGGCCCAGCAGGTCTGGGGCTAGGCCGGCCGCCCGCCAGGCGCGCCTGCCCGCGCGTAACCCCTCTGTTAAGAAAATTATTAACAATAGATAGTAGGAGGACGATGAACGTCCAGCGTCTTTTCAAAAGGCCGCTCATCCTCGCGGTCGCCGCGCTGGCCCTCGGCATTAGCGCGTGCAGCTCAGGCTCCTCGACGAGCAGCGCCACAGGCGGCGCGAGCAGCACCGCGGGCGGCGCGAGCAGCACCGCGGGAGGCAGCAGCCCCGCCACCGGCGCACCGGAACTGTCCAGCATCACCATCGGTGCCCTGCCGAGCGCGGACTCGGTGACCTTGCAGATCGCGCAGGACAAGGGCTTCTTCAAGCAGCAGGGCTTGACCAATGTCAAGATCATCACCGAGACGACGACCAACGCGGGCACGCAGGGCCTGCTCAGCCACACGATGGACTTCACCGGCGAGAACTACGTCGGCATGTTCGCGGCGGAGAAGGCGGTGCCCAACCTGAACCTGCGGATCGTCGCCGACAACTCGCAGACGTCGCCGGGCCTCTACGTCCTGCTGGTGCCCAAGGACTCGCCCCTCACCTCGGTCGCGCAGCTCAAGGGCAAGAAGGTCGGCTTCCCCGCGCCCGGGTTCAACTTCGGCTCCATGGCCGCGGACATCCAGATGAAGCCCTATAACGAGTCCTCGGCCGACTTCACGACCGTGGTGCTGCCCTTCTCCGCCGCCCTGACGGCCCTGGCGGCCCACCAGGTCGACGCCATCTTCACCACCGAGCCGTTCATCACCACCGCGGAGGCCGCGGCCGGCGACCGCGTGCTTACGGACCTGCTCGGCGGCCCGCTTGCGGGCTTCCCTACGGCCTGCTGGGGGACCAACGCGGCGTTCGTGCAGAAGTACCCGAAGACCGTGGCCGCCTTCCAGCGCGCGATGACCGAGGCGACTCAGGTCGCCGCGACCAACAGCGCTTACGTCCGCAGCGAACTGCCCAAGTGGATCCCGACGATGAAGCCGCAGATCGCTAACGTCATCACGCTGCCCACGTACAACACGACGCTCACCCTCGCCCGGATGCAGCGGGTGGCCAGCGTGATCGAGGGGCTCGGCCAGCTGCCGTCGGACTTCGACGTCAAGTCGATGTTCTACCCGCCGGCTGGATCGAGCTCGGCGGCCTGATGCCCGCTGTCCTGCGCCGGGCTTACCTCGGCGCCGCCGGGCTTGCCCTGCTGTTCGGTGCCGCCCAGCTGGCCCTCTGGGCCTGCCGGGTGGACCCGGCGACCTTCCCGCTGCCGTCCGCGGTGCTCGCCAGCGCGGCCGACCTGGCCAGGAACGGCTCGTTCGTGGCCAGCGTCGGCGACACCATGGCGACGTGGGCGGAGGCGATGGCGATCGCGGTCGTCATCGCCGTGCCCGTGGGCCTGCTGCTTGGCACGGTGCCGTGGGCCGAGCCCGTGGTGCGGCCGGTGATTGAGTTCGCGCGGCCGCTCCCCGCGGTCGTGCTTGTCCCCCTTGTCCTGCTGGTCGTGCAGGACAACCAGCGCACGCAGGTGGCGGTCGTCGTGTTCGCGTCCGTGTGGCCGGTGCTGATCAACACGATCTACGGAGTCAGGAGCGTGGAGCCGCTGGCCGTGGAGACACTGCGCTCCTTCGGCTTCGGCCCGCTGTCCGTCGCGCGCCGGGTATCGCTGCCGAGCGCGGCGCCGTTCATCGGCACCGGCGTGCGGATCGCCGCGTCGTTCGCGTTCGTGGTCGCGGTCGCGGTCGAGCTCATCGGCACCGGGATGGCGGGCATCGGCGCCTTCGCGGCCCAGGAGGAGAACGGGGAGGGGACCTGACCGTCATGATCGCGATCGCGGTGTGGGCGGGGCTGATCGGGCTCGCGGTGAACGCCGTCTTCGTCACCGCGGAGCGGCGGCTGTTCGGCTGGCACTTCGCGCTCACCGCCTCCGCCGGAGGACCGGAGTGATCACCGCGGCGCTCACGGGCCGCCAGCGCGCCAGGGGAGCGGCCTCCCGCCGCGTGGCGCTGCTCGCCGCGCGGCTCGCGGTGCTGGCCGCCCTCGTCGCCACCTGGCAGCTCAGCGCCGAGGCGGCAGGCAACTCGTTCTACCTGCCGCCGTCGCAGATCCTGCCGGACATGTACCACCAGTGGTTCTCCGGGCCGGCCGGCCACCTGTGGCTCACCACCGACGCGACCGCCAACCTGCTGCCGAGCCTCGGCCGGATGCTGGTCGGCTGGGCCGTCGGCGCCGCCGCCGGCGTCGCGATCGGCGTCGCGATCGGCCGCCTGCCGCTGCTCGCCGCCCTCACCGAGCCGGTCGTCCACTTCGCCCGGGCGGTACCGCCGCCCGCCCTGGTGCCGGTGTTCCTGCTCGTGTTCAACATCGGCACAGGGATGGAACTGGCGGCGATCATCTTCGGTGTGATCTGGCCGGTGCTGCTCAATTCCATCGACGGCGCGCGTCACGTGCACCCCGGGCACCTGGAAACGGCCCGCGCCTTCCGCATACCGCCGCTCATCCGGCTGAGCCGCATCATCTTGCCGAGCGCCGCGCCGAAGATCTTCGCCGGGCTGCGGCTGAGCCTGGCCCTCGCCCTGGTCTTGATGATCATCTCGGAGTTCGTCGGCAGCACGAACGGCATCGGCCGGGAGATGCTCCAGGACCAGTCGCTGTTCAACGTCCTCGGCCTGTGGGACGTGATCGTGCTGCTCGGCCTGCTCGGCATGGTGCTCAACGCGGTGTTCGGCCTGGTCGAGCGCCGGGTCCTGGCGTGGCAGCCCGCGACCGGGACCGGCTCGTGAACCGCGGGTGACTGAGCAGGCCGGGCGCCGAGCCTGGAGCAGGGCGCGCCGCTAAGCTGTCGGCCTATGGACTACCTGCCGTATGACCAGCGCCCCGTCAGCACGGAATACCGGCGGGTACTCGGGCACATCCTCGGTGCCGGGGTCGAGGCGCAGACCAGGCAGGGCGTCAACGCGCTGACGGTCATGCAGCAGACCATGCGGTTCCCGCTCGCCGCGGGGTTCCCGGTGATCACCGAGCGCAGCGTCAGGTCGTTCTGGCGCAAGCCCATCGGCGAGCTGTGCGCGTTCATCAACGGGGCCACCACGCTCGCGGAGTTCGAGCGGTTCGGCGTGGACTGGTGGGGGCCCTGGGCGACCCCGGAGAAGACGCTCAAGAAGGGCATCGAGCCAGGCGGCCTCGGGCCCGGCTCCTACGGCGGCGCGTTCCACTCCTTCCCCACGCCGGATGGGCAGCCGTTCGACCAGTTCAAGCACCTAGTCGAGCAACTGCGCGAGCTGCCCGAGCTGCGCACCCACTTCGTCGACCCGTGGATCGCGCCGTACCAGGTCAGGGGCGCGGGCAAGCAGCCGCGCACGACCATCGCGCCGTGCCACGGCTGGGTGCACGTCCGCGTCCTCGGCGGCGGCCTGCACGTGCACATGACGCAGCGCTCAGGCGACGTCCCGGTCGGTGTCCCGTCCAACCTGATCCAGTACGCCGCGCTCGCCCTCATGCTCGAGCAGCTCACCGGGTACGCGGCGGTGGCGTACTACCACACGATCTCCGACGCGCACATCTACGCCGACCAGGTGGACGCCGTCCGCGCCATGCTCGCCACCGAGCCGCGACCGCTGCCCACGGTCACCCTGAACGAGGCGGGCCGCGCGGTGACCGACATCCACGACTTCCGCGCGGAGCACTTCGACCTCATCGACTACCACCCGAACCCGGCGATCGGCGCGATCCCCATCGCGACCTGAGCGGCGCTCTAGCATGACAGACAACGGAGAGGGGTGGTCAATGAGCAGGATCGGGCGGCTACTCGGCGGCCGTCACGGCAAGCCAGGCGAGGGCCGGCCAGGCGAGGGCCGGCCAGGCGACGCCAAGCCGGGCAACGGCAAGACCTTCGGCCCCGCACCGCTGCTTTCCTCGCTCGGCATGTCGAGCAGCCTGTTCGCCGACGCCTCCAACTTCGACCAGCGCTTCATCGAGGACTACGACAAGATCGAGACCACGGTCAACGCGCTGCGCACGCTCGGCTTCAAGGTGGTGCTGACCAGCGGCTCCTTCGACGTCATCCACGAGGGCCACTCGATGTACCTGGAGGCGGCCCGCCAGTTCGGCGACTTCCTCATCGTCGGGCTGGACAGCGACGAGAAGATCCGCGGCCGCAAGGGGGAGAACCGCCCCGTCGTGCCGCAGATGGAGCGGCTCCGCATGGTCACCCACCAGCGCGGCGTGGGCCTGGTCACGCTCAAGCACACCCATCACCCCAAGTGGGCCCTGATCAAGGCGGTACGCCCGGACGTGCTCGTGGCGACCGAGGAGACCTACACCCAAGCGGAGATCACCGAGCTCGAGGCGAAGTACTGCGGCCGGGTCAAGGTGCTCGAGCGGATGGCGACGGTGAGCACCTCGGCGCGCCTGCGGGACATCATCATGGCCAACCCGGCCACCGCCGACGACGCGGACAACACGGCCACACTGCGCAGCAAGCTGGCGTCGGCTACCCGGCCGCGGAGCTGACCCGCCCATGAAGCTGACCCGCCCATGAAGCTGGCCGGCCAGTGAAACAGGTCCTGCTGTACCTTCCGGTGGTGCACGCGGGCCATGAGGCCTTCTTCGCCAGGCACCCGGACGCGGCGGAGGTCTTGCTACTCGGCGCCGGGTTCAAGTCGGCGTTCAAGTCGCTGGCCAAGGACATCAGGGCGCTGCCGCCGGAGCGGGCCGCCCAGTTCCTCCGCGTCATGCTGCCCGGCGCCCGAGTCCTGGTCGTCGAGCCAGCCGACCTGCCGGCCGCGCTGACCGGGGACACCCTGGTGCTGCCCGACGAGGACGTGACCAGGCAGCTCGCTGAAGAACAACAGCTAGGTGCGAACAGGAACCTGGTCTTCGACAAGACCTTCCTGCGCTGGGACCGGGACTGGAGCCGGGCGCGCCGGCCCGCGGCGGCTGACGGCACGGTCACGCAAGCCGGCCTCCCCGGGCACCTGCTGACCAGGGCAAGCGAGCTGGCGGGCCACAGCTCGGACTGGTGGCGGCAGGTGGGCGCCATCGCCTGGCGCGGCGAGCGGATCCTCGGGGAAGCGTGGAACCACCACTGCCCGACCGAGTACGCACCGTACACCGACGGAGACCCGCGGGACGGCTTCAGCCGCGGCGTGCGGGCCGACCTGTCCACCGCCATCCACGCGGAGGCGTCCGTCGTGGCCAAGGCCGCGCGCGACGGCGTGCCGCTGGACGGCGCGGACCTGTACGTGACCACGTTCCCGTGCCCGGCCTGCGCCCGCCTCATCGCGGAATCCGGCTTCCGCCGCTGTTACTTCGCCGACCCGTACTCGCTCCTGGAAGGTGACACCATCCTCCGGGTAGCCGGCGTCGAGCTCTTCTGGGTAGACGGTGACCGGCGCGAAGTGACCAGTAGCCACGTGGTCAAGTTTGGGCGAGCCCGTGGTTAAGTTGACGAGGCTGTTCGATCGATGGCCGTGAATTCCCGGTGAATTGCACATTACTCGCTCATAGCCGCCCAGCCTTACTCTAAGATTCCTACTTGTGCACCATTTGCTGACTTATTCGGGCAAATTGTGGCTTCGCCGGAGAAGTGGCCTGATGCGGTGACCGACGCCCAGGCCCGGGCGATCCGGGCGGGATTCGGCAGGCTCGCGGTCGCGGTCGCGGTTATCACGACGCTGGACGGCGGCCAGCCGCACGGGTGCACTGGCACAGCATGGGCCGAGCACGTGACGCCGCCGCTGATCCTGACCACGCTGCGGGCCGGCGGGCGCACCCGTGAACTGATCGCGGCCGTGCGGCGGTTCGGCGTGAACGTGCTCGGCGAGGAGCAGCAGGCCTACGTCGGCCGGTTCGCGGCCAGGTCGGCGGAACCGGGGAGGAGGTTCTCTGGCGTGCCCTCCTCGCCCGGCCCCGCCTACGGCGTCCCGCTGCTCGACGGTTGCCTGGCCTCGTTCGAGTGCGAGGTGGAGGCCATCTACCCGTTCGGAGGCCACGACATCGTGGTTGGCCGGGTGGCGCGGGCCTCCGTCCGTGAGGGGCGGCCGGTTGTCCACTACGACGGCCGCCTGTGGGGCCTGGGGGAGGCCGGGGGATGACGAACCCGGCGGGTACGACGAGTGCGCGCCGGATCGTGGTGGCCATCACCGGCGCGTCCGGCGTCGCCTACGGCGTGCGCGCGGTCGAGATGCTGCACAGCATGCCCGGGGTCGAGACGCACCTGATCATCACCGCGGGGGCCCGCAAGACGCTGGCCTACGAGACGACGACCAACGCCGCCGCGATCATGAAACTGGCCGACGTGGTGTACCACGAGGACGACCTCGCCGCCCCCGTTTCCAGCGGCTCGTTCCGCACAGATGGCATGGTGGTGCTCCCGTGCAGCATCAAGACGCTGTCGGGCATCGCGAACTGCTACGACGACAACCTGGTCGTGCGCGCGGCCGACGTCGCGCTCAAGGAGCGCCGCCGGCTGGTGCTCGTCGTCCGCGAGACGCCGCTGCACCTGTCCCACCTGCGCCTGATGACCGAAGTGACGGCGGCGGGCGGCATCATCGTGCCCCCGGTGCCGGCCTTTTACCACCACCCGCAGACGGTCGATGACATCGTCAACCAGACCGTCGGGCGGGTCTTCGACCTGTTCGGCCTGGACGCCGGCGCCGTGCAGCGCTGGGCGGGCAGTCAGCAGGCCGCCAGGCGGGCCCGCGCTAACCGGCGATCTAGCGAACCACGGCAACCACCTTCAGCGAGAGGGAAAGAGGAGACATGAGCACGCCTGATCTGGATTTCGAGCGTTTCCGCCTGCGGCGGCTTGTGGCGGAGCTGACGGAACTCGGCGAGGTGGAGGTGCACGACGACCCGGTGGCGCTGGCCGACCTCAGCTCCGTCATCGAGGCGTCGGGCAAGGCGGTGCTCTTCCGCAAGGCCGGCCCTGAGCAGGCAGAGCTGGTGGCCGGGGCGATGGGGTCGCGCCGGCGCGTGGCCATCGCCTTGGGGGTCGAGGAAAAGGACACCGTGCGCGAGTACGAGCGCCGCATGGCCAGCCCGCAGCGGCATTTCGAGGTGCCGTCGCCGGACGCGCCGGTCCACCAGGTCGTGCTGACCGGCGATGACATCGACCTGACGAAGCTGCCCTTCTACCTGCAGCACGACCTGGACGGCGGTCCCTATATCTCCTCGGCGATCGACTTCTCCGTCGATCCCGCCACGGGACGGCCCAACGTGGGCTGCCGGAGGATGATGCTGCGCAACCGCAACCAGCTGACCACGAACCTGACCGCGCCTTCCGACCTGAAGCTCACGTACCTGGCGTGCGTGGAGCGGGGCGAGCGGCTCCCGATCAGCTTCGCGATCGGCTCGCACCCCACGTCCTACCTCGCCGCGACGTCGCGCCGGCCTGGCAACGAGTTCGACCTGGTGGCGACCTTCCGCGGTGCCCCGCTGCCGATGGTGCGCGGGGTGACCAACGGCATCCCGGCCCCCGCCGACGCCGAGATGATCATCGAAGGCTACCTCGACGAGGCGGGCTACACCGAGCTGGACGGGCCCTACGGCGAGTTCTGGGGATTCTACGGTGCCGCCCACATCGACCCGGTCTTCCACGTCACCGCCATCGCGATGCGCCGCGACGTGCTGCACCAGACCGTGCTGCACGGCTGCCGGGACATGACGCGGATGGAATTCAGCCCCATGGGGTCCGTGCACACCGAGGCCTCGGTGTACGCGGCCCTGCGGGCCGCCAGGATCGAGCCCGCCGCGGTGCACGCGTCGGACGCGGTGGCCACGGCGCAGCACGTCCGGGTGGCGATCGACCAGGCCGCGGCGCCGGGCCAGGCCCGCTCGGTGATCTCCGCGCTGTTCGCGCTGCCCGGCATGAAGCACGTGGTGGTGGTGGACTCCGACATCGACGTGCGCGACGACGCCGAGGTGGAATGGGCGCTGTCCACGCGGTTCCGCGCGGACCGCGACCTGGTGGTGGCGCAGGGCTTCCCGAGGTTCTACTCCGACCCGACGGTTTCCGTCGACGGGACCCTGTCCAAGGTGGGCTTTGACGCCACCGCGGGGCTCCCCGGTGAGTCAATGGTGAACTGGCGCCCGACGCCGCCGCGGGTGACCCGCGAGCGCCGCGCCGCCAGCGTCCGCGAGGCGCTGCAGGACGGCCCGCTGTACTTCCGCGAGATCATGGACGCCCTCGGCAGCGAAGACGGCCGGGAGATCGTCCTGGAGCTCGACGCGCTCCGCGAGGAAGGCATCCTGACCCGCGGCCCCAACTGGCAGTGGGAGCTGACCAAGACGGAAGGGTGACCCGCTCTGGGTGACGCGGGCGAGCCGGGCTTACGACCGCGGCCGCGAGCTGAACCGCATCCGCACGGGAACCTCTGGCTCAGCGTCCGGGTCGCCCACCAGCACGTGCGCGTGCACGTGGGCGATGGTGGCCCCGGTGAAGCTGCAGTTGCCGTTGCGTACGCCGAGCCCGTAGTGGCCGAGGCCGTACTCCTCGCGGACCCGCCGCAGCACGCCCCAGAAGTCGGCGAGCGCCGCGTCATCCAGGTCGAGCATGTCGTTCACGTGCCGCCGCGGCACGACGAGCAGGTGCAGCCGGGTCCCGGTGTACGGGTACGCGTTGGGCGTCACCGCCCAGTGCGGCGTCTGGAGTATCACTTCATGCCGGGCGTGCTCGCGCAGCGTCTCCGGGCAGAACAGGCAGATTCCCGCCGCCTCCAGCCGCCGCATCTCCGCGAGCTGTTCCTCGGTCCGGTAGTTATCCGTGCAGTACAGGCTCAACAACGCTCCGCTTCCTCCGGCGCCGGCCCGGCAAGCACGGGCCACATCGCGACCATGGTGCCACGGTTTGCCGCGCCGCCCCCTCGCTGCTCCGGGGACCGGTGACGGATCGGGGTCGGCCGCGCCCGTTCCGGATGGTGGGTATTCTCGACTCATGCCTGTCGAGTCCGTCTTCCCTCAGCTGGAGCCCCTGCTGCCGCTGGTACGCAAGCCAGTGCAGTATGTCGGGGGTGAGGTGAATTCCACCGTTAAGGCGTGGGATGAGGCCGATGTCCGGTGGGCGCTGCTTTACCCGGACGCGTACGAGGTCGGCCAGCCCAACCAGGGCATCGCCATCCTCTACGAGGTGCTGAACGAGCAGCCCGGCGTGCTCGCCGAGCGCACCTACAGCGTCTGGCCCGACCTGGAAAAGCTCATGCGGGACCGCGGCGTCCCGCAGTTCACCGTGGACGCGCACCGGCCGGTGTCCGCCTTCGACGTGCTCGGCGTGTCGTTCTCCACCGAGCTCGGCTACACCAACCTGCTGACCGCCCTCGACCTGGCCGGAATCCCGCTGCAGCGCCGCGGACCGGGCGATCACCCACCCGGTCGTGCTCGGCGGGCGGCCACGCGTCGTTCAACCCCGAGCCCGTCAGCGACTTCCTCGACGCGGTGGTCATCGGCGACGGCGAGGAGGCGGTGCTCACCGTCACCGGGCTCATCCGCGCGTGGAAGGCCGGCGGCTGCCCGGGCGGGCGGGACGGGCTGCTCTCATCGCTCGCCGCGACCGGCGCCGTCTACGTGCCGCGGTTCTACGACGTGACCTACCTGCCCGACGGGCGCATCGGCCGGGTCACGCCCAACAGGCCGGGCGTGCCCGCCTCGGTGCGCAAGCACACGCTGATGGACCTGGACGCGTGGCCGTACCCGAAGGCACCGGTCGTGCCGGTCGCGGAGACCGTGCACGAGCGCTACAGCGTGGAGATCTTCCGCGGCTGCACCAGGGGCTGCCGCTTCTGCCAGGCGGGGATGATCACCCGGCCGGTCCGCGAGCGGTCCATCACCACGGTGGGCAACATGGTCGCCGCCGGCCTGGCGTCCACCGGCTTCTCCGAAGTCGGCCTGCTCTCGTTGTCAAGCGCCGACCACAGCGAGATCAACGAGATCGCGGTCGACCTCGCCGACTGCTACGAGGGCTCGAACGTCGGCTTGTCGCTGCCGTCCACCCGGGTGGACGCGTTCAACGTCACCCTCGCCGACGAGCTGTCGCGCAACGGGAAGCGCTCAGGGCTTACCTTCGCACCGGAGGGCGGCTCGGAGCGGATGCGCAAGGTGATCAACAAGATGGTCACCGAGGAAGACCTCATCCGCACCGTGACCACCGCCTACTCCTCCGGCTGGCGGCAGGTGAAGCTGTACTTCATGTGCGGCCTGCCGACGGAGACCGACGAGGACGTGCTCGCGGTCGCCGACCTGGCCAGGAAGGTGATCGCCGCCGGGCGCGCGGCCACCGGGCGCAAGGACATCAGGTGCACGGTGTCCATCGGCGGGTTCGTGCCCAAGCCGCACACGCCGTTCCAGTGGGCGGCCCAGTGCCCGGCGGACGTGGTCGACGCGCGGCTGCGCGCGCTCGGCAGCGCGCTGCGCTCAGACAAGGCATACGGCCGGTCGGTCGGCTTCCGCTATCACGAGGGCACCCCGTCCATGATCGAGGGTCTGCTGTCCCGCGGTGACCGGCGGGTCGGCCAGGTGATACTCGACGCCTGGCGGGCCGGGGCGCGCTTCGACGGCTGGAGCGAGTACTTCTCGTTCGCCGCTGGCTGACGGCCTGCGACACGGGGCTGGCCGACAGCCCCGTGGACCTGGCTTGGTACACTACGCGCGAGCGTGACTACGGCGAGGTACTGCCGTGGGACCACCTGGATTCAGGGCTCGACCGGGACTGGCTGTGGGAGGACTGGCAGTCGGCGGTGGCGCCCGACGCCGGCGAGGTGGAGGACTGCCGGTGGACCCCGTGCTACGAGTGCGGAGTCTGCCCGGCGATGGGCACGGAGATCCAGACGGGCCCAACTGGCGAGCGACTGGACGGAAGGCGGCTGCTTCCCGTGCTGGCGACAAACGGGAGATAGCTATGGACGTGACACAGTAGTCTCCCGGGGGGGCCGTACCCCCCGTGCATGTCCGACGTCATGTATCGGCTGCAGTCTCCCGGGGGGGCGACCCCCGTACCCCCCAGGGGAACAGAGCGGCGTGCCGGTCACGACCCAGCATCTTCTGGTCCGGTATGCTAAACGGGGAAAGATGCGTTTTGCCAGCCACTTGGATGTGGCGCGTGCCTTTGAGCGGGGCGTGCGGCGGGCGGGACTGCCGATCGCGTACTCCGCTGGGTTCACGCCGCACCCGAAGATTTCCTACGCAGGCGGCGCCCCGACCGGGGTCGCGAGCGAGGCCGAGTACCTGAGCCTCACGCTGACCAGCCGGACCGAGGCGGGCGCCGTGCGGGAGCGGCTGAACGCGGCGCTGCCTGATGGGATAGACGTGATCGCTGTGACTGAGGACTCCGGGGGACTGCCGGCGAGTCGGCTCACCGCGTCCGAGTGGCAGATAGCGCTTCCCGGGCTACGACCGGACGACGTGGTTCCGGCAGTTCAAAAGTTTCTCGCCCTGACGGAGGCGCCGGTGGAGCGGCTGACCTCCAAGGGCATGCGGCGCATGGACGCGCGAGCGGCCGTGGTCAGCCTTGACGCGCACGACACGGGGGCTGGGACGGCGCTGCGCATGACCGTCCGGCACACCGCCCCGGCCGTCCGGCCGGACGACGTGCTCAACGCGCTAAGAGACGTTTCCGATGTATTCCCTGCCGGGCAGCCGTTCATGATGCGGCTCGCGCAGGGGACGCTCGGCGAATCCGGGGTGGTCGGGCTATGACCGTCGCCTCCCCGGAACTGAAGTACTCATCCATGCCTGGGCGCCATGCCCGCGCCGTCGCGCGTGACCTTTTCCCGCGCGACCGCGGCGGCCGATCAGGCGTACGAACACTAGGAGCCCCCGTGCGGCGCGCCGTTACCTCGCGTGCGGCCGCGCCCGGAGGCCTGACTGGAGATTGCCCGAATGCTCGACAGCGAGCGCAACAGCCACGAGACAGACACCAACGGAGCCACTGGCACTAACGAGGCCACTGGCCACGCAGCGGGAACCGCTCCCGTACCGACGGCGTTCAACGGGCCGGCCCAGCCGGCGGTGCCCGCCGCGGTCTTCCAGGCACCGCAGGTGCTTTTCCAGCCGCCGTCGGCGCCTCAGCCGCCGGCGGCCGGGACACCGCGGAGCGGGACGACGACGACGGCCGGGACGGCGGCGGTGCAGCGGAGCCGGAGGCCGGCGCGCGGCCGAGCCGCAGGACCAGGAGCACCCGGAGCCAGGGCGGCGGTGCCGCCGGCGACCAGGCGGGTAGCGCCGAGGGCGGTACGGCCAGCCACAGGACCCGGAGCGCCCGCGGCCAGGGCGCCCCGGCCGACGACCAGGCGGAGACCGCCGCCGAGTCCGGGGCGGCCAGCCGCAGGAGCCGCGGCCGGACCCGGTCCCGGGTGCGCGATGGCGCACCCGATGACGACCTGTTCAGCGCGGAGAGCGCCGGCGCGGTCGCCGAGGCGGACGACGCCGCCCCGGCCGCGGCCGGGGCCGCGGCCGCGCCGGGAACAGAAGACGGCGAGGAGTCGGTGAGCGCCCGCCGCCGCCGCCGCCGCAACACCCGCACCAGGACCCGCGGTGGCACCGCGGCGGCTGACGACATCGACGGCGGTGCCGACGACAGCGAGAGCGAAGAGCTCGACGGTGACGGTGACGGTGACGGTGAAGGGCAGGGCGAGGGCAGCAGCTCCAGCCGCCGCCGGCGCCGCAAGCGCCGCCGGGTCGCGGGTGACGGCGACGCGCTTTCCCCCGACGACCCGCCGGACACCGTGGTGCACGTCAGGGAGGCGCACAACCCCGCCGACGACGTGCGGGCCATCAGGGGATCCACCCGCCTTGAGGCGAAGAAGCAGCGCAGGCGGGAGGGCCGTGAGTCCGGCCGCCGACGGCCGCCGGTCGTCACCGAGTCGGAGTTCCTCGCGCGCCGCGAGTCCGTGGAGCGGACCATGGTGGTCCGCCAGCGGGGTGACCGGACGCAGATCGCGGTGCTCGAGGACGGCGTTCTCGTCGAGCACTACGTGAACCGGACGACGCACGCGTCCTACGTCGGCAACGTGTACCTCGGCAAGGTGCAGAACGTGCTGCCGTCGATGGAGGCGGCGTTCGTCGACATCGGCAAGGGCCGCAACGCGGTGCTCTACGCCGGCGAGGTCAACTTCGACGCCAGCGGCCTTGAGGGCCAGCCCAAGCGCATCGAGTCAGCGCTGAAGCCGGGCCAGTCGGTGATCGTCCAGGTCACCAAGGACCCGGTGGGCCACAAGGGCGCCCGGCTTACCTCGCAGGTGTCGCTACCCGGGC
Source organism: uncultured Actinomycetota bacterium (assembly GCA_963811335.1). GTDB lineage: Bacteria > Actinomycetota > Actinomycetes > Streptosporangiales > Streptosporangiaceae > Trebonia. Next base: position 114,882 of record CAWERB010000019.1, on the reverse strand, counting down.
GTTACCTCGTCTACGTGCCAGGCGCGTCGATGACCGGCATCAGCCGCAAGCTCCCGGACACCGAGCGGACCAGGCTCAAGGCGATTCTCAAGAAGGTGACGCCGGAGAACGGCGGCGTGATCGTGCGCACCGCCGCGGAGGGCGCCGCCGAGGCCGAGCTCGACCGCGATATCACCCGGCTCGCCGCGCAGTGGGAGTCCATCGAGAAGAAGGCCAAGACCGCCAGCGCGCCCGCCCTGCTGTACGGCGAGCCCGACCTCACCATCCGGGTGATCCGCGACGTATTCAACGAGGACTTCAGCCAGCTGATCGTGTCAGGCGAGGACGGCTGGGAGATCATCGACGAGTACGTCAGGTACGTCGCGCCGCACCTGGCCGAGCGGATCAGCCGCTGGGACTCCGCGGACAACGCGGAGGCGGCGGATGACGTGTTCGCCGCCTACCGGATCGACGAGCAGCTCGCCAAGGCGCTCGACCGCAAGGTGTGGCTGCCGAGCGGCGGCTCGCTCGTCATCGACCGCACCGAGGCCATGACGGTCGTCGACGTCAACACCGGGAAGTTCACCGGCCAGGGCGGCAACCTCGAGGAGACCGTCACAAGGAACAACCTGGAGGCCGCCGAGGAGCTCGTCCGCCAGCTGCGGCTGCGCGACGTGGGCGGCATCGTCGTCATCGACTTCATCGACATGGTGCTCGAGTCGAACCGCGAGCTTGTGCTGCGGCGGCTGCTTGAGTGCCTGGCGCGGGACCGTACCAAGCACCAGGTCGCCGAGGTCACCTCGCTCGGCCTGGTGCAGATGACCCGCAAGCGGGTTGGCGCCGGGCTGCTCGAGGCCTTCTCGCAGCAGTGCGAGTGCTGCAACGGCCGCGGCGTCATCGTCGCGCTCGACGCGCCGGCCGAGCCGGCCCACCGCGCGTCCGCGGGGACCGGGCACCGCCCGGTCCCGACCCCGCCGAGCCACGCCCCGGGCAACGGAAACGGCAAGGGCCAGGGGAACGGCGCGGGCGGTGGCCGGGGCGGTGGAGGTAGCGTGAATGGCCGCCGCGGCGACCGCCGGGGCGGCCACGCCGACACCGCGCAAGACATTGCCGCGCCCGCCGTCTCCGGGCCCGACAGCATCCCGGCCGGCACCGCGCAGGCGCATCCCGGCCGGCACCGCGCAGGCCGGCACCGCGGCCGACGTCAGCGGCGCGCCCCGCACACGGCGCAGCACCGCGGCGGCGGGCCGGGCCTTCGCCACCGCCGTCCTCGTCGATGACGAGCCGGCGCTGGTCCCGGTCGTCCCGACGGTCCCCCCGGTCACCGAGCCCGCCGCGGCGGCCACGGCTACGGCCGGCGACACGGCCACGGACGCCCCTCCGGTCCGCCGCACCCGGGCGGGCTCCGCCGTCGCCCGCGTCACCGTCACGTCCGACCCGCAGCCCCCGGCCGAGCCGGACACCGCCGCCGCGGCGGCTGACGCGCCAGCGCCCGCGACGGACGAAGCCGCCCCTGAGACGGAGGCCCCCGCGCTCCCGGCCGACGAGGTCCTGGCCGACGAGGCATCCCGGCCCGAGCCGGAGCCCGCGGCTGAGCCTGCGACGGCCCCGGCCGCCCAGCCGGCGATCGTTCCGGCGAGCGTCTTCGAGGCGCTGCCCGCCAGCGTCGTCCCTGAGCCCATCGCGGCAGCGGACAGCACCCCCGCCGACGCGGAGCCCGCCGACGCGGAGCCAGCCGACGATCCCACCGCCCCGGCAACGGAGCCGGCGGCCGAGGCCGCGCCGGCCGCCGAGCCCGAGGCCGAGGCGTAGCCCGAGGACCGCAGACGAGCCCACCTGGGCCCGGATCATCCAGGTGGGCGCCGGGGCAGGCGCCAGGCCCCCGCGTGATGGCCAATCACGTCGGACGGACCTGGTATGCTTCCAGGAGCGATTAACGCGACCAGCACAAGCCCGTCTGCCCTAAGCCCGGGCAAGCTGGGTCGCGGGTCGCGTTCATGCACGTAAGATGGCATGTCAGGTTCATGGCGAGCCCGCTCCCGGTGAGAAAACCAGCGACTGTGCTGGCCAAGACAGGGCGGGACACGCATACAGGGAGAGGCAGTTCTCGGGTGTACGCGATTGTGCGCTGCGGTGGCAGGCAGGAGAAGGTCGCCCTCGATGACGTGCTCGCCGTCGATAAGCTTGCGGACGAGGAGGCCGGGTCGAGCGTCACGTTCCCCGCGCTGCTCGTGGTGGACGGCGATACGGTCATCAGCGACCCGGCGGAGCTCACCGGTTACACGGTGACGGCCGAGGTCGTCGGCCCGGCCAAGGGGCCGAAGATCAACATGATCCACTACCGGAACAAGACCGGGTACAAGCGCCGGCAGGGCCACCGCCAGCAGTACACCCAGGTCAAGATCACCGGCATCGAGAAGCCGCAGAAGGCCAAGGCCGCGGCCAAGGCTGAGAAGGCGTAGGGACAGGCAGAGATGGCACACAAGAAGGGCGCGTCGTCCAGCCGGAACGGCCGGGACAGCAACGCGCAGCGGCTTGGCGTGAAGCGCTTCGGCGGCCAGCAGGTCAACGCGGGCGAGATCATCGTCCGGCAGCGCGGCACGCACTTCCACCCCGGCCTCGGCGTCGGCCGTGGTGACGACGACACGTTGTTCGCGCTGGTCACGGGCAAGGTCCAGTTCGGGCGCTTCCGCGGTCGCCGTGCGGTGAACGTCGTCGCGCGGCCGGAGCCGGAGCAGGTTTCGGCCTAGGGCCAGGTGCCGCGACCACAGCGCGGCAGACACGACAAAACGGGCAATGGCGGGCCAGGAGCACTCCGGCCCGCCATTGGCATGTTAACGAGGGGATCGATCATGGCGGAGTTCGCCGACCACGCTGTGCTCCGGGTGCAGGCCGGCCATGGCGGGCACGGCTGCGCGTCGGTGCACCGTGAGAAGTTCAAGCCCCTCGGCGGCCCGGACGGCGGAAACGGCGGCCGCGGCGGCAGCGTCATACTTGAAGTGGACCCGTCCACGTCCACCCTGCTCGACTTCCACCGCCGCCCCGTGCGCAAGGCGGGCAACGGGGTGCAGGGCGAGGGCTCGAACCGCAACGGCGCCGCGGGCGACGACCAGATCGTGAAGGTGCCGAGCGGCACCGTCGTCCTGGACAAAGACGGCCACGTGCTGGCCGACCTGGTGGGCGGGGGTACACAGTTCGTCGCGGCGCAGGGCGGACGTGGTGGCCTCGGCAACGCTGCGCTCGCCTCTCAGCGGCGCAAGGCGCCGGGCTTCGCACTCAAGGGCGAGCCGGGGGAGGAGCGCGAGCTCACGCTTGAGCTCAAGACGATCGCGGACATCGGCCTGATCGGTTACCCGAGCGCGGGCAAGTCCTCCCTGGTCGCCGCCATGTCCGCGGCACGGCCCAAGATCGCCGAGTACCCGTTCACCACCCTCATACCGAACCTGGGCGTCGCCGAGGCGGGTGAGGTTCAGTTCGTCATCGCCGACGTGCCCGGCCTGATCCCCGGCGCGAGCGAAGGCAAGGGCCTCGGCCATGACTTCCTCCGCCACGTCGAGCGCTGCTCCGCTCTCGTTCACGTCCTCGACTGCGCCACGCACGAGCCTGGCCGCGACCCGGTCTCAGACCTGGACACCATCGAGGCCGAGCTCGCCGCCTACGAGGAGATGACGGGCCCGACGCTGGCGGGTACCCGGCTCACGGACCGGCCCCGGCTCGTCGTACTCAACAAGATCGACGTCCCCGAGGCCCGTGACCTCGCCGACCTGGTCAAGCCTGAGCTGCAGGCGCGGGGCCTCGCGGTCTACGAGATCTCCGCCGCGACCCACGAGGGCCTGCGCGAGCTGGGGTTCGCGATGGCGGGTCTCGTGGCGACCGCACGTGAGAACGCACCGGAACCCGAGGCTGCCCGCGTGGTGATCAGGCCGGCGCCGGTCAAGGAGGCCGGCTTCGAGATCGTCCGTACCGAGGACGGGGCTTACCTTATCCGCGGCGAGAAGCCTCTCCGCTGGGTCGCGCAGACCGACTTCGCGAACGACGAGGCGGTCGGCTACCTCGCGGACCGCCTGGCCAGGCTCGGCGTGGAGGAGGCCCTGGCGAAGGCGGGCGCCGAGCCGGGCGACACGGTGCTGATCGGCGACCCGGGCGACGCGGTCGTGTTCGACTGGGACCCGGAACTGTCCGCGGGCGGCGGCCACGCCCCTGGCCCGCGCGGCACCGACAGGCGGCTGGACGGACGATGAGCGCGCCCGGTGGCGACTTCGCGGAGATCACCGTCGGCCAGCTCGCCACCCCGGCGCGCCCCGACATCGCCGCGGCGCACCGGGCCGTCGTCAAGATCGGATCCTCTTCGCTGACCACCCGCGACGGCGCCATCGACGACGCGCGCATCGCCGCGCTCACCGGCGCTATCGCGGCCCGGGTTCGCGACGGCCGCCAGGTGCTGCTGGTCTCTTCAGGCGCGATAGCCGCCGGCCTGTCACCGCTTGGCCTGAGGAAGCGCCCCAAGGACCTGGCCACCCAGCAGGCCGCCGCGAGCGTGGGCCAGGGCCTGCTGATCGCACGCTACACCGAGGCGTTCAAGGCGCACGGCCTCGGCGTGGGCCAGGTGCTGCTGACCGCCGACGACCTGATGCGCCGCGCCCACTACCGCAACGCCCAGCGGACCCTGGACCGGCTGCTTGAACTCGGCGTCGTCCCCGTCATCAACGAAAACGACACGGTGGCCACCGATGAGATCCGGTTCGGCGACAACGACCGCCTCGCCGCCCTCGTCGCCCACGTCAGCCGGGCGAGCGCGCTTATCCTGCTCTCCGACGTCGACGGCCTCTACGACGGCGACCCGCGCAAGGGCGGGGCGCGCATGGTCGACATCGTGACCGGCCCGCACGACCTGGCCGTCGTCCGGGCGGGCAAGGCGGGCGCGAACGGCGTGGGCCGGGGCGGCATGTCCACCAAGGTCGACTCGGCGCTGATCGCCACGGCCGCCGGCATCCCCACCGTCGTCACCTCCGCGGCCAGCGCTGTGGGCGCCATCGCGGGGGAGCGCGCCGGCACCTATTTCGCCCCCACCGGCCAGCGTCAGAGCACCAGGCTGCTCTGGCTGGCCCACGCCGCGGTGGCCAGGGGCATACTGAAACTCGACCAGGGCGCGGTGGAGGCCGTCACCATGCGCCGCGCGAGCCTCCTCCCGGCGGGCATCACCGGCGTGGAAGGCACCTTCGAAGTCGGCGACCCGGTAAACCTAACCGACGAAACCGGTAAAACGGTCGCCCGCGGCCTGGTCAGCTACGACGCCACCGAACTCCCGTCCCTCATGGGCCGCTCCACCCGCTGGCTGTCATCGAAGCTGGGCCCGGAGTACGAGCGCGAGGTCATCCACCGCGACGACCTGGTAATCCTGTTAGCCTGCCCGGCCCGCCCGCGCCGACCGGCCGCCCCTGCGCCCTGGCCGGCCGCCCCTGCGCCCGAGCCCTGGCGCGCCCTGCGCCCGAGCCGACAGCCCGGGCCGCGTGACTGCCGCACCACGCGCCCCGGCATGCCCAGTCTTACCGGTAAACTTTTCACATCAGGTAAACTTTTCACCCAAGGTAAAGAAAAAACGTTCTAGCCGTCTTTTCTTTACCTGTCGTGAAATGTTTACCGGTAGAACCCGTGAGCGCCGCGCCAAAGCGGGGGCTTTGCCTGATATGACCGTTTTGCCGTGCGTGCGTGCCGTGCGTGCGTGCCGTGCGTGCGTGCGGCGTGCGTGCGTGCCGTGCGTGCGTGCCGCGTGCGTGCGTGCGGGGCAGACCGCAGGCCGCAGGCCCCGTGACCTTGGTTTTGGCCGCGCAGCCCCTGAATGAGGAAAGCGGGGCCGGGGAGATTCCCTCGCGGCCTTCAGAAGGAGTGCCGCGGGGAATCTTCCCGGCCCCGCTAACCCACGCGTTTCGGCGGTTAGCCCGCGCTGACCCAAGCGATCAGTTGTCGTTAGACCCCGACCCCGACCCCGACCCGGATCCGCCACCCCGGTTGCCGCCGAGCCGGTCGAACAGCCCGGACGCCGCCCGGACCCCGGTCTCCGCGACGCCGCGGAGGATCCCGTTCAGCGGGTCCTCGGAGCGCGCCCATGACTCCCGGTAGGAGTTGGCCGCGTTGCGCATCTCTTCGGTGAACGACGCGTCCCTGTCGGTGTCCCGCCGCGGGTAGTCGCCGGCCAGGATCGCCTCGTACGACCCGTCCGTCGCCCACCGGTCGAGCTCGGCGAACCGCACCACGGCGAACGGGTGGGTGTTCCCCTGCAACTGGAGGATCTTGAGAATCGAGTCCCGCAGGTCGGGAACGGCGTCGTACTCGTGCGCCTGCTCGCGGAACGCGTCCGGGTTGAGCTCGGACAGGTACGGGCCGCCTGCCAGCTTCATCAGCGCGCGGCGCGCCGCGTCCACGTCCTGGCCGGCCAGCAGGCCCGCCCGGTCGCAGGACAGCTCCGACTTGCGGAACCACTCCTCGAGCCCCCAGATGATGCCGCGCAGCCCGATGTACCCGATCGGCATCCAGGCGATCCGCTGGGCGAGCTGGATGAGGATCAGCAGCATGGTCCGGTAGACGGCGTGCCCGGACAGGATGTGCCCGAGCTCATGGCCGATGACGAAGCGCAGCTCCTCCTCGTCGTTCAGGTTCACCAGGCCGGTGGTGATCACCACGAACGGCCGGTCCCGGCCGATGGCCATGGCGTTGCAGATCGGCGACTGCATGACGTAGCACTCGGGGACCTCGGGCAGGTCGAGGATGTAGGCGCCGTCCCGCACAAGCGCGTGGATGTGCGGGAACTGTCTCTCCGAGACCTTGACCGCGCCGGCCAGGAAGGTCAGCCGCAAGGCTCGTTCGTTGATGAGGCCGAAGAGCTTGCTCAGCAGCACGTCGAAGCCGCTTAGCTTACGCAGCGCGACGAGCGCGGACCGGTCGGCCGGGTGCTCGTAGGTGCGCGACGAAAGACCGGTGAGCCGGACTCTGGCACGATCAGGCACTGAAGTCATATCTCGAATGGTAGCCCGCCGCGGGAGTAAAACACATCGTCCTTGAGGCGTAACCCGCCGGGAGCACGCGGAACATTTTCAGGCGCCGGCGCCCTATAGCATCTCGGTACCAGTGCACTAAGGAGACGGGCGTTGAGTAACGGGCGCAGGCGGGTCGGCGTGATGGGCGGTACCTTCAACCCGGTCCACCACGGCCACCTGGTGGCCGGCAGCGAGGTCGCGCACATCTTCGCCCTGGACGAGGTCATCTTCGTGCCCACCGGGCAGCCGTACCAGAAGTCCGACCGAGAGATCTCAAGCGCCGAGGACCGCTACCTGATGACGGTCATCGCCACTGCGTCCAACCCGCGGTTCTCGGTCAGCCGCGTCGACATCGACCGCCCAGGACCCACCTACACCATCGACACGCTCAAGGACCTGAAGAAGGCAAGCGGTCCCGGCACGGACCTATACTTCATTACCGGGGCAGACGCCCTGGCGAACATCCTGACCTGGCACGACGTTGACTCCTTGTTCGGCTTGGCGCACTTCATCGGCTGCACGAGGCCGGGCCACCGGCTGACCGGCCAGGGCCTGCCGGACGGCAAGGTCTCCCTGGTGGAGATCCCCGCGCTGGCTATATCGAGCAGCGAGTGCCGCCACCGGGTCGCCGCCGGCGAGCCGGTCTGGTACCTGCTGCCCGACGGCGTGGTCCAGTACATCGCCAAGCGGGGCCTCTACCTGAGGACCGGATGACGCGTCCCCGTGAGATCCTAGAGACAAGCAATCCCTACCGAGGAGGCCGAGCCCGCCACGTGACAGCAACCCCAAGGGCCATCGAGCTCACCGAGATCGCCGCGCTCGCCGCGGCCGACAAGCTGGCCAATGACATCGTCGCTTACGACGTCAGCGACCAGCTCGCGATCACCGACGCGTTCCTGCTCTGCTCCGGCGCTAACGACAGGCAGGTCCGCTCGATCATCGACGAGGTAGAGCTCAAGCTCAAGCAGGCGGGCGCCACCCTGGTGCGCCGCGAGGGTGAGAACGAGGGCCGCTGGGTGCTGCTCGACTACAACGACCTCGTGGTCCACGTGCAGAACAGGGAGGAGCGCGTCTACTACGCCCTTGAGCGCATCTGGAAGGACTGCCCGCGGATCGAGCTGCCCGACGCCGCGCTCGTCGGCAACCCGGGCGGCGGGGCAGGGGGGTAACGCTGAGCGCAGCCAAGCGGCTCGTGCTGTGGCGGCACGGCCAGACGACCTGGAACGTCGAGCGCCGGTTCCAGGGCCAGACCGACATTCCCCTGGACGAGACCGGCGAGGCGCAGGCCGAGTACACCGCGAAGCGCCTCGCCACGCTGCGGCCGGACGCGATCTTCTCCTCCGACCTGAGCCGGGCGCAGCAGACCGCCGCCGCGCTGAGCAAGCTCACCGGCCTGACGGTCACTCCGGACAAGGAACTGCGCGAGCGGTTCGGTGGCGAGTGGGAGGGACTGAACGATGAGGAGATCCGCACCCGCTACCCGGCCGAGCGCGCCAGCTGGAACCCGCCGAACGGCGAGCCGACCGCCGTCGTCGCGGACCGGGTGGCGGCCGCCTTCACCCGCATCGCGCACACCCTGAACCGCGGCCAGCTCGCGGTGGTGGTCAGCCACGGCGCGGCGCTCCGCCTCGGCATGGAGCGCACCCTCGGCCTGCCCGCGCTCGGCGTGAGCGTCCTCGGCCCGCTGGCCAACTGCTCCTGGTCGGTGCTGTCCCTGGTCGACACGCAATGGCGCCTGCTCGAGTACAACGCGCAGACGGTACCCGAGCCGGTCATCGGCGACGACCGCTAGCGCCCCGTACCTCGATTCTCATCGACGGCCAGAACGGGGGCGTGGGCAGGCCCGAGCCCGGCCAGGGGACGCCGGCCAGGCGCAGCAGGGCGGTGACGGCGGCCGCGGCGAGCACCACGACGGGGAACGGGGCGCGCCGCGCGGCGAGCACCCCGGCGACGAGCACGCCCGCGGGGCGGGCCCAGCCGGCGAACCCGTGGCCCGCGGTAAGCGCGGCGGACGCGGCGAGCGCGATGAGCAGCACCGTCGCCGCGTCGGCGAACAGCCGCTCCGCGGCGGCGGGCACCGTCACCCGGCCGCGCAGCAGCGGCCCGGTGAACCGGAACGCGTAGGTCAGCGCCGCGAGCGCCACGATGGCCGTCATCGGCATCATCGCCGGCCGCCAACCGTCATCTCGCCGTCCTCGCTGGCCGTCTGCGCTGCCTCCGTGGCCTGCGGCGTCTCCTGCGTGGCTGGTGCCGCCCGCGCCGCCGCCGCGTCGCCGGCCAGCGACTTCGGCCGGCCGCCGTCATGCTCTCGCCCGCCGTCACGCTCCTGGACGCCACCGTCGCCGCGGCAGGCCCGGCCAGCCGCACCAGCGGGTGCCCAGGCCGCCGAGCGCGGCGAGCAGCGGCAGCCCGGCGGGCAGCACCGGGGTGAGCGCGACCGCGATCACCGCGCCGGTCCCCGCGGCGACCTTGACCGACCGTGAGGTCAGCGTCGGCAGTGCGAGCGCGAGCATGACCGCGGGGAACGTGGAGTCGAGCCCGAACGCGCTGGTGTCGTGCAGCGCCGAGCCGAGGATCACGCCAAGCAGCACGGAGGCGTTCCATATGACGAACAGCGCGATGCCGCAGGTCCAGAACGCCGCGCGCCGCCGGGAGCGGCCGTCCTGGCGCAGCGCGAACGCGACCGACTCGTCGGTGATCAGGTGTGTCCCGATGACGCGGACCAGCCAGCGCCTGACGGCCGCGCCGCCGCGCGCGGCGCCCGCCGTCGCCCGGCCCGGCCGGCATCGCGGGCGGACGTGACGACGTCCGCCACCGCAAGGCCGTAGGGGAAGCAACCGGGTGTTCAGCACCGCGCCCGCCGCGACGGCGGCGAGCGGTGACCCGCCCGCGAGCACCACGCCGACCGCGGCGATCTGCGACCCGCCCGCGAAGACCAGCACGGATAGCGCGACCGGCACCCACCAGGGCAGGCCGCCGGCCACCGAGGCCGCACCGAACGACACGCCGACGATCCCGTCCGCCAGGCCGACGAGCCCGACGTCGCGCAGCAGCGCGGCATCCCGCGGCCAGGCCGCCAGAGATGTTCGCCATAGAGTCCGCATGTTCAATATAATGAACACATGAAGGCGGTTCGTCAAACCGAACACTATGTAGGATGGAGCGAACGACGTGACGCGGGAAAGCAGTCCAGGCACTCCGGCGGGCGTCGGCGCGCCTGGCACCCCGGCGGACATCGTCGCGCTCGTCTCGCTGTCGCTGCGCCGTGAGCGGGCCCGCACCGGCCTGTCGCTGACGGAGCTGGCCAAGCGGGCGGGCATCGCCAAGTCGACGCTCTCCCAGCTGGAGAACGGCACGGGCAACCCGTCCCTTGAGACGCTGTGGGCCCTCGGCACCGCGCTCGGCGTGCCGCTCAGCCGCCTCATCGACCCGCCTCGCAGTGACATCCACGTGATCCGCGCGGGGGAGGGCGTGGTCATGCACGCCGAGCGCGACCCCTACGAGGCGGCGATGCTGGCGTCCTGCCCGCCCGGCGCCCGCCGGGACATCTACCGGGTCGGCGCCGAGCCGGGCGCGGGCCACCTGGCCAGCCCGCACACCGCCGGCACGATGGAGCACCTGATCCTCGGCAGCGGCCGCGTCCTCGCGGGCCCGGTGGGCTCCGCCGTCGAGCTCGGACCCGGCGACTACCTCCGCTACCCAGGCGACATCCCGCACGTCTTCGACGCCCTGGAGCCGGGCACGCTCGGCGTCATCGTCATGGAGCACGTCTCGTAACGCGCGCCTATCCTCGAAGCCATGGAGTCAACGGGCAACCGCCCGGCCGCCGTCGAAGACGTGCACGCGCTCGCCAAGGCGATGCCGCACGTCACCATCGTGGACGGCTCCCAGGGCAAGCCGGTCTACCAGGTCGGCGGCAAGTCCTTCATCTTCTTCCGCAACCCCCGCCCGGACGCCGCCGACCCGCTGACCGGCGAGCGCTACGACGACGTCATCGTCTTCTGGGTCGAGTCGGAGGCCGGCAAGCAGTCCCTCATCGGCGACGAGGACACCCCCTTCTTCACCACCCCGCACTTCGACGGCCACCCGTCGGTCCTCATCAGGGAAAGGGACCTCCCCGCCCTCAGCTACCGGGAACTGTCCGAGGTAGTCCAGGACGCCTGGCTGTCGCGCGCCTCAACCCGCCGCGCCACCGAATGGCTGAAATCCCGCGGCCTCGCACCGGACGAGTGACCCGCGGCAGAGGATACTGGCGGCATGAAAGACAGGCAGGTCGCACTCGACCTCGCGGCTGGCCACGCGGCGCGCTGGCTTGGCAGCCTCGGCACCCGCCCGGTGCCGCCCCGGGCCTCCGTCGCGGAGGTCGCCGAGGCGCTCGGCCCGCGGCTGCCGGACGGTCCGACGCCCGCGCCCGAGGTCATCGACCTGCTGGCGAGCGCCTGCGACCCCGGACTGACCGCGATGCCGTCGGGCCGGTTCTACGGGATGGTGATCGGCGGCACGCACCCGGCGGCCCTGGCGGCCGACTGGCTGGTCAGTGCCTGGGACCAGAACGCGGCGCTGCGCCAGGTAACCCCGGCGCACGCCGCCGTCGAGGACATCGCGAGCGCGTGGCTGCTCGACCTCCTTGGCCTGCCAGAGCACAGCGGCGTCGGCTTCGTCACCGGCGCGACCATGTCGAATTTCACTTGCCTGGCCGCCGCGAGGGATGCGGTGCTGCGCCGGGCCGGCTGGGACGTCGCGCGCGACGGGCTGACCGGCGCGCCAAAGGTCCGCGTCCTCGTCGGTAGAGAGCGGCACGACACCGTCGACCTGGCCCTGCGCTACCTGGGCCTTGGCCAGCCGGAGCCGGTGCCGGCCGACGACCAGGGCCGCATCGACGCCGGCGCCCTGGCGAGCGCGCTCGGCGAGCGGCCGGCGGGAACGCCGGCGATCGTGGTGCTCCAGGCGGGCAACGTGCACTCCGGTGCCTTCGACCCGTTCGGCCCGGCCATCGAGGCGGCGCACAACGCCGGCGCCTGGGTGCACGTCGACGGCGCGTTCGGCCTGTTCGCCGCCGCGTCGCCGCTGACCAGCCACCTGATGGCCGGCTACGAGCGCGCCGACTCGTGGACCACCGACGCGCACAAGACGCTCAACGTGCCCTACGACTGCGGCATCGCGATCGTCGCCGACCGCGCCGCGCTGCGCACCTCCATGGGCATGCACGGCGACTACCTCATCCAGGACGAGGCGGGCGACTCGTTCGAGACCGTGCCCGAGGTGTCCCGCCGCGGCCGGGCGTTCACCGTCTGGGCCGTGCTGCGCGCGCTCGGCCGCACGGGCGTCGCCAGCCTCGTGGAAGGCTTCTGCCTGCACGCCGCGGCGTTCGCCGACGGCATCGCCGCGATCGACGGCGCCCGCGTCGAGAACGACGTGGTCTACACCCAGGTATGCGCCACCTTCGGCGGCGACGAGCGCACCGCGGCGGTCACCCGCGCGTTGCTCGCCGACGGTACCGCCTGGATGTCCGGGTCCCGCTGGCGGGGCAAGACGGTGCTCCGCGTCTCGGTGAGCAACTGGTCCACCACCGCCGACGACGTCGCGAAGAGCCTCGCCGCCCTGCGCCGGGCCGCGGCGGAGGCTGGGTAGACCCTACGGTGCGATCACCGGACGACCCTCCGCGGATCGGGGAGAAGGACACATGACCAATGCAGAAGCCGCCGTCCAGTACCTCAAGTGGAAGAAGGAGGTGGATCAGCACGACTACGCCGCCGCCACCAACTACCTCAGCATCCGCTTCGGCGAGGGCCAGGCGCAGCAGATCGCGGCGGAGCTCGAGAAGCTGCCGGTCATCTCGCGGCGGGCCAACGACATCCTGCGGGCCACCGGCCGCGACCCGCTGCCGCTGTCCGACCCCGGAGTGCTGAAGGACCTCAAGAAGGTGCTCGCCGGTGAGAGGCTGTCCCCGGTTCTCGTCGCGGAGGCGGACATCGCGGACGGCTACCACCGCGTCTCCCTGGCCTACGCGCTCGACCCGTACGCTCCGGTGCCACTCAAGCTCGGCGGGGTGGGGTCTGTCGCACTGTAATGCCCGCGGTCAGCCTGGGTGCGGGCGTTGGCGAAGGCAATCCAGATGGCCAGGGATAGGTTCAGGCGCTCGCCGGAATGCGGGGGATTGATCGTGGCGGGGTTAATGGCGGCGTCGTGGGCAGTGGTGATGTCACCGGGGCCTCGCCGGAGCTGTGGGCAGCCGGGGACCGGGGTGCCGTCCTTGGTGTAGAAGGCGAAGCCGCTGGCGGTTTCGGCGATGATGTAGTCCTTCTCGTGGACGAGGCGGTGGTGGCCCTTGCAGAAGCTGATGAGGTTGGCCAGGTTGGTCTGGCCGCCGTTGGCCCAGTAACGGATGTGATGGGCATCGGTGCGGCGGGAGGCGCAACCCGGATACTGGCAGCGGCCCCGGTCGCGTTCGCGGAGGGCGCGGCGCAGTGCAGGCGGTGGCTTGCGGGTGCGGCGGCCGACGTCAATGATCGCACCGGACAGGTCGTGGATCATCGTGGAGATGGTCGCGTTGCAGCCGATGAGTGCCAGGGCAGCTGGGCTGAGGGCGGGGCCGTCCTGGAGGTGGCAGCGGTCCTCGTGTGCCGGATGCCAGAACGGAAGCGCTTCCGCGGATCTGCCTGCTGACCGCCGCGGGTCGGGCGTCTCCGCGAAACGTCATGCGCCCGGGTGACTGCTGGCTCCGCGCCGGTAATGGCCCGCGCCGGCGTGGATGATGACCTGGTAGGTATCGGGATTGTCGGCGGTGGCGGCCCGGGAACTTAGGTAATCGGCGCATATCTCGACGAGAGCGTCAGCTAGGTTCTCTGTCGACTCCATCTCGGCCGGTGGCGGCTCTGCGCCGGTGAGGCCGGTCCCGGCCCTGGCGTCGCGGCGGCCGAGTCGCCCGAGGCGCGTTTCCGCGGAAACGTCGGCTGTGCGACCGTCGCTACGGCGCGGCTTCCCCGGAGGATGGCGTGATCATGAGGTCGCCGGCCGGACCCCAAGTCAGCCTGCGCACGGGCCGGGGCCTGTTATGGTCAGCTTCGCTCACCCGCCGGTGCGCATGGGCGAAGCGCTCGAGCTGGCCCGCGGTCATCGGCGTGGCCATCGCGACAAGATCCGCCTCGGTTTCCGGGGTGACGATCCTGGTTAGCGCCCGCGCCTTGGCGTACGACAGTCGGCCCGCCGCGAACTCCTGACGGATGAGCGGGTACTCCGCCAGGGACCTGGCGACCCGGACATGCTCCCGGGCGGTGCCCGGGGCGATCTGGCACTTCCACGACAGCCACGCCGCACAGGACGCCATCTCCCAGTCCGCCCAGCCCCGGCGCTCGTCGAAGTCCGCGATCAGCAGCAAGAACTGGCACGTCGCCGCCGTCAGGTGTCCGGCCAGCTCGCAGATCCGCGCCTCCAGCCGCTCTAGCGGCTCCAGCGCATCGCATTGTGCGGGAAGCTCGGCGGGCCCGCGCTCCGAGGTGTCGGCGGTTAGCGGTGCGGAGAGTGTCAATTGCTCGTTCATGTATTCGATAATAGGCAGTTGGTCGGACATTCCGGCCCATCCAATAGGACCCGGAACCAGGACCGGGCCGAATTAGGGGGTGCAAACCTGGCTTGCCGTCTGATAAGGCATAGTTAGTTGAAGGCAAGCAAGCACCCGTTTCGGGTCCAGGGGGGGCGTATCCGCCGATGAGGGTTAACTCCGAGGTGGCGGGCGCGCCCGCGCAGGCTGGCCGCGTGCCCGGGCCGCACTACAAGTGGATCGCCCTGTCGAACACCACGCTGGGCATGCTGATGGCGACGATCAACCAGTCCATCGTGCTGATCGCGCTGCCCGACGTCTTCCACGGCATCGGGCTGAACCCGCTGACCCCCGGCAACACCAGCTACCTGCTGTGGATGTTCATGGGGTTTCTCGTGGTGTCCGCGGTCCTCGTGGTGTCCTTCGGCCGCCTCGGCGACATGTTCGGCCGGGTGCGGATGTACACGATCGGCTTCGCGATCTTCACCGTCGGCTCGATCTTCCTGACCGTGACCTGGATGCACGGCACGGACGCCGCGCTGTGGCTGATCATCTGGCGCATCGTGCAAGGCATCGGCAGCGCGTTCCTGTTCGCCAACTCCGCGGCGATCGTCACCGACGCGTTCCCGGCCAACCAGCGCGGCACCGCCCTGTCCGTGAACTCGATCGCCGCCATCGCCGGGTCGTTCATCGGGCTGATACTCGGCGGCGCGCTCGCCCCGGTGAACTGGCACCTGATCTTCCTGGTCTCGGCGCCGATCGGCGCGTTCGGCACCATCTGGGCCTATTTCATGCTGCACGACATCGGCATTCGCAAGCACGCGCGGATGGACTGGTGGGGCAACATCCTGTTCGCCGTCGGCCTGATCGCGATCCTGGTCGGCATCACCTACGGCCTGCAGCCCTACGGCGGGCACCCGATGGGCTGGACGAGCCCGTTCGTGCTCGGCGCGCTGTTCGGCGGCGTGGCCCTGCTGGTGGTCTTCGTGTACGTCGAGACCAAGGTCGCCGAGCCGCTGTTCCGTATCTCGCTGTTCAAGATCCGGCCGTTCGCGGCAGGCAACATCGCGAGCCTGATGCTGGCGATGGGCCGCGGCGGCATGCAGTTCATGCTGATCATCTGGCTGCAGGGCATCTGGCTGCCGCTGCACGGCTACGGCTACAGCCAGACGCCGCTGTGGGCGGGCATCTACCTGGTCCCGCTGACGGTCGGCTTCCTGGTGTCCGCGCCGCTGTCCGGCATCCTGTCGGACAAGTTCGGGGCCAAGGCGTTCACCGTGGGCGGGGCGCTGCTGACCGCGGCGACGTTCCTCGCCCTGATCTTCGTCCCGGTGAACTTCAGCTACTGGGAGTTCGCGATCGTCATCGCGTTCAACGGCTTCGGCTCGGGACTGTTCGTCTCGCCGAACTGGGCGGAGATGATGAACTCCGTGCCCGCCAGCCAGCGGGGCGCGGCCGGCGGCATGATCGCCACGTTCCAGAACTCCGCGTTCGTGCTGTCCATCGGCGTCTTCTTCACCCTGATGGTGGCCGGCCTGTCGAGCAAGCTGCCTGCCGCCATGTACACCGGGCTGACCGCGCAGCACGTCCCGGCCGCCGCGGCCGCGCCGATCTCGCACCTGCCGCCGATCGGCGTGCTGTTCGCGTCCTTCCTCGGCTACAACCCCATGCAGCAGCTGCTCGGCCCGCTGCTGTCGCACCTGCCCGCCGCGAACTCCGCCTATGTGGCCGGCCGGGAGTTCTTCCCGCACCTCATCACCGCGCCGTTCCACGCCGGCCTCGGCGTGGCCTTCGGGTTCGCGATCGCGGCCTGCCTGATCGCGGCCGTGGCCTCGGCGCTCACCGGCAGGCGGACGTCGGCCGCCGACGCGCCCGTGTCACTGGGGTACGAGCTGGCCGCCGTGGCCGGCGAGGGCGCCTTCGAGCCAAGTGAGCTCGTCGTCCCCGACATCACCGAGGAAAGCGCGGAGCCGCCAGGGCCGCAGTGAGCCCGCTGCGTGGGTACCTGGGCGCTGACACCGTTGGCCCGCTGCCGATCCGCCGCATGGCCGCCGCCCACCCGGAGGCGGTCGGCGCGGTGTTCCGCAAGGTGCTGCGCAAGCCCGGCTTCACCTGGGCCGAGCACGGGGAAGCACTCCTGCGCCGCCGGAAGCCCTGGTACTACCAGCAGGAGCCCCGCCCGGGCGTCTCGGTGATCGGCTCCCGCCTGGCCGAACTCATCGCTCTGAGGTAACCACGCGGTCAGCTTGGACGCGGGCGTTGGCAAAGGCGATCGACCGCAGCGAGCCCGCTCAGCACTCGATGACGTTGACGGCGAGCCCGCCGCGGGCGGTCTCCTTGTACTTCGTCTTCATGTCCGCGCCGGTCTGGCGCATTGTCTTGATCACCGTGTCCAGGCTCACCAGGTGCTCGCCGCTGCCCATCAGCGCGATCCTGGCGGCGTTGATGGCCTTCACCGCGGCCATGGCGTTGCGCTCGATGCACGGCACCTGCACGAGCCCGCCCACCGGGTCGCAGGTCAGGCCGAGGTTGTGCTCCATGCCGATCTCCGCGGCGTTCTCTGCCTGCCGCGGTGTCCCGCCGAGCACCTCGCACAGCGCGCCCGCGGCCATCGAGCAGGCGGAGCCGACCTCGCCCTGGCAGCCGACCTCGGCACCGGAGATCGACGCGTTCTGCTTGTAGAGCGCGCCGATCGCGCCCGCGGTCAGCAGGAACCGCACCACGCCGTCGTCCGACGCGCCCGGGCAGAACCGCGCGTAGTAGTGCAGCACCGCTGGTACCACGCCCGCCGCGCCGTTGGTCGGCGCGGTCACCACCCGGCCGCCTGCCGCGTTCTCCTCGTTGACGGCGATCGCGAACAGGTTCACCCAGTCCATGATGTGCAGCGGATCCGCCCGGTCAGGGTCGGCGAGCAGCTGGCGGTAAAGCTCCGGCGCCCGGCGTGGCACCTTCAGCCCGCCGGGCAGCGTACCGGGGCTGACGCACCCGGCCTCGACGCACTGCCGCATCACCGCCCAGATGTCCAGCAGCCTGGCCCGCACCTGGCCGGTCGGCCGCAGGCTTGCCTCGTTGGCCAGCATCACGCCGCTGATCGGCAGGCCCGACTCCGTGCACCGCGTCAGCAGTTCCGCCGCCGATGCGAACGGGTAGGGCAGGCCGGCGTCGTCGGCGCTGCCGGCCACGGACGGCGTAGTGCCGTCGGCCGGCTCGCCCACGACGAAGCCGCCGCCCACCGAGTAGGACGTCCGGCTGCGCAGCAGTTCCCCGTCCCGGTCGTAGGCGGAGAAGCGCATGCCGTTCGGGTGGTACGGCAGCGACTGGCGCCGGTGCAGCACCAGGTCGCCATCGGCGAAAATCGCCTCGTGCTCGCCGAGCAGGAAGATGGTCTCGCGGTCCCGCACCGCCGCCACCCGTTCGTCGATGGCGGCGGTATCCACGGTCTCCGGGTCAGCGCCTTCGAGCCCGAGGATGACGGCATGGTCACTGCCGTGCCCGCGGCCGGTCGCGCCGAGCGAGCCGAACAACTCGGCGCGGACCCGGGTGACGCCGGGCAGCAGCCCGTCGTCGGCGAGGCCGCACGCGAACGCCCTGGCGGCGCGCATCGGGCCCACGGTGTGCGAGCTCGACGGGCCGATGCCGATCTTGAACATGTCGAAGACGCTAATCGCCATGGCCGTCACCTCCCCCCGTCAGAGCCGCGTACGCCGGTAGAAGGGCAGCTCGACGACGCCCGCGGCTGCTGCGGCGCCCCGCACGTCGACCTGCCCGGCGGTGCCGGGGGAGCGGGTCATGCGCCTGGCCCAAGCTACCGCCTGGCTCACGTCCCGTCTAGGCGCCTCCTTGCCACTGGCCGGCGAGGTGCACGGTCAACAAGGCGATCACCAAGCCGCACAGCAACGAGGCGGTCAGCAAGGCCAGCCGGGTGCCGCGCCAGCCGAGGACTTGCATCGCCCGGCGGGCGTGCCGTCCCGCGGGCTCGCCCCCGTCCGCTTCTCCGCGCGCCTCGGCGACGCCGCGCGCCTCGGCGGCGAGCAAGCGCGGCAGCCGCGGCACGTAGGCGAGCAGGTGGACGATCATGAAGAAGGCCCAGGCGATGAACGAGAGCCGGTGTATCTGGAGCCACCCGGTGGGCGGCCCGTAGCTGGGGCCGGTGACGGCGAGCATGACGCCAGAGCCGAAGACGCAGGCCGTGAGCAGCATGATGACCGGCCCGATCACCCGAAGCAGCGGCGCCGGCGGCCCCTTGCGCCGGTACGGCGCGCTCCCGGTGTAGTAGCGGACGAAACGGTAGAGCACCGAGCACGCCTTAAGTGAGACCGGGCCAAGCAGCAGCATGCCGAGGAAGACGTGCAAGGTGAGCAGCCGGCCGAGGCTCAGCAGCGTGTAGCACTCGACGAGCAGCAGGATCAGCAGCACCGCCCCGGTCACCGCGGTCAGCCGCTCGTTTCCCTCGGTCCCGTTCCGCCTGACGGCCGGGGGTGACTCGATCATGACGCACTCCTCGTGTTCCCGCGGCGCCAGCCGCACTATACATTCAGTGTATACACTAGGTGTGCGCATTGGAACACTTCCTCCCTGGCCCTAGCCGAACGGGTGCGCGGCGGCAGAATAGTGACCTGCACTTGCCGCGTGCGCAGCCCGGACGGGCGCCGCGCAGAGAGGATCGGCGCCGCATGACTCTTCCTTCACTGCTCGCGGAGCACATCGAGGCGCTGCGGCAACGGCCGATCACCGCCACGGACAAGGGATTCGGTCCGCTCGCGGCCCGTCATCAGGTGAGCGCCGGCTCGCTCGCGGTGGCGCGCCCGCCGCTGCACGAGGCCGGCCTAAGCTACCCGCTGCTGACCCTGCGCGAGTCGGCCCTGGCGCACAACGTCGACGCGATGGCGGCGTACTGCCGCGCGGCCGGCGTGGGCCTGGCGCCGCACGGCAAGACCACCATGGCGCCGCAGCTGGCGGCACGGCAGCTCGCCGCCGGCGCCTGGGGCATCACGGTCGCCACCGCCGGCCAGCTGCAGACCTACCGCGCGTTCGGCGTCTCAAGGCTGCTGCTGGCCAACGAGCTGGTCGACCCGGCGGGGCTGTCCTGGCTCGCTGGCCAGCTGAACACCGACCCTGACCTCGAGGTGCTCTGCTACGTCGACAGCACCGACGGGGTCGCGCATCTCGACCGGCACCTGCGACAGCACAACCTCGAGCGCCCGCTCCCCGTGCTTGTCGAACTGGGCCACTCCCGCGGCCGCACTGGCGCCCGTACCCACGGCGAGGCGCTCGCGGTGGCGGCGGCCGCCTCGCGGACATCGACCTTGTCCGTGGCCGGAGTGGCCGGGTACGAGGGCGGACTCGGCCACCGCGCCGATCCGGCGACCCTGGAGCGCGTGGCCGCCTACTGCCGCGCGCTGCGCGCGCTGACCGACGGCCTGCACGAGGCAGGACTCACTGGTGACCGCCCGATCCTGACGGCCGGCGGCAGCGCGTTCTTCGACGTCGTGGTCGCCGAGCTGACGGCAGCCGCGCGGCCGCAGGTCCAACCGCAGGTCATCTTGCGCAGCGGCTGCTACATCACCCACGACCACGGCTTCTACGCGGGCATCTCGCCCGCTGTCCGCCACACGGCCGGCGGCCTAACGTTGCGGGCTGCCTTTGAGCTGTGGGCGCCGGTGCTGTCCCGTCCAGAGCCCGGGCTGGCGCTGCTCGGCGCCGGCCGCCGCGACGTTTCCTTCGACGCGGGGCTTCCTGTCCCGCTCCGCGTGCGCGCCGGGGAACACGGTGCCAGCGAACACGGGGCCGGCCGCGAAACCGAGGCCGCCGGCATGACAGTCACGGCGCTCAACGACCAGCACGCCTACCTGAACGTTCCCGGCGACTCCTGGCTGCGCCCCGGTGACCTCGTGTGCCTGGGGATCTCCCACCCGTGCACCACCTTCGACAAGTGGCGCGTGATCCCGGTCGTCGACGACACCGGGCATGTCACCGACGCGGTCCACACGTTCTTCTAGCGGACGGCGTCACCGCCCGGTCCAGCGCGGCGGCCGCTTCTCCGCGAAGGCCAGCGCCCCTTCGCGGGCGTCGGCGGACGTGAAGACCGGCTCAACGATCACCTGCTGCCGGCTCCAGAACTCATCCACCGGCCAGCTGTCCGCGCTCGCGATGACCGACTTGGTGGCGCGCACGGCGAGCGGCCCGTTGGCGGCGACCGCCGCCGCGAGCTCGCGCGCCGCGGCGAGCGCGCCGCCTGGCTCGGTGAGCCGGTTGACCAGTCCGAAGTGATGAGCGCGCGGCGCGTCGAGGAACTCTCCGGTCAGCGCTAGTTCCATGGCCACCTGGTAGGGGATCCGCCGGGGGAGCCGCAGCAGGCCGCCGGCCGCGGCCACCAGGCCGCGCTTGACCTCGGGCAGGCCGAACTTCGCGTTGTCCGCCGCCACCACCAGGTCGCAGGACAGCGCGATCTCGCAGCCCCCGGCGAGCGCGTAGCCCTCGACCGCCGCGATCAGCGGCTTGGCCGGCGGCGCCTCGGTCAGGCCGGCGAAGCCGCGGCCGGGGATGGCCGGCCGCTCGCCGGTGAGGAACGCCTTCAGGTCCATCCCGGCGCAGAACGTGCCGCCCGCGCCGGTGATGACGCCGACGCGCAGGTCGTCACGCTCGTCAAGCGCGTCAATAGCGGCCGCGACGCCGCGTGCCACCTCAGCGTTGACGGCGTTGCGGGCCTCGGGGCGGTTGATGGTGATCAGCAGGACGCCGTTGGCGTCACCGGTCTGAACCGCGTCGGTCACGGAACCTCCAAGCAGGCGAGGATGCGGGGCGGAGCGTGCGGGCCGGCCCTGGACAGTACAGCCGGGCTTCCCGTACTTTATCGATCGTTCGAAAAGTTTGAAAAGAGGAGAGCCGACCGGGCGTCGCGCGGTCCACGGCCCGAGCCCGGCCTTTAAGGAGGCATTTTCTCATGCGGATTCAAGGCAGCTCCGCCCTGGTCACCGGCGGTGCCTCCGGGCTCGGACTCGCTACCGCGCAGCGGCTGGCCGCGGCCGGCGCTCACGTGGTCCTGCTCGACCTGCCCCGTTCCGACGGTGCCGCGCAAGCGGAGGGCATCGGCGGCACGTTCGTCCCCGGTGACGTGACGAGCGAGGCCGACGTGGCCGCGGCGGTAGCGGCCGCGGCGGACGCGGCACCGCTGCGCATCGCGGTCAACTGCGCCGGCATCGGCGGGGCCCGGCGCACCGTCAGCAAGGACGGCCCCTACCCGCTCGAGCAGTTCACCCGGGTCGTCACGGTGAACCTGATCGGCACCTTCAACGTGATCAGGCTCGCCGCCACCGCGATGACCGCGACCGACCCGGTTGACGGCGAGCGCGGCGTGATCGTCAACACGGCCTCGGCGGCCGCGTTCGACGGCCAGATCGGCCAGGCGGCCTACTCCGCGTCCAAGGGCGGGATCGTCGGCATGACCCTGCCGGTCGCCCGCGACCTCGCGAGCCTGCTCATCCGGGTCGTCACGATCGCCCCGGGCCTGTTCGACACCCCGCTGCTCGGCCAGCTGCCACAGCAAGCGCGCGACGCGCTCGGCGCCATGGTGCCGCACCCCGCCCGGCTCGGCCAGCCCGGCCGAGTACGCCGCGCTCGCCGAGCACATCGTGCTCAACCCGATGCTGAACGGCGAGGTCATCCGCCTCGACGGTGCCATCAGGATGGCACCGCGCTAACAAGCCACCCACGCACCACAGGGAGCAAACTCATGCGCGACGCAGTCATCGTCGATGCCGTACGCACCCCGATCGGCCGCGGCAAGCCGGGCGGTGCCCTGTCCGGCATGCACCCGGTCGACCTGTCCGCCCACGTGCTGCGCGCCCTGGCCGAGCGCACCGGCCTCGACCCCGGCCTCGTCGACGACGTGGTTCTGGGGCTGCGTCTCACAGGTCGGCGAGCAGGCCGGGTCGATCGGCCGGTACTCGGTACTCGCGGCCGGCTGGCCGGAGGAAGTACCGGGCGTGACCGTCGACCGGCAGTGCGGGTCCTCGCAGCAGGCCGTCCACCAGGCGGCGGCCGGCGTGATCTCCGGCCAGTACGACATCGCCGTCGCCGGCGGCGTCGAGCTCATGTCACGGGTGCCGATGGGGGCCTCCCGCGCGGGGGGCGCGTACGGCGAGCCGTTCGGCCCGCAGGTCGCCGCCAGGTATAACGGGGTCCGGTTCAACCAGGGCATCGGCGCGGAGATGATCGCCGCCGAGTTCGGCCTGAGCCGCGGCGAGCTCGACCAGCACGCGCTCGACTCGCACGCCCGCGCCGCCCGCGCCATCGACGAGGGCCGTTTCGCGGGCCAGATCACCCCGGTACCGGTCCGCCAGGACGACGGCTCGGTGCGCGTGGTCGACACCGACGAGGGAGTGCGCCGCGGCGGCTCGCTCGAGCAGATGGCCGCGCTCAAGACCCCCTTCCAAGCCGACGGGGTGATCTCCGCGGGCAGCTCCTCGCAGATCTCCGATGGCGCGGCCGCGCTGCTGCTCACCACCAGCGAGATCGCCGCGGCGCACGGCTGGGCTCCGCTGGCGCGCTTCCACACCGGCGTGGTCACCGGCGTCGACCCCGTCACCATGCTCAAGGGCCCCATCCCGGCGACCGCCAAGGTGCTGAGGCGCTCCGGGCTTTCCCTCGACCGCATCGGCGCGTTCGAGATCAACGAGGCGTTCGCCTCGGTGTCGCTCGGCTGGCAGCGCCAGACCGGCGCGGACTACGCCCTGATGAACCCGAACGGCGGCGCCATCGCCCTCGGCCACCCGCTCGGGGCGTCCGGCGCGCGGCTGATGACCACGCTCGTCCACCACATGAGGGACCAGGGCATCGAATTCGGGCTGCAGTCGATGTGCGAGGGCGGCGGCATGGCTAACGCGACCATCCTGGAGCTGCTCTGAGGCGGCTTTCCGTACCGCGTCAGCCGCCCAGGAGCCCGTACTCCACCAGGGTCAGGGCGAGCGCGACGTAGCGCTCGACGAGGTCCTCGCGGGTCAGCGTGCCGTCAGGTCGCCACCACTGCGCGATCGCGTTGCACATGGCGATGATCGCCCGGCGGGCGTCCTCGGGGTAGCGGGTGGTGAACACGCCGGCCTCCAGGCCCGCGGCGATGATCTCCTGGAACTGCGCGGTGGCGCGCGCCGTGTGCTTGCGGTAGGACGCCAGGTTCTCCGGTTCCAGGCTGCGCTCTTCCGTCATGATGCTGCTCTTGACCGGGTGGTCGGCGCGGAACAGGACCGTGGCGGCCACCAGGACCCGCAGCCGCTCGGCCGGATCGGGCCCGGCGTGCTCGAGGGCCCGCTCGCATGCGTCGAAGTAGGCCTCGACGCCCTCGTCGAGTATCGCCTTGAGCAGGTCCTGCTTGCCCGGGTAGTAGTGGTAGAGCGCCGACATGCTCATCCCGCAGCGCAGCGCGATGTCGCGGATGGACGCCGCCCCGTAGCCCTTCTCCACGAACTCCTCGCGGGCCGCGTCGATGATCTCTTGCTGGCGGGTCGGTCGCATGGCGGTTCCTCGGCTGGGCAACGGTCGAGAAGATCGTAGCTTATCGAACGCTCGAAAACCTAAGCGTGCCGCAGCGCGGCCGACGGCTCATGTAGACACCACGGTCATGACCGTGTGGCCGATCCTGATCTTGTCGCGCCGCTTCAGCAGCTGGACGGAAAGGATGGGACGGCCGTTCAGCGTAGTTCCGTTGGTGGAGTCGAGGTCCTCGACGTACCACAGGCCGCGAACGGTCAGGAAACGGGCGTGCTGGCCGGAAGCGAAATCGTCGTCGATAATAAGGCTGCCTTCACGGCCGACTGTGAAGTCGTTACCGAAGGTATGCCGCTGCTCTCCGAGTTGAATAACGATGGACTTGCCAGGCGGCGCCTCACGAAGGGTGCCGCCGGCTTCCCCGGCGACGGCGGACACGGCTGTCTTCCAGGCTCGCTGCTCCTGCTTGGTGATGTCCTCCCACGGCAGGACGGGCTTGGTAAGGGCGCCGCGGTAGGCCTCGTAGGCAACTTGCGCGAGGCGATCGAGAAGGGTGGCCACATTTCGATAATGCCAGAAATGCCGGGTACCGCCGGCATCTGCGGTGCCGCTAAATGCGATCGCGGATGTTACGCAAGGCGAGCTGCATTTCCGCGGCGGTGGAGAAGCGGTCGCAACTGGCCGGGGCGCAGGCCTTGACGAGAAATACCGCCAGATCAGGGCCGAGGTCGGAGCGGAAGCCTCTCGGGTCGGTCACCGCCGCGCCGACCACGGGCATCGCATTCGGGTACGGGTGATTGCCGTTGCAGAGCAACTGGTAGAGCAGCACGCCGACGGCGAACAGGTCCGTGGAGGCGTCCCAGCGGATGAGGTCCGCGTCGGGCGGCTGGTAGGGCGGCGTGCCGGACTGCGTGTGCACCGGGTCGCCGAATCGTGAGGCGATGTTGAAGTCAAGGAGTTTCGCTCCCGCGCGGGTAAGCATGACATTGCGCGGTTTGACGTCGCGGTGAATCAGCTCGGGATGAAAGGCGACGAGCGCGTCAAGCAGGTCCAGTGCGACGTCGACCGCCTCCCGGTCGCGTAGGTTCCGCTTTCCTGTGACGAACTCTTCCAGTGACTCCCCGGCGATGAACTCGGTAATGAGGTACCACTCGCCCGCGTCGGTGCGGCCAGCCCAGAAGACCTCCACCACGTTGCGATGATGGATTTCCCGCAGGGCGCCGATCTCGCGGCGCACCGCCTCGTACCCGGCGGCGGTGTTGAAGAGCTTGAGTGCTCGCTCCTTTCCCTCGAGGTCGTCCCGGACCCGGTAGACCTTCGAGAACCCGCCTTGGCCTAGTACCTGGAGGACTTCGAAGCGGTCGTCGATGAGGTCTCCGGCCGCGTAGTCAGCGGCCCCGGTCGCGGCCGGGGACCGCACCTCCGCCACGTCGAGTTCCGGCAACGCCTGGCGGCCCGCCGAGCGCAGTGTCGCGGCCGGCGCCGCCCGGCGCCGGGCAGCGGGGAGCGGGCGGGTGCGGGGTCCTTCTACCGCGCCAGCGGACCCGGAGTTCCCGCGCACGTGCCGGATTCCCCCGACGGCGTACATGAGGCACGGATGCAGTACGTAGGCGTCCACGTCCGGCGGGAAGTGGAACTGCTCGACGTCGCTCATGGAGTAGAACCGGCGCTGCCCGGACTCGTCGACGTACCCGAGCAGCCCGTTCTGCCACAAGACGGATGCGAGGTTCGTCGGGGTCTCGAAGTGCAGGTCGGCGACTTCCTGCAGTGCCGCGAGGTCGCCGCGCGAGAACCGGTCGACGCCCATCATGCGGACGAAGGAGCGGACATCCTCTTGGACGCCGCTGATGTACGCCTGGGTGCTCGTGAACAATTCGGAGTAGTCCTGCAAGGCGGCGTTCTTCGGCATCAGGTCCGACGAGATCTGGTTGGCGCACTGCGCGAGCTGGGAATCGCCGAACCGCTTGGCGCCGCGCTGCACCACCGCCGCCAGGGCCGCCGCGGGCACGCCGTCAAGCCCGGCCTGTTTCTGGCGCAAGACCTCCTCGCTCAGCTCGTTGCCGAGCGAGATGATGTCGCGCGGGATCAGCCGGGTGTGGCTGAGCAGGTAGTCCTCGATCGTCGCGTCCCCGTTAGGCCCCGGCCAGCTGCCGTTGACGCCGAGCCAGTCGTGGATCGTGGGGGGCCCGCTGGTGGTGCGCCGCATCAGCAGCGAGGCCGGCAGCCGCCGCAGCTTCTGCTCAAGTAGGTAGATCAGCGAACTGCGGTCCCAGGTCAAGACGCGTATGTGCGGCTCGTTGTAGTACCGCGGCGCGTGCTCCGACCGGTACACCGACGACATGACGATGTCCCTGATGCAGACGACGACGTGCAGCCGGCCGCCCAGCTTGTGGTCGCGCAGCAGCCGCATGACCTGGTAGAACAACCCCTCCTGGCACTTGAGCCAGTACATCGGGGCGTGGCTGAACTCCTCGTCTATCGCGTCGAGGTAGAAATAGATCGGCTTGCACTGGCTGAGAACCTCGCCGAGCAGGTCCTCCAGGTCGTCCCAGAGCGGGTCGTCGAGGTAGGCGGACAGCTGACGGGCGTTGTGCTGCTGGTTGATGATGTCGCGGACCTCGCTGTAGATCGACCGAGGCCGGCGGAAGTCGCCGAGCAGCCGCCCGTACGACTGCTCCATCTCTTCGACCTGCTCGTCGCGTATTTGCTGCCGCAACTCGGGAAGGCGCAGCAAATGCGAGGCCAGCGACCGCATGATCGCTCGTTCCCAGATCTGCATCCATTTCTCGACCAGGACGCGATCAGAGAACCACTGGCACGCCTTCACGATGACTTCCGTCTTCGGCAGGCTCTGCTGCGGCGGGCTGGCGTACACGGAATCCTGATGTGCCTGGAAATCCTGAAGCCGCCGTAGGTAAACCGTCTTGCCGGCGCCAAGTCTCCCCACGATCACCCGCACCATCGAGTCGTTCGCGCGGGTCGCGAGGTGACCATAGGCAGGATTGCCACCGAAATCGACGAACTCACTGATCAAGTCCTCGATATCGGCCCGCGACCCGTCGGGGTTGCCAAATGGCCCCACAGGGTCAAGCCGGCGCCGCCTGCTGCTCATCCTCGCTCCTCGCCGGAATCGTAACGCTCCCCAGGAGAAAGAGCCACGCCGAACGCCTTTCGAGGCTAAGCAGAACGAGCCGCCTTCCAGTTGAATCTCACCAGCTCCGGCCGGGCGGCCGCGCGTACGCGGCGAGGATCTCATCGACAGTAGGGAACCGGGGCATGGTCTTGCCGATGGTGCCGGGCGACAGGGTCCTGAACAACTGGCCCATCTCGCGGTAGGGGTCTTGCACGTTCTTGAAATCGCGTGAGATCTGACCGCTCGGCCGTCGGCCAAGCGCAGGTGGTACGCCGACACCACGGGCGTCGGGTTGTCTTCATCGCCGGGGCGGTAGGTATTCGTCCATACCTGGCCGATTTCCGTGACCTCGCTCCAGCGCACGGGCATCGCGGCCGGCTGCGCGTCGTCAAGCAGCAGGAACCCCTCGGTGAACGCGTAGAGCCAGACCGGCCGTTTTGGCGTGCGCCCCAGCCAGAAGCTCACGCCGATCCAGGCGCCCGCGACGAACGGAAAGGCTCCGAGCAGCGGCAGCGTGCCGGAGAACCCCGTCGCCGCGATGGCGATCAGGACGGGGATCGCCGCGATGGGCAGGAAGGCCACCACGTACGTCCGGCGTCGGGACCTCCCCGCCGGCCTGCGCGCTGAAAACCCCGGCCACCTCGCCGCACTCGAACCGGTTGGCCTCCTGCCTGGCGTGCGCGAGCTGCGCGGCGTAGCGGTCGCTCTGCTCGTCCACCCGTCGCTGGAAGCCCTCACGCAGCCTCCGTTCGGCCTCCGGCCGCATCCGCACCACAGCCTTCCTCGCGCGGTCCGCGCTTCGTGCGCGGGCTCACCTGAGATACGGACCGGACGGCGAAATCGCTTGCCGCGCGCCGCAATTCACTGCACGGCACGGTGCCGCCGTTCCTGCGGGTGTTCGTCGTCGCCGGCGGTGACAGAACCGCCTCACCGGGTGCCCGTCGGCAGGTTTGCATAGCAGGGGCCGGATATCCTCGCCCTTTGCATAGCGGGAGCCCATGATCACGTGCGATTTGTGGCATATGTTCAGCCCGCCGCTATGAAAAGCCGCGAATTCGTGGTCCTGGGCTATGCAAAGCCAAGATCATCTCGGTGCAGGTCGCGGTGGCGTGGTGAAAGTTGGGTGGTGCCCTCGCTCATGTCCGCGCCGCGTCGAGGGCGGTGAAGCTGACTCCCGTCAGGTCGGCCGAAGCTTCCCAGAGCTGGCGGGCGGTTTCTGAGTCGAGCGCCCGCGGTGGGGGCGGCACGGCGACGGGATTGCCGCGCCGGTGGCCCCGGCCGTCAGGGACGATGTACTCTCCGCCGCGCAGCCCCGGAGCCGTCGCCGCGTACAGCGAGGTCAGGCAGCCGTCACCGGGAGGCTGGCCGTACCGCCGCTGGACGGCGGAGACGGCCAGTTCAGCTGGCCGTGAGCCTCTGCCCCACTGACTCCGCTTCTGGCTCAGCAGGCCGGTCGCCACGATCCCCGGGTTGACGGCGGCAGAGACCAGCGTCACGCCCGCGGCCTTGGCCCGCCGGTCAAGCTCGACGGCGAACATGAGGTTGGCGAGCTTGGACCGAGCGTAGGCGGCGATGAACCGGTACCGGCGCTCGCTGTTGAGGTTGGTGAAGTCGATCCTGCCCTGGGCCGCGACGCTGCTCGTCACGGTGACGACCCGGGCACCAGGCCGGCCGAGCAGCGCGGGCAGCAGCAGGCCGGTCAGCGCGAAGTGCCCGAGATGGTTGGTACCGAAGTGCGCTTCGAACCCGTCGGCAGTGCTCCGGCGAGGGCCGCCCGCGATCCCGGCATTGTTGACGAGGATGTCAATGCAGCCGTGATCCCGGGCGACACGGTCGACGAACCGGCGGACCGAGGCAAGGTCCGCGAGGTCGACGGTCTCCGCCGTCACGTTCGGCCAGCCCGCGGTCCCGGTAACCCGCAGCGCCGCCTGGCGGCCCCGGGCCGGGTCGCGGCACGCTAGCACCACGCGCGCACCCTTGCCAGCCAGCCAACGAGCGGTCGCCAACCCGATGCCGCCGCTGGCACCGGTCACCACGGCCGTGCGGCCCGCGAGGTTGCCGACATCGTCGCTGGCCCACGCCCTGCTGTCAGTCATGGTGGATCGCTCCGTTACCCAGGTATCCATAGCCGGATTTAGTGGACGCTTCCGTACTCAATCCGAGAGCCTATCCGGCCGATATAGTGGACGCAAGTGATCACTATGATGGATTTTGCGGTGAAAGGAGCGACGAGCGGGTGAGCGGGGAATCATCGAGTGGTCAGCCTGGGCGGTCGGCTAGCCCTGGCGCCAGCGGGGACGACTTCCGGCGCGGCCCGCGCCGTCGCGGCCGGGAGCTTGAGGCGGCCATCTACAGCGCGGCACTCGAAGAACTGGCCGAGCATGGCTTCGACGGCCTGAGCGTCGAGCGCGTCGCGCAGCGGGCGGGTACCGGCAAGTCGGCGATCTACCGGCGCTGGGCGACCAGGCTCGAGCTCGTCGTGGCCACACTCGCGGACGCCTTTCCCGCGCCCGGGCCCGCCACAAGCACCGGCGACCTGCGCAGCGACCTGCTCGTGTTCCACCGGCGAATGGCGCAGGCGCTCAGCGGAACCCTCGGGGCGGCACTGCGCGCCAACACGGCCAGCACCGCCAGCACGGAGCTAGCCGCCGCCCTCCAGGACAGTACTCGCGCCCCGTCATCGCATCCTTGCCGAGCTGCTCGCCGCCGGGGCCGACGGGTGAGGTCCGCCAGGCGCGCTCATGGCGGAGTGCATCGAGGCCGGGCCGGCCCGTCAGGCAGTCACCGTCGTGGCCGGCCAGCGCAGAGGTGTCGCACCACATGCTCTTGCCGCGGCGGTGCGCGGTCGTCAGCGTACGGCGCAGCAGCGCGTCCCTGATCTCGCCTGGCGGGTGCGGACGGCAGACGTAGCTGTCGGTGTCGTCCACCCCGGTGATAACCCGGTGCAGGGCGCCCCGGCCGATGACCGTGCGGGCCGACTCGACCTCGGGCAGTTCAGGCATGAGCGGCCCGTCCCCACGGCCGACGGCGCGGACGATGCTGGCCGGTTGTCACCGGACGACCCTATCGGTCGAGGGGGCCGCGAAGTGCGGTCCTTTCTGCGGACATGCCCCGTGCGAGCGCGGGTACGCGCTCGCACGGAACTGCCTGCCGCTTAAGCTGAGGCGCAGGCGCTCAGCCGCGCGGTGATCAGCCGCTACCGCCCCGCGGGAGCCGGGTGCCGCTCGGGACGAGCCGTCCCGGCCGAGTGTCCAGTGCCGCTGCCGCGCATCCACAGGAAGGCGGCGAGGAGCAGGAGCACGAAGCCGAAAGCAGCCGCCGCGACTGGCGCGGTCACGCCCCAGGCGGTAATGGTGCTGGCGCCGTTGTTGGCGTCGGTCACCGCGGCCGTCAGGCTGGCGGGACTGGCGTGGTAGTTGTACGCCAGGACCGGCACCACCGGGACGATGGTGCCGTTGGGCAGCGCGATGCCGCCCATTTCTGTCTCGTTGTTGCTGAGGTTCACGACCAGCCCGGTGGCGGGCGCCACGTAGTAGGTGTTAGCCGCCTGATACGTGTAGGCGAGCGGAACTGACTTGGCGTTCGGGAACGCTTGAGTCAGGCTGGCCGCGGCCGTCGGCGAGATCATCCCGGCCGCGGTCAGGCTCGGCAGCAAGGAAACCGGCAGCGACTTCGGCAAGTTCGCCAGCAGTTGCGGGTTCGTGATGCGTGTCGGCGGGACCGTTGCCTGGTACTCGTAGGTGTTGATGCCTCCCTGCTGCACCTGCTTGACGTACCTCAGGGTGGCGGTGGTGCCGGTCTGGTACACGTACCCGGTGTAGTCCTGCTGCTTGGCGCCGAGCGGCCAGCTCACCGTCAGCCCCTTGGCGGGAGTCACGCTCCAGTTACCGGGGTGGCTGCTGGTCGGCTTCGAGAGTCTGCCGGTCGAGCGCGTACGGCGTGACGGTCTGCCCGACTACGGCACCGGCCACCGTGATGGCCCTGGTGTCCTGCAAGAGAGCCGTGTTGCCCGATGTCTGCTGGATCTTCACGGTCTCGGAGACCGTGGCGGGCAGGCCTGTCTTGATGGCGCCGGCCAGGTTGCCGCTCGCCAGGGCGGCCGGGTTGAACAACGAGCGGACCGTGGCGTCGTAGGTCCGTGTCGTGTTGTAACTGCTCGGCATGCGTGCGATGTAGGAGGGCGTGATCCACCAGGCCAGCAGGCCGGCGGCGATGAGCAGGACGAACCCGATCACACCCGTTGAGATTGCGGTTTTGCGCATGGTCACTCCACTCATATTGATTCCACACTTCGTGCCTCACGGCCGCCGCGCGTCGCGGCGCGACCCCCCTTCTGCGCGGTTTCGCTTGACTGGTCGGCCGGGCCGCCGGCGGGGCGTGCGGGAACCGGCTCGGCGGTGCCAAGGGCCGTGACCTCGGTGAGGCCTTCCTCAAGGCAGGCGAGCAGCACGTCCGGGTCGGGCACGGCGGCCGTGTCGATGTTGACGCCGATGTGGCAGGTGCCCGCGTAGGACAGCAGGGTGGTGTTAAGTGAGGAACCGATGGTGGGCCCGAACGCGCACAGGCCGGTGATCTTCCCGCCGGCGAGGTAGATCGGGGCCGTCGGGCCGGTCACGTTGCTCGCCAGGAAGTCGACGTGCTTGAGTACCCCGCCCACATAGCCAACCGGCAGCATGTTCAGCGCCCCGGCGATCACGCCGGTGACCGGAAGCGACGGCTCGCCGCGGGCCGCCTGGATGACGCGGTGCAGGGCCCGTATCCGGATCTCCGGGTCTGGTTCTCCGACCGGCAGGATCAGCCGCTGCAAGGTGATCTTGTTGCCCCAGCTCGTGTCATCGCTGTCCCTGAGGTTGACCGGGACGACAGCGCGCAGGGACTCGGCCGAGGTGCCATGGCGCTCGTGGTACCTGCGCAGTCCTCCGGTAACGACGGCCAGGTAGGCGTCGTTGACGGTCCCGTCCGCTGCCTTGGCCGCCGCCTTCATGGCGTCAAGCGAGACCTCCATCATGGCGAGATGGCGTGTCGTCGCCCGGTCACGCATCTGGGGTGACATGGCACCCGAGCTCGGCCCGGCCGTCCGGTAGACCGAGCGGGCCAACTCGATGGTGTCGCGAGCGGCGCCCGCCGGGTCGCGGACGGAGCGGAGCAACGCCGGGACGGCTGCCTCGGCCCCGCGCCTGGCCAGGTCGGTGAGCCGGGTGGTCACCAGGCCAGCGGCGTGGGTGAGCAGCGCGAACTGGTCCACCGTCTCGCCCGGCGGCGTCGGCGGCATCTCGCCTAGCTGGCGGGGCTTGCGTTTGCGGTCGGCGATGACCTCCAGCATGTGCATCCCGCCCATGCCGTCCGACAGGGAATGGTGCATCTTGACGATGAGCGCCGCTTCGCCCCGTTCGAGGCCTTCGACCAGGGTGAGTTCCCACAGCGGGCGGGCGCGGTCGAAGGCATCCATCGCCAGGCGCCGGGCGAGCTGGATAACCGTGTCGCGGGTCCCGGGTTCCGGCGCGCGCATGCGGCGCACGTGCCAGTTCAGGTCGAAGTGCGGATCGTAGGTCCACCGGGGGACGACGATGGGGACCGGGGAGTCGATGACGTGCTGGCGCAGCGAGGGCACGAGCCGGGATACCCGGTCCACGCGCGCCACGAGCGCATCCCAGCCGGGCGCCCGGTCGAGCCAGACAGCCACGACAATGGGCGGCCGCAGTACCGGATCACGTTCCATGTGCCAGGAGAACGCGTCGGTCGCGCCCATGTACGCACCGCTGGGAGTCGTCATCTTTCGAAGATATGACCGTACTTACTGGTCCCGGCAGGGCCGGAGGTCCCACAAGACACCGCCGTCAGCACGGTCACGGCCGGGTCATTGGTCGCGAGGCAGACCCAGGGATGCGGCGCCGCCCGGGCGTTGTCCGGGCTAGCCGGCTGGCTGCCCGCTGTCCGCGCGCGGCAGGTCATGCACCTGTCGCGCGGTGATGTTGAGGTGGAATCCGTCTGCGTCCACCTCGGCCACGGCGGACCGCGGGATGAGCACCGCCTTGTGGCTCAACAGGTGCCCCGTCCGGAGGAGCACGGAGGTCACCAGGCCGGTTGCTGAATCAACGGCGATCCCCTGAACATGGCCGACGTCGCGGTCCGTCGCGTGCGCGGGCTGACCGTGCGATACCTCGGCCTCACCTGGCAGCTGATCCGGGACGATGTCGACGGTGAATTCCTGCTCTTCACCGGGCTGGCTCGGCAGGCCAGGCGCGCCCATGACCCCGGGAGGAGCGTAGTCGGGCCCAGTTGCCGTCGATCCTCCCGGGCGAACCTGGTACTCGTCGCTGTCCGGGTAGACGTACGTCGCCTCAGCGGGATCGAGCAGGCCGAACTCCGTCATGGTGCAGCCGAGCCGGATCGGGCCCCCGCCGTTACCTTGAGATTCGGTATCCACCAGGCCGAGCGGAACAAGCCTGCCCGGTCCCTGGCCGCGCGCCTGCTTGACCACGAGGTGGGTGACCGCATCCTCGCCGGGACTGACGACGAGGCCGCTAAGTTCGCCGCACCCCCCGTCGGCGCAGCAAACGTCGGCACCCAGCCTCAACAACTGCGTCTTGGACATTGCCTGCCCCCTTCGGCGTTGTCCCAGCTGAGCTAAGCCTACATGAGCCCTACGTAACAGAACTGGGACGATCTGCGACTTCAGCCCCGGTCACGGCCGGCCTGCGCCCGTACGCCACCGCAGCCGCGCGCCGCGCGGCCGGCGGCCGGACGCCGAGGCGGATGGTTGTGGCAATGAGCCACGGCAGCGAAACCACCCCACCCTCGCGGCCGCCGTGACGACCTGCTTTTTAAAATGTGATTTCTACAGTATGGAGATAAGCGCTTGAGGCTAGCGCGAAATAAGTTGGTGGATCGAGGCTTAATCTCGTGGGAGCAACACGCCAAAATCCGAAATTCTATTCTATTTTCGATTGATTTGTTTTGATTTGATTTGATTTGTTTTGATCGTCACCTATTGACAGCATGCACTTAGTCCTTCAATATCACCACACTGTGTGTTAAAAACGACACGCAGATCTCGTATCACTACTGGCTCTCTTAGGTCTGATGTGCCCACAAGGCGCAAAAGGAGGTTAAGGGTTAGTGAAACGCAAGACGATCGTGGCGGCGGTGGGAGCAGTCGCCTGCCTCGCGGCCATGCCGGCGGCTGCCTCACAGGCGGCCCCGCTCAAGCCCGCCGCCGTGAGCGCGGCTCCGACGTTCGGCCCCACCGCCCAGGCACCACGGCAAGCCGCCTCCGCGACCGGCGTCGCCGGGTTCAAGCCGGTCACGCCGAACCCGGCGATTGAGAATGCCAACATACCCAGGGCGCTGGCCAAGAACCAGGTCGCCGAACGGCCCCAACCCCGCAGCGGTGGCCAATGGCGCCGGGGCACCGACGGTCCCGGCCGGGCCCGCGGCCAGGGGCAGGGGGTCCGTGGTCAACGCCTTCGACGGGCTGAACGACCTCATCAACGACCAGCTCTTCGGCGCGCTCACCCCGCCGGACCAGGGTCTGTGCGTCGGCCCTGACCACACGATCAAGGGAGCGCCCGACGCGGTGTGGGAAGTCGTGAACGAGGTGGGGCAGGAGACCACCACCAACGGCAAGATCCTCACCGCGCCGCTGAGCCTGCCGACCCTGTTCCAGGACCCGAACGCGTTCAGCGACCCGCGCTGCCTGTTCGACCCGTCCACGAAGTCGTTCTACTTCACCCAGATCAGCTTCCCCCCGGGCGGGCCGGTGAACGGCCTCCTGGAGAACACGGTCAACGACGTCCTGGTGATCAACTCCCACGGCGCGGCGACTTACCAGTTCGACTCCTCGCTCGGCGGCCAGTGCCTCGGCGACCAGCCGAAGGTCGGGTTCAACAACAACGCGCTCATCATCTCCACGGACGAGTACTGCGGCCCCAACCAGGTGGAGCAGGGCGCCATCGTTCAGGTCATTTCTAAGTCGCAACTGGCGAGCGAGGCAGCCACGGTCAACTTCGCCACGTCGTCACTGCTGTCGCTGGCGGGCAACCCGGTTGTCGGGCTCGACCCGGCGGTCAACACCGGCACGCCGACCGGCTACCTGGTGAACTCGGTGCCGTTCCTGCCGGACGGCAGCAACAACCCGGTCGGTAACACGCTCGGGCTGTGGACGCTGTTCGACACGTCGTCGGTGACGACCGGATTCGGCACGCCCGGAATCATCAAGCAAGGTCCTGGCGAGCGAGCCGTACGCGTTCCCGGTCCCGGCGCCGTCCACCGGCAACGGGTCGGCCACCTCGTTCAACGGCTTCCCCATCACCTCGGAGGCCGCGCTCAACCCGGACGACAGCCGGCTCTCCGGGCCGGTCAACGTCAGCCCGGGTCCGGCCGGGACCCTTAACCTGTGGACCGCGCTCGACGCGGCGGTGATCCCCTCCACGGGCACCGCCACGCGGGACGGCGCCGCCTGGTTCGAGATAAACACCGGCCGCGGAAGGGTGGTCAACCAGGGCTTTGTCGCCGCCGGCGGCAGCGCGAGCCTGCTCTACCCGGCCGTGCAGCCCACGTCGGGCAACAAGATGGCGATGGACTTCACGATCACCAGCCCGACCATCAACCCGAGCGCGGCGTTCGCGGTGCTCGGCAAGCCCGCGATCACGATCGTGGGCGCGGGGTCTGGCCCGCACACCTCGTTCGCCGACGCACCGCCGTTCAACAGTCCTCGCTGGGGTGACTACTCCTGGGCGACAACCGACCCGGTGACCGGCAACGCCTTCTTTGCGACGGAGTACATTCCGCCGACCGCCGAATGGGACGGCTTCGACAACTGGGGCACCTTCGTGTGGGAGGTTAAGGAGTAAGCACGCTCGCCTCACGGCCATTCCCCGCGGCCAGCCGCGGGGAATGGCCGTGAGCACGCAGCGGTGCGCCGCATGGCAGGCCAGCCGCTCGTGCCTCGCGGTCGCCATCACAGCGCATTTTTTGAAATGTGATTTCTATGGCAGCCAAACGGTGGCTGCCGCTGCGCTCGGATGCTTTGCTGAAAGTTCTCTGGATAGTCACTGTTCTGACACTCAATTTGCTAAGCCACACGTTCATCGTTGGCCGCGAAAGGAGATCACATGAACCGAGGTAACAGGTCCAGATCAGTTCGCCGCATCACCACGCTCGCCGGCGTCGCGACGCTGATCACAGGTTTCGGCGCGGCCGTGGCCACGGCGCCGGTACACGCGGCCCCGATATCGCCGGCCGCCAGTACCGGGACAGCGGCCAGCAGCGGGTGTCAGCTCGGCAATGGCGTCAAGCACGTCGTGCAGATCACCTTCGATAACGTGCATTTCTACCGGGACAACCCGAACGTGCCGTCCGACCTGGAGCAAATGCCCAACCTGCTGAACTTCTTCGAGAACAACGGCACGTTCCTGTCCAACAACCACACGCCGCTGATCGCGCACACCGCCGATGACATCCTGACCACGTACACCGGCCTGTACGGCGACCGGCAGGGCATGCCGATCTCGAACAGCTACCGCGTCTACCAGGCCAACGGCACGGGCGGGACCCTCGGCACGACCGACGGCGCCGGGTCGTTCGCCTACTGGACCGACCCGGTCTTCGACACCTCGCCGACGGCGACCGACACCAACCCGAGCATGGTCTACTCGCCGGTCCCGCCGGCCACCGCGAAGAACCCCGTCAGCCCGACCACGACCACCCCGGCGCCGTGGGTGCCGTTCACCCGGGCGGGCTGCGACGTCGGCAACGTCGCCACCCCAGCGAACTCCGAGCTCGAGAACACCGCCGTGGACATCCCCAAGATCTTCGGCGCCAGCTCGCCCGAGAACCAGCAGCTCATCAGCGACCCCGACTCCTTCAAGGACCCGGAGGCGGCGGACTACACGGGCATCGCGGTGCACTGCGCCCAGGCCAGCGCGTTCTGCGCGGACGCCACCGGCATCAAGTTCGGCCAGAGCTCACCGAGCAGCACGGCGGTCGCCGACTTGCTCCCGAGCGAGCCCGGCGGCTACACCGGCTACCAGGCGCTGTTCGGCCACCGGTACGTCGCGCCGCAGCTCGGCGCCGGCCAGCCGAGCCTGACCAGGAGCGGCTATCCGGTGACGAACGCGAGCGGCAACCTCGTCGACCTGAACGGCAACCAGATCAACGGCAACTTCCTCACCACCCCTGGCTTCCCCGGCTACGGGCCCATCAACGCGTCGCAGACGCTCGCGTACGCCGCCGACATGCTGGAGTCCGGCGTCCCTGTGGTCGACGCGTACATCTCGGACGTGCACGGCAACGAGTCCATCAAGGGCCTGACCGGCGCGGGCCAGCCCTGCTTCCACGCGCCGGCCGCGCTCGGCAGCGGCAACGCCTGCTACGTGGCCCAGGCCGCGTACTACAACCAGGCCTTCGGCGCCTTCTTCCAGCGGCTCGCCGCCGACGGCATCACCCCGCAGAACACCCTGTTCGTGCTCAGCCCGGACGAGGAAGACCACCAGGCGGGCGCCAACGTCGGCCGCGCGGTCCAGCCGACCCCGGCCGGCTGCGACGGGGTCACCGTGCCCTGCACCTACGCGGCGGGCACCTTCGGTGAGCTCGAGGGCAACGTCCCCGGCCTGCTCGCGGCGGAGAAGGGCAACACCACCCCGTTCGACATGGAGAACGACACGGCGCCGGAGTACTACCTGAACGGCGCTCCGGCGGAGTCCTCACCCGTGGTCCGCACGTTCGACCGGGACGTCGCCGGGCTGACCGCCTTCAACCCCTACACGGGCAGCACGCAGCAGATCGCGAACTACCTCGCCGACCCGACGGAAGAGGCGATCCTGCATATGGTCAACGCCGACCCGGCGCGCACGCCGACGCTCGCCGAGTTCGCCAAGCCCGACTACTTCCTGCAGAAGGGCCCGGCGACCTGTGACGCCACCGTCACGGGCAGCTCGGCGAGCGCCTACCCGGCGGACTGCGTGGCCGTCAGCCCGGCCTTCGCCTGGGACCACGGCGACTACGCAGCGGAGATCAACACCGACTACGTCGGCTTCGCCGGGCCTGGCGTCCAGCACCTGGGCCTCGA
The DNA here is from genome assembly GCA_963811335.1 of uncultured Actinomycetota bacterium. Classification (GTDB taxonomy): domain Bacteria; phylum Actinomycetota; class Actinomycetes; order Streptosporangiales; family Streptosporangiaceae; genus Trebonia. The sequence continues at coordinate 76,645 of CAWERB010000019.1, read as the reverse complement.
CGGCTCCGGCCCCGCCGACGGCCCGACCTCATCCGGCGCGAACAGCGGCCAGACGGCGGTCGTCGACCTGAACCTGAAGGGCCCGTGGACCGACGAGACCGACATCCAGCCGACCGAGATGTACCTGCTCGGCCTGCACACCGACTACATACAGGACGGCCGGGTCGTCACCCAGATCCTGTCCAGCCCGAACGGGGCGCTGCGCAGCCCGCTAGTGACCCAGCTCGGTGAAACGTACAAGCAGCTCAACTCCAGCGTCGGCCAGTTCGGCGCGTACACGCTGACCGCCTCGACGAACGCGATCGAGTCCAGCACCGCCAATGACGCCGAGTTCACCACGGTCAACCGCGCGCTGACCTCGCTTGACCAGCAGCGCGACGCGCTGGCCACCGTGATCAAGACCGAGCTGTACAACGCGGAGAACCACGGCACCCCGGTCCCGCTCGCTGGCGCGCAGCTCGTCCTGGCGAAGCTCATCATCGCCGAGGCGGCGGCGCTCGCGGCCCACAGCTAGCACGTTCCGCGAGCACCCGGGGATGTCAGGCGCCACGCCAGGACATCCCCGGGTGCCCGTCATCACACGGCAAGTACCTCTTTCAGCGCGCTGACCGAGGGGCTGAAGAAGTAACCGCCGCCGGTGGGCACGACGAAATCGCGCATCGTCACCAGCGTCGCCGAAGCAGCCCCCCGCCCGAATACCGTGCAGCTGCGCATCCGGCGGTCGCCCGGTATCCCGTTCTGGCCGATCATCATGTCGCGGCCACTCGGGCTTCTCGGGCGCTTCGAGCTGTTCGCCCATCCGTTGCCGAGGAATTCAAACTGGTCCTCGATCGACGCCTGGTAGCAGGCGAACAGCAGGCCGCGGTTGCCGTTGACCGGGTCGTGTCCCGCTGGTTCCCCCAGGGCTGGCCCGAACGTCAGCCCGCGGCGGAGGATGCGGCGACTGAGCGACGCCCTGTGCCCGCCGAGGTCACTGGCCGCGCCCCTGGCATTGACCTTACGTATGTGCGCCGCCATCGGGCACGTGAGCCCGACCGGGTCGGCCTTCGCGCCGGGCCACTGGCCCGCCTTCAATCCTGCCACCAGCGGATCTTCCGCCGCGTCGGCCGCGAACCCGAAGTTGTTGTTGGCGAGCCGGTCGACGCCGAGCGCGATGTCGTCCCCGTAGGGCAGGCGGGCGACAGGCGCGCCACTCGGCCAGCGGCCCACGAGCCTCGCTCCCACCCACTCGGGGGTCACCCCGTCGAATCCGGGCTGGCCGGACAGGGTCTGCGCGGACTCCGCGAGGAACGCGCGGAAGCCGGCCACATCCTGCCGCAGCCGCCGGAACACGAGATACGAGCCGTTCCTGCTCCAGGCCGGCCCGGGCAGGTTGACCTGGCCGGGAATCAGCGGGTCCGCGGCTGAGCGCGGGTAGCCGAACACGAACTCACCCGGCCACACCAGGTCCTGCCCGGGAAGACCGTACAGCCAGGCATCGGGCAGGCAGGACGGGTCGATCGTCCGCGGAGTGATGAAGTCGCCGGGGAAGCCCTTGAGGCGCCCCCGTACTCCCGGCTGCGAGATCCCGTCCTGGAAGCCGAAATGCTCCTTGCCGATCGCGTCCAGCTTGTGCGCCGACTCCTGGTACATGACGGTCAGTCCGGCCGCTGCCGCGTCCGCACGTACCTTAGCGAGCGCGCGCGCGCCCGCTACCTCGCGGTCCGCGGCCAGGATGAGGAGCACATCCGCCTCGCGGCCAGGACCGCCGAACAGCCAGTTGGCGGGATTGCCCTCCGCGCAGGGATCAGCGGGATCACCGAGTAGCGACGACCGGGCGGCGAGCCCGCGCTGGAATCCCTGGTCGGCGAACAGGCCAAGGTCCCCGGCATGGGCGCCGCCGCGCAGCAGCTTCGAGAGCCCGCCGCTGCTCAGGGCGATATTCAGGCAGACGTCGTTCATGCCGGGCGGCAGCGCGCCAAGCAGGTTCACGCGCTGCGGGCCGACGCCGCGGTAGGCGCGAACCTTCGCGCGCGATGCCATCACCTGCGCCAGCGTCGTGATCCTGGGCGCGACCTCGGCCAGCCAGCCCTTGGCCCTGGCCACGTCGCCGATCCTCAGGGCGGCCACTGCCATGTAGGGCTTCATGAAGCCAGGCACCGCGTTCCCCTGGATCTCGTCACCGTCGAGGTACGGCTCATCGGGCGCGCGGCCGTCGGCCGGCGTCGCCGTCGCGGCGGAAGTCCCCTTTGCGCCGAGGGCGCCGGTTTCTTCGGCGTGGTCTTCCGCGGGCCGCGCAGCGCCAATCAGCGGTGCCGCCGCGACCAGGCCGCCCGAGATGAATAGATGGCGCCTGGAGACGCCCGGCTGCTCAGTCATCTTGTTCTCCCCGGTTAGTCAGACGAGGCTCACCGGCCTGGCCGCTCCCACCTTTCGTGAGCACGATGAATGCTACTGCGGAATGTAGCCATCATGTTGCTCTTCGTGATAGTTGCTGCGCATCACGGTAGCCGGAACCAGTCCACCCCCCGCTATCGGTCCATGCCGCTCAATTCGATCACATCAGGACCAGTTACTCGTAGGCCGCTTCCGCGGACTTAAATTCACCTTTCTAATGAAAACGCACTTTTCAGACATGGCATTTCGTGCATTGCTTGGCGTTGTACATTGATCGTCGTACACACAGGAGGGATTCGTAGATGCAATTTCCTTCGATGCGTCAGTTCACACGTCTTATAGCGGCGATCATGCGCGCTTTCCGCATTCATGCGTCACGGGATCTCGGTAAGCAATGAAGATCACAGCCTACGATCCGCCCGCGTTCATGACCGACTTCGACCGGATTCCCGGGCAGCGGGCCCAGTGGAGCCGGGCCGTGTCCGGGTGGTTCGACGAGTGTGTCGCGGCGGAGAAATACGATCTCGACGGCCAGCCTTGCCAGTACTACAACCAGCTCACGACTGCGCCGAGCGGCCCGGTGCTCGAGCAGGAGATCGTGTGGAACGCCTTCCCGGGGACGCTCCGCAACCGCTTGGGCCGTGCGGGCGCGCTCGCGATGGCCGACCACCCGCTCCCGCTGACCCAGGCGATGGACGGCCTTCCCGGCGGGTACTTCTACGGCGGCCCGTGGGAGCACCTCTACTACCGGCCCCAGGACGAGTACTGCGAGTGGCGGGTCACCAGGGATCCCGACGGCGGCATCCGCCGGGTCACGTTCACTTCCGAGCCGCCCGAGTACTGGCAGGCGCTGCACGGCGACACCCTGTCCAACCTCAATGGCGAGCCCGCCTACCCCACCACTGGTGATCCCAAGCTCCTGCTTGAGCTGTACCGGGAGTTCGTCAGCCCGCAGGTGCGGTACGAAGACCTGGTCTGCGCCGTCGACCTGATCGACTCCTCCAACTCCGAGAACCCGTTGGTGGTGTACCCGAAGGGGAGCTACAACCCCTACAACCGCTGGAACACCACCGACGGGATCATGCACCTGACCCAGCCGTCCAACTCCCTGTCCGCCGAGATCTTGCTCGGCGCGGATGCGACAGTGCTGCGGGCCGCGAGGCGTAACGGCCGGATCATCTCCGACCCGGACGCCCTGATCTGCTGTGCCCACTACGGTGGCGCCAACCGGTGCAGCGATCCGACCATCGGCGCGAGCGTGAACGAACTGGCGGCACTTGGCTGCGCCGTAACCCTCCGCAACCCGGTCGGCCTGTACATGGACGACCTGGACGTGACCGGCTGGGCCGGGCCCAAGGGCCAGCCGGTGGATCCGGCGTGGTTCCGGATCGTGCGCGGCCGGCCCGGCCTCATTGAGCGGGCCGTGTTCGAGGTGCCGGAACGAGCGGGCTTCCGGGTGAGCGACGTGACCATCGGTGGCGTTCCGATTACCGTCGGCGGGCAACTCAGCGAGCACATCACCGTGAAACTCGTCGGCCTGGCCGCCACGCCAGGGAAGTTCGCCAACAAGCCGGCGGGCTGCGCGGGCGGTTGCTGCGCGGATGCCGCGAACCCGGCCGTTCTCTACCGCAACGGGCTGGATGAACCGTGCCCGCCCGGCCGGGTGCCGGTTTTCGTCGAGCTGTCACAGAAAGCCCCGGCCGCGGCCCCGCGCCCGACGGTCCGCACCGGGCAGGACCCGGAGCGCCCGGGCCGGCCCCGCTACCCAGTCAACCGGAAGCGGTGACCCAACCGGTCATTTAGCACGGAAAGCTCGAACAACCAGGGGGAACAGGATGACTGAGCAGCCGGGCGTCTCCAGGCGCCACCTACTCATCTCGGGCGGCCTGGTCGCGACGGCACCAATGCTTGGCGCCGCGCGGCCCGCAAGCGCCGCGCGGCCCGCGCGATCTGCGGCCGAGCCCATCGTCGACCCGCCGGGCACCCATAACTTCTTCATGTTCGGCAGCAAGGCGCTCTACGTGTCCCACATGCCGATGTTCACCGTAGAGAAGCACATGTACCAGGTGATTCTCCGGGTGACACTGCCGGACGTCGTGATGCGGGGCTACCGGGCCCGCCAGGGATCCCGCCGCACGCCCTGGAACCTGGTGAACAGCGCGAAGCGGATGACTCTTCCGCAGATCAAGGCGGGAACGCTGCGCTCATTCCTGGTCGATGTCTACGAGGACTACTCGAACGCCGACGCCGCGCCGGCCGGGTCCCCTTACGCCACGGACGTGCCGCTCACGGTGCGGGAAGTGGTCCACTTCCGTCATTTCGACTTCAACATTCCCCGCCCGCAGCACCCGACCTACCTGCTGTTCGGGCGGGGCGGCGAGGCGCACCTCGAGCATTACATCGCCCGCGATCCCGACTTCCAGCACATCGTGACCCTCAAGTCCGTCCCGGCCTGGCTCTCGCCCGACCAGCTGGCGGCGAGCGCCGAGATCTGCATCCCCGATATTCCGAGCCTGCCGGTCCCGTGCGCCGCCCCGCTTCGGGAGAAGAGCTACCGGGTGCTCTTCCAGGGGCGCCAGGACGCCCGGGCCTCGATCGACCTGAACGGGGCCTCGCCCGTCTGGTTCAGCACCGGGAACCTGCTCAACGCGAAGGATCCGTGTGAGAAGAAGGGCGACTGACGGCCAGTGGGCTAGACCTTTGATCTAGACCAATTTTCGCCCGATTTCCCGCCGCAAGAATACGCGACGATGGTCATTTTGGAAAAAAAATAGAAAATTCACCGAGCAAGGTGACGCCGGTTCGCGCGACCGGACCGCAGCATGGGTTCACGGCCAGCCGGGCCGGGCTCCCGGCGCAACCAGGAAGGCGTGATCACCATGAGTGCGATCGGCGAGCAGGCGGCGCTCTTGCGGCAGGAGTGGCAGACCAGCCCTCGCTGGTCCGGGATCACGCGTGACTACAGCGCGCACGACGTGATCCGGCTGCGCGGCCGCGTCGCGGGGGAGGGGCACGGCCATGCGCGGCGCGGCGCCAGCCGGCTCTGGGACCTCCTGCACAGCAAGGACGCCGTGCACGCGCTCGGCGCGGTCGCCGGCCGCCACGCGGCGCAGCTGGCCGGGGCCGGGTCGCAGGCCATCTACCTGCCGGGCTGGCGGCCGGCGGACGGGGATCTGGCCGGGCCCGCGGGACGGGCGGCCCCGGTGGTGGCCGGCGCCGGCGGCGCGCCAGGGGCGTCCGGGCTGATGAAGGCGATGATCGAGGCGGGCGCGGCCGGCGTGCGCTTCGACGACCTGTTGCCGGCGGACGACAAGCGCGTGCGCCGCGGCCAGCGGGTCCTCGTCCCGACCGGGCAGCACATCCAGACGCTGACCGCGGCCCGGCTCGCCGCCGACGTGCTCGGCGTCCCCTCCCTGGTGATCGCGCGGACCGGCGCGCGCGCGGCGTCCCTGCTGACGTCGGACGCCGATGAGCGCGATCATGAGTTCCTGACCGGCGAGCGGACCGCGGAAGGGTTCTACCGGGTGGAGCCGGGCCTGTACGCCTGCGGCACCCGCATGCTCGCGTTCGCGCCCTACGCCGACCTGCTGTGGCTGGAGACCCCGGCGCCGGACCTCGCCGCGGCCCGCGCGTTCGCCTGCGTTATCCACTCGCAGTACCCGGGCAAGCTGCTCGCCTACAGCTGCCAGCCGTCGTCCAGCTGGCGGACGCCCCTGGACGCCGCGTCAACCGCCAAGCTCCGCAAAGAGCTGGCCGCGATGGGGTACCGCTTCCAGTTCATCCCGCAGACCTGCATCCCGCAGGCCGGGGCCCGCGCACCCGGCGATCCGGCGCCGGAAGCCGCTGACGTTGCCGGGGAGCGAATGGTGCCGGCCCTGCGTTAATTCTGCCGCGCGATGGGCAGTCGACCGGGCGATCGCCGCAGCCGCGCCGGTCATATCCGCTATGGTCGCAATAGGCCCGATCATCAGTTCTAATGCGGAGGTTCTCACCACGTGGCGCGCGCGGCAGAACTGACGACAGACCCTGAGCTAGCCGGGGACAAGTTCACCGAGGCAGCGCCTCTCCGCCCGGGCAAGGCAGCCCGGGCCGTCGTCTCCGACGGCCGCGCGGTCCACGAGGCGATTGAGGCGGTCCTGGCCGCGCCGGGTGAGGCCCGGGAGGTGGCGCGGCAGGCGTATGAGGCGGTGCGCGACCGGATTCTCGCCGACGCGCTTGACGGGATGCCGGTGGACCGCCTCCGGGACCTTATTCAGAAGAAGGTCACGTTCTCCCCCCTCATAGACGCGGGCCTGGACACGGTCGGCCAGGTCCTCGCGGCCGGACCGGGAGAGATCGGCCGGGTCCCCGGCGTTCGCCGCCGGTCGGCCAAGCGGATCGTGTCCGCCGCCGCGCAGCTGCGGGAGTCAGTCAGGGAAGCCACCCGCGTTCGCATCGACCCGGATGCCCGGACCCCCGAGCAGACCGCGCTGATCGCCGCGCTGCGCCGTTACGAGCGAGCCAGGTCCGCGCTGAAGGGCCCGGACCTGAGTCCGCTGGCGAGCGAGATCGGGAGCCGCCTGGACGCGGCGGCCCGCGGCGCGAGCCAGCGGAGGATGCTCTTCACCTTCTCCGGGCGGAAGCAGGCGCAAGCCCGCGATGCCCTCGCTGAGCTGGACGCCATCCTTGCCTCCAAGCCGGTCACCACGGCCCGCAAGCGGCTGTCGCGGGCGCAAGCCGAGCTGGAGAAGGCCGGCGGGCAGCAGCGGGCCACCCGGCTATGGAACGATTACCTCGCCCGCCCCGTCGCCTATAACGGCCTGCTGATCGAGGTCGCGGAACTCGACCAGGCCAAGGATGCCAGCCAGGGCTTCCTCCCCGCCGACATCGCCGAGCAGGTACGCGTCTCTCCGCTTGACCAGTCGCTGCTCAAGACTCCGCTGCGCGGCTACCAGGCGTTCGGCGCGAAGTTCGCCCTGGTCCAGGAGCGGGTGATCCTCGGTGACGAGATGGGGCTTGGCAAAACGATGCAGTCGCTTGCCGCGATCTGCCACCTGGCGGCCAAGGGCGCGACGCACTTCCTGGTCGTCTGCCCGGCGAGCGTGGTCATCAACTGGACGCGCGAGGTGGAGCGGCACACGCTCCTCGATGTCCGCCGTCTTCATCTTCCAGGTACTAAACGGGGCGTGGCTACGCAGGAATGGCTGGCCAAGGGCGGAGTAGCGGTCACGACGTTCGAGGCGCTGCGCGCGATGCCCGAAGACCTTGACGTATCGCTGGCGATGCTCGTCGTCGACGAGGCGCACTACGCGAAGAACCCGAACGCGCTGCGCACCCAGGCGGTCAGCGAGTGGGCGGCCCGCAGCAGGCGGGTCCTGTTCTTGACCGGCACGCCGATGGAGAACAAGGTGGCGGAGTTCCGGGTACTTGTCGGGCACCTGCGCCCGGAGGTCGCGGAGAACCTGGACCTGACCGATGAGTCGCTGGATGGCACCAGGTTCAGGGAAAAGGTGGCACCGGTCTACTTGCGGCGCAATCAGGAAGACGTGCTCAGCGAGCTGCCGGCCCGGCTGGAGACGCAGGAATGGGTAGCGCTCGAGGGAGCCGCGCTGCGCGCCTACAAGACGGCGGTCATGGCCGGGAACTTCATGGCCATGCGCCGGGCCGCGTTCGACCCGGGAACCGCCAGCGGATCGCAGAAGCTGCAGCGGCTGGTGGAGATCGTCAGCGAGGCAGCCGACGGCGGGCGCAAGGTCGTTGTGTTCTCGTACTTCCGCGACGTGCTTGACACGGTGATCGAGGTACTGAACGGGCGCGACGGCGTCCCTGGCCTGCCGGTCATCGGCCCGCTGACCGGGAGCATCCCGTCGGCCGACCGCCAGGCGATGGTGGACGAGCTCACGAACGCCAAAGGCCGGGCGGTGCTGGTCTCCCAGATCCAGGCGGGCGGCGTGGGCCTGAATATCCAGGCCGCGTCGGTGATCATCATCGCCGAGCCTCAGCTGACCCCGTCGAGCGAGGAGCAGGCGATCGCCCGCGCGCACCGGATGGGCCAGGTGCGCCCGGTGGACGTGCACCGGCTGCTGTGCGAGGACAGCGTCGACCAGCGGGTCCTCGAACTGCTAGCGGGTAAGCGCGAGGCGTTCGACGAGTACGCGCGCCGCAGCGACATGGCGAACGCGGCGCCGGACGCGGTGGACGCGACCTCGCAAGCCGAACTGCGGCACGCGATCGTGGCGGCGGAACGGATGCGCCTCAAGGCCGCGTGACCCGCGACGGCAGCGGTCACCCCGTGGAACCGTGGCGGCGCATTTGGACGTCCTAGCTGTGACAGCAACCAGCATCACGGCCGGAGGATGTTCGATGCGACGCGCACGGGTAACCGCGGCTCCGCCCTTATCGTCACCGCCCTCGCCGCGGGCACCGCGGGCTGCGGCGGCTCCGCCGCGGTAAGTGCCCCGCCGGCCGTGCGCTCCTCAGCCGTGCCCCCGTCAGCCAGCGGCCGGCCCGCCACGGTCACGGCGGCCGAAGCCAGGCAAGCGGAAATCTACGAGCAGGTCCTGCGCCGGTATCTCGGCACGCCAGCGGAGAACTCCTTCCCTGGCTGGACCTTCAAGATCGTTTACGTGCTTAACCAGGCCTACGCTGACGCCGCGGACCCCAACGGGAAGCACGGGCACGCGGAGCCCCTCGCGCCGCAGACGCAGCGCCAGGTGACGGCCGCGCTGGCGGGAATGACTCACGTCATCTTCATCGCTGACCGCGGGTCCGTGATCGAGGCCAGCAACGGCTGCTGGCACGTCAAGAACGGCGCGATCCTGATCGTTCTCGGCCCGCCGGCCGGTAACGCAAGCTCGGTGCGGGTCGGCATCAGCGGCATGGTCGCCTGCCTCGGCGCGACCTGGCTTACCTACGTGCTGCGGGCGCAGCCCGGCGGCGGCTGGCGAGTGACCGGCACCACCGGGTCGACGGCGATCTCCTAAAGCCATCTCAACGGGCCGGTCAGCGCCAGAATTCGGTGAGGTGCCCGGCGAGGCCCCGGCCTTGGTCGTAGCCAGCTCGAGCGGCGGGCGGACGCGTCGACAGATCCATCATGTTGGCACCGAACGCGGTGAGCGAGGGGCCGTCCGGGAAGATCGCCTCGACTCGGCTGCCGCCCGCGCGGAGTTCGTCGACCTGGGCGGCAAGGTGCATGCCCCACTCCAGCGGATGCCGTGACCGGCCGCCGAAGGGTGACAGCACCAGCACCCGCCCGTACCCGGCCGCCAGGTCGGCATTCTCGTTGCGCCGGTAGCCGCCGTCGATGTACCGGTTGCCGCCGATGCGGTAGGGCGGGACACCGAAGCCGTTGGAGGTGCTTGCGGCGACGGCGTCCGCGAGGTCGACTCCGCTGTGCCGGTCGAACACCACCGGCTCACCGGTCTGCGCATCGACCGCCGTGATGAGCACCGCTTGTTCCGGCCAGCACTGACTGGGCAGCCGGGCGGCGACCGTGGCGCGCCACCGCGCTTGCCCGGAGCCGTCCGACGCCGCGTCCATTTCGAGCGCCGCCGCACCCATTGCGCGGCGCATGTCGGCCGCATCCGCAGCGGCGGCGATGATCCGGCTCGTCACCTCCATGTGGTTCGCCGCCGGCCCGACGGGAACGCGCCCAGCGCCCGGTCCGGCCGGACCAGCCCCCTGCCGGGGTGCGGCGGACAGGATGGCGGCAAGCAGTTCGGCCGGGGGCGCGCTCGTGATCTGGGCCGCGGCCGTCGATCCGGCCGACGTCCCGATGATCAGGTCGGCCTTGGTCACGTCCAGCCCGCCGTCGGACAGGCCGGCGACGACGCCGATCTCCCACGCATTGCCGGCCGATCCGCCGCCATGCAGGACCAGCGCTCGCTCACCAGCCGCGGGCGGAGTTGCAGAAGGTGTCGTGTTCATGGGAGTCGCCTTTCGCGGATTGCCTGTCGGCGCTCCCGGTGGCGACTACCTCAGTCGCGTGATCGTGGACTGCGGGGGAGCACCCACTGCGGACACTGCGTTCATGGGGCTCACCTCCTGCTGACCGTCACGATCGCCCGAAACCCTAGCACGCCCGTGACGCGGTGCGCAAACCCCGCTCTGGCGGCTCACGCGGCCAGGAACTATATTGAGCCGTGCCCTGGACGCAACTTCGCCGGAGCGCCGTGCGCGTGGCTCGCGATCAGCCGCCAAGGACCGGGTGGCGGGCCGTCCTGTCCGCGGCGGTCCGCTGGCTAGGCAGCTTGTCCGCGAGACGGCGCTTGCTTTGGCTGCTCGGCATCGCGTTCTGCGGGTGCGTCATCTGGCTGGCCGGCAGTCATCTGGGCCCTGGGCTGCGCGCGGCGCACGGTCAGGGCATCCGTGGCCAGTGGACGGCGCAGGAGCAGGAAAGCGGCCAGTGGTACGGCGAGTTCGTCTCTTCTTCCGGAACGGTAACGCTGCCGCACGTGTACTACGCGGGGAGCCTGCCCACGGCCGCGGCCGGGACCACCGTCCCGGCCCTCGACACGGGCGCCGGTGACGAGGTCTACCCGCTCACCGGGTCGGGCAAGTGGGTCATTGACGTCATCGGGATCGTGGTGGGCGCGCTGGCCCTGACCGGGCTACTCGCCCGTGGGGTCTTCGTCGCGCGCCGTCGACGCCGCGCCACGCGAGCGGACTACTTCACTCACGAACCGATGTAGGGGTCGAGCCTGGCTCAGGCCGGCTCGCCGACGTCGCGGGTCATCCACCCGGGCGTGTCGAAGCGCACCGGCTGAGCGCCCACTAGCGCTGTGAGGTGATCCTCGATGCCCTCAAGCTCGGCGGCGCCGATCCGCCGCGCCCACTGATCGCGGAGCTCGTCAAAGATGGCCTCGCCCTGGCGGAGCACGTCGAAGCCGAGTTCGGTCACCCGAAGGCGCTTGCGGCGGGCGTCGCGCGGGTCCGGCTCGCGGGCGACGTACCCGCGCTCCTGCAGGACCGCGATGGTCTTCGCGGCCGACTGCTTGGTGATCGACAGGCGCCGGGCTAGCTCTGAGGCGCTGTCGGCCCCGGCGGCGATGGCCCGTATGGCGAAGTCATGAACGGGACGCACGTCCTCGTGGCCGCGGTCGGCCAGTTCGGCGGTCGCGGCATCCACGAGCGTGCGGAAGCCCCCGAGCAGCAGCAGCGCGAGGTCAGCGCCAGAGCGAGACATGCGAGAAGGATACGGCCCTCGACAAAGGACAGCCTGGCTGACTATTATTAGACAGTCAGGCTGTCGAAATAAGGAGAGGTATGACTACCGCACCAGCGAGCCTCACCGTCCCCGAGATCACCCACCACCGCGCCCACGTCAACGGAACGACCCTGCACTACGCCGCCGCCGGGACCACCGGGTCCCCGGTCCTGCTGGTCCACGGGTTCCCCGAGACCTGGAGGGCCTTCCGCAAGCTCATCCCCCTGCTCGCCGCCGGCCACCGGGTCTTCGCCGTGGACCTGCGCGGGTTCGGTGACTCCGACACCGCGCCGGGCGACTACGACAGCAAGGCCTCGGCCGAGGACCTGCATCAGCTGATCGCGCGCCTCGGCCTCGGCCCGGTCCACCTGACCGGGCAAGACATCAGCGGGGCGACGGTCTTCCGGCTGGCCGCCACCCACCAGGAAGACGTGCTCAGCCTCACCGCCATCGAGACGGGCCTGCCCGGCTTCGGCTGGGAGATGCTGGCCGACGTCGCCCACGGCGGCGCCTGGCACATCGGGGTCCTCGCCGCGCCCGGCATTCCCGAGATGCTCCTGGCCGGCCGCGAGCGCGAGTTCCTCGGGCAGTACGCGTTCCCGTCCCTGACCGCCGTCGCGGGCGCGATCACCGATGCCGACATCGACGACTTCGCCCGCACCTACGCACGCCCGGACGGCTGGCGCGGCGCGGCCGGCCTGTACCGGTCGCTGCTCCGGGAAGGGCCCGAGCTTAAGGCCCTCGCCGAGTCCCCCGGGCTGACCGTGCCCGTGCTCGCGGTCGGGGCCCGCGGCGGCCCGTTCACGGCCAGGGCCATGTCCCAGGCCGCGTCGTCGGGGGTCACCTCCGTCCAGCTCAACGGGGTCGGCCACTACGCCGCGATGGAAGCCCCCGAGGAACTGGCGAAGGCCGTCCTCGGCTTCATCAACGGCGTCGACGTGGCCTAGTCCTGGCGGGTACCCGCCGCAGGCCCGCCACCGCGAATGGTCTGCACGCCCGCGCGGCCTTCCCCTGGATGACCTTGGCTGACCGAGAGGAATCCTCAGCCGTACGCGGGCATGGTTTGAGGGCCCGTGGCGGGGTGGGTCGCGGGCCTGGTCAGGGGTGGTTTGGGGTTTAGGCGGCGGTGGTGTTCAAGGCGCTGGTGTCGACGCCGAGGGCCTGGAGGCCGCGGAGGTGGTTGCGGATCTTCTTGTCGCGGTCGGTCTTGCGGGCGTGCCAGTCGGGGCCGAGGTCGGTGTAGCGGGCGGCGGGGTCGGACAGCAGGTGCCAGATGATGATGAGGATGGAGCGGCCGACGGCGCAGCGGGCGCGGGTGCCGCCGAGCCGCGTGGCCAGGCGGCGCAGCCGCTCGCCGAGGAAGGTCTCGGTCTGCCCGGCGCCGTTGGGGGCCTGGGTGCAGTAGCCGGCGCAGGTAGCCGTCGCCCTGGCCCTTCTTCGGCTTGCGGGCTGCGGGGGCCGGACTGGCGGGCGACCGGGGGCGAGCCCGGCCCAGCGACACCAGGTGGGCGGCGGTGGGGAAGCGGGTCATGTCCAGGCCCAGTCTCGGCGATGATGGCCCGGGCGAGTTCCAGGCTGACGCCGGGGATCTCGGCCAGCCGCTGGGCGGCGGGCAGCACGCGCCGCGTCCGGGCCGGGGTCGGGGGACGAGATGCCGGCGGCGGTCGATGCCCCGGGCGGCGGGGACGGCGGCCAGGCAGGCCTCGATCTCGTCGTCGATCGCGGCGACGGCCCGGTCCAGGGCGTCGATGCGGTCCAGGTGCATCCGGGTCGAGCCAGGCGTGGTGGTCCCCGAACGCCATGCGCCGTCCAGGGAGCTCTCCAGCTCGCTCGCGGCCGGCCGCGCAGCGATGCCCTGCGCCAGGCCCGCCAGGGCCGCCGGGGTCGCGCTCGCCCGGCGATGAGCGCCTCGCATGATCGGCGCGGGCGGTCTTGTTCCCGGCCAGCGACGACACGCGCCGACGACAGCTTGACCAGGGCGCCTTTCCAGCAGCTTTTCCAGCCGCTGCCACTCCGCGGTGCGGTCGCGGACGCAGCTGCAGCCGGGTGCGGGTCCAGGTCCCTCAGCGCCCGGATCTCGGCCGGGGGCACGAAGGTGGGGCGCAGCAGGCCCATCTCGGCCAGCCGGGCGATCCACTGCGCGTCCAGCGTGTCGGTCTTGGGCCGCCCGGCCAGCTGACGGGCAGCCGAGGAGTTCACCAGCTGCAACGGTCAGGCCTAGCCGCCTCCAGACGTGTAGTACCACAGCCGCCAGTAATCGCGACGTATGGACCTCCGATCACCACCAGCTCGACCCCGTCCGCGATGCAGCCGGGCGGCCAGCGCCAGCACCGCGCGTCGACCGTCGCGGCCAGACCTCGTCGGTCCGCGACACCCGCCGCCCGCCCGCTCGCGGGCCGCCGGCAGCCGGGTGCACGACGACCGCGCTTGCCCTTGGCGACGTCGATGCCCGCGACCCGCTCGTGCCGCAGCTGGTACTCCTCATCCTCCACCGACTGGGCAGAGATCTTCTTCTTCCGGTGGGCCACCGTCCCGCCGCCTCCTTATGCTTGAACCGGGTAACCAGGGCGGGCTGCCCGGGGACCCAGGTCAAGCTGGCTCAAGGCCGCGAATACTGACCGTCGTGCTCAAGGCAACAAGAGGCGACCCTCAAGGTCAAGGTCCCGGCGCCAGGCTTTGCAACGGGCTCTCATCCCACAGAGTGTTCCGGCGTCACGGGCAGCCCGCACCCATCCTACCCTGCCCGCCAGCCCGCCCCGCAGCCAAAACCAGCCACCAGCCAGGCCCTGACCCCAGCCACCCGGCGGCCCGCAGCCACCGCAAATTCTCACCGCCAGCGCGACCTTCCCCGCGGGCTGAGAAGGCTTTGCATAGCTCAGGACCGCGTTCGCGCTTGTTTGCATACCGCAGGCCCATGATCGCGATCAGTTTGCGGCAAATGTCCAGCCCGCTGCTATGCAAGGCCGCGCATTCGGTGGTCCTGAGCTCATGCAAAGCCGCGGAGCCGGGTCGGCCGCCGACAGATAACAGCAAGAAGAGTGCAGCGAGTTCACCGACCCGCAGGTCAGCTCCTCGCGCCATGCGCTCCGGCGCGTCCGGGCCCCCGGCTCCTCGTCGCGGGCGCCCGGCCAGTCACATCGACCAGCGCCAGCTTACTGAGATGGCCACCCTGATCCCGGTCTGCGAGCTGGTCACGATCCCGGCCGGTCACCGGTGACACGCCGTCCGGCCAGCAGAGTTCACTGCGGCCGTGAGCGGTTTCCTGCGCGGCCGCTGACCTAACGGCAGGCGACTGCTACTTCCTGGCAAGGATCACTTTGGTGTCGCCGGGCCAGTCCCAGAAAACGCCCTCGGCAGATCGCGCCCGCAGCAGCCGCCGCACCTCGGTGGCGAATGCCTCGAACCGGTTACCGAAGAGGTGCGGCGCTGACCAGGAGAAAGAGAAATAGTCGGACAATACGCTTTCGGCGTCCCGCACCAGGTCAGGAATGCCGGTCACGTAAATCACCCGCGGCACGCCGAAGCGGGTGCGGGCGATGGCGTCCTCGCCGTCACCGCGGGCTCGACCGCCCGCGCGCGCCCTGGCCCGCTCGCCTGGCAGGCCCGAGGTACCTTTTCCACCAGCGCTTCGATCTCCGCGTGCGGTATCGGGGGTGGCCCAGGGCTCGGCGGTACGGCCCGCCCACCGGCCTTGTGCATGATCAGGACCAGGGCGCCGCCCGGCTCCAGCAGGTCATACACCGCCTCAGCCACACGAGCCTCGTCCGTCCACCAGAAAGATGAGCCGAAGGTGACCACCCGGAATGTCGCCAGCGCCGCGCCGGGAGGTCCTCGGCCAGCCCTTACCCGGGTTACGTTGGCGATGCCGCGCTCTTGAATACATGTCATCTTTCATTAGGCTCCGGAGGTGAGGCCGGGCGACGGCGCCCCGGCAGCGGACGGCAGGGAGGCCGCCATGACGGCCGAGAAGGAGATCCTCCAGAAGTCAAGCCGGGACCTCGGCCAGACCCGCGCGGGCCTCGCGGCGTGGCTGGCCGGGAAGCTGCCGGACGGGTCGGCGCCTGAGGTGACCGAGCTGACGGCGCCGTCCACCGGCCAGTCAAGCGAGACCCTGTTCTTCACCGCCGCCTGGCATGACGGCAACGTCCGGCAGGCCCGGCGGCTGGTTGCCAGGGTGGCCCCGCGGCCAGTGGACATGCCAGTATTTCCCAGCTATCAGATGGAGCGGGAATTCCAGGTGATCCGCCTGGTCGGGGAGCTCAGCGGCGTCCCGGTGCCCGAGGCGGTCTGGGTCGAGCCCGACCCGGCGGCGCTCGGGACGCCGTTCTACATCATGAGCCGCGTTGACGGCGACGTCCCCGACGACATCATGTACAGCAGCGAGGGCTGGCTGTTCGAGGCCAGCCGCGCGGAGCAGCGGCGCCTGCAGCAGGCGACCGTCAGCGCGCTGGCCGCGCTGCACGCCGTGCCCGACCCGGAGCGGAACTTCGCCTTCCTCCAGTTCCCGCAGGCGGGTGAGGATCCGCTGCGCCGGCACGTCGCGCACGCCCGGGCGTGGTACGACTACGCGGTATCGCTCGGCGGCCGCTGCCCGCTCATCGAGCGGGGGTTTCGCCACCTCGCGCGGAACTGGCCGGCCGACCCCGGCGAGACGGTGCTGAGCTGGGGCGATGCCAGGGTCAATAACGTGATCTACCGGGACTTCGCGCCCGCCGCACTCCTGGACTGGGAGATGGCGGGGCTGGGCCCACGCGAGATCGACATCGCGTGGCTCGTGGGCGGCCACCGCGTCTTCCAGGACATCGCGGGCCTGTTCGGCTCGCCCGGGATGCCGCACTTCCTGCGGCTGGAGGACGTCGTGGCCCAGTACGAGGCTGCGACCGGGCACCGGGTGCGCGATATTGACTTCTACCTCACGTACACGGCGATCCAGTGGGCCATCGTGTTCGTCATCGCGGGCCTGCGCCGCGTCCGCTTCGGCGAGCAGCCGATGCCCGACGACGTCCATGACCTGATCATCAACCGCGGCCCGCTGGAGCAGCTGCTCGCCAGCGGGCCCGGTACCACCTGAAGCCCGCCATCACCCACAGCACTGTCCCGCGTGAGACGTCGAACCTGAACCGCGACGGAGGAGAAGGAGAGACCCGGCCGTGCCCGTGCCGATGGACGAGTACCCGATCCACCAGCTGCCGCTCTCAATGGAGTACGTGGGAACCGGCGACCGCAACTTCTACGAGCGCTGCTACTTCGCCGGCCACGACCGCACCGGCGACATCCTGCTGGTCACCGGCCTGGGCGTCTATCCCAACCTGGGCGTCACCGACGCGTACGCCACCGTGCGGCGCGGGGACCGGCAGTGGGCGGTCCGGTTCTCCGACGCGCTGGGCACCGACCGGCTGGATCAGCGGGTTGGCCCGTACCGCATCGAGGTGATCGAGCCGCTGCGGCGGATCCGGCTGGCCTGCGACGGCGATGAGCACGGAATCGGCTTCGACCTCACCTGGGACGGCTCGTTCCCGGCGGTTCACGAGGCACAGCACGTTTCCAGGAACGGGCCGCGGCTCTTCCTTGACGCGTCCCGCTTCGCGCAGCTGGGGACCTGGGCGGGCGTCCTGCGCGTCGGTGGCGACGAGATCGCCGTCGACCCCGCCCGGTGGACCGGGGCGCGGGACCGCTCCTGGGGCCTGCGCCCGGTCGGGGAGCCAGAGCCGCCGGGCCGGCCCGCGGAGCAGGGCTTCCAGGGATTCTGGTGGGTGTACAGCCAGCTGCGGTTCGACGACTACGCCATCGTCTTGCTAGCCCAAGAGGAGACGGATGGCTACCGCGCCGTGAACGACGCCGTGCGGATCTGGGGTGACGGCCGCCGCGAGCAGCTGGGCTGGCCGGAGTTCGACATCCGGTACCGCCCCGGGACCCGTCATCCCGAGCACGCCGCCATCCACCTGCGGACCCGGGGCGGCAAGCAGCTAACGATCGAGGTGGACACGCTGACCTCGATCGCCCTGCACGTAGGAGCCGGCTACGGCGGCGACCCTGAGTGGAGCCACGGTCAGTGGAAGGGCCGGGACTGGGCGTCGGGGGCCGTGTACGACCTGACCGACCCCGCCGTCTCCGGCCGCGTCCCGTACGGCGTGATCGACCACGCCTGCCGGGCCGCCTGCGACGGGGCCGAAGGGTGGGGCATCTTCGAGCACGCCACCATCGGCCGTCACGAGCCGAGCGGCTTCGCCGACTTCATGTCCGTCGCGCCCTGATCCGCCGGAGCCCGGCCCGGCAGCGATGCCGTCGGCGTGCCGTTCCCCGAAGTGCGGTGGCGATGTACGCTCCCGTGGTGAGGAACGGGAGCGTGCGCGCCGTAGCGGTGACGCGAACGGACGGCCCGGCGGCCGTGGGCGGCGGCGCTGAATATGCCGGACACTGAACGCGCCCTAGCGGGCATCGAGCAGGAACAGGTAACCCGCTGGCTCGCCGGCCACGTCGGCCGACTGGTCCCGCCGGTCGACTTCGACCTGATCTCAGGTGGCCGGTCGAACCTCACGTACCGGCTCACCGACGCCGCAGGCGCGGTCTACGCGCTGCGCCGCCCGCCGACCGGCGGCGTCCTGGCTACCGCGCACGACATGAGCCGCGAATGGCGGTTCATCTCCGCGATGGCGCCGACGGCGGTGCCGGTCGCCGTACCGCTCGCCTACTGCGCCGACGCCGGCGTCACCGGCGCCGAGTTCTATGTGATGGAGTATGTCGACGGCCAGGTCCTGTCCGACCGTGACGCCGGGCTCGCTCTCGCGCCCGAGGCCCGGGCAACGGCGGCGGAGCAGGTCGTCGACGTGCTCGTCGCCCTGCACGCGCTCGACCCGGCCGAGGTCGGCCTGGAGGACCTGGTGCGCCGCACCGGCTACGTCGAACGGCAGCTGCGGCGCTGGCACGCGCAAGTGCACGCCGCGGAGACCGCCGAGCACACCAGCCCGCAAGCCCTCGCCCTGCTTGACGAGGTTCACGGCCTGCTCGCCCGGTACGTTCCCGCGCAGGGCAACGGGGTCGTGCACGGCGACTTCCGGCCGGGGAACATGGCGTTCGGCTCAGACGGCACGGTGCGCGCGGTCTTCGACTGGGAACTGGCGACCACCGGTGACCCGATGGCCGACCTGGGCTGGCTGGCGTCAACCTGGCAGGACCCAGGGGACGAGGTCCCGCCCACCACCCCGGGGCCGAGCACTGCCCCCGGGTTCCCGCCGCGCGCCGAGATGGTGGCGCGCTACGCCCGGGCCTCGGGCCGGGACGTGTCGGACCTTTCCTACTGGGTGGCGTTCTGCCGGTGGCGTTCGGCCTGCATCGGCGCCGGGGTGCGCGCCCGGTACCTGAGCGGGCGGATGGCCGACGACGGCTACCTGCGGCAGGCACTTAACCGCGCAGACGACGGCATCCGGCTGGCCGAAGCCGCCCGTGGCGCCCTCCTTGGAAGGAGCTGAACCATGATCCTTGACGACCTGGTTGGCCGCTCAGGGCACTGGACACCTGCGCGGTGTCCGATGCGCTTGACTCCCTTGGCCTGCCAAGCGCGGTCGGCGGGCTGCGGCCGCTGGCCGCGCAGCGGCCAGCGGCGGGCCGCGCCGTCACCGTGCTGCTCGGCGTGCCCGCGGCAGCGCCCGGACCCTCACCGCGCGCGCCGAAGCGGCACCTGTCCACAGCCGCCGTTGACGCCTCGGGGCCCGGTGACGTGATCGTGGTCGCCCATCAGGGCCGGACCGACTGCGCGGGCTGGGGCGGGCTGCTGTCCCGGGCCGCCGTTATCCGCGGCATCGACGGGGTTGTCGTCGATGGCGCGGCCCGAGACCTGGCCGAGGCCGCCGCCGTCGGCCTGCCCGTGTTCGCCAGCGCCAGCACGGCGGTCACCGCCAGGGGGCGCGCTATCGAGGTCTGCTGGGGCGAGCCGGTCGAGTTCGCCGGGGTGCGGGTCGCACCGGGCGACCTGGTGCTTGCCGACGCGGGCGGCGTCGTTGTCATCCCGTCCGCGCACGCGGAAACGGTGCTTGCCGCCGCCGAGCGGATCGCCGCGACCGAGGCCGCGATGGCGGCCGCGCTCGACGCGGGAAGGCCCGTTTCCGAGGTCATGGGCGCCACCTACGAGGAGCTGACCGATGAGCGGCACTGACGACCCGCGATGTCCGACGCCGCCACCGCCGGGCGCGGCCAGGGTTGCGCAACTGCCGCAGCGCTGGAGCTGTTACCCGGAGATCCGGGCGTAGTACTTCGGCGCGCTGAGGATTGTTGCTGAGTGCGGCCCGGTCAGCTGCGCGTAGACATCGGCGTGCTGGCCAGCCTGGTCGGCGGAGGCATCCAGGCCAGTCACCGTGCCGGGTTTATGCGGCAGCCGGATATTGCCGGGGATGACGCTTACGTCGTAGCCATTCACGGTGATCGAGCAGCCGACGTCCCCGGGCGTGAGATGGGCCGGGACTGGTCGCACCCGTCCTGCGTGATCTTGCCCTGGAGCCAGACCTCGCCGTGGCGGGCGGTTGTCGCCTGCGGCCCCCGCCCGCGCTCCGCCAGGCCCGCCGCTGAGCGAGAAGGCGAGCGATCCGGCGGTCACTGCTGCGATGGCGGCTGCCGCCACGCCCCAGCGGCGCCGTGCGGTGAGCCGGCTCCAGCGTGAACCCGATCCGCCCGGTGTACCCGCCCCCGCCGCCGTAAGTCCCGTCCCTGACATGGCTGCCCCCAGGTCCTTTCCCGGCGCCCGGTCGTCGGCCCGGTTTCCCGGGTCAGTTCGCCCGCCGCCTCGCTGAAATATCGGAATTTGGACGCACCGGGCGTGGCCGTGGTTCCCGCCGCGCCGTTCCGGCCAGGAAGGCGGCTCGCCCACCCGGGCTGGCCCCGCTTCCCGGCGCTCGCCACCAGCAGCGGCGAGACCCGGCCGGGGTAGCGGATGCCGAGCTGCAGCGCGCAGAACCCGCCCATGGACAGTCCCACGACATGCGCCCGGGCAATGCCGAACGCGTCGAGGACGTCGATCGCGTCGTCGGCCTGCCGGAGGTAGTTGTAGCGTTCCTGCTCCGGCGGGACCTCCGACGGCGGGTAGCCGCGGGAGGCGTAGGTGATGCAGCGGAACGTGCCGGACAGCGCGTCGACCTGCCGGGACCAGCTCCGGTGGTCGGCGGCGAACTCGTGGATGAACAGCACCGGCAGGCCGGACCCGGTCGTCTCGGCGTAGAGGCGCACACCGTCCGCTGTGGTTACGTCGGTCACGGGCTTCCCTCTGTCGCGTCGCTGGGGGAGGCTACCGGTCCAAGCACCGGGTGCTCCGCCGTGGTTTGAGCGATCTGCCTGCCCGGTCAGGGCGCGCTCGCGGTGCCGTGGTGGCGGGCGCCGCCCCGGCGGACTTACCGTAAACAAATCACGGCCGGTAAAGAAAAGACGTTCCGAACGTCTTTTCTTTACCTCGGGTGAAAAGTTTACCTGATACGAAAAATTTACTGGTAAGCCGCGCTGGCTTCTAGCCGGCCACTGAGGCGCGCTGGCGAAGGGGCATGGGCACTCGGTAGACGGCGGACTCACCGGGGGCCTGCGGGCGGTCGCCGTCGCCGAACAGGACGTCAATAGCGCGCCTCCCAAGCTCGTAGTGGGGAAGCGCGAGGGTGGTGAGCTGGGGCTTGAGCCATGAGGCGATCGGGTCGTCATCGAAGGAGACGACGGACACGTCGGCGGGGACCTGAAGCCCCCGGGAATTGAGCGCCTGGTAGGCGCCGAGCGCGAGCCGGTCGTTGAAGCAGATCAGCGCTTTGGGCCGGGCCACCGCGAGCAGCGCTTCGACGGCACGGTACCCGTCCGCTGGCTCCCACTCCAGGCACCCGTAGGCGCCCGCCCAGCTGATCCCCGCCGCGGTCATCGCCTGGCTGATCCCGGCGAGCCGCTCAACCGCCGCCACGCTGCGCGGCGGCAGCTGGTTGCGCCCGGGGGCGGCGCCAATGAGGTAGATCCCGTCCAGGAAACCCGCGCGGATCAGAACACTGGCGGCGTCCCGCCCGGCGGCCAGCTCGTCGGGGATGACCGAGGGGATTCCCGCCTGCCTGCGGGGAAGCGCGTTCAGTAGCACGGCAGGAAGGCCGAGGAGCGCCTTCGGAACGGAGACCTTCCTTGTGTACATCGACGCCAGGATGACCGCGTTGGCCCGACGATCGTGCATGGTCTGGATCAGTCGCCGCTCAAGCTCCGTGTCCCCCTCGGTCTCCCCGATGAGCAGCAGGTTCCCTCGCTCCCTGGCGGCCTCAAGCGCGCCCTTGATCAAGGTGCCCGCGTGCGGAGTCGTGGCGACGGTGTTGGAGACGAAGCCGATGGTGTGGGTGACGCCCTTGCGCAGGCTCACCGAGATGCTGTTCGGCCGGTAGTGCAGGTCGCTCGCGGCCTGCCGGACCCGGTCTTCAGCCTCGGGCGAGATGCGCATCTGCCGTCCGCGGCCGGACAACACGAACGAGGCGCTCGTCGGCGAGACGCCCGCCGCGCGCGCGACGTCCGCGAGGGTGGTTCGCGGCGTGGCCGACCCGTTGACATCAGCTGACACAGGTGTGATGATACCGAGCTAGCTAATACGATTTAGCACCCCATGACGCCGGGTCGGCGGCCTGCCTGGGCACCGCGGCTTTGGGGCCGTCGCCCAAAGGAGGGGGACGATATGTCAGTTCAGGTACGCGCTGAGCATCGCCGTCGCAGTACGCTGGCGGTTGCCGCGCTGGGTATTCTTGCCGCGGCCGCCGCTTGCAGCGCGCCGGGAACCCCGCAGGCACAGAGCACCGCCGGGAAGACAGCCACGTCAGCTGCTTCGGCCACGGCGGGCTGCGGCACGGCGCCGGTCACGATGGACGCCTACATCGAGACCGGGTTCCAGGTCCCGAACTCGCTCATGGCCGAGTTCACCAAGCAGTATCCGAACGTGAAGTGGAACATCCGCCAGGACCAGTTCGCGGTCATCACCCAGAACGCCCCGCGCGTCCTGGCCAGCGACCCGCCGGACATCATGCGGCTGCCGTCCATCTCTGACCTGGTGAAGGACGGCCTGCTCAAGAACCTTGACGGGTACGCCACGGCCTACGGCTGGGACAAGTGGCCCAGTTCCGAGCTCGTACAGCTCAAGCTCGGCCCGGGCGGCCGGCCGCGCGGCGAGGGCTCCCTGTACGCCATGGGGCTGAACTACAGCATGACCGGCGTGTTCTACAACGAGAAGCTCGCGGCGAAGATCGGGATGACCTCCGCGCCCGCGACCCTCGCCGAACTCGACCAGGATCTAGCCAAGGCTAAGCGGGCTGGCATCACGCCGATCGTCCAGTTCAACGGCGGGGCCACCGGCGGCTTCGCTTTCCCGCTGCAGGACCTCATGGCCTCCTACGGACCGCCAGGCCCGGTCAACGACTGGATCTTCAACAAGCCCGGCGCGACCATCGACACGCCCGCTAACCTCCAGGCCGCCCAGCACCTAGCCCAGTGGATCAAGGCGGGCTACTTTGAGTCCGACGCCAACGCCATGGACTACGCCACCATGATCAGCCACTTCACCCACAACAACGGGCTGTTCATGTTCGACGGGGACTGGGAGTCCGGGAACTTCGACAAGTTGATGCCGGGGCAGGTGGGATTCTTCCTGATGCCTCCCGCGCAGGCCGGCGGCCCGCACGCGGCGATGTCCGCCCCGCTGACCTACGGCATCGCCGCCAAGGCCAAGCACGCCGACTGCGCCGCCTTCTTCTTCAACTGGGTGGCGACCAACTCAGTGGCCCGGACGATCGACGTGCAGGTCGGCGGATCCCACCCGCTGGGTGCCGCCAGTGCGCCGATGCCCGTGATCAAGCCCGGCACGGTCACCGCGCAGACGCTCGCGGCCGGCTCAGTCATCAGCAAGGAGAACGGCTCGATGGACTTCATCGCGAACGCGACGGGTGCCATCTACGCCTCCGCCTGGACGCCTGAGCTGCAGAAGCTGTTCGCCGGGAAGGAAACCCCGAGCGGGCTGCTTTCCACCGTGCAGGCGGACTATAAGCAGGAACTGGCCGGGTGAGCGGTTCCCGTGCTTGACCTGTTCACCGGACGGCATCCCACGGCACCGGGGTCTGCGCGCTCGCGGCGGGCTCCGCGCCGCAAGCCTGGGGCCCGCCGGGCGCACCGCGCCCGGTGGGCCGGGTGGCTGTTCGCCGCTCCGGCGCTGGGGATGTACGTGTTGTTCGTCCTGCGGCCCCTTGGCCTCACCATCCAGTACTCGCTCTACCAGTGGGACGGCGTCGGCGCGTCGACGTGGGCGGGCCTGAGCAACTACGCGAAGGTTTTCAGTGACCCGGCGCTGCTGAGCATCATCGGCAACGCGTTCCAGCTGATCGTCTCCTTCAGCGTGATCCCGGTGCTGCTCGGCCTGGCCGCGGCCGTGGTCATCCGGCGGATATCGGCCAGCCGCCTCGCCCTCACGGCCCGCACGGTGATGTTCCTGCCGCAGGTCATCCCGCTTGTCGCGGCCGGAATCGCGTGGAGCTGGCTGCTGTCGTCAAGCGGAGTCGTTAACCAGTTCCTGTCCGCCATCGGCCTCGGCGGGATCACCAGGGCCTGGCTCGGCGACTTCTCCACCGCGCTGCCGGCTGTCGGGCTGATCGGCGCGTGGGTGCTGACCGGCCTCTGCACCGTCCTGCTGATGGCCGGCATGACCAAGATCGATCCCAGCCTGTACGAGGCGGCCCGGATAGACGGGGCGGGGCTGTGGCGGGAGTTCACGGCCGTCACGCTGCCCAGTATCCGCCAGGAGATCGCCGTGTGTGTCACCGTCACCGTGATCGCCGCCCTGGCCAGCTTCGACATCGTCTACATCGCCACGCAGGGCGGTCCCGGCGACGCCACCATGGTCCCCGGCCTGGAGATCTATGAGCTGGCCTTCTTCCACCAGCAGGTCGGGCTGGCGTCGGCGCTCGCCGTTGTCCTTACCGTTCTCGTGCTGGCCTGTGTCCTTCCCATCCAGCGCCTGGCGAGGAAGGGCGGCGCCGGATGATCGGCAGCCGCTGGGAATCCGCGACCGGGCGAGTCCTGCTCATCCTGCTCATGGCATTCACGATCCTCCCCTTCGTAAGCCTGTTCACCACTGCCCTGCAACCGTCAGGGACTTACCCGCTCGGCCTGGAATGGCCCGCGCACCCCCAGTGGGGTAACTTCGTCCAGGCATTCAAGGCCGCCCAGATGGGCAAGCTGCTGGAGTCAAGCGCGCTCATCGTGGCCGGCGTGGTCCCGGTGTCGGTCCTCATGGCGACGATGGCCGGCTTCGCCATCGGCCACCTGCGAATGCCCGGCGGGCGAGTGGTCTTCCTGCTGTTCCTGCTTGGCCTGACCCTGCCGTTCGAAGGGGTGATCACGCCCCTGTACTACGAGGTGCAGGGCATGGGCCTGCTGAACACCCAGTGGGCGATCATCTTGCCGCTCATCGGGTTGTTCATGCCATTTTCCGTGTACTGGATGCGCGCTCACTTCGTGACCGCGCCGGCCGAGCTGACCGACGCGGCGCGGACCGACGGCGTCAATACCTGGCAGCTCTTCTGGCGGATCCACGTGCCGCTGGCCAAGCCCGCGATCTCCTCGCTCACCATCTTGCTGTTCCTGTGGACCTGGAACCAGTTCCTGCTGGCCATCGTCCTCGTCGATGACCCCACCAAGCGGACGATGGCCGGGGCGCTCGGTGCCTTCCAGGGCCAGTGGGGAACCAACATCCCGCTGCTGTGCGCCGGGTCGCTGATCATCCTGGTCCCCACCCTGCTTGTCTTCCTCGTCTTTCAGCGCCACTTCGTCGTGGCGTTGCTCCAGGGATCACTGAAGGGATAACTTCACTGTCACTCCGGCTACCCGACCGGTGGGTATGGGACTTCTGGCTTGCCCGCCACGGCGACGAACACCACATCTTCTACCTTCAGGCACCGAACGACCTCGGCGACCCAGACCTCCGCCACCACAACGCCTCGGTCGGCCATGCCGTCTCGACGGACCTGCGGTCATGGACGGTGCTGCCGGAAGCGCTGGCCCCCGGGCCGCCCGGGGCATGGGATGACCTGGCGACCTGGACCGGCAGCGTCATCGAGCACGACCGGCGCTGGTACATGCTCTACACCGGGATCAGCCGGGCGGAGGCCGGGCTCATCCAGCGGATCGGCCTAGCCGTCTCCGACGATCTCATGACCTGGCGCAAGCACCCCGCCAATCCCGTCATCGAAGCTGACCGACGCTGGTACGAGCTCCTAGACCTCACGAGCTGGCGTGACCAGTCATGGCGCGATCCCTTCCTGTTCCGCAGCCCCCGCGACAGCGCGTTCCACGCCCTGATCACGGCGCGCTCCGCGACCGGCGACGCTGACGGCCGCGGCGTGGTCGCCCACGCCCGCTCCGCCGACCTCGTGCGATGGGAAGTGCTGCCACCGGTAACCACTCCCGGGGACTTCGCCCAGGTGGAGGCACCACAGCTAGCCCAGCTCGGCGGTCGCAGGTACATCTTGTTCTCAGCGCACCCGCAGGACCATTCCCGGCAACGGGTCAGCCGGCTGGGCCCGGGGCAGGAAGGCACCTATACCTTCAGCGCCAGCGCCTCCGGTGAGTCATTTCACCCGTCCGCCGCCCCTATCGCTCCCGAGAGCGGACCGCTGGGCCCCCTCTACGCTGGCAAGCTAGCGGAGGCAGCACCGGCCGACTGGCGGTTCCTCGCATTCCGCGCAGGCGCCGGCGACGCCTTCATCGGCGAGATCACCGACCCCCTCCCGGTCCACCAGAGCCCGGACGGGCAACTCAGCATCACAGCGGCCTCGATGGCCCAGCCTTCCTCACCAGGCGGGGTGACCAGGCAGGTCTCGTAGCCGCCTAGTGCAGCACGTAGGCCGGCGCCGGGGCCGGTGCGGCCCGCCCAGACCACCGCGCCGGGCGCGAGCAACCATCATTCGGAACGGAGGCCGGTATCTCCTGGCCGGCCACGTGTCAACCGCCGGCCGCTGGCGGGATGCTCATGCCGCCGACCCTAGGTGGCAGACTCTTCGGTGCGGGTCGAACGGTCCGCGGGTGATGAGGGATCGCGATGGACGCTCAGGGCCCGCTCGCCAGCCGGACGCCCATCAGGTACCCGGGACGGGCCACCGACGACTCAGGACACTGCCTGCTGTCTTCAGGGGCCGAGCATCCAGCAGATTATTACCGCCACGATGAGAGCTCCGACGGCACGTAGGCGCCATTTCGGTCTGCCGGTGGCCGCGATCGGAACGGCGAGCAGAGTACGTTCTCCCAGCGGGAGATGGTGCGACGGCTGGCCGGCGGCGGCGGCCCTTATTCCGAATGGAATAAGGGCCGAAGGGTCCTTGCGCAGAGCCTTGATCTCCGCCGCGATGAGTTCTGCCTCTGGCGCAGACCCCGGCCTGACGAGCGTGTCACGAATTTGCCGCCCTCCCGATACACCCCATTATCGGGCTACCACAAGACATGTGCTGACCATAATGCCGTTAGGTTAAGCCTCTCCCGGTGGCTTCAGCCGACCGGAGGCCTCCCCGCCGGCGACTTCCTATCAGTTCCGGTGTGATATTTCCGACAAAACGGTCACTGGAATGGCGGGAACTGATAGGAAGTCGAAAAAAAGTAGCAGAAACTGATAGGAAGTTAGCGATTACGCCGCCTGCCGGCTCGCGCCTCGCGGACCGCGCACCCAAGGTCGGCGCCTAACTTGACAGCCTTGTGTGCTGACCATGTGCTGTCGCCCGTACCCCTTCTCGGGAAGGCCGCGCAGCCGGGCTTTTCGGCCTGCGGATCCGGCTCGTCCTCCCC
This sequence comes from uncultured Actinomycetota bacterium, assembly GCA_963811335.1. Lineage (GTDB taxonomy): Bacteria > Actinomycetota > Actinomycetes > Streptosporangiales > Streptosporangiaceae > Trebonia. The sequence continues at coordinate 49,278 of CAWERB010000019.1, read as the reverse complement.
GGCTCCCCGAAGGCAGGGCCCAGCCTTCCCGCCTAAGTGCCCGCGGGCCAATTCCTGCCAAAACACCCGTCATGTCGCGATGACAGCGAAATAACGCTCCCCGCAGACTCGCAGGAGGTTTTCATCTGCGATCCAGCTATGGGACCCGTCGGTGGTCGTCGCGGTCGGCGAGTTGAAGCGGTATTGCCGCTGAGGTCACCTCGTCGAGAGTCTTTACTCTGCACGGATCGTTATGAATGAATAATTTTGATCTTGGTTGCCCCAAGATACGGGCGCGGCGGGCGTCCCGCGCCGCCGTTGACGCGCCACCGCGATCGGTATAGGGGTAATAGTAGACCTCCGTGATTTCGACGGAGGAATTCCGAAACTTTTCGGCGACGAGCCAAAGGAGCAAAGGTGAAACTCTTCCCGTCAGCAAGTTTCCGTGGCAAATGGCTCGCGGCCGTCCTGGGGGGCGCCGCGCTCGTTCTGGGAGCCGCCGCCGCGGTGCCCGCCGCCGCGTCGACTGGAGCCTCCCAGAAACCGGCGCCGGCCCCCAGCGGCGGCTGGGTCGCGTCCTGGGCGGCAAGCCCGATGGCCGGCAGCACGAGCTTCTCCGACCAGACGGTGCGGAACGTCGTCTACACCAGCGCCGGCGGCAGCTCGCTCCGCGTGCAACTGACCAACACCTTCGGGTCGGCACCGCTCCAGGTCGGGGCCGTCAGCGTGGGCGTCGTCCTCAACGGGTCGATGCTGGTGCCGGGGACCAGCCGCACCGTGACGTTCGGCGGGAAGACGTCGGTGACCATCCCGGCAGGCGCCCAGGAGGCGAGCGACCCGGTGACGTTCAACGTCCAGCCGCTGACCGAGCTCGCGGTCAGCGTCTACCTCCCGGCCGCCACCGGGGGCGCGACCAACCACTCCGACGCGCAGCAGAACAACTACATCGCCTCGGGGAACCACGTCAGCGACTCCGCTCCCACCGCGTACACGGGCACGACCGGCTCGTGGTACTTCGTCGACGGCCTTGACGTGTATTCGAAGACCGCCGACGGGACGGTCGTGGCGTTCGGCGACTCCATCACCGATGGCTACCTGTCGCTGACCGGCGCCAACGCCCGCTGGCCTAACTACCTGGCCCGCAGCCTCAACGCGGCCACCGGCGACCGCGCGCCCGGGGTCGTGGACGAGGGCATCAGCGGCAACCGCGTCCTGAGCGACTCCACCTGCTACGGCGTCAGCGCCCTGTCCCGGTTCGAGCGTGACGCCCTGTCCCAGCCCGGCGTGAAGGCCGTCATCTTCCTGGAGGGGATCAACGACATCGGGTTCGCCGGGATGCCCGACTCCGGCTGCTCGGAACCGAACAACGCGGATGTGACAGCCGGGCAGATCGAAGCCGGATACAAGACCCTCATCGCGGAGGCGCACGCCAAGGGCGTCAAGATCTACGCGGGCACGCTCATGCCGTTCCTGGGATCGAACAGCGTGTACGGCGGGTACTTCGGCACCGCGCACGGCGAGCAGTTGCGCGAACAGGTCAACCCGTGGATCGAGACCAGCCAGGCCTTCGACGGCGTGATCAACTTCGCGAAGATCATGGCGGACCCGTACAACTCGCAGTACATCAACCCGGCGTACGGAGCCAACTCCGCGTCGGCCAGCACGGGCGACGGCCTGCACCCGAATGACGTCGGCTACGAGGCCATGGCCGAAGCGATCCCACGGGGCTTCGTCAGGTAGACCCGCGTCCGTTCGGGAAAATCAAGAACATCAGCCCGAACGGACGCGTGGTTCCCCGCTTCCCGCGACCGCTGCGCGCGCGCCGCTATGCCACCAAATTGGTGGTTTGGCTACTCCGACTAAATGACCGGATCCTTGCGCCACCGCGAGCGCCCTGCGCAGGCGCTCGGCCGCGTCGAGCACAGCGGTCCGCGCCGTGTCGAGGGTGCCCACCATCGTGAAGAATCCATGGATCATGCCGTCGTACCTGATGACCTCGGCCGGTACCCCGGCCGCTGCTAGCTTCTTCGCGTACAGCTCTCCCTCGTCGCGCAGCGGGTCATATTCCGCTGTGATCACCGTCGCGGCCGGCAGGCCGGCCAGGTCATCGGCCCGCAACGGCGACGCGAGCGGGTTCGCGCCGTCCTCCGGCGTGGCCAGGTACAGTCCCCAGTACCACCGGACCGACGCTGGATTGAAGAAATACGTGTCTGAGATATCCCGCATCGAGGGCGTGTCGGCCAGGTAGTCGGTGTTCGGGTAGACGAGGAGCTGATGCGTGATCGCCGGGCCGCCGCGCTCGCGCGCCATCAAGGCGACGGCCGCGGCCAGGTTGCCCCCGGAGCTGTCCCCGCCGACCGCGAGCCGCGCTGGGTCGCCGCCCAGTTCGGCGGCGTGCGCGGCGGCCCACGCGGTGCCCGCGTAGCAGTCCTCGACCGCCGCGGGGAACTTGTGTTCCGGTGCCAGGCGGTAGCCCACCGACACGGTCACGCACCGCGCCGCGTTGGTGAGCATCCGGCAGATCGCGTCGCAGGTATCCAGCGTGCCGAGGCTCCAGCCGCCGCCGAAGAAGTAGACGAGGACCGGCCATGGCCCGGTTCCGGCCGGGCGGTACACCCGCAGTCGCAAGCCAGCGGCTGGCCCGGGGATCGTGGTTTCCGCGACGTCCGCGACGGGCTCGCCGTTACCCGCGCCCGCTACCACGGCCGCCAGGTCAGCGGCCCGAGCCTGCTGGATTGTCAGCGTGGTGAGGTGGGGTACCGCCTCTCGCCTGATCCGCTCCCTGATGGCAAGGACTTGCGGGTGCAGGCCGGCGACATCAGAGCTCACGATGCCCCCGTGCCCGCCAGGTGGCGCTGCCGCATGAGGAACTTGCGCACCTTGCCGGTGGGCCCGAGCACGATGTCGTCATCGCCGTCGGCCGCGATCACGATCCGTCGTAGCGTGGCCGCCCCTGGCCCGCCGAGTGCCTCCCTGACGGCGGCGCCGTAATCCGCCCCGGCGTCGGCGCCGGGGGCCAGCAGGAGGAAGACGTCCGTGACCACCGCGGTGCCCACCCGGCCGGCGATGACGGTGCAGTCGCGCACATCCGGGCACCGGGCGAGGACGCGCTCCTCGGACATGGCCGTGTAGAGCCAGTTGCCGTCCCCGAGGTCTACCGCGTCCACCAGCCGGTCCACGTGGTAGTAGTAGCCGTCGTCGTCGCGGTACATCAGGTCGCCGGTCAGGTAGTAGCCCCGGTGCCGGGTGCGGAAGGTGGCTACCGAGTCGTTCCAGTAGCCGACGGCCAGGGTAGGCGACTTCATGCCCACTTGCCCGACCTTGCCCACGGGGACCTCGGTGCCGTCTTCGAGGTCGAAAAGCGCGATCTCCGCGAAGTCGTAGGGCTTGCCGACGCAGCGCCCGTAGCGGTTGCTCGTCGAGGTGTGCATGACGTGGAATCCCGAGTGCCCCATCTCGCTGGACCCGATGCCGTCGAGGAACTTGGACCCGGGCACGAGCACGGCGCCCTTCTCCCGCGAGTAAGCCAGGTGGCGGCCGGCCGCGACGAGCTTGCGCACATGCGCTTCGTGTGCGCAGTCGCCGGTGTTGAACCACATCCGGACGGAGCTCAGGTCGCGCTCAGCCAGGTTAAAGCGGGCTAGCTCGGACCAGGTCACCGCGAAGCCGTAGACGCCGGTCGGGCGCCACCGCTCGATGGCGTCCAGGACGCCGGCTCCGCTGCGCGAGTGCCCCCCGCCCTGGGCCGACAGGAACAGGTGCTCATGCCGGTTGCACAGCGCGAGCTGAGTGCTGATGATCCCCGCGGCGTGCGCGGCGGGCATTACGCACAGTGTCCGCTCGGCGGCCCGCGCCGCTTCCAGGTGAACCCGGCGGATCGCGGCGAAGAGGCTGCTATGCGAGTGGACAACCGCGGCCGGCACCCGGGTGGTGCCGGAGGAGTGCGTGATCGCGACCGGATCGTCGGCGTGGTGCCGGTAGTGCGCGGGTGCCCGCCCCGGGTCCCCGGTGCCCGCCTCGGCGGCGTCGTGGACCGGGACGCCGAGGTCATGGCCGCTAAGCAACTCGCGGTGCGCCACGTCGGTGATCACCCCGGTACCGCGCAGCCGCCGGATATAGCCGGCCGCGATGTCACCGGGGATGGCGCCGTTCATCAGCGCCGGGATCGCACCGAGCCACGTCAGCGCCATGAAGTTCAGCAGGATGTCGGCCGATGAGGTCGCGTAGACCGCGACCGGGTCTCGCGGCCCGATCCCCCGGGAGTGCAGCCAGGAAGCGCGGGCGGCAACCTTGTCCCGCAGCATCCCCAGCGTCAGCGGCTCCCACCCGGGATGCCCGTCCACGTCCACGTCGAAGGTGATCCCGGGCCCGTCAAGCGCGGCTCCGTGCTCGATGACCTTCACCAGCGCGTTCCCCGCGCCGACGTCCGGATCGGCGGTAAGCGCCGTGCGGATATCGCGGATTTCTGGTGCGCTCACGCGGTGTCCCCCGCTCGCTCCACCGGGCCGCCGACGGGCAGGCGCTCGGCCACGATGACGCAGAACTCGCCGACCGTCTTACCGGCGAGTTCTTCCGCCTCTTCCTCGCTGAACTTCACGCCGAATTCGTCTTCGACCCGGAGTGCGAGTTCGACAAGGGCAAGGGATGCCAGATCGGCCCCCCGCGGCCCGAGCTGGGTGTCATTATCAATGTTGTCGGTTTCGTAATTCATCTCGCGCAATGAGCCGAATATGAATTGCCGGATAGAGTCCGTCGTATCGGTCATCAGAGGATCAGCTCCTTTCATCATGGCTGCCGTTAGCCGGCGGTGTCGTCGGGCAGCAGGTGCACCAGGCCGTCGGCGCAGCGGAACGGGATCCGCCGCTGAGCCTCCGGGCCGGGGCGGGCAGGGTAGCCGGCGGCGGGGGGAGGGCACGGCGCCCGTTCGACGCCGCGGACCGCGACCCGCTCCCCGTCCACCCAGGCGAAGGCTCGCGGATACGGACCGAGCAGCGCCCTGACTAGCGCTTCTATCGCGGCGGTGGTCATCGTGTCCTTGATCTCGCCGTCCGCCGGCCTGCGCCGCGGCCACCGCGTCGCGGCGGCCTCGTCCTGGGCCTGCGCCGTGACGGCTCCGCCGCCGATGCGCTCCGCGAGATCGAGCCCGGCCGTGAAATGCACCTGACCGACCCGGTAGAACAGCGACGCGCTGGTCTCGTTGTCCCGGACGTCCAGGTCGTAGCGCGCTATGACCGGCCCCGCGTCGGCCGCCTCGGCCAGGAAGAACACCGAAAGCGCGGTCCGCTTCAGCCCTTTGATTATGGTCCACGGAATGGGTGCCTGGCCGCGGCCGAGCGGCAGCGGAGAGGGATGCATTCCAATGCTGCCAGCGGCGGGAATGGACAAGATGTCCGTGGCCACGAGATAGGACCATCCGATGACGATCAGGTAGGCGGGGCCGATGTCCCGGATACGGTCGGCCAGTGAACTCAGCCGCCCGTCGAAGGTGCCGATATACGGCACTCCCTGTTCCGCGGCCAGGCGACTGAGCGGCGAAAAGCCTACCGTCGCGGCCGCCCGTGACTCATCGAGCCCGATCAGCAGGCTGACCGTGATATTTCCGTCGAGGAAGGCGCTGGAAGCGAAGATCCCCTCGAATGCCCGGATGCCGAAGGCATGACCGGTAACCAGCACGAGCCGTACCGGGCCGGCCGCCGCCCGGTTAATCACGGCACACATCCAGCACCTCCATTCCAAGAGCATCGGGCCGGGTGGAGAACGCTACCTGGACGTTCTCCCGGGTTTCAAAGTGCTTCATGACCTCGGGCTGCGCGCCGGGGTCGGCGAGGAACTCAAGGGCCACGCGCGTCCCGAGGCCGCTGGCGCCGGCCGCGCACACGACGTACTCGCCGGGCGCGTAGGGATTGGCCACCCGGGACAGCACGCCGTAGTCCTGAACCGTGTTACCCGCCGCGTCGTAGCGCGGGCACATGCGCGCCTGGGTCGACCGGTTGCACAGGTAGGCGGGCCCAAGCCGGGGCATCTCGTAGTCAATGGACCACACCGTGGTCCGGAACCGGTTATAGACGTCGCGGACGATCAGGTTACTCACGGCGCCGCCGGCCAGGATCACGCTCTGGGTCTCCAGGATCTGGTGGACGGAGGAACTCCCTGATCCCGTTTCCCGCAGCGGCGAGGACGGCAGCCACTGGTCACGGAACGCCTGGCGCAGCCGGTCACGCCCGGTGTTCGCGTGACTTGACGGCCAGTCGATAGCCGCGCCGGGAACCGCGTACGCCTCATAGAAGAGCGTGATCCCCTGGCGGCCGGCGATGCGCGTCCAGAACCGGTGGAACGGCGATTCGCTGAGTGCGAGTACCTCCTCCAGCAGGCCGTCCGCCCCCTCCTGCCGGCTGACTTCGAAACCCTCGGCCCGGTCCAGTCGCGCGAGGGCGCCCAGCCGGCCCTCGTAGTCCGCCAGGTCACTGCGTTCCAGCCGGTCCTGCTGTGAGGCGTAGGCGGCCAGCGCGGCGGTCTTCTTCTCCAGATTGGCGCCCGATACGGCGATGAAGACCCTGGGTGCGAAGCGTTCACGCTCGCTGGACAGGTAGGTCGAAAAGTGCAGGAAGACGCACTTGCGGAAGGCGGCGTGAGCGATCCGGTTGGCCTCGACGTGATCGCTGTGGCTATCGGCCTGCGTATGGGTCACGACGACGTCCGGCCGCAAGCCGTGCTCCCCGGCTTTCTCCCGGACCCGGCTTACCGATGTCCGGTCCACCCGCAGTAGGCCGTCCTCAAGACCCGCGAAGATCACCCGGTCCGGCGGCACGCCGAGCGCCCTGGCCGCGCGCACGGCCTCGGCGCGGCGGGCCGCCCCGCAGTCGCTCTCGTCGGTAAGAATCAGGAAATGGGTGTCGATCCTATGCTGCAGTGCCTTCGTGAGGAGCGCGGCCGCACCGATCTCGATGTCATCCGGGTGCGCGCCGATAGCCAGCAACTGCACCGTCAACGACCGCCTGCCATCACGCCGGCGATGGCGGCGGCGACCTGTTCCCGGCTCGGCTGCAGGGCCATGTCAAGTTCCGGGATGCAGCCAAGCACAGCGCTGTCCGGCCGGGTGACGCGACGGGGGGGCGCGAGCATGAGCATCTCCTCGGCGGCAGTGGCGATGATCTCGGCGGCGAAGCCGCAGAACCGGTTGGAGTCGTCGAGCACGACCAGCCGGCCGGTCTTCTTCAGCGATGCCGCCAGTCCCTCCCAGTCGAATGGGTACAGCGTCCGCGGGTCGAAGACCTCGACGGACACCTCGCCTGCCAGGTCCTCGGCGACCGCCAGCGCGTCATGGACGAGGTGCCCGACCGCGAGCAGGGTGACGTCCCGGCCCGTGCGGTGCACGCGGCTCGCGCCGAGCGGCACCGGTGACAGGGCGCCGGACCCGACGTCCTCCCGCACGCCGTGCGCCCCGATCGGGGCGAACACCACGACCGGGTCGTCGTCCCTGATCGCGCTGATCATCAAGCCGTAGGCGTCAGCGGGCGTGGCCGGGAGCACCGTCTTCACGCCGTAGTGGGCGAAGAGGCTGTACGGCTGGTCGGAGTGCTGTGCCCCCCAGGCCGGCCGCCAGCCCGCGGCGGGCAGCAGGTAGGTCACCGGGACGCTGGCCTGCCCGCCGCTCATCAGCGACACCTTGTTCGCCTGGTTCGCGATCTGCTCGAAGACCAGCAGCAGGAGGAACGGGATCTGGTACTCCACCACCGGCCGCAAGCCCGCCAGGGCGGCGCCCGTCGCGAACCCGGTGAATCCCTGCTCCGACAGCGGCGTCTCCACCACCCGCTGCGGGCCGAACCGGGACAGCAGCCCGACGGTGGTGTTGGTAAGCGCCTGGTGGACGTCCTCGCCCATCACGAAGACGTCGGGATCCCGCTCCATCTCATCGGTTAGTGCCCGGTTGATGGCTCGCAGGTATGACAGCAGCGGCATCGGGCTATCCCTCCTGCTCGATCGGCGCGGCCAGGTGGAGCAGGCCAGCGGTGGCGTTGCGCGGCTCGGCGGCGCTTCCGGCGCGGGGCCTGACCCCTCCTGAGTAGAGGTAGTCCATTCCCCCGGCCGGATCGGGCTTCGGGCTTTCCATCGCGTATCGGACCGCGGCCGCCATGACCGTTTCAACTTCATCGTCGATCCGGCGCCGCACGCTTTCCGGTATCCGGCTGGCCTGCAGGGCCAGCGGGTCCCGGGCCCGCCACGCGGCTACCTCCGCCGGATCCCGGTAGCGCAGGCCGGCCTTGAGCTCGAACGTGTGGTGGCCTTCGTAGCGGTAGGTGAGGAATTCAAGGAACGACGGCTCCCCGGCGCGCGCCCGGCCGACCGCCGCCGCGGTCGCCTCGTAGACGATGTCCGGGTCCATGCCGTCGCAGCTGGCGGACGCGATCCCGAAGGCGGCGGCCCGGGCGGTGATCGAGCCGGCGACGGTCTGGCCGACCGGCACGGTGGTGGCGTACTGGTTGTTCTCGCAGACGAAGACCACCGGAGCCCGCCACAGGGAGGCCAGGTTGAATGACTCGAGCAGCGCGCCCTGGTTGATCGCCCCGTCGCCGAAGATGGCGATCGCGATCCGGTCGGTTCCCTGGCGGGCGAGCGCCCACGCGGCGCCCGCGGCGATCGCCGCCCCGTGGCCGACGGTCCCCGTGCAGCCGAGGACTCCGACGCTGAAGTCCGACGGGTGGAAGGACCCGCCCCGGCCTCGGGCGACGCCACCCGTGCGGCCCGCCATCTCGGCCAGCAGCCGCCCGGGATCCGTTCCCTTGGCCAGCATGTGACCGTGCGAGCGGTGGTGGGCCATCATGACGTCGTCGCGGTGCAGCGCGGCGCCGATGCCCGCGGCGACGGCCTCCTGGCCGATGCACGGATGTATGCCGCTCACGATCTCGCCCGACCGGACGAGCTCAATGGCGCGTTCCTCGAACCGGCGGATCAGCCGGATGCTGCGATACAGGTCCTGCGGCGGCGGCGCTGACGGCCCGGCGACCATGTTCCTGTCTCCTCCTACTCCCGGTCCTGCTCCCGGGTGGGCCCGGCCGGTGTTCACGAGCGCCACAGAACCGGGCAGTACACGGGATCGCTGTAATCGGGAGTGCCCTCGCTGGTCTTGCGGAGCAAGACATCGTGGTTGTAGGCCAGCAGGCTGCCATCCGGGCGCCGGTACGGACGCCAGCGATTGTCCCCGTCCTGCAGGTGCAAGGAGATCGCGCGCCGCGGCCGGTCACTCACGTTGTGGCCGCTGCCGTGATAGACGAGGCAGTGATGGAAGCTCATGTGGCCTTTGGGTATCACCATGGGGATGGCGTTCAACTCGGCATCGTTGTGCCGCGCCGTTTCGCTGAGCAGGCGGCCGAGCTCCTCGCGGTCGCGCTGCGCGAAATGCCGGGTCGAGTCGTCGCCGGGGATCTCCCGCCACCGGTGGCTGCCGTCGATGATGGTGAGCGTCCCCATCTCCACGCCGCAGTCGTGGAAGGGAATGAACGCGGTGAGCATCCGCTCGGAGGTACAGGTCTGCCAGTAATGGCGGTCGGCGTGCCAGGGCACCAGGTTGGTGACCTCCCCGGCGGAGGGCGGCTTGAAGATCAGCGTCGACTGGAAGACCCGGATCTCCGGTGCCTGCGCCAGCCGGGCGGCGACCGCGCCGATCAGCGGCTTGCTCAGGATGCGCGCTATCTCGTCGCACTCGTAGTGGATGTAGTCATTGTGCCGTTGCACCGGCCCCTGTGACGGCTCCCAGTACGCCAGGTTCGGTGGCCTTACCGGGAGTGCGCGGTCACGCTGGCCGGCGTAGAAGCGCTCGCTCGCCGCCGTCAGCGCGTCGGCCTCCTCGTCGTCGAGTAGCTTCCGCGACAGGTACCAGCCGCGCGCGGCGTACTCCTTGACCTCTTCTTCTGTGGGAAGAAGCTCCCGCTCCGCCGCGCTGAGCTGGAACTCAACGGGAGTCGGCATTGTCTTCCTCCGCCTGTCCCGGCCGTCCCCGGCCATCGAACCCGGATGACTGCTCCTCGTTGAGCGCCTCGTACAGGGCCTTGATGTTGCCGCTACCGAAGGTGCGCGCGCCCCGGCGTTCGATGAGCTCAAAGAAGAAGGTGCGGCGCTCGTGCGTGGAGTGGCTGAAGATCTGGAAGAGCTGCCCCCACTGGTCGCGGTCGGCGAGCACGTTTATGTCCCGCAGCACGTCGACCGGGATGAGGCACGCGCCAAGCCGGCCCTCAAGCGACCGGTAGTACCCGGCGGGCGCGGTGAGGAACTCAATGCCGGACGCGGACAATGCCCGGACCGCCTGCACGATGTCGGGGGTCCGCAGCGCGAGGTGCTGCACTCCCGCGCCGCCGTGCGCGGACAGGAACTGGTCGATCTGGCCGGGGTCACGGTCGGGATCCGGCTCGAGCAGCGTGAAGGTAACCGCTCCGGTCCGGTCCTGGAGGACCTTCGAGACCATCGCCTGGCCGCCCACCTCGATCCGCTCATCGAACGTGTGCGCGAACCCGAAGGCGTCGCGGTAGAAGCGGACCACCGCCTCCAGCTCACCGGGCGGGAGGCAGATCGCGGCGTGGTCCAGCGCCTCGAACAGCTCGCCGTCCCGGCGCTGCGCCGGCTCCTCTTCCCCGGCCGGCCCGTCCCGCTCGACGAGCCGGTGGGTGACGTCGCCGAAGCCGGAGACGACCGCCTGGCGGACGAGCCCCTCCCCGGCCACGCGGTCCTCGCGCCTGGCGAGCTCGGGGGCGGCGATGGGCGCCGCGCCGCCGGCGACGGCCGCCGCGAACTCCTGGCGCACGTCATCGGCGCGGAAGGCGATCGACGCGACGCCGTCACCGTGCCGCTGGACAAAGTCGGCCGCGGCATGGCTGGGTGAGCTCGCGGCGGTCAGCACCAGCTTGATGGCCCCCTGCCGCAGCAGCAGCGACCGGCTGCCCTCGGCGGCATCGCCAGGGTCAGCCGGTCCAGCGGGCGCCGTGCAGGCCGTACGGAAGCCGAAGCCCCGGCACATCGCCGCCGCCGCTTTCTCCAGGTCGGCTACGTAGAACTCAACGTGGTCGATTCCCAAGATTGTCATTGTCTTCCTTCTCCACGGGGCCACCATGCGGGTCCGATGAGCAGCGCGGCGCCGCTGTCGCCGGTGGGCGTTTGGCCATCGCCGCCAGGGAGCCCCTGGTCCGCGAGGATGACCAGTGCCGCCTCCGCCTCCCCGCCCTCGATCAGGAGGGCGGCGCTGTCCATCGCGTCGGCCAGGCCGCGCCGGGCCGGGATCGTGCACGTTACCGGTCCTTCCAGGCCCCAGCGGGCGGCGATGTGGCCGACCACCGCGTTCGGGTTGGACTGGTAGAACAGCAGCGGCGGAACGGGGCGGCCGTTATCGACCGCCCTGGCCACGGCGGCCGCGGTGGCGACGTCACCGGTCGTGCTGGCCAGCACGACCGCGGTCTGCCGTCCGCGGACGGGATCAGCCGGCGGGCGGCCGAAGTACCGCAGCAGGCACAGTTCGGCGAGGTGCGCGGCGAGCGGGCTGAACGAGGAGACGATGAAGCCGGGAACCGCGGGCAACGCGGCGGGGGGCGCAGCAGGCCACGCCGACCGGGCCAGCAGGACCCGGTCGCCCGCCGTGCTCACCGCGAGCGCGCTCATGCGGCAGCGACCAGGAGCGCGGTGCTCGCGCCGCCGAACGCGGCGTTCAGGCTCAGCGCGTGCCGGCACCCGCCGGGAACCTTCCGCGCGGCGCCGAGTATGAGATCGAGCGCGCAGCCGGGATCCGGGCCCAGGTAGCCCGCGTTCACCGGCAGCAGCCCGGCCCGCAGCACGAGGACGGTCAGCACGAACTCCAGCAGGGCCGAGGCTTCGAGGGCATGCCCGTGGACTGACTTGGTGGAGCTGACCGGTATCGCGTCCGCGTGGCGGCCCAGCGCCTGCCGCAGGGCCGCGGTCTCCGCGGAATCAGCCTGGCTGGTGCCCGTGCCGTTGGCGTTCACGTAGTCGATGGCCGCGGGATCGATCCGGCCGCGGCGCAGGGCCGCGCCGATCGCCCGGGCCAGCCCCCGGCCGTCCGGGCTCGGCTGGCACACGTGGTAGGCGTCGCCTGCCCGGCCCCAGCCCGCCAGCCGCGCCAGCGGCGGCGCGCCGCGGCTCCGGGCGGCGTCATCGGATTCGAGCACGACGGCGGCCACGCCGTCGCCGAGCAGCATGCCCTGCCGGCCGGAGCTGAACGGGCGGACCTGGCCGTCGCGGGCCAGGGCCCGGGCGCCGTCGAAGAGGGCGAAGCTGTCGGGGTCGATCAGATAGCCGGCGGCGACCACGACCCGCACCGCCCGGCCCGAGACGATCATCGCGGCGCCGTCGGCGATCGCGGTACTTCCCGCGACGCAGGCGGTCGCGTACACGCGGGGCGGCTGCGGCAGCCCGGTGCGCACCGCCACCTCGGCGGCGGTGCTGCCGGTGACCGTGCGGCTGGTGACGTCCCTGGCCGCCGCCGCGTCGGAGTGCAGGGCCATCAGCAGCTCCGCGGAGGCCCGATTGGCCGGGCTGAGGCTGGCCTGGTCGCAGGCGGCGCCGATCACCGCCACGAGCTCGTCGGCGAGAACCGCCGGCCCCTCCAGTTCCGCCGCGGCCGTGGCCCGACGGCCGTCCACGCTGAACCGGCGGACCGGGCCGAACGCGGGCTGCCCGGACAGCGCCCCGGTCAGCAGCGGCCGCGGTGCCACGGCCGAACGCGGATGTCGCGCTCACGCCGGTGATGACCACCGGCCTGGACTCGCCGGCGCCCGGTGTCGCGTCAGCCATCTGCGGCACCTTCCAGCAGCTGACGGATCGTCGCGACCGCTCCCGATACGGTCATCATCCGCGCCAGCGCGGCGTCGTCGAGCTCGAGCGTCGTGTCGTACCGCTCCTCGACCTGGCTGACCAGCCACGCCAGCTCGAGCGAGCTGATTTCCTCGCCGACCTCGGCCGGGGCGCGGTCTCCCATTGCCGCGAGTATGGCGACTACCTCGCAGCGGGCGGGTGGCCGGCGTCGTGGCGATGTCACGGCGTCCCCGCGGGCTGAGCCTCGGCCGCGGCGCGCAGCACCGCGTGGTCGCGGCTGACCTTGCCGGTGGCGGTGCGGGGCATGGCGCTCAGGACGCGCAGCCGCCGGGGCCGCTTGAACGGCGCGAGCTGCTCCGCGAGCGCTGCCTCCACGCCGGAGACCTGCCCGCCCTCGCGCAGCACCAGGTAAGCCTCGATCGTGCCGTCGTAGGCGACGACGGCCGAGTCCACCTCGGGCAGCGCGCACAGGGCCTGCTCCACCTCGGTGAGGTCGACCTTGAGCCCGCCGACGGATATCTGAGAATCGAGTCGGCCCAAGATGGTGACGAGCCCGGTCGCCTGATCGATGCTCGCGGCATCCCTGGTGTGCAGCCAGCCGTCGGCCCAGCGGGTGTCGTCAATCAGGCCAATGTAGGGAGAGGCCGGCATCCGCCACGAGCAACTCGCCGTCGGCGACGCGCAGGCTCATCCCGGGCGCGGGGGCGACCGCCGGCGCGTTACCGCCCGACAGGTCCGTGGCGATGACCCCGAGTTCGGTCATCCCGTACATAGTCCCGAGCGGGACACCGTAGGTCGCCGTGAACCGGCCGGGCAGCCAGGGCCGCACGAGCTCCCCGGCGACCACCATCCGCCTCAGCGGAGGGAGCGGGCCGCCGCCCGTGGTTAGCAGCTCGGCGTGGAAGGGGACGCCGAGCACCGTCGTCGGCTCGGTGCCCGCGGCAACGGCGGCTCGGATGCCCGTCGCGGTGAGCCGGTCGGGAAACACCAGCTCCGCCCCGGCGTGCAAGCCGTGCAGCAGGCCCCCGACCAGCCCGAGCACGTGCACCATGGACGCCAGCACGACGATGCGCTCGCCCCGTCGCGGATACTCCTCGAGCTGTGCGTACCGCCCCAGTTCAGCCAGCAGGTCGGCCGCGGTCCGCGCGATGACCTTCGACGGCCCGGTTGATCCCGAGCTGAGCTGGATAAGGACGTGCGGCGTGGCCGCCGGCAGGCCGCCGGGCCGGGTCTGCGCCTGGGCTACGGCCTGGGCATAGCCCATCATCGGCGCCGTGGCGACGCTGTCGGCCGTGACCACCACCTGCGGGGCGAGCCGGTCCAGCGCGTTGTCCACCTCGCGGCGCACCAGCCGGTGGTCCAGCAGGCTCACCTGGGCCCCGGTACGCCAGGCCGCCAGCAGCACGGCCACGTACTCCAGTGACGGCGGCAGCCGGATGGCGGCGGTGCCACCGGGACGCAGCCCGGCTGACTCGAGCAGGCCCTGGCGGGCGTCGACCAGGCTGGCCAGCTCGCCGCGGGTCACCGGACCGCCCATCCAGAGGCACGGATCGCCGGGATCGCCGTCCAGCAGCGCGCCGCTCGCCCATTCCCCGGGATTCTCAGCCATGCGTGACCTCGCGCCTTCCGCCTTTTAGATAACGTGCCTTTGGAACTATGTCAATGGGCGCGCATATGCATTACGCGCGCACCTTACGCAGGCCACGCAGATGCGATTATGAAACGGTGCAGAAGTTGCACGTCCGACGGCATGGAAACCACAGCGCCGATCGAAACATTTCAGCGCCGAAATTTCAGTCAGCCGAAACGTTTCGAAATCCCTCCTCTCGCGGCCTAAATGGCCGTGCGTGACTAGCAGTCCCGACGCTAAATGTGCGCTACGGGGTTGTCAAGGCGGCGGATAGCAACCAGATCAATGCTGCGGCCACTGAGGCGCTTGGGACCCTGATTTCTTCTGGGGGTAGCGCGGATCAAACGGATATCAGCGATACAGATCAGCATTGCCATGTAAATTTCAGGGCCGTCGCGTAACAGGATTGCCCAGCGGCGGATGACGTCATAGGCATGTGTGCCCTCCGCCGCCACCGCGGCGCGGTAGCCGCGCGGCGCGCGGACGTCGCGGACCAGGCAGCGGCCCCCTGTCGGGCCGCCGCTGCCGCCGACGCCATCGACGACGACGCCGCTGGGCGGGATCACCTGCTCCAGCCCGGGCTGGAGACGCCCGCCGGCCACCTTCACGTACGCTTCCTTCCGTGCCCACAGCCGGGTGAAGCGGGCCACCTGCTGCGCGGGCACGACCGCTGACGCGACGAACTCCGCCTCCTGCCGCGGATAGAACCGCGCCGCGATGCGGGTTACCTCGAGCCGGGCCAGCAGCTGCTGGATGTCGACGCCTACGCGCCTGCCCGGAGCCGTGGCTAGCGCGGCGAGGTCGCCGGAGTGGGAAAAACTCACCCGCGGGCCCGGCATCGCGAGCTCCGGCTTGCCGTGCGGCCCCACGTGCCAGCGCAGCGACGCCGGGGGTACGCCGAGGTGGCGCCCGAGGATGACGCGAAAGGCGCCGTGCGCCGCGATGAACCGGCGGCGGCTGTCGGAGTAGGCCAGCGCGCGGGCCCGCTCGCGCTCGCCGTCGTCAAGGAGTGACAGCAGGTCAGCGAGCACGTGATCGGGCAGGTCGGTGCGGGTCAGCCATACCTCGACGACATCGGCGGTCATGGAGGCGACGCAGGCCCGGTGTTGCTGCCTTTCATCGGACCGGCCGCGCAGCGGCCCGCGACGTCGATCACGGCGAGGCAGAGGCTGCCAGGCAGCGGGTCGTAGTCCGCGACCAGCACCCGCCGGCCGCCGCACTCGGCCCAGCCGGCCAGGCGTCCGGCGACCTCCCACCACACGCCGGTGCAAGGCTGGCCGGCCGGCGCGACGATCACCTCGGCCCCCACTCCGACGGCGGCGGGCAGTGCCGTCTCGCGCGAGCTGGGCCCCCGCGATCACGGTCACGTCGTCATGCCCAGCGAAGAGTTCCGCTAGTCCGGTGGCCAGCAGCCCGGCCGCCTCGGACCTGGTGACTCCCGACCGCAGTCGCACCGAGCTCACCAGGCCAGGGCCGGCCTGGTCGCAGCGCAGCGCGACGGCGGCGTGCCTGGCGGGCATGCTGGCGGGGATCGGCAGCTCATGGTTGACGGCCGCTTGCTCCGCGACGATGAGCAGCGCCCGCGGGGAACTCGGGCCGACGGCTTGCGCGCGGATCAGCCGCAGCCCGGTGAACGCCGCCGTGGTGCCGCAGTCGGAGACGGCGAACGCCATCGGGTTGCCCGGGCACGTGTGGCTGAGATGGGCGGCAGTGCAGCGCCAGGGCGTGACATCGGGCACCGCGAACGCCATGACGAGCAGGTCGGCCGGCTGGTCCTCGGCCGTGACCTCGGCGATCAGGGCGTCGGCCATGTCTGCGTAGGACTGCCCGCGCCCTTCGCCGAGCGCTTCGGTGTGCACGGCCAGCCCAAAGGGGCGCACCATGTCCGTCAGGTAGGTGCGGTATGCGGGATGGCGCGCGGCGTCGGCCTGTTCGTCGAACACCCTGCGCGCGGCGCCGGATATCGCGAGCGGGGCAGTGCCCGTGCCCAGCGCCGGCGGGCTGGAGCGGTACACCGCTCAGGTGTTCGTGATCGCGTGGCCTGCGACGTAGTCGGCCAGGTCGCCAACTGAGGTCATGGCCGCCGCGTCAATGTCCTCGACGTCGATCTGGATGTCCAGGTTGTCCTCAAGTTCGAGCAACAGCTCCAGCATGCTGGCCGAGCGCATGCCGAGGTCGCTCATGAGCTTCATCTCTGGCGCGATCACGAGCGCCTCCCGGTCGAGCACGCCCGGCAGCACCGCCGCGATGGCGTCGAGCGCCCGCTGGCGCAGCCCGGTATCGGATAGCTGGGGCGCGGTTTCCTGCTCCATCACTGTCAGTCCAATCTGGCTCGGCCGCTCGTTGTCGCTTCCGTGATGACACCACATCGCTCAGTGCTCGACAACCATGGCGGCGAACGTTGCCCCGACTCCGGCGGCGGCGATGAGGTACCGGTCGCCCGACCGGAGCAGCCCGCGCTCCATGGCGGTGACGTAGTTGATGAACGGGTCCGCGCAGAAGGCGTGCCCGGCGACCGGAACGTTGTCAAGCAGCACGCGGTCCACGGGAAAGCCGATCCGGCGGCACAGCCGCTGCCAGAACAACGCGTTGACGTTGTGCGGCAGGATCAGGCTCAGCTCGCCGAGGCTTACCCCCGCCTGGTCGGCGGCCGTGGTCATGGCCTCGGCCATCGATGCGGGGTATTCCTTCTCGAAGCGGGACGCCATCTCGGGCGCCTCGTCGAGCCGGCCGTCAAACTCACCGCGGACGTTCACGGCGTAGGAGATCACCCGGTCGGCCGGCCCGTCCGAGGCGACCAGGCACGCCGCCGCCGCCTCACCAAAGATCGACATGCCTGGCACGAGCTGCGCGTCCCGGGTAAAGGCCTTCTCCCCGGTGATGACAAGCGCCAGCGCGTCCGGGTCCCCGTCCTCCGCGAGCAGCCGGCAGGCGATGTCCACGGCGAGCAGCCCGCTCGCGCACGCTTGGTGACTCACGGTGAAGCTGACCGCGTGGTCTAGCCCGAACGCCAGGCACAGGTCGCGCACCGGGTTGACCGGGTAAGGCACGACTACCGGCAGGGCGCGCGCGTACAGCACGTAGCGGACCAGGTGCTCCAGGCCCCGCAGCGCGTCTAGCCTGGCGGTCGCGGCGGACAGCAGGTCCAGCAGGGTCCCCCCGTGGTCCAGGCGGATCTCGGCCATCCCCAGGTAGCGCCGGAAGAGCCGCACCTGCATGGCGGTCAGCCCGAGTTGCCCGCCCACGTCCTCGACGGGCACGCGCTTGTCCGGCAGGTAACACGCCACCGCCCTGAGCGTGGTCATGGGCACCTCCAGACGATCACCTTGCATCGCCCCAGCCGCGGAGTCAACGCCGCGGAGTCAACGGTTGACTCCCGCCCGCGAGCGGTGGTTCATTGATCCGGAATCCTGGAGGACCCGATCACGGAGGAACCGGCATGGACGGTCCCGGTGGGCAGCGGGCGCTCGGCGAGGTCATCGCGCTGCTGCGGCAGGTCATCGGCGATGATCGCCACTGGGCGGACCGGGTGACCCCGGCCGCGCGGCTTGACCAGGACCTGCGGATGGACAGCCTGGAGATGGCCGCCCTGGCGGCCGCGCTGGGGGAGGCCTACGGCGACCGCGTGGACCTGGCCGCCTTCGTGGCCGGACTCGACTTCGACGATCTCGTCGCGCTGACCGTCGCGGACCTGGCCGCCTACGTCCGCGCCTGCCATGCCGGAGAAGGCCGATGAGCCGGTTCCTCTTCGTCACGCTGCCCCTGGCGGGGCATGTCCACCCGCCCGCGGCGGTGAGCCGGGTGCTCCAGGAGCGCGGCCACGACGTCGCCTGGTCCGGCTCGGAGGCACGGCTGCGGCCATGGCTGGGCCCGGACGCCACGGTGTACCCAACCGGCATGCGCCTGTTCCGCGGCCAGGCCGACAACGGCATCGCGTCGGTGAAGTCGCTGTGGGAAAGCTTCATCGTCCCGTTCACCCGATTCACGCTTCCCGCGGTCGAGAAAGCGGTCGCGGAGTACCAGCCCGACGTGGTGGTCACCGATCAGCACGCGTTCGCGGGCGCGCTGGCGGCGGTGCGGCACGGTATCCCGTGGGCTACCTTCTGCACCTCGACGATCGAGCTCGGCCGGCCCTTCGCGAAGCTACCGAAGGCGGCCGCGTGGATACGCGGGCACCTCGCGACCCTCATCGCCGAGGCCGGGCTGGACGACTGCCTGGCGACCGACCTGCGCTTCTCTCCCTACCTGGTGATCGTCTTCAGCAGCGGTTACCTGCTCGGCGCTCAGGAGCTTCCTGGCCATTTCGCGCTGGTGGGACCCGCCCTGTCGAACCGGCCCGCTACCGTGAGCTTCCCCTGGGACCGCCTCGACCCGGCGCGGCGTCACGTGCTCGTCACCGTGGGAACCATGGCGGACGCCGACGCGATGGACTTCTACCCCCGTGCGGTGGAGGCGCTGCGCCCGCTCGGTGACAGCGTGCAGGCGATCGTGCTCGCACCGCCCGAGGCCCTGCCCGGCGTGCCGGAACACATCATGGCGATCGAGCGAGTCCCGCAGCTTGAGCTGCTGCCGCACATGGACGCCGTGGTCTGCCATGCCGGCCTGAACACGGTGTCGGAGACGCTGAGCAACGCGGTTCCGCTCGTCGTCGCTCCGCTCACCCGCGACCAGCCGATCAACGCGGCGAACGTCGTCCGGGTCGGCGCCGGCATCCGGGAGCACTTTTACCGGGTACGGCCGGACCAGCTGCGCGCCTCCGTGCTTGCCCTGCTCAGCGACCCGGCCTACCGTGCGGCGGCCGGAATGGTGCGCGAATCCTTCGCCGCGGCGGGCGGTGCGCCGCAGGCCGCGGCGCGCCTTGAGCGGCTGGCGGCGCGACCCGAGCCGGCGACCACCGCCGGAAATTACCCGTTGTCCGGCCTTTAGCGGCCAGCCTCTAGCGGATCGCCGCGCTAACTTCACCGCTCCCGGCCACGTCGTGACCCTGGTCAGCCACGAACGCCGCGAACCGGTCCAGCCCGGTTTCGATCAGCTCCGGGGTGAGCTGGCTGTACGCCAGCCTGACCTGGCGCAGGCCCTCGCCGGATGCGTAGAAGTGCGACATCGGGGTCCACAGCACGCGGTACTCGCGCGCGGAGCGCTCAAGGAGCTTGTCGTCGGCGGCGAACGGCAGCGTGACCACCACGAAAAAGCCGCCGGACGGGCAGTTCCAGCTGACGTCGCCGTCCGGGAAGCGCTGGCCAAGCCCGGCCAGGAGGTGCTTGAGGTTCTCCAGGTAGACGGTCGTCTCCCGCTGGTTCGCCGCCGCCATGCTCAGGTCGTGCCGCAGCAGCTTCCCGCCTACGACCGCCTGCGCGACCGCGGAGGTGTTAACGGTCACCATGCTCTTGAGCTTGGCCAGCTCGTCGGCGAGCAAGCTCACGCTCCCGTCGTCGGCCGCCACCCGCTGGTCGGCCACGGCATATCCGACGCGCGCGCCAGGAAAGCCGGTCTTCGCGAAGGAACCCAGGTAGACCACCTGACGGCTAGTGTCGAGCGCCTTGAGCGTAGGCAGGTGGACCCCGTCGTGGAACAACCCGTACGGGTTGTCCTCCAGCAGCAGGATGTGCTCGCTGGCCGCTAGGGCAAGCAAGTCCCGCCGGAGCTGGACGGTCAGGCTCACCCCCGACGGGTTAGCGAAGTCGGGCATCACGTAGCAGGCCCGGGGCCGCAGCCCCGCCTTCCTGGCCTGGCGGACTTGCGCGGCCAGGTCGTCCAGGTCGATGCCGGACGGGCCGCTTCGCACCGGCCAGACGGGCATGTCGACCAGCCGGGCGCCCCCGGTGATGCCGACGTAGACGGGCGAGACCGCGAGCAAGATGTCCCGTTCGTCGCTGCGCAGCGCCCGCAAGGTGATGAACATCGCCTCCTGGCAGCCGACGGTGACCACGATCGCCTCCGGGTCGACCAGCATCTCCTCGTCGCGGGCGAGTTGCCGGGCGACCAGCTCATGGATGATTCCCTTGGTCCGGCCGTACTGAAAGATGATCTGATTTACCTGCGCATCATTACATCCCTTTTCATCCCTCAGGTAACGCGCGAAAGTTTCGAGATACTCCTGGATCAGCGCGATGTCAAAGAAACCTTCGTAAGGGCGGCCGGAGGCGAAAGATATCGCTTCCGGATAGCGACTTGCCACCTCGTTGAGAAAGTTCATAGACTCGAGGGCCGGATCGGCCACTGAACCATGGAGCGTGGCTCTTGACAAATCATGCTGCTGTGCATGTGCGTTCATTGTGAACCGCCGCCCTGTACTTGTCGCCGACTTCGTTCTACTTTCCTAGAAGGCATGGTTCGGCGCAAGGATGAACAAGGAGGCGGGATGTCACGCTACGTTTGGAGCGGGGCGAGTTCGGGTGTCGAGAAACTCAAGGAAGCAGTGGGACCGAATCGTCGCCAGGTGATCGACCACCCGTTGTATCATAGGCTTGACGACCTCGCCGCGGTCCGCACCTTCATGCGGCACCATGTATTCGCGGTCTGGGACTTCATGTCCCTGCTGAAGTCCCTGCAGCGCAACCTGACCTGCGTGCAAGTCCCCTGGGTACCCACCCCGCACGCTGGCAGCCGCCGCCTGATCAACGACATCGTACTCGTCGAAGAAAGCGACGAACTCGGCGGCGGATTCATCAGCCATTTCGAACTTTACCTGAACGGCATGAGCCAGGCGGGCGCGGACAGGACCGCGATCGATGCCTTCATCGAACTCCTTCGGCGGGACGTTCCGGTGCGTACCGCATTGAAGGAGGCGCAGGCCCCGGAGCCGGCTGCCGAATTCAGCAGCATTACGTGGAAAATTGTCGAGACGGCGCCTGTGCATTGCCAGGCGGCGGCCTTTGCCTTCGGCCGGGAGGACCTGATTCCCGACATGTTCGACAAGGTGGTGAAGGTCAACCGCGCCACCGGGAACCAGCTCTCGGCGTTCGTGGATTACCTGGAGCGCCATATTCAGGTGGACAGCGAAGAGCACACTCCCATGGCCATGCAGATGCTCGCCGACCTGTGCGGTGACGACACCGAAAAATGGCGTCAATGCGAGGAGACGGTCAACGCCTCGCTCGCCGCGCGGACCAGCCTCTGGGACGGGATCCTCACCGCGATATCGGCCGCCCGCTAGGCGCCTAGCACCCGCTAGAGGCGCTCCGAGCCACCGGCAGCGCGTGCGAATCCCCAGGTCATCCGCTTATGCGCCGTTTTGGAACCCTACAAGTTCACCAGCGGCCTCCAGTTCGTCTATCAGCCGGCTCGCGTCGGTGCTGTCCTGGGGACCCGCCTTGCGGGCCCAGCCATGAAAACGGAACTGGCGCACGACGTCGAATCCAGGATGCTGCCGGACGAGAAGCTCGAACACGTCGCGTATCTGTCGAGCGGACTGCTCCTCGGGCGACATCAAGCGTGCCACCTCCGCGTCCACGGGCGACAGGTGCAGGCAGGTCGCATAAGACCAGTCGAGGTCGTCGAAGACGAGCCAGCCGCCGGGCCGCAGGAGCTTCTCGACGAGAAAGAACGCGAATCCGTCCGTGTCCCAATTATGAGCACCATCGACGAAGCAGAGGTCGAACTGCGGATTGCAGCGATCGCCGGTCGTGTTCGCCCGGATAAGGTGCATGAGCTCCGATGTGTACGACCGTGGCGTGCGCACGATGCGAGTCATGTCAGCGACGCCAGCGGACTCGAGGAGCGGCGCCACTGCCGGCGCGGTGTCGCGGTCGATCGTAGTCAGCGTGCCTCCGCCGTTCAGGCGGAGTCCGGCGGCGAGCCAACAGGCGGAGCCTCCGTGGCCAGTGCCCAACTCGAGCACCTCCCGGGCACCAACGTGCCGTACGAACTGGGCCAGCGCGCGACTGAAGATTGGATCGTGCTCCGGGCGGGGAATCCGGACGATGGCTTCCTCGACCATGGCAAACGGATCAACTCGGGCATCACTCGCCACCATAATACCTCCAGGGAAAAGGACACCTCTGGCTCCGGCGGACTCCGGAACCACTTAACGGCCATCGCGTAACCGACGCCGCTCACCCCCAGCGTATGGCATATGTCAGCGCTTTCCGCAAGGGCATGCTTAAGGCTTTCCGCAAGGGCGTGCTTTCAGCTTCTTCACCGGGCGGCGAATAGAATTTCGGAATCACCGGGATATGGACGGCGACCCGTGCAGCCCGTAGCATTCGGTTCGGGTAGCCCGCATGACGCGCCATGGGGAGACGATGCTCGATTTCGTGACCCACGACGACGCGCGGCCGGCATTGTCGGCCGTGCATCTAGCAGGCCGTACTACGCTAACCTACGGTGAGCTCGCCGAATTGATTGGCGAATTGATCGGCGAATACCAGCCCGAGTTCGTCGTCCCGGCGCCCGGCTGCCAGCGAGGCAGCAGCCAGTCGGCCGGTGAAATTTACATCGACATGGCATTGCTGCTGGCCACCTCGGGATCGCGGCAGCCCCAAGACGGCTGACCGCGATGAGCACCGGAACGGGGCCGGCCGCGCGCCGCGTGCGGCTGACCCCGGCGCCCTCGATCCCGGTCGAGTTCAGCGGGGAGCGGGCCGGCGAGGGCCCGCTGACCCTGGGCCAGCTCGACGTCTACACGTGGCTGAGCTTGATCCCCGGCCACCCGCACGGGGTCTTGCGGGTGGAGCTGCCGGTGCCGGCGAGGGCGTCGGTCGGGGAGGTGGCCGGGGCGGTGGCGGCGCTGATCGCGCGGCATGAGACGCTGCGGACCACCTTTGTGCCTGGCGAGCCGCCGCGCCAGCGAGTCGCCGCCTGCGGTGTCTCGTGCTGGAGGCGTGCTCGCTGGGGGAGGGGGAGTGGGGGCCGGCGGACCGGCCGGCGGTGGCCGGGGCGCTGGTCCGGTGGCTGCGGGAGTCGCCAGATCCGGGGCGCCCGGTGCGGGTGGCGGTGGCCGTCGCGTGCGACGAGCGGGTGATCGCCTGCGCCGCCGGGTTCACGCACCTGGCGGTGGACCACGGCGCGATCGAGATCATCAAGCGCGACTTCGCCGGCCTGCTCGCCGCGCCCGGGGCGGCGGCCTGGCGGGCGGGCCTGGTCATCAGCCGCTGGACCAGGCTGAGCTGGAGGCGACGCCCGCCGAGCGGGCCAGGGCCGAGGCGGCGCTGGATCACCTGCGAGGAGCAGTTCAGCCGGATTCCCCATTGCCTGTATGCCCTGCCGGGGGCGCGGCCGAGCGGTGAGTCGCTGGCGGTGGAGCTGTCGTCGGCGGCCGCCGCGATGGCGGTGCGGCAGGTGGCGGCGCGGACCCGGGCCAGCCGCTCCAGCGTGGTGCTGGCGGCGATCTGCGCGGTGGTCGCCCGCCGGGCCGGCTACCGGGAACTGGTACTCCCGATCGTGTCAAGCAACCGTTTCGAGCGCCACCTGGAGAGCTACGTCGGCGCCATCGCCCAGGGCGCCGCCGCTACCGTCGGGGTCGCCGGGCGAAGCTTCGACGAGCTGGTCCGCCACACCTGGACCACTGTGCTTGAGGCGAGCCGGCTCGCCAGGTACGACACGGCCAGGCGGAACGCCATGAACGAACGGATCGAGCATGAACGGGGCCTGCGCCTCAACCTCGACCCGTTCTTCAACAGCCTCGTCCCTGAGTCGTGGTCCGGGCTCACCGCGGGCGTCGGGGTCAAGCCCGAGGAGATCGACATCGCGCTCGCCCGGACCGAGCTGCGGTGGCGGCCGGCGCTGGATGGCGGAGTGCCGCTGCGGTTCAGCCTTAACCAGGTCGACGGGTGCCTGCGGCTGGACGCGTGGAGCGGCGACGCCGGCCTGCTGCCGCGGGCCGAGCTGGAGCCGGCCCTGCTGGCCGTCGAGCGGCTGCTGGTGGCCGCCGCGCACGGGGACGTCGCCGCCGCCCAGGTGCCCGGGGCGACCGGGCTGGAACCCATCGCCGGGACCCCGGACCGGGTACTGGCCGACCACTGCTGGGTGAGCGTGGCCGACGTGCAGCGCCTGGTCGAGGACGCCGTCGCGCCCGCCGTCGCCCGGGTCTTCGCCTCGGCCGGCGGCCGGCCGCTGGTCGCCTACCTGGCCGCCACCAGCGCCGTCGCGACCCCGCAGCAGGCCCACGCCCGCTGCATGGCGGCCCTGGCCCGCCACCCCACCGCCATCACCCCCCGCCACTACGTCATCTGCCCCGCCGCACCGCCCGACCCCGCCGACCCCGCCGCCTGGCCCCCGCCCCTGGCCGCCGGCCCCGGCCGCACCCAAGAACGATGTCATAGCAGCAACCGGAACGGAACCGGGCCGGCCGGCGGCGCCGCGTGCGGCTGACCCCGGTGTCCTCGATCCCGGTCGAGTTCACCGGGGAGCGGGCCGGCGAGGGCCCGCTCACCCTGGGCCAGCTCAACATCTACACGTGGCTGCGCTCGATCCCCGGCCACCCGCACGGGGTCTTGCGGGTGGAGCTGCCGGTGCCGGCGATGGCGTCGGTCGGGGAGGTGGCCGGGGCGGTGGCGGCGCTGATCGCGCGGCATGAGGCCCTGCGCACTACTTATGTGCCTGGCGAGCCTGGCGGGCGCCCGCGCCAGCGGGTCGCGGGCTCGGGTGTCCTGATGCTGGAGGCGTGCTCGCTGGGGGAGGGGGAGTGGGGGCCGGGGGACCGTCCGGCGGTGGCCGGGGCGCTGGTCCGGTGGCTGGGGGAGTCGCCAGATCCGGGGTGCCCGGTGCGGGTGGCGGTGGCCGTCGCTGGGCGAGCGGGTGATCGCCTGCGCCGCCGGGTTCACGCACCTGGCGGTGGACCACGGCGCGATCGAGATCATCAAGCGCGACTTCGCCGGCCTGCTCGCCGCGTCCGGGGCGGCCGCTGGCGGGCGGGCCTGGTCATCAGCCGCTGGACCAGGCGGAGCTTGAGGCGTCGCCCGCCGAGCGGGCCAGGGCCGAGGCGGCGCTGGACTACCTGCGGGAGCAGTCCAGCCGGATCCCGCGCTGCCTGTATGCCTTGCCGGGGGCGCGGCCCAGCGGTGAGTCGCTGGCGGTGGAGCTGTCGTCGGCGGCCGCGGCGATGGCGGTGCGGCAGGTGGCGGCGCGGACGCGGGCCAGCCGGTCCAGCGTCGTGCTGGCGGCGATCTGCGCGGTGGTCGCCCGCCGGGCCGGCTATCGGGAACTGGTCTTCCCGCTGTTGTCAGGCAACCGTTTCGAGCGCCACCTGGCGAGCTACGTCGGCGTCCTGGCCCAGGCCACGATCGCCACCGTCGAGGTCGCCGGGCGAAGCTTCGACGAGCTGGTCCGCCACACCTGGACCACGGTGCTTGAGGCGAGCCGGCTCGCCAGGTACGACGCGGCCAGGCGTTCCACCGTAGACCGACTGGTCGAGCATGAACGGGGCCTGCGCCTCAACCTCGACCCGTTCTTCAACAGCCTCGTCCCTGAGTCGTGGTCCGGGCTCACCGCGGGCGTCGGGGTCAAGCCCGAGGAGATCGACATCGCGCTCGCCCGGACCGAGCTGCGGTGGCGGCCGATGCCGGTCAACGGGTCCCCGCTGCGGTTCAGCCTTAACCAGGTCGACGGGTGCCTGCGGCTGGACGCGTGGAGCGGCGACGCCGGCCTGCTGCCGCGGGCCGAGCTGGAGGCCGGCCCTGCTGGCCGTCGAGCGGCTGCTGGTCGCCGCCGCGCACGGGGACGTCGCCGCCGCCCAGGTGCCCGGGGCGACCGGGCTGGAACCCATCGCCGGGACCCCGGACCGGGTACTGGCCGACCACTGCTGGGTGAGCGTGGCCGACGTGCAGCGCCTGGTCGAGGACGCCGTCGCGCCCGCCGTCGCCCGGGTCTTCGCCTCGGCCGGCGGCCTGGCCGCTGGTCGCCTACCTGACCGACGCCGGCGCCGTCCGGACGCCGGAGCAGGCCCACGCCCGCTGCATGGCCGCCCTGGCCCGCCATCCCACCGCCATCACCCCCCGCCACTACGTCATCTGCCCGGCCGCACCGCCCGACCCCGCCGACCCCGCCGCCTGGCCCCCGCCCCTGGCCGCCGGCCCGGCCGCACCCAAGAACCACAAGAGGTCGCCATGCACTATTCGAACGGCTGAAGCAGCGGTATGACATGAGAGAAAAAGTCGTTGTTCAGTTCGCGGGTGATGGCTCAGGCGTCGCCGAGCTCAGCTGGGGCCAGGAAGTAGATCTGGTCCATCATGCAGATGACGGACAACTCCCTGTCGTTGGGCGATGCCCGGGCACTGCCGCCCGGCCAGACCGTGGCGGACGTCGCGGCCGGACTGCGCTTCATCATGAGTCGGCACCAGTCGCTGCGAACCAGGCTGCGCCTCGACCTCGACGGGCAGACCCGGCAGGTGGTGCACGCCTCCGGCGCGATCACACTCGAGGTCGTGGACGCGGGCGACAGCGACCCGGGCGAAGTAGCGGCCGCCGTCGCCGCTGAGTACAAGGCCCGGAACTTCGACTATGAACACGAATGGCCACTGCGGATGGCCGTGATCACCCGCTATGGCACGGCCACGCATGTCGTGCCGGTTGTCTGCCATATCGCGCTGGACGCGTTCGGCCTGGCCGCGCTGTACGACGACTTCGACCACCGTGATGCACGAACCGGGCCGGTGACGGCAATCCAGCCGATGGAGCAGGCCAGTCGGCAGCGCGGTCCGAGCGGACGCCGGGTGCACGAGGCGTCGATGCGCTATCTCGAGCGGGTGGCCGCGAGCGTGCCCGACCTGCAGCTCACGGCGTCGGCCGACCCACGGCAGCCGCGTTGGTGGCTGCTCACCCTCGACTCGCCGGCGGGTTACCGGGCAGCGGGGATACTCGCGGCCCGGCTCGGCCTCAGCACGTCCCCGGTCCTGCTCGCCGCGTTCGCCGTCTCCTTGGCCTCCGTTTCCGTCAGCCGGCACGTCGCGGTGCACATAGTGTGCAGCAACCGGTTCCGGCCCGGGTTCGCCGAGTCGGTCAGCCCGGTGATGCAGACCTGCATTGGCGTGATCGACACGGACGGCCCCTTCGAGGAGGTGGTCAGACGGTCCTGGGAGTCCGCGTTCCGCGCGTTTAAGCACGCCTATTACGATCCGGCGGCTAAGGGTAAGGTGTACGACCGGATGGTGGCCGAGCGCGGCGGCGCGGAGCCGGACTGGAGCATGGTGTTCAACGACCGCCGAGTGCTCAGCCGCGAGTCCGCTGACACCATGTCCGCGGCGGACGGGACGTCTTCGCTCCGCGACGAGCTGACCCGGTCGACGCTCACCTGGGGTGACCGCCATAACATGCCCCAGCCAAAAGTCTCCCTGAGCATCTGCGACGTACCTGGCACGCTGAGCTGCGAAGTATGTGCGGATACTCAATTCATGAATCCGGCGGGCATCGAAGGGCTGCTCAGGCGCATCGAGACCGTGCTCGTCGACGCTGCGCTAGCCGAGCGGCCGGATTTACCGCCCGTCTACGCGGGCCGCCCGGCGGCGGTCGCGGGCGGCGAAGAGCGCGCGCAACCGGTCGTCCAGCTCTTCGTCGGACAATGCCGCCAGTTCGGCCCCGCCCGCGTTCTCGGCGACGTGAGCGGAGTCAAGGTCGGCCGACACGATCTCGGCGAGTTCCGCGATCGTTGGCGTGGCGACGATGTGATGGATGCCCAGGTAGACGCCGTAGGTGTCGGCGATCCTGGCGGCGAAACGGACCACGGCCAGCGACCCGCTGCCGAGGCCGAACAGGTTGTCGTGCACGCCGATCGGCTCCGTCGAACCGAGCAGGTCGGTCCAGATCCCGACCATGGTTGCCTCGACCGGGTTACCCGGGCCCGCCGGGCGAGGATGGTCACGAGATAACCATGGGATAGGGATAGCCTTGCCGCGGCGATACCACGAGGAGAAACCCTGACACCCGCAAGTTATTGCATATTTCGGGGCTTTCGGCAAGGGCATAATTTTAGCTTCTTCACCTCCCCCGGCAGAAAGAATTTCGGAATCAACGGGATATGGACGGCGGCCCGTGCAGCCCGTAGCATTCGGTTCGGGTAACCCGCTGGACGCGCCATGGGGAGACGATGCTCGATCTCGTGACCCACGACGACGCGCGGCCGGCATTGCCGGCCGCGCATCTAGAAGGCCGTACTACGCTGACCTACGGTGAGCTCGCCGAATTGGTCGGCGAATTCGAGCGGGCGCTGCGCTGTGACGGCAAAGCACTGGTGTTGTGCGCGGGAGATCGTGACCTGCCCACTCTGCTGGCCTATCTCGCCGCGCTGCGCCTGGGGCACGCCGTCGCGTTTCTGCCCGCCTCCAGTGAAATCCTCCGGGCGTACCAGCCTGAATTCGTCGTCCCGGCGCCCGGCTCAGCGACCGGGTTCGCCTGCCTCGCCGGCCTCGGCTACCGGCCAGCCGCGGAAATGGCCGCTGGCACAACCATCTTCCAGCGAGGCGGCAGCCAGCCGGCCGGTGAAATTTACATCGACACGGCACTGCTGCTGACAACCTCGGGATCGACCGGCAGTCCCAAGACGGTGCGGCTGTCGTATTCCGGGCTAGCCGCCAACACCGCCGCGGTGATCCGCGCGCTGGGCATCACCGCGGCCGAGCGCGCCCCGACCACGCTGCCGCTCACGCACGCCTACGGATTGTCGGTGCTGAACAGCCACCTGCTGGCGGGCGCGGGTATCGTGCTCGGTAACCGCTCGCCGCTGTCGCTGGCGGCCTGGGACCACATGGTCCGTTCCGGCGCCACGTCATTCGCCGCGGTGCCGACGACCTACGCGGCGTTCGGCCCGGCGCACGTCAGCCTGCTTGGCCGCAGCAAGATCCGCACCATGACCCAGGCGGGCGCCCGGCTGGGCGACGACCTGGTGATGCGGCTGGCCCAGATGATGGACCAGCGAGACGGCCGCTTCCACGTGATGTACGGCCAGACCGAGGCGACCTCCAGGATCGCTTGCCTGGACCCCGCCGACCTGCCGCGTCACCTCGGATCCGTCGGCACCGCGATACCAGGCGGCACCATCACGATCCGGCCGGCGCCGGTTCACGCGCGGGCCGTGCCCGGTGAGGGCTCGGTCCACTACCGGGGCCCTGGCGTCATGCTCGGCTACGCGACCAGCCGCGGGGACCTGCGCCGCGGCGCCGAGGTGGACGTTCTGGACACCGGCGATCTCGGGTACCTGCGCGACGGCCATCTGTACCTGACCGGCCGCATCAAGCGGATCGTCAAGGTACTCGGCGTCCGCACGAGCCTGGACGACCTGGAGCGCATGGTGGAACGGCCGGGCCACCCCGCCGCGGTGATCTGCGGCACCGACGACGTGGTGCACCTGGTCGGCGCGGGCGACGCGGCCGTGCATGAACAGCAGCGCCGGGAACTAGTCGAGTCGCTCGGGGTACCCAGCAGGCACGTGGTCTTCCGGCCCGTCAGCTGCCTGCCCCGCACACCCGGCGGAAAGGTCGACTACGGGACATTGGCGACGGTCATCGATTCGCACGGGAGGCCCGGCCCATGAAGCTCACGAACTGGCAGCAACTATCCGACCGGGGACATGATCTCGTCCTCTGCCTGGATTTCCCCGGAGGGCGCGCGGCGGCGGGCTTCGCGGAGCTGGCCGCCGGGGTGCCGGCCGACGCCTCCTTCCTCCACATCACGGCAAGCCGGCGCCGGCCCGCTGGCGGCGTGCGTCAACCGCTGGGTGGCCGAGTGCACCGCGACCGGCCGCCCGGTGCGCGCGGTGCTGGGATTCTGCGCCGGCGCCGCGCTGGCCACCCGGGTCGCCGACGCGGTCGCCGCGACCACGCCGCCGCCCGTGGTCGTGCTCTTCGACGCCATGTCCCCAACCGGTGACTCGGTGGCCAGCCAGTTCACGTCGGCGCTGGAGTCCTCAGCCAAGCATCTGACCGCG
The DNA here is from genome assembly GCA_963811335.1 of uncultured Actinomycetota bacterium. Lineage (GTDB taxonomy): Bacteria > Actinomycetota > Actinomycetes > Streptosporangiales > Streptosporangiaceae > Trebonia. The sequence goes on along the minus strand of CAWERB010000019.1, from coordinate 19,000 downwards.
GACGAACTGGCGGACGCCCGCGGCCTGGCGGAGCAGCTGGTAGCGACGTACCCGGACGACCTGCCGCCGATCGCGGCGGCCCTGACCGGCCGGTATGACCAGTTGATGCGCGCGGTCGCCGACCGGCTGTCCCTGCCCGCGTTCCTCCGCCAGCAACTCACCGACGGGTTCACCGCCTACCTGGACTACCTGCTGCTGGCCGCCGAGGGCGGGCTGGACATGCGCACGACGACCCCGCTGTTCCTGAACTCGGCCGACCAGGATGCCGCCGCCGGAGGGCGCGCGAGCCATCACGGTCGACATCGGCCACGACGACCTATTGCGCGACCCCGAGGTGCACAAGCTCGTCACCGACCTGCTGACAGGAGAACATCCGTGGTGACCCCGCCGAAGATATCCGAGGTACTGTCCGCACATCCCGCCGTGCGCCGAGCCGAGACCGCGATCGTGCGCCACGACGGGCGGGACGTGGCGATCGCGGCCGCTGAGCTGAGCGAGTACGTGAGCGGGCCCATCCTGCGTAATCACGTGCGGCAAGAGCTGGGCGAGGACAACGGGCTGGCCGGCGTGCTGATCGTGGAGCACCTGCCGATGGCGGACGGCGTGGTGGATGCCGAGTCCCTCGCGTCGGCCATTGCCGAGAGCCGGTGCACCCTGTTCGAGGAGCCGCGCGATGACGTGGAACGCCGGGTGGCGGCGATCTGGTCGGCGCAGATGGACGTGCGGCCGGTCGGCGTGAACGACGATTTCCTGGAACTGGGCGGCGACTCACTGTCGGCGCTGGGCATCATCGCCGCCATCGAGACGGAGTTCGGCCGGTCGCTGGACGTGTTCGAGTTCATGAGCGCGGCCAATGTTCGCCGGCTGGCCGAGATCCTGCGGTAACCATGGCCTTGTCCGTGCGCCGGCGGATCGCCGACATCGCCCGGGCCGAGCCGGACCGGACGGCCCTCGTCGGCTTCGACACCGCCCTGGCCGAGCAGGTCCTGTCCTGGCGGGAATTCGCCGACCGGGTCGCTGCGGCGGCCGACGAACTAGGCGCGGCGCTGGACCGGAGCACGCGGTCGTGCGTCGTCGTGCCGGCCGCCAATACCCTGCCCGCGGCCATCGGAATCGCGGCGGCGCTCGCGGCCGAGGTGCCGGTCTTCCCGATGAACCCGGCCACGCCGCCGGCCGAACGGGACGTCCTGCTGCGCGTGCTCGGCCGGCGGTTCGGCCGCGGCTACCTGATGGACGCCCAGCTCCGGCCGCAACGGATAGACCTGCCCGCCGGACCCGAGCCCCCGGCCGGCGCTGGCGCCCCGGACATGAAAGACACGGCCTACCTGCTGGCAACCGGCGCGAGCACGGGCATACCGAAGATCTCCGCCCGACCAGGACCACTGCGCTACGACCCGGCCGGGACGCCGTCCCTGGTGATCCGGCAGACCGGCTGGCGCACCGCGCAGCGGCAGCTCATTGTCGGTCCGCTGTACCATGCCGCCCCGTTCACCGCGTTCCTCGACGCCCTGCTTGACCGCAACACCGTCGTCCTCCAGCCATTGTTCGCGCCACAGTGGACGGTGGAGCTAGTGCGCCGGCACGCCATCGAGTGGCTGCAGCTGACCCCGACGCACATGCGGGAGATCCTGCGACTGCCAGAGCTGGACCAGGCGGCCTTCGCCAGTCTGCGGGGAATGCTGCACACCGCGGCCCGCTGCGCGGCGGACACCAAACGCGGCTGGATCGACCTGCTCGGCCCGGAACGGGTCTACGAGCTATACGGCGCGACCGAGGGGGTCGGCGTGACGCTGGTCCGCGGCGACGAGTGGCTGGCCCGCCCCGGCACGGTCGGTCGCGGCTTCCTCACCCAGATCCGCATCCTGGACGACGCCGGCAACCTGGTACCGCCCGGCACTACCGGGACCGTGTTCATGCGGACCCCGCACCGGGTCGGCCGCTCCGACTATGTCGACGACCAGGCCATCCGCACCACCCCCGACGGGTTCGCCACGGTCGGCGATCACGGCAGGCTGGACCCGGATGGCTATCTCTACCTCGAGCCGCGCGACCACGACGTCATCAACGTGGGCGGTGAGAAGGTCGACCCGGACGAGGTAGAGGCGGCGCTGCGGGATCATCCCGCGGTCGTCGACGCGGTCGCCGCGGCCGTGCCGCACCAGACACTCGGGTCAGTGGTGGGCGCGTACGTGGTGCTGCGCCCCGGCGCGAGCGTGCGCAAGGCCGAACTCGCCGCGCACTGCGGACGACGGCTGGCCGGCTACAAGATCCCGAAGCAGTTCACGTTCGTCGACCAGGTCCCCCGGTCGGGGGCCGGCAAGGTTCAACGCTGGCGGCTGGCCCCCCATCACGAGAACGGTGCGACTGCGCCATGAACGATGCACTCAACGAAACGATCGACACCGGCTACCAGCGTCCCCGTGACCCGGTAGAGATCTGGCTGGCCCGGCAGTGGCAGCACATCCTCGGCTTCGCCGTAGGGATCCGGGAGAACTTCTTCAGCGTCGGCGGTAACTCGCTGGACGTGGCCAGGGTGATCGACGCCATCATAGCGGAGTTCGGCATCCAGCTCCCGATGAACGTGCTGACCGACTACCCGACCGTGGAACGCCTGGCCACCCTGCTCCGCGGCCAGGCCGGGCGGCTGTCCGGCCCGCTCGTCGCGATCCAGGACGGCGACGGCACCCGTCCCCCGCTGTTCCTCGTCCACCCGGATGACGGGCAGGTCGGCCCGTACTGCCAGCTCGCTTATGCGCTGGGTGAGGAGTTCACCGTGTTCGGCCTCCAGGCGGCCGGACTCTACTCCGACGTGGAGCCCCGCCGCACGGTGCCGGCGATGGCCGACTCCTACGTCGACGCGATCCGGGCGGAACGCGCACGCGGCCCCTATCTGCTCGGCGGCTGTGCCATCGGAGCGGCGATCGCCTACGAGATGGCCGTCCGCCTCGACGACGTGCGGCTCCTCGCCGTGATCGACACCGAATTGCTTGAACCACCGGGCACCGGCACCGGCACCGGCACCGAGTCGTGGTCGCAGGCGCCCCCCCGGCAATCGGACCTGCCGCGGATTCTGGTGAGCTGGCAGGAGCGCGGCCTGGTCCCGGAGAACGTGGCGCCCGAGTTCGTCGCGCGCTCGCTTGGCGTGTGGCAGGCCAACCGGGACGCCGTGCGCGACTGGCGGCCATCGCCGTACACCGGCCCGGTCGACGTCTTCGGCCTGCCCCCGATCACGGCCCTGCCGACGACCGTTGTCCAGCGGACCCGCGAGTGCGGCGCGGACGGGAACCTGGCCGGCGCGCTTCGCGGGCTGATCGGCTGACCGGCGATGAGCACCGCAGCCGTGGCCGGCCGCCGGCGCCGCGTGCGGCTGACCCCGGTGCGGCCGGTCCCGGTCGAGTTCAGCGGTGAGCGGGCCGGCGAGGGCCCGCTGACCCTGGGCCAGCTCAACGTCTACACGTGGCTGAGCTCGACCCCCGGCCACCCCTACGCGATCTTGCGGGTCGAGCTGCCGGTGCCGGCGGGGGCGTCGGTCGGGGAGGTGGCCGGGGCGGTGGCGGCGCTGATCGCGCGGCATGAGGCCCTGCGTACGACCTATGTGCCTGGTGAGCGGCCGCGCCAGCGGGTCGCGGGCTCCGGTGTCTTCGTGGTGGAGGCGTGCTCGCTGGAGGTGGGGGAGTGGGGGCCGGCGGACCGGCCCGCGGTGGCCGGGGCGCTGGTCCGGTGGCTGCAGGAGTCGCCGGATCCGGGGCGCCCGGTGCGGGTGGCGGTGGCCGTCGCTGGTGCGACCGGGTGATCGCCTGCGCGGCGGGGTTCACGCACCTGGCGGTGGATCACGGCGCGATCGAGATCATCAAGCGCGATTTCGCCGGCCTGCTCGCCGGCCCCGGGCGGCAGCCGGCCGGCCAGGCGGGTCATCAGCCGGCCGGGCGGGCCGGTCACCAGCCGCTGGACCAGGCTGAGCTGGAGGCGGCGCCCGCCGAGCGGGCCAGGGCCGAGGCGGCGCTGGACTACCTGCGGGAGCAGTTCAGCCGGATTCCCCGTTGCCTTTACGCCCTGCCGGGCGCCCGGCCGAGCGGCGAGTCGCTGGCGGTGGAGCTGTCGTCGGCGGCCGCCGCGATGGCGGTGCGGCAGGTGGCGGCGCGGACCCGGGCCAGCCGGTCCAGCGTCGTCCTGGCGGCGATCTGCGCGGTGGTCGCCCGCCGCGCCGGCTACCGGGAACTGGTGCTGCCGATCGTGTCAGGCAACCGCTTCGAGCGCCACCTGGCGGACTACGTCGGCGCCCTGTCCCAGGCCGCCGTCGCCACCGTCGAGATCGCCGGGCGAAGCTTCGACGAGCTGGTCCGCCACACCCGGATGAGGGTGGCGGAGGCGAGCCGGCTCGCCAGGTACGACGCGGCCAGGCTGAACGCCATGAACGAACGGACCGAGCATGATCGGGGCCTGCGCTTCAATTACGACCTGTTCTTCAACTACCTTGTCCCCGGTCGTGGTCGGGGCTCACGGCGGGCGTCGGGGTCAAGGCCCCTGGGTCGTGGTCGGGGCTCACCGCGGTGTCGGGGTCCGGCCCGAGGAGATCGGCCTGCGCTGGCCCGGTCCGAGCTGCGGTGGCGTCCGATGCCGGTCAACGCGATCCCCGCTGCGGTTCAGCCTTAACCAGGTTGACGGGTGCCTGCGGCTGGACGCGTGGAGCGGCGACGCCGGCCTGCTGCCGCGGGCCGAGCTGGAGGCGGGCCTGCTGGCCGTCGAGCGGCTGCTGGTGGCCGCCGCGCACGGTGACGTGCCGCCGGCCAGGTGCCCGAGGTCGATCGGGCTCGAACCCATCGCCGAGACCCCGGACCGGGTACTGGCCGACCACTGCTGGGTGAGCGTGGCCGACGTGCAGCGCCTGGTCGAGGACGCCGTCGCGCCCGCCGTCGACCCGGGTCTTCGCCTCGGCCGGCGGCCGGCCGCTGGTCGCCTACCTGGCCGCCACCAGACACCATCACGAACGCCGCAGCAGGCCCACGCCCGCTGCATGGCCGCCCTGGCCCGCCACCCCACCGCCATCACCCCCCGCCACTACGTCATCTGCCCCGCCGCACCGCCCGACCCCGCCGACCCCGCCGCCTGGCCCCCGCCCCTGGCCGCCGGCACCGGCCGCACCTAAAACCACAGAAATTGCCCAGACCACTCAGCCGAAGGGACGCGGATGGACGATAACGATACTCACCCGGCGCCGGGCGGGGCCGCGCCCACGATGCGCGCCGGCGCGGCCGACGCCTTCCTCCCGGCCGGAGACATCCGGTCCTTGCGGGTGTTCCGCGCGACCGCCAAGGCAGCGGGCGGCGTCCTCGACCCGGTCATGCCGATGCGAGTCGGCGGCGACGGCCCTGCCCTGTTCTGCGTGCATCCGATGATCGGCCTGAGCTGGTGCTACCTGGCCCTGCTCCCGCACGTCGATGCCAGGTACCCGCTCTACGGCCTGCAGGCCCGTGGCGTTCGGCAACCCGAGCCGCTGCCGGTCACCATGGCGGAGATGGCGCGGGATTACGCCGACCAGATCCGGAAGGCGCAGCCAGCCGGCCCCTACCACCTGCTCGGCTGGTCACTGGGCGGGAACATCGCCTTCGCGATCGCGGAGGAACTCGAGCGCCGCGGCGAGCAGGTCGGGCTGCTCGTCATCCTGGACTCGAGCCTGGCCGACCTCGACGCGATCCCGGTCGAGCAACTGAGCCGTGGAGGTTCTACAACCTCGATGCTCGCGCAGTTCGGGTACGTGCCCGCGATCGACTCCGGCCGATCCGGAGCCCGAGGCGCGGATGCTCGAACTGGTGCGGCGCCGGCCGGGCCTGGGCCTCGACGAGTGGCCGGACCAGCGCGTGCGCGCGTTGCAGCGGGTCATCAAGAACAACGTCGCCGTGATGGTCGCTCACCAGCCCGGCCGTGTGCATTGCCCGATGCTCTTCTTCTCCTGCGCCCGCAATCCGCCCGCGCTGGCCGAGAAGCTGGAAACCTGGCGGTCGTTCGTCGACGGCCCGATCGAGGCGGTCGAACTGGACTGCGACCATAACCACATCCTGCTGCCGGAGCCAGCGGCGCGAATCGGGCAGGCGATCAGCAAGCAACTGGCCCGCGCCGGCGCTGGCGACCCATTGCGTAAACCTAGCGCCCCATTTAGCCTTATGAGGTGACATTAAACTTGCGCCCCAAATGCGCAATCGCGAAAGTTTTCGGAATTGCAGCCATGTCACATTCGCGACTGAGTTTCAGAACCGCAGCCATGTCGCATTCGACCTATTGTGAGCAATGGTGCTAATGATCGAAGTCAGTGGCCTGCGCAAGTCTTTCCGGCTCCCGGCACGGTCGTAAGGCCACTGCCGTCGATGCGGTCCGCGGCGTGGACTTTTCTGTGGAGCGCGCCGAGATCTTCGGCTTCCTTGGTCCCAACGGAGCCGGGAAATCGACCACCCTTCGGATGCTGGCCACGCTGCTACGCCCGGACGGCGGCGACGCGATGATCGCCGGCGCGGACCTCGGCGCGATCCCGGGCAGGTGCGCAAGCGCATCGGCTTCGTGGCGCAGTCCAGCGGCACCTACGATCACTCCACCGGACGGCGCGACCTGGTGCTAGAGGCGCGCATGTACGGCGTCTCCAAATCAGCCGCGCAAGCCCTCGCCGAAGCGGTCATCGCGGCCTTCCATCTCGGGGACTTCGCCGACCGCCAGATCAAGACCTACTCCGGCGGGCAGCGCCGGCGCCTGGACGTCGCGCTCGGCGTCATCCATTCGCCCCAGGTCATCTTCCTGGACGAGCCGACGGCCGGGCTGGACCCGCCGAGCCGGGCCCGCATGTGGCAGGAGGTGCGCAGGCTCCGCGACGAGGGCATGACGATCTTCCTCACCACGCACTACCTGGATGAGGCCGACACGCTCTGCGACCGGATCTCGATCATCGATGTCGGGCCTGATCGTCGCCGAAGGCACCCCGTCGGACCTCAAGCGCGAGATCTCCGGCGACGTCGTGGTCGTCGACCTGGCCGCGGCTGACACCGCTGGCGTGCCCGAGCCCGCCACGATCCTGCAAGCGTCCAAGGTCCTCACCGAGCAGCCGTACGTGAGTCCTGCGAGACCATCGAGCACACGCTGCGGCTCTATGTGGACAGCGCCGCCACGGCCATCCCGCAGATCATGCGCGCGCTGAGCGGCAAGGGGATCGAGCCGGGAGCGATCGAGACCCGCCGGCCGAGCCTGGACGACGTGTTCCTGGCCAAGACCGGCCGCACTCTTGAACCTGGCTAGGGGCTCCGACCGAGCCAACCAGCAGAGACTCACCCAGGCCTTCGCCAGAGGGAAGGAAACCGGCAGCGATGAAACTCGCCCGCGATACGTGGCTGATCTTCCAGTACGAGGTCGTGCTGCTGGTGCGCAATCCCGTCAGTATCGCGATCACGCTGATCCAGCCCATCACCTACCTGCTGTTGTTCACTCCGTTCCTTAAGGGCGCCATGGGCGTCCCCACCTACAGCAACGCGTTTCAGATCTACGTACCCTCGCTGTTCGCGGCCATGGGCGTGTACAGCGGCCTGTTCGCCGGATTCTCCCTGCTCGGCGCGATGCGGCAGGGGGTCGTCACCCGCCACCGGGTGACGCCGGTCAGCCGGGTCAGCCTGCTGCTCGGGCGGGTGCTGATGTACGTCCTGCTGGTCGGGTTCCAGGGCGTGGTCGTCACGGTGGCCGCCCTCGCGTTCGGCCTGCGGGTGCAGCCGGGCAACTTCCTGTTCGCCCTGGTGCTGCTGTCGCTGATGGTGGCGCTCGGCGTCTCGATCGGATTCGACCTGGCGCTGCTTGTGCCCAACGAGAACTCGCTCGGCAACGCTGGTTAACTCGGCATCCAACGGGCTCGCGCTGCTGGCCGGGGTCCTGATCCCGCTTTCCGTCGCGCCGCTGTGGATGCAGCATGTCGCCTGACTGGAATCCGTTCGCCTGGGGGACCAACGGCATGCGGGCCATCTTCCAGGGCCATATCGGCGCCCAGCGTCGTCTGGGAGGCGATGCCTCATCATGGGCCTGACTGGCCGCGATAACCCTGGTGTTGTCATCACGGCTTTTCAGCCGCGAGATCGCGTGACGCACAGCGCGCGACTGCGGGCGGGCCGGTGCGGTTCGCGCCGCTGACGGGCGATGCGGAGGTAATCACCCATGCGCTTCCCTGTGTCGTTCGCGCAGCAGCGACTGTGGTTCCTCGAACAGCTCGCGCCCGGCGAACCGACGTACAACCTGCCGTACGGGTGCTGGCTCGAGGGCCCGCTCGACCCGGGCGCGCTCCAGCGCGCGATGGACGCCATGGTCGCGCGGCACGCGGCACTGCGGACGAGCATCGTCGCCTGCGACGGCGTGCCCGAGCAAGTCATCGCCGATACCGGCACCGTGCCGATCGAGCACATCGAGCTCCCGCCAGGGCTGGACGAGGGCGAGCGCACCCGGAGGGCCGAGTCGATCGCGGCAGACCTGGCCCGCAAGCCGTTCGATCTGGCCACCGGGCCGCTGATCCGGATGGCGCTGATCGCCGCCGGGCCCGGCCGGCACCTGCTCGTCGCTGGTCATGCACCACAGCATCAGCGACGAATCGTCGATGAAGATCCTGATCGGCGAGCTGTCCGACGTCTACCGGGCCGAGACGGCCGGCGTGCCCGCGACGCTGCCGCCACTGCTGATGGACTACGGTGACTACGCCGTGTGGCAGCAGGACCGGATGCATGGCGAGGAACTCGACCGGCAGCTGAGCTACTGGCGCGAGCAGCTCCGCGGCGCGCCGCCGGCTCCTTACGCTGCCCGCCGGCCGGCCCAGGCCAGCCCGCCGGTCCGCCCGTGGCGGCATGGCGACGATCCATGTCGGCGCCGCGACGACCCAGCGCCTGGCCGCGGTGGCGCATGGCCGCAACGCCACGATGTTCATGGTGTTCCTCGCCGGCTTCGTGGCCACGCTGTCGCGCTACACGCGGCAGGCCGACATGCTGCTCGGCACCCAGGTGGCCGGCCGCACCCACGCCGAGCTGGACCCGATCGTCGGCATGTTCACGAACACTGTCGCGCTGCGGATGTCGCTGGCCGGCGATTCGACCTTTGCCGGATTGCTCAGCCGGGTCAGGGATACCACCGTGGACGGGCTGGCGCACCAGCAGCTCCCGTTCGAGAAGCTGGTCGAGGACTTCGCGCCGGATCGCACGCTCGCGCACGCACCGCTCATCCAGGTCCAGTTCGCCTACGGATCGCTCACGCCGCCCGTGCTGGATCTTCCTGGTATCACCGCGTGCTCGCAGGCGCTGTTCACCTCGACCGCGAAACTCGATCTCACCCTGTACGCGGATGCCCGTGAGGGTCAGGATGGCCAGGCCACGAGCTCTCGCTGGAATACAGCACCGACCTGTTCGATGCGGCCTGGGCCAGACCGGTTCCTGGGCTGCATGGAGACCTTGCTGGAACACGCCGCAGCCGCTCCTGGCACGGCGGTCGCCGACCTGCCGATGCGGACCGGCGACCTCGGCCGGTGGCCGGAAGACGAGAGCCCGCAGCTCACGCCGGCCGCGAAGGCCGACAGGGCCGCGGCGCCCGCCCCTGACTGGAGTGCTGTTTCGCCGGCGGCTGACCGCGTCGAGCCCCGGAACCCGGTCGAGGCGACCCTCGCCCGGATCTGGGGCGACCTCCTCGCCCCCCCGGCGCCGGTGGGCGTACGCGACAACCTGTTCGCCCTCGGCGGTGACTCGCTGACCGTGACCACATTCGTCGCCCGCGTCGGCGACACCTACGGCGTGAAACTGCCCGTTTACCAGGTCTTCGTTAGTCCGACGATCGCCGAACTGGCCGAGGTAATCGCCGCTTACCCGGATTTCCGGGTCACCGAGGACTTGTCCCGCCCCGCTGAACTGGACACGCTCAGCGACGAGGATCTGGACGAGCTCAGCGACGAGGAACTGGACAAGCTGTTGCGCACGGCCCTGGCCGAGCGCAACCGACGCCGGGCGATCGCAAGCGGCGCCGACTCGTAAACCGGACCTGACCAAGAGTAGTTAGCGGGGTAGAGAGATGGAGAGATCTGACGTGACGATCCGCTTCGTGTCGGTCGTCGGTTCTGATACCGGCCTCCTGGATGCCGCTATCGCACATTACCGCGGCCTTGGCGTCGATTCCTTCCACCTAATCCGGCACATCGAGTCGTTTGACGACCCGGAATTCCAGCGAGCTCAGGACGTGCTCACACGGCATGGGCTGGCATTTGCTGCGGTGCACCAGGGTCCGTGGGACGAGGACCTCAACGCATATCTGATCCGGGCGCAGATGCGACGGCATCCCAGCGACTGGTGGGTCGTCGCGGACCTTGACGAGTTCCATGTTTACGACCGGCCGCTGACTGACATCATCACCGCCTGCGAGGTTGGCGGGTACGACTACGTCATGGGTGCCCTGCTGGATCGGGTGGCTGCCGACGGCACTCTGCCGGCGCTGAACCCGGCCACATCGATCTGGGCGCAGTACGCGCTGGCCGGACTGGTGACGCTGCGCGTGGTGAGAGCGGTGACGTCGAAGGTGACCCTCGCCCGTGGCGATGTGCATTTGCACCTCGGCCAGCATGGGGCACTAACAGGCCGGTCACTGCCGGCAACGGAGGCCTTCGCGCAGGTGCACCATTTCAAATGGACCGACTCGGTCCTGCCAAGGCTCACCCGGCGGGTCCAGGCATATTCGTCCGGCGACTGGCACCTGACCTATCCACCGACCATTGTGGGGTCACGGCGGATGCTCAGGTACCTCGAGGCAAACGGCGGTCGCATCGACGTCACGGCTGAGAAGCTCGCGCTGCACCGCTGCGGCAGTGACTACACGGACTACGAGCCATGGACGGACCTCGTCCCCACGCTTCTGAAGTTGCGTAGCTATGCGGCGGCTGCGTCCCAGCCCGGCAGCGCGGCGCCTATCCGGTCATCGGAGGGCTGAGCTGGGCGCGGGCCAGAAAACCCGGGATCAGGGTGCGGCGGGCTGCGCGAGCGCGGCCAAGTGTCCGGCTGCGGCGCCAGTTCCTCCGGCCGCTGAGAACTCCTCGGCGATCCGCCGCGCATGTGCGCGGTAGCCCGGCTCATCGAGCACTGCCGTCACCGCGGCGCCGAGCTGCTTCCGGGGTCGCCTGCGAGAACGAGACCGCGATACCAGCCCCCGCCCGCGTCACCTGCTCGGCCACGGCCAGCTCGCCGAGGCGTATCGGCGCGACAACCATCGGCACGCCGTGCACGAGCGCCTCGTTGACTGTGCTCTGCCCGGCCTGGCAGATCACCGCGTCGAGGCGCGGCATGAGCTCGAGCATGGGCACCCGCGGGGCGACCAGGACGTTCGGCGGCGGTTCCGGCACCGCATCGGACGCGGCGTTGACCACCGCCTGCACCCGGCCTGCCATCGGCTCACCAGCGCCGCCATCATCCGCGCGAGTAACCGTGCACCAGGTGCGCGGCCAAGGTGCCGGCGGTGACAAGCACGTGCCGCCAGCCGGGATCCCACCAGTCCCAGCTGAAGCTGGGATCGGTGCGCCGCGAGCCGAGCGCAGCCCCGACCAGCACGCAATGCTCCGGCAAGGCGCCGTGCCGGTCAGCGCCTGCATCGTCGTCGCGATCACCAGGTACGGCGAGAAGCGCAGGTCGAGACCGTCGTCAGCGGGCAGGCAGGCCATCTCCCACGCCTGCGCCACTTTCGAGCGGACCCACTCCTGCAGGCCGAGGTACTCATGCGACGGGGTGAGCTCGAGTACCCCGGGGCCAGAGTCGCCCACCGCACGCCGTATCTTTCCGCCGCCAGGCACCACCAGCGCGTACTGGTCAGCGATCACAACGTCGGGCTGGTACTCCGCCACGGCGCGGTCTACCGGGTCCTGGATGAAGCGGTTGAGCGGTATCAGGTAGTCGTCCCACAGCTCCCGCACGCGGCCGGCCATGCCCACTTCCTTGTACGCGCGGTAGGAGCGCTTGCCGGTCGGATAGATCGTCACATCCGGTCCGACGAGCGGGCGCAGGTCGCTCCCGGGCCCGCACATGGCCACGTCATGCCCTCGGGCAGCCAGCGCGTCGCCGATGGCTACAGCCGGCCAGAGGTGGGCCGTGACGGGAAGGACGACGAAAAGGAACCGCGCCACCGCGTTACCGTAGCACTTCCTGATAATCTGCGGCGGATCCTGATTCCGCCGCATTCACCAGCACGCTCTCGATGCGCCGTAGCAGCCCTGCCATGTCGGCCGGACTCACGAAGTGGGTGTCCGCCCGCAATTCGCAGCACAGCGTGTCGGCCATGTCAACGACGGACAGGAATACCGTCTGCTCGGGGATGTCAAGGGGCTCTCCCCAGTTCAACCTCGTCCGGGTCAGCTCGTCCCGGATCGGCGCCGGCCTGCCGGCCGCGTCGCCGGTGATGGAATCGGCGAGCTCGCGGCTGCGCACCCGGCGGTCGTTGAAGACCACGCCCAGGTCCGCGTCCGACCCGCGCTCGGCCGCAATCCGCGTGCTCACCTCCTGCTTACCCGCCGGATCGTAATAGGCGTGCTTGTACGCGAGGAGCGCGGATCGCCAGGTCCGGAGGGCGACCTCCTCGAACGGGGCGCCCGGCGCCTCGATCATGCAAGGGACGCTCTGCGCTACTGGGCTGACCGAACCGGCGAACCCGGGCCTGAACCGGTTGCTTACCACCAGTTGCACCACGACGGGCTGGCCGGACGCGAGGGAGGTAAGGGGGGTGAGGGCCGCGGCGAAGGCGGCGAGCAGCACCGGGGAGGTGCCGAGACCGAGCCGGGTCGCGAGCATCCTGGCCGCCCGGTAACCGGCAGGAGACTCACACGTGACCTCCCAGAACCGCGGCTTGCGCGGGTCAGCCGACTCGCGGAACAGGCGGTCGGGGGCCCGCGCGACCAGCCGCTCGAAATGGCGCATCGAAGCCTCGTGCGCACGGCGCGCGCCCGGACCGCCCTGTCGCCTGGCCTGCTCCAGCGGCTGCATCGCCGTCACCGGTCCGGTGCGTTCATCGTGGCGGTCGAAGTCATCGTGGAGTGCGGCCAGCCCGAACGCGTCCAGGGCGAGATGGCAGATCACCTCCGCGACATGGGTGGCGGTGCCCCGGTACGTGATCACGGCCATCCGCAGCGGCCATTCGTGCTCGTAGTCGAAGATCCGGGTCTTGTACCTGGCGGCGACGGCAGCCGCTGTCTCTCCTGGGTCGGCGTCGCCCGCGTCCACGACATCGAGCATGATCTCGCCGGAAGCGTGTACCACCTGCCGGGTCTGCCCGTCGAGGCCGAGGCGCAGCCTGGTTCGCAGCGACTGGTGCCGACTCATGATGAAGCGCAGTCCGGCAGCGACATCCGCTACGGTCTGCCCGGGCGGCAGTGCCCGGACGCGGCAGAACGGCAGGGAGTTGCCCTTGTCCTGAATGGCAGCCCAGATCTCGTGCTGACCCCAGCTGAGTTCCGCGACGCCCGAGCCTTCGCCTTCGAATCGAACAACGACTCTCTCTGTCACAGCACTCCGCCTGTCTTTAGCCGTCCGGATGATAACCACGCGTCCGGGCTAGACCGTGCCGGGGGGACGATCCAGCGGGTCGGCTGGTCGGTGAAGCGGGCGATGGTGTCGAAGTCCCGGTCGTAGTGCAGGATCTCCAAGCCGCGGGCGCGGGCGGTCGCGGCGACGATGAGGTCGGGGATCGAGGCCGACCGGTGCTGGGCCTGCTCGGTCAGCGCCTCCTGGATCTCGATGGCCTGTCTCCAGATGTCTTCCGGGGTGTCGACCTGGTCAAGGGAGGCTTCGAGTTGCTCTTTCATCCGCGCCCGCTCCTGGATGTTCCTGGCGGAGTAGAGCATCTCCAGTTCGGTGACGCCGCAGATGCCGACCAGTGCCCGCGTCATGAGAGGTTCGAGTTCCTCGCGGACGGCAGGCAGGTGGAGCCGGGCGAGTGCGCTCTTGTCCGCGAGATAGCGGGTCACCCCCACATCCGCTCCTCGGCGCCTGGCTCGAGGAGGAAGTCGAACGCGCCCGACTCCCCGAGGGTCACCAGGTCGCGGACTGCCGCCATGCGGATGACCTCGCGGAACGCGGCGCTGATGGTCTCCCGGATGGACTCGGTCCCCAGGATCCCCCGCACCTTATCCAGCTTTTCCATATCGATGTCTACACTCGTTTTAGCCATATCCTCGCCTCCGCCCCGGATATCTAACCTGCGTAAAACATTATATCTCCACTCTGCGGGTCTGGGAATACTGATGGCCGAGACCCCTGGTAGTGCCTCCTGGTGCGGTCACTATCGACCTTGACAATCCGCCGGTCGGCCGAGCTAACCTAGCTGCCCATGGAGCCCCGCCCGCAATCGCCGTCGAGCACCGCGCGGCGGCGTTGGCGTGCTGCGTCAGCCCACATTCAGATCCCCGAGCCTGCTGGGCGCCGCGAGAACGCGCTGCCCGTCCTGCATGGAGGGCCGCTCCTGACCGCGCTGGCCCCTCACCGCTAGATCGATGGGGTGGGTCGCTCGCGTCGGCGTGGTCGGCTGCTGGTTCGGGGGTTGTGGTGGCGCCGCGGTTTGTCGGGCGCGGTGCTGGCAGTTGGCGCGGTGGTAATGGGCGCCGCGGTGTTGGGACCGTTGTACGCGCGGGCGGCGGGTGAGTCGACGCTGCGGGACGAGTTGACCCAGGCGGGTCCGGCGACGGGCCTGGAGTTTCAGGACGTCCCGCACGGTTTCGAGTTGGCCTCGCCGGTGTCCCATTTCGCGCGGGCCGAGTCGATGACTTTGGCGCCGGGGGCGGTGCGGGGTTATCCCACGCGGATCGGGTCGATCTATGTCGGGACCTCGGCGCAAGCGGCAGCCGGACCATCTGTGCACGTGAGCATGGTGTGGCGGGCCGGCGCGTGTGCCCATCTGATCATTGTGTCCGGGCATTGCCCGGACGGGGCCGGACAGGTGCTGGTCAGTCAGCGCACGGTCAAGGGTGACTACGGGTGGCGGTTGGGCGGCCAGGTCTCGTTCGCGGCCGGCGTGACGGCGCGGATCGTGGGGACGTACGTGCCGCGCGACCCGCAGGAGGTTTTCTGGTTCGGGCACAGCTATTTCAGGGCATCCGTCGCTGCCCTTGATCGCCCGGACACGGTTGATACGGTGTTCGTCGACCAGGCGGAGTCGGGCGCGCTGCCGGCGGGGACGCAGGCCAAGCTGCTGTGGGATTACCCGCTGGATCCTGCTGCGATCCGGCTGGACGACGTGCCTGAGCTGCGCCGTGACGTGGCCGGGTTGCAGCGGCGATACAGCCAGGCGAGGTCGTGCACGACCAGCTGCCCGGGTGAGCCGGTCAATGTGGCGATGTCGACTGACCTGGGGAAGGTGCTCGACGCGGCCGCTCATCAACGCGACCTCGTTGATCGCGGCACGCTGCTGGTGACTGTGCAGCTGGCGCTGTTGGCGTGGTTGGTGCTGTTTGAGGTGGTGAGCGACGCGGTTGAGTCGCGCGGCAGCGAGATCGCGCTGGCGAAGCTGCGCGGTCTGCGGCCGTGGCGGACGGCGTGGTTCGCGGTCGGTGAGCCGCTGGTCCTGCTCGTGGTCGCGGCCCCGATCGGGTTCGGGCTTGGCTGGCTGGCGGCCCGGCTGTTCTCGAGCGCCGTCCTCGCTCCGCACACCCCGGTTGTCCTGACCTGGCCGGCGGCGGCGGCGCTGGCCGGCGGATTCGCCGGCGCCGTTCTGGCCTCGGTCGCCGCCTGCTATCGGACCCTGACCCGCAGCGTTCTGGCCCAGTGGCGCCGCACGACACGGTTGCCGCGCGGGTCACGGGCCGGACTGGTGATCGACGTGGCGGTATCGGCGGCCGCGGTCGCGGGGCTCGTGGTGCTCCTTACCGGCTCCGCCAACAGGACCGCTGTCGCGGCACTGCTGGTACCCGGGCTGCTGGTCATGGCGGTGGCGCTGTTGGGCACCCGGCTGCTGCCGCTGCTGGCTCGGACGCTGCTGCGTCCCACGCGGGCGTCGGGCCGGATCGGGTTGTTCCTCGCGGCCCGGCAGGTGGCGCGACGCCCGGCGGGGCTGCGGCTGGCGGCGATGCTGGCGGTGGCGGTCGGGTTGGCGAGCTTCGGGGTGAGCGGTGAGGCGGTCGCGGCGGGGAACCGGGACGCGCGAGCCCAGGCCGAGGTGGGTGCGCAGCGGGTAGTCGCGATGCAGTTTGAGCGCGGCGTGGACCCGGTGGCCGCGGTCGCGCGGGCCGACCCGGACGGTCAGTGGGCGATGGCGGCCGCGACCTGGCTGCCCGACGGCGGTGATTCAGTCGTGGGCACGGTGCTCGCCGTCGACGCCAGCCGGATGGCCCGGCTGGGCTACCCGGCGAGCGGCGGACCGAGTTCACCGCAGATCGCGGACATGATCGGTGCGTCCACGCATCCGCCACTGGTCACCACCGCAACGATGATGCGGGTGGTGATCAGCGCGTCGGGGATGCGCGGCGTCCCGCCGTTGGTCGAGTTCATCCTCCGCAGCCCAGCCGACCCGTTCCTGACGGTGAGCGCGGGCACGCTGCGGCCCGGAACCCACACCTACACCGCGACGCTGAACTGTGCGGGCGGCTGCACGCTGCTCGGGCTGGCCTGGAACCGGTCGAACCCGTCCGGCACGCTGACCGGCACGCTGACCGTGCAGAGCGTCGAGTGGTACCAGCATGCGCGCTGGGTTCCGGTCAACGCGTCGCTGACCCAACCGGGGGCGTGGCGCGCTGGACCCGAGTTCAGTGACAGCACGGATACGCTGCGGGCCACGCCTCACGGGTTGCGTGACGACTACCAGAGCAGCAGCGGGTACGGCGGCATCAGTTACGCGTTCGCCCCCCAGCCGTTGCCGGTGGTGGCCACGCGCACCGCCGTCACCAGCGGCTACCTGACACCAGACCCGCCAGAGATGGTTGACGATAACAACACGGCCGCGACGTTCAGCGTCAGGCAGTGGGCCCCGGTGCTGCCCGTCGTGCTCGACGACGGGCTGATCGCCAACCTCACCTTCGTGCGCGCCGTGCTGCCCGGCTTCGACACCGAGGCCAACTGGATGATCTGGCTCGGACCCCACGCGCCACCGGACGCGATCGCCCGGCTCCGTGCGGCCGGGCTCACCCTGCAACACGAGAACACCACCGGATCACGCATCATCCAGCTGGGCCTGCAGGCGCCCGCGCTGTCACTGTTCCTGCTGCTGGCGTGCGCGATCATCGGTTCGGTCGTCGCCGTCGGCGGCACCGCCATCGCAATCACCGCCAGCGCCCGGCGACGCTCCCGCGAGACCGCCGCCCTGCGGGTGGTCGGGGTACCCGGCCGCGCGTTGTATCGCGGCGCGGTGATCGAGCAGGTGATGCTCCTCGGCGCCGCCGTCACCCTGGGGCTACCGGCCGGAGCCCTCGCCGCCCGCCTCGCACTGCCGGTCATCCCCCAGTTCGCCGATACCACCCCAATCGTCCTGCATTACCAGCTCCCCGCTGTCGCGCTGATCACGTTCGCCGCCGCGTTCGTCGTCCTGGTGGTTCTCACCGGCCTGGTCGCCGCCGCGGCCGTACTGCACGCGGCCGTCCCCGCCCGGCTCCGCGAGGCGGAGGAATGAACGCACAGCCGGTGCGCTGCCAGCAGCTCAGGCACGTCTACCAGATCGACGGCGAGCAGCTGATCGCGCTAGACAGCATCGACCTGACCTTCACCCCCGGCAGCAGCAACGCGATCATCGGACCGTCCGGGTCCGGCAAATCCACCCTGGTCACCCTCCTTGCCGGGCTGCAGCGGCCCACCTCAGGCCGCGTCTACCTCGGCGAGGAGGAGATCAGCCGGCTGCCCGAGACCGCGCTACTGCGGATCCGCGCTGAGCAGGTCGGCGTCGCAGTGCAGAACCCGAGTCGCAACCTGCTCCCATACGCCGACGCAGTTGACAACATCCGCTTCGCCCAGCGTGGTCCCCGCGGCTACCGTCGCCAAACCCAGCTTCCCGACCCCGAACAGCTCCTCGACGAACTTGGGCTGGCCCAGCTGGCCGGCGTCCCCGTCGATCGTCTCAGTGGCGGCGAGCGGCAACGCATCGCCCTCGCCGTCGCCGCGGCCAGCCGTCCCGGCGTGCTGATCGCCGACGAACCCACAAGCCAGCTCGACGCCGCGAACCGCGACCGTGTCGTCGAACTCCTCCGCCGCATCAGCACACGCCTCGCAGCCACGGTCATCGTCGTCACCCACGACCCACTAGTCACCGTCGGCCTCGACCGCACCATCCAGCTGCACGAAGGCCGTATCACCGAAGACACCGCAGCATGACCGGACCCCACGCCCGACCCCCGGAGGGCCCGGCCCCGGCGCTGGACGCCCGGGAGCCACCACTAGGCCCCCTGGTCGCCACCGACGTCTGCTATCACCGCGCCGGGCGCACGCTGCTCGATCACGTCTCGTTCCTGGCCCCTCCCGGCCAGGTCATCGCCGTCACCGGCCCGTCCGGCAGCGGCAAATCCAGCCTCCTCGCGCTCCTCGGCGGGCTCGAGCGTCCCGACGCGGGCACCGTCCACCGCCACCCACCCACCGCCCGGCTCGGGTTCGTCTTGCAGGCCTACGGCCTGGCTAACCTGCTCACCGCCGCGGAAAACATCGAAATCGCGCTCCAGCCACGCCTCGCCGCCGGCCGACTCACCCGAGCCGACATACGTCGCAACACGGCAGACATGCTCGAGCGCGTCGGGCTCAGCCGCAACGCCGACCACCTCGTCGAGGAACTGTCCGGAGGCCAGCAGCAACGCGTCGCCATCGCGCGCGCCCTCATCGCCGAACCCGATATCCTGCTCGCCGACGAATTCGCCGCCGAACTCGACCACACGGCCAAACAGCAAGCGCTCGAGCTCATCCTCGCCGTCGCACGCCGCGGAGGCATCGTCGTCATCGCCACCCACGACCCCGGCATCGCCGAACGCTGCCACCAGGTCCTCCACCTCACCGACGGCCACCTTCTTTTATTT
>CAWERB010000018.1:0-273205 GCA_963811335.1 uncultured Actinomycetota bacterium | reverse complement strand
CCACTGACCGCCTCCGGCTCGGCCGGCGCCACCGCCTACACGTGGAACGGCGACGGGCAGCAGACGGCGGTGGCCGACGCCGCGGGCACCACCAGCTACACCTATGACGGCGCCGACTGGCTGCACACCATGGCCGATCCGGCCAGCGGCGCCACCCTCACCTACTCCTACAACCCCATGTCCCAGGTGTCGCAGGTCTCCTACGGCGGCACCGGGGCCGACACCCGCTCGTTCGGCTACAACAGCCTGCACGAGCTCACCAGTGACGCCCTCACCTCCGGCAGTACCACCGTGGCGTCGATCAGCTACGGGTACAACGCGGGCGGGTACCTGACGTCCAAGACGACCACGGGTTCACCGGGGCGTCGGCTAATACCTACGGGTACGACCAGGCGGGCCGGCTGACCTCCTGGACCAGCGGCAGCATCACCACGGCTACGCCTACGACGGCGCCGGCAACCGGGTCACGGCCGGGACCATCAGCTACACCTTCGACGCCCGCGACCAGCTGACCTCCGACGGCACCAGCAGCTACGCCTACGCCGCCAACGGCGACCTGTCCTCAGTCACCGGCCCGTCCGGCACGGTCACCTCCACCTCCGACGCCTACGGGCAGCAAGGCGCCCAGGGCACTCAGTCGAGCACCTACGACGCGCTGGGCCGCGACATCGCGCTCATCACCCCCGGCGGCACCACCACCCTGACTTACGAGGGCACCAGCGGGCAACCGGCCTCCGACGGGGCCAGCAGCTACACCTGGACCCCCGGCGGCACCCTGACGGGCACCGCCCCCGCCGCCTCTCCCGGGACCGGGGTGCTGGACCTCACCGACCGGCACACCGACCTGGCCGGCCAGTTCGCTCCCAGCGGCACGACCCTGACCGGGTCGCGCTCGTTCGGCCCGTGGGGCGCGGTCACCGCCAGCGGCGGGTCCCTGGCCGGGTCACTCGGCTACCAGTCGCAGTACACCAGCCCCGCCACCGGGCAGGTGAACATGGGCGCCCGCTGGTACAACCCCGCCACCGGTAGCTTCGGCAACAAGGACACCGTCACTAACAAGCCGGTGCCCGACAGCGCCTCAGCCTCCCCGTTCGGCTACGCCGCCGACAACCCCCTTAACGCCACCGACCCCACCGGCCACATGGCCTACCTCGACGTCGGCGGCACACGGGTCCCCAACATCCCCAAGGCAATCGCCGCCGCCAAGAAGGCCTACCAGGCCCAGGTCAAGGCCGCCGCCGCCAAGAAGAAGCCCGCCAAGCCCGCCGCCAAGAAGCAGCCCGTCAAGAAGCCACCCGCGACAAGCGCCGGCTGCCTCCTGATCTTCCAAATCTGCCCCGCCGCAAACCCCAACCCCCGGGACAGTAACGGCTCAGCGACCGCCCCCGGCTGGATCCTCGGCAACCCCGGCGGCGGGAAGCTCGACGCCGTGCCTCACCATGATCTGCCTCCAGCCCGGAAGTGGCATATTCGGTGGGTCCTCGAAGGCCCAGCCCGGTGTCGGGGTGCTGCCCCGTGGCGGCACGCAAGCGCCACCGATCGACTGGGTGCGGCTCGCTCAAGCCCTTGTGGGGCGGCGGCCATTGCCGCCGCAATCGCCGATGCGGAAACGGCAGCAGGGAAACTCTTCAAGGAGAAATCGAATGCCTGTTTCTCTTCGGGCCAGGGAGCGCCGCAATATGGAGGCCTTCAGACCAGCGCCGGCGGCCAGGAAATCGATCCGGGAAGAGCGGTGTCGGCCTCGGCGTGCATAACGAAAATAACTATAGGCAGCTCAAAATATAAGCCTACCTTCCCCAATGGGACGGGACTCGGTGGAATCGCGCGCACCTCCTGGCAGGTCAGTTCGGCGGAGGCGGGCTCAGGGAAAACATCGTGGTCGTCTACCCGAAAGCGAATCTCCAAGGCAGCAGAATGAAGACATGGGAAGACTACACGATTGCCCCGCTAGTCAGGTCTGGGACGCCGGGCTGTATGACGCGCGACCCATCTACTCACCGGACGTAGGGACCGGCATTCAACCCTATGTGCCGGTCGGTATCGCTGTCGCGTGGCAGACACCAGGTGGCCCGGTGAAACGGGACTACTTCCCGAACACCAGCTGAGGATACCGTGTTACGCTGGCAGCCTTGGCGGACGTGCGGTCAGATGGTATCGGCTTACGGGTCGCGGCTGACGAGATCATGTGGGCAACCGCGGGAAAGGTGCCAGGTGAACAGATGAGTCGCGGGGCCGATTGCGTCAGTCGGCTTGCCGAGGTCGCTGGGGTGGCGGCAGAGGAGTGCAGGTCGTTTGACTGGGCGGCGGTCGAGGATGACCTTGGCCAGCGGTTGCCGGCGGACTATAAGCTGCTGGCCGAGTCGTTTCCAGCGGGGTGGTTCCGCGGGTGGGTGCGGCTGCGACTGCCGGAGCGGACCGAGGATGACCGTCCGCGCCTGCTCAGCGACTTCGCGGCCGGCCGCTTCAGTCACTGCGGGAGTTCCGGGAGACGGGCGAGTGCAAGTTCCCGTTCCCGCTGTTCCCGGAGCCGGGCGGGGTGCTGCCATGGGGTTACCTGCGCAGCCCTGGCGTGGCGTACTGGCTGACCGGGCCGGGTGACCCTGATGAGTGGCCGGTGATCGTCGCGACGGAGGAGGGCGATTACTGGGAGAGGTTCGACGGGTCGGTGTGTGAGTTCCTGGCCGAGGTGATGGCCGGCCGGTATGACGCGAGCCGGTTCCCCGATGGTTACGAGGGGTATGACGGCCGCTGGATCGACCTGGGACCACGGCCGGTGTTCGGGCCTGCTACGGTATCGGAGCCGCAGGCTGAGCAGCAGGCTCCGCCGTTGCTGCGAGTCGCAGACTTCTGGCCGGTATACCTGCAGGGGACACCACCTCCGGTGAGCGAGATGGCGGCGTTGCGGGAGCTGATCGGCGCCCCGCCGGCGGAGGTGCGGGCGGTGGACTGGGCGGCTGTGCATGCCCGGCTCGGGGTCCAGTTGCCCGCGGATTACCGGGAGTTCGTTGACACCTACGGCCCGGGGACGCTGGGAGATATCCGGATCACGGCCCCGGGCGCGCCCGGCCGGATGGACCTGTTCGAGCTCCTGGAGTGGAAGTACGCCCAGGTCCGGGAGATGAGGGACCTGGAGTTTCGCGCGCCGTTTTATCCGGAGCCCGGCGGGACGGTCTGCTGGGGTGAGACCAGCTGGGACGAGAGGTTCGGCGTATGGACCTGCGGCTGGGCGCCGCGCAGCGGCGACCCCGAGGAGTGGAGCGTGGTACTCATGCCGAACGCGATCCTGGCAAGCTTCCATCAGGAACACGCCCTGTCATTCAGCGGCATGCTCGTGCACCACATACGGCAGGATGGTCTCGGGCTGCTGCCGCGGCGCGATCCCGCTGCAGGGCCGGTGGCGTTCACGCCGTCCCGGCCTGCCTGACCATGCTGGAAAGAATCGGCTACCTGGCCGGGGAGGCGGTCGGCCGGGTGCTGTGGGTTGGATCGGCGGTCCTGGTGGCGCTCATCATGACGCCCGCCCCGCTGCTCGCGATAGCCGGGGTGATCATCGTGGGCACCCTGATCACCATGGTGGTAGACGCGCTGGCCAGCCTGCTGGTTGCCGTCTTGGTGCGGGCCAGGATCCGGGAGTTCAGCCTGGGCCCCGCGCGGCCCGCGGTCAGGTTCCGGGTACGGGGCGCCCGGGTATCGCTGGGCCTGCCGTTCGGTTACCGGATAGACCACGGCCCGGCACCCTCCGGCCGCGTGTGGCGTTCCTGCTGCCGGCCCGGCCGCGAACCTGGTCCTGGCGGGAGTCGTCGCGGCGGTGCCGGCATCGCCGGCGATCGCGTCGGGCATGGTCGTGCTATGCATCGCTTCGCGCTCCTGACGCTAGCGCCGACGCGCGCGAAGGACGGCCAGCTGTCGGTGGGCGCCCAGTTGCTGGAGATCCGGCCGCACGGGGAGCATGCGACGATACTCAGGGACCTTGGAGGATTTCGAGGCCGGCCGCGATGCCGGCGCGCATTCACCGGAGCGGGCCGACCGGGTACTGGCCGCCTACCGCAAAGGCGTTCCCATAGCGCGGGCCAACGCGCACCTGCTGGCCATGATGCTGCGGCGAGAAGGCCGTACCGCCGAGCTGATGCAGTTGCACGAGCAGCTGCCCGCCCTGACCGACACCGACGATGAAGCCCAGGCCGCCGCGCTGGCTGAGCTTGAGTGGGCCGTCATGACGGTCCCCGGCGATCCCGGCGGCCGAGGCTGACCGCGCCGCGGGCCGGCTGGAGCGGCTGCCGCGGTTGTCACGGCCTGACCGGCAGCTGTCGGTGGTGACCGCGCTGGCGCTAGCGCGGCTGCGGCAGGGCCGGTTCGCTGACGTGGAACCGGATGCGCGGCCCGCTGGCCGGCGAGCTCGAGCCCGGCAACCGCGCCCGGGTGCTGGCCACGGTGATACTCGCGCGGCGAGCGCTCAGGCAGCCATATCAGGACCTGCTTGCCGAGGCGGTCAGCCTATCGGCCGATGACGACCTAGTGGCAGAGGCCGCCGCGCCAGAGACAACGACCACTCAGTCACCTTAGAACGAACCGGGCCACCCGCAGCACGTCCAATGCGCAACGAGAGTTGCCTGCAAGCGCATAGTTTGAGGGCAACACTGGCCAGCGCGCCATCACCAGCTTGGGATGGTCAACTGCCTGGGGTCGCCCTGCGCAGCACGGCCAGGGTGGACAGCAGGCCGTCGATGTCCGCGTAGCAGCCCTGCAGGTGGCGCTCCCGCGCGGATTCCGCCGCCGGTGCGTCACCCCCGTCCGGCCGTCGCCACGGCCGCGTCACCGGCCGGGCGGCTTGCCGTCCGCGACTCGGCGGGCGGCGCGGCGAACGCGGTGCGGGCGTGCAGCACGCGGGTGTTGTCGAAGATGAGGCAGTCGCCCGGCGCCAGCCGCAGGGTCAGCAGGAACTCCGGGCGGCCGAGCAGCGACGCCCACGCCCGGTAGGCGGCGTACGCCGCGTCCGCCTGCTCGTAGGGCAGCCGGAGCGGCCCCATCGACCGGTTGTTGAGCCGCACGGCGGTGATCCGCCCGTCCGGGGTGAGCGCGATCAGCGGCGCCCTGGCGCGCAGCTCGGTCTCCTTGTCGGTGTACCCGAACGGCCACGGGGTGGCGGTCAGCACGGCGAAGGACGCGGGGTCCTCCCGGCGCAGCGCCGCGGCGGCGGCGAAGCCGTCCACCAGGCCGGTGTCACCGCCGAGGCTGGCGTCGCGCAGGCAGTGCAGCAGCTGCAAGGTGGGCACCGGGTCACGGTAGGGGTTGTCGGTGTGCGGCGCGATCGCGCGGCTGGTGAACGCCAGGTTGGCCGGGTCGGCGACGACCCGCACGTCGAACAGCTTCCCGTAGTTGGTCCGGCGGACGAACCCGAACGTCTTCGCGACGCGCAGCACGGTCCCCGGCGTCACGGGCACGCCGCGCAGCAGCGCGAACCCGAGCGCTGGCCACCGCTTCGAGGCACGCGGCCCGCACCGCGTCGTCGGCCAGGTAACTGGCCCAGTCCGCCAGCGGGAACGGGACCGGCCCCGGCCCGCCATCCGGCGCGGCGGCCGCGCCCGTCGGCGGCGTGACCGGGCCGGCGCGGCGACGGCGGGGCGGCCGCCAGGTCAGCCGCCAGCCACAGCCGCTTGCCGTCCTCGGTGCGCGGGTCGCCATCCTCGCCCGCCAGCGCGCCCGGCCCGCCGCGGGCCCACGCCGCGGCCCCGGTGCTGCGGGCCCCGCCGCCGCGGGCTGCTCCGGCACGCCCGCCAGGCCGCCCAGCCAGGGCGAGCGCCCCGGTGCCGAGCGCCCTGGTAGTGAGCGGCCGGGAGCGGGGTCGCCGGCCGGCAGCGCGTGCGCCGCCAGCCAGGCGCGGCTGAAGACCGCACCGGTGGCCGTCCGGGACGAAAACCACCGTGACGGACTCTGCGGTCTGCGCCTCGACAGTCACCCCGCACCCGTTCGGTATGGCGGTGACCTCGATGAGGCGCTGGCCGGTGACCGGGTCCAGGCACTCGGGGCACCGGCAGTTGTGCCGCAGCCAGACTGCTGGGAACCCGAGCGCGGTCACCGGCGGCCGTCAGCTGGTTCGCAGGGTGATGAGGACGGGCGCGGCGGGCCCCAGGCCGACATCACGGCGAGCGCGAGCGCCACTCACGCGACGAGCACTGGGTCAGGCCGGATCGTCAGCGCGACGGCGCTGCCGGCGGGCAGCGCGGTCGCCTCCGAAGTCGGTAGTTGCGCCAGCACGGTGGTATCGCCGAGGTCGACGGTGATCCTGCTGCTGGCGCCCAGGAACGTGACCGCGATCACCGTCCCGGTGATCGACCCGGACGGCGCGACGGTCACCGCTTCCGGCCGTACCAGCACCGTCGCCTGGCCGTCGGGCGTGGTCGGGTCCGCCAGCGGCAGCACGCAGCCGCGCACGTTGACCGATCCGCTGGTGACCGTGCCGGTCAGCCGGTTGGTCAGGCCGACGAACTCCGCCACGAACGAGGTGGCCGGCCGGGAGTAGATGTCGGTGGGCGTGCCGAGCTGCTCGATGTGGCCGTCCCGCATCACGCCAACCCGGTCCGCGATGGCGAGGGCTTCCTCCTGGTCGTGGGTGACGAACAAGGTGGTGGTGCCGACCTCGAGCTGTATGCGGCGGATCTCGTCTCTGAGCTGGGCGCGGACCTTCGCGTCGAGTGCGGACAGCGGCTCGTCGAGCAGCAGCACCTTCGGCGAGATCGCGAGCGCGCGGGCCAGCGCGACGCGCTGCTGCTGCCCGCCGGACAGCTGGTGCGCGTAGCGTCCGGCCTGCGCGGTGAGGCCGACCAGTTCGAGCATCTCCATCGCCCGCCGTTCACGCTCGGTGCGGCCGGCCCGGCGCAACTTGAGGCCGAACGCCACGTTGTCCCGCACCGTCATGTGCGGGAACAGGGAGTACGCCTGGAACACCATGCCCATGCCGCGCTTGTTCGCCGGCACGTGCGTGATGTCGGCGCCGTCGACGTTGACATGGCCGCCGTCGGCGTCCTCAAGGCCGGCCAGCAGCCGCAGCGTGGTGGTCTTGCCGCAGCCCGACGGGCCGAGCAGCGCGACCAGCTCGCCCGGGGCCAGGGTCAGGTCCAGCCCGTCGAGCGCCACGACATGGCCGTACCGCCGGTGCAGGCCGCGCAGCGACACTTCAACACCAGTCACTTGCTCACCTTGGACCTCTCGGACTGAGGGCCGCCACGGCGGCCGACGTAGGACAGGATCAGCAGCAGCACGAAGGCGAACAGCAGTGCGGCGCTCGAGGTGGAGAACAGCACGCCCGCGTTCGGCGTGCCGCGGCTGACGGCGAACAGCGTGACCTGCAGGTTGGTGTACAGCAGCAGGTACGCGATGGTGAACTCGCCGAGCACCAGGGCGCCGGTGAGCAGCATGGCGTTCAGCACGCCCTGCCGCATGTTGGGCACGATCACCCGCCAGATCACGGTCGTCCAGCCGGCGCCCAGGCTGCGCGCCGCCTCGGACAGCGTCTTGACGTCCACGCCTTCCAGGCCCGCGGCCAGCGCCCGGTAGGCGTACGGCAGCGCGAGGATCACGTACACCCAGAAAAGCTGAAGCGCGGACAGGCTGAACTGCTGGCGGAGCACCCGGTAGATCGGCGCGAGGCCGACCACGAGCACGATCGCCGGGATGGTGAGCGGCAGCAGGCACAGGGCCTCGATCAGGCGGGTCATCCAGCGGACCCGGAGCCGGACCCAGATCACCGTCGGCACCAGCAGCACCAGCATGACCAGGCAGGTGATGACGGCGAGTTCCAGCGTGATCTCCACGCCGCTGAGCAACGGAGGCGGCCCGGCATAGGACGCGATCTGGCCCCAGGCGGACAGCGACCACGAGCCCCCGGTGCTGCCCTCCAGCGAGAACCGGAGCATCGCGAGCAGCGGCAGCAGGAAGAACAGCCCGAATACGGTGAAGACCACGTACCTGAAGACGTTCAGGCGGCGCCGGCGGCGCGCGTGCAGGCCCCTTACCGCAGCCATCGCGTCGTCCTGCGCTGGAGGAGCGTGTAGCCGGTCATGACGAGAGCGACGAGCACGATCATGCCCAGGGCAAGGACGTCGGCCTGGTTGGCCGAGGACAGCCCTACCTCGCTGGACAGCGCGGTGCCAATCTGCTGCGGCACGACGTACGAGATCTGGTTCTCCCAGGCCACGATCGTGGCGTAGGCGGACAGCGCGTTCGCGAACAGCAGCAGCGTCGCGCCAAGGAAGGCGGGCGCAAGCAGCGGCCCGCCGACATAGCGCCAGAACTGCCACGCGGAGCCGCCGAGCGTTTCCGCCGCCTCCCGCCACTGGGCCTTGAGCCCGTCGACGGCCGGCAGGAACACGAGCACCATCAGCGGGATCTGGAAGTAGGTGTAGATCAGCCCGATGCCCTGCGGGAAGTCGTAGAACCAGCCCGCGTGCAGCAGCAGCCCGCTCGTGGGCCCGATCGTGATCAGGAACGCGAACGCCAGCGTCACCCCGCCGAACTGGGCGAGCACCCCGGAGCCGGCCAGGTAGAGCCTGCGGATGAGGCCGTCGGGGTTCCCGGCTGGCCACCGCGTAGGCCAGCACCGCGCCGAGCACCGCGCCGATCACCGAGGTGATCGCCGACAGTTCCGCCGAGTCGACGAAGAACGAGCGGGTCGAACTGCTCCACAGCAAGCTGATGGCGCCGAAGTCGAATCCGCCCGACGAGCTCTGGACGGCGTCCCACAGCACGATGCCGGTCGGGAGCAGCAGGAAAACCCCGACATAGCCGAGAAACGGCAGCGTGCCCGTCCAGGCGAGCTGGGACCTGGAAACGAGCGGCCGACGCCCAGCCTGCATAGGCTGGGCGTCGGCGGTGCTCGTCGTGGTGACGGCCACCCGCTACTTCACGGCCGCGGCCCAGTTAGCCGCGAGATAGGTCGAAGCGGTCGTCGCCTGCGTGGGGGTGAGGAACACCGGCGTGCCGCTGACCGCTGGCAGCGCGGCGGCGGCGGTCGTGTTGATCGAGCTGTTGGTGGTCATCGCCTGCTGCTCGACGGGTCGCGCGCCGCCCTGGAGCCACAGGTTCTGGCCGCCGCTCGCGTCCTGGGAGTAAAGGAACTCCTCCCAGAGCCTGGCCGCCGCCGGGTGCGGCGCCTGCTTGTTGATGGCCTGGGCGTAGTAGCCGCCGAGGATCGCGTTCGACGGCACGAACACCTTCCAGGTGGTGGAGCCGACGACCGAGGCGGTGTTGAGGTAATCCCAGTTGATCACCACCGGGGTGGTGCCCGCCTTGATCGTGGCGGCCGTCGCCTGCACTGGCACGAAGTTCCCGGCCTGCTTGAGCTGATGGAAGAAGTTCACGCCGCTGGCGATGTTATCCGCGGTGCCGCCCGATGCCAGGCCCATCATCATGACGCCGTTCAGCGCCGCGTTGGCCTGTGTCGGGTTGCCGTTGAGGGCGACCGCGTTCTTGAACTGCGGGCCGAGCAGCTGGCTTACCGAGGTGATCGACGGGAACTTAGCCGAGTCGTAGCCGATGGACATGTAGCCGCCGTAGTCCTGGACCCAGAGGCCGGTCGCCTCCTTCTGCGCGGCGGGGATGCTGGACCAGGTGCTGACCTCGTAGGGGGCGAACAGGCTCGTGTTGGCGAGCGCCACCGCCATGCCGACGTCGAGCACGTCCGGTGCCGCGGAGGTGCCGCTTTCCTGCTTGACGGCGTTGACCTCGTCCTGGCTGCTGCCTGTGGGGTTGGCCGAGTTGACCTTGATCCCGTACTTGGCCTCGAAGTCCTTGATG
The DNA here is from genome assembly GCA_963811335.1 of uncultured Actinomycetota bacterium. GTDB lineage: Bacteria > Actinomycetota > Actinomycetes > Streptosporangiales > Streptosporangiaceae > Trebonia. Next base: position 263,413 of record CAWERB010000018.1, on the reverse strand, counting down.
ATCGTGCCGTAGTTGGCCCAGTCGGCGGGCAGCGCGATGACGTTCAGCGTGCCTTCCTTCTTGGCTGCCGTGACCAGTGCGCTCAGGCCGCCGCCGGCAGTGGCCGAGGTCTGGGTGGACCAACTGGTCCCTCCACCTGAGCCGCCTGAGGAACCGGACGAGCAGCCAGCGGTAAGCAGCGCGGCGGCCGCGATCCCGACGAGTGCGTATCGATAGGTCGATCTCAACGAATACCTCCCCTAGGCAAACGCAGGGTGAGCCACCCTAAAACGCTTGATGGCCGGGATGCTCACACAAGCGCGGAAAGAGTGTCAATATCCGTTATCGAGTTGCCGTGCGACCGGACCGGTTGTCCCACTTAGCGGAACAGTGACGGCCGAAGCGAGGCCCGCTTGACCGGTGTCCCAGCCAGGCCGGACTGGTGAGCTGGCTAGTGGTAGCCGGCGCGCGGCGTGATGAGGACCGGCGTGGCGGGAACGCCCACCTCGACGGCGGTGCCCGGCGCCATCTCCAAGGCGACCGCCGAGGAGACGTCCACCGATACCTCGGTGTCACCCGACAGCCGGACCGCGACCCGGGTTACCGCGCCGAGGAAGGTCCGGTTGGTCACGATACCGTTGCCGCCGTCGGCGGCCTTGACGGTCAGGTTCTCGGGCCGGATGAGCACGTCCACCGGGCCGGAGTCCGGGACGGTCCCGCCCGGCTGGACAGGCACGGTGATGCCGAGCACCGTGACGGTGCTCGGCCCATGAACCGGCTGGGCGCCGAGCTCGCCGGGCAGCCGGTTCATGGTGCCGACGAACTCGGCCACGAACGCGGTCGCCGGCCGGGAGTACAGCTCGGCCGGCTCGGCGACCTGCTCAAGCCGCCCGGCCCGCATGACGCCGACCCGGTCGGCCATGGACAGCGCCTCCTCCTGGTCATGGGTGACGAACAGGGTGGTGGTGCCGAGCCGCTGCTGCAGGGTGCGGATCTGCTCGCGCAGCTGCAGCCGGACCTTGGCGTCGAGCGCGGACAGCGGCTCGTCGAGCAGCAGCACCCGCGGCTCGATCGCGAGGGCGCGGGCGAGCGCGACGCGCTGCTGCTGGCCGCCGGACAGCTGGTGCGGGTACTGCGCGGCCTGGGGGGCCAGCCCGACCATGTCGAGCAGCTCGGCGGCGCGCTTGCGCCGGCCGCCGCCGCTCACCTTGCGCATCCGCAGGCCGAACGCCACGTTGTCGAGCGCGTTCATGTTCGGGAACAGGGAGTAGGACTGGAAGACCATGCCCATGTCCCGCCGGGAGGCCGGGACGCCGGACACGTCCCTGCCGTCGATCAGCACCTCGCCGGAGTCGGCGAACTCGAACCCGGCGACGATCCGCAGTGCCGTCGTCTTGCCGCAGCCGGACGGGCCGAGCAGGGCGACGAGCTCACCCGGCGCGATCTCCAGGGACATCTCGTCGAGGGCCCTGGTCGCGCCGAAGGTGCGGGTGAGGCCGCGCAGCGACACGCTGGTGCCGCCAGGTGCGCCCTCCGCCGTGTCCGTCCAGGCGATGCCCGCGGCGGCCTTAGCCGCCTTGGTCTCGTTGCCCGCTAGCTCGTTAGTAGGCATCAGTTTCCTATCGTCTCTCGGGGAGCCACGGTGAACAGCGTCACCTCGGCGCCGCCGGTGCGGCGCGACTGGCGGGTGGCGACGACCGTGATCAGCATCAGGAAGATCCAGGTCACGAACAGGGCGAAGAACGAGGCCGCGACCGAGATGTTCGCGTTCAGCTGGTCGAACAGCACGATCCAGACCGGGAACGTCTCCTTCAGGGCCAGGCTGGCCATGGTGAACTCGCCGAGGACAAGCGCGACGATCAGGATGGTCGCCGAGAGCACCGCGGTGCGCAGGTTCGGCAGCAGGACCCGCCACAAGGTGGCGAACAGGCCGCCGCCGAGCGAGCTTGACGCCTCGGTGAGCGTCTTGACGTCGATCGCCCGCAGCCCCGCGTCGAGGGCGCGGTAGGCGAACGGCATCGCGAGGATCACGTACTCAAGGCCGAGCATCCACACCGACGCCCGCAGGGCCAGCGGCATCACCTGCAGCACGCCGATGATGAGCACGACCGGCGGGATGACGATCGGCAAGATCGTGACGCTTTCGAGCAGCCGCCGCATGGCGGGCATCCGCAAGTGCACGTACACCGTAGTCGGGATCATCAGCGCCATGCTGACGATCCAGGTCACCGCGGCCAGCCGGACCGACAGCCACAGCGCGGGGACGAACCCGGGCGAGGTGAACACCGTCCCGAACGCCTTCAGGCCGGCGAAGCGCAGCGCCGCGTACAGCGGGAGCAGGAAGTACAGGCCGGCGATGGCCAGGATTACCCACCGCCACGCCGGCGCCTGCCCGCGCCGCCGTGGCCGGGCGGCGGCCGGAGCCGGGGTGCGCTCGGTCGTTACCGCAGCCATTTCGACGCCCTCCGCTGGAACAGCACGTAGCCGGTCATGAGGATCGCGATGATGACCACCATGCCGAAGGACAGCGCGTAGCCGACGTTCTCCTGCCCGGCGATCACGTTGCCGTTGAGGAACGACCCGATCTGGATCGAGGTCAGCGGGATCGTGCCGGCGGTCAGCGCCTCCGCGGTGGCGTAGGCGGCGAGCGCCGAGCCGAACAGCAGCATCACGCAGGACATGAACGACGGCAGCAGCACCGGGCCGCCGACGTGGCGCCAGTACTGCCAGGACCGGGCCCCCAGGTTCTCCGCCGCCTCCCGCCACGCCGGGCGCAGCCCCTCCAGGGCGGGCAGCATGATCAGGATCATCAGCGGGATCTGGAAGTACATGTAGACCAGCGCGACGCCGGACATCGTGTACAGGGTGAAGCCCCACCCGTAGATGTTCAGCCCGATGTCGTTCAGCCAGCCGGTCACCAGGGCGCTCGACCCGAACGAGGCGATGAACATGAACGCGAGCGGCACGCCGCCGAAGTTCGCGAACACGCCGGACGCGGTGATCACCACCTGCCGCAGCCACGCGGCGCCGCGGCCCCGCGCGGTGAAGATCGCGTAAGCGATCAGCAGCCCGAAGATGCCGGGGACGACCGAGGCGATCAGCGACAGGATCAGGGACTGCTCGAACCCGTGGAGGTAGGAGCCGTGGGTCGCGATGTTCAGGTTGGACCAGGTGAACGCGTTCGTCTTCGGGTCAACGAACGCGTACTTGATGATCGCGACCAGCGGGATGATCAGGAAGATCAGCACGTAGGCGACGAACGGCACGAGGCCCGCGTAGCGGGCGAGGCCGCGCGCCCGGTTCGACCCGGGGCGCGGCAGCTTCGGGAAGCGGCGAGCCCCGGGGTCCCTCGCGGACCCCGGGGCCGTGACCGTATCGGTCATGTCAGCCATGTCAGCCGGAGACGGACGGCCACTGCTGGGCGACGACGGAGCCTGCCGTGGTCTGCTGCGCCGCGGTCGGCAGCGTCAGGGTCGACGAGCTGCCCGGCACCGCCGGCAGCTTGGCGGCGAGTGACTGGTCGATCGTGCCCGCCGTGGTCATCGCGGCCATCTCGATCGGACGGGTCGAGCCGCCGAGGAAGAGGTTCTGGCCGGCGGTCGAGTAAAGGAACTCCTCCCACAGCCGGGCCGCGGCCGGGTGCGGCGCGGTCGCGCTGATCGCCTGGTAGTAGTAGCCGGCGTACACGCCGTCCGTCGGGATGACGATCTTGAAGTTCTTGTCGACCGGCTGTACCTCCGAGGCCAGCAGGTAGTCCCACCAGATCAGGATCGGGGTCTGACCAGACTGAACGGTGGCGGGGGTCCCCTCGACCGGCACGAAGTTGCCGGCCTGCTTGAGGCTCTTGAAGTAGCTGACCCCGGGGGCGATGTTGGCCAGCGAGCCGCCGTTGGACATGGCCGCCGCGTAGACGGCGGCGAACGCGGACCCGGTCTGGGTCGGGTTGCCGTCGATCGCGACCTGGTTCTTGTAGCTGCCGGCGAGCAGCGACTTGAACGAAGTCGGCGGGACCTTCACCTTGGCCGAGTCGTAGCCGATCGCCACGTAGCCGCCGTAGTCGGCGTAGTACGCGCCGGTCGACTCCTTGGCCGCGGCCGGGATGTCGTTCCAGGTCGCGACCTGGTACGGGGCGAAGTCGCCCGCCTGCGTGCCGGTGATCGCGAACGAGCCGCCGACGTCGACCACGTCGGGGGCGCTGCCCTGGCCCTTGAGCTGCTTGATCGCGTTCAGCTCGTCCTGGCTTGAGCCCTCGGGGTTGGCGTCGGTGATCTTGATGCCGTACTTGGCGGTGAACGCGTTCATGATCGCGCCGTAGTTCGCCCAGTTCTTCGGCAGGGTGATGACGTTCAGCTGGCCCTCCGCCTTCGCGGCGGCGACGAGGGCGTCCATGCCGCCGAAGGCGGCGGCGGAGGTAGCGGTGCTCGCGTTGCCCGAGGGCGCGGCGCTCGCCGAGGAGGCGCCGCCGCCCGCAGCGGCGGAGCTGCTCGGCGAGCTAGCCGAGCTCGAGGAGCTTGAGCTGCTGCAGCCCGCAGCGAGCATGATGGACCCGACCGCGGCGACGGCCGCCACGATCGCCTTAGATGCGCGCAAGTGAAACCCTCCCATTGCCGCCCACCAGGGTTACTTGGGGGCAGGCGTATACATCTTGGCTAGACAAGTCGGTATCTTGGCGAACCAGGTTGAACAGAAGGTTGCCTCGCTATAAACCACTGGCGTCCGTCACGTCGCGATTTGTCATGATGCGGGACAAGCTGGGCCGTTATCGGCCGCGGGAAGCCCACCCCTGGAGCTTCGATTACACAGTGTCACCAGGCGAAAAGCCCCGCCGGCGGCCGATACCTAACGGCGCCGCACCGGCCGGTCGCCATTGACAGGCTTTGTCGACATAAGACGGCGTGCTGGATTGCCTGGTGAGACGGGTTTGCATATAGGTAAGGGTGTAGGTATTGTTACCGATGCGCAACGGAGAGTAACCAGGGACTCTAGGACAGGAGTGATTCGGGGGGTCTGCGCATGGTTGTTACCCAGCTGCCAGCCCAGCGCGCCGCGCTTGAGGAGGAGCGGCGCGACTGGTGGCGATCGGCTGCCTGCCGGGAGATGGATCCGGAGCTGTTCTTTCCTGTCGCCGCGCGGGGGCCGGGGGCCGGCGAGATCGAACGGGCTAAGGCGATATGCGCCGGCTGCCGGGTGCGGCGCCAGTGCCTGCAGTACGCCCTGGCCACGCACCAGATGCACGGGGTGTGGGGCGGGACAACCGAGGAGGAGCGGCAGCTGCGGGTGCGCGAGCTGCGCGAGGTAGAGCAGCGCCAGCGGCGGAAGGTGATGCGGCCCGCCCGCGGCGAGTCGGGCGGCAGCGGGACGCGGGCAAGGAAGAGCCGCATCCGTTCGGTGTGACACTGTTTTTTGACGGCCGGCGACGGATGGCCACGGGGAAGCCCCGTCGCACGGCAGATCGACCGCGGAACGGGGGCCGCGGTCGGCCGGGCAACCGGTGGTGGCGGCGGGGTAGCGCGCCGCCACCGCCGGTCGCCGTGACACGGATAGCTCAGCGGCGGTGGCACAACGCGGGCTGCCGGCAGAGGTTGGGGGGCCAATGCCGGCAGCCCCGCGGCATGCCCTGGGCCGCCCCCAGCGGGGCAGCGGGCCGACGCACGATGCTGCCGGAGAGCCGGGCGGTCAGCGGGCGAACAGCCTGGCGGCGTTGTCGTGGCAGACCGCGCGCAGCCACGGCCCGCCGAGGCCGGTCATCTCCAGGGCCTCGAGCGCGTCCGCGTAGGAGTGCGGGATGTTCGGGAAGTCGGTGCCGAACAGTACCCGGTCCCCGAGGTCGCGCAGCCTGGGCAGCCCGGCCGCGGGGAACGGCGCGCCTCCCTTTTCGATCCACAGCGTGAACGACATCGTGGTATCGAGCATGACGTGGTCGTTGCGCTCGGCCAGGTCAAGGAACTCGACGTACTCCGGCATGCCCAGGTGCGCCACCACCAGGCGCAGCCTGGGGTACCGGCCGAGCAGCCGGGCCACCGGCTCCGGCCCGGTGAACCGTCCGGGCACCGGGCCGGAGCCGCAGTGCGTGACCACCGGCACCCCGGCGTCGGCGAGCAGGCCCCACGCCTCATCCAGCAGCGGGTCGTTCGGGTCGAAGTCGCCCACCTGGAGATGGCACTTGAAGACGCGGGCGCCCTGGCCGAGTGCCCGGCACACGTCGGCCGCGGCCGACGGCTCGGCGAAGAACGTCGCGGTATGCAGGCAGTCCGGGGTCCTCGCGGCGAAGTCCGCCGCCCATTCGTTGAGCGAGTGCGCCATGCCCGGCTTGTGCGGGTACAGCATCGCGGTGAACGCCTCGACGCCGAACGAGCGCAGCGCCGCCACCCGCGCCTGCTCGTCCTGCCGGTAGACGACCGGCCACGGCCGGCCGACCAGCGGCCCGCCGGCGTCGAAGTACGCCCACACCGCGGCGAGCAGCTTCTCCGGCATGAAGTGCGTGTGCACGTCGATCAAGCTGGCCAGCCCGGCCCGGTGAAGGAACGCCTGCGTGCGCGCGACGTCGTCGTCCAGTTCGTCGCCGGCCCCGCGGGCCGGCTCGTCCCCGGTCACGCCGGGTCCAGCTGGTTCCGCCCGCCGTCCTCGGGCCCGACGCTGTCCTCAGGCCCGACGCTGTCCTCCAGGAAGATCTGCGCGCAGAGCGAGCCGCGGGCGGCCGCCCCGCCGAGCATCGCGGTGTCGGCGGTGAACAGGCACGCGGTGTACTGGGTCATCGACGCGTCAGGCTGCGGCACCCAGGGAACCCCGGAGACGATGGTGGCCTCATAGTCGGCCAGCCGCAGCAGGTAGCCGCCCCGGTCGGCGGTCTTCTCGCCGATCCGGCGGCCGGGTGCGAGCTCGACGCCGAGCTTGACCCGCCCGGCCCGGACGACCGCGTCGCGGTCGTCCTCGCCGTCGTGCAGGGTGACCGCGGGCAGCCCCCAGGCTCCCCTGAGGGGGTCAGCCGGCTCGTCAGGGCGTTGCACCACGAGGAACGTCCCGGCGGCGGCCGCGTCGCCGCCGGCCTGAGCGTCGCCGTCGGACGCGCCAGCGGCCCGGCGCACGACGACCGCCACTGAGCGCTTCACAGGTTTCATCGCTTCTCATCATCGCATCACGGCCCGGAGAGCGAGCACGGAGTGGCGCCGGCAGTGTGCATGCCGTGCTTCTTGCTGTTATCGGAGGCTGGGGTACGGGATCCGGCTCGGCCGGGCTGCGGGCCCGGCGGGTATTGTCGGCATCATGCGGCTTATCCCGGCGGACGCGGCGGTCAGGGCGGCGCCCGGCGTGCGGTGGGCGATGGCCGGCATCGCCGTCGCCGTGCTCGCCGCCGATCAGGTCAGCAAGTCCCTCGTGCTCGCCGCCCGTCCGTCCGGCGTTACCGGGTCCGGGTGGGCCTCCGTCCGCCTCGTCCGCAACACCGGGGCGAGCGGCAGCCTCGCGTCCGGCTACCCGGTCCTTGTCACGCTCGCCGCGGTCGCGGTGACCGCCGTCGCCGTCGCGATCGCGTTCCGCGCCCGCTCCCGCGGCGTCGCGCTGTGCATCGCCGCGGTCCTCGGCGGCGCGGCGGGCAACCTGGCCGACCGGATCTTCCGCGCCCCCGGCCTGGGCCGCGGCGGGGTCGTCGACTGGATCCACTTCGCCAGCGGCGGGGGGTCGCTTGACCTAGCGGACCTGGCGATCCAGTTCGGCGTGCTCGGCGCCATCATCGCGCTGCTGGCCGAAGGCCGGCGAGAACGGGGTGCTGGACAACGAGGTACGGCAGCAGGTTCTTGTGCCAGACCATGATGGTGAGAGGGCCGTAGCGGTAGGTCACGGCCGGCCGGCCGAACGTCGTGAAGACGTACTTACGGTGCACGTTCTCGGCCGGGGAGATGATGACGAAGTTGGCGGTGCGCCCCAGCGCCCCGGCCAGCAGCACGTCGGTCTGCCAGTGCTGCGGCTCCAGGTAGTTGGTGGACAACTCGGGCTGGACCGCGAGCACGGTGATCGCACCGCCGGAGTCCACCGTGACGCTTGACGCCTCCCAGTACGGCGCGAGGCCGCTGGTCAGGTGGTGCCCGGCCAGCCACTGGGTGAGGCCGACGTTGCGCGGCGGCTGCTGCTCGTGCGCGGCGGCGATGCCGAGCATCAGGGCGTAGCAGGCCAGCCCCGCGGCCAGGGCGGCGCGCAGGACGCGCCGCGGACCAGGGCGCGGCTGCGGGCCGCGCGCCGCCGGGTCCGCCTGGGCGCCGTGCCCGAGGCGGGCGGCGATCAGGGCGCCGAGGACCCGCCCGGCGAGCGCGGCACCGAGCGACAGCACCGGGCCGATCTCATGGGCGCCGTAGATGTTCTCCTGGCGTACTTCGATGACGAACGCCGCGAAGTTGGCCGCCACGGCGATGACGAGGAAGTCGCTGATCAGGTCGCCGCCCCGAACCGTGCCGCCGGCGCCGCCCGTACCGGTACCGCCGCTGCCCCCGCGAAACTGCCACGGCACCAGCCGGCTCCCCGGCATGATCAGGCGCCGTGCGGCGAGCAGCACGGCGGCGATGACAACGGCCACGCCGATGAGGTGCACCAGCGCGAAGGCGACGTTGCCCGCGCCGGTCACGCTCTGGTAGTCCGCGCCGAACAGCGCGAGCACGCTCCGCGCGGCGAGCGGCACGCCGTGCAGGATCTCATGGGGAGGCTGCGAGGCCGTAAAACCCCTGGGCGGTGCGGTACCCGCCCAGGTACTCAAGCAGCCAGCTAGCCAGGCGGGCGACCGGGACGGCCAGCGCCGCCGCGGCGGCGAGCGACAACTCGTACCAGGCGGTCCGCCACGCCCAGGCGAGGCGGCGCGACGGCCGCGACGAGGCCGCCGGGGCGCCCGCTTCCGCCCGCCGCTGCCGAAGGATCCGCCCGGCCCGGATCAGGCAGCCGAGGAAGAGCGGCAGGACGCCGACCACCTCGATGAGCGGGTCCCCGACGATCGCCGCGGCGAGCAGGATGCCCGCGCAGGCCCCGTACCAGCGGGGCGGGGCCCAGTCGAGCAGTGAGAGCAGTACCAGCACGGGCACCGCGGTGCCGACGTGGTCCGGGCTGCCGAGCAGCACCTGGGTCGGCCCGGTCGGCTGCGGCGCGAGCACGATCCCCGCGGCGAGCAGGGCCCGGATGACGCCCTCGGCGCCGCGCGCGCGGCCGCGGGCCACGAAGGCGGCGAGCAGCACGAGGAGCGTGTAGGTCAGCGCCGAGCAGATGTGCACCACCTCGGGGCGGATCCCGGCGAAGGCGGTCACCGTCACGTACTCGGGCAGCTCGGTGGTGTAGAACGACACGTCCGTGGCCCACCAGCCGTGCAGCAGCACGTTGCCGTGCAGGATGCTCGAGGCCTCCCAGACCAGTCCGGCGCCGTCCGAGTTGACCTGCGTGGTCCCCGCGATACGCAGGTAGCAGAACATGAGCACGGCCGCGGCGAGCGGCGTGCCGACGATCCAGGCCAATCGCCCGCGCGCCGCGCCGGCCGACGGCCCCGGGGCCGTCTCCATCGCGCGCGTCCCCCCGCTCATCGATCGCACGGGGCGAAGTTACCTAACTGCGGGCAGGTTACCCGTCTGCTGAACCAGACCTTAGAGCTTTACTCGCGTTTCCTGTAGAAATACTGAGGAAAGGTGTCACTTCTGTGCACAGGAAGTGTCTTTCCGCTGGCCGGAGCGACAGTTGTCGGCGCGTCCCCCCGGTTTCCCAACTGCTGCGATAGCGGTGAGCTGGAGCGCTCGCTGGTGATCACCTGTGATGATCGGGAACCGGGATAGGGAAAGCCGCTGCCGATCAGGAGTTCCCGCGCCGCGGAGAATGTCGTACGGGATCGATAGCATGTTTGCACATGAGATCCGGGGAGGCGGGACTGGTGGCGGTGGTCAGGCTGGCGTACCGATTCGCGCTTGACCCGTCCCCGGCCCAGGAGCGGTCGCTGCGGTCGCATGCGGGCGCGGCCCGGTTCGCCTGGAACTGGGGCCTCGCCAAATGCAAGGAGCGGTACGCGGCCGAGCGGAAGTGGTACTCCGTCGGCCGGACCTGCACCAGCTGTGGAACGCGCCCAAGAAGACCGACCCGGCCTTGCCTGGTGGGCGGAGAACTCCAAGTGCGCTTACCAGGAATCCTTCCGGAACCTGGAGCGGGCGCTGCGCGACTTCGCCAAGTCCAGGAAGGGCGAGCGGAAGGGGAAGCGGCTCGGGTTCCCCAGGTTCAAGAAACGCGGCAGGTGCCAGGACTCCTTCCGGTTCTCCACTGGGACGATCCGCTGCGCGGGGCGACGGTCGACCCTGCCCCGCCTCGGCGCCATCCGCACCTACGAGTCCACCCGGAAGCTGGCCCGCAGGCTGGAGAACGGCACGCGCCGCATCTTGTCGGCCACGGTCTCGCGCACGCGCAACGTTGGTTCGTGTCCTTCACTGTCGAGGTTGACCGCGCGTTACGCTGCGTCACGCCCGGCCCGGTCAGCCATCGGCGTCGACCTCGGCGTCCAGGACGCTGCTCACCGGCGTCGATGACCAGGGTCCGTGATCGTCGTCTCCGGCCCGCAGCCGCTTCGGTCCTCGCTGCGCCGGCTGCGGCGGGCAGCCGCGCGCGCATTCCCGCAAGCAGCACGGGTTCGGCGAACCGCCGGAAATCCGCCGGGCGGCTGGCGCGCATCCACGCCCGTGTCGCGAACATCCGCACGGATGCGCTGCACAAGGCCACCTCGGAGCTCGTCAGTCCGCTATGAGACCGTAGTCGCGGAAGACCTGAACGTGGCCGGGATGACCCGCAACCGCAAGCTCGCCCGCGCCGTCGCCGATCAGGGCTTCGGCCATGTGCGGCGCATGCTCGCCTACAAGACCGTCTGGAACGGCGGCACGCTGATTCTGGCCGACCGCTGGTATCCTTCCTCCAAGCTCTGCTCGGGCTGCGGCACGGTGAAAGCCAAGCTGGCCCTGTCCGAGCGCGTCTTCACCTGCGACGCGTGCGGCCTGGTGCATCGACCGCGACGGACGCCGCCGCAACCTGCTCGTCTCGCCGCAGGGAAGTCAGTACCTGCTCGCGATCGGCAGGTCGATGGCGGGGAACCTGGTGAGGATCTCGGTGCCGTAGTCGGTGACCACGACCTCTTCCTCGATGCGGGCGGCGGAGATGCCGTCGGCGGCCGGGCAGTAGGTCTCCATCGCGAAGACCATGCCCGCCTTGAGCTCGACCGGGTGCTCCAGGGAGTTGAGCCGGGAGATGATCGGCCGCTCGTGCAGGCCGAGCCCGAGGCCGTGCGCGAACTGCAGGCCGAACGCGGCGAGCTCGCTGTCGAAGCCGAAGTCCTGGGCCCGCGGCAGGGTCCGCGCGACCGTGTCCGACGACACGCCCGGCTTGATCGCGTCGAGGGCGGCGTCCATCCACTCCCGGGCGCGGGAGTAGGCGTCGTGCTGCGCCGGGGTCGCCCACCCGACGCCGAAGGTGCGGTAGTAGCAGGTGCGGTAACCGTTGAAGGAGTGAATGATGTCGAAGAACGCCTGGTCGCCGGGGCGGATGAGCCGGTCGGTGAAGTTGTGCGGATGCGGGTTGCAGCGCTCGCCAGAGATCGAGTTGACCGCCTCGACCTGGTCGCTGCCCATCTCGTAAAGCCGCTTGTTGGCCAGGGCGACGATCTCGTTCTCGCGCCGTCCCGGGCGCAGGAACTCGGCGATGTCCTGGTAGACGCCGTCCACCATCGCCGCCGCCTGGTTGAGCAGCATGATCTCGTCCGCCGACTTGATCACCCGCGCGTCGAGCATGGGCTGCTGCGCGTCCCGCACCGCGATGCCCTGCCGCTGCAGCTCGAACAGGAACGGCGGCTCAACGATGTTGATGCCCAGGGGCTCGCCGAGAACCCCCGCCTCGGCGAGCAGCGACCTGATCTCGCTGACCGCGTCCCGCATCAGGCCCGCCTCGGGGGCGACCGCGCCGCGGAAGCCGAGGAAGCCCGGCCGCCAGTTCTCATCCGGCAGCCACTGCGAGTACAGCTTGTGGTGCTTCACCGCGGAGCCGAAGTCCCACTCGACCGGCGGCCGGTCGCGCAGCAGCAGCGCGTAGCGGATCATCTTGTCGCCGAGCGCGCCGCCGATCCAGGTCTGCGTGGTGTACCTGATGTTGTAGAAGTCGAACAGCAGGAACGCGCCGCAGTCCGACGCGCGCAGCGCCTCGGTGGCGCGGTCAAGCCGGTGCCGGCGCAGCCGCTCGAAGTCGACGCGCTCCTCGTAGTCGACGCCCATGTGCCCGGGCGCGCCGAGCGGGCGGACCCCGGCGGCCGCTGCGACGGGCGCTCGAAGCGCGACGGTTGCGGCACTTAGCCCTCCTCGGCGGCGAGCCCGTCGTCGACCGGCACGTTCTCCGGCTCGATCTGGTACCCGGACCGGCGGGCCTGCTCAAGAACCAGGGTAGCGAAGTCGTCCTCGGTGTAGCCGGCGCCGATGGCCTGCGCGATCAGCATGTCCGTCGCGGCGGCGAGCGGCATCGGCACGCCGAGTTCCTTGCCCGCGGACAGGCCGAGCTGCAGGTCCTTGCGGAGCAGCACGTTGGTGAACGTCGGGTGGAAGTCCAGGTTGACAAGCGCGGGCGACTTGTAGCGGGTGAACGCGGACCCGAGCACGGATTCGTTCAGGAAGTCGAGGAAGGCGGCGCGGCTCACCCCGCCGCGCTCGGCCAGCACGGTGATCTCGGCGAGGGACTGGATGACGACGCCCAGGAAGACGTTGTGCGCGATCTTCACCAGCCGGGCGCCCTCGCCCTCGCCAACGTACGTGACGCCGCGTCCCCAGGCCGCGAGCAGCGGCTCGACCGCATCGAACGCCGCGCGCGGTCCCGAGGCGGCGACGGTGAGCTTGCCGGCCCGATGACCTTGGGGTTGCCGCTGACCGGGGCGGCGAGGAACTGCACCCCGTCCGCCTCGGCGCGGGCGCGGACGCGGGCCGAGGCCTCGGTCGACACGGTGGAGGAATCCACGACGATGCCGGGCTTGGCGTCCCCGGTCAGCACGCCGCGGGGGCCGGAGACGACCGCCTCGAGGTCCTTGTCCGCCGCGACCATGATGAACACGACGTCCCGGCCTGCCAGGTCGGCGGGGCTGTCCACGACCTTCGCGCCGTGCTCGGTGAGCGGCTCGGCCTTCGCCCTGGTGCGGTTGTAGACGGCAACGTCGTAGCCGGCGTGCAGCAGGCGCAAGGCGAGCTGGTAGCCCATCCGCCCGGTACCGATCCACCCGATGGTGGGCGTGACGGCGGCCATGCGCGCCTCCTCGTAAGAGCTCGAGTTCCCCATGAGCACCAGCCGTGCCCCAAAAATTATACTGCAATCGTTTGCAACTTTGACGCTAAGTGATGCCGATGTCAAGCGATTCTGCCTCACGCCACGGCTCAGCCGAAGATCTCCGGGTGCCCGGTCAGCTCCAGGCGGGTCCGCCGCACGTGCATGACGAGCACGCGCTCGGCGTCATCCTCGTCACCGCGGCGGACGCAGTCAAGCAGCAGGCGGTGCTCGAGGTGTGTCACGCCGAGCCGGTCCCTGTGCGCGGCGAGCTTGGTGAACTCCCTGCGGTAATGCTGGGTGGTATTCCACAGCCGGCCGATGATCCGCGCCGTCTCGCCGGGCGGCGCCGCCGCGTAGGAGGTGAGGTGGAACTCCCGGTCGGCGCGCAGGAAGGCGTCGACGTCGCCGCCCGCCCGTTCCATCGCCGCGGCCAGGTCCGCCATCCTCATCACCGCCGCGCCGTCGATGCCGGGCAGCGAGGCGCGCAGCAGCAGCGGCTCGAGCCGCTCCCTGACCTGGTACAGCTCCGCGCACTCGGCGAGCGTCAGCCGCGCCACCCAGGCGCCGGAGTTGGCGACCAGGGTGACCAGGCCCTCGGCCTGCAGCATTCGCAGCGCCTCGCGCACCGGGATGCGGCTCGCGCCGGAGCGGGCGGCGATGTCCTCCTGCCTGATCCTCATCCCCGGCCGGTAGCTGCCGTCGAGTATCGCGGCGCGCAGCGCGTCCGCGATCCGGTGGCTCGCCACCGCCCGGCGACCGCCCGGTGGCCGGCTGGCTGGCCGACACTGCGTTCACCCCGTGCTCGTCACTGTGCTCTCACTGCCGTGATGCCGCGTGGTCACTCCGCCGGGTGCCCTGGATGCCACAGCCGCACCTGCTTCTCCTTCTCGTACGCCTTGCCGCCCGGGTAGCTGACCAGCTCGAACTGCATCCCCCACGGCGCGATGAAGTACAGCCAGCGCTGCCCCGCCGAGGCGTTCCTGCTGGCCACCGGGCCCGCGAGGACCCGCACTCCGCGTTTCCCCAGGTACCGGGCCGCCGCGTCCATGTCGTCGACGTACAGCGCCAGGTGGTGCCCGCCGAGGTCGCTGTTGCGCGGCACGTCCCGCTGCCCCTCGTGCGGCTCGTACTCGAAGACCTCCAGGTTCAGCCCGAAGCCGCACCGGTAGAACCGGATCTCGCGCACCACGCGGCGCGGGTCCACGTTCAGGTGCTCGCGCATCCAGTCGTCGTCGTGGCGCATCTCCGGCAGCGCGTACACGAACTCGCAGCCGAGCACGTCCACCAGGAACTCGTGCGCCTGCGCCATGTCGGGCACGGTGAACCCAACGTGGTCGCCGCCGCGCAGGCCCGGTATCCCCATGCGTCCTCCTCGCCGTGAATGTATCCAATCTAACCATTTGAAAGGCAAAAGTCTGCAGAACGGAGGCGTAGAAGTGTTGAAATGGATGCATTGCCCCGGTAGCGTGGTTCGCGAAAATGCCACACCCCCGTGCCTCCTGGAGGGAATATTCCACGCGTCAAGCGCCTCGCGCCGGCGGCGGACTGGCAGGAGCTCATCAGTACGCCGGCCGACTGGAAGGCGGCCGACCCCGCGCTGCTCGCCACCATCCTCGGCCAGCTGCACCTCATCAGGGCCTTCGAGGAGACGGTGCTCGAGCTGGCCGCCGAGGGCCTGGTGCACGGGCCCGCGCACTCCTCCATCGGCCAGGAGGGCGGCGCCGTCGGCTCCATCGCGAGCCTGCGCTCGACCGACGCGGTCAACGGCTCGCACCGCGGCCACCACCAGTTCCTCGCCAAAGCGCTCACCCACGTCACCAAGGGCTCGCTCACCTTGGACGGCCTGGTCACCCCGGCGGTCGCCGAGGTGCTGCAGCGCACCCTCGCGGAGATCCTCGGCCTGGCCCAGGGGTACTGCGGCGGCCGCGGCGGCTCCATGCACCTGCAGTGGCTGGAGGCCGGCGCGCTCGGCACCAACGCCATCGTCGGCGGCGGCGTGCCGATGGCGGCCGGCAACTCCTGGGCGCAGAAGAACTCAGCCGGCCGTGAGGGCAGCGACCTGACCGTCACTTACTTCGGTGACGGGGCGGCCAACATCGGGTCGGTGCTCGAGACGCTGAACCTGGCGTCGGCCTGGAAGCTGCCGCTCTGCTTCTTCATGGAGAACAACGGCTACGCGGTCTCCACCACCGTCGCGGAGGCCACCGGCGAGCCCCGGCTGTCGGCCCGCGCCCTCGGCTTCGGCATCACCGCCTGGCGGGTCGACGGCATGGACCCACTCGCGGTGCACCTGGCCATGGAGCGCGCCGCGGCGCGGCTGCGCGCCGGGGAAGGCCCGGTCGTCGTGGAGGCGCTCGTTTACCGGTTCTTCCACCAGAACGGACCGTACCCGGGCTCCGCGTTCGGCTACCGGACCAAGGAGGAAGAAGCGCAATGGCGCGCCCGCGACCCGCTGGACCGGGTTGCGCGCGAGATGATCAGGCTCGGGCTGACCGACGAGGCCGGCGTCGCGGCCGTGCGCGCCCAGGCCGTCGAGGCGATGCGCGCGGCCGCCGCCGCGCTCACCGAGCCGGACCCGTCACACGGGCCGTCGCAAGGAGCCAAGGCCGGCCCGCGGCGGATCCGCCCGGAACTGTGGCCGGACCCGGCCTTCGTCGACGTGGGCATCCGCGGCGACCGGTCGGAGCTGGCGGGAGCGCGGACCGCCGAGCGCTCGTCGTTCACCGGGCCGGTCAGGCGCGGGAAGTTCATCGAGGCGGTGGCGGCCGTGATGGACCGCCGGATGGGCGCCGACCCGCGCATCGTGGTACTCGGCGAGGACGTGCACAAGCTGGGCGGCGGCACCAACGGCGCGACCAAGGGCCTGGCCGCGAAGTACCCTGGCCGCATCCTCGGCACCCCGATCAGCGAGAACGCGTTCGCCGGCCTCGGCGGCGGGCTCGCGCTCGACGGTCGGTTCCGCCCGGTCGTCGAGTTCATGTACCCGGACTTCCTGTGGGTCGCCGCCGACCAGGTGTTCAACCAGATCGGCAAGGCCAGGCACATGTTCGGCGGCAGGAACCCGGTGCCGCTCGTGCTGCGGACCAAGGTCGCCATGGGGTCCGGCTACGGGTCGCAGCACCTGATGGACCCGGCCGGCATCTTCGCCACGTCGCCCGGCTGGCGGATCATGGCGGCGTCCACCCCGTTCGACTACGTCGGGCTGATGAACGCCGCCCTGGCGGTGGACGACCCGGTGCTCATGCTTGAGCACGTCGACCTGTACGCCGCCGAGGGCGAGATCCCGGTCGACGACCTGGATTACCAGATCCCGTTCGGCACGGCGGCGGTCAGGCGGGCCGGGTCGGAGGTCACCGTGCTCAGCTACCTGTCCATGGTGGCGCGCGCGGCGGACGCGATCGAGCGCGGCGGGATCGACGCGGAACTCATCGACCTGCGGTTCCTCGACCGCGCCTCGCTCGACTGGGAAACGGTCGGCGCGTCGGTACGGAAGACCAACGCGGTACTGATCGTCGAGCAGGGCACCCTCGGCACCTCCTACGGCGGCTGGCTCGCCGACGAGATACAGCGCCGCTTCTTCGACTGGCTCGACCAGCCGGTGCAGCGGGTGACCGGGGCCGAGTCGTCGCCGTCAATCTCCCGGGTACTCGAGCAGGCGGCGATCGCGACCACCGACGACATCGTCGCGGGCCTGGAACGGGTGCGGGACGGCTTCGGTAAGGTGACCGGCTGATGGCGGTGGTCGTGCGGATGCCGAGCGTCCTGGCCGGCGCTACCGAGGCGGCGCTCGCTCGCTGGCTCGTCTCCCCTGGCGATAGCGTGAGCGTCGGGACGCCGATCGCGGAGCTTGAGACCGAGAAGGCGCTGGTCGAGTACGCGGCCGAGGAGGCCGGCACCGTCGGGCGTCTCCTGCTCGGCGAGGGCGACACCGCGGAGATCGGCGCCCCTATTGCCGTCCTGCTCGCTGCTGGCGAGACCGGCGCGGACATCGACGCGGCGCTCGGCGCCAACGGGCTGACGCGGCCGGGTCCGCAGTGCGGCGCGGCCGTCACGCAAGTGCGGCCGCGGTCCCGACAGCCCGCCGTCGCCGGCGGTCCGCCACCGGCACCGGCGGCCGCGCGACGAACGGGCACGACGCTGCGGGGCGGGGCGGGCGGGTATTCGCTAGCCCGCTGGTGCGGAAGCTGGCCGGGGAGCGCGGGGTCGACCTGGCGGGGCTGGCGGGGACGGGGCCGAACGGGCGGATCGTGCGGCGGGACCTGGAGCGATTCCTTGCGGCGCCCGAGGCGCCCGCCCGGCCTGCACTTGGCCCAGCCCTCCCGTGCGCCTGCGCGGTGGCGGGGGCGGGGAGGCGGAGCACGCTCCGTTCTGGATGATGCCGGAGCTGCGCAGGCGAGGGACGGCTCCGCGGCTGGCCCGGCCGGGGCGACGCTGATCCCGCATACGCCGATGCGGCGGGCGATCGCGCGGCGGCTTACCGAGTCGAAGGGAGGAATCCCGCACTTCTACCTGGTGGCCGAGTGCGTGGTGGATGAGCTGCTCGCGCTGCGCGGGCGGGTCAACGAGCGCTGCTGCCGGGGAATCGGTGCCGGCCAAGGTGTCGGTCAACGACTTCGTACTGGCGGCGGTGGCGGCGGCGTTCGGCGACGTGCCTGAGGCGAACGTGACCTGGACCGACGAAGGCCTGCTCGCGTATCGATCTGTCGACATATCGATCGCGGTCGCGACCGAGGGCGGCCTGGTCACCCCCGTGCTGCGCGGGGTCGACAGCATGCGGCTGTCGGCCATCGCCAGGGAGTCGGCCGCGCTCGCCGCGCGGGCGCGGGAGCGGAAGCTGCGCCAGCACGAGCTCGAGGGCGGCACCTTCACGGTGTCCAACCTGGGCATGTACGGGACGGCTGAGTTCTCCGCGATCATCAACCCGCCGCAGTCGGGGATCCTGGCGGTCGGCGCGGCCCGCCAGCAGCCGGTCGTCGTGGACGGGTCACTCGCCGTCGCGACGGTGCTGCGGTGCACGCTGTCGGTGGATCACCGCGCGATCGACGGCGCCCTCGCGGCCCGCTGGCTCGCCGCGTTCACCGCGCGGCTGGAGAACCCGCTCGGCGCGCTCGTCTGAACGCAGCGAACGCCTCGCGCCCCGCCGCAGCGACGCCCCGCCGCACCGCCGCTTCGCCGCCCCGCCGCACCGCGGCCGCGCCGCCCCGCTTCGCGCCCGCAGCGCCTCGCCCAGCGCCCAGCGCCCAGCGCCGCGAGAAGATCACCACTGGGGAATTACGGCTTCAGCGCCAAGTTCGGCTGGGTCAACGACCGGTTCGGCGTCTCCTGGCAGCTGAACCTGCCCGGATGAGCCGGCTGGGCGCGCTAGGCGGCGTCGATGGTGATTTCCGCGCGGTCCCGGTAGAACGCCACGTGCCCGGCGATCTCGGCGACCGACGGGTACGGGTGGTCGTAGGTCCAGAACGACGTCCTTCTCGGTACTGCCGTCCGGCGCCTGGACCGTGTAGTAGCTGGCGTCACCCTTGTAGGGGCAGTAGGTCTGGCTGGTCGTCCGCTCAAGCAGCGCCTGGTCGACGTCGCTGACCGGAATGTACTGGACCACCGGGTAGGACGCCTCGGCTAGCGACAGCGCGCTGTCGGTCTGGGCGACCACGGCGCCGCCAACGCGCACGGTCACCCGGGAGCCGGTGGGGCGGATGGTGATGGGATGGGTGGCGTCGGGGATCTTGACGGTGCGAGTCATCGGAACTCCCTCGTGGTTGGCCACTCCTACTACCGTAACCAGCCGGAGGGCAGCGGCCATTCCGCCCCCCGCCGCGGACCCCGCCGAGCCGGGCGGATGACGGCACACCCGGCCCTAGCCCCGCAACCGCACCATGACCACGCGCAAGCGACTCCATGCCCGCATCCTGGCCGGCCGACCGGCTGCCCTGGCGGGCAGGCCCGGCCGGCCGGGACCCCGGTCTGCCGGGGTCCCGCTTGCCCGGGCGGCGGCGGGCGGGCTCGGCCGGCCGGGACGGCGCAGGCTTATCATGCGCCCCCGCGACAGCAGGATTACCAGAAAATTTTTCGTATCAGGTAAACTTTTCACCGGAGGTAAAGAAAAGACGTTCGGAACGTCTTTTCTTTACCGGTCGTGAGATGTTTACCGGTAAAACCCGCGGGCGCGGCCCGGCCCGACGCGACGGCCTGCCTGGACGACGAGGACGGCTGCCTGGACGACGAGACGGCTTGCTTGGACTGCCTGGGCGACGGGACGGCCTGCCTGGAGGACGGGACGATAAGCTTTGATTTCATGACAGGCGAGTCCCTGTACAGGAAGGTCGCCGACGACATCAAGGCGGCGATCGCGGCAGGCGCCTACCCGCCGGGAGCGCTGCTGCCGTCCGAGGCCGAGCTGGCGGAGCGGTACGCGGTGTCGCGGGGCACGGTGCGGCAGGCGTTCGCCGCGCTGCGGGCCGACGGCGTGATCGCGTCAAGGCGCGGCGCGCGGCGGGTGGTCATCGCGGGCCCCCGCGTCCAGTCGTTCGGCGAGTTGCTGTCGTTCTCCCGCTGGGCGCGGGCGATCGGCGAGGTGCCGTCGGGCCGCGTGGTGTCACTGGACCGGCGCCCGGCGGACGATGCCGAGGCTGCCCGGCTCGGCCTGTCCGACGGCAGCCTGGTGTACTCCCTGGTGCGGGTGCGGCTGCTGTCCGGCCGGCCGGTCATGGTCGAGCGCGCCGTCTACCCGGAGAAGGTCGGCGCCCTCGTGGCGGGCATCGACCTGACCGTCGACTCGATCACCGAGCGCCTTGAGGAACTCGGCGTCGCGTTCACCGACGCCGAGCACGTCATCGACGCGGTGCCCGCGTCCGCCGAGGACGCCCGCTGGCTAGCGGTGCGGGCCGGCGTGCCGCTGCTGCGCGAGCGGCGGTTCACCACGGACCGGTCCGGGCAGCCCGTCGAGTGGTCCGACGACCGCTACCTCGGCTCGCAGACGGCGTTCAGCGTGCGCAACTCCGTCTCGGTCAACGCCCTGTCCCGCACGTCGGCGCCGCCGCGGTAACGGCACCAGGCGGGCCGGTCTCATCACCGCGCAAACTTGGCTATACAAGTTGCAGCATGGCTATACTTGTCGGCGTGATAGGCGATTCTGCACGAGTCGTCGTCGTCGGCGGCGGGATCCTCGGCACGATGCACGCGGTCATGGCGCGGCGGCACGGGCTGACGGTCACTCACCTGGAGCGTGAACCGGAAGGGCGCGGGGCGAGCGTCAGGAACTTCGGCCTGATCTGGGTCAGCGGCCGCCGGGCCGGCGCCGAGCTCGCCCTCGCGCTGCGCGCCCGTGAGCTGTGGGAATCGATC
Source organism: uncultured Actinomycetota bacterium (assembly GCA_963811335.1). GTDB lineage: Bacteria > Actinomycetota > Actinomycetes > Streptosporangiales > Streptosporangiaceae > Trebonia. The sequence continues at coordinate 242,800 of CAWERB010000018.1, read as the reverse complement.
GCGGCCGACGCCCCGGGCACCGGGTTCCGCCCGGCCGGGTCGCTGACCGTCGCCACCAGCGAGGCCGAGCTCGCGGTGCTGCGGGAGGCGGCCGACCTGCCCGACGCCAAGCAGCGCGAGTTCGAGCTGCTCGACCCGGCCGGGGTCCGCGAGGTCAACCCCGCGCTGCGCGGCGATTTCCTCGGCGGGCTGTGGTGCCGGGCCGACGCGATCGCCGAGCCGCGGCTCGCGCTGCCCGCGCTGCGGGCGTCCCTGGCCCGCGGCGGCCCCGGGTACGCGTGGCTGCCCGGGCGCGAGGCCGTGGAGCTGGCCGAGCACGGGGTCCGGGACCAGCTCGGCCACTGGCACCGGGGCGACCTCGTCGTGCTGTGCACCGGGGCGAACTTCACCGGGATCGCCGGCCCGCACCTGGCCGCGACCGGGGCGCTGGCGAGCGCGCCGGAGGCCGACGGCGCCGGGCTGCGCCGGGTGCGGCTGCAGATGCTGCAGACCCAGCCGTTTCCCGGCCGGCTGACCACCTCCGTCGCCGACGGCGACTCGCTGCGCTACTACCCCGCCTACGACGTCCCCTCGCTGGCGGCGCTGCCCCCGCAGGCCGAGGTCGCGGCGCGCGGCCGGGCGCAGCTGCTGCTGGTGCAGCGCCTCGACGGGTCGCTGACCATCGGGGACACTCATGAGTACGACGAGCCGTTCGGGTTCGACGTGGACGAGGGCGCCTACGACCACCTGGTCGCCCGGGCCGCCGCGCTGCTCGGCGGGCAGCTGCCGCGGGTGCAGCGGCGCTGGGCGGGCGTCTACAGCGAGGTGGCCGGCGGCGCGACGATCTACCACCGTTCGGCCGTCATGCCCGGCGTGGTCCTGGTGACCGGCCCCGGCGGGCGCGGCATGACCTGTTCACCCGCGATCGCCGAGGAGACCTTCCATTGACATCCTCCCCCCTGAAGGACTCCGTTGGTGAATGCCGACTTCACCAACGGAGTCCTGAAGGCGGGGGATTCCAACTCACGCTGGGAGCGCCAGTTGAGGTTCGCGGTTCACGGGCCGGGCAGTCCCGTCGCCTCCCCGCGCTTTCACGGCGTGCCCCGCCGCGATGTTCCTGGCCGCGTTCACGTCAGCGTTGCAGGCGAAACCGCAGGCCACGCACTAGAACGCCGCTTGGCTCTCGCGGGATTCCCTGGCGATGTGCCCGCACGCGCTGCAGCGCTGCGAGGTGAACGCGGATGGTACCTGCTGCACCCGCCCGGGTGCCTTGTCCTGCAGCCGGCGGACCAGCAGCCCCCAGCCCGCCTTGCCGATGCCCCGGTTGAGGCCGGCCTTCTGCGCGACGTTCCTGCCGGGCTGCTCCACGCTGCCCCTGGCGGACCGCGTCATGTTCTTGACGTTAAGGTCCTCAACGCGGATCACGTCGAACCGTCGTGCGAGGTCCGTGGAGGCCTTCTCCGCCCAGTCCTTGCGCCGGTCCGCCTCCCGCGCCTTCAGCCGAGCCACCGCGGCCTTCGCCTTGCCGCGGCGACTCGAACCGCGGCTGGCCCTGGCGAGTTTCCGCTCGGCGCAGCGCAGCCGCCGCGCCTCCCGCCCGGACAGGCCGGGGCAGCGCAGCATCTCGCCGGTGGACAGGGCGGCGCTGACCGCCACGCCCCGGTCGATCCCCACGACCGCGCCGATCCCCGGCCCCGGCACAGGGCTGGGGATCACGGCGAACGCGACGTGCCAGCGGCCCGCGCGGTCGCGGGTAACCCGGAAGGATTTCACGCCGTCCGGCACCGGGCGGGACCAGCGGAACCGCACCCAGCCAGCCTTCGGGACCTTCACCACGGCGTGATTGCGGTTGAGACGCCGCACGCTTTCCTGCTCGACGCACAGGTTCCACACGTACCGGGCATCCGAGCAGTGCCGCAACAGGATCGATTCCTGTTGCGGTGTACTTTCAAGACGATACCTAGACACACGAACATTATACCGAAATTCTTGACAGCGGAGGACCAATGATGAGCCTTTCCCTGCCGTGCCGCGTCGGACACCGGCTTCCTCCCCGGCCTGAACGCCGGGACTTCCACCGGAGATCCCAGTGAGCCGTTTCACCGTCGTGTGCCTGGACATGGCCGGCACGACCGTCCGCGACGGCAACGCCGTCATGGCCGCCTTCGGCGCCGCGATCGGCCGCCGGAACCTGCCCGGCGACGAGTTCAACAGCGCGATGAAGTACGCCCGTGACACGATGGGCCAGTCGAAGATCGAGGTGTTCCGGCACATCCTCGGCGACGAGGACGCCGCCCAGGCAGCGAACGCCGCCTTCGAGAAGCACTATGCCGGGGCGGTCGCCGCGGGCGAGATCTCCCCGATGCCGGGCGCCGTGGAGCTGTTCGCCGCCTGCCGGGCGGCCGGGATACGGGTCTGCCTGTCCACCGGCTTCGCGCCGGTCACCAGGGACGCGATCATCGACGCGCTCGGCTGGGGCTCGCTCGTCGACCTGCTGCTGTCGCCCGCCGACGCCGGCCGCGGCCGTCCCTGGCCGGACATGCCGCTGACCGCGCTGCTGCGGCTCGGCGGCGACGCGGTGTCCTCCCTGGTCGTCGCGGGCGACACCCCGGCCGACGTCGAGTGCGGCCTGCGCGCGGGCGCCGGCCTGGTGGTCGGCGTGCTGTCCGGCGACTGCGCCCGCGCCGAACTGGAGGCCGTCCCCGCGGCGGCCGGCCTGCCCGGCGCCCCGCTGATCCTGGACTCGGTCGCCGACCTGCTCCCGCACCTCGGCTGAGGCCGCGGGTGTCGATCAGCCATGGCCGCCGGCGCGGCCGTGCTTTACTACCCCGGTCCGGCCTTCCGGCCTGGTGGCCAGGCCGCGGCCCGGTTAGCCGCGGTTGCCAGGCGCCGACGGCGGCGCCGCGCAGCGCCGGGAGGCTGCTCATCGCGATGCCGGCGATGATGGCGGCGCCGCCTGCCGCCAGGCGCGGCCCGGCCGGGTCACCGAAGGCCGCGACGCCGACCAGCGCGCCGACGAGCGGCTCCAGGTTGAGGAAGGCTCCCGCGACCTCGGTCGACACCTTGTGCTGGCCGTAGGCGAACAGGGTGAACGGCGCGAGCGTGCCGACCGCGGCAAGGCCGAGGACGGCGAGCGCCGCGAGCAGGCCGGCGCCGCCGGCGGGCGGGGCGGGCGGGGCGCCCTCGGTGAGGAACGCGGCGGGCAGCGCGCCGAGCGCCGCGCCGAGGAACAGCACGGCGGTGACCGCGGCGGGGTCCCGGCCGACGAGCAGGCGCCCCTGCGCCACCGTCATCGCCGCCGCGACGAGCGCCGAGACGAGGACCATGGCATCCCCGGCGGCGGTCGCGCCGCCCCCGTGGCCCTGGGCCACCACGGCGACGCCGCCGAGCGAGACGGCGAAGCCGGCCCAGGCGACCGGGCGGGCCACGTCTGTGGTGCCAGGCGGCGGCGATGACGGCGACGAGCACCGGCCCGGCGCCGATCAGCAGCGCGGCGTGCGTGACGCTGGTCTCGGCGATGCCCGCGTTCTGCACCATGACCGAGCCGCCGAGCCCGACGGCGCCCCAGGCGAGCACCGGCCAGCGCAGCGCGGCGCGCAGCGCGGCGCGGTCCACCACGGCGAACAGCACCGCGGCGGCGAGCGCGAACCGGGCGACGACCAGCCAGGCCGGCGGCAGCCAGGCAAGCGCGGCCTTGGACAGCGGGACGCTGGTCCCCCAGGCCACGCCCGCGGCGGCGAGGGCGGCGACGGCACGGGTCCGGGTGCTTACGACAGGAAATCGACGGGTGTTCATGTCTTTCATCGTGCCGTCGCACCGGCCATCGTTTGTCATCTGAGGGTCAGTGGCAAAATATAATTTTGTAATATGACCATCAAGCTTGACGAAATTGACATTCGGCTACTCACCGAGCTGCAGGCGGACGCGGACCGGACGAATATCCAGCTCGCCCGGCTGGTCGGGCTCTCGCCCGCCGCGACCCTGCACCGGGTGCGGGCGCTCAAGGACTCCGGGGTGATCAGGATCGTCCGGGCGCACGTCGACCCGGCCCTGGCCGGGCTTCCCGCTGCAGGTCTGGGTGACGACCACGCTGGCGCGGCACAACCCGCGCTCAGACGCCGCCTTCGAGGACCACATCCGGTCGCTGCCGCAGGTCATCGCGGCCGACAACATCGCGGGCGAGAACGACTACCTGCTGTCCGTGGTGGCCCGCGACGTCGAGGAACTGCAGCAGGTCCTGGCCAGCCTGTCCGGGCGCGGCGGCCAGCGGCTGGTGACCTACCTGCGGCTCGGCGAGGTGAAGCCGCCGTCGCCGCTCCCCCTCGGCCCCCCGGGCACCCCGCAGCCCGGAACGGACGCCGCGGCGCGCCGCCCGCCGGCGCCCTTGACGGCCAGGGCGCCGGCGGCGGTCAGCGAATCACGGCGCGGGCGTGAGCCCCGCCGCGGTGAGCAGGTAGGCGTCCTTGTCGTAGCCGGGATCTGTGACCAGGCTGGTGACCGCCGCGCCGACCTGCCCGGTGGTCAGCGCCGGGCCCGCGGCGCGCAGGTAGTCGTCGACGGCCAGGCCGGCCCGGGCGGCGTAGGCGTCGACGGCGGCCGAGCCGAGCGCGGTGGCCGGGGTCAGTTGCGGCAGCACGCAGCGGAACGTGATGCCAAGGCCCGCCCGCTGCGACTCGTCCGCGGCGTAGGCCGTGAGGAACCTGATCGCGGCCTTGGCGCCGGCGTAGCCGCCGGACAGCGGTGACCCGCGCAGGGCCGCGCCGCTTGACATCGTGATGACGCGGGCGCCGGGGCCGAGCGGGCGCAGCAGTGCCTCACGGACCCAGCGGAACGCGTGCTGCACGTCAACGTCCCAGTTCATGCTGAAGGTCTGCCAGGTGTGCTGGTGCAACGGGCGGGGCAGCGGGGCGGCGCCGGCGTTGAGCACCAGGATGGCGGGCCGGTAGGCGTCGATCAGCCGGCCGGCCGTATCCGGCGCGGCCGCGTCCGCGGTCACGCCGGTGAACGAGCCGCCGAGCTCTTCGCGCAGCTGGCTGAGCTGGCCGGGGTCCCGGGCGACCCCGACGACCTGCGCGCCGGCCGCGACGAGCGACGTGGCGATCCCCCGGCCGAAGCCCCGGCTGGCCCCGGTAACCAGTGCGGTGGCCCCGGCGATGGTAGTGGCGGACATGTGAGCTCCGATCATTTCTTGCTGGTTTTGGTGTCTTCACCAGGTGAAGCCCCGGCCAGCCCGACGATTCACCGATGAATTCGCGCCGCCGCCGGTGTTGCACCTTCAGCAGGGGTTTTCCAGGCGACAAGGTGAGCGACAGGTGAAAGGACCTCCGGCCATGACAGAGGCAGCCCTCGCCCGCGCCCAGGCGGGAGACGGCGAGGCGTTCCGCGAGCTCATCGAGCCTTACCGGGGCGAGTTGCTCGCGCACTGTTACCGGACACTCGGCTCGTTCCACGATGCCGAAGACATGCTTCAGGAGGCACTGTTGGCCGCGTGGCGCGCGATCGGCCAGTTCGACGGCCGCTCGCTGCGGGCCTGGCTGTACCGGATCACCACCAACCGGTGCCTCAACTTCCTGCGCGGCGAGTCCCGCAGGCCGCTGCCCGCCGGCCGGCCAGACCAGGCCGCTGAGGGGACGGGCCTGGCGGGGTCTGATTACCCGTGGTGGCTTGAGCCCTACCCGGAGGTGCTGCTCGGCGACGTGACCCCGGGCCCGGAGGCCAGGTATGACGCGAGGGAGTCCATCGCGCTGTCGTTCGTCGCGGGCCTGCAGCACCTGCCGCCGCAGCAGCGAGCGGTCCTGGTGCTGCGCGACGTGCTCGGCTTCACCGCGGCGGAGGCCGCCGACATCCTCGGCACCAGCCCGGCGGCGGTCAACAGCGCGCTGATCAGGGCAAGGGCCGGCCTGCGGGCCGGGCGGGACATCCGCGACGTGCCGCTGCCCAAGTCCGCCGCCGAGACCGCGGTCGTCGACCGCTTCGTCGACGCGCTCGAGCACTTTGACGTCGGCCGGCTGGTGGCCCTGCTGACCACGGACGCCAGGCTCACCATGCCGCCCGAGCCGCTGGAGTTCCGCGGGCCGCGGGCGATCGCCGAGTTCCTCGGCGGACGCTCCTTCTGGGGCAAGCAGCTCAAGATCGTCCGTACCCGGGCCAACGGCCAGCCCGCGCTGGTCTACTACCTTCCCGACCCGTGCGCGCCGCTGTGGCGGGCCGGCAGCCTCATGGTTCTCACGGTGCGCGGCGACCAGGTCAGCGCGCTCACCCGGTTCGGCGACCACGGGCTGCTCGCCCGTTTCGGGCTCCCCCGCACGCTGCCGAGGGAGTGACGCAGGAGCCCGCGCCAGCCGTGGCGGGCAACGGTTCAGCCGGGATGGACGGTGCCGTGCAGCAGCACCGCGAGCGCGGCGGGCCGCAGCGAGTCCGTCCGCTGCCACAGCCCGGCCGGGATCGCGTCCCGCTGGCTGACGGCGCGCACCGCGCCGAAGCCGGCCCTGGCCGCGAGGTCCGCCATCTGGTCCGGCGTGAAGCAGGAGCGCCACGGCTCGCCACGCTCGGCGGACGCCTGCGCGACGAGCGTGCCGTACAGCGCTCCCGCCTCGTCCCGTGCCTCCGGCGGCAGCAGGTAGTCGGCGATCATCTCGGTGCCCGGAGCGAGCCCGGCCACCGCGGCCAGCGTCTGCGCGACGGCCTCGGCGCTCAGGTACATCGTGACGCCGAGCCAGCTGACGACCGCGGGCGCCGCGGCGTCGAACCGGGCGGCGGCCAGGCACCGGTCGAGCGGGTCCACCCCCAGGTCGGCGGGCACGTACCGGACGCTGTCCGGTACGTCGATCCCGGCGGCGGCCAGGGCCGCCCGCTTGACCTGCTGGCTGGCCGGGTGGTCCACCTCGAACACGCGCACCCGCTCGGCCAGCCCGCCCCGGTAGGCGAACGAGTCGAGGCCCGCGCCGAGTATCACGTACTGGGTGACGCCGCCGCCGACGGCCCGGGCCAGCGCGTCCTCCGTGTACCGGCTGCGGCAGGTCACCTGGACCCGGGCGCCCGCGAGCACCGGGTGCGTGCCGTGCCGCTCGTGGTAAGCGATGAGCTCCCGCGCGCGGTCGCCGAGCAGGGCAGCCGCGAGCGTGTCCGCGAAGATCGTCGGCTCGCCGTCCACGAGCAGGTGCGCGGCCCGCGCCGCCGCCGCGGTCAGCGCCGAGAAGCTCGGCTGGCCGAGCGGCAAGACTGGTTTCCATGCCAGCCGAGCTTAGCTCAGAGTTAGAACAGTATAACATATAGAGGAATTTTCCGCAACCAGATTAGCATCACAGTTCGATGAACCAGCGGCCACCGAACGGAGGCGGCCGACTCCGATCCGCATGGCAACGGTTTTCCACAGGGGGTGTGCATAAGGGTGTGCGCAACGCCGGCGCGCCTGTGGTAAAGGGTGGGGATTAGCTGTGCAAATCTGGCGGCGATGACGGCGCTGAGGTGCGCAACGCGTTGTGCATAAGCATCCGGCCCTGTGGATGATCTGCACCGTGAGGCGAAAACTCAGCCGGCGAACTCGGTGTCGAGCAGGCCGAAGACGACGTTGTCCGCCCACTGGCCGTTCACCCACGCGGAGCCCCGCATCGTTCCCTCGCGGGTGAAGCCGAGGCGCTCGGCCACGGAGATCATCGCGGCGTTGTCGGTCAGCGTCTCCAGCTGCACCCGGTGCAGCCCGCGGATCGCGAACCCGTAGCGGCACAGCACCCGCACCACGTCGCCGCCGAGACCGCGGCCGCGGCACGCCGGGCGCAGCGAGAGCCCGACGTGCGCGGAGCGGTTGTGCAGGTCGATGCCCCACAGCACCGCCTCGCCCGCCAGCTCGCCGGTGGCCAGCTCGGTCACCGCGAACACGTCGGCGTCCGTCGCGGACGGCGCGGCCTCGGCCGGCCAGTGCGGCGACAGGGAGCCGAACGGTATGGGCACCCACGGCCGCGTGTCCGCCCGTACCCGCGTCGCCACGTCCTCGTACAGGTCGGCGTGCAGGGTGCGGGCGTCGTCCTCGGTACGCGCCCGCAGCAGGGTCAGCTCTCCGCGCAGCATGCGGCGACCCTATCCCGGGCCCGGACAGCGCGCGAGGCCGGGACCCCGCGGTCCCGGCTCCGGCCACCCCCGGCCCTCTCCCGGCCGGCCGCCCCGGAGGGGGCGGGCGGCCGGGGTCCCGGTCCGTCAGGTCACGGGTAGCTGACGACCTGGCTGGCCACGTCCTTGTTGGCGGAGCTGACCGGGCCGCCGGTGTCGTTGATGACGTGGTCGATGGTGCCGGGGCCGCTGAGGTTGATCGTGAGCAGGTCCCTCATCTGGACGCCCGGCGCGAGAGGTACCTCGAAGGAGTGCGACACGTGGATGGACGGGTTCACGTTGGTGAAGATGTAGCTGCCCATGCCGTACCCCTGGAACGACCGCACGTTGCCGGTCACCTTGAACGCCGCCCAGCCGAGGACGCCGTTGTGCTGGTAGTCGGCCTGGGTCGGCGCGTCGTAAGGCAGCTCGTTCTGGAAGAAGATGTCTTCGCCGTGGTTGCCCGCCCAGATGACGTTGTACTTCTGGAAGTGCTCGGCGAACAGCCCCGTCGCGGTGACGTGGTTGCCGGTCACCACGAGGCCGGTGTCGGCCGTGTTGACGGTCCAGCCGACCGAGCCGGCCACGCCGTGGTCGGCCCGCCAGATCCACAGGTCGTCGAGGATGGTGTAGGGGGTGTTCACCAGGAGGGAGACGGTCGCCTTGCCGACGTGCGGTCCGCCGACGCGGAAGAACACGTCCTGCAGTGCCGTCGGGTCGGACGGCTGGTTGTGCGGCCCGCCGTTGTTGCCGAGAATCGTGCCGATCTGCATGAGCACCGGCGAGTTGACCGGCCCCGCGTCGACGATGATGCCGGAGATGTCGATGCCGGGCACGTCGGCGGTGGTGAGGACCGGGTTGCCGTGGCTCGCGGTCAGGGTGGCGAAGCCCAGGCCCGCCACCACCGTGTCGGCCCGCTTGACCTTGATCGGCGAGTCCACGCTGTAGACGCCGGGCGTGAGCAGCAGGTTGAGGCCACGGGACAGCGCGTTGTTGATCGCGGCGACCGAGTCGGACGGCGTGGCGACGAAGAACTTCGACAGCGGGACCGAGGTGCCCGGCGTGTGCCCGCTGGCCCACGTGGTGCCCGCCGAGTTGGTCTGGGGCGACGGCACGAAGACGTTCCATGCGCCCGCGCCGTCGAGGTAGAGGTAGGGCTTCTCCCTGCTCACCGGCGTCTGCGCGAGCGCCGTGTAGGCGGTGAGCGTGCCGTCCGCGGCAAGGCGGCCGAAGTCCTGCGCGGGCGCGTTGACGTCACCGGAGAAGACCTGGTTCCACACGTAGTTGGACCAGCCGCCGGTACCCAGGTCACTGTTGCGGACGTAGAACTGCTGCTGCGACCCGTTGAGGGCGCCGCCCTCCAGCCGCGAATCGGCCACGAAGCCGCCGCTGGCGAAGTTCGGGTTCTCGCAGTACGGCATGAACGTGGTGAAGTCCTTGACGTCGACCCGGCGCATCGGGGCCGCCTGTGAAACCGCCCACATCTCGTTGCCGGTATGGCAGCCGTCCGCGGTCGGGACGACATGGATGGTCAAGTTGGAAACGGACCGCCAGAAGATGTCAAGCGCGCCGCTGCCGTTCTGGCCGATGGCGGTCACGCCTCCGTTGATGACGACGGCCGACGGGTCCTGGCCCAGGCCGTCGACCTCGGTGTAATAGCCGACCGGGATGTCCAGCGGGGCGGTCTGGGACCCGTAGGTGCCCGGCTCGAAAAGCAGCGCGTAGCGCGCGGTGCCCATCTCGTTGGTGACCTGCTGGGCGTAGATGGCGTTGACGTCGGCCTGGATGGCGGCCTGCGTCATTGACGGCGTGAAGACACACACATTCGGGCCGAACATGGCGGTGGCGGCGTCCGGGCAGAGACTTGGCGACGGGTCCGCGCTGGCCTGCTGCGCCGCGGCTGTCGTGGTCAGCGCGGCGGCACCCAGGAGTGCCGCGCTGACCGCAAGACGAGCGATTTTATGCATAGGGCACCTCACTGTGCTGTAGTCCCGGGGGGAATCTACGTCGCATGGCGAGCACAAGTGAAGATCAGGCGTGGAATTAAATCGTAAAAAATCGTGAATGGACCTTACATCATTTTCATTTCTTACATTCTTTACATCGAGTATGACCGCGCAGGTGCCGACGCGATTTCATTTCTCTATTCCAGGCCGAGGACCTTGACCGCGTTCGCCTTGAGGATTTTCGATTTCGCCTCGGGCTTGAGGTCAAGCGCGTCGAAGTCCCTCAGCCAGCGCTGCGGGGTGAGCAGCGGGTAGTCGGTGCCGAACAGCACCTTGTCCTGCAGGTAGGAGTTGGCCGCGCGGACCAGGTCGGCGGGGAAGTACCTGGGCGACCAGCCGGACAGGTCGATGTAGGCGTTCGCCTTGTGCGTCGCGATGGAGATCGACGACGCCGCCCACGGCACCGACGGGTGCGCGAGGATCACGGTGAGCCCGGGGAAGTCCGCCGCCACGTCGTCCACCAGCATCGGGTCGGACAGCCGCAGCTTGATGCCGCGGCCGCCGGGCAGGCCGGCGCCGATCCCGGTCTGGCCGGTGTGGAACAGCGCCGGCACACGAAGTGACTCGATCGCTTCCCACAGGGGGTAGAACGCGGTGTCGTTCGGCGCGAACGCCTGCAGGGACGGGTGGAACTTGAAGCCCTTCACCCCGTGGTCGGCGACAAGCGAGCGGGCGCGCGCGACGGCGTCGGCGCGCCGCGGGTCGACGGAGCCGAACGGGATCAGCACGTCGGAGTGCGCCGCCGCCTTCGCCGCGATCTCCTCGCTGGAGATCGCCGGGTGCCCGGTCGCCGTGGCCGCGTCCACCGTGAAGACGACGGCCGCCATGTTCAGCGACCGGTACAGCTCGGCGATCTGCTCGAGCGTCGGCGTCCGGTCATGGTCGGCCCTGAAGTACCGGGCGGACGCCTCGATCAGCTCGTCGTCCAGGGACAAGTGGCCGTGGCCGTCGACCTCGATGTGCACGTGGACATCGATAGCCGCCAGCGATTGCGTCCGCATTCCCAGCTCCTACCCCTCGAACACCACATCAGACCGGTCGCACGCCACGGCACCGGCGGGTGGCGCGAGCGAGTCCCTCGCCAACAGAGTAGTCAGGAAACCTGATCGCTACTACCTCCGGGGCCCCGGTCGCCTCGCAGGTGAAGGCCTGTGCCCCGGCCCTAAGATCACTACTGCACAACTAGGCCGGGTTCCCATTGCCCACCAGGGGTCCGTTATGCGAACCTCTGCGATGTGAACAACGCCGACGGCTCTCTTCGCGTGCCCATGGACCTGTCCGCCGACGACCCGGTGACCGGGCCGGTCCGGGCGGGCGACCTGGTGTGGGCACCGACCCCCGAGCGGGCCGCCAGCTCGAACATGACCGCGTTCATGGGCTGGCTGAAGGAGACCCGCGGCCTGGAGTTCACGAGCTACCCCGACCTGTGGCAGTGGTCGGTCACCGAGACCGCCGCGTTCTGGCAGGCGATCTGGGACTACAACGACGTCATCGTCACCGAGCAGCCCACCACGGCGCTCGGCAGCAGCGAGATGCCCGGCGCGGACTGGTTCCCCGGCGCCCGGCTCAACTACGCGCAGAACGTGATGCGGACCGAGGCGGCCGGCGAGGTCGCGCTGTACTTCCACTCCGAGACGGTCCCGGTCACGCCGGTGTACTGGGACGAGCTCGGCCCCAAGGTGCGCGCCCTGGCCACCCGGCTGCGTGAGCTCGGGGTCCAGCCGGGCGACCGGGTCGCCTCGACGCTGCCGAACATCCCCGAGGCCGTCATCGCGATGCTCGCCACCACGTCCATCGGGGCGATCTGGACGAGCGTCTCCCCCGACTTCGGCTGGCGCGGCGTGCTCGACCGGTTCCGCCAGCTGCAGCCGCGGGTGCTGATCTGCACCGGCGGCTACGTGTACAACGGCAAGTCCTACGACCGCTCGGGCGAGCTGCGGCAGATCGTCGATGACCTCACCGGCATTGAGCACGTGATCTACCTGCCGTTCGGTGACGTCCCCGCGCCGCGGGACGACGCGAAGTCGCTGCCCGAACTGCTCGCCGGCGAGCCGGTGTCACGGGAGGACTTCAGGTATCACCACGGCCCGTTCGGAATGCCGCTGTGGATCTTGTTCTCAAGCGGCACCACCGGACTGCCCAAGGCCATCACGCACAGCCACGGCGGCATCCTGCTCGAGCAGCTCAAGCTGCAGCGGCTGAACATGAACCTCAAGCCGGGCGACGTGCTGTTCTTCTACACCACCACCGGGTGGATGATGTGGAACTTCATGGTCAGCTCGCTGGTGCTCGGGGTGAAGCCGCTGCTCTACGACGGCAACCCGGGCTACCCGGAGCCGGACGCGCTGTGGCGGATGGCCGCCGAGGCGAAGGTGACGCTGTTCGGCGGATCGCCCGCCTACGCGGACATGCTCGCCAAGCGCGGCGTGGTGCCCAAGGACAAGTACGACCTGTCCGCCCTCGAGTGCGTGATGCTGGCCGGGTCCCCGGTGTCACCGGAGGTGTACGCCTGGTTCTACCGGAACGTCAAGCGCGACCTGTGGCTGCACGTCGGCTCCGGCGGCACCGACGTGTGCACCGGCTTCACCGGCGGGTCGCCGACCCTGCCCACCTACGCGGGCGAGCACCAGCACCGCAGCCTGGGCGTCGCGGCGTACGCGTTCAACGACGCGGGCGAGCCGGTGGTCGGCGAGGTCGGCGAGATGGTGATCACCAAGCCGCTGCCGTCGATGCCGGTCAAGTTCTGGGGCGACGACGACAACATGACCAGGTACAAGGCCACCTACTTCGACGAGTGGCCGGGCATCTGGCGCCAGGGGGACTTCTTCAAGGTGACCCCGCGCGGCGGCACCTTCGTGCTCGGCCGGTCCGACGCCACGCTGAACCGGTTCGGCGTGCGGATCGGTACCGCCGAGATCTACAACGTCCTCGAGGGCATCCCCGAGGTCGACGACGCGATCGTGGTCAACCTCGACCTGCCGGGCGGGCACTTCTTCATGCCGATGTTCGTCAAGCTGGCCGACGGGCTGACGCTGAACGACGAGATCGTGGGTGAGATCAGCTCGCGGCTGCGGCGCGAGTACACGCCGCGGCACGTGCCTGACAAGTTCATCCAGGTGCCGATGATCCCGACGACGCTGACCGGGAAGAAGCTCGAGGTCCCGGTCCGCAGGCTGCTGATGGGCGTGCCGCTGGAGAAGGCCGCCAACACGAGCGCGATGGCCGACCCGTCCGCCCTGGACGCGTTCATCGACTACGCGCAAACTCAGGACGACTACAAAATGTAAAGAAAGCTTGAGACCAGGGGGTTTCCAATGACGGAACAAGCAGGCTTCCCGCTGCCCTCGCAGATCGCCGACGTGCCCGGGGCGGAGAACTGGCGCTCCATGTACCAGTACTTCACCCGCTTCCAGCCGGAGGACGATCAGCGCTTCTGGTTTTACAACTCCATGCACTTCCCCGAGCCGATGCCGGCCTTCGACACGATCACCGGGGAGGTACCGTACCAGGCGATCGGCGCCAACACGGCGCGGCTGTTCGTGTTCCCCACGACGCTGGGAATCGAGCACCGGATCGTCAACGGCCGCATCTACATCACCGCCAACCCCGTGCTGGAGGCGGCGGAGATCGAGCGGCGGGCGGCGGAGTTCGGGCCGCGCGCCGGGTACTACTTCGAGAACTGGGATTCCCTGTACGAGGGGTGGAAGAACCGGCTGCGGGCGCTGATCGCCGAGATCGAGTCGATCGAGGTGCCGTCTTTGCCCGAATGGGAGCAGGCGGACGTGGTGTTCGGCGCGGTGGGCGTCGCGCAGAACCACTACCTGCAGGAGAACTTCCACCGGGTGCTCGCGCTCTACTCGAAGATGTGGCACCACCACACCGAGATGCTGATGCTCGGCTACGGCGCGTACGTGGTGTTCTTCCAGTTCTGCCAGCAGGCGTTCCCTGAGATCAGCGACCAGACCATCGGCCGGATGGTGGCCGGCATCGACGTGATCATGTACCGGCCGGACGACGAGCTGAAGAGCCTGGCCCGGCTGGCCGCCGAACTCGGCGTGGACGACCTGTTCACCGACGGGTGCGTCGCCGCCGACGTGCTCACCGCGCTTGAGGCTCGCGGCGAGTCCGGGGCGCAGTGGCTCGCCGCGTTCGACAAGGCCCGCGACCCGTGGTTCCACGTCTCCTCCGGCGACGGCTTCTACCATCACCACCTGTCCTGGAACGACGACCTGACCGTGCCGTTCGCCGCGCTGCCCGGCTACGTGGCCGCCGTGCGGGCCGGCGGCATCAAGCCGCGCCCGACCGAGCAGCTCATCAGTGAGCGGGAGCGGATCGCCACCGGGTACCGCGACCTGCTTGGCACGGACGACGAGAAGGCGGCCTTCGACCAGATGCTCGGCCTGTGCCGCCTGGTGTTCCCGTTCGTCGAGGACCACAAGTTCTACTGCGAGCACTGGTTCACCACCCGGTTCTTCCAGAAGGTGAAGGCGTTCGGGTCCTTGCTCGCCGCCCAGGGCGTGCTCGCCGAGACCGACGACGTGTTCCACCTGCACCACACCGAGATCGACCAGGCGCTCGCCGACGTGTCCCTCGCCTGGGCGGCCGGCACCCCGCCCCTGGGCGCCCGGCACTTCCAGCCGCTCGTCGCCGAGCGCAAGCGGATGATCGAGGTGCTCAAGGACTGGTCGCCGCCGCCGGCGCTCGGCCCGGTGCCCGAGGCGCTGAACGACCCCGCGGTGCGCATGCTGTGGGGCATCACCAGCGAGCGGATCGAGTCGTGGCTGAACCCCGATCCCGATGAGGTGGTGGGTGTCGCGGCGTCGTCCGGCGTGGTCGAGGGGACCGCCCGGGTGCTGTTCGACGTGGCGCAGATCGCCGAGCTGCGCGAGGGCGAGATCCTCGTCGTCCCGGTTACCGCGCCGTCCTGGGCGCCGGTGTTCGCGAAGATCAAGGCGGCGGTCTCCGACATCGGCGGCTCGATGTCGCACGCCGCGATCGTCGCCCGCGAGTACGGGATGCCCGCCGTCGTCGGGTGCGGTGACGCCACGAAGCGGATCAGGACCGGGGACCGGGTGCGGGTCGACGGCGACCGCGGCACGGTCCGGGTGCTGGCGGACTGACGTTGACCCTCGTCGTCTCGCTCACGGACGCGGCCGACGTCAGCGTCGTCGGCGGCAAGGCCGCGTCGCTCGGCGAGCTGTCGCGGGCGGGCGTCGCCGTGCCGCCCGGGTACGCCGTCACCACCGAGGCGTTCGCCTTGGCGCTCGCCGCGCTGGACCCGGGCGGTGAGCTCCGCGCCGGGATCGAGGCCCTCGATCCCGGCGACCTGGCCGGGATCGCCGCGGTTTGCGAGCGCTTCCGCGCGCTCGTCGCGGGTGCGCCGCTGCCCGCCGAGGTCGTGGCGGCCATCGAGTCCGGGTACGCCGCGCTCGGCGGCGCGGCGGATGCCGGCGACCCCGACGTCGCGGTGCGCTCCTCGGCGACCGTCGAGGACAGCGCGGAGGCGTCGTTCGCCGGCCTGCAGGACACCTACCTCGGCATATCCGGCGCGGCCGCGGTGCTCGACCATGTCCGCCGCTGCTGGGCGTCGCTGTACAACGACGAGTCGGTCGCCTACCGCCGCCGCCTGCGCCTGCCCGAGGCCGGCGTGGCCATGGCGGTGGTCGTGCAGCGCATGGTCGCCCCGCGCGCCGCGGGGGTGATGTTCACCCGGTCACCGGTCACCGGCGACCGCTCGGTCGTCGCGATCGAGGGCACCTGGGGCCTGGGCTCCGCGCTGGTCTCCGGCGACGTGACGCCCGACTCCTGGGCGATCTCCAAGATCACCGGCGAGATCACCACCCGCCGCGTCTCCCCCAAGCTCAAGATCCACAGCTACGCACCCAACGAGGGCGCGGCTGCGCCCCACGTCCAGGTGGCCGACATGCCGGCCGGGCTGCGGGACGCGGCCTGCCTGACCGACGACGAGATCCGCGCACTCGCCGCGACCGCCCGCCGGGTGGAGGAGCACTACGGCACCCCGCAGGACATCGAGTGGGCGGTGCTCGACAGCGACGCGGAGCCGTCAGCGCGGATCGTGCTGCTCCAGTCCCGCCCGGAAACGGTCTGGGCGGCGCGGCGGTCGGCACCCGCCGGCGCCCCCAAGCCGCGCGCCGCCGACCACGTACTCGCCCTGTTCGGGAAGCCGCTTTGATGGTCCCGGCGCCTTCGCGCGGCCGACGGCACGGCACGCCGGGCACCACGACCGGGCCGGGGATCTCCGGCTGCGCGAAGGTGCAGAAATCGGTCACCGGGTATGAAACGACGCGGGGAGCTCTACACCTCGGGAGTACACCGTGGACCTGACCAACGAGGACGTCGGGGACGTCCTGGCCCTGCTCGACTCGCTGCCTTACGACTCGCTCGACCTGGAGACGTCCCGGTTCCGGCTCACGCTGCGCCGTAGCCCGGGCGGCTGGACCGAAGAATCCCAGGTCCTCGCCGAGCCGACGGCGCTCGCCCTGGTGCCGGACACCGCGCCAGCGGTCGCTCCAGCGGGCACGGTCAGCGCGAGCACCGGAGCGCCGGCACGGCCAGCGCGGACGCGGGGGTGCGGGCGACGGCCTCGCCGCGATCACGGCGCCGCTGCCCGGCACGTTCTACCGCGCGCCGCGCCCGGGCGCCGACCCATTCGTTCAGGTCGGCGACGTGGTGGCGCCGGACACGGTCGTCGCGATCGTCGAGACCATGAAGCTGATGAATCCCGTCCATGCCGGAACGGCGGGCCGGGTGGCGCGCATCTCCGTGGACAACGGCGAGTTCGCCCCCCTCGGCACGACGCTCATGCTGATCGAGCCCGCCGAGTGACCGAGATCGCGACGCTCGCCGTCCGCCGCCCACCCGGCGAGCCGTCCCCGTGGCCCGTTGGGCCGGCGATAGCCGGCCCGAACGGGCCATGACGATCATGCGGCTCACCATCACGCCAAGGCTTCTTGCTGTTATCCGCAACTGGCGGGCGCGGCGGCGGACGTGGGCATGATGGTGGACATTTGGGTACATCCGAGTGTGCCTAAATGTCCACCATCATCGGATCGCCCGGGGAGCTCAAGCGCTTGTTGCTATCGGCGGGGCAGGGCTTGCGGGCGTGAGCGTGCGGCGGGTGCTTGTCGCTAACCGGGGGGAGATCGCCGTCCGGGTGATCAGGACCGGCCGGCGGCTGGGCATCGAGACCGTGCTCACCGTGTCGGAGGCGGACGCCGGGTCGCTGCCCGCGCGGCTCGCGGACCAGGTGATTGGATCGGACCTGGCCCGGCGAGCGCGAGTTACCTGAGCGTGGACGCGGTGGTGCGCGCGGCCGTCGCCACGGGCGCCGACGCGGTGCACCCGGGATACGGGTTCCTGTCGGAGAACGCCCGGCTGGCCCGGGCCTGCGCCGCGGCCGGGATCGTGTTCATCGGGCCAGAACCGGAGACGCTTGAGGCGACCGGGGACAAGCTGGCGGCCCGCGAGCACGCGGTCGCCGCCGGCCTGCCGGTGCTGCCCGGCGGGCACGTGACACCGGAGTCCGGGGATGCCGCGGGACTGGCGGCGCGGATCGGGTACCCGGTGCTGGTCAAGGCGGCCGGGGGCGGCGGCGGGCGGGGGCTGCGGGTGGTGCGGGATCCGGCCGGGCTCGCGGAAGCGGTCGCGCTGGCGAGCGCGGAGGCGGGCGCCGCGTTCGGCGACCCGCGGGTGTACCTGGAGCGGTACGTGGAACGCGGCCGGCACGTCGAGGTGCAGCTGCTCGGGGACGGCGAGCACGTCATCCACCTGGGCGACCGGGACTGCTCGGTGCAGCGCCGTTACCAGAAGCTCATCGAGGAGGCACCCGCGCCCAGGCTCGGCGACGAGCTGCGGGAACGGCTGCGCGCGCGCGGCGGTCGCGCTCGGCGAGCACCTGCGTTACCGCGGCGCGGGCACGGTCGAGTTCCTCGTCGACGCGGACCGCGACGCGGAGTTCTACTTCCTGGAGGTCAACGCCCGCATCCAGGTCGAGCACCCGGTCACCGAGGCCGTCACCGGCATCGACATCGTCGCCGAGCAGCTCGCCATCGCCGAGGGACGCCCGCTGCGGGTCAAGCAGGCGGACATCGGCTTCGACGGCCACGCCATCGAGGTACGGCTGAACGCCGAGGACCCGGCGCGCGACTTCCAGCCGAGCCCGGGGACGGTCACCCGGGCCGTCTTCCCGTCCGGGCCGGGCGTGCGGGTCGACACGCACCTGCAGGCGGGGGCGACGGTGCCGCCGTACTACGACTCGCTGCTCGCCAAGGTCATCGCGCACGGCGGCGACCGCGACGGGGCGCTCGGCACGCTGCGGGGTGCCCTTGACCGCTGCGGCATCGACGGGGTTGCCACGAACCTGGAGCTGCACCAGGCGCTGCTCGCGGACGCGGAGTTCGCGGCCGGCGGCGTGGACACCGGATATCTCGCACGCTGGCTGGCCGCGGCCCGGGCAGCTGTCACCGTACGGAGACCGCTGGGCGCCGCGCGGGGTGACGGGGCGGAGACCGGGCAGGCCGCCTCCGTTCTGGATCATCGCGGGCGTGAGCGTGGCGTCACGGCGGCGCGGATGGCTGAGATCCGGCTGGTCGACGTGTCGCTGCGGGACGGGAACCAGTCGCTGTGGGGGGCGGCGGGACTACGGACCGCGCACATCGCGACGATCGCGCCGCTGCTCGGCCGGACCGGGTTCCGCGCGCTCGACTACTCCTCCTCCACCGCGATGGGCATGTCGGTGCGCAGGCACCGGGAGGACCCGTGGGCGCTGCTGCGGATCAGCCGGGCCGCGATGCCGGACACGCCGCTGCAGTTCATCGGGACCGGGTTCCGGTTCATCTCCTGGGAGCGGGCGCACCCGGAGGTCATCGAGCTTGTCTACCGCAAGCTGGTGGACAACGGCATGGACCGGTTCGTCGTGCTCGATCCGTCGCACGACATGGACGCGGCGCGGGCCACCGCGCGGATCGCGAAGAAGGCGGGCGGCCGCGAGGTCATCGGCGCGCTCACCTACACGATCTCGGCGGTGCACGACGACGCGTTCTACGCGGGCATCGCCGCCGCCTACCGCGACTGCCCGGACATCGACCGCGCCTACATCAAGGACCCGGCGGGCATCCTCACCCCCGACCGGGCGCGGACGCTGATCCCCGCCGTGCAGGCGGCACTCGGCGGCAAGCCGCTGGAGCTGCACTCGCACGCCACCCTCGGCCTGTCGCAGCTCACCTGCCTGACCGCCGCGTCCCTGGGGGTACACGTGCTCCAGGTCGGCTCCGGCGCGCTCGGCAACGGGTCGTCGCTACCGGACGCCGAGCAGCTGGTCGCGAACCTGCGCGCGTCCGGGCACAGCGTCGACATCGACGACCGGCTGCTCGCCGCCGTCGGCCGGTACTTCGACCGGCTGGCCGCCGCGGAGGGACTGCCGCCGGGACGGCCCGGGTCGTTCGACGCGGCGTTCATGGACCACCAGCTGGCCGGCGGAACCCTGTCGACGACAAAGCGGCAGCTGCGCGAGATCGGCCTCGCGGACCAGTTCGACGCGCTGATGGCGGAGATCGCCCAGGTGCGGGCGGAGCTCGGCTACCCGATCATGGTGACGCCGTACCCGCAGATGGTAATCGGGCAGGCCCTGGCCAACCTGCTGTCCGTGCAGGCGGGCAACGCACGCTACGACAACGTGCCCGACCAGGTGATCAGGTACGCGCTCGGCACGTTCGGCAAGCCGACCGCGCCCGTCGAGCCGTGGGTGCTCGACAAGGTGCTCGGCCGGCCGCGGGCGACCGAGCTCGCCGATGAGCCGCCGCCGCTGTCCGTAGCCGAGCTGCGACAGCGGTTCGGCGCCCGGATCAGCGACGAGGAACTGCTACTGCGCTTCGGCTTGCCGGCCGCGGAGGTGGACGCGATGGTCGCCGCCGGGCCCGCGGTCACGCACTACAACCCGGACCTGGTGCCGGTTCTCACGCTGCTGCGCTCCCTGGCCGCGCGCCCGGCGGCGCGGGAGCTGACCGTGCAGAAGCCGGGCTTCCGGCTGTCACTGCGCGGCGACGGACGGTGAAAGGAGATTCGTGACCACTGGGTTCTCCACCGCGGGGTCCTCTGCCACGGGGTCCATCGCGACCGGGGCTTCCGACGAGGTGCTGCGGCGGCTGCGGGACGGGCGCGGGTTCATCTTCGACATGGACGGCACCCTCGCGCTCGGCGACCGGGTCAACCACGGGCTCGCCCCGCTGCCCGGGGCGGTCGAGCTGCTGCGCTGGGTTCGCGCGCGGGGGCTGCCGTACGTGGTGTTCACCAACGGGACCAACCGCGCACCCGCGGACTTCGCGGCGGTGCTGCGGGACGCCGGGCTCGACGTGCCCGATGACCAGATGATGACGCCGGCCTCCAGCGCGGTCGTCATGTTCACCAGGCGCGGCTACAAGCGGGTCATGGTGCTCGGCGGCGACGGGCTGACCGGGCCGCTGCGCGCGGCCGGCATCGAGGTGGTACCGCCGGTCGAGCCAGCCGAACTCTATGCAGGGCCTGACACCCGGCCGTCGGACACGCCGGCGGACGTGGACGCGGTGCTCGTCGGCTGGTTCCGCGAGTTCACCATGTCCCACCTGGAAGCCGCCTGCCACGCGGTCTGGTCGGGTGCGGCGCTGTACTCCGCGTCGGAGACCCCGTTCTTCGCCGCGGCGGGCGGCCGGGCGCTCGGCACCTCCCGGGCGATCTCCGCGATGATACGGTCGGTCACCGGCTGCCGCCTGACGGTCACCGGCAAGCCGTCGCTCGACGCGCTGCGCGCGGCGGCCACCCGGCTGGGCGTCCCCGCCCGCGACCTCGTGGTCGTCGGGGACGACCCGCTGCTCGAGGTGCCGATGGCCCACCGCGGCCACGCCCTCGCCGTCGCGGTGCAGACCGGCCTGGCCGGCCAGGACGCCTACGACCGCCTGCCGGCCGGGAAACGCCCGCACCTGCACCTGCGCGGCGTCGACGAACTGCTTTCCCTCCTTCGCACAGCCCACCAGTGACACAGAACGAGGGCGGAGCCGGCCTACGGCGAAGCCAGCCACGTCAAGCGATCATCGGAGTGACATCATGAGCGACATGCGAGCGGTTGGCTTCACCGAGTTCGGCGACCCCGACGTCCTCGGCATCGTCACGGTGCCCAGGCCGTCACCCGGCCCCGGCCAGGTTCTTGTGCGAGTCGCGGCGGCCACGGTGAACCCCACCGACCTCGGCTTCCGGCAGGGCGGGCGGCCGCTGCCGGCCGGCGTCGAGCCGCCGTACATCCCCGGCATGGACCTGGCGGGCGTCATCGAGGAGGCCGGGCCCGACACGCCGGCCTGGCACGCGGGGATGAGGGTGATGGCCGCGGTCGCCCCGATGGCGCCGGGCGGCGGCGCGCAGGCCGAGTACCGGGTGGTCGACGAGGACCAGCTCGCCGTGGTGCCCGACGGGTGGTCGCTGACCGAGGCGGCGACGCTGCCGATGAACGGCCTGACCGTGCGCGCCGCGCTCGACATGCTCGCGCTGCCCGCCGGGGTCGACGCTGGCCGTGACCGGGTCGGCCGGCATCGTCGGACAGTACGCGATCCAGCTCGGCAGGCACGCGGGGCTGACCGTCATCGGTGACGCCAAGCCGGAGGACGAAGCGCTGATCGAGTCGTTCGGCGCGCATCAAGTGGTGCCGCGCGGCGAGGAGATGGCCGCGGCCGTGCGGGGGCTGTACCCCGGCGGCGTGGACGCGGTGATCGACGCCGCGCTGCTCGGCCCGGCCGTCATCGGCGCGGTCAGGAACGGCGGGCAGCTGCTCGCCGTCCGTCCCGTAGCCAGGGCCGGCCGAGAACGGCAAGGCGGAGCGGGGCATCACCGTCCACCTGGTCCTCGTCGGCCAGCACCTGCACGAGGGCGACCGGATCGGCGAGCTGGCCGGCCTGGTCGACCGGGGCGTGCTGACGCTGCGGGTCGCCGACGTGCTGCCCGCGTCCGCGGCAGCGGAGGCGCACCGGCGGCTGGCGGCGGGCGGGGTACGCGGCCGCCTCGTGCTGACGTTCTAGCGAGTTAGCCTTGAGCCATGCCGGAGCAAACGCGAGGAGCGCCCGAGCCGCAGGCCGGTGACGGCGAGCGGCAGCAGGCGCCCGCCACCTGGTGGCTCGCACGCGGCGAGGACCAGCTGCCCGCCTCGACGGACTGGCTCAGCGCCGCCGAGCGCAGCTCGGCCGGAGCGCTGCGCTATGCCAAGCGGCGAACCGACTTCCTGCTCGGGCGGTGGACGCTCAAGCTCGCCGTGGCGAAAGTCCTCGGCTGGCCAGACGATCCCGACGTGCTCGCGCGGATCGAGAGCAGGCCGGCGCCAACCGGCGCGCCCCGGCTTTACGTCGACGGCCAGCCGGCAGGCCACGGCGTCTCGCTCAGCGACCGGGCCGGGTGCGCCGTCTGCCTGGTAGCGGCCCGCGCCGTCCCGGTCGGATGCGATGTCGAGCTCGTCGAGCCGCGTAGCGACGCCTTCGTCAGCGACTACCTGACGCCGGCCGAGCAGCGGCTGGCCGGCCCTCCGGGTCCGCTCAGGGACATGGCCGCCAATCTCATCTGGTCCGCCAAGGAAAGCGCGCTCAAGGTAATGGGCACCGGCCTGCGCATGGACACCCGGTCGGTAGAGGTCGACGTGACCGAGCTGAGCCCGGCCGAGCGCACCTGGTCCGCGCTGCTGGTCCGCACCGCCGCCGGCGAGGCCTTCCCCGGCTGGTGGCGGCGGAGCGGGACGTTCCTGGTGACTACGTGCTGGCCCGGCGGCGGGCCGCCGCCGGCCGCGCTTGAGGCCTGCTCCCCGATCGACGCCATGCGGCCGTCGCACCACTGGACCGGCCGCCCGGCCGGCTCGTAGCCGCTCACCCGGCCGGGGCGGCCAGCCGGCGTTCCAGGGCGCGGATCACGAACGGCCGCAGTTGCTCCGGCGGGATGATCTGGTCGACGGACCCGACCCGCATCGCGCGCTTGATGTCGTGCGTGTCGTCGAACTCGTCGGCGACCTGCTTCAGCTTCTCGGCCCGTACCGCCTCGGTGACCTCGGCAAGCTCGTGATGCACCTCGGCGAGCGCCTTCCCCGTCGCGGTCGAGAGCCGCTCCCGCAGGCTCGCGACCCGCGGGTCGGCGTCTGTCCGGGCCGCCACCTGACGGGAAAGGACCACGGCGGCGGCCGGGCGCCCCGCCGATCACCGAGGCGTAGGAGCCGGTCACCGCGGCCGTTTCCATGTCGTCGTGCAGCCGCTTGGAGAAGACCACGAACGCGCCGCCGTGATAGCGCGAGACCACCACGAAGACGATGGGCCCGCGGAAGTTGGTGACCGCGCGGCCGATCTCCGCGCCGTACTCAAGCTGCCAGTTGCGCATGCTTTCCGGCGAGCCGTCGAAACCGCTGAGGTTGGCCAGCACGACCAGCGGCCGGTTGCCGCTCGCCGCGTTGATGGCGCGGGCCACCTTGCGCGACGATTGCGGGAAGAGCGTTCCCGACGTCCAGGACGCGGGGCCGTCGGCGGGAACGAACCCGGCCCTGGCCACATTGCGCGACTCTAGCCCGATCAGGCACACCGGGAACCCGCCGATCCGGGCCTCCCACACGATCGCGCTCTCGGCGTCGCGCCACGGGGCCCACCGCTCGAATGGCGCATGGTCGGCGTCGGTGACCGCCCGCATCACCGAGCGCATGTCGAACGGCTTCTTGCGGTCCCCGTTCAGTTCGGCCGAGAAGACGTCCCCGACGCATCCGAACGGCGACCCGTCCGCCTGCTTGTGCGGGAAGGTGCGCACGTCGCGGTCGAACGGGTCGCTCGTCGGCGCCCGGCGCGGGCGTAGTTCGCCGGGCACGACGTAGGTATGCGCGTAGTGCCGCAGCAGCAGCGCGCAGGCCGCGGCCAGGGTGGGCGCCCAGTACTGGGCCTGTCCGTTCGGGCCCATGATCCGCTCGAATCCCCCGATGCCGAAGTTGTCGTCGGCCGACACCCCGCCCGAGTAGTCGAGCGATTTCTTGCCGGTCAGCACCATGGCGCTGGCCGGCGTCATGATGAGGATGCCGCGGGTGTGCATGAGCATGGTCGCCTCTGCGTCCCAGTAGGGCTGGGCGCCGACGTTGATTCCGGTCACGACGATGTTGACCTCACCGCCTGACTGGGTGAACTCGATCAGGCCGCGCAGCACGGCGGCGATCCAGTCCATGTTCTCCGTGCCGCTGTCCCAGGCGATCTTGGCGCCGGACGACACCGCGAACCACTCGACGGGCACCCGCATCCGCTGCGCGAGTGCCAGCGCGGCGAGGATCCTGCGGCACTCCGGCTCCGCCAGGCTGCCGAGCCCCTCAGTCGGGTCGCCGAGAATGACCACCCGGCGCATGCCCTCCGGCACCAGCGGCGTGTAGCTGGTGATGACGCCGGTAACGAGCCCGGCCCGGTTGCGGCCGTACGGCCGCTCCACTGGAACGAGCTCATCGGCCGCCACCGCGTCCTCGTCGCTGCGCCCGTCCTCGTCGCGGAGGTCGTACTCGGTGAAGTCGCCCGCGGGGAAATCCGCGGGCGCGCCCCGGGGCGGGGTGAGCATGCGGATGACCTCGTACGGGTAAGGCAGTGCGAGCCGCTCGGCCCGCAGTGCCTTCTGCCGGTACTCGGTATGCGGCTGGATCGGCTCGTCCGATGACGGGCGGATGCGGACCGTGACGGCCCGGTCCGCGACGTTCTCTACATGAAGGACCGCATCCCGCGGCTCTCCCGTGGTCTCATCCGGCACCCGGATGCTCGCCACGACCTTCTCAAGCCCGAGGTCGGCGGCCTGTGGCGCCAGCTGGTGCGCGAGGTGCCGCCAGATGGCGGTGGGAATGTTCCAGTCCGGGCGCACGTAGAGCATCACCCGGTTCCGCAGCGGGCGCTGGCGCTGCGACTGACCGCGCAGCGCGCTGCGGATGTCGGCGAAGGCCTGGACCAGGATGCCTTCGAGCATCGGATAGCCGATGATCTCGCCAGCCGAGTTGCGGGCGGCGGTCAGGTCGCGCACCTCGGCGATGGCGAACAGCCGCTCGTCCTTCGGATTGGCGTGGGCGACGGCGTGAAACAGGTAAACGTCCTCGGCACTAGGCAGCCTTCGCAGCGAGAAGTTCGACAGCCGCCACAGGTCGACCCGCTCGGCGATCATCGGGTGCAAGTTCCTGAGCATCAGGTCCTCGGCGAATCCGGTCGCCGTGCTGACGTAGGTGAACGCCTGAGTCCGCTGATGCTCCTCGGGGTGCCTGGCGCCATCGCTGGCGCTGGTCACGGTAACGGTCAGGCGGCACAGGCCGCGGCCGAAGTCCGCGTGCTCGAGCACGCCGACGAGTTCGGCGGCCATCTCCTCGGCCGGGAGGAACGGCTCTGTCCGCCACGACTCGACGTCGACGACGACGGGCTGGTCCGGCGGGAGCGCGCCCAGGTGCGGGGCGATCGCCTGGGCGAACGAGGGCAGCTCCCCGACCGGCACGTACCCGGCGACCAGGTGCACGGGCGGGCCGCTTTGCCCCGGCTCAAGGTAATCGGCGAGACAGGTCAGGTGCTTCCCGAAGGTCTCGCACCGCATCCCCATGAGGTCGCGAATGCGGTAGTACCGGCGGGTACGCACCTCGAGCAGCCGCGTCCGCGCCGTCTCGTCGGCGTCGCGGTACCAGTCACGCAGGCGTGCGCGCATCGGCAGCGGGAACCAGACGATCCGCTTCGCGAGGTCGCGGCGCTGATCTGGCGCGGGCTGGCCGCACAGCTCATTCAGGCTGGCCTCGATGTCCGCGTAGGCCTCCGCCCTAGTGCGCTTGAGCACGGGCGCGTCGACATAGCGGAACCGCACGTCTCTGGCCAGGCCGCACACGTCAGGGTAACGTCCTTGCGCGGAGTCGATGAGCCGGGCGAGCACGTCGAGCCGGTCGTCGGTCATCGCGGGGGCCAGCACGTCGCTGCCGCGGAGCCATCGGTCGAGGATGGCGATCACGATGGGGGCGGCGGCGGGCATCCGGCCCACCGAGCGGTATATCCGGAGCAATGCCTGTTCAAGCTCTGGCGTGCGCGTCAGCGACTGGATGCCGTAGCGGGCCAGCGCCGTCCGCAGCCGCCGCACGAAATGCCCGGGTACCCCGCTGCGCTCAGGATCGAGGAACGACAGGTAGGTGAGCAGGTGCTCCTGCGAGCTTCGCGGGTGCTCGTCCTCTTCGCCGTCGGCGGGGACGTGACGGGAAAGCGCCGCCGCGTCGGCGAAGATCTCAAGGAGTTCCTGGTCGCTGTGCAGCGCGGCGTCGTCGGGCGTGACGCCGGCAAGGCGCTTGCCTCGCTCCCGGCTGAGCTCCCGGGCGTCGCCGTCTTCGATGTCGTAGCCGAGCAGGTACGCCGCGATCATGTGGTCGAGGCCGGCCTCGTCACTGGTTCCGCGCGGCGCCGCCAGGCCGCCGAAATCGGCCGCCTGCCCGCCGGATTCGCGGCTGAGCAGGCTCGCTGGCCTGACTCTCGCAGCGCGAACAGCGGCGTCCCCGCCTTCACCTGTGTGTTCAGCGGAGCGAGCACGGCGGTGACCACGCCGCCGTGCGGCGCGGTGATGGTCGTTTCCATCTTCATGCTCTCGATGACGGCCAGGGGGTCGCCAGTGCGCACGATGTCGCCCTCCGCCACCAGGACGGCCACAACGAACGCGGGTGAGGGACTGCGGACCTGCCCTCCGTCGTCGCGGGTGATGGCGTGCGGGACGCTGTCGACCTCGATCAGCAGCCGGGCGCCCTGGCTGGCGGCGACGATCTTGTACCGCCTGCCGTTGCAGGTGATGGCCCGCTCGTACCGGCCGAGGCGCTGGACGGTGAGGTCGACCACGGTGGTCCCCGGCCGGGTGTCAGCCGACGGGCCAGGGCCGTCCCCGTCACGGCCGACCGCTACCCGGTAAGCGCCTGCGCCCAGGCAGTAGACGCGCATCAGGTAGACGCCGCCACGAGCCCGCAGCCGCAGCCGGTGCCCGACCTGATCGGGGAGCTCTGGACGCCCCCGTGCCGCCGCCGCCAGGAAGTTGGCCTGCACCGCGGCCTGGTCGGCGTCCGCGGCCTCGACCGCCGCGGCCAGCAGCGCGACCGGGTCGACCGCGGGCAGATGGCCGCCCGCTTCGGTCAGCCGGTCCAGCCAGCGGTTGTCGTAGCTGCTTGCCACGATGTCCGGGTGGCTCGCCAGGGAGAGCAGGAACGCCTTGTTCGTCGACCCGCCGTCGACCACCACCAGGCAGTGCGCTAGCGCGCGCTTGAGCCGGCTCAGCGCCTCCGCCCGGTCGTGCCCGTACGCGATGACCTTGGCGATCATCGAGTCGAATTCCGCCGGGATGTCGTCGCCCTCGGATACCCCGGTGTCGACCCGGATCCCGGGCCCGCTGGGCAGCCGCAGCGCGGAGACCCGGCCCGGCGTCGGCATGAAGTCGTGCTCCGGGTCCTCGGCGTTGAGCCTCGCCTCGATCGCGTAACCGGTGACGGCCGGGGGGACGGCGGCAGGCTTCCGCCCCGCGCGATGTGCAGCTGGAGCTTTACCAGGTCAATGCCGGTCGTCATCTCGGTGACCGGGTGCTCGACCTGCAGCCTGGTGTTCACCTCCATCAGCATGAACTGCCGCGTCAGCGGGTCGATGAGAAATTCGACGGTGCCCGCGCTGCGGTACCCGACGGCGTCGCAGAGCCGGACCGCGGCGTCGCGCAGCGCGGCCTCCGTAGCCGGGTCGACCATGGCGGAGCCTGACTCCTCGATGATCTTCTGATTGCGCCGCTGTACGCTGCAGTCGCGGATGCCGGCCGCCCACACGGTGCCCTGACCGTCCGCGATCACCTGCACTTCGACGTGCCGCACGCCATCGAGCTTGCGCTCGATGAACACAGTGGGGTCGCCGAACGCCGCTTCCGCCTCGCGCTGAGCCGAGGCGAACGCCGCCAGCATCGCGCTCTCGCGCTCCACCAGCCGGATGCCACGGCCGCCGCCGCCGGCGGCCGCCTTCACGAGCACCGGGTAACCGAGCATGCCCGCCGCGACCTGCGCGCTGTGCCCGTCATGCACCGGGCCGCCGCTCCACGGCACGACTGGTATGCCGAGACGCTCGGCAAGCTGCTTGGACCGCACCTTGTCGCCGAGTAGCCTGATGGCCTCGCTCGGGGGCCCGACGAACGTGATGCCCGCCTCCTCGCAACGCGCGGCGAAGTCGGCCGACTCGGCGAGAAAGCCCCAGCCTGGCCAGACCGAGTTGGCGCGAGCCCGCGCCAGCGCGGTCATCACCTTGTCGATGTCCAGGTAGGCCGAGTGCCGGCCGCCGTCGGGTCCGGTGATCAGGGCCGGGCCGAGCGGGACAGCCTCGTCGGCCTGCCGGACGAACAGGGACTCCGCGTCGGGGTCGGTGTACAGCGCGATCGTGGTCACCGGCTCGCCGGAGTCGTGGCCAAGCTCGCCCACGGCGGCCAGGCACCGCATGGCCGGCTCGCCCCTGTTGATGATCGCAAGCCGCCGGACGCCGGACATTTCGCCTCCCGTGCCCACCGCCCCGCTCATGTGCTCATCGCGTCATGGACCGGGCGCTGCACATCGGCTGGCAGCGTGCCGTCAAGGCTGACGGTCCGGTAGCCGTTGACGCGCAGTATCACGTCACCCTCGCCGTCAAGCACCTGGCAGTCGAAGCTGTCGTCGCCGACCGGATGGGCGACCGCGAACAGTTCCCCGCCGGGCACGGGGCGGCGCGGCATGCTGACCAGGTCCACGTGAGCCGGCAGCGCCAGGTGCCCGGCGTGGCCGATCTCCCACAGGCCCGCGGTCTGGAAGCACGCCTCGGCCAGCCGCGGCTCGGTGGCGGTGGGGCCAGCCTCCGGCGCCTGCGCCGGCGGGCATGTGCCCGGCCAGGCGAGCCACGGCGTCGGGGCCGCAGTGCCAGGCCTCGTCGACCACCTGGTACGCGGGGCCGTGGAAGAACACGCGGTAGATGTCGTCGTGGCTGACCGCCGGCGTCGTGCGGCTGCCGGGTGCCGCGCCATGCTCGTCCTGCGCGGCCGCGGCGGTGAGCCTGACCTTGCCGGTGAAGTGCGTCGTGACCCGCGGGGCCTGCTCGCCGGCCAGCGACCGGCTGGCGCTCAGCGTGCAGTCCGCCACCACGTCGCGGCCGTCCGGCCGGAACATGGCGGTCACGGTGACAGTGCGCGGCTCGTCCCGGTAGAACTTCAGCGGCGCGATGAAGTCCACCTGCTCCACGTCGGCCACCCGCATGCCGGGAACGGCCAGGCCGGCCAGGGCGGCGAATGCCTCGATGCCCATCACTCCCGGCAGCACGGGCGTGCCGTCGATGCGGTGATCGTGCAAGAACGGCTGCGCCGCGGGATCGAGCGTGGTTTGCGCGCTGAGCCCCGTGTAGACGCCCATCCCGGTGATCGTCCCGATCATGGGGCCGGCCGAGCTGGCATCGATCGCGCTGGGGTCGAGCCCGCCGGTGAGGTCCTGCTCGGTGATCAGCACGCCAAGCTGCCCGCCGACGACCACCTCGCCGCGCAGCGACCCGCTGGCCAGTTCCAGCCCGATCCACGGGATGCCTGCCTCGGGCGCTAGCAGCTCAATGCCGGCCCTGGCCATCATCTTCGGGATCGAGCCCTTGGTCGCCATGCCGAGGCCGCCCCACGCTGTCCAGTCGACGGCTATTGCCCTGGTGCCCGGCCTGGAGGACCGGAAGCTGGACATGATCTTGCACAGCAGGTCGTTGGCGGCGCTGTAGTCGGTTTGCCCCACGTTGCCGAACCGCCCGGCCACGGAGCTGAACACCACCACCGCGCCTACCGGCAAGCCGTCGGCCGCGTGCAGCAGGTTGAACAGGCCGTCGGACTTCACGTCGAAGACCAGGTTGAACTCGCGCGGCTCCTTGTCGGCGATCGCGTGGCTGATGTCCAGGCCCGCGGCGTGCGCGAGCACGTCGATCCGGCCGTGCCGGTCGCGGATGGCGGCCATGACACTAGCGACCGCCTCGGGATCGGTCAGGTCGACCGAGTGGTAGTAGGCCTGACCGCCCGCGGCGCGCACGGCCTGGATGGCGGCCAGCGCCGAGTACAGCCGTTCGCAGCGGGTGAGCTCCCGCTCGATCAGCACCGGTGTCGGCCGGGTGCCGCTGGCCGTGAGGCGCTCGGCGACCGTCTTCTTGTACGCCTCGCGGTCGGCCGCGAACTGGATCAGGTCCTGGTCGTGCGGGATCGGGCTCGGGCGCCAGGTCGATGAGGTGGAAGATGCCGCCGCTGGCCTTGGCGAGGTCCGCGATGATCGCCGAGGTGATCGCCCCGGCCGCTCCCGTCACGGCGAATACCGTCTCGCCGCCGAGGGTCATTCCGCCGTCCGTCACCGAACGGGACTTCCCGCAGCCCCACGGTCCAGCGGCGTTCGCCGGCCCGGCCGATCTCGACCGCTCCCGGGTCCCGCAGGGTCTCCTCGATCAGCGCGTCGGCGATCGCGCCAGCATTCTTAGTGCTCGGCTTCCTGGTGTGCGGGAAGTCGACCGCCTTGGCCAGGGCGTCTGGCCGCTCACGCCAGTACGCCTTGACGAATCCCGTCACCGAGCCGCCGAGCGGCGCGGTCGCTCCGGCGTCGTCATATCCGTGGTAGCCGCCCATCCGGGTGCCCGAGACGAGGAACGTGCCCCGCGACCCGAGCTGGCCGGCCCGGTCGAGCCGCCGGACCACGGCGTACAGGTTCTTGACCCGGCGCCGCAGCGCGTCATGCCAGCCGGCCAGGTCGAGTTCGCCGAGCGCGGGCTCGGCGTCGAGCGCCGCCAGCCAGTACACGCCGTGCACCGGGCCGTCGGCCAGCCAGCCGGTCAGCCGGGAGTCAATGTCGTCGGCGAGGCTCCCCGGCTCGATGACCAGGACGCTGACGCCGAGCGAGCCGAGCCGCCTGGCCAGCACCTTGGCGACTCCGCCCTCATCCGCCATCACGATGACCCGGCTTCCCTGGCCGAGTGTCACCGCGGTGGGCTTGCACCACGGTGCGGGCGGCCGCAGCACGGGGACGGGCAGGCGGCGCGGCATTCGCCGTGCCGCGGCCGGGTCGCCGGTGAAGGCCAGCTCGGCCTTGAGCGACGCCGGCGGCTGCCGTCTCGGCCGTCTCGGCCGCCGTGGCCGTCGTAGGCGGCTTCGCGGCTTCACTGGCCGCAGGCTTCGCGGCCTCGACGGCCGGCTCAGCGGGCCGTGCCGCCTGCGGGGCGTGCTCGCGGGCGAAGCCGATCACGTGGGTCAGCGTGGGGAAGTCGCGCAGCTTGAGGCTGTCCAGGCGGGGGATGGCGAACCGCTCCCTGACCGCGGCGAACACCTCGGCCTGCTTGACGGTGTCCACGCCCAGGTCGGCCTCCAGGTCAAGGTCGAGGTCGAGCAGGTCACGCGGGTACCCGGTCAGGCTCTCCACGATATCGAGAACGGCGGCGGTCACCTCGGTCCGCGCCGGCCGGCCCGGTGTCCGTGGCCGCGGACTGCGCCGGGATCCCGGCCGCCGCCGACGGCTCAGCGCCGCCGCCGGCCGTCGGCTTGTCGGTGTCGCCTGCCTCGGGAAGCGCGTGCGGGCTGCGCCGCCTGCGGGGCGTGCTCGCGGGCGAAGCCGATCACGTGGGTCAGCGTGGGGAAGTCGCGCAGCTTGAGGCTGTCCAGGCGGGGGATGGCGAACCGCTCCCTGACCGCGGCGAACACCTCGGCCTGCTTGACGGTGTCCACGCCCAGGTCGGCCTCCAGGTCCAGGTCGAGGTCGAGCAGGTCACGCGGGTACCCGGTCAGGCTCTCCACGACGTCGAGGACCGCATCGGTGACCGGGTCGGGTGCCTGGGCCGCGACCGCGGCCGTCCGCTCCGGTGCCGCCTCGGCGGTCGCCACGGGTTGCCCGGTGGCGCTCTCCACCGGGCCGGCGGTCGCCGGCTGCGGCTGCGCGGCGATCTTGACCGCCGCCTGGCGTACCGGTGCGGCCTGGGCGGCCGGCATGGTCACCGGGGACTGCCTGGTGGCGTCCTCGGCGACCCGGAGCCTGCGCTGTACGACCTCCAGCTGGGCATCGTCGCGGCCGGTCACCTTGGCCAGCCAGGAGCGCCACGTCGGCTCATCCGCGATGCGGTAAGCGTAGCCCAGTTCGCTCGGACCCCGGTGCGCGCCATCTGGCGACTCGATCCAGTGCATCAGCGTCATCGAGATCTGCGAGCCGAATCCGGCGGCGAGGCGAAGCGCGTACTTAACCGGGTACGCGCCGCCGCGAGACAGGTTCAGCAGGCCAAGCTCCGGATCGGGCTCGCGGAAGTTCGGCACCGGCGGGACGATCCCCGTTTCCAGCGCCTTGACGGCGACGACTTCCTCGATACCGGCGCCCATGGCATGCCCGGTGAAGCCCTTCGTGTTCGCGATGACGATCGAGTCGGCGGCTGGCCCGAAGGCCGTCCGGAGCGCGCTGATCTCGGCCGACGCGCTGCCGCCGCGGGCCGGCGTGTAGGTCTCGTGCGAGACGAACATGGTCTGGCCCGCGATCTTCGCGCGGTCGACGCCCCGCCGCTCGGCCTGGCGGATGAGCCGCTCCATCACCTGCGAGATGTGCTCGACATCGAGGCGGGTGCCGTGGAAGGCGCTGTTGGCGGTGACCGCCGCCAGGATCTCGCAGATCGGCCGGATGCCGCGCTCGCGCGCCGCGGCGGCGGACTCCACGACCAGGGCAGCGGCGCCGGAGCCGATGATCATTCCGTGCCTGCGCCGGTCGAAGGGCAGGGCCGCGTCCTCGACCACCGCGTCGGTGGCCGCCGCCCCGCTGGCGAGGAATCCCGATCCGACCCAGGGCAGCAGGGTGTCCGAGGCGACGTCGTCCGCCGAAACCACGACGACGCGCCGGCAGCGCCCCGACCTGATCCAGTCCTCGGCCACGCACAGTGCCTGGGAAGTGCTCGCGCAGGCCGCGTTCAGCTGCGTGTTCGGACCGCGGGCGCCGATGAGCTCGGCGAACTGCGAGTGCCCCATGGACAGGACACGGAACAGGAAGCGGCGATTGAAGGTGAACGGCTCGGCCTGCAGCCGGTGCCGCAATTCGACGATGCGCCTGTCCACCTCGGCCACGGCCTGGTCCTGCGCGCTCATCCGGGCCCGGATGTCCTCGAGCACGCTGAGTTCGTGCCTGCGGGCGCGGTCCTCGTGGTAGTGGTTGACGATCGGTCGCGAAGGACTCGTAACCGGGGAACGCGGACGCGAAGATCACTCCGGTGTCGTCGCGCATGTCGGCGGGCAGCCCCCAGCGATCCGGCAGCCTGGTGCCGAGCGTCGTGGTGTGGTAGTGCCGCACCAGCGGGATGCCCGCGTCGCGCAGCGCGTCCACGCCGGCGCCGATGGCCAGCCGGGTGCACTGGTCGAGCGCGGCGTCCCGGTCGGCGTCGACGCCGAACTCCTCGGTGAGGTCGAAGCTGCCGTACCGGCCAGCCAGCTTGATGACGTCTGCCTCGTTCTCGATCGTCTCGAAGACCGGGTCGCCGGTGTCGCTCTTGACCAGCCGGGTGATGTGCTTGTCGACCATCCCGCGCCGCACCTGGCGCGGGATAACGTCGATGAACTGCTGGCCGGAAAGGATGCGCGCGACGTTCTCGTCGTCAAACACCCGCTCGGTGCCGGGCAGGCCAAGCGCGGCGCCGGTGATGACCACCGGCTCAGACAGCGGCGGTGCCGCGCCGTCCGGTGCGGCCGACGGCGCCGTGACCGGCCGGACGGCGGCGGTGCTGGCTGGCTGCGCGGGGCTGCCCGGCTGCGTGTCACTGGCGAAGATGGCGCGGCCGCGGTCGATGAGATCGGCGACCAGGCGGCCGAGTTCGGCGTAACGGTCTTCCGGCATGGCTGCTCCCGGTGGGGTAAGTGAGGTGACTGGAGCGTCGGCTGGCACCTGCACGGACGTCTGCTCACGAGCTGGCGCCGGCCGCGCCGACGGCGCCTGATAGCCCAGGCCCGCGGCGTACAGGCCGCAGAGCGCGGCGTTGAACGACGGTACGTCGCCGTACTTGGGGTGGTTGGTGAACAGCGCGAGAACGTCGTCGTGCGCCGAGCCGAGCACGTCTTCGGCGAACCCGGCGAGCGCCCGCTTCGGCCCGACCTCGACGAAGACCCGGGCGCCTGCCTCGTACAGCGTGCCGAGACCCTTGACGAACTGGACCGGCGAGGCCACCTGACGGGCCAGGATGTCCAGCATCTGGTCCTTCAGGCCGGGGCCGCCTGCGGGGTAGAACTCGCCGTCGATGTTGGCCACGACCGGCAGCTCAGGAGCGCGCAGTTCCAGCCTGGCCAGGGTCTGCCGGAGCGGCTCGCTCACCGGTGCGACGATCGCCGTGTGGAACGCGTGGCTGACCGGGATGCGGGCGGCCGTGTACCCGGCCGAGCCGAACGCCTCGATGGCCCGCTCGACCGCCTCGGTCGCGCCGCCGATCACGGCCTGGTGCGCGCTGTTGATATTGGCGACGACCACGTAGCCGTCGACGGACGCGACCAGCCGCTCGATCTCGGCCAGCGGTGCCGTCACGGCCGCCATCGCCCCGTGGTCCGGCACGTCGAGGCTTGCCATACCCCGGCCGCGGGCGCTGACGGCCTCGAGCGCCGCCGCGAACGGCAGGGCGCCCGCCGCGACCAGTGCCCCGTACTCGCCGAGGCTGTGCCCCATCACCAGGTCGGGCTCGACGCCGTACGCGGCCAGCAGGCGGGTGAGCGCGAGGTCGGCGGCGAGCACGGCCGGCTGGGTGATCTCGGTCTGGAGCAACTGCCCCTCGGCCCGCGCCACCGCCGCCGGGTCGCCGCCGTCGACGAAGATGTAGGAAGTCAGCGGCTTGCCGAGCAGGGGAGTCATGATCTCGTCGGCCTCGGCGAACGTCTGCGCCACGATGGGCTCGTTGTCCCGGAGCTCGCGGAGCATGTTGACGTACTGCGAGCCCTGCCCCGTGTACAGGAACGCGGTCTTGGGCGCCGGGCCGTGGCCGATGAACACGCCGCGCGAGCGCAGCATCTTGCGCAGCTCCGGGGCACCCCCGGTGAGCGCCTGGATGGCCTTGCCTGCCTTGTCCGCCAGCTCGGCGGCCGCACCGTAGTCGATGGCGACCCGTACCGGAGCGGCGGCAAGCGCCGGGTCGGGAGCCGCCAGGGCCGGAGCCCGGCCGGCCGCCGCCTGGTCCCGTATCCGGGCGAGCTGGGCGGCCACGTCCGGTTCGCTGTCGCCGCCGACCACGAGAGCGCCGCGCAGCGGCAGCCTGGCCTCTGTCGTGACCGGGCCGCCGGGCCGGGCCGCGGCCCGCTCACCCACCGGGGCCGGGGGGACCTCGGCCGGAAGGCCAGGCTCGGCCGGCTTGACCTCGGGAACGGCGAACATCCGCCGGTCCGCACCGCCGTGCCTGCCCGGGATGTACTCCTCGAGCACGGCGTGGAAGTTGGTGCCGCCGAATCCGAAGGCGCTGACGCCGGCCCGGCGCACACCGCCTGGCGGCTGCGGCCACTCCCGCAGCTCACCGTTCACCCGGAACGGGGAGCTGGCCCAGTCGACGTTCGGGTTCGGCTCGCGGAAGTTCAGGCTTGGCGGAAGCACCTTCTCATGCAAGGCCATGACCTGCTTGAACAGGCCGGCGGTGCCCGCCGCGCCCTTCAGGTGGCCGATGTTCGACTTCACCGAGCCGAGCGCGATCGAGCCCGGCGCCAGTTCGCCAGGCCGGAACACGTAGCCGAGGCTCTCCAGTTCGGCGGCGTCACCGACCCGGGTTGACGTGCCGTGCGCCTCGATGCAGGAGACGGTGGCCGGGTCGACGCCCGCGTTCCGCCAGGCGCGCGCGATGGCCAGCCGCTGCCCGGCCGGATTCGGCGCGGTGATCCCCTTGCCCTTGCCGTCGCTTGCCCCGCCGACGCCGAGCAGCACCGCGTAGACCCGGTCGCCGTCGCGCTCGGCGTCGGCCAGCCGCTTGAGCACGAACAGCGCCGCCCCCTCGCCCATGACGAACCCGTCGGCGCCGGCGTCGAACGGCCGCGTCCCGGTGGCGGACAGCGCCCCGATCTTGCAGAACTTGACGAAGGTAGCAGCGCCCATGTTCCGGTCCACCCCGCCGGTGATCACCGCGTCGTACTGCCCGTCCGCCAGGCCCTCGGCGGCCGCGCTGAGTGCGGCGAGCCCGGACGCGCAGGCGGCGTCGGTGGTGAAGCTCGTGCCGCGGAAGTTGAACAGGTTCGCTATCCGTCCCGGCGATGATGTTCGCCAGCTCGCCCGGCATGGTGTCCTCGGTGATGCTCCGGGAAGCAGGCTCAGGAACGACTGGCTGGCCTGCGCCGATGATCGCGTCGCGGGTGCTTGCGGGCAGCGACGCGAACGCGGCCGACCGGGCAAGCTCGCGGGTGAACTCGGGCAGCCGTATCCGCAGCGTCGTCGCGTAGTGCTGCTCGCCGCCAAGCGCGCTGCCGATCATCACGGCCACGCGCTCGGGATCGACGTTCCAGCCGGGCCACCCGGCATCGATAAGCGCCTCGCGCGCCGCGGCTACCGCCCACTTCTGGCTGTTCATCCATCTGGTCGCTGACCTTGGGCGGCAGCGGCAGGCGCCAGCCGATCGGATCCCAGGGGAACTCACGGACCCATCGCCCCGATCCGTGAGTAGGTCTTGTCCGGGAGCGCGCGGGTCCGGGTCGTAGTACAGATCGGGGTCCCAGCGGTCCTTCGGGACATCGGTGATGCTGTAGTGCCCGCCGGCGATGTTGGCCCAGAAAGCCGCACCCGTCGGCGCGTCCGGCATGATCGCCCCCATGCCCACGATGGCGATGGGCTGCTGCGCCACGGGCTTCCCGACGGGGTAGTTCCTTGCGGATTGACGCTCATTTCCCTAGGTCCTTCGTCGAGGATGCCGCGCCAGAGCGCCCGTAAAGGACGTCGGCAACGCGGTCCATGTCGGCTATCAGCCCTTCCTGTGCCGCGCACGCGGCGGCGAGCCGCAGGCTGCCGTCCGGCGGGGTGCCGTCGTGAAGGCCCCTCCGGCTCCGGTCACCCAGCGCAGCCCGTCGCATGCCACCCGCAGCGCGGCGTCACGGGCGAACACCCGGCTCATGGCGGCCAGCGCGGCGCCGTCGAACCGGTGGTCGGCCTTCTCTGGCAGCTCACCGTCCAGCGCGGCCGCGGCCCGGGCGGCGAAGCAGCCGGCGCCCTCGGCGGCGGCGATCAGCTCGCCCAGCCGGAGCAGCACGTGCTGGCTGCGGGTGAGCCGGCCAGCGCGGCATGCTTCAAGCACGCCCGCCAGCGCCTCGCAGGCCACCGCGGCGGCGGCGGCGCCGACATCGGGGTGACGAGCGTCGAGCGCGCGCAGCCCGGCCGCGCTGTCCAGGTAGTACCGGCCCGCTGTCTTCAGGTGCCGCTGCCACCGGTCGCGGGCGATGGTCATCTCCATGATCTCGGAGGTGCCTTCGTAGATCGTGGTGATGCGGACGTCCCGCCTGATCTTCTCCACCAGGTACTCGCGGGTGTACCCGTACCCGCCATGGGCCTGGATCGCCGCGTCGGCCGCCTGGTTTCCCGCCTCGGTCGCCAGGTACTTCGCGATCGCGCCTTCGGTGTTGAGCGCCCCGTCCGCGCCCTCGCCCGCGTCGATGCGCGCGGCGACCGACTCGATGAACGCCCTGGCCGCCTCCAGCCGGACGGCGTGCGGGACGATGAGCTTGTGGGTGTACCCCTGCTTCTGCGACAGCGGCGTGCCGGCCTGGATCCGGGTGGCGGAATACGGGATCGCCCGGTCAAGCGCGGCCCATCCCGCGCCGAGGCCGAACGCCGCCACCATCATCCTCGTGTAGCCGAACACCTTCTGGGCCTGGATGAGGCCCTGCCCCTCCACCTCACCGACGAGGTTGCCGGCGGGCACGAATACGTCATCGAGGAACAGGGCAGCGGTATTGGACAGCCGGATGCCGTGCTTGTCCTCGGGCCGGTTCTGGGTAAATCCCTCGGTGCCGCGGTCGAGCACGAACCAGGACGGCCCGCCGGGAGCGCTGGCCAGGATCGTGTACTTATCGGCGATGCCGCCGTTGCTGATCCACTGCTTGCGGCCGTTCAGGCGGTACCCGCTGACGGTCCCGTCCGATCAGCACCGGGGTCGCGGTGGTCTTGAGCGCGGCCAGGTCGCTGCCCGCGTCGGGCTCCGTCGCGCCGTAGGCGTACAGGACGCCGCGTTCGGCGATCTCGGTGAGCCACCGCCTCTTCTGCTCCGGCGTGGCGCCGACGAAGATCGGGTCGCTGCCAAGGAAGGTGGCGAGCACGCTGGTGGCCACCCCGACGTCGAGGCCGGCCATCTGCTCGCAGACCCGGTAGACGTCGATGGTGGCGCCGCCCATCCCGCCGTACTCCTCCGGGATGAACAGCAGCTGGATGCCGAGCTGGTCGCCGCACATGCCCCGGACCAGGTCCACCGGGCACTCGTCCTCGTGGTCGAGCTGAAGCAGCCGCTCGTCGGGAAGCGCGTCGCGGACGTAGTCCCTGACGGTCTCGAGCATCATGGTGAGCGTCTCGTTGTCGAGGCCGGAACCAGCCTCGACGGCATTTTGGCTGGTTGTCATCACAGAATCGCTCTCTTCCTTTCCTTACAGGA
Source organism: uncultured Actinomycetota bacterium (assembly GCA_963811335.1). Lineage (GTDB taxonomy): Bacteria > Actinomycetota > Actinomycetes > Streptosporangiales > Streptosporangiaceae > Trebonia. The sequence continues at coordinate 204,105 of CAWERB010000018.1, read as the reverse complement.
GAGCCCGCCTGGCCACGTGACAAGAAGGGCTATAGGTCCTTAGACGCCTGTGCCATAGATTAGTTACCCGCCGGTAACGAAGCGCGTTGTGACGTATGGCGGGCAAGACCGGACCGACGGCCGTTGACCGCCAGTTCCCGCGGACTAACCCTGAACGAAAGTGGAGCGGAACAACCGCTGACGTCACGGCCAGACCTGGAGAAGCGATGACGAACCTCGCCACGACACTCGTGAACACCACAGGCAGCCACCCAGACCGGGCCGCGGTCCGGCTGGACGACCGCGCGCTCCGCTACCGTGACCTGGACGAGTTGAGCGCGCGGGCTGCCGCCTGGCTGCTCCGGCGCGGCATCCGGGCCGGCGACCGGGTTGGCCTGATGGCACCGAACACCCCGGAATTCCTGACGCTCTACTACGGCATCTTGCGGGCCGGCGCCGTCGTGGTCCCGATGAACCCGCAGTTCAAATCGCGCGAGGTGGACTATCACCTGTCCGACTCGGGCGCCTCGCTCGCACTCGCCTGGCACGGCGCGGCCGACCAGGCGGCCAAGGGCGCGGCCAGCGCGGGCACGGACCTCGTCGTCATCGAGCCCTCGGATCTCGCCGGAACCCTCGCCGACACCGGCCCGGAGCCGGCGATCGCGGACCGCGCGCCCTCCGACACCGCGGTGATCTTGTATACGTCGGGCACGACCGGGCAGCCGAAAGGCGCCGAGCTGACCCATGCCAACCTGCTCGCCAACGTCGAGGTCACCAGGACCACGCTGCTGAAGCTGGGGCCGCGGGACGTGGTGCTCGGCGCGCTCCCGCTGTTCCACTCCTTCGGCCAGACGGTCGCGATGGGCTGCGCCGTGGCCTCGGGCGCGTGCCTGACCCTGCTGCCGAGGTTCGACCCGGTTCGCGCGCTTGAGCTCATCAAGCGGGACGGGGTGTCCGTCCTGATGGGGGTTCCGACGATGTACGCGGCCATCTTGCACAGCGGCGGCGGCAGCGCCAGTGATGCGGCGAGCCTGCGGCTGTGCGTCTCCGGAGGCGCGGCGATGCCGGCCGAGCTGATGCGCGCGTTCGAGAAGCAGTTCGGCTGCATGATCCTCGAGGGCTACGGGCTGTCGGAAACCTCTCCGGTGGCGTCCTTCAACCACCCGGACCGCGAGCGCAAGCCGGGCACGATCGGGCAGGCCATCGCCGGCGTCGAGATGCGGGTTCAGAACGACGACGGCGACCCGCTGCCGCCCGGCGAGATCGGCGAGATCGCGATCCGCGGCCACAACGTGATGAAAGGCTACTGGGGGCGACCGAAGGAGACCGCGGAGGCGATGGCGGGCGGCTGGTTCCGCACGGGCGACCTGGGCAAGATAGATCCTCAGGGCTACTTCTCGATCGTGGACCGCAAGAAGGACATGATCATCAGGGGCGGGCTCAACGTCTACCCGCGCGAGGTCGAGGAAGTGCTCTACGAGCACCCGGCGGTCGCGGAAGCCGCCGTCATCGGCGTGCCCGACCAGATGCTCGGCGAGGAAGTCGCCGCGGTGGTGGTGCTCAAGCCAGGCGCGTCGGCGGACCCTGGCGAGCTGCGCGAGCACGTCAAGGGGCAACTCGCCGCGTACAAGTACCCGCGGCACGTGTGGATCGTCGACGAGCTGCCGCACGGCGGCAGCGGGAAGATACTCAAGCGGGCCATCGAGGTCCCGCCGCCCGACCCGGCGTGACGTTCGGCAGCGCTTTCACCGTCGGCCTGCTCGGCGCGGCGGTGGGTCTGCGCCCGGCGAGCCTGCCTGCCCGGCTTATGTCGGCTTTCACGGGTCTTTGTCCCGATTATGGGCTAGCCTGCGGTCCGTGTACCGGTCACGATTGACCTTGACCCGGTGGAGAGACTGCGGCCCTGCTTGGGGAAGGGCCGCAGCCTTGCCACAGGTACCGGTTCCCCGCCTCCCATGCGGGGCGGGCGGGTGCCCGCCCGGTCTCATTCCGGGATCAGAGCGACGCGGTGGTGAGGATCACCGGGCCGTCGGCGGTGATCGCGATGGTGTGCTCGGCGTGCGCGGCGCGGCTGCCGTCGGCCGTGCGGATCGTCCAGCCGTCCTCGTCCAGGTAGATGCCGTCGCTGCCGCTCGCGATGAACCAGGGCTCGATCGCCAGCACCAGGCCCGGCACCAGGCGCAGGCCGCGGCCTGCCTTGCCGCGGTTGGGGATGTGCGGGTCCTCGTGCATGGTCCGGCCGACGCCGTGGCCGCCCAGGTCGGTGGAGATGCCGTAACCGCCGACGCGGCCGATCTTGCCGATCGCGGCGGAGATGTCGCCGAGCCTGCCGCCGGGCCGGGCCGCCGCGATGCCCGCCGCGAGCGCGTCCTCGGTCGCCGCGATGAGCTCCGCGTCACCGTTGAGCGGCGACCCCACGGTGAAGGAGACCGCCGCGTCGCCCACCCAGCCCTCCAGGCAGGCACCGGCGTCCACGCTGAGCAGGTCGCCCTCGCGCAGCCGGTAGTCACCGGGTATGCCGTGCAGCGCGACGTCGTTGACGGACGTGCAGATGACCGCCGGGTACGGGACCGGGGCGAACTTGGGGTGGTAGTTGAGGAACGGCGAGGTCGCCCCCGCCTTGGCGAGGATCTCCCTGGCGGCGGCGTCGAGCTCCCGCAGGGTGACGCCCGGCGCGGCGACCGCGCGGGCCGCCGCGAGGATGTCGGCGACTACCTGACCGGCGGCCCCGATCGCGTCGATCTCCCTCGCCGTCTTGATCTCGACCACTCGCCGTCCTCCTTCGCCGTTACCTGGCCAAGAATACGGACACGCGCCGACATCGCGGCATCTGCCCCCGGGCGACGGGACGGCCTGCTGCCCTGGGCCGGCGTCGGGCCCGGCCCAGGGCAGCAGGGGCACGGCGTCAGCTCGGGTTGAAGTCCTGGTTGGTGCCCGGGGCGTTCTTGCAGGCCCACTGGTCGAGCTGCTGGCCGCGGGTGCTGCTGGCGCTGGTGACGTCCAGGCACAGGCCGCTGGCGGAGTTCTTGAACTCCCACGAGCCGTCGGACTGCCGCACCGGCAGCCACTGGCTGCTCGCCGAGGAACTGGCCGGCTCCTGGGCGATGTCGGGCGTGCCGGCCGCGGTGGCACTGCCGGTCACGGTGACGTCATCGCCGGAGTTCTGCGCCTGCAGCGCGCCGAAGCCGCCGGAGCCGGCCACGAACTGGAACTGCTGGTTGGACTGGCCGTTGCAGGTCCACTGGTCGATCGCGGCACCCGCGGTGGTGACGTTCCCGCTCACGTCCAGGCACAGGCTGTCGCTGGCGACAACCAGCCGGTGATAACCGCTCGGGAACCCGCCGCCCGAGCTCTGGAGGCCGGCCTGGCTGATGACCTGCTGTGCGCCCGATGGCCAGTTGGTCCCGCTGACCTGGACGTTGTTGGACAGGACGTTGTTGTGCGGTGAGCCGGTGGCGACCTGGGTGGCGCCGCCGTTGTACCAGTTACCGCTAAAGGTGCTGTTGCTGGTGTTGTTGTTGGCGTTGGCGTTGGTGAACGCCCACACGCCGGCGTCCTGGACCACGTTGTTCGAGAGGGTCACGTAGCGGGAGCCCTCGTCCAGGTACAGCGCGACCGTTGACTTGTTGTTGTACATGTAGTTGTCCTGGATCACCGAGCCGGGGTTGGCGGACAGGTTGTAGATGGTGCCGCCGTCGTGCATCACGTTCTTGGTGTCGAAGATCAGGTTCCAGGAGACCGTGTTGTTCTTCAGCGTGGTGGCCGTGGTGTACTTCGGCTGGTAGTTGTAGGTGCCCCGGTTGACGTAGTCCTGGCTGCCGCCCGGGTCGTTGATGCCCCAGCCCCAGCCGATGTCGATGCCGTCGTAGGGCAGGTGGTCGACCTGGTTGTGGGTGATCGTCGCGCCGCTCACGTAGGTGGACAGGATCGCGGGGACTTCCTTGTAATCCGTCCCGACCTCGGTGACGTGGTTGTTGCTGATCGTGATGTTCTGGTTAGTCATCGCCGGGTTGCTGGGGTGGTGGGCGTTGGCCTGGATCCCGCCGACTACGATCCCGCTGCCGGCGTCATTGCTGAACGTGTTGCCGGTGACGGTGATGTTGCTGGCGCCCAGGCCGGGGCCGCTGGGGTTGGCGTCGGGGTCCTGGCCGATGCCGAGGCCGGCCTCGCCCAGGCCGGTGAAGGTGTCGCCGCTGAAGGTGACGTTGCTGGCCGCGGAGACCTGTACGGCGGCGGGCATCTGGTCCCAGCTCTGCCGGGTGGCCTCGAACTGCTGGCAGCCGCTGAAGCAGCCGCCGAACGACGGCTGGGACCAGCTGCCGGTGATGAACGCGCCGGCCTGCTGGTCAACGTATCCTTGACTGCCGCTCGGCCCGAGCCAGGTGGCGCCGGTGAACGTCATGTTGCTGAAGCTCAGCCCGGAGACCGGGCTGCCGTAGCTGCCGCTGACGTTCAGCAGCGTCTGCGTCTTGGGCAGTTCGATGTCAAGGCTGCTCGGGTTCTGCCCGGAGGCGGCCTTGTAGAACAGCTGGCCGGTGGGCGAGTCCAGGTACCACTGCCCGGCCTGCTGGAGGAAGGAGTAGTTGTTCTCCAGGAACATCGCGCCGCCCGCGAACGGCTGGGCCAGCACGTCGTAGCCGAAGTTGTTGTTGGCCCACCCCGGCTGCTGCATGGTGATGGTGCTGCCGCTGATCGAGGCGACCGTCGCGTACCGGTCGGTGAACGAGTCGACGCTCTCCACCTCGATCTGGTTCTGGTCGGTCAGGCCGGCCAGGTAGTTCAGTGACGAGCTGGTGATGGTCAGCCCGGTCGAGGTGAAGGTGAAATCGGAGCGGGGCACCGAGATCGCGGCCCGGGGCGCCTCCGCGCCGTTGACGTACAGCTGCCGGGTGTTCACCCCGGTGCCGACGTTGGCCACCCAGATGTTGCTTGACTGGTTCTGCAGCGTCCAGCCCGTCACCGGCGCGGAGCCGCTCATGACCGTCGCCGCGCCGGCCGCGCCGGCGTAGCTGATGGTATGGCCGTTCTGGCCGGCGTCGGCGCTTGTGAAGGTGAGCGGCTGGGTCAGCTGGTACTTACCCGCGGCCAGGTGCACGATCACGTCGGAGTTGGCCGAGAGCTGATGGGCCGACTGCGCGGCCTGCGCCACGCTGGTGAACGGATGCTGGGCGGCTCCTGTTTCCGCGGCGGCGGCCGCGGACGCCATCCCCGGCGGGCGCGGCGCCACGTACAGGTTGACGGCACTCGCAGACGGCGCGGCGCTGGCCGCCGCGGCCGGGACCGCCACCATTGCGGCCAGCAGAGCTGACCCGGCGGCCGCCGTGGCGCGGCCTATCGGGAATCTCGTGACGCGGGACATGGGCGATTCTCCTCGGGGGATTCGGCAGACGTGAGACGCGGGACGGTCAGACCGCGGTGATGCTGTACTCGTTGTTGGTGCTGCTGTTGACGGCCCACATGTCGGTGGCGGAGCCGACCGTGGTGCTGCCCAGGCCGTCCAGGGCGGTGCCGGTGGTGCGGTTGACGATGTGGTAGTTGCCGTTGCCGGCACTCACCAGGCTCCACTGCTGGTTGTTGCCGCCGTTCCAGGCCGCTTGCCGGGCGGGCGCGCCGTTCGCGGTGTTGCCCCAGCTGTCGATGACCATGCCGTTGGTGTTGTTGACGATCCGGTAATAGCCATTGCCGAGGTTCACGAACTGCCACTGCAGGTTGGTGCTGCCGTTGTAGTTCCACTGCTTGAGGTTCGACCCGGACGCGACGTTCCCGCCGCTGTCGACCACGAGACCGGTGGCGGCGTTGGCGATCTTCACCCAGCCGGCGGGGATGCCGCCTGCGTTCAGGGCGGGGATGGCAGGGGAGAAAGTCAGCTTCACCACGTACGCGAGCGCGCTGAACGGGGCGCTGCTTGACGGCATCTGCAGGTGCAGGCCGCTCCCGTCCTGGGCGGGCCTGGGCAGGTTGACGTATGACCCGGCAGCGTTGTTGATCAGTTGCGCGTTCGTCAGGTTGCTGATGCTGAACTGGTTGGAGTTCAGGGTCTGGATCGTCATGGTGCTGCCCGGCCAGCCGAGCGCGGTGCAGTACAGCACCGTGTTGTCCTGGCTGCGGGTGAACCGGATGTCCTGCGGCGTGCCGGCCACGTCACCGGTGAAGGCACCGCCGCCCATGTGGGTGGGCCCCTCACCGTAGACCTGCCAGGCGCGGGTGGCGTAGATCGCCTCACCGAAGCGGCCGAGCCAGTCACCGAAGCCGAGCAGGATCGACTGCTGCTGGGACGGAATGGTCCCGTCCCAGGTCGGGGCGACGTTGAGCAGCATGGTGCCGCCCTTGCTGATCCGGTCGATGAACGAGTGCAGCAGCTGCTGGGTGGTGAAGTAGCCGATGCCCTGGACGTAGCACCAGGTGGAAGGCGAGACGCTGTCGTCGGTCTCCCAGTAGGGAGTGACGATGGAACCCGGGCCGCCGCGCTCGTAGTCGAAGACCTCACCCAGGTTGTCGAACCCGTCCTTGTAGGTCGTGAGCACGTCCTTGTTCCAGGACACCGCGGCGTTGTAGTAGTCGGCCAGGAACTGCAGCCGGTAGCTCTCCTGGACGAGGTTCAGGTCGAAGTCGTGGTAGATCATGTCGGGCTGGTAGCCCTTGATGACCTCGGACAGCTTGTTGTACCAGAGCTGGTTCTCCGCGGCGCTGCCGAGCTGGCCGTACAGCTTCTGCAGGGTCTGGGTGGACTGCGCGGGCACGTACTGGAAGTAGCCGTTGAAGTGGTAGGCGGTGTGCAGCGAGCACATGAACTTCAGGCCCTGGGCCCGGATGGCCTGCGCGTGCAGGCTCAGCAGGTCAAGGCCAGGCCCGGTCTTCACCGAGTTCCACTCGTTGACCTGGCTGTTCCACATCGAGTACCCGTCGTGGTGCTCGGCGACCGGCCCGGCGAACCTGGCTCCGGCCTGCTTGAACAGCGACGCCCACGCGTTGGGGTCCCAGTTGCCGCCCGCGGACACCAGCTTGGGCTGCGAACTTGGTGAACTGGCCGGCCTTGTTGTTGGCGCCGAGTATGAAGTTGTGGTACGGCCACACCGAGGGGTCGCCGTAGGTGGCGATGTGGTGCTGGTTCTCGGCGGAACCGGCGTTGTACATGTTGCGGGGGTACCACTCGTTGCTGAACGCCGGGACGCTGAAGACGCCCCAGTGGAAGTAGATGCCGAACTTGGCGTCCATGAACCACTGCGGTGCCGGCGGGTGCTGGTCCACCGATGACCAGCTCGCGGTATAGCTCTGCGGACCGCTGGTGGCCAGGGCGCGCGCTGGCCGCAGCAGCCCGGCGGCCGCGGCGGCGCCGGTGACTCCGGTCGCGAACAGCAGCTGGCGGCGGCTGATGGGGTGCGGGGACCGTGAAGACATAACCAAGCTCCTTAGCGATATCAGGGCAGCTCCCATTGCTGGCCGCCCCGTCGCAGGCCTGGGCCTGGTCCGCCCGCCGCCGGGGACGGCGGGCGGACGGTCAGCTCAGGCTCGCGTCAGGGCAGGTGCCATTGCTGGTTGGCGCCGCCGTTGCAGGTCCACAGCTCGAGCTGGGTGCCGTTGGCGGTATTGGACGCCGGGGTCGTCCAGGCACTTGCCGGAGGCCGGGTTGACCAGCTCTCCGTTGCTGGCCTGCCATTGCTGGTTGCCGCCGCCGTTGCAGTCCCACAGCTCGACGAGGGCGCCGTTGGCGGTGCTTGCGCCGGTGATGTCCAGGCACTTGCCGTAGACCTGCAAGGTCCCGTTGGACGCGACGGTCCACTGCTGGTTCGGGTTGCCGGACTGGCAGTCCCACATCTGGATCTTGTTGCCGTTGGCGGTGCCGCCGGCGCTGTCGTCGACGCACTTAGCGCTATTGGCGCCCGACGTGATCGGCCCGGTCGCGCCGCCGCCGCTGCCGCCGCCGGTGTTGTAGCCGGCCGCGACGATGTTGGCCTGCACGGCGGCCTCGGTGGAGGCCGAGGCATAGCCGTTGGTCATGACGCCCTCGTAGAAGGTGCCGTCGGCGCCCTTGCTGTTGTCGCCGCCGATGCCGAGGATGATCGCGCCCTGCTTCTTCATCGGGTTGTAGCCCGAGGGCCGCACGCCGCTGAAGTCGGTGGCGAGCCCGCCGGACTGGGCGTTGCCGCCGAGGATGGCCCACTGGTTCTGCCCGCCCTCGATCATGGCGGTGGTGAACCGGAAGTTGGTGGTGGGGTCGTTGGAGTTGAGGTGCACGGCGGTCCCGGAGAACAGCCCGTTCTCCATGTCGGCCATGATCCACGGGCCGTTGCCCGAGCCGAAGCCCCAGACCTTGATGTTGCCGAAGTAGATGGCCTCCATCGTCCCGGCGCCGTCGTCGTTGTTGTTCGTCTCGGCGTTGCCGTAGTCGAAGCAGCAGCCGCCGTTGAAGTGGGTGCCGTCGAAGATGGCGTACTCGCTCTCGGAGTTGTTGCCGGTGACGATGTTCCTGGTGTTGTCGTCGCGGTAGCCGTCGCCCGGGGCGATGAAGACGCCGTAGGCCTTCTGGCCGCCGACTGTGACCTGCGCCGCGGTCGCGCTCGCGAGGCCGTCGGGGCCGCCCGCGGCGCCGCCGCCGGGCGCGTCGGTCAGGTTGTTGCCGTTGCCTGACTGGTCGAAGATCTCGGTGATGACGCAGCTGGTGCCCGAGCAGAAGGAGTCCTGCGTCGCGGCGTTGGCGACGCCGCCGGCGCTGAGCGGTGAGATGTTGGTCGTGGCGTTGTCCGAGGAACGCCTGACCTGGTACAGCGGCCCGTTGTAGGCGCGTACAGCGCCCGCGTGGTGCTGTGCGCGGCCACGCACGGCGTGCCGCCCGAGCGTAGATGTCGCACGGCCCCTGGGCCGCCGCCCGGGCCGGCGGCGCGGTGCTGGCGACCAGGGCCCCGGCGGCCAGCGCCGTCCCCGCCGCCAGGACCAGCAGCGCCCTTCTGGCGCGCCGCAGGCGTGACTGGATAGTCATCATTGACTCTGCCTTCCTCATCCGAGGGTCCATTGCTGGTTGGAGTCGCCGTTGCATGTCCACAGCTCGACCAGCGCGCCGTTGGCGGTACTGGCGCCGGTCACGTCCAGGCACAGCCCGGACTGGGCGCTGGTGATCGTGCCGTTGGAGTTGACGTTCCACTGCTGGTTGGCGCCGCCGTTGCACGACCAGATGTCCACCTTGGTGCCGGCGGTGGTCTGGCTGTTGGAGGCGTCCAGGCACATCTGGCTGCTGCCGCTGTAGACGGTCAGCTGGTTCGCGGAGGTGTGCGTCCAGGCTGGTTGGTGCCGCCGTTGCAGGTCCAGATCTCCAGCTGGGTGCCCGCGGTGGTGCTGAGGCCGGGCACGTCCAGGCACTTGCCCGCCCCGACCGCGTGGATCTCGCCGCCGCCGCCGCCGGAGCTGCTGGAGCCGCCGAGGGCGGACAAGGTGGCGGAGTAGGCGGGCTTGGGCTGGTAGTTCTGGTCGTACATGGTGGCCGCGCCCCAGCCGGGGAACGTTCCGGGGATCCAGGAGTCGGCGTCGCCGACGCCCCATTGCGACACGCCGACGCAGCGGGAGACCTGCAGGCAGTCGCGCACCACGGTGGCGTAGTCGGTGGCCTGCTGGTTCAGGTTCGCGGTGCTGGCCGGCAGCTGGATGCGGTCGTCAAGCTCGGTAACCGCGACGTTGACGCCAAGGGCGGCGAACCGCTGCATGTTGGCCAGCAGCGACGAGGGCACCTGCCCCACGATGTAGTGGCTCTCAAAGCCCACGCCGTTGATCGGCACCCCCTGGGCCAGCAGGGACTGCACCAGGCTGTACATGGCGTTGCTCTTGGCGTTCTCGCCCTCGATGCTGTAGTCGTTGAGGTACAGCTGGGCGCTGGGGTCGGCGGCGTGCGCGGTGCGCAGCGCGTCGGCGATGTACCCGCTGCCCATCGCGCGGTAGAACGCGTCGCTGACGAGGCTGCCGTCGCCGTTGAACGGCTCGTTGACGACGTCCCAGGCGTAAACCTGGCCCTTGTAGTGGCTGGCCTCGGTGGTGATGTGGCTTTCCATCGCCTGCTGCACCTGGTTCAGCGGCAGGTTGGACACCCACGACGGGCAGCTGGTTCTGCCAGACCAGGTTGTGCCCGCGCACCCGCATGCCGTGCGCCTTGGCGAACGACACGACCCCGTCGCCCGGGCCGAAGTTGTACGACCCGTTAGACGGCTCGGTGGTGTCCCACTTCATCTCGTTGCCCGGGGTCACCATGTCGAACTGCTGGCCCGCCAGGTTCGTGATCGTCGAGTTGTTGACCATGTTCCCGGTGACCTCAGTGCCGAAGTACTTGCCCTGCGCCTCGGCCGCCGCCCGCAGCGTGCTGCCAGCCGCCGTGGCCGGCCCGCCGCGCCACTCGCCGCGGCCAGCACGCCGCCCGTCACGCAGGCAGCCGCCACCGTCAGCATCTGCTGACGCGGCCGGGCGGCCGGGCGGCCCGGGCGGCACCGCTGCGCCGCGACCGGCCAAGCCGCTTCTGGATGGATCTCACGGTCATCGGTGACCTCCGGTACTCGATGGGGGATTCGTGAACGCAGGCATGCGGGTCGGCCGGCCCGGCTGGGCCCCCGCCGCCGCGAGACGGCGGCGGGCGGCCAGCTCAAGCCCGCGTCAGGGCAGGTGCCATTGCTGGTTGGTGCCGCCGGTGCAGGACCACAGGTCCAGCTGGGTGCCGTTGGCGGTGTTGGAGCTCGGGGTCGTCCAGGCACTTGCCGGCGGCCGGGTTGACCAGCGCACCGTTGCTGGCCTGCCATTGCTGGTTGGCTCCGCCGTTGCACTGCCACAGCTCGATCAGCGCGCCGTTGGCGGTGCTGGCGCCGGTGATGTCCAGGCACTTGCCGTAGACCTGCACGGTCCCGTTGGACGCCACCGTCCAGGACTGGTTGGCTCCGCCGTTGCAGTCCCAGATCTGGATCTTGGTGCCGTTAGCGGAGGACTGGCCGTTGTCGTCCACGCACTTGGCGCTGTTCACGCCCGACGTGATCGGCCCGGTCGACCCGCCACCGGTGCCAGTTCTGCCGTCAAGGCCGATCTGGACGCCGCCCAGGTGCCTGGCCGTGGTCGCCCGGGTCCCGGTGACCTGGGCGAACGGCAGTGAGGTGGTGGGCGAGGACGGCTGCTCGACCAGATAGGACTGGCCGGCGGTGACCGGCACGCTGAGGGTGGCGCTGCTGGTGGGCGAGACGATCACGGCGCCGGTGGAGCCGTTGACGACCTCGGCCTGCTGGCCGGGCCACGGGTTGCGGACGGTCATGGTGCCGGTGGTGCCGGCCTGCGATGGCGGCGGTGGCCAGGGTGCCGCCCTCGACCTGGACGTCCACCTTGGATCCGCCCTGGATGTAGACGGTGCCGGAGGCGTCCCAGCCCGGCGGCCAGGCGGGGGCGAACCGCAGCGTGCCGTCGTAGTCGGTGGCCAGCGACTCGTCCAGCGTCATGGCGACGTTGGCGGCCTGCTCGATGTAGGGCTCATCGATGGAGCTGGGGTTCCAGGCCGCCAGCCCGGAGATGTAGGCCTGGTACTTCTCGGTGGCTGGCCACCAGGTCCGAGGCGACCTGGGAGCTCATGTCCAGGCGGGCGGCATCGATCGAGTCATACGTCCAGTCCGGCTGGTTCGGGTACTGCCGGCTGTTGTAGGTCCGGTCGGCCAGCGCGGTGAGGTTGTCGCCGCTGACGACGGTGTTGTCGCCGATGACCCCGTAGGGCCAGACCGGTTCCAGGCCGACGTTCTCCTGGTTGTGGTTGGCGGCGGATCGGCTGGTAGGAGTCGGCGATCACGTCATTGCCCTTGGCATCGGCGCTCGCGGCCGCGGACGCCGAGGTGGGCTGGGGGTTCAGCAGCTGGCTGTGGGTGCTGGCATCGGTGCGGGGGTAGGGCTCGATCTGGCCCAGGGCGGTGCGCAGCTGGGCGGCCAGCGCGGAGTCGGTGCCCAGCAGGGTCGCCGCGCTGATCGTGGCGGGGAACAGCGCCTGGTCGGCGGCGATGTCGGTGGCCGGGTCCGGCACCGACCATTGCGTCTCGTGCGCGTTGGCCACCGCGTGCAGGTAGCCGTCGGATCCCGCGGACTGCCACGCCAGCAGGAAGGTGGCCGCCTGCTCCATGATCGGGTAGTACTTCTGCAGGAAGCTCAGGTTCCCGGTGTCCTGGTACTGCTGCCAGACCCACAGCGCGATCTCCGCGCCGGACTGTGACGGTCTCGGCGTTGAAGCCGGGGTTGGAGGCGGTCGCGCAGGAGGCGTCGGCGGTGATGCCGCCGCCGTTGTAGTAGCCGTTGCCGTTGAACCGCATGGTCTCCGGCACGCACGCGCCCGGCTTGCCGTTCATCTGCGCCTTGGTCCAGGACTCGATCGCCGGCAGGTCGCCCAGGTACATGTCGAAGATCGGCAGGTTGAGCGCGAAGTTCCCCGACGACAGTGTTCGCCGAGATCTCGCCGCGCAGGTTCCACAGCCAGTACCCGGCCGGGTACCAGTCCTGCTGGTCCTTGTCGTAGGCGTACAGGTCGGCCAGTCCCGCCTGGCTGCCCGGGTACTGGCCGCTGTGCATCAGCCCGGCCTCGTCGTACAGGTACAGGGTGCGCAGGTTCTCCATGTACTGCGCGGTGCCGTCGGAGGAGCTCGCCTCGATCAGGCCGCTGCCCGCCCAGTAGCCGTTCCACCACGACGACTGCGCCGCTAGCAGCGATGCCAGGGATGCGGTCGGGTCCCCGCCGATCAGGGCTGGAGGCGGTGGACGCCGGGTTCCCGCCCGTCCACGAGGGCGACGCGACGATGATGCGGAACGAGCCGTCGGAGTTCGGGGTGAAGGACACCTGCACCTGGGTGGAGTTCACCACCGACGCGGTGACGTTCTGACCGCCGGCGGTGATCGCGGCCATCGCGCCGAACGTCTGCCCGGAGGCGCCGGTCTGTGAGCTGTCGGCCCACGTCTGGGCCAGGCTGCCGATCGCACCGGACGCGGCCGCGGCGGGGAGCGGCCGCTCCACAAGCTGAGCGTCGCGGTCTGCCTGGTGCCCGGGCTGGCCCCGGTGACGTTGACGACCAGCTCGTCCTTGCCGGCGGGCACCCAGGCTTGCATGGTCATGCCGCCGCCGGACTCGTCAAGCACGCCGTTGTACAGGTCCAGCGTGCCGGTGAAGTTCGACGGCCGAGGTCATCGCCGCCAGGCCGGGGATCTGCACCTGTCCGGGCGAGAGCCGCTGCGGCATGGTGTCGCTGCGGTTCAGCTGCGCGGTGAACCCGCCCGCCGCCCAGGCGGCCACCCCGAGCGACCCGTTGCTGAGCGGCAGGAACTGCGACGGCGAGCTGTTCGGCGCGCCGATCACCACGTCGGAGCGCGACGACCACCCCGGCGGTGTTCAGGGAGAAAGCACCGCTGCTCCAGGCGGTGGTGAGGCTGGCCGCGGCGGCGGGCTTGGCGGGGGCGGCCATGATGGCCAGCGGCAGGGCAAGCAACAGCGCGGCCGCCGCGGTGCGGAGCGTTGGTCTTTGCCGGTAGAAAGCGGACACTCGGCCTCCTTGGCGCCCTCCCGCCGAGCCTGGGTGGTGGCGGGAGGCCGCACTGGCGTGGGTAACAGACCGGATTTACCTAAGGCAGGTGCCATTGCTGGTTGGCGGCGCCGTTGCAGGTCCACAGGTCCAGCTGGGTGCCGTTGGCGGTGTTGGACCCGGGGTCGTCCAGGCACTTGCCGGAGGCCGGGTTGACCAGCGCCCCGTTGCTTGCCTGCCATTGCTGGTTGCCGCCGCCGTTGCACTGCCACAGCTCGATCAGCGCGCCGTTGGCGGTGCTGGCCCCGGTGACGTCCAGGCACTTGCCGTAGACCTGCACGGTCCCGTTGGACGCCACCGTCCAGGACTGGTTGGCGCCGCCGTTGCAGTCCCAGATCTGGATCTTGGTCCCGTTAGCGGAGGACTGGCCATTGTCGTCCACGCACTTGGCGCTGTTGACGCCCGACGTGATCGGCCCGGTCGATCCGCCGGTCGACCCGCCGACCGGGGTGACCGACAGGTTGTCGAACTGGTCGGTCTGGTAGCCGGACGTGCCGAAGCCGACGTAGCCCGAGGCATACGTGGAGTCGGTGACGGTCGTCACGGTGGTGCCGTTGATCGCCGCGCTGATCGAGGCGCCGTTGAAGGTCAGCGCCAGGTGCTGCCAGGTACTCGTACCCGGCGCGGACACGCTGCCGCTGGCCAGCGTGGACGTTCCCCCGCCACCAGTTTCGCGCACCACCTGCCAGGCGCCGGTGTTGGATAGCTGCAGGTAGTACTCGTTGGCCGCGGGCGGGTTGTAGCCGACAGAGGAGCCGGCCCGCCCTATGAGCTGCACCGCGCCAGGCTGCGCGATCAGCGCGTCGGCGGACACGGTGTAGTTGGACCAGCCCGGCGAGCCGCCGATAGTGAACGGGTTGGCGTTGCCATCCCATTCGATGGGCTTGACCGGGGCCTGCTGCTGTACGCACTGCCCGGACCGGCCGCCCGCGCACGGCTCGACCTCGAACGCGCCCTGCATCTGCGACAGGTACGGCGGCTGCTGGCCGGCGGTGTCGGAGTCGAAGTTGTCGGAGTACGGCAGGGCAAGCGACCCCTGGGCGGGGGACGTGGCGGTGCCCTTGCCCTGCCCGGTGGTCGTGGTCAGCGAGTACACGTAACCGGGCTGCAGCGTCAGGGAGAAGCTGCCGTTGACCGGGGTGATGTCCTGCGAGTGCACGAACCAGGTCGACGGGTCGGACGGAGTTGACGTTGGTGGTCCACACGTGCACGGTGCCGGTGGACAGCCCGCCGGTGATCGTGTAGCTGACGGTCTGCGCCGACGACGCCTGCGTGGTCTCGAGGATCGAGCTCCAGTCGGTTCCGTCCGGGGACTTCAGCGTGACGTAGCTGCCGTTGTTACCGCTGCCGCCGATGTACCCGCTGGCGGAGTCGATGTAGGTCCAGCCCGGCGCGGTGAACTGGGTGGTCTGCGCCGTCACCCACGCCTGCTTGCCGACCGAGTACCAGCCCGATGATGGCTGGTTGGCCAGGATCAGCCCGTCGGTCGCGTACGGGAAGGCGGGGTAGATGGAGGCGACGATCGGCCAGTTGATGGTGGCGGTCATCTTCCCGTCCAGGTAGTCCCGGTTGTCGGCCCGGGCCATCGCGGCCGCCCCGTTGTTGTAGTCCTGCGACCCGTTCTCGCTGGCGAACAGCGGCTTGCCGGTCGCCACCGCGTTGGCGGAACTCGGGCACGAGGTCTGGGCACTCATCCACCCGCAGGGATAGTGCGAGCCGACGATCTGCACGGCCTGCGGAGAACGCGCTGTTGGACACCAGGTCGTTGGCGACGTTCCAGCTGGTGTCATCGGCGACGAGCTGCACGCCTGAGTAACCGTCGGCGTTCAGCGCGGAGCGCAGCTGCTCGTACCAGCCGATGTTGTAGCCGCGCTCGTTCCAGCCGCCCAGGTAGTTGAGCGTCAGGCCGTCGGACTTGGCGCAGTTCAGCCAGCTCACCAGGTAGTTGATCATGTCGGTGGACCAGAAGTTGCCGCCGCCGATCCACCCTGGGGCCCCCCAGGCAAGCCCGTACAGCTTGATGTTCGGGTTGCGGGCCTTGGCCGCCTCCATCATCGGCCACTCGTACCCCACGTTGCAGTTGACCGCGCCGCGGGAGTGCTCGATGCTGGACTCCGAACCGTCGGTGGAGTTGGTGTCGCCGCCGATCTCCACCTTCAGGATCTGCAGGTCGGCGCCGTAGCCGGGCTTGAACAGGTAGTCGTCGATCTGCTGCTGCTGCGTGGCCGGGTAGTCGGCAAACAGCTTGGAGTTGCCGCCCCCGCCGCTGATCGCCCCGATCCCGTCGAACGTCCGTCCGCCCTGGGTGCCGTTGACGGTGATGCTGGCGCTCGCCGCGGCCGCGGTCGTGGCCGTCGCGGTGGTGACCGCGACGGCCCCGGATGCGGCCAGCAGCAGCGTCGCCCCGGCGGTGAGGGGCTTACGGAAAATGCGCTGGCCATCTCATGATCGCGTCCTCCTCATGTCTCAGCTGGCGGTGAAGTCCTGGTTGGTGCCGGGGGCGTTCTTGCACGCCCACTGGTCGAGCTGCTGGCCGAGGGTGCTGCCGGCGCTGGTGACGTCCAGGCACAGGCCGCTGGCGGAGTTCTTGAACTCCCACGAGCCGTCGGACTGCCGCACCGGCAGCCACTGGCTGCTCGCCGAGGAACTGGCCGGCTCCTGGGCGATGTCGGGCGTGCCGGCCGCGGTGGCGCTGCCGGTGACCGTGACGTCATCGCCGGAGTTCTGCGCCTGCAGCGCGCCGTAGCCGCCGGAGCCCGGCCACGAACTGGAACTGCTGGTTGGACTGGCCGTTGCAGGTCCACTGGTCGATCGCCGCACCCGCCGTCGACGACGTTCCCGGTCACGTCCAGGCACAGCGAGTCGTTGCCGATGACGAGCCGGTGATAACCGCTCGGGAACCCGCCGCCCGATGACGTGGCGGGCGTCAGGTAGATGGCGAACGCGTCATGCGCGGCCTGGAAGGTGAGCGGCACGGTGATCGAGCCGCTGGACACGCTTACGTTCTGGTTCTCCACCACCTGCGGCGCGCTGAGCGGGTACTGGTCCGGTATCCGCTCCACGGTGACGTTGACGCTGCCGTTGCTGGCCAGCCACGGCACCGAGGCCAGGCCGCTGTAGGTCACCGACGCCGCGCCGGTGAACCCGTTGTCGTCGCCGACGATGGCCACCGAGCGCTTGGCCGAGCTGTCCTCGGCCGCCGAGATCGCGGTGGACCCGGTCTGGCCGGAGGTGGACACCAGGGAACCGGTCATGTCGGCGTAGGCGCGCATCGCCCACCAGTTGCCGTTCGGCTGGAAGCTGCCGTTGACGCTGGTGAGTACCCCGGCCAGGTTCGGGGTAAGGCAGCACACCCAGTTGCCGCGCATGGCGTTGAAGTACCTGGACTGGGCGAAGCGGGCCAGGTACCACGCGGTCACGCCGGTGGTCTGCCGGTCCGCCGGCTGGTACTCGTTCGCCGACAGCCGCGGTGCGGGCGAGATGCCGGCGGCGGAGATGTCGTTCTCGATGGCGTTGGAGTCGGCTACGGGATCGTCGCCGTCGCCCTCCTCGTGGTTGGTGATCTCGGTCGGCACGGTCCCGCTTGACTTGGCGTTCGACAGGAAGCCCTGCCATTCGCCCTGGTTCTGCTGCGGGGTGAAGGCGAAGTCGGGGCCGACGATCGTCGCGTTCGGGGCGACGCTGCGGATCTCCTTGTAAGCGCTCTGCCACATCTGGTAGTACTGGCTGGTCTGCGCGCCGCCCGGCCAGAAGACTGAGATATCCGGCTCGTTCCAGATGTCGTAGGCGAACGGGAGCCCGGTGGCCTGCAGTTCGCTCACCATGTCACCGACGAAGGTGACCCAGTTGGAGCAGTTCCCGCTGGTGCACGGGTACGTGGTGTTCGAGGGCTGGCCGCCGTCCGCGCCGAAGATGTCGCTCAGGATCACCTGGTACTGCGCGTGGTACGACCCCTGGGTCAGCCGCCGGGCCTGCGCGATCACCGTGTTCACGTCGGCCTGGGTGCCGGAGCCGTTCTGGTACCCGTCCCCGATCCACCCTCTGGACACGTGACCGCCGCCGCGGAACGCGGTGATGCCGAGCGGCTGCAGGTTCTGATCCGACGGCTGGGTGCCGTCCTGGCTCACCCCGTACAGGAAGCCCTCGCCGACGCTGGTCGCCGACCCGGTGACGGAGGCGAGGTTCACGCTCAGCGACTCGGCGGCCGACGCCTTCTCGGCGGTCCCCGCCAGCGCTGTCCCCAGCGCGAGCAGCACTGCGGCCGCGGCGATGAGCGGCCTGATCCTGTTCTTCATCGAACTCCTCCTGCTACGGCGGCGCGGTCGCGCGCGCCGGGTGGTCACGGTGTGAATTGTTAGCGTTAACATTTGTGGACGTGCGGGCCCGCGGGTCACAGCGGCGCCCGGTGGGTGCCTGCCTCGCCCCGGCCGCCCGCGCGGGGCGGCCGGGGCTCAGCTCAGTGGCTGGCAGCACCTGCTAGGGCAGGTGCCATTGGGTCAGCACCCGCTAGGGCAGGTGCCATCGGGCAGCACCCGTTAGGGCACGTGCCATTGCTGGTTGGCGCCGCCGTTGCAGGCCCACAGCTCCAGCTGGGTGCCGTTGGCGGTATTGGAGTTCGGGTCGTCCAGGCACTTGCCGGAGGCCGGGTTCACCAGCTCACCGTTGGTCGCCTGCCATTGCTGGTTGGCCGCCGCCGTTGCACTGCCATAGCTCGATGAGGGTGCCGTTGGCGGTGCTGGCGCCGGTGATGTCCAGGCACTTGCCATAGACCTGCAAGGTGCCGCCGGACGCGACCGTCCACTGCTGGTTCGGGTTGCCGGACTGGCAGTCCCACATCTGGATCTTGTTGCCGTTGGCGGTGCCGCCGGCGCTGTCGTCGACGCACTTGGCGCTGTTCAGCCCCGACGTAATCGGACCGGTCGCACCGCCGCCGCCCGACCCGTAGCCGGCGGTCGCGAGCTCGGCCTGGACCGAGTTCTCGGTGGCGTCGGACGGATAGCCGTTGGTGATGGCGCCCTCGAAGAACTCGCCGGAGGCGCCGTTGCTGTTGTCGCCGCCGGTGCCGAGCAGGATGTCGGCCTCCTCGTGCATCGGGGAGTAGCCGTTCGGCAGTGCGCCGGACCAGGTGGTGGTCAGGCCCCCGCTGGTGGCGTTGCCGTACTTGAGGGTGAAGTTGCTCGTGCCGTTGTTCTTCTCCCAGGCGCTGACGAACGGGAAGTTCACTCCCGGGTTACTCGCGCTGTTGGGGCCCTTGTTGGTGCTGTACATGCCGTTTTCCAGGTCGGCTTCCACCCACGGCCCGGGCCCGGTGCACCCGCCGAACCAGCAGGCGTTGCCCCATTCGATCGCGTTCATGTGGGCGTTGCCGGTGTCGGTGTGCGATGTCTCGCCGCTGCCGAAGTCGAAGCAGCACTGGTTGTTGAACAGGTTCGAGGACGTCACCATGTAAACGCCCTCGGGCTGGGAGCCGGTCGGCACGGTGATGTTGTCGACCCGGTAGCCGGTGCCCGGCGTGCTCCTGATCCCGTACGCCGCGTGGCCGCCGATCGTGATCGGCAGGGCCATCGCGTTCGCCCCGATGTCCGACCCGTTGGGCCCCGGGCCCTTCCAGAACCCGCCCGAGGAGATCGGCAGGTCGCTGTGATTGGCACTCTGGTCGTAGATCTTGGTGACCGTGCACGTGGTGCCCGCGCAGAAGGACGCCTGCGGGGCGGCGTTGGCGTCGCCGCCCGCCGCGAGCAGCCCGATGTTCAGGAAGGTGTGGTCGGAGGACCGCTGGACCTGGTACAGCGACCCGCTGTAGGCGGCGTACAGCGCCCGCGTGGTGCTGTACGCCGCCACGCACGGCGTCCCGCCGGACGCGTAGATGTCGCAGGGAAGTGACGCCGCCGCCCTGGCGGCGGGCGCGCCAGCGAATGCCCCCGCCAGCCCTCCGGCGGCGAGCGCAAGCGCCGCCCCGGCAAGCAGTAGCAACCTCATCGCATGGCGTAGTCGTGACTTGATGGTCACCTGCGACCTTCTTTCTTCACGTGGTGAGCGCTGGCCCGGTCGCCAGCGGGCGGCCGGTGGCCGCGCGACGGTGCGAGAGCGGGCACGCGTACGCCAGCACACCGGGCGTTCTCCCGGCGTCGGCAGCACAGCGTGACCGCGCACCAGCACGGCCGGGCTGTCGGCAGGGAACGGCGATCGCCTGGGTCCGTCGGCCACGGCGGCCTGGCGGCTCGGCTCTGTCGTTCCTGCTCGGCGTGATGGTTTCTAAGTGTCGAACCGATTCGAGTAATCGGTTAGATGCATGTTACGGTCCGGTTCCGGCAGGATCAATAGCTCATTGCGAACGCATTAGGACTGAGGCTGACATGCCTGCTCGGCCGCACCGCGCAAGCGCGGCGAGATTCCTGGTGCACGGGCGCGGATCGGCGGCAGGCCCTAGTGAAACGCCTCGCGGCGCCGCCCCGCGGTCAAAGTAATTTTCATCAGGGCCACTCGGCCGGACCGGGCCGGCCGCTCGGCGGCACGCCCTTGACGACGATTGGCGGCGGGCCTACACTCCGGTCGAACCGATTCGTTATCATGCCAGGCGCCTGCCTTCTAGAGCGCCGGGCCGGCCAGGCGGCACCGGGTCGGCACGGCAGCGGCAGCGGCGCGCGGGAGTAGCGGCAGCGGCAGCGGCACGCGGAGTTCCGTGACGCTCCTGATAAGAGGCAGGGCCGCGCTAGGAGATAAAGCGGCAGGGCCGCGCTAGGACGCCGCGATGCTGCGCACCGGGACGCGCCCGACGCTTTCCCGCAGCGAGATGGGCGGGCAGAGCAGCAGGTGCTTCGGCAGGGCGGCCGGGTTCGCGATCCGCTCGATGAGCAGGCTCACCGCATGCTCGCCTAGCTCGCCAGCGGGGACGTCGGCCGAGGTGAGGGGCGGATGGCACTCCTCGGCCCAGTGCTGCGCGGCGACGCCGATCAACGAGAAGTCCGCGGGCACGCTCAGCCCCGCACGGTGCAGTGCGCGCTGCACGCCGGGCAGTGCCGCCTCGTTAATGGTCGCCGCCGCGGTAACCTCCGGGTGCTCCTCGAGTATGAGCTGCATGCACGCGTCGCCGCCGGCCGCGTCGTCGCCGCACGGGTACTCCCATCCGGTCAGGCCGCCCCGGGCGATCGCGTCGCGAAAGCCCTGCCGGGCTCGCAAGCCGGGACCGTACCCGGCGGTCAGCATCTCCGGTGACCGGTTGATCAGGGCGATATCGCGGTGCCCGAGGTCGGCGAGGTGGCGCACGCACCGGTTGATCAGGTACTCATTGTCGACGTCGACCCACCAGGTGCCCTCGGGACACGCCGTGCGGCCGATGCTCACGAAGGGCATGTCCGCCTTCTGCAGCTGCATGACGCGCGGATCGTCCAGCCTGATCTCCATGAGGATCACGCCGTCAACCCGGCGGCCGTCGATCAGCCGCTGGAACGCGCTCTCGTGCATGTCACCCGATGGTGACAGCAGGACGTCGAGGTCAGCGCGCGCCGCCGCGTCGAGCACGCTGGCCACGAAGTCGAGCTGCATGTAGGTCAGCCGGCGGGCGGCCGGGGGAATGACCAGGCCGAGGGTGCGAGTACGCCCTTCTTTCAGCGCGCGGGCGGCGGCATTGGGGCGGTAGTTGAGTTCCTCGATGACCTGTTGCACCCGGGCGAGGGTCTCCCGCGAGACGTTCCGCTTGCCGCTCAGGGCGTAGGAGACCGTACTGCGCGACACCCCCGCGCGCCTGGCGATCTCCCCGATGTTCAATTCCCGCTCCCCCGTTGCCTGGCTGGCCGCCACCCACCAAAGCCGCCATCACCAAAGCGAATCGATTCGCGTCAGTGTAGTTCGACGTCGCTGGCAACGTCAACGCGGGCGGATCGTCCGCTCCCCCGCAACGGGTACGCGGGCCGGGCGGAGCACGCCACCGTTCTGGATGACGGTTTCTCTAGGAGGCGACCGCCAGCACGCCGGAGTTGATGAGGTCCCAGTCGATGCCGGCGCCGAGGCCGGGCCGGCCGGGGCGTGCACGTCGCCGTGCGCGTCAACCGTGAACGGCTCGGCGAGGCCGTAGTCCATGTGGCCGAGGCTGTGGTCGCCGGCCCGGTTGAAGGCGAGGACCTCGAACCAGTCGCAGTTGTCGACGGCCATCATGACGTGCAGTCCCGCGACGTTGTTCAGCGCGTTGTAGGAGTCGTGCACCTCGCAGTTCATGCCGAACGCCTCGGCGAGGTGGCAGATCTTCATCAGGCCGGTGATGCCGCCCTTGATGACCACGTCGCCGCGCAGGAAGTCGGTCGCGCCGCTGGTGATCCACGGCGGGAGCGCGGCGAGGCCGCCCGGGCTGATCTCGGTGGCGAGCAGCGGGATGCTCAGGTGCCTGCCGAGCCGGACGTAGTTGTGCATGTCGTGGGTGGGGAACGGGTCCTCGAACCAGTGGTAGCGCAGGTCCTGGATCGCCTGGCCGACCCGCAGACCCTCGGTGTAGGAGTAGGACCAGGAGGAGTCGAGCATCAGCGTCATGTCGTCGCCGACCGCGTCGCGGACGGCCGCGCAGATCTCGATGTCGAAGCCGACCGGGGGCATGTCGCGGGGCGGGAGCCAGTGGCTGCGCGGCGGGTGGATCTTGTAACCCGTCCAGCCCTGCTGCTGCCAGTGGCCGGCCTCCTCCGCGTAATCTGCGGCCGGGCTCTTGTGGTGGGCGGTGGAGAAGTAGGCGGGTATCCGGTCGCGGCAGGTGCCGAGCAGCCGGTGCACCGGCAGTCCCGCTGCCTTGCCCGCGATGTCCCACAGCGCGATGTCGACCGTGCCGACGGCGTGCGGTGACAGGTAGTGGACGAGGCCCTCCATGCGGCGCCAGTGCTTGCCGATGTCGAGTGGGTCCGCGCCGAGCAGCCACGGCTTGACGCTGGTGACGATCTGGTCGGCGATCGCCGCCGGGCCGGGACCGGGGCTGGACAGGAAGGCGTTGCCCTCAATGCCCTCGTCGGTCTCGATCCGCAGCACCCCGAGTGGCACCGGGCGGGCCGGACCGAAGCTGGCCGAGGCGGTGGCCTGACGCTGGTGAAGGACGACCGTGATATCCGTGATCCGCACGCCCCCTGACGTTAGTCTCCGCCAGGGGAGGAACGCCAGGGGGCGCGGGTCGCGAAGCTCAGTTCAGCTCAGGCCGACGGACTGCAGCCACTCCTGGGCGGCGGTGGTGTAATCCTCTTTGTTGGTGATGACCTTGATGTCAAGCGCGAGCAGGGCGCTGGTGGTCAGCTTGGCGGAGACCGCATTGAGGGTGGTGGAGATGGTGGAGGTCAGCGCGGGCTTGTAGACGAGCGGGATGACGTTCTGCGCGGCGAAGTTGAACTTCGGGTCGGTCAGCGAGACCAGCTTGTCGCTGACGATCTGCGGCGTCGTGGTGAACACGTCGGCGGCCTGGACCTTGCCGCTGGCCAATGCGGCCAGGGTGATCGGGCCAGACTCGTCGAGCGGGTCGAAGCCCTTGAAGGTCAGGCCGTAGGTGGACTTTAGTCCGACCAGGCCGTCAACCCGGGTCTTGAACTCCGGCGGCCCGCCGATGACAAACTGCGATTCGACTGGCTTGAGGTCGGCGATCGACTTGAGGTGGTACTTTGCCGCGGTCGCCTGGGTGACCGTCACCGAGTCACTGTCCTGCGCCGTGGCCGGGTTCAGCACCTCCAGGGTGGACGGGAGCCCGGAGGCGAGCGCGGCATCGACGTCGGCGGTGGTCTTGGCGGTGGAGTTCTTGTTGACCTCTACGCTGAGCAGGGTGCCGTTGTACTCGGGGATGATCGAGATCGTGCCCTTCTCGATCTGCGGGTAGTAGGCCTCGCGAGCGCCGATGTTGAGCTTGGTGGTGACCTTGACCCCCTTCGCCTGCAGGGCAAGGGCGTAGATCTCGGCGAGCACCTCGTTTTCCGGGAAGTTGGCGGAGCCGACGACCACGGTCCCGGCGGCGGCGCCTCCCGACAGCGGGTTGGAACTGCTCGCGGCCGCAGTAGCGGTGCTGCCGCCCGCTGCGGAACTCGAACTAGAGCTGCTGCTCGAGCACGCGGTCACCGCGGCGAGCGCGACCACCGTGACGGCGGCGAGCCCAGCGGTGGCTGCGGTTCTGATCGGCATATCTTATCCTTTCGAGCGGGTTTTTGGTTTCATTCCATACCATGCTGGGCGTCGCTCAGCGTCGAGCCGCGCCGCGTTATTCTTGGCGTCCTTTGTTACGCAGCCCGGCCGGCACGACCAGCCGGGAGACGAGGGCGAACAGCGCGAGCACGCCGATCGCGAGGATGACGACAAGCAGCGCACCACCGGCCACCGGGCCGTACTCGTTGCTCGCCAGGCCGTCGATGATGAACCGGCCGAGGCCGCCGAGGCCGATATAGGCGGCGATCGTCGCGGTCGCCACCACGAAGATGGCCGACGTGCGCAGGCCGACCAGGATGAGCGGCAGCGCGATCGGCACCTCCACCTTGACGATCTGCTGCCAGGTGGTCATGCCGGTGCCCTTGGCCGCGTCCTTGACGCCGGGGTCGACAAGGACCACCCCCTCGCAGGCGTTGATGAGGATCGGCGGTATCCCGAGCGCGACCAGCGGCACCAGCCAGGTGAGCGGGGAGAAGCCGAGGTAGACCGCGAGCAGGGTGAGCAGGCCGAGGGTGGGGATGGCACGGCCGGCGTTCGCGATATTGATCACCACGATGGCGCTCTTGCCGCCCTGGTGCCCGATCACCACGCCGGCCGGGACCGCGATGAGCGCGGCGATGAGCAGCGACAGCCCGCTGTAGCCGAGGTGCGCGAGCACCTGCTGCGGGATGGCGCCAGAACCGTGCCAGTTGGCGCTCGTGGTGATCCAGTCCCATGCCCAGGAGAAGAAGCTCACCCGTTGCCCCCGCTCATCCGCGCGCCAGCCAGGGGGTCAGCGCCCGCCTGACCGCGACCAGGATCAGGTCGCAGATGAGGGCGAGCACGATGACCGCGAACAGGCCGACGTAGATCTCGGTCGGGAAGGACCGCTGCAGCCCGTCGATGAACAGGTAGCCGAGGCTGGAGACGCCGATCAGCTGGCCGACGCTGGCAATGCTGATGCTCGACACCACGCCGACGCGCAGCCCGGCGATGATCACCGGGCTGGCGAGCGGCAGTTCGACCGTGATCAGGCGGCGCAGCGAGCCGTAGCCCATCGCGGTGGCCGCCTGCGTCACGGCCGCGGGGACGGCGCGCAGCCCGGCGACGACGTTGGGCAGGATCACGCACAGCGAGAAGACGGTGAGCGCGATGATCACGGTGGTGTCGGTGAGGCCGAACGCCGGGATCAGCGCGATGAACAGCGCGAGCGACGGGACCGCGTACAGGACGTTGACCACGGCGAGCGCCGGCGGGTAGAACCACCGCCAGCGGGCGGCGATGATGCCGAGCGGCAGCGAGAGCATCAGCCCGTACACCGCCGGGAGGACCCCGAGCTTGAGGTTCTCCCAGGCCAGCTGCCAGATCTGCGACCAGTGCGCAGGAATCCACGACCAGATCACGGGGACGGCGCCTCCCCGCCCGCGGAGTCCGCGGCGGCCCGCGGCCTGGATGGCCGCGCGCAGCTGGTCGAAGGTGGCGACGCCGAGCACCCGGCCGTCCTCGTCCACCCCGACCGCCTGGCCGGCCGGTGACAGCACGGCGGCGTCGAGTGCGGCGCGCAGCGAGTCGGCGCCGACGGTGAACCCGTGGCTGAGCGGCTCGGTTCCCGCCTGGCCAAGCGGGGTGTCACCAGGCAGCGCGGCGAGCTTCGTCGCCTCGGCCCAGCCCCGCGCGGTGCCGGCCTGCGGGTCGGTGACGAGGATCCAGGGGCTCGCCGGCCGCCAGGGCCTTGGCGACGGTCGCGTCCGCGGGCAGCACCGGGCCGGTGCCAAGGGAGAGTCCCGTGGTCCGGATGAACGACAGCCGCCGGATGCCGCGGTCGAAGCCGACAAACCCGGCCACGTAGTCGTCGGCGGGCGCCGCGAGCAGCTCTTCCGGCGGGGCGAGCTGCGCCAGCGTTCCGTGCGGCCGGAACAGCGCCACCATGTCGCCGACCTTGATGGCCTCCTCGATGTCGTGGGTGACGAGCACGATCGTCTTGCGCAGCTCGGCCTGCAGGGACAGCAGCTGGTCCTGCAGCGTGGCGCGGACGATCGGGTCGACGGCGCTGAACGGCTCGTCCATCAGCAGCACCGGCGGGTCGGCGGCTAGTGCCCTGGCGACCCCGACGCGCTGCTGCTGGCCGCCGGACAGCTGGTGCGGGTAGCGCCTGGCCAGGTCCTGGTCGAGGCCGACCAGGGTGAGCAGCTCCCGCGCACGTGTGCGCGCCTTCTTGCGCGGCCACCCGCTGAGCACCGGGACGGTGCCGATGTTGTCCTCGACGGTGCGGTGCGGGAACAGCCCGGTCTGCTGGATCACGTAACCGATGCCGCGCCGCAGATGCGCCGGGTTGCGCGTCCTGATGTCGGTGCCGTCGAGCAGGATGGTGCCCGCCGACGGCTCGACCAGCCGGTTGATCATGCGCAGCGAGGTGGTCTTGCCGCAGCCGCTCGGGCCGACGAGGACCATGGTCTGGCCGGCCGGCACCTCAAGGTCGAGGCCGTCGACGGCGACCGTCCCGTCCGGGTACCGCTTCGTCACTGCCTCGAACGTGATCAAGCTCTGGCCAGGCCCTTCATCATCGCGAAGCAGACATTTCCGACTGTATTAGTCTCAAATATAACAGCGCGCGACACCGCGCGACACCGCCAGCACCCCAGCACGGGCCGATTCATCCCCCAACCATACCGTCCGGCAGTTTTCGGGCATGTACCCGTGATCTTGTTCGGCTAACAAGGCCGGCGCGGCGTCGCTTCAGGGCGCCGAGGCCCGCCTTAGGGCGCCGAGTCCCGTCACGCCGGCCGCGCGGCGGCGGTTACCCGGCGCCGGCCGCACGGGCGGTACGGTGGCCGTGTGGACAGCGACGATGACCTGGCGGCCCGGCTGCGAGCGATCTGCCTGGCGCTGCCCGAGGTGACCGAGCGGCCGTCGCACGGCGTGCCGGCCTGGTTCGTGCGCGACAAGCGGTCGTTCGCGCAGCTGTGGGCCGACGGCCACCACGACGACCACTTCCCGCACCTGTGGTGCGCCGGCCTGCCCGGCGCGCAGGCCGAGCTGACCACGGCGTCACCCGGCCGCTTCTTCCGCCCGCCGTACGTCGGTCACCGGGGCTGGATCGGCGTCCGGCTGGACGGCGAGGTCGACTGGGCGGAGGTCGCCGAGCTGTGCGCCGACGCCTACCGCACGGTCGCCCCGGCCAAGCTCGTCGCGCTGCTCGACGAGGCCGGCCCCGGGTAAGGCCAGGGGTCGTCAGCAGAACGAAGGCGTGGCTCCGCCGTCCTGGCTCTTGCTCAGGTCGCGGTCTTCTGCAGGATGAACGACTGGAAGCGGTTGTTGTCGCCCCTGTCGAAGGCGGCGAACGACAGGATGTCGAACTGCTCGGTCAGGAGTTGCCGCATCACCTCGTCTGAGCGGAACGCGAAGAAGCGCGGGACCTGGTACCGGGGGTCGGTTACCGGGCCCTCCTCGTTCTTGCCGCCCCAGGTCCCTACGTAGAGCAGGCCGCCTGGCACGAGGACCTCGCTGAGCGCCTCCAGGACGCGAGGCAGGTCCGGGGTCGGGACGTGGAGCAGGCAGTTCAGGGCGAAGACCGCGTCGAAGGACTCCGGGGAAACGCCCAGGCTGAGGAAGTCGGCCACCCGCGCGTCGAGGCCCTTCGCCGTGCAGCGCTCGACCATGTCGGGCGACAAGTCGGTGCACAGTACCCGCAGGCCCTGCTCCTGGAAGTACAGCGAGTCGTGCCCGGGGCCGGCGCCCACCTCAAGCAGGCTGGCCGCGCCCCGCTCCCGGAGCAGGTCAAGGAAGCGACGCCGCTCCTGCACCTTGAACTCTTCTTTGGCCCAGCCGTCGCGCAGGGCCGCCGGCCCGGGCCCGTACGCCACCCGGAGGCTAGCGATCACCCGCTGGTAATCATCGTCTTGCTGGCTTTCCTTCCCGGCCCCGGCACTGGTCTCGGTCATGAAACGCACTCTATGGCAGCCGGGCACATCCGGCGCGTCGAGCGGCGGCCACCCCTGACGCTAAGTCCGCCGCTCCTCAGGCGGCGGTCAGGCTGAGGCCTGGTACTGCGAGGCCTGGATCGTGTACAGCTCGGCGTACTGGCCGCCTAGGGCCATCAGGCTGGCGTGGGTGCCGGACTCGGCGACCTTGCCGTGGGCGAGAACGTAGATGCGGTCGGCATGCCTGACGGACGCCAGCCGGTGGGTGATGAGCAGCACCGTGCGGTCCCGGGCGAGGGTGCGCAGCGAAGAGAAGAGCGCGTACTCGGCCCGCGCGTCCAGCGCGGCGGTCGGCTCGTCCATGATCAGCAGCGGGGCGGTGCGGTAGAAGCCGCGGGCCGCGGCGATGCGCTGCCACTGGCCGCCGGACAGTTCCGCGCCGTCCTTGAACTGGCGGGCGAGCAGCGTGTCGTAGCCGCGGGTGAGCTCGGCGATCACCGTATCGGCGCCCGACGAGGCGGCGGCCGACTCCAGCAGCGCCTCATCGAGCAGCCGGCCCATGAGGATGTTGTCCCGCACGCTCAGCGGCCAGTGCCCGTGGTCCTGGGCGATCACCGCGATCCGCTCTCGCAGCGGCTCTCCAGCCACCTCCGCGATCGGCACGTCGTCCCACAGCACCGTCCCGGCCTGCGGCTGGTACAGCCCAGCGAGGACCTTGGCGAGGGTGGTCTTCCCCGAGCCATTCTCCCCCACGAGGGCGACCACCTCGCCGTGGCCGATCTCGATCGACACCTCGTGCAGCGACGGGTTGTCCGCCCCCGGGTAGCTGAACGTCACGCCCGAGGCGGTGATCCTGGTGAACGTCTCCGGGGCGGCGGCGTCGCCCGGCTCCGGGATCCGGGACCGCGCGTCGTCGCAGAAGGCCACGTAGTCGGAGAAGTACAGCCCGTCTTCGTAGCACTGGTTTACCGAGTACAGCAGCTGCTGCAGTGACCCCGCCGCCGAGCGGATCGCGAGCACCGCCGTGCCCGCGACCGACAGCGCCAGCAGCCCAGTCCAAAGCAGCGCCCCGAGAACCACGTACACCCCCGCGGTCGCGATCCCGCCCAGGGAACTGCCGATCACCTTGGTCTGCATCTGCTGTCGCGCGGCGCGCAGCTCCGCCTGCCGCGCGTAGGCCGCCAGCCGGGCGACCCGGGCGATGAGGAACGGCCTCATGGTGAATGAGCGGAGCTCCGCGGCCGTCCGGCGGTCGGTGATCAGCCCGGCGAGGACCCACTTGCGCCGGTAGGAGTCGATCAGCGCGAACCTGGTAAGGTAGTCGATCCGCGCCGACCGCACCGCCGCCCACGCGCCGGGCAGCTGCGCGACCAGCAGCACGGCGAGCAGGATCGGCTGCAGCACGCCGACGACGACCGCCGCCGACGCCAGCCCCGCGAACGCGGTCAGGCAGTTGATCACGTCGTTGACTAGTTGCTGGGCCGCCGCCGTGCCCCGGTTCTCCGCCCGCTGCATCCGGTCGTGGAAGTCCGGGTCGTCGAACGCGGTGAGGTCCACCTGGGTGGCCAGGTCATAGACCTGGACCTCGACGATCTGGTCGACCTGCGGTTCAAGCCGGCTCTGCGCCCAGCCCGCCGCCGTCGACACCCCAGAGCGGAGCGCCGTCGCGGCCGCCACTAGCACGAGCGACGGTATCGCCGCCCGCACCCGGTGCGGTGTCGGCCCGGCCGCGAACAGCGCCTGCAGCACACCGGTCGTCGCGAAAAGCGCGTACCCGCCGAACACCCCCGACGCGATGTTCAGCGCGACCGTCGCCACGGTGTCACGCCGGCTGGCCTGCCAGCCCAGGCGCATCGCCTGCCCGATCAGCGCGGGAAACCGCCGTGCGACGTCGCCGAACTTCACCGTCGCCATCCGTTGGTCGTAGGCCCGCCAGTAGGCGGCGGTCAGCTCGGCCGTCTCGTGTTCGGCCGCCTCGCCGCCGGCCGCCGCCTGAGCGCCGGCCGGCTTCTCGTCGGCTGGCTTCTCGTCGGCTGGCTTCTCGTCGGCTGGCTTCTCGTCGGCCCGCTTCTCGGCTCCCCGCCGCCGGCGGTTCACCTCACCGCCGCCCGCTCGCGCGCCGGCCCGTACCCGGCGAATGACCCAGTCAAGGCGCGGCAGGCCGCGCCACCACCCCGTCGCCATGCCTTGAGTATCCGTCGGCTGGCCGACATTGGGCTAACAGATATATCCGTCTTTAACCAGCCGTGAACCGCGGTCCCCGGCGACGCGGTTTCATGCCAGGGCCGGCGACGGCACTGACCTGCGCGGATCGAGCAGGGCCGGGTCGGTCGCCATGAACAGGTCATGGTCCTCGATCCGCCAGCCTGCGGCGAGGAGCGTCCTGACCGCCGGGTGCGGCGCCGGCAGGCAGACGAGCGCCTGCCCATCGCGCGGCTCCAGGTAGGCCAGCACCGTGAGCACGGCGGCGGCGGCGTCGGCGCTGCCCGCGCCCGGCTCCAGCGCCAGGTGGGTCAGCCCGTACCCGTCGCCCGCGCCGCCCGTCGCCGCGGCCGCGAGCACCTGGTCCTCCCGCCTGGCCAGCACGGCGGCGCCGCCCGGCCGCCGCGCCCACGCGGCATGGTCGGCCGACCGGTCGGCCCCCGTCCAGGCCAGTTCGAGCGCGGCCACCCGGCCGGGCTCGGCCGCCTCGGCCCGCCAGCCGGCCGGCGCCGCCACGGCGCCCGTCCGGCCGCGCAGGTACAGCAGCGGCCACCAGGCATCAAGCCCGAAGGCCGTGTACAGCGGGAGCGCGTGGCTGTGCAGGCTGCTGAAGGTCATCCGGTGCCCCTCGCCCGGCCACAGCCGGGCCAGCATCGCCCGGCCGCAGCCGCTGCCGTGCACCTGCGGGCTGACGAACAGGTCGCACAGCATGCTGACCGCGCCTGGGCCGCTGCCGAGCTGGCTGGTGGCGCCGAAGCCGACGACCGAACCATCCATCACCCCGACGACCACGCTGCCGTGCGCGAGCAGGTGATTCATGTAGGCGGGATCGGCCCCGCCCCATTCCTCGTCCTGCCCGGTCGCCAGCGCCACGGCCGCGATCTGCGGTAGGTCAGCCGGGACCGCTTCGCGCACCTCGATCCCCGCCACGGCGGAAAGATTACCCGCGCCGGGCGGCGCTCACTTTCCCGGGCCCTGGCCTAGGCGCGGGGCGCGCCGGGGCGGGAGTTTGCCCGACCGTAGAGTTGCCTGCGTGAGCGACCTGAAGAACCGTGTCCACGAGCTCCTGCCCGCCCTGATCGCCGACCTTGAGGATCTCGTGCGGATCCAGTCAGTCAGTGCCGACCCCGCGCGCCTTGGCGAGGTGGAGAAGTCCGCGCGCAAGACGGCCCACCTGCTGGCCGACGAGGGCGTCGCGGCCCAGGTCGTCCGCGCTCATGACGGCGCGCCGCCGGCCGTCATCGGCGAGCGGAAGGGCCCGGCGGGCGCACCGGTGGTCCTGCTCTACGCCCACCACGACGTCCAGCCGGAAAACGACCCCGCCGACTGGGACAGCCCGCCGTTCGAGCCCGTCGTCCGCGGTGCGCGCCTGTACGGCCGCGGCGCCGCCGACGACAAGGCAGGCATCGCGGTGCACGTGGGGGCGCTGCGCGCGCTCGGCGATGACCTGCCGGTCACCGTGCGGTTCTTCATCGAGGGCGAGGAGGAAGTCGCCTCCGTGACCCTCCCCGACCTGCTGCGCCAGTACCGTGACCAGCTCGCCGCGGACGTCATCGTCATCGCCGACTCGGGAAACTGGGACATCGGCGTCCCCGCGCTCACCACGAGCCTGCGCGGCCTGGTGCGGGTGGACGTCGAGGTGCGGACGCTCACCCACGCCGTCCACTCCGGCATGTGGGGCGGCCTCGTCCCTGACGCCATCATGGCGCTCACGAGGCTGCTTTCCACGCTGTGGGCCGATGACGGCAGTCCGGCCGTGGCCGGGCTTGTCGCGGGCCCCGCCGCGGACGTGGACTATCCAGAGGAACGGCTGCGGGCCGAGTCCGGCGCCGCGCCGGAGACGAACTGGATCGGCGCGGGACCAGTCGTCGAGCGGTTGTGGACCAGGCCCGCCATCACGGTCACCGGGTTCGACGCCCCGAGGGTCGCCGGCGCGTCCAACACCCTCGTGCCCGTCGCCCGCGCCCGCGTCACCATCCGCCTCGCGCCCGGCGACACCAGCGCGAACGGCATCGCCCGCCTCCAGGAGCACCTGGAAAGGCACGTGCCGTTCGGCGCCCGGCTCACCACCACCGTCGTCGACAAGGGAGAGCCGACAGTGCTGCCGGCCACCGGGCCGGCCTACGCCGCCGCGCGTTCCGCCCTCGCCGAGGCCTGGGACGGCACGGCGCCCGTGGACATGGGCATCGGGGGCTCGATCCCGTTCATCGCCGAGTTCCAGGAGATGTTCCCCGGCGCGAGCATCCTCGTCACCGGCGTCGAGGACCCCGACACCCGCGCGCACGGCCCCAACGAGGGACTCCACCTGCCGGAGTTCGAGCGCGCCGTCCTCGCCGAGGCCCTCCTGCTGCGACGCCTCGGCGGCAGCTAGGCCAGCTGACGGCCCGTTCCCGGCAGCCAGGCCCGGGCCGCGAACTGACCCCCGCCCGCGCGGGGCCCTTATCCGCCGTGCCGCAGCAGCGGGAACTGGATGTCGCGGCGGTAGCTGAAGCCGAGCTCCTCATACAGCCTTATCGCCGTAGTGTTGCTGGCGATGACGTGCAGGAACGGCGTCTCGCCGCGGGCGACGATGCCGGCCGCGACGGCGCGGGTGAGCCGGGAGGCGAGGCCCTGGCCGCGCCACGCCGGGTCGGTGCAGACGGCGCTGATCTCGGACCACCCGGGCGGGCGCATCCGCTCGCCGGCCATCGCGACCAGCCGCCCCTCGCTTCGGATGCCCAGGTAGGCCCCGAGCTCGATGGTCTTTGAGAGGAACGGCCCGGGCTTCGTCTGCCGCGTCAGGCTGAGCATGTCGGGGACGTCGGCGGGGCCGAGCGGCACCGCCTCCTCATCCGGCGCCGCGTCCAGCGCGGCGGCCACCAGCTGGACGCCCGCACCGAGCCCGAGCACCTCCCAGCCCGGCGGCGGTGACGCGTGCAGTGCGGGGAACAGCACCTCCTCGCCGGGGCTCAGCAGGCCGGCGGCGTCCGCCCAGTCGGCCGCGTCCGGCTCGCCTGGCAGCGCGCAGAAGGGGCTGACGTCGGCCAGGTAGCGCGCTGCGCGTCCCCTGGTGAGGGCGAGCCCGGAGTGCGGCCCGGTGAGCGAGGCAAGGACCGGGTTGTCGAGCGGGTGCGTCACCGCGACCTCGGGCGGGGGCCCCGTCTTCCAGAGCGGGGAGGAATCCCGGGTCCTACGAAACCATGCTGAGAGCATTTCATTTCGGCGCTTTCATAGTGTTTACGATACAATATTCGTATGTCTAGGTTCCGGATTGAACCCACTCGCGAACAGGAGCAGATCTTGCTGCGGCACTGCGCCGACGCTAGGTACGTCTGGAACTTGTGCATTGAGCAGGAGTCGCACTGGCGGCCCGGCCGCGGAAAGATGCCCGGCTTCGCCGAGCGGTGCCTGCAGCTGACCGGGGCGCGGGCGGACAACCCGTGGCTCGCCGAGGGGTCGGTGACCTTGCAGCAGCAGGCGATCCGGGACCACGGGCAGGCGATGGCCCGCTTCTTCGCCGGGACGCACCGCCGCCCCCGCTGGCGGAAGAAAGGCCAAGACGAAGGATTCCGGATCATCCACCTGAAGCCGTCTCATGTCCGCCGCCTGAACCGCAGCCACGGCAAAGTTTACGCCCCGAAGGCAGGCTGGGTCCTGTTCCGCTGGTCCCGTGCTGTCCCGCCGGGCGCAAAGTCCTACCGGGTCACCCGGGACCGCGCCGGCCGCTGGCACGTCGCGTTCTCTGTTATCCCAGCGCCCATCCTGGCCCCGGGCAATGGCGAGGCAGTCGGCATCGACCGGGGCGTGGCGGTCAGCGCGGCGCTGTCGACCGGCGAGCTGCTGAAGGTGCCCGGACTGACCGCCCGCGAGGCGTCCCGGCTCCGCCGCCTTCAGCGCAGGCTCACCAGGGCCACGCGGGGATCGACGCGGCGCGGCAAGGCCAGGGCGCAGGTTGCCCGCCTGAAGGCCACGGAAGCCGACCGCCGTAGGGACTGGGCCGAGAAAGCCTCGACGGACATCGCCCGCCGGTTCGACGTGATCCGCGTTGAGGACCTCAACATCAGGCAGTACCAGCCGCGTACACCAGCCAGCGCTGCAGCGCGTGCGGGCACATTGCACGGAACAACCGCGAGAGCCAAGCGGTGTTCCTCTGCACGGCCTGCGGATACTCCTGCAACGCCGACGTCAACGCGGCACGCAACATCGCGGCGGGGCACGCCGTGACCGCGCGGGGAGGCGACCGGGCTGCCGGGCCAGTGAACCGCGAACCTCAACCGCTCGCCTCCTTAGGCGCAGTGATTGGAATCCCCGCCCTCAGGCGAGGGAGGATGTCAACGGACAACTATCTCGCCTGCGACGCCGCCGTGGCGTGCGAGGCTGGGTGGAGCATCGCCTGGCGCAGCGCCGCGATGTCCGGGTAGTCCTTCGGCCGCAGCAGTACCTGCTTGTACGCGAGGACGTCAGTGAGCCTGGCGAATGGCCATCCCTGGATGCTCTCGGCCTGGTCGATCAGGTTATCTGCATCCCAGTCGGCCGATATCCACCCCTGGGAGAACTGGACCAGCCCGTTCCAGAACAGCGCCATCGGGGCGCCGTTGACGCTTCCTGTACCCCGGCACCCATGCTCGGCGACGCGCCGCCACGCCGGCCCGCGGGCCACGATGTCGAGGTCGTGAAGGCCGTAACGCAGTCTGTGCGCAAGCATCGGGCCACTGCCGAAGATCACGAGGTCACGGCGGTTTAGGTCAAGCTCCCTCACCAGGATGGCGAGACGGCCGATAAGCCTGTTTTCTGACAGGGCAGGGAAAGGCGCTGGCTTGTGCATCATCGGTCCTGAGGTGCTGTGTGGTCGTGCTTGCGGGATCAGCGCTCGCAGTCAGTGACGCACCGGGGAGGCGTGTGCCTGTCAGCATGGGGAGCCGCCCGGGTACCCGACGGCGGGTACCCGGGCGGCAAGTCCCCCAGCCGCAGCCTGCCCCGCCCAGGCCGGGCCGCGCGATACCTGGCGCAAGGTCCGGACAAGGCCGGACACGGCCGGCCAGGCCCTGGCTCTGCCGGACCAGGGTCGCGGTTTCATATCGATCCACGCAATTGCGTGGACGGTTCGACTGCGCGGTAATAATTCCGGAATGTGAGCAACGTGCCAGCGGCCAGTGGGAGCTCAGATCCCGACTCGATCCAGACCGCTGCCGACTTCGCCCGTGCGCTGCAGGCGCTGCGTGACCAGTCAGGGCTGAGGATCCGCGAGGTGGCACGGCTGACTGGCGGCCAGCGGTCCACGATAGGCGGCTACTTCTCTGGCCAGCATCTGCCGCTCGACCGGGAGTTGCTTACCCGGCTCCTGATGGTGTGCGGGGAAAACGACCCGGCACGGATCGAACGGTGGCAGCTGGCACTCATCCGCCTGCGGCGGCGGCCGCGGCGGCGGGCCGAGGCACCGTACCGGGGGCTTGCCCGCTACGAGGAGGCCGACGCGCAGTGGTTCTTCGGTCGCGAGGGTGTCACCGACCTGCTCGTCTCGCTGGGCACCGCTCGGTCGGAACTGCCCCTGCTGCTCATCGGGCCGTCAGGAGCGGGGAAATCGTCGGTGCTGCGCGCCGGGCTCCTGCCGCGGCTTGACGAGATCGCCTGGCCGGCCGAAGTCGTCGACCTGTCGGTGACCGGGATCCGGGAGCTGACCAAGCTGACGGTGAAGCTGATACCGGAAGAAGAGGCGGGGCCGGAAGCGCCAGCCGCCGGTGCCGCCAGGCCGCGGGTGGTCATCGTCGACCAGTTCGAGGCAGTGTTCACGCTCTGCGGCGACGAGGACGAGCGGAGCCGGCTGGTCGGCGCGCTGTGCGAACTGGCGCGCAGCACGCTGGTCGTGCTCGCGCTGCGCGCCGACTTTTACAGCCAGGCGATCCACTACCCCGGGCTGCGGCAGGCGCTGCAAGAACGGCACGTGGTGCTGGGGCCGATGACCGCCAGCCAGGTACGAGACGCCGTCAGGCGGCCCGCTCTGCTAGCCCGCACCGAAGTGGACGAGGGCCTCGTCGCGCTGCTGCTCGCCGACCTCGGCCCGGCCGGCCGGGATGGCCACGCGGCGCATGAGGCGGGAGCGCTGCCGTTGCTGTCTCACGCGATGCTCGCCACCTGGGAGCACAGCCGCGGTGGAACGCTCGCGGTTGCCGACTACCAGGCGAGCGGCGGGATAAGGAACGCGCTGACGCAGACCGCTGAGCGGGCCTACGAAAGCCTGACCGACGGTCAGCGCAGGCTCGCGCGGGAGTTGTTCCTCCGCTTGGTGCACGTGGCCGATGACATGCCGCCGAGCCGCGCATCGGTCGCGCTTGGCGACTTGCCCGGCTGGGACCAGGCCGGGGACGCCGAGGCGGTGCTTGCCACCTTCGTCGGGGAGCGCATGATCACCGTGGACGCGGACGCGGCGCAGATCACGCACGACGCGCTGCTCACCGCCTGGCCCCGGCTGCGGGCCTGGATCGAGCAGAGCACGCAGGAACTGCGAGACCGGGGCCGGATCGCCGAAGGGGCACGGGCCTGGGCGGAGGCCGACCGGGAGGCGGACGCGCTGTGGCGCGGCAGCCGGCTGGCGCTGGCGCGGGAATGGGCGGCCGATCCGGGCAAGCGGGCGGCGCTGCCCGGGCAGGCGCTCTCGTTCGTAGACGCGTCCGTGGCGGCGGGGGCGGCCGGCGAACTCGCGGCCCGGCAACGTACCCGCAGGCTCCAGGCCACCGTCGCCGTGCTTGCCGCCCTGGTGCTCACTGTCGCCGGGCTTTCCGGCTACGCCTTCAGCGAGCGGTCGGCGGCACGCGGCGCTGCGAGCGCGGCCCTGCGGGCGGCCAGCATGGCGAACTCCCGTGACGTGGCCTTCACCGCTGACCAGCTTCGCAGCCAGGATCCGGCGGTAGCCGCGCAGCTCAGCGTGAGCGCGGACGAGTTCGCGCGGACCCCGCAGGCCACCGCCAGCCTGCTCGAGTCAAGCGACGCGCCGTCGGTGGCGAGAATCGATGACTCGGCGGGCATCGTGCAGTGGGTGGCGGTCAGCCCGGACCGCCGGCTGCTCGCGGCGGCCGACGCCGACGGGACGCTGCGGCTGTGGAACGTGGCCGCACCCGGGCACCCGGTGCCGGTCGGCGCCCTGCTCCCGGCCAACAGCGGGGATCCGCTGTACGCGGCGGCGTTCAGCCCGGACGGGAAACTTCTCGCGGCCGCGGGCGCGACCCGGGTGGTGACCCTGTGGGAGATCTCCGGGACCAGGGCGGTCAGGCTCCCCCGGCCGCTGCCCGGGCCGGCCAGCACCGTCTACTCGGTCGTGTTCAGTCCTGATTCCGCGACGCTCGCCGCGGGCAGCGCGGACGGCACGGTCCGGCTGTGGCACGTCGCCGACCCGGCGCGGGCCGCCCCGGACGGCGCGCCGCTCGCCACGCCGGGAACAGGGACCTACCCGAACTCGGTCGCGTTCAGCCCCGACGGCCGGACGCTCGCGGCCGGCACGAGCACGGGTACCGTCTGGCTGTGGGCGCTGCCCGGTGCGGCGCGCCCTCGCCGCTGGTGATGCCCCGGCGGCATTGCCCGGGAGTGCCGTTGACCGGGCCGGCCGACGCGGTCTCAGGCGTGGCATTCAGCCCGGACGGCCGCGAGCTCGCCGCCTCGAGCAAGGACAAGAAGGTCTGGCTGTGGCGGGCCACGTCCGGCCGCATGGTCCGCGACGGCACGCTGACCGGGGCGGTCAACTGGGTGAACACGCTCGCGTTCAGCCCCGACGGCCGGTCGCTCGCGGGCGGCACGTCCGGCGCCCGCGTGCTGATATGGAGCCTGGCCACCCGGCAGGTCACCGCGGAGCTGCCGCACCCGCAGCCGGTCACCTCGGTGACCTGGGACGGATCCGGCCGGATTGCGGCGGCAGGCGCGGACGGCACGGTCTCACTGTGGCTGCTGCCCTCAGCGGTGCTCCCCACCGGCAGCGCGCCCACCCAGCTGGCCTACGGGCCGGGCGGCGGGACGCTCGCCGTCGGCGGCACCGGCGGCGTACAGCTCTGGGACACGGCCAGCCGCACGCTGCTCGCCAGTTCCCCCCTGCCAGCGAAGGCGTACGCCAACGCGGTGGCGTTCCGCCCGGCCAAGGCCGGCGGACCGCTCCTCGCGGTCGCGGTCTCGGACGGAACAGTCAGGCTGCTCAACGGGAGGACGCTGGCGCCGGTCGCACCTCCCCTCACGCTGGTCAGCGGAACCGAGGCCGCCGAGTCGGTGGCGTTCAGCCCGGACGGCAGGCTGCTCGCCGCCGGCGCGGACGACGGGTCGGTGCGGTTGTTCGACGTGACCAGCCCCGCGCACCCCCGGCAGCTCACGCTGGTGCGCGGGGCAGGTAAC
This sequence comes from uncultured Actinomycetota bacterium, assembly GCA_963811335.1. Lineage (GTDB taxonomy): Bacteria > Actinomycetota > Actinomycetes > Streptosporangiales > Streptosporangiaceae > Trebonia. The sequence goes on along the minus strand of CAWERB010000018.1, from coordinate 165,959 downwards.
GCCGACCCCATCTACACGGTGGCGTTCGCGCCGGACGGCACGATGATCGCCGCGGCCAGCGTGAACACCGACTCCGTCCAGTTGTGGCGGCTCACCGGCGGCGACGGCCTCGTCCGGGCCGGGCCTGACCTCGGCGGCATGGCCAGTTACCCGATCGGGCTGGCGTTCACGCCGGACAGCCGGACGCTCGCGATCGGCAATTCCGACAAGCACGTGTACCGGTGGGACGTGGCGAGCCCGGCGCGCCCGCGGCGGCTCGGCGCCCCGCTGACCGGGCCGTCCGGGCAAACCTGGACGGTGGCGGTCAGCCCGGACGGCAAGACCCTGGCGGCCGGCGCCAACGACGGCACCGTCTGGCTGTGGAACCTGGCCGATCCCGCGCACCCGGCACTGACCGCGACCCTCAGCGGCCTGCCCGGGCACGTATTCTCTGTCGCCTTCTCCCCCGGCGGCTCGCAACTGGCGGCAGCCAGCTACGACGACGACACCATCCGCCTGTGGGACACAAGCCCGGCGGCCGCGCGGGCGGCGATCTGCGGGAACCTCGGGCAGCCGATTTCCGCGAGAGACTGGGCGAGCTACGTACCCGGGGTGCCGTACCGGGCACCCTGCTCGTTAGACCTGGGCTCGACTTCCGAACTGGGCTTGGCGCAGAAAGACGGATGGGGCCGCGCCGTGCTTACGACTCGCTGGGCAGCGCGTATGAGCCGTGCCGCGGCGGCCCGGCCTGCACGTAGGTGGCGATGATGACGCCCGCCGCGGTGACCGACGTGCTAACCAGTCGCAGGGCAGCCGCCCTGGCGTCATTACGGAACAGCTTCTTGCCTGAGCCCAGATGGACCGGGAAGTAGAGCAGGCGGTACTCGTCGATGAGATCGTGCCCGATCAGGGTCTGGGCCAGCTCGCCGCTGCCGTGCACCTGCAACTCATCTCCTTGCAGTTCCTTCAGCGTGGCGACCTCGGCCGCGATATTCCCGCTAAGCAGCGCGGAGTTGCGCCAGTCGGCGGCGGCCAGCGTGATGGAGGCCACGTACTTCGGCAGTGCGTTGAGCCGCCCGGTGCCTGCATGACGCCGTCGAGATAAGGAACGTGTGCAGGGTCAGCCTCATCGTCATCTCCTTGCTTCTTGCCCATCCGGGTCGTCAGGGCAGCCGGAGCGGGAACGCCAGATTCAGCTCGCTCCGGCCGCCTCTTTCTCACGTCACGAACGGCCCCGGCCGAAATCGACACCCCGGGCAGCAGCGGGGCGACCGCAGGCGGAAGGCGGCCGTCATCCGGCTCCGCCGATTCAGGCAGGTGAGGCAGGAACGCGTCGAGCAGGCGGCGGGTAACATGGGGCGCCCGCGCGCACCCAAATGTCGACGTGTTTGCATAGTCCAGGCCCAGGATCGTCGCTGTTTGTATAGCTGGGGCCCATGATCACCGGCAATTTGCCGCACATGTCCAGCCCGCGGCTATGCAAAGCCGCGGTTTCGTGGTCCTGGGCTATGCAAAGCCGAATCATCCGGGGAAATGTCGCGCTGCCGTAGAGATTTCTGTGATTGCTGTTGTTGGCGAGAAAACGTGAGGATCTCTACGGTCAGCCTCTCAGCCGGGGGACGGTCGCGCTGGAGTGAGAATTTGCGCTAGCCGCGGCCTGACGGCGGCTGCGGTCAAGGCCTCGCTGGTGGCTGGCCTGGCGGCCGGCCCGAGATGGGTGCGGGCTGCCGTACGCCGGCTTCTGGGGTCGCGAGCCCGGCGACAGGGCGCAGCGCGACGGGCGCGCGGCCCGCTGGGCCGGGTAACGGCTGGCCGGTCAGGGTCAGCCGCTCCCGTTCGCATCATCGTCGCCCGTCAGCCGGCGGCCGTCAGACCGTTGACTCCTCGGCGGAATCCGGCGTCGTGGAGTCCATGCTGTCGCCCAGGTAGGCGGCGATGACCTTGGGGTCGCGGCGGACCTCCTCCGGGGTGCCCTCGGCGATGACCTTGCCGAACTCGAGGACGACCACGCGGTCGCAGATGCCGAGCACCAGGCCCATGTCGTGCTCGATGAGCAGCATGGTCTGGCCCTGGTCGGCGAGGCGGCGCAGGGCGGCGCCGAGCTCCCGCGACTCGGCGCTGTCCAGGCCGGCGGCGGGCTCGTCCAGGCAGAGCAGCGTTCGGCTTGGCGACCAGGGCGCGGGCCACGCCGACCAGCTTGCGCTGACCGGACGACAGCTGCGACGGTTCGCCCTGGGCGGCCCAGTCCATGCCCACCAGGTTGAGGGTGTCCTTGGCCTCCTGCTCGCCGACGCCGCTGTCCTTGGCGGCCACGGTGAGGTTTTCCTCGACGAGGAGGTCATCGAACAGCTCGGTCGACTGCCAGGTCCTGGTCAGGCCGGCCCGGGCTCGCTCGTGCGGCTGCAGGCCGCGCAGGTCGCGGTCGCCAAGGACCACCGTGCCGGTGCTGGTGACGAAGCCGGTCATGGCGTCGATCATCGTGGTCTTGCCCGCTCCGTTCGGCCCGATGAGGCCGACGAGCTCGCCTTCCCTGATCTCCAGCGAGACGTCCTCGACCGCGTGCACGCCGCCGAACCGGACCGTGAGCCCGGTTACCTTCAGCACGGCCGGGTTTCCCGACCGGTCGGGGCGCGCGGCCCGCGGTGTGACCTGCTCCCGGCTCGCCGCGTCCACGTCCGGCGCCTGGAGCTGCGGCTTCTTGTGCAGGCGCCGGTAGAAGTCGCCCGCCACGCCGGTCGGGTTCTGCAGCAGGGTGAAGATCAGGATGACGCCGCCGAACAGCAGGAACCAGTTGCCGTCCAGCCCGAACCAGTCCTGGAGGGCGTACGGGATCATCGCCTGCGCGGAGATCAGGCCGGCGAACACCGCACCGGAGATGAGCGTGATGCCGCCCGCGTAGGCGAACGCGATCAGCGACAGCGCCGTGACCGCGTCGAACCGGTCGCTGCTCACCGAGCCGAAGTTGTACGCGTACATGCACCCGGCCACGCCGGCGATGAACGCGGAGATCATGAACGCGTACAGCTTGACCGTCCGCGGGTTGATCGACGCCGCGGCGGCCGCGCGCTCGTTGGACCGGACCGCGAGCATCTGCTGGCCCAGCTTGCCGCGCCGCAGGTAGCCGACGCCGACGCAGCAGAGCACGACGCAGACCAGCACCACCCAGCCGAAGATCGGGCTCGGCTGGTTGCCGTCGATGCCGCGGAACCCGGCGTTCGGGCTCAGGTTGAGGCCGAACCACTTCATCGCCGGTACCGGGGAGCCCAGGCCCCCGCCGCCCCAGGTGGTGTTCTGGAAACCGAAGCTGTTGATGGCCACCGCGCCGGCCAGGGTGACGACCGCCAGGCTGACGCCGCGCACCCGCACGGCGGAGAAGGCGGTGACGACGCCGATGGCCACGGCGACGGCGATGCCCGCGAGCGCCGCGAGCGGGAAGGTGATCCCGAAGTTGCTCGCCATGTGCGCGATCGTGAAGCCGGCCGCGCCGGCCAGGGCCAGCTGGATGATCGAGATCTGGCCGACGAAGCCGGTGATGACGACGAGCGACAGCGCCATCAGGATGCCGATGAGCGTGTTGATCAGCGCGTTGCGGAAATCGAACGGGAAGATCACGAGCAGCACCGCCGCGCCGCCGCCGAAGATCAGCGCGGAGCGCCACAGGTGCTGCGGCCGCGGCGCCTGCGGCAGCCGGCGCTCGACCACCTCGCCGCGGCCGGGGATGCGGGCGCCGCGCCAGAACAGCACGCCGATGATGATCAGGAACGCGAGCAGGTCGGTCGTGCCGGGAATCGCGACCCCGCCAGACTGCGGGAACCAGGCCTCGCCCGCTGCGAGCTGGAGCAGCGAGTCCAGGATGCCGATGCCGAACGCGGCGACGGTGACCAGGCCGAACGAGGTGAACCGGGCGATCAGCGCGGCGGCCAGCGCCGGGATGATCTGCAGCGGCAGCGTCGAGGGGTCGAGCTGGGTGACCGAGGAGGCGAGGATGCCGAGCGAGCCGGCGATGAACGCGGCGATCAGCGAGTTGACCAGCGAGATCGTGCCGGGCGAGACCCCGCCGAGCATCGCCGCGACCTCGTTCTCCGACGCCGCCCGGGTGGCCAGCCCGAACTTGGTCCACTGGTAGACCGCGGCGAGCACGCCGGTCGCGGCGATGACGATGGCGGCGAGCAGGAAGCGGTCGAGCGTGATGCCGGAGCCGAGCATGTGGATCAGCTTCGTCGGCAGCACCGACGGGGAAGGCTGCTGGGTGACGCCGAAGGCGAGCAGCATGGACGACTGCGCGATGAGCAGCACGCCGAGCGAGGCGATCAGCTTGCCGAGCGGTGAGGCATTGCGCAACGGCCGGTAGACGGCGAACTCGAGCAGCGCGCCGACGGCCAGCACGAACAGCAAGGCGAGCGGCAGCGCCACGAGATGAGGCAGCGAGGCGATCTTCCCGCTGGTCAGCGACCAGAAGGCGTAGCCACCGAGCATCGCGATCGCGCCGGTGGACAAGTTGATGACCCCCGAGCCACGGTAGGTCGCCACGACGCCGAGCCCGATGCCGGCGATGAGCGCGCCAGAGCCGAGCCCTAGCAGGATGAAAAGCAGGACTGTTTGCACGGGGGGTCATTCCTCGGTCAGTGGTTGCTAAGTCAATGGTTCAGGTGGTGGAGGAGGATTTCAAGGGAAATGCGGTGACGCCGCGACCGCGGGGGCGAACCCCCGCGGTCGCGGCGCGGCTGTCAGCCGGTGCGGACCAGGCCGCCGTTGCGGGTCAGCCCGTCACCGGCTGGGTCCAGCCGGCCGTCTTGACCCACTTGTTCTTGCCGTCGTACTCGAAGAACTGCGAGCGGTTGTTGCAGACGCCGGGCGCGGCCGGGTTGTAGCCGCACTCAAGCGCCGGGGCGCCGAGGGCCTGCGGGCCCTTGAACGCCTGCACGGCCGACTGGATCGCGCTCGGGGACAGGTTGGCGTAGCCGACCTGGTTGAGGATCTTGTCGATGGTCATCATCTGGCCGAAGTCGACGATGTTCCACGGGTCGGGCGCGTTCGCCGGCGTGGAGTAGGTCTGCGCCAGCTTCATGTACTCGATCATGCCGGGGTCGGTCGTGTCGCCGAACAGCGAGCTGGCGATCAGGTAGGTCCACTTGGGGAAGTCACCGCCGAGGCCCGCCGCGACCTGCCCGTTGAGGCACAGCGGGGCGGCGACGATCTTCTTGGGGTCGGTGATGCCCTGCTGGGTGAACGCCTTCTGCGATGTTCACGCAGTCGGGGGCGGCGACGGCGGGGATCGACCATGTCGGCCGTAGGCGGCCCCGGTCGACGCGAGCACGCCGGTCAGGTCGGTGGCGTTCGCCGGGTACGGGCCCATCTTCACGGAGATGCCGGCCGCCTTGAGCGCCGCCTGGGTGGCCAGCGCGCCGGGGGTGGCCGAGGCGGTGTTGGGGTACAGGACCGCGGCGGTCTTGGCGTGCAGCACGTCCCGGCCGTAGGTGCCGAACGGCCCGAGCACGCTGGTAGCGTCACCGAAGAGCACCGCGGTGTTCTTCTGCGCACCGTCGATGGGGAGCGGGGCCACGCCGCCGACCGCCGGGAGCTTGCCGCCCAGCGTGGCGTAGAAGGACTGGTCGCCGATCACCACGGCGCCCATGGCGATCACCTTGACGGCCTTGTTGGCGAGGAACTTCTGGGCGCAGCCGTTGCCCTCTTCCTCGGCGGAGGCGATGAAGCAGGTGTCCAGCTGGACCGGGTGGCCGTCGACCCCGCCGAGCTCCTTGTTGATGTAGTTGACCGCCATCTGCGCGCCGTCGGTGGCGTGCGCGCCGATCACCTGCTGGCCGCCCTGCTGGTTGACGAAGCCGATGGTGACCGGCGGCAGCGAGCTGCTCGCCGGGCCGGACTTGCCGCCGGTGTAGCTCAGGTAGTCGGTGACCGACTGCGCGCCGAGGCCGCCGCCCGAGCCGCTCGCGGACGGTGCCGCGGCGCTGCTGGACGGCGCGGCGGCGCTGCTGGACGGGGCGGCGGCGCTGCTCGAACTCGAGCTGGTGCTCGAGCTGCAGCCCACCGCCGTCAGGGTCGCCACCGCGACGGCGGCGATCCCGGCGAAGCCGGCCCTTCTGTAAGCTCGCACGTTCATTTCCTCCTGCTTTGGTGTTCTTCTTTGAAACGACAGTTTTCCTACAGCGACCACTCGGTGAATAGAGGCTTACGCGTCCGCTTTCGCGCCCCACAGCTCACGGGAGGCGATCGCGGCACCCGCGACGAGGGAGGCCAGCTTGGCCCACTGGATCTCCTCGTGCACCCGGTGCATGAACGCCCCCTGGGCGAACCCGCAGTCGGTCCCGCCCATCACCCGGTCACGGCCGACGACGTTCGCCAGCCGGATGAGCCGCTGCGCGACAAGTTCCGGGTGCTCGACGACGTTCGTGTGGTGGGTGACGACACCGGGGACGAGGACCTTGCCGTCCGGCAGCGGCACGTCCTGCCAGATCTTCCACTCGTGCTCGTGCCGCGGGTTGGCCTGCTCCATCAGGTAGTACCTGGCGTTCACCGCGAGCACCAGGTCGATCGAGTCGCGCAGCGGCGGGTCGTAGGCGTGCGGCCCGTGCCAGCTGCCGAAGCAGACGTGGTACCTGATCCGGTCCTCGGGCAGCCCGCGCAGCGCGTGGTTGAGCGCGTCGACCCGGACCCGGGCCCAGGCGCGGTAGTCCTCCCAGGACTGACCGCGGGACAGCATCGTGTCGGCCTCGTGCATCAGCACGGCGTCATCGACCTGGAGGTACGCGCCGGAGGAGATGATCGCCTGGTACTCCTCGTGCAGCACGTCGGCGATCGCGTAGACGAACTCCTCGTCGCTCTTGTAGTACTCGTTGGCCAGCCAGTAGGCCGACGCGGGCGCGACCACCGGCATGAACGTGTCGGAGATGTCCTTGCCGGTACCTTCCAGGGCCACCTTGAAGTTGACCAGGTCCCGGTCGATCGCGGTGCGGTCGTAGCTCATCGGGCCGGTGCAGACCCAGGACACCGCGCCGGCGGCCCTTGTCCTCCTCTTCCCCGGCCCCCCCGCCCGCCGCCGCCCCGCCCGGCCCCGCTTCGCCCGCCTCCGCCAGCGGGGCGGACGCCTCGGCCCTGATCCTGACGCTCGCGTCGTGCTCGAGCATGTCGAGCTCGCGATAGGCGCCGGGGAAGTTCTGCCGGTCCCTGCTGGCCGGCAGGATGGAGGAGAAGTTCCCTGTGAGCGGCCGGGACTCCAGCCCGGTGGTGCGCTCGTAGAGGTAGGTGATCCAGGTGGCCTTGCCCATCTCGCCGTCGTCGATGACGTCGATCCCGGTCTCCGCCTGCCTGCGGACCACGTAGGCGACCGCCCTGGCCAGGGACGCCTGGTACTCCACGCTGTCGGTCGAAGCACGGCCGTGGTCCACGGCCGACAGGTACGCAAGAAGTTCCGCCGGGCGGATCAGGCTGCCGGCGTGCGTCACCTGGATTCGCTGCATTCGCCTTCTCCGACTATGGGGGGACAAGACACGTGTGGGATATTGTGTCCTCCAAGAAAAGGGCCCCGGCCGGCTCTGCGTCAACATGGATCGCTAAGCGCGCAGGTCACAATCAGGACAAGTGTCCGCTGAACACACATACCAGCCTGGCAAGTTGGCGGTGGCCCCAAGGCCCCGAAAGTGTCGGGGCGCGACGATCACAAGCGCGGCGTTTGTGCTGCGTGAGGCTGTAAGTTGTGGGTCTACTTAAACGTCTGGTTTAGACCGGTAAAGGTGAGGTTCTGGACACGATGGCGGGCACCGACGCGATACTCGAACTGGACAAGCTCAGCGTTGGCTATGACCGTACGCAGGTTGTGCGCGACCTGACGCTCACTGTGCGTAGCGGCGAGGTGGTGGCGCTGCTCGGTGCCAACGGCGCGGGAAAGACCACCACGCTGCGGGCGGTCTCCGGCCTGCTCAAGCACGGCGCGGGCGCGGTGCGGCTGGGCGGCGCCGACCTCGCGGGCGTCGCGCCCGCCGCGCGGGCCCGGCTCGGCGTCGCGCACGTGCCGTCGGACCGCGGCCTGTTCTTCGGGCTGACGGTGGCCGAGCACCTCCGGCTTGACGGCTCGGGCACCCCGGCGGCCATGGACGCCGCGTTCGATCACTTCCCCGCGCTGCGCGCGCTCAAGGACCGCAAGGCGGGCCTGATGTCGGGCGGCGAGCAGCAGATGCTCGCGATCGCCCGCGCGCTCGCCCGCAAGCCCAAGCTGCTGATGCTTGATGAGATGAGCCTCGGCCTCGCCCCGGTCATCGTCGCGCGCCTGCTGCCGGTGGTACGGGAGTACGCGACGTCCACCGGGACCGGGGTGCTGCTCGTCGAGCAGCACGTGCACATGGCGCTCAAGATCGCCGACCGGGGCTACGTGCTGTCCCACGGCGAGCTGTCCGCGAGCGGTACGGCCGAGGAACTGCGCGGCAACGCGGAGATGCTCGCCGCGAGCTACCTGGGCGGCGAGGCGGCCGCCTCCTAGCCCCTGGCGCCTCCTAGCCCCTGGCGCCTCCTAGCGGCTGAAGCCCCAGTCGAGCATGGCCGTCGCGTCGGCGGTGGTCGCTAGGGTGGCGGTGATATCGGGTGACGAGTCGAGCACCACCCCGATCAGGGTGGTGCTCCCCCGCCTCGCCTCGAACAGGAAGCACTGACCCGCCGCGCTGGTGTACCCGGTCTTGATGCCGATCGCGCCGGTGTACCGGCCGAGCAGCGGGTCGAGGTTGTGCCAGGTGTGCGCCCGGTGCGCGCTGGTGGCCGCCACCCGGTAGGAGCGCGTCGCCACGATCGTCGCGAACGTCGCGTTCCGCATCGCGGCGCGCCCCAGGTCCACCAGGTCGTGCGCGGTGGAGTAGGTGGAGTACGCGGTCGGCGCCGGCAGCCCGCTGAAGTCGGTGAAGTGCGTCTTGGCCAGCCCGAGCTCTTGCGCCGTGGCGTTCATCTTCGCGATGAAACCGGAGAGCCCGGGACCGTACGCGCTGGCGAGCGTGTAGGCGGCGTCGCACCCGGACGGCAGCATCATGGCGTAGAGCAGCTGCCGCGTGGTGAGCTTCTCACCGGGGACCAGTCCGGCCGTGGACGCGTCGTATTTCCTGTCGTACCCGACGATGCCGCCCGGCACGGTGATCACCCGGTTCAGGTTGAGCCCTGGCGTGGTGAGCACCACGTACGCGGTCATTACCTTGGTGACTGAGCCCATCGGCCGCTTGAGCGCCGACGACCGCGACCACAGGTTGGTCCCGGTCGCCGCGTTCGCCAGCTCTGAGTAGTGCGACCGCACCCCGGACGGCCCGCTGGCCGTCATCGCCGCCAGGACGATGCCAGGTTCCAGGGTGGTCGCCCGAGCGGGCGGGGCGGCCGCGCCGCCCGCTGCGATCATGCCCGCGACCACCGCACCCGCGGCTACCCCACCGGCGATCCGCATCAGGCCCACCTCCAGCTGTGTGAACGAACGCACACGCATTCTTTCAGCGAAGCCAACGTCTTGCCGCACGTTACGGTTGATTTTCCGCCAGAACGGGTGCGTGCTCCGCCCGAACCAGAGCAGGTCACGCCGTTCGCATGGCGAGCGACCGTTAAGGGAGCTAGCCTGCTTGGGATAGCCGAGAGGGACACGGATGGTTGAGATGGATAGTTGGTGCCCGTCATGCGGCTACTCGGTAGAGCCAAGCACGCGGTTCTGCGGCGGCTGCGGGTACCAGCTCGGCCCAGGGGGCGACGCGTCCCCTGGCGGCTCAACGGTCACCGTGCAGGCACCCGCGCCGTTCCACGGCTACCCGCCGCCCGGGCCCGCCGCGCCGATGTCCGCGCCGCCGCCCCCCTCGGGCAGCCCGCTGCCTTACCCGCCGCCGCCCGGGCCCGGATCGCCTGCCCCGGCCGCGTTCGCGGGCCAGCCGCCCGCTCCGTTTTCGGCTGCGGGGCAGCCGGGCACCCCGTTTCCGACCACGGTACAGCAGCCGCTGTCGGACACGCTGGACCGGATGCTGCGTCCGCAGGGCCTGTTCCAGAACGCGCAGCAGGTGCCTGCCAGCTGGCAGCAGCCCGCCGCCGGCCGGACCAGGGAACTACCCGGGGGGCGGCCAGTACCCGCCAGGTGCCCCCTATCCCGGGGGCGCCGGGTCCCCCCCGGGCGCCGCGTACGCGCAGGGCGGGCAGTACCCGCCCGCGGACGGGTTCCAGCAGCCCGCACCGCCGCAGGCATGGGGAGCCGCCCCCACTGGCGTCATCCCCGCCCCCACCGGCGGTATCCCCGTGGCGCCGACCGGCGGCATGGCCGCCCTGCCGCCAGGCGCCGGCTACCCGGCTGACGGCCAGTACCCGCAAGGTGCCCCTTACCCCCCGGGTGCCCCGTACCCAGGGGGCGGGCAGTACGCGGGACCGCAGTACGGCAACGGCCAGTACGGCAACGGCCAGTACGGGCCGGACCAGTACGGCCAGGAGGGCTTCCCACCCGGGCCGTACGGGCCCGGCGTGCAGTACGGTCCGGACGGCACGCCGCTCGCCGGCGGCAACGGCCAGCCCGGCTCGCGGTCCAGGTTCCCGTTCAAGGCACCGAAGGGCAAGCTGGTGCCGGTGGCCGTGGGCGGCGGCCTGGCGGTGATCGTCGTCGCGGCGCTCGTACTGTCCATGCACGGCGGGTCCTCATCGAACACCGGGGGCACCACCACGGCGGGCGGCACGCCGACCGCGTCCGCCGGCGGCACCTCGGCCCTCACCCAGCAGCAGGCCGCGACCGCGCTGTCCGGCCTGCTCGCGCAGAGCGGCAAAGACCACGCCGACGTCAACGCCGCGTTCAGCAACGTCGAGGCGTGCGGTAAGGGGCTGACCCAGGACGCGCAGGTCTTCGCCACGGCGGCCACCAACCGGGGCACCCTGCTCACGAAGCTGGCGCAGCTGCCCGGCCGGGCGGCGCTGCCGCCCGCGATGATCTCCGACCTGACCACCGCCTGGCAGGCGTCCGCCACCGTCGACGCGGACCTGGCGAAGTGGGCCACGGACGCGGCCGCCCACTGCAGGAAGGGTAACCTGAACGACCCCAGCTACAAGGCCACCTTCCCCTTCGACAGCAAGGCGACCAACGGCAAGATCGCGTTCGTCAAGCTGTGGAACCCCCTGGCGAAGAAGAACGGCCTGCCGTCGTACCAGAGCGCGGAGCTCTAACCAGCGAACGACCACCCGGCCCCGCACCACCCGGTCCCCAGCCACCCGGTTCCCCAGCCACCCGGTTCCCCAGCCACCCGGCCGCGGCTGTCCCCATCAGCCACACGCACCACGCCCGTTGTCGGCTCCGTCAGCGCCGAGAGTTAGACACCGCATATATGTCTAACTCTCGGCGGGGAGCTTCAGGTCTCACGGAACACCTTGACGGCTGGCCGTCGGCCGGCCTTGGGCTGGCACCGTCCGTCACGCCGTCCTCGTTTGGCTCGCCGATCCCCGCTCGTTACATGGCCGCAACCGCGGCCGGGCATGCCGCCCCGTGGTTCGTCGGCGCGGCCCTCGGCCTCGACGTGCTCTCCACGTTCTACGCGGGTGACGAGCCGCTGCTCGTCGCCCGGCTCACCGTCACCCCCGGCGGCGGCCTGCACGGCCTGCGGATGGACGAGCTCGCGGCGCGCACCCGGGTGCTCGCGCTGCGCCGCGCCGCCGACCGCGAGGTCCTTGAGTACCCGCCGCGGCGTTCCACCCGCTTCGACCCGGCCGATGAGGCGTACCTGATCGGCCCCTACGACGAGCTGCTCAGCGTGCTGCGCCGCGACCGGCCCGCGCCGGGGCCCGTAAGCCCGGATCGGCCCGCACCGGGCCCTGTCAGCCCTGATCGATGAAGGCGGCGAAGCCTGCGGTCTGCCAGGTTTCGCCCGTCTCGGTGATCGCAAAGGCCTGGAGCCCGTCCAGGGATGCCAGCCAGTCGCGAGCCAGGCCCGGCCCCATCGCGAACGCGGCGGTGGCGCACGCGTCGGCCAGCGCCAGGCTCCGGCTGGTCACGGTGAGGCTGGCCAGGCCGGCGGCCGGGCTGCCGGTCCGCGGGTTGACGATGTGCGCGCCGCGCTCGGCGGTCCCCGACGTGGCCACGGCGCAGTCCACAGCCGCCACCACCAGCGCGAGGCGGCCGGGGCGGAACGGGTCGGCGATGCCGATCCGCCACGGCAGCGCCGACGTGTCCGGCCCGGTGTTGCTTACCCCGGTGTTGCTTACCCCGGTGTTGCCGGTCCCGCTGCTGCCGGCCCGCTCGGCGGCGGGCGGGCGGGCGCCCACGCACTGCACGTCGCCGCCGCCGTTGACCAGGTGGCTCGCCGACCCGGCGGCGGTCAGAATGCCGGCGGCCCGCTCGATGGCCCAGCCCTTCACGTAGCCGGACGGGTCGAACCTGCCCCACGGCGAGGCGGTGAAGAAGCCGCCCGACAGCTCGCGGAAGAACGCGCAGGCCTCGATGACCTCGGCCATCTCCGGCGCGCAGGCGTCGACGGTCACTAGGCCGTCAGCGAGCAGCGTCGCGTCGCTGTCTGTGCGGTACGGGGAGAAAACGCGGTCTACCCAGTGGAGCCACCGGATGGCGGCGTCAAGCGACCCATCCCGGCGTGCGGCGGCGGGCACGTCGAAGGAGACCACCGTCCCCATCACCGGCTCGGCATGCCGGACGCGCGCCTCGACGGCGAGATCCCTACTCAATGTCCAGGTCCTACTCAACAGACAGATACCCACTCAACGGCCAGGTCCCCTACGCGAGGAAGATGCTGCCGCCGCTCACCTTAATCTGCTCGGCGGGCAGGGGCGAGGGCGCTGGCCCGGCGACCACGTCGCCGGTCGTGATGCTGTACTGGCTGCCGTGGCACGGGCAGTCGATAGTGCCGTTGCTGACCTGACCGACGATGCAGCCCATATGCGTGCAGATCGCGCTGAACGCCTTGAACTCGCCCGCCGTGGGCTGGGTGACGACCACCTTGGGCCCGGTGAAGATCGTCCCGCTGCCGACCGGGATGTCGCTGGTGGCGGCGAGCGCGTTCGCGGCAGGCGAGCTGCTCGCTGCCTGGCTGGCGGCGCTGCCCGGGGCGCTCGCCGGAGTGCTGGCCGCGGCAGCGGTGCCTGCTCCGCTCCCGGCCGGCGCGCTGCTCGAACCGCCACCGCAGGCGGTGATCACGCCCGCCAGGCCCACCACGCCGACGCCGGCCAGCATGCCACGCCGGGTGGCCAGCGAGTCCGTCTGTGGTTGCTGAGTCACTACCGCTCCTTATCGCCGTGTCCCGTCACCGGGGATGCTCCCGTCACTTTCCTCCTGCCGTAGAGAGAAACGAAGAGCGAGGCTGCCTGGTTCAGCCGCCGATCGTATGAGCCGTCCCTGGAGGCAACCTGATCTTGGCGTTTCCACGATATGAGAATCCGCTCAAGCCGGAACGTCGGCGAGCTCCCCGTCTTAACGAAAGTAGCGGAGCGTGACCGAATCCGCCACCAAATCGACAAGCGTGAAAGAAATTTCGGCCCGCCCGCAGAGGTGCGATCAATCGAATAATGACCTTTACCTGGGGTAATGCTCACAATGTGACTTCGCGGATAGCTATTACTTACTGTCAAGAGATATCCATATATCCTTACCGAGAGTATCCATATCCGTACGTAGCGCCATAATCTTGGCAGAGTAAGCATCACGGATGGGACACGGGCAAATGCTGAGAGTAAGCAAGGTCGAAGGGTGGCTGCCCCGGTCGCACGACGCCGGCCCCGGTCGCCAGGACCTGCGCTCCTCCAGTGGCTACGTCATCATCCGGTCAGGCGGCAGCCCACCCGGCGGGTACCCTCACGTTCCCGCCGACGTCCGGCCCCGTGACAAGGGACCCGGGCAGGCGGCAGCCACCCAGGACTGCAGGCGGAGCGGCGTGGACCAGTCGGGCGGCAGCGGCCCGCCGTCCGGCGGCCCGGCGCTCCGCCTGCACCTTGTGCTGATCCCGCCGGGCACGCGCGGCCTGCCGCATCTGCACGGCCATGAGACCGCCGGCTACGTGGTGAGCGGCCAGGCCGAGGTCTGGCACGGCACGGGCCTCATCCGGAGGTCGGTGGTCCGGGCCGGCGACTTCATCTACATACCGCCGGGTACCCCGCACCTGGCGGTCAACCGGGGCGACGTCACCTCCATCGCGGTGGTGGCCCGCGCCGGCCAGCAGCTCAGCAGCCCGCAAGTCAGCGGCCAGGGCGCTGATGACCAGGAAGACCAGGCCGGCTCCGTCGCGGTGGAGCTGCCCAGGCACCTGGCCGGCCTGCTCATCTATCCCGTCGGATACGGCGGATGAACGTTCCCCCTCCCCCGCACCGCCTCCCGCGGGGACGCGGCGAACCCGGCGACCCAGCGGCGGCATCCTCCTCCGCCGCTGGCCACTAGGGGCTTCTCTCCCCCCTCCCGCCGGGCTCACCGCGAGTAGGCCGGGTCCCCGCTGGTGTAGCAGCGGGGACTCCGGCCTACCCGGAGGCCCGTGCCGCACCCCGGCCCCTGAGGCCCGTGCCCGCAACATATACCGCGTTTTGGGTGGACAAAACGGTTGATAATGGACCGTATTTCGCCCGAAACGCGGTAAAAGTCTCCTGAGGCGGGCCTACATCGTCGGCCTCGGGCGGCCTAATCGTCGGCCTCGGGCGGCCTATCGTCGGCCTCGGGGGCTACTAGGCCTCGGGCGGCTGGCAGGAGCAGACCAGGTGGCGGTCGCCGTAGGCCTGGTCGATGCGGCGGACCGGGGGCCAGTACTTGGGCCGGCCGTGCGCGAGCCCGCGCGGGCCGCTGGCGCCCGGGTAGCCGCCCTCGTCCCGCCGGTAGGGGTGGGCCCACTCGTCCGCGATCAGCATCTCGGCGGTGTGCGGCGCGTTCTTGAGCGGGTTGTCCGCCGCGTCCCACTCACCGGACGCCACCTTGTCCACCTCGGCGCGCACGGCGATCATCGCGTCGCAGAACGCGTCGATCTCGGCGAGCGACTCGCTCTCGGTCGGCTCGATCATCAGCGTGCCCGCGACGGGGAAGGACATGGTGGGCGCGTGGAAGCCGTAGTCGATGAGGCGCTTCGCGACGTCCTCCACGGTGATGCCGCCCGGCAGGCGGCGCAGGTCGACGATGCACTCGTGAGCGACGAGGCCGTGCCGCCCCGCGTAGACCACGGGGAAGTACGGCGCGAGCCTGCGGGCGATGTAGTTGGCGGAAAGCACCGCCACCTGGGTGGCGCGGCGCAGCCCGTCGGCGCCCATCATGGCGATGTACGCCCAGGAGATCGGCAGGATGCCCGCCGAACCGAACGGGGCGGCCGCGACCGGGCTGGCCCCGTGGTTGCCGGCCCCGTGGTTGCCGGCCCGTGCTGACCGTTGCCCGCTGCTCCGGTCCCCTGCTGGCTAATCCGGGCCGGGAGGAACGGGGCGAGGTGCGACCTGGCCGCGACCGGCCCGACGCCGGGGCCGCCGCCGCCGTGCGGGATGCAGAACGTCTTGTGCAGGTTCAGGTGGGACACGTCACCGCCGAGCAGCGCGGGCGACGCCAGTCCCGCGAGGGCGTTCAGGTTGGCGCCGTCGATGTAAACCTGGCCGCCCGCCTCGTGCACCAGGTCGGCGACGGTGGTGATGGTCTCCTCGTACACCCCGGTGGTCGACGGGTAGGTGACCATGATCCCGGCCACCCGGCCGTCGTTGGCGGCGAGCCGCGCCCGCAGGTCATCGAGGTCGATCGCGCCGTCGTCGCCGCACTTGACGACCACCACCCGCAGGCCCGCGAGTACCGCGGACGCCGCGTTGGTACCGTGCGCGGAGGCGGGGATCAGGCAGACGTCGCGGGCATCGTCACCGCGCGAGCGGTGGTAGCCGCGGATGGCGAGCAGGCCGGCCAGCTCGCCCGCTGAGCCGGCGTTCGGCTGCAGGGAGCACGTGTCGTAGCCGGTCACCGCGCACAGCCAGCGCTCCAGGTCACCGATGAGCTCGGTGTAGCCCGCCGCGTCGGCCGCGGGCGCGAAGGGGTGCAGCCCGGCGAACTGCGGCCAGGTGACCGCCTCCATCTCGGCGGTCGCGTTCAGCTTCATGGTGCACGAGCCGAGCGGGATCATCGAGCGGTCGAGCGCCACGTCCAGGTCGGACAGGCGGCGCAGGTAGCGCAGCATGCCCGTCTCGCTGTGGTGGGCGCTGAAGACCGGGTGGGTGAGGAACTTGGAGGTCCGCGCCAGCGCCGCGGGGATCCCGTCGCCGTCGGGCACGGCAAGCCGCACGTCGGCCGGGGCAGTGCCGCCAACCGCAGTGCGCCACCAGCGCGGCGACCACGTCGCGGAGCTGCTCCGGCTGGGTCGTCTCGTCGCAGGAGACCTGGACCACCCCGTCGCCCGCGTCGTACAGCTGGTAGCCGGCCTCCCTGGCGCGCGCCACCGCGGCCCGGGCCTCGGCCGGGCCGCCCAGCCGGACGGCGACCGTGTCGAACACGGCGCCGCCCGCGGCGGGCAGCCCGTAGGCGCGCAGCGTGGCGGCGAGGGTGAGCGCGTGCCGGTTTACCCGCCTGGCGATCGCGGTCAGGCCGTCAGGGCCGTGGTAGCAGGCGTACATGGCGGCGACCACCGCGAGCAGCACCTGAGCGGTGCAGATGTTGCTCGTCGCCTTCTCCCGCCGGATGTGCTGCTCGCGCGCCTGGAGCGCCAGCCGGTAGGCGGGATGGCCGTCGGCGTCCACCGACACGCCGACCAGGCGGCCGGGCAGCTGCCTGCGCAGGTCATCGCGGACCGCCAGGTACGCGGCGTGCGGGCCGCCGTAGAACAGCGGCACGCCGAACCGCTGGGTGGTGCCGAGCGCGATGTCGGCGCCGAGTTCGCCCGGCGGCTTCAGCAGGGTGAGCGCCAGGATGTCGGCGGCCACCGCCACCTGGGCGCCGGCCGCGTGCGCGGCCTCGATGACCGGGGCCAGGTCGCGCACCTCACCGCTCGCGCCCGGGTACTGCAGCAGCACGCCGAAGACGCCGCCGAAGTCGGTGGCCGCGGTGACCGGCGCGACCCGCAGCTCGATGCCGAGCGGCTCGGCCCTGGTCCGCAGCACGTCAAGGGTCTGCGGCAGGCAGTCGGCGTCGGCGAGGAAGACGGTCTGACCCGCCCCGCCCTTTCCGCCGGCGGCGCGACGGGCCAGGGTCATCGCCTCGGCCGCGGCCGAGGCCTCGTCGAGCAGGGACGCGTTCGCCACGTCGAGCCCGGTCAGGTCGCACACCATGGTCTGGAAGTTCAGCAGCGCCTCGAGGCGGCCCTGGGAGATCTCCGGCTGGTACGGCGTGTACGCGGTGTACCAGGCCGGGCTCTCGAGCACGTTCCTGCGGATGACGGCCGGGGTGACCGTGCCGTAGTAGCCGAGCCCGATCATCGGCACCGCCGCCGTGTTGCGCCCGGCCAGCCGCCGCAGGTCGGCGAGGGCCTCGGTCTCCGTCCGCGGCGCGGGCAGCTCGCCGAGCGAGGCCGGCGGGCTGGCGTAGGCGGGCAGCGCGGCGGTGAGCAGGTCGTCGAGCGACGCGTAGCCGAGGGTGGCGAGCATGGCCCGCTGGTCTTCCTCGGACGGCCCGATGTGCCGCACGGCGAACCCGGCGCGGGCATCGCTGACATCACTGGCGAATGCGGGCAAATTACCCTGCACTGGAGCCTCCCGGTCTAGGCTCCCCGTCTGTCGCCGCGGCCGGCTCCAGAGTCGCCTGACCGGCCGGTCCTTGTGCCTGAGAGGTTCCGGGGATGCTTGCCCCTTCGGCGCCCCGCTGACGTCAAGCGCGCGGGGACTCTCCCAGCCGGATCAATGGCTGTTCCCCAGTGTAGCGCTCGCCACTAAGGCCACGGCCAGCACTTGTGGCGTGTCTCAGGTCACGAGTTGGCTCAGCCGGTCTTGCGGGTGGCCCGCCGCGATGCCAGCTCGTCGCTGCCGTCAGTGATCAGGCCGTCCTCGGCGCGGACGGCGGGCAGCTCGGCGAGTTCCCCGGCGACCTCCTGCCACACCCGGCCGAGCGCGATGCCGAACACGCCCTGGCCGCCGGCGAGCAGGTCGACCACCTCGTCCGGCGAGGTGCACTCGTACACGCTCACCCCGTCGCTCATCAGCGTGACCTGGGCGAGGTCATCGGCGCCGTGGTCGCGCAGGTGCTGCACGGCGGCGCGGATCTGCTGCAGTGATATCCCGGTGTCGAGCAGCCGCTTGACGACCTTGAGCACCAGGATGTCGCGGAAGCCGTACAGCCGCTGCGTCCCTGAGCCGTGCGCGGCCCGGACACTCGGCTCGACGAGCCCGGTGCGCGCCCAGTAGTCGAGCTGACGGTAGGTGATCCCCGCCGCGGAGCACGCGGTCGGACCGCGATAGCCGAGCTCGGGGTCGCCAGAGTAGACAGCGCCCGCAGCAGCCCCGGACCCACCCCTTGTTACCGACACGGCCACCTCCTGTGACTACCCCCGGCATTCGCACCGTAAGCCCGCCGGGCAGGCCCGTCAACGATCGCGCTCGGCGCGTCGCGACATTTCACCGGCAAAACGACCAAGTCGCCGTGAAGCGTCATGGCGTTGCGTTGAATGGCGGAGCAACCGCACGTTCTGGCTGCTCCTGCACTTGCCGGAGCTAGGCCGACTTGCCGAAGTCGTCGGGCGAGATCTGGTCGAGGAACTCGCGGAACTTCTCGACCTCGTCTTCCTGCTCGTCGGGTATGGCCACGCCCACCTCGTCGAGGATCTCATCCGTCGCGAAGATCGCGGCCCCGGTGCGCAGCGCCAAGGCGATCGAGTCCGACGGCCGGGCGCTGACCTCCGCCCCGTTGGAGAAGATGAGGTCGGCGTAGAAGATCCCGTCGCGCAGCGCCGTGATGTTGACCGTGCGCAACTGCACGTTCAGCACCTCGAGCACGTCCTTGAACAGGTCGTGGGTGAGCGGCCGCAGTGACACCATCCCCTGCTGCGCGAAGGCGATCGCCGTCGCCTCCACTGCCCCGATCCAGATGGGCAGGTACCGGTCGCCCTGCTGCTCTTTCAGCAAGACGATCGGGCTGTTGGACGGCATCTCGACACGGACGCCGACAACCTCCATCCGCCGCACTGGAGCTCCGTCCTCGCACGTGCTCAGCGGCGCCCGATGCCTCTTTATTGAGAAGGCCCCGGACCGCTAAGCGAACTGAACCACTCTTCCTGCCAAACTACACCGCTATCGCCCGGATGCCGAGCGCAGCCCCGGGGCTTCCCGGGACTCTCCGGGTGGTGTACCCGGATGCGGGGACTGTGATGCAAGTCCAGCCTCGGCTAGTCCGTCCTCGACCAGCGTGGCGTGCAGCCGGGCGATGTGGCCTGCGATGTCGTGCGCCGCCCGCAGCGCCGGCTCGCGGCTGCCCTTCTGCCTGGCGAGCGGCGCCACGGCCTGCTCGACCAGGGCGGTTTCCCGCTCGGCGGCGGCCTTGATGGCCCGCAGGTGGCGCGGCTGTATGCCGTGCGCGCCGAGGTGCACCGCCGACCGCAGCACGGAAAGCGGCTGGGCGCCGTACGACCTGGCGCGGCGGATGAGGCCGTAGTCCTCGAGCTCGCCGAGCAGCTCCTCGGCGGCGCCCGCGGCGGCCAGCAGCTCGCTCCGCGTCATCGCCAGCGGTGGCACGACGCCGCCCGCGCCGTCGCCCGCCGGGGCCTCAAGCGCGTCGAGCCGTTCCTTGATTACGCGCAGCGGCAGGTACTCGTCGCGCTGCGCGGTCAAGATAAAGCGCAGCCGGGTGATGTCGGCGGCGGTGAACCGGCGGTAGCCCGAGTTGGAGCGCAGCGGGCTGATCAGCCCCTCCGCCTCAAGAAAGCGGATCTTGGACGGGCTGATGTCGGGAAATTCCGCGCTGAGCTCGTCGAGCACCTGACCGATGCTGACGCTGTTTTTGAAGCTAGCACTGCCCTCGTGCTGGCAGTGTGTTTAGAGCTAGCACTGTCCCTGACTGGGGCACCGCTCAGATGAGCAGGCTGGTGCCCCCCGGTCATACGTAGTCCTGCGCTCCAAGGCCCCGGCGCCGGCCGACCTCGGGACTGTGCGCCATGAACAGCAGCCGGAACTTGCCGATCTGAACCTCATCGCCCCCGAACAACTCGGCCTCCTCGATCCGCTCGCGGTTCACGTAGGTGCCGTTCAGGCTACCAACGTCGCGGACGGTGAAGCGGTCGCCATGCCGGTAGAACTCGGCGTGCCGCCGGGAGACGGTCACGTCGTCGAGAAAGATGTCACTGTCCGGGTGCCGCCCGGCGGACGTGAAGTCGTGGTCGAGCAGGAACCTGCTGCCCGCGTTCGGCCCGCGGAGCACGACCAGCAGCGCCGTTCCCGGCGGGAGGGTGTCCGCCGCGGAGTAGTCGGGTGACGGCTCCTCGAAGGACTCGGGCTGGTCGGTGGTGAGGATCGACGTGGTTTCGCCACCGCGCTCACCGGGGATTGCAGTGAAGGAGCCCGTGTTGGTGTTGCGCGTCAGCGGAGCACCGCAGTTGGAGCAGTACCGGGCCCGCTCCGGGTTCGGCCGACCGCACCGCCCACAGTACATACCTGCCATGTCTTCGTCCGGCCTCCCCTCTGCCTGAATCGCGGGCTCGCGCAGCAACGCGTCAGGTGATGCTGCCAACGGTACCCGCGCCGAGGGCTCCGGGTCTACGCGCCACGCAAACAGGCGGCGCAGGGCGCCCTTTAGCGTGCCGTCAGATCCCTGCCGTCTCCGCCACACAGCCGCTTCACCTCCGGGTCACGCGCACGGCGCATGCTCGCGGTGACATTGGCCGGCCGCACCGCGAAATGGTACGTCTGCGTAAGTAACACAGATTACCCCACAGTGCATCCCTAATCCGCCGGTCAAGCCGATGACCAGGGCAAAACGGCTACCGCCCCGTGTTACCGCCCCGTGTTACCGCCCCGTGTTACCGCGCAGTGCTACTGGTCGGCACCCTCGACGACCGCGCCCCACTCATCGAGCAGCAGCTGGGCGGAGTCGGCGTCGCCGCCCTCCGCCCACAGGTGCGTGACCGCGTCCGCCGGGTCGGGCAGCACGAGCACCCAGCCGCGCTCCGCGTCGATGATCCGTACCCCGTCGGTGGTGTCGACCGGCAGGGCGGCTGCCGCCTCCATGACGGTGCGCATCACCGAGCCCTTGGCCGCCCACGGGGTGGGCACGGAGCGCCGCATCAGGTGCGCCTGCGGAATCCGCGCGTCGATCTGCGACAGCGTCAGCCTGGTCCGCGCCACCAGGCCGAGCAGCCGGACAAAGCCCGCGATGCCGTCCACCGTCCGGCCGAACTCGGGGACCACGAACCCGCCGCGCCCGTCCGCCGCGAAGATCACGTCGTCCGCCGCGGCGGCGGTGGTCAGCGCGTCGCGCGAGGTCGGCGTCCAGGTGACCTGCACCCCGTGGAACCGGCAGACCTGCTCCGCGACCCGGGTGGTGGTCACCGGCAGGGCGACGCGGCCGCGCCGCAGCTCGGCGGCCACCAGGTCAAGCACGACGAGCAGCGCCCGCTCGTCGCTGACCAGCGCGCCCTTCTCGTCGACCAGGTGGATCCGCTCGCCGACCGGGTCGAACCTGACGCCGAACGCCGCCCGCGAGGACGAGACGACCTCGGCGAGCCGCTGCATCCCCGCCCGGTCCTGCGCCACCGTCTGGGTGGGCGTGACCTCATCAAGCCGGTTGTTGAGCGTGTGGACGTCGACCCCGAGCCCGCCGAGCAGCGTGGGCAGCACGAGCGACACGGTGCCGCCCGCGCAGTCCGCGACCACCTTCAGGCCGGCCGCGTTCACCCCGTCAAGGTCTACGCAGCGCAGCAGCTCGTGCGTGTACAGCTCGACGACGCGCGGCGGATAGGACAGCTCGGCGATCTCACCGGGGAACGCGCGGCGGAACTCCTGACGGGAGAAGACCCGCTCCAGCTTGCGCTGCGCGCCCTGCGACAGCTCGGCGCCGCGCTCGTCGAGGAAGATGATGTCGACCGACTGGGTGTCGCCCGGCGTGGTGCGCAGCGCGATGCCGCCGCTGTACTTGCGCCGCGCGGTCTCGAACCGCGCGACCGGCAGCGGCAGCGCCTCCAGGTCCATGACGTTGATCGCGGAGGCGTTAAGCGCGCTCTGCACGGCCCGCTTGAGCGTGCGCGCCGCCCTGGAGACGTCGCGCGACGTGGTGACCGTCGAGCCCTTGCGCAGCGTGGTCGCGTAGGCGGAGGCCAGCCGGACGGCCAGCTCCGGGGTGACCTCGACGTTGATGAGCCCGGACACGCCGCGCTCGCCGAACAGCGTCCGCTGGCCGCGTGACTCCCAGATCACCGAGTTGTTGACCACCGCGCCCGCCTCGATGGTCTTGAACGGGTAGACCTTCACCCCGGCGGAGATATAGGCCTCTGGCTCGATCACGCACTCGTCGCCGATGACCGCGCTCTCCTCGACCCGCGCCCGGCGCATCACGTCGGTGTTCTTGCCGATCACGCAGCCGCGCAGCGTGGTGCCCTGGCCGACGAACACCCGGTTGTGCACCACCGCGCGGTGGATGAAGGCGCCCTCCTTGATCACCACGTTGGCGCCGATCACGCTGTACTCGCGCAGGTGCGCGCCCGCCTCTATCTTCGCGTACTCCCCGACGCAGACCGGCCCGGTGAGCACCGCGTCCGGGTCAACCTCGGCGCCCTCGGCGACCCACACGCCCGGGGACAGCTCGAACCCGGCGATGTCGACCTCGACCTTGCGGCTGAGCACGTCGGCCTGGGCCTTGAAGTAGGACTCAAGCGTGCCGACGTCCTCCCAGTAACCGTCGGACACGTACCCGTAGATGGGCGCGCCCCGCTTGAGCAGCTTGGGGAACACGTCATGCGACCAGTCCACCGACTCCTTCGCCGACACCCCGGCGAGGACCTCGGGCTCCATGATGTACACGCCGGTGTTCACCGTGTCGGAGAACACCTGGCCCCAGGTGGGCTTCTCGAGGAAGCGCTGGATCCGCCCGTCCTCGTCCGCGATGACGATGCCGAACTCGAGCGGGTCGGGCACCCGGGTGAGCCCGACGGTGACGAGCGCGCCGTTGTCCCGGTGGAACTTGACCATCTCGGTCAGGTCCATGTCGGTGAGCGCGTCGCCGGAGATGACCAGGAAGCTGTCGTCGCGCAGCTCGTCCTCGGCGTTCTTCACCGAGCCCGCGGTGCCGAGGGGTGTTTCCTCGGTGGCGTACCGCAGCGACATGCCGAGTTCCTCGCCGTCGCCGAAGTAGTTCCGCACGAGCGCGGCGAGGAACTGGACGGTGACCACGGTCTCCGTGAACCCGTGCCGCTTGAGCAGCCGCAGCACGTGCTCCATGATCGGCCGGTTCACTACCGGCAGCAGCGGCTTGGGCTGGTTGGCGGTCATGGGGCGGAGCCTGGTCCCCTCCCCGCCCGCCATCACGACGGCCTTCACGAAGGATGCGCCTCCTTCACCAGGTCCCTGATCTGCGTGAGGTAGAGCAGCGCCGCCCACCAGTAGAGCGCGACGCCCCAGACCGCGAAGGCCCAGCCGATGATCCGCACCGCCTCGGACACGTCGCCGGCGTGCGCGCCGATGAACAGCAGCGGGAAGGCGTACATCAGGCACAGCGTGGCCGCCTTGCCGACGAAGCTGACCTCCAGCGCCCCGTACTCGGTACGCTGCCTGAGCACGAGCAGCGCCAGCGCCACGCACACCTCCCGCGCCGCGATCGCGCCGAACAGCCACCACGGGATGATGCCCCGCACGCCCAACGCGATGATCGTGGCCCCGATGTACAGCCGGTCCGCCGCCGGGTCGAGCAGCTGTCCGAGCCTGCTCGCCTGGTTGAGCATCCTCGCCAGCTTCCCGTCGAGCCAGTCACTAATCCCGGCGAAGCCGAGCATGGCCGCGGCGATGACGTCGGCGGTGGCGGTGCGCGGCACCAGGACCAGCCACAAGAACACGGGAACACCGGCAAGCCGGGCGGCGCTCAGCACGTTCGGCCAGGTAACAATCCGGTCTCCCACGCTGTGATGTTATTCGAACCGTGGCCGCCCGCCGACCGGGGGTGGCCGCGCCCGGCGGCACATCGTGCTGAAACTTTCACACGTACCGCCCGGTAGCTTTCCCCTTCCGTGCGATGCCGCCTCTCGGTCCGCAAGAATCACGCCGCGGCATCATCCGGGGCGGCGCCGGCCGGCGGACGGTGACCGTTCGCGGCGGGAAAAAACTTTAGGTTACCTTTAGGTAACACGGAACGGACGAGCTTTCTCCTGCTCCGCCCTCGAAACTGCCAACCGAAGCCGTCAGGAGAAAAGAGCTCGCAGTGCTGCGCAGGTCACCAGGGCGCGGGCGGGCGGCCCGGGGGCGGGAGAGGCGGCGCCGGTATGATCGCCCGGTCACGTCGTCGAGACCACGGGACTTCCTATGAGCACACCGCGTGAGCTGGCCGACCGATTCCACGCGCGGTGGCTGCGGATCCACCCGTTCGCCGCGACCATGTACGGCATTCCCGGTTACGACGACCTGATGCCAGATGACAGCGCGGCGGGGCAGCAGGCCTGGCGGGCCGAGGCCGGACGGCTCCTTGAGGAGGCGCGCGCGGTCGGGCGGGGAACGCTCACCGTGGCCGACGCGGTGACGCTCGACTGCATGACCGAGGCGGCCGAGCAGGAGGTGGCCCTGGTCGACCAGGCCGCGGACGAGCACGCCGTGACGCCAATGCATTACACGGGGCCGCCGGTCTTCCTCGCGACGGCGGCGCGGACCGTCCTGCTCGACGAGGCCGCGGCGGAGGCCTACCTGACCCGGCTGCGCGGCAGCGGCACGTGGATCGACCAGGTTACCGAGCGGCTGCGGGAGGGCGCCGCCAAGGGGCGGCTGCCGGTCGCCGCGCTTGCCGAGCAGGCCGTCGCCTGGGCGCAGCGGCTGCTCGACGAGCCGGACGCCAGCCCCGCGCTCACCCCGCGGCCGCCGCAGGGGTGGGACCGCGCGCAAGCCTGGGAGGCGGAGCGCACGGCGGCGGTGGCCGACGTGCTGCACCCGGCGCTCGCCCGGTGGACGGCCCTCGTCAGGGACCTGCTGCCGCGGTCACGCCCTTCCGAGCACGCCGGGCTGCGCTGGCTGCCGGGCGGCGACGACGACTACGCGCGCGCGATCAGGATTTACACCACGTTGCCGCTGTCCGCGCAGGAACTGCACCAGACCGGGCTCGATCACGTGGCGGCGCTCGAGGCGCGGGCGGTCGAGCTCGGCCGGGGGCTCGGGCTGTCCGGCCGGGATGAGGTGCTCGCCGCGATCAGGGAGTCGGCGGGGAAGATCAGCCCGGACGAGGCGGTCGCCCGTGCGCAGGCCGCGGTGCGGCGGGCGGAAGAACGCGCGCCCGCCTTCTTCCCCGCCCCGCTCCCCCCGCCGTGCGCGGTGACGCCGATGCCGGACGTGGTGGCCCTGGCCGGCGCGGCGCCGCACTACACGCCGCCGCGGCTGGACGGCGGGCGGCCGGGAACGTTCTGGTTCAACACCAAGCTGCCCACGGCGGGCACCGGCTGGGACATCGACGTGGTGGCCTTCCACGAGGCGGTGCCCGGCCATCACCTGCAGCTGTCGCGGCTCCAACTGCTCGACGCGCTGCCCGCGCTGCAGCGCCAGCGCAGCCTGCCGGTGTTCTCCGAGGGCTGGGGCCTGTACGCCGAGCAGCTCGCCGAGGAGGCGGGGCTGTACGCCGACGACCGGGGCCTGCTCGGCGCGGTCTGCGCGTCCCTGATGCGCGCCGTCCGCCTGGTGGTGGACACCGGGCTGCACGCGTTCGGCTGGAGCCGCGAGCAGGCCGCGGCGTACGCGGTGGAGCACGTGCCGATGCCACGGGAGTTCATGGCGGCGGAGATCGACCGGTACATCGTCATGCCCGGCCAGGCGCTCGCCTACCTGACCGGCAAGCTGGAGATCGAGCGGCTGCGGCACGAGGCGCGCCACCGCCTCGGCCCCGCGTTCTCGCTGCCCGCCTTCCACGCCGCCGTCCTCGACCACGGCTCACTCCCGATGCCGACGCTGTCCCGCAGCATCGCCGCCTGGCTAGACGCCCAGTCTCCCGCGGAAGGCGACGGCGCCTAGCCGGCCGGCGGCGCGATCGCGGGCCACCACAAAGAGCGGGCACCGTTCCTTGTGCGGCCACCGAAATAATCGCCGCGCTGTCGCGATTAATCGCTGCTGCACAGGCCCCGGAGACAGGCTCGCGGGGCGACAGAGTGGAGGGTCAATGACGACGATCGCGATCTTCGGCGGTACCGGGTACGCGGGGTCCGCCATCAGGGACGAGGCGCGGGGGCGCGGGCACCGGGTCATCTCCGTCACCAGGCAGCTGCCGGACGGCGCGCCCGCCGGACCCGACGCCGAGTACCGCCAGGGCACGGTGCACGACGCCGCGCTCGTCGACCAGGTCGCGGCCGAGGCGGACGTCATCGTGGTCTCCATCCGCTTCGCCCCGGGCGGCAGCGGCGACGGCGTCAAGCTGCTCGACGCGTTCCCCGCGCTCACCCGCGCGGCGGCGGCGCACGGCGCGCGGCTCGGCGTGGTGGGCGGCGCGGCGTCGCTGCTCGTCGCCGAGGGCGGCCCGCGGCTGATCGACACCCCCGAGTTCCCGGACATGTTCAAGGACGAGGCGGGCAGCGCGGCCGAGGTGCTCGAGGCGCTGCGCGCCGACACCACCGGGGCGGACTGGTTCTTCGTCTCCCCCGCCGCCGGGTTCGGTTCCTACAACCCGGGCCAGCCCACCGGCAAGTACCGGGTGGGCGGTGACATCCTGCTGACCGACGAGTCCGGGAAGTCGGAGATCTCCGGAGCCGACTTCGCCCTGGCGTTCGTCGACGAGATCGAGACCCCCCGCCACCACCGCACCCGCTTCACCGTCGCGTACTAAGCGCCAGCGTTCGGGACGGGCCGGGCGCAGCGTGCACACCGCGCCCGGCCGGTCCCGGCCCTCCCCCTCAAGGGCCGCCTGCGGGTCCCGTCCGCCAGTCAAGTTGAGACACTAAGTCTAATGTCTCATGCACTGTGCCGATGCACGGTACTTTTGGATGAAGATGTTGTCTCAATTGTGGCGAGGGGTGCGGCGAGGGGTGGAGCGAGGGCATGTCGGCCCGGCCTGAGCGGGTAGCGGCGGAAGAGGTCAGGCAGCGGATGCTTGACGCCGGGCGAGAGCTTGCCCTGGAGGCCGGCGCCGCGCTCACCATCGAGCACCTGCGGCTCGAGGAGGTCATCCAGCGTGCGCGGGTGCCGCGCAGCTCGGCGTACCGGCTGTGGGCGTACCGCGAGGAGTACACCGACGACCTGCTCTGCTACCTGGCCGGCCCGGGGAGCTCGTTCGCCGACCGGACGGTGTTCGACCCCGAGACGGTCACCGTCATCGGGCGGGTCGTGGCGGAGAACCTGCACCGGCTCGCCACGCCTGACGGCCGCCGGGCGCTGATGTGCGAGGTGGTCAGGCTCTCGGTCGCCAGGAATTACTCGGCACTGACCGAGTCGCTGCCGTGGCGGCTGCAGATGGCGCTGATGGCGACCCTCGGCTCCACCCGCAGCGGCGAGGCGCGCAGGCACATCGCGGCCGCGCTTGAGGACTCGCAGCGGCGGTCACGGGAGTCGCTGGTCGCCGTCCTTGAGCAGATCACGCGGGTGCTCGGGCTCCGGCTGCGCAGCCCGGCTTACACCCTGGACCACGTGCAGCTGGCCGGCGGGCTGCTCGTGCAGTCGCTGGCGCTGCGCAACGTCCAGGTCCAGGCGGCGCAGGGCACCGCGGACGGCGCGGGCCCCGCGCCAGCCCGGACGACCTGGACCAGGCCTCCGACACCGGGCTGGTGAACGGCCTGCTGAACGCCCCCGTCCCCGGGCCGGGGCTGGACGGCGAGCCGGCGGAGTGGACCCTCGCCGCGTTCGCCTACCTGGGCGTGATCGACTCCTTCCTCGAGCTCGACCCGGACTTCGTCCCGCCGGGGCCAGTACCAAGCCAGGATGGCGGGCGCGAGCCCTAGGCGGATCCCTTGGCCAGGGCGAGTACGCGGTCGCTGAGCACCGCCACGCCTGGCGTCGGGTCCGCCCGGAAGTAGCCTGGCTTGCGCTTCCTGAGCAGGCCGCTCCCGTTCTGGCTCCAGCTGAAGTTCCTGTTGCCGAGAACCCGGCGGAAGACGGCGTCGGCGTTGCCCGGGAAGGCCGCGGCCATGCGGCGCAGCGGCAGCGGCGGGATGCTTTCCTCGCGCAGGTAGGCGCGCAGCACGTTGGCGTACCGCGGGTCGGCGGCGAGCGCCGGGTCGGCGAACAGCTCGCGCAGCATGCCGTACTCGGGCACCACGACGAACCCGTCGAGCTCGTCGTAGATGATGCCCACCGTGTCGAACTCGAAGAAGCCCTCTGGCATGGCGAACGTGGTCTCGCCGGCGTCGCTGACCACCCGGTGCCTGCCCCGCGCGGCGAGCGCGGAGTCGCGGCGCATCTTGTAGTAGGCGTTAAGCCTGCCCTCGGCCTCCAGGGTGGGCAGCACGAGCTCGTCGGCGCCGAAGAACGCGACGAACTCCTCCCGGTCGCGCCGCATGTACTCCCAGCCCTGGGTGGCCTTCTCCTGGTTACGGAAGACCAGGTCGGGCTCGCGGGTGGCCAGGTCGATGGCGAGGCGGGCGACCTGGCGCGCGTCCGCCCGCGGGTAGCCGATCTCATCGCCCGCGGCGAGCCACGCCGAGTCGTCGTCGGCGAGCGGCAGCAGGGTTCCCGCGAAGAAGCCGCCCGGCTCGGCAGCGCCCGCGGTCAGGCCGTAGATCAGGTAATCGAGGTCGTCGATCAGGCTGAGCGCGCTGACCGTGGCTGAAGGCCCCGTGGTCGAAAGCCCCGTGGTCGAAAGCCCCGTGGTCGAATGCCCCGCGCGGACCTCGAAGACGCCGCGCACGTTGTTGTCCGCCCAGTCGAGCACCAGGTCACGGTCGGCGCGGCTCAGCCCGCGTTGGGTGCCGATGAACCGCTCAACGGCGGCGAGGCCGCCGGCCGCGCCGAGGCCTTGCCGCAACTGGACGGCGCGCTCGATCAGCTCTGGGCCCACGGGAAGTGATGCTAAAGGAAATAGCGGCCACGTGCGCCTCACCGAGGCGTACCGGGACGGTCATACCCCCTGAAACCGGCCCAGTTCCCGCACGGCAAGGCGCGCAAATTCACCCGCTCGGGATGAGGCACGCGATACCGGAGGAGAGAAATTCTGGCGCCATAGCGTCCAGGAGAGGCGGAAGACGTGACTGCTCTGGCTGAGGCCGCCAGTTTCTCAGGCCGCTGTAGCGGTCTGACCAGAGCCCAGCCCGGCCCGGGCGTAGATGTTCCTGGCCCCGTTCACGTCCGCGTCGTGCGGGCCGCAGGCGGGGCAGAGCACGGTGTTCTGCTGCGGCCGCTCGCACCGGGCGCCGCACTGGTGGCAGGTGACGGGGCACCACACGACGTGCAGGCCGGGACCATACTTGGCCCCAGCGAATATCTGCACATCACGTGACACATTCCTAATATACCCGAACAATACATCTAATAGTGACCGTGAAAGGGGGGAGCGCGGCTTCCCTGCCGCCTGAAGGCAGCAGTTCCCTGCGCGCACTTCTGATGGAATCTAAACGTACCGCTGAGGACTCGCTAGCGAACTCGGCGCCCTGGCGGCTGCACAGCTGGAAGGCATCCTTCCTGATGGGCCTGGTGACCTTGATCCTCGGCCTCATCGTGGCGTTCCGGCCGTCAGGGTCGCTCGTGGTGATCACGGTCCTGCTCGGCATCCTGCTGATGTTCTCCGGGGTGTTCCACATCGTCGCGGCGATCGGCGCGCCGGAGGGTCACCGCGTGTGGCAGGCCATCGCCGGCGTGCTGTTCATCGTGGGCGGCACCGTCCTCATCCGGCACCTGCAGTACAGCCTGGCGCTGATCGGCCTGATCGTCGGCTTCAGCTGGATCATCCAGGGCGTGTCCTCGCTGATCGGCGGCATCACGCACCAGGCCGGACGCGGCGGCTGGTCGCTCTTCTTCGGCATCGTCAGCCTGATGGCGGGCATCGTCGTCGTCTTGGTGCCGGTCACCTCCATCGTGTTCCTCGCCACGTTCCTCGGCATCTGGTTCGCCGTCATCGGCGTCTTCGAGATGACGGACGCCTGGATGAGCAGGCGCACCTGGGACGGCACGGCGGCCGGGCCGGTCAGCGTCCCCGGGCAGCGCGCGCAGGCCGAGGCCCCGGGCACCGCGGCCAGGGACGCCGAGGCCCCGGCACCGCGGCCGGGCACCGCTCAGCTGCGGCCAGGCGCGGCGGACTTACCCGAAACAGCAGCGAGCCGAACATCTCAAGCAGGCCCATCACGACGAACCAGGCGCCAACCAGGCTGGTAAGCGTCGCGACCGAGACGGCGGGCGCCGCCATCACGACGATCCCGGCGATCAGGCTCACCACGCCGAAGAACGCCGTCCACCCGGCGTGGGGGCGCGGCCGGGTCAACAGGCTCATCGCGAGCAGCGCGGTCCCTTGCAGCACCCAGGTAACCCCGATGACCAGCCCGATCACGGCCAGGCTGAACTGGATGTGCCTGACCATCACCAGCCCGGCGATGATGAAGCCCGCGGCGGCGACGCCGTGCCAGACCCGCTCGCGCTCCGCGCTGGCGAACGCCCGCGCCACCTGGTACGCCCCCGAGAAGACAAGCAGCAGGCCGAACAGCACCATGACCACGGTCAGCGACTCGGTGGGCCGGAACGCGACGATCAGGCCGAGTACCACCGTGATCAGCCCCACGGTGAACGAGGCCCGCCAGATCGACCACCAGGGCCGCGCCTGGTGGCGCCCCGTTTCGGCCGGACGCTGCGTCGTCATGCCCGAGGCCCCCTCCCGGTATACGCCAGTACACGCGCCAGCCTCCGCCGGGCGGGCCGGGGCGCGCATCACCCGCGGCGGATGAACCGGCACCGCCGGCCCCACGACGAGCGCTGCTAGCGCGCCGAGGCCCTGTCACTTGTGCCCGTACCGGCCATTGCTACCGGCTCGC
This sequence comes from uncultured Actinomycetota bacterium, assembly GCA_963811335.1. Lineage (GTDB taxonomy): Bacteria > Actinomycetota > Actinomycetes > Streptosporangiales > Streptosporangiaceae > Trebonia. Next base: position 135,003 of record CAWERB010000018.1, on the reverse strand, counting down.
GGCCGGGCCCGGATCACCCTGCCCGGATGAGGTGACGCCGCCCGCGGCGAAACCCGCTCGCGCGGACGCGCGCCGCGGGGGATAATGGTTGCGTCTTATCCCCGCCGGACGGAGAACGGCTTGAAGCTCTGAGGTCGGCCCCTAGTGCCGCGCCGCGGTGGCGCGTGCCCCGTGACCATTCCTCGGAGTTTCCGCATGCCTGTCGTCCTGAGCGATCTTTCTTTTTCTCATCCAAACGGGCGCGTGGTGCTCATCCACCTCAGCGCCTCCTTCAACGCGGGCCGGACCGGCCTCATCGGCGCCAACGGGTCGGGCAAGTCCACCCTGCTGCGGCTGATCGCCGGGGCGGCGCGCCCCACCTCCGGCTCCGTCACCGTCACCGGTGAGGTCGGCTACCTGCCGCAGGACCTCATCCTCGACACCAGCGCCACGGTCGCGTCGCTGCTCGGCATCGCCGCCGCACGCGACGCGGTCCGCGCGATCGAGGCGGGCTCGGTGGACCCCGCCGCGTTCGACGCGGTGGGTGACGGCTGGGACATCGAGGAGCGGGCGCGGGAGCAGCTGGCCCGGCTCGGCCTGTCCCACGTCGGCCTTGACGACCCGGTCGGGCGGCTGTCCGGCGGCGAGGCGGTGCTGACCGCGCTGTCCGCCCGGCTGCTGCGCCGCCCGGCCGTGCTGCTGCTCGACGAGCCCACCAACAACCTGGACCTGGACGCGCGGCGCCGGCTCTACGCCGCCGTCGAGGCGTGGCCGGGCGTGCTGGTCGTGGTCAGCCACGACCGCGCGCTGCTGTCGCTGGCGGACCAGGTCGCCGACCTGTCCGGCGGCGCGCTGCGCATGTACGGCGGCAACCTGGAGGCGTACGAGGAGATGCTCGCCACCGAGCAGGCCGCCGCGCGGCGCGCCGTCACCGCCGCCGAGGCCGACGTGCGCCGGGAGAAGCGGGACCTGCTTGAAACGCAGGTCAAGCAGGCCAGACGGGACCGGATGGGGCGCCAGCTCGCGGCGTCGGGCTCGATACCGCGCATCGTCGCCGGCGGGCGCAAGCGCGCGGCGCAGGTGTCGGCGGGCAAGGGCCGGGAGGTCGCGCTCGCGCGCATCGCCGACGCGAGGGAGCGCCTCGCCGGCGCGGAAGAGTCGCTCCGCGATGACGCGGTGATCAGGATCTCGCTGCCGGGCACGGCGGTGCCCGCCGGCCGGACCGTCCTTTCGGTGCAAGGGCTCGACGCACCGTGGGCGCCCTGGCACACGGCGCCCGGCCCGGACGGCGACAGCGGGAACGGCCACCGGGGCGGCACCGGAAGCGGCACCGGACGCAGCGGCGAGGCCGGCGACGAGCCCGGCGACCCCGGCCGGCTCGCGGAGCTGACCATGCGCGGCCCGGAGCGCGTCGCACTCATCGGCCCGAACGGGGCAGGCAAGACAACGCTGCTGCTAGCGCTGGCCGGCCGCGGCGGGCCCGCCGCGGCCGGCCCCGAGGACGGCGCGCGGCCCGCGGCGGCGGGTGCGGGAATCACCATGGTCGCCGCCCTGTCGGTGCGGCGTAACGCGGCGGTCGGCTACCTCCCCCAGCGGCTCAACATCCTCGACGACGCGTCGACCGTGGTAGACAACGTGCGGGCGGTCGCGCCGGGCGCGACCGTCAATGACGTGCGGGCCGGGCTCGCCAGGTTCCTGTTCCGGGGCGCGCGGGCCGACCAGCCGGCCGGCACGCTGTCCGGCGGCGAACGGTTCCGCGCGGTGCTCGCCGCGCTGCTGCTCGCGGACCCGCCGCCGCAGCTGCTGCTGCTCGACGAGCCGACCAACAACCTGGACATGGCGTCGGTCAGGCAGCTGTCGCAGGCCCTGTCCTGCTACCAGGGCGCGCTGGTCGTGGTGAGCCACGACGTGCCGTTCCTGCACTCGCTCGGGATCACCCGCTGGCTGCGCCTCGACCGCGACGGCCGCCTGGCGGACGCCGGCCCGCCGCCACCGCCCGGCATTGCCCGGCCTGAATCCGGGTGACGGGCGACACGAAGGTGGCGGGCGGCGCGATCGCCCGCTTCCCGCCCCGAGGGGCTGATCCCGCCGTCGCCGCAGTACCCGGGCCCGTGAACGGTCCCGTCACTCCTGGCGCTGGTCGCGGCGGCGGGCGGGGACGAGCAGCAGGGCGGCCAGGCCGGCGGTGAACGCGGTCGCGGCCAGCACGATGGTGGCGCGCTGGAAGGCGGGCAGCGCGCCCGCGCCCGCCGGGTGGCCGAGGACGGTGACCAGGACGGAGACGCCGAGCACGATGCCGACCTGGCGGGCCATGGTGACGATGCCTGAGCCGGTGGCGAAGCGGTGCGGCGGTACGGCGGAGACCGCGGCGCTGACCAGGGTGGGCAGGGTGAGGCCGACGCCGGTGCCGGTGAGCAGCATGCCGGGCAGCATGCGGGTGGCGTAGTCGGGGGTGAGTGCGAGGTTCAGCCGCCAGAACACGCAGCCGGCCGCGTAGACGGCGCAGCCGGCGGCGGCCACCGGGCCCGGGCCGATCTTCCTGCGCCAGCGGGCCCGCGGCGATCGACCAGAACGGGACGAGCAGCGGCCCGGGGGCGACGGCGAGGCCGGTGCGCAGCGCGGACCAGCCCCAGACGTCCTGGCACCACAAGGTGACGAGCAGCAGCATCGCGCCGAAGGAGGTACCGAACACCACGTTCGCCGCGGTGGCGGTGGCGAAGACGGGGCGGCGCAGCAGGTGCAACTCGATGACCGGCAACGGGTGCCTCGCCGACCGGCGGATGAACAGTCCCACGAGGACCGCCGCCGCCGCGATCAGGCCGAGGGTGGCGGGTGACGCCCAGCCCCAGTCGCCGGACTTGACCAGGGCGAGTGAGAGGGCGCCGATGGCGATGGTGAACACCGCCGCGCCGAGCGTGTCGGGCAGCGCCCCGCCTCCCGGGGGGACGACCCCCCGTACCCCCCGGAACGCGCCCGATGGCTCCGCCATCGTATCGGGCGCGCAGCCGTCTCCCGCGGGGGACGACTTCTCCGTACCCCCCTGGCCGGACTCAGCTGGAAGGACGCCCCGGCCCGCGAGTACTGCCACCACCACGATGGGGACGTTGACCAGGAACACCCAGTGCCAGCTGGCGGCGACCAGCGCGCCGCCGAGTACCGGGCCGAGCGCCGCGGCGGCGCCGCCGACCGAGGTCCAGGCCCTGATGGTGCCGGTACGCTTTTCCGGCCGGGCCGCGGCGAGCAGCAGGCCGAGGGAGGCGGGCATGAGCAGCGCGCCGCCGGCCGCCTGGACGACGCGGGCGGCGACGAGCACCCACACGTCGGGCGCGGCGGCGCAGGCCGCGGAGGCAAGGCCGAAGACGATCATCCCGGTGAGGAACGCGGCGCGGCGCCCGATCAGGTCGGCCGCCCGGCCGGCCGGGACGAGCAGCGCGGCGAACACGATCGCGTAGGCGTTCAGCACCCACGACAGGTCGGCGAGGCCCGCGCCGGAGAAGCCGCGGCCGATGGACGGGAGCGCCACGTTGACGATGAACATGTCCAGGTTCACCACCGCGATGCCCGCGGTGACGATCGCGAACACGGCGCCGAACCGGACGGGGACCTGCGTCGCGTCCTGCCCGGCCGCCCCGGGCCGCGGCTGCGCCGCGACCGTCGCCCCGCTGGCCGCGACCGTCACCCCGCTGGCCGCGGCCGGCCCGGCAGCTCACCGGCGAGCGGGCCAGGCCCGCCGTCCGCCACGCTCTCGCTCACGCGCACCCCTCGGTCTCGGCCGGTTCCCTGATCGGTTTGAAAACCAAACGTTTGGATGGCCGAAGCGTAACCCGAGTGGGTTTGATTTAGCAACTAAGGTAGGCTTGCTCGCATGCGCGAGGAACTGCCCGGCAGGCCCTGCTCGGTTGCCGCCGCCCTGAACCTGGTCGGCGAGAAGTGGGCGCTGCTCGCCGTGCGCGAGATCGCCTTCGGCAACAAGCGGTTCGACGCGATCGCGCGCAACACCGGCGCGCCGCGCGACCGGCTCGCCGCGCGGCTGCGCGCCCTCGAGGCGGGCGGCGTGGTGGAACGGCGCCAGTACAGCGAGCACCCGCCGCGCTACGAGTACGAGCTCACCGAGGCGGGCCTGGAACTGCGCTCGGTGCTCACCGTGCTGCGCGCGTGGGGGGACAAGTGGGCGGTCGACTCGCCGCCGAGCGTCTTCGACCATGTGTGCGGGCACCAGCTCGACCCGGCGATCACCTGCCGCCACTGCGGCACCGAGGTGGACCTGGAGGACCTGCGGGTGCGCGTCCTGGTGCCCGGCTGGGGCCGCACTGGGCCGTCGGACGCGGCACGCCCGGACGCGGCGGGCGCGCCGCGCCTGAGGCCGGACGTTACGGCTGCTTGCCGAGCGTGACCGTGGCCTTCTCCGTCTTGCCGTTGCGCAGGTACTCAAGCTCCACCGCGTCGCCCGGGTTCTTCGTCAGCGTCACTTCCTGCAGCTGGACGTTGCTGGTGGCCGGCTTGCCGTCGACACTGGTGATGATGACGCCCGCCTGCAGGCCCGCCTGCTCCGCGGGGCCGCCCGTTACCACGCCGGCCACGAACAGCCCGCCGGAAAGGCCGGCCTCCTTGGCGGCGACCTCGGGAACCGGCACCGTGTCCAGGCCGAAGTAGGAGTGCGTGGCGCGGCCGGTGGCGATGATCTCGTCCGCGACCGTGACGGCGGAGTCGACGGGGATCGCGAAGCCGAGCCCGATGTTCCCGCCGGCCGACTCGCCCGCCGAGGTCGGCACGGCCGCCCCCGCCGAGGGGATGCCGACCAGCTGGTCGCCGCAGTTGACCAGGGCGCCGCCGCTGTTGCCCGGGTTGATCGCCGCGTCGGTCTGCACCGCGGCGACCAGCAGTGCCGAGGCGTCGTCCTCCGCGGGGACCTTGATGGTCCGATCCAGCGCGCTGACGATACCGGAAGTCACCGTGCCAGACAGGCCAAGCGGCGCGCCTAGCGCGATCACCGGGTACCCGACCTGCAGCGAGGCCGACGAGCCGACGGTGATCGGCGGCACGCCCGACGGCAGCTGCGCCTTGAGCACGGCCAGGTCGGTCAGCACGTCCCGGCCGACGATGCTGGCCCGCTCGCTCGTCCCGTCGGCGAACAGCACCTCGACCGTCCCGCCGCTGGCGGCGGCGGCGATCACGTGGCTGTTGGTCAGGATGTAGCCGCCGGACTTGTACACCTCACCGGACCCGGTGGAGCCGCCCTTGCCCGAGGCCGGCTTGGCGGAGATCGTCACCACCGAGGGCAGCACCTTGTCGGCCACCAGCGTCACGTCGCAGGACGCGGCGGAGGCCGAGGTCGTGCCGCCCGAGTTCGGTGACGCCACCGCCGCCCCGATAAGCCCGCCGCCGACGCCGGCCACTATCACGGCGCCGACCAGCCCCCACAGCCACCACGTTGGTCGTGACCTGCCGGTGGGTTGTTGCCGCTCGCCGCTCACTGGAGGCTCCTTCCTGTGCCCGCACAGGAAAGCATCGGCCGGCCGCCGGGCCGCCCGCCTCCTACGCGGGGGGTGAACGCGGCGGGCCGGCGGCCAGGGCGGGGGCGGGGGCGGGCAAGTTCATCCCATCCGAGTGAGACCCGCGTGGGTCCGGCGTGGGAGGGTCAGCCACGAGAGTGCCGTACGTGACGTGAGTGCCCGTGCGGAACTCCAGGGCCCAAAGGAAGGGTGTGAGCCGTCATGAGCCGGGCTGTCCTCGTTCCGCCCGATTTCGATCCGGCCCCGTCCGCGAGCTGGGCGGTCCTGCTTGAGATCGCCGGCCCCGCCGACGCGGACGGCGCGTCTGGTCCCGAGGGGGCGGGCGCGCTCGGCGTGCTCGTGGCCGAGGCCGGCGAGCCTGCCGCGGCGCCTCGGCATCGACCGGGCCGCGCTCGCCCGCAGCGGCTTCGACGGCAGGCCCGGTCAGGCACTGCCGCTGCCGCAGCCCGACGGTCGGCTCCGCGTCGCCGTGGGCTACGGTGACGCCGGGGCACTCGGCCCCGGCACCGCGCGGGACGCCGCGGCGGCGTTCGCCCGCGCCGCGGCAAGGGACGCGGACCTCGCGTTCCTCATTGACGCCGCGGCCGGGCTCGATCCCGCGGTCGCCGCTCAGGTCGCGGTGGAGGGGATGCTGCTCGCCAGGTACGCCTACGACCCGCTCAAGAAGGACCCTGCGGGGACGCCGGTCAGGTCGCTCACGCTGCTCGCCGAGGAGGCGCACCGCGACGCGGTGGCGGCGGGCGCGCGCCGCGGCCTGACGCTCGCCAAGGCCACGATGCTGGCGCGCGACCTCGCCAACTCGCCGCCCGCGCACCTCACCGCGTCCAGGATCGCGGACGTCGCCACCGTGCTCGGCGCGCGGTCCGGGCTCGGCGTTGAGGTCTTCGACCGGGACGACCTGGTGCGGCTCGGCTGCGGCGGGCTCATCGGCGTCAACGGGGGCAGCGCCGACGAGCCGCGGATGGTCAAGCTGATGTACCGGCCGGCGGCCGGCCAGGCGGCGTCGCACCTGGCGCTCGTCGCGAAGGGCATCACCTACGACTCGGGCGGCATCAGCCTCAAGCCGGCCGACGCGGTGCATGCCACGATGAAGAACGACATGACCGGGGCGGCCGCCGTGCTCGCCGCGATGCTCGCGCTCGGTGAGCTCGGCTGCCGTACGACGGTCACCGGCTACCTGATGTGCACCGACAACCTGCCGTCCGGCTCCGCGCTCAAGCTCGGCGACGTGATCACCATCCACGGCGGAACCACCGTCGAGGTGCTGAACACCGACGCGGAGGGCCGCCTGGTGATGGCCGACGCGCTGGTGCTGGCCGCGGAGCAGCGGCCGGACGCGATCGTGGACATCGCGACGCTCACCGGCGCGTGCATGCGGGCTCTCGGCGCCAAGGTGGCCGGCGTGCTTGGCAGCAGCCAGCCGCTGATCGACCAGGTGCTCCGGTCGGCGCACGCCACGGCGGAACCGGTGTGGCAGCTGCCGCTTGAGCGCGCCTACCGCCGCGAACTCGACTCCGAGGTCGCCGACCTCGCCAACATCGGCGGCCCGAACGCGGGCGCGATCACCGCGGCGCTGTTCCTCGAGGAGTTCACCGGCGGGCTGCCCTGGGCGCACCTGGACATCGCGGGCACCGCCCAGGCGGACAGGGCCGAGTCGTGGCAGACCAAGGGCTGCAGCGGGTTCGGTGCCCGGCTGCTCGCCGACCTGGCCGTCGGTTTCGTCCCGCCCGGCCGTTCCCGGCTTAATGACGCGGTCAGCACGTGTTGGATATCGCGGTGACCAGGTTGGTGCCGGCCGTGACGACCGTCCCAGCGGCCGAGGCGACCGCCGACAGGGTGCCGGCGTTCAGGCTGGCCTTGGCCGAGTCGAGGCTTGAGCCCAGCTTGCCCAGGGCGCCGGACAGGGCGTCGGCCTGGGTCGAGTACTGGCCCTTGGCGTCGGCCTTGAGCGTGTTGAAGTCCTGCTTGATCTTCGTGAACTGGCCAGAGACCGCGGACGTGCCGTTGGCGCTGATGTTCACGTCCTTGAGGCCCGTGACGGAGGCCTTGAGGTCCTGCGCGCTCTTGCACACGACCGACTGGCTGCTGGCGCTCATGCTGCTGCTCACGCCGTTGCTTGTCGTGGTACTGCTGCTGCAGCCGGCCAGGAGCGCCGCCGCCGACAGAACGCACGCCGCGGTGAGCCCGCTGCACCACCTAGCGATCATGCCAGCAGCATGGCCGGTCTGCGGAGGCGGCCGCATCACCCTCATCGGATGAAGACGCTGGCGCTCCGCCGCGCGCATCAGGTCCCGCACCCGGCCCGCTTCTTGCTGTTATGAAGCGAACGGCATTCCCGCCGAGAGTTAGACACCACATGCATGTCTAAGTCTCGGCGCTAACCGAAGTCGGGGCGCCAAGCGGGAACGCGGCGAGCGTGCGCCACTGGCCCGGCGGGACTTCCAGGTTCCCTGGGGCGGGGCCGGCCATCAGGGTGACCCCGATGACCCTGGCCCCGACGGGGAGGTGGCCGCGGACCGCTTCCGCCGCCGCGCGCAGCGCCCCCGGGTCGGCGCGGTCGCCGATGGTGAGGTGCGGGATGACGTCGGCGTGCTTGTTGCCGTAGGGCGGGCATTCGGGGAAGGCGGCCCGCGTGGCGCCGATCAGCGCGCGGAAGGGCCCGTCGTCGCGCGGTGCGAGCCAAACCACGTCCTCACCGAACCAGCTGACCCGGTCCAGCGTGACGTCGAACGGAGCGAACCCGGCGAACAGCCGGCGCAGCGACGCGAGCACCGCGTCATCGATGGACGACGGCGGCAGGAACGGGTAAAGCACCGTCAGGTGCGCGGGCACGCCGTCCCGCGCGCTCGAGTCGAGCCTGGCGCGGTGCTCCCCCACCGCAGGCTCCGCCTCGGGGACGGCGACGAGCAGCGCGCTCTGCCAGTCGCCCGGCACCCCCGCAGGGGGCCGCCGGCCATCGCCGGAGCAGGCGCCCGGACTCGCGTCAGCCATGCGGCAACGCTACGGATTCGCCGCGGCGGGCGCACCCGAATATCGCCTCCCGCCTGCGCCGGATGATCGTGTGCATTTAGGTGTCGTTTTCCGCGACCAAATTCACACGATAATCCGAACGGGCAAGGCTTCTTGCTGTTATCCGGCCAGGATGCGGGCGGGGTTGGTGACGAGCATCGCTTCGATGTCGGACCCGGGGACGCCGTGCTCGCGCAGGTAGGGCAGCACGTCCTTGCTGACGTGCAGGTAGTGCCAGTCCTTGAGGTCATCGAGGCGGCCGGGGCCGAACCAGTCGATGTAGCAGCAGGTGTCGTGGGCGAGCACCATCCGGCCGGCGTAGCCGCGGCGGCACATCTCGGCCACCAGGTCGGAGCGCTCCTTGAAGGTCGCGAAGTGGTCGATGCCGAAGCGGTCCATGCCCAGGGTGAGCCCGGTATCGGCCATCGCCGCCAGGTAATCCGGGTCGCGGACCGCGTCGCCGGAGTGGCCGAGCACCACCCGGCCGAAGTCGACGCCCTCCTCCCTGAGCACGGCGACGATCGCGGGGCCGTGCTTGCCCGCGGCGTGCGTGTGGATGGTGATCGGCGTGCCGCCGGTCGCGACGTGCGCGCGGGCCACCGAGCGCAGCACCCGCTCGACGCCCTCGGTGAGTCCCTTCTCGTCCACCGCGCACTTGAGCATGCCCGCCTTGACGCCGGTGTCCGCGATACCCTCGGTGATGTCACGCACGAAGAACTGGGTCATCGTCTCGCGCGGCCGTTGCCAGAAGTACATCGGCACCGCGTCGAAGGTGTAGATGCCGGTGGCGACGACGATGTTCAGCCCGGGTACCTGGTCCGCGATGCGCTTGATCCGGGGGATGTTCCTGCCCTGGCCGATGACCGTGACGTCGACGATCGTGGAGATGCCGTGTTCCGGCAGCTCGCTCAGCCTGCGGACCGCGTCGGCGACGCGCTCGCCCTCGTCGCCCCACTCGTCCGGGTAGTTCTGCTGCACGTCGGCGGTCAGCACGAAGACGTGCTCGTGCATGAGTACCTGGCCGAGGCCGGCGGCCGGCACCGGGCCACGCGCCGTCTGGACCTGCCCGTCCTGCGCCATCAGAGGCTCCTTCCCACACGGGAATCGTTCCGGCGCCCGGGCTTGGTGTCAACGGCGCCGCACCCAAGGCTGAGCCGGCCGAACCCGCCTCCTGCCCCAGGAATCAGCCCGCGCCGAGGGTGCGGCGGGGCGCGGTCACGGCTTCCTCGCGACGGCGGCGAGCAGCGGCATTCCATCGGGATAGTCCCGGTCGCCGGGCGCTGGCCGCCACCGGTGCACCTCGACGAGGCCAGGCTCGACCAGTTCCAGGCCGGCCAGCCAGCGGGCGACCTCGTCGCGGTCGCGCAGGAAGACCTGGGTCGCCCCCATCTGGTTCCACCGGCGGGCCACGGGCACCGTCCGCTGGTCCCTGGCCGGCTGCACGACGGCCAGGTAGCTGCCGGGCGGCACCGCGGCGACCAGCCTGGCCAGCGTCTCGCCCGCGTCCTCGAGGAAGTTCAGCGTCATGATCATGAGCAGGCCGACCGGCTTGCCCAGGTCGAGGATCTGGCGCGCCCCGTCGAGGAGAGCCTGGGTATCCCGAGCGTCCGCCTCGAGGTAGCTGGTCGCGCCGTCCGCCGGCGAGCGGAGCCACGCGCGCACGTGCGACAGCACGACGGGGTCATTGTCGACGTAGACGACGCGGCAGGACGAGTCCACCGCCTGGGCCACGGAATGCACGCTGCCCGGCGCCGGCAAGCCGGTACCGACGTCGATGAACTGCCTGATGCCCGCCTCGGCCGCCAGGTAAGTGACGGCACGGCGGAGGAACGCCCGCGACGCGGGCCCGACCTGCGACATTAGCGGTGAGGCGGCGAGTAGCCGCCGCGCCGCCCTGCGGTCAACTTCGAAGTTGTCGTGCCCGCCGGTCATGGCGTCCCAGACGCGCGCCACGTTCGGCACCGACGGGTCAACGCGGGCCTGGCGGGCCGCGCGGGACGCCGCTCTCAGCCAGTCCTGGGGCGACGGCGCATGCCACTTACGCGGAGGTTCTCCCACTGTGCGACTCACATTCTCACGGCATGAGAATAGAAAGTCCCCCCTGGCACCGGGGCTCTCCGGGAATGAAGCCGCCGATCCGCTTATTCTAGGTAACTTTGCGTAGACACGCACTACCGTGCCGCGACAAAACTCGACGCGACGCCCGCCGGCTGGCCTGTACCGCTCGCCGCCGCGACCGCGGGCAGTGGCGGCGATCCCGGTGCGAACCTCGGCTAACCGCGGAACGGCGCGCCGTTCACCTTGGCGGCGATCCCGGTGCGGTCCAGGTAGGGCGTGATGCCGCCGAGGTGGAACGGCCACCCGGCGCCGAGGATCATGCACAGGTCGATGTCCTGCGGCGCCGCGACCACGCCCTCGTCCAGCATGAACCGGATCTCCTCGGCCAGGCCCTCAAGCGCCCGGGACAGCACCTCCGCGCCGCTTGACGGGTGGTCGCCGCCCGCGAGCAGCGCGATCACCTCAGGGTCCACCGAGAAGTCCGGCCGGTACACCGACGGCTTGCCTGACTCCGCCAGGGCGCGCAGCTTGGGCGAGACGGCGAACCGCTCCCCGAACGCCGCGTGCAGCGTCTGCGCGACGTGCAGCGCGATCCGCGGCCCGACCAGCTGGAGCAGCAGGAACGGGCTCATCGGCAGGCCGAGCGGGTCGGCGGAGTGCTCGGCGACCGCAAACGGCGTGCCCTCGTCCACGGCGCGGGTGATCTCGCCGAGGAACCGGGTGAGCAGCCGGTTGACCACGAACGCCGGCCGGTCGGCGACGATCACGCAGTTCTTCTTCAGCTTCCCCCCGACCGCCAGGGCGGTGGCGAGCGCGGCGTCGCCGGTCGCCGTCCCGCGCACCACCTCGACGAGCGGCAGCACGGCGACCGGGTTGAAGAAGTGGAAGCCGACCAGCCGCGACGGGTGCGCGAGGCCGTCCGCCATCGCGCTGACCGACAGCGAGGAGGTGTTGGTGGCGAGCACGCACGTCTGCGGCACGACCGCCTCGACCTCCGCGAACACCTGCCGCTTGACCGCGAGCTCCTCGAAGACCGCCTCGATGACGAAGTTGGCGTCGGCGAACCCGTCCTTCGACACCGACCCGGTGACCAGGGCCTTGGTCCGGCTGGCGGCGTCGGGCGAGATCCGGCCGCGGGAGGCCTGCTTGTCGATCTCGGCGTGGACGTAGCCGACGCCCGCGTCGACCCGCGCCTGGTCCAGGTCGGTCAGCAGCACCGGGACCTGCAGCCTGCGGGCGAACAACAGGGCGATCTGCGCCGCCATCAGCCCGGCGCCGACAACGCCGACCTTGGTAACCGGGCGGGCCAGGGACTTATCCGGCGCGCCCGCGGGCCGCCTGGCCCGCTTCTGCACCAGGTCGAACGCGTACAGGCCGGCCCGCAGCTCATCCGATACCAGCAGGTCGGCGAGGGCCTCGTCCTCGGCGGCGAACCCCTCGTCGCGCGACGCGGTGCGCGCCGCCGCCACCAGGTCAAGTGCCCGGTACGGCGCGGGCGCGGCGCCGTGCAGCTTGCCGTCGGTGAAGAACCGCGCCGCCGCGACGGCGGCGTCCCATTCCGCGGCCCGCCTGTCCTCCTCTTCTGGCGGCAGCGCCTCGGCGGGCGAGAGCGCGTCCAGGCTGGCCGCCCGGGACACGGTCACGGCCCCGGTCAGCACCGACGCCGCCCAGCGCAGCGATTCCTCGAGGAAGTCGGCGGGCGCGAACATGGCGTCCGCGATGCCGAGCTCGAACGCCTCGGGGCCCGACAGCATCTTGTTCTGCGACAGCGGGTTCTCGATGATCACCTTGACCGCGCGGGCGGGCCCGATCAGCCGCGGCAGCAGGTAGGTGCCGCCCCAGCCGGGCACCAGGCCGAGGAAGCACTCGGGCAGGGCGACCATCCCCGCGCCCGCCGACAGCGTCCGGTAGGTGCAGTGCAGCGCGACCTCGAGGCCGCCGCCCAGTGCCACGCCGTTGATGAAGCAGAACGAGGGCACGGTCAGCTCTCCGAGCCGCCGGAACACCGCATGTCCCAGCCTGGCGACGGCCAGGGCCCGGTCCCGCGCCTTCCCCCGACCACGGGTCCCCGGCCACGGCCACGGGCCCGGCCTGGCTCGGCGCGCGGGCCGCGATCGCGTGGGCGGCGCCGTCCAGGTCCGCCCCGGCGGCGAGGATGAACGGCTTGCCGGTCACCCCGACGGCCGCGACCTCCCCCGCCGCGGCCCGCGCCGCGACGGCGTCCAGCGCCGCGTTCAGCGACGCCAGCCCCTGCGGGCCGAAGGTGTTCGGCCTGGTGTGGTCGTGCCCGTTGTCCAGGGTGATCAGGGCGAGAACGCCCGCGGGCCCCAGGTCGACGTCCCGGGTGATCGCCCTGGTCACCACCTCACCGGGGAAGGCTCCGTCGCCGAGCTCGGCACCCGGGAGGTTCGCGCTACTCGTCATCTTAGATCCTCTCCCACAGCACGGTGCCGCCCATGCCCAGGCCGACGCACATCGTGGTGAGGCCGTACCTGACCTCGGGGTGCTCGGCGAACTGGCGGGCCAGCTGGATCATCAGCCGCACCCCGGAGGAGGCGAGCGGGTGGCCGAGCGCGATCGCGCCGCCCCACGGGTTCACCCGCGGGTCGTCGTCGGCGATCTTGAAGTGGTCGAGGAACGCGAGCACCTGCACCGCGAACGCCTCGTTGACCTCGATGAGCCCGATGTCGTCCATGCTGAGGTGCTGCCGCGCGAGGAGCTTCTCGGTGGCGGGCACCGGGCCGATCCCCATGACCTCGGGCTCGACGCCCGCGAAGGAGAAGTCGACGAGGCGCATCTTGGCGCTGAGGCCGAGTTCGGCCGCGACCTCCTCGGCGGCGATGACGCAGCCGGCGGCGCCGTCGTTGATGCCGCTTGAGTTGCCCGCGGTGACCCGCCCGTGCGGGCGGAACGGCGTCTTCAGCGACGCCAGGCCCTCAAGCGTGGTCTCCGGGCGCGGCGGCTCGTCCGCCGTGGCCAGGCCCCAGCCGAGTTCCTTCGTGCGGACGGCCACCGGGACCAGGTCGGGCTGGATCTTGCCCGCCGCGTAGGCCGCCGCGACCTTGCGCTGGCTGGCCAGGGCGTAGGCGTCGGCCCGCTCCCTGGTGATCGCCGGGAAGCGGTCGTGCAGGTTCTCCGCGGTCATCCCCATGAACAGGGCGGACTCATCGACGAGCTTCTCCGACAGGAACCGCGGGTTGGGGTCGGCCTGCTCGCCCATCGGGTGGCGCCCCATGTGCTCGACGCCCCCGGCGATGGCGATGTCAGCGGCGCCGAGCGCCACCTCGCCCGCGGTGGTGGTGACCGCGGTCATCGCGCCCGCGCACATCCGGTCGATGGCGTAGCCGGGGACGGTGACCGGCAGCCCGGCGAGGATCGCCGCGGACCGGCCGATCGTCAGCCCCTGGTCGCCGATCTGGGTGGTCGCGGCGACCGCCACCTCGCCGACCCGGTCCTTGGGGAGACCCGGGTTGCGCCGCAGCAGTTCCCTGATCACCCGGACCACCAGGTCGTCGGCGCGGGTCTCCGCGTAGATGCCCTTGGGTCCCGACTTGCCGAACGGCGTGCGCGCGCCGTCGACGAACACCACCTCGCGTGCCTTCATGAAGGCTATGCTACTCGCCAGTAACCCGGCTTTCTACTCGGCGGTAACTTTTCTGGGCGGCCCTTGCGGAGGAACTCTTCCAGCCGGTCAAGCGGCCAGGCGTTGATCACGTCATCCGTGGTCAGGCCGCCGAACCGGGCGGCGGCCACCCCGTAGCGCAGGTTGGTCAGGTCCACCAGGGAGTGCGCGTCGGTATCGACGGCGAACTTCACGCCCGCTTCCCTAGCGGCGGCGATGTGCTCCGGCGGCAGGTCCATCCGGTCCGGCGAGGCGTTGACCTCCAGCGCGGTCCCGGTGCGGGCGCACGCCGCGTAGAGAGCGTCCAGGTCGACCTGGACCGGCGGGCGGCGGCCGACCTTGCGGGTCAGCGGGTGGCCGATGATGTTCACCCGCGGGTTCTCGGCGGCGGCGATGAAGCGTTTCGTCATCGTCGCCCGATCCTGCTCAAATGAAGAGTGAACCGACGCGACGCAGATGTCGAAGCCGGACAGGAAGTCCTCGTCCCAGTCCACGCTGCCGTCGGGCGCGATGTTGAGTTCGCTGCCGTGCAGCAGGACCATGCCGGTGGTGTTCGCGAGCGCGCGCAGCTGATCGCGCTGCGCGAGCATCTTCTCATCGGTCATTCGCTGCATGACCAGGTTGGGCGCGTGGTCGGTGACCGCGTAGTACGCGTAGCCGCGGGCCTCGGCCGCCGCGATCATTCCCTCCAGGGAGACGATGCCGTCGGTGAGGTCGGTATGCGTGTGCAGGTCGCCGCGGATGTCCTCGGCCCTGATCAGCGCACTGGCCGCGGCACTGGCCGCCGGACTGCCGGTGCTCGCCGCGCCGGCGGGCAGCCGGGCGGCGAGCACCGCGTAGATGTCGTCCACCCCGGCGCCGTCCGGGAGCGCGCGCAGCGCGTCGCGCAGCGCGGCGTCGCCCGCCGCCACGTCGATGCCGCGCAGGATGCGCTCCTCGGTCTTCGGGCCGAACCCGGCCACGCCGCGCAGCCGGCCGCGCCTGATGGCCTCGGCGAGGTCGGCCGCGCTGGTGATGCCGAGCTCACGGACGAGCTGCAGCGCGCGCTTGGGCCCGACGCCCGGCACCTTGGCCAGCTGGGCGACGCCGGGCGGTATCTTGGCGCGCAGCTCCTCTAGCGCCTGGAAGGTGCCCGTCCGGCGGCCCTCGGCGATCTTCGCGGCGATCGACGGGCCGACGCCGTTGATCGCGGTCAGCGCCTTGTCAGGCAGCGTGGCGATGTCCGCCGGGTACCCCGCGACGGACTTGGCGGCCCGCTCGTAGTTCCTGGCGCGGAACGGGTCGCCGCCGGTGAGCCCAAGCAGCTCCGCGTACTCCCGCAGCAGCGCCGCGGCTTCCTGGTTGACCGATGCCATGGGTCCCATTGTCCCCTCAGCCCCTGACGCTGGTAGTCGATCAGGGCTTGAGCGCGAGGCCGCCGTACATGGCTACCTGGTCGTCGCTGACGCGGGGGGTCAGCTCGTCCGGGCGCCAGCGATGGACGAGGGTGACGCCGGGGTCGACTAGGTCAAGACCGCGGAACAGCTCTTCGACCTCGGCCTTCTTGCTCGCCCTGATAGGGATGCCGCTGGCGTTGTAATCCTCTGCGATCGCGCGCCCCTCCTCGGACAGGCTGTCATGCGTGCCGGTCGACAAAGCGAGCGCGCTGCCCGACGGCAGCGCGTCCACCAGCGTGTCGATGATTCGGCGCTCTTCCTTCGGGTCGGGGATGAACATCAAGATCGCGATGAGGCTAAGCGCGACCGGCTTGCCCAGGTCAAGGGTCTCCCGCACCTGGGGAGTGCGGAGGATGGCCGCGGGGTCGTTCAGGTCGGCGTCGGCGTAGGCGGTCTTCCCCCCGGGAGTGCTCGTTAGCAGCGCCCGCGCGTGCGTGAGAACGATGGGGTCAGTATTCACGTGCCGTCGACACAGGTCGTCGGGGAGGCGCGGGTTAGCGGTGATGCTTCGCGAAGAACTCCCAGATGACCTGCGTGGCGTTGAGGGCCGTTGACGGCGGGTCGCCCATGCCGGTGCCGGGTGCTCCTCCTGGCCATTGATGGCCTGCGCGGCGATCGTTACCAGCTCGACTGCCCGGCCAGCCGGGCAGGCGGCGATTGAGGTGGTCACGGCCCCGGCTGTGGTGACTGCCGGGGCACCGCAATGGTCGATGCGCCGCCAGGTCGCGTTGAGCTGGGGGATGCCGGAGAGCGAAGGCTGGTGGTAGGGCACGATGTGGTCAGCGGTGCCGTGGATGTGGATGACCGAGATCGGCGCCGGGCGGTCGCAGGTGGCGAGTTCTCTGGCGGAGTCAACTCCGATCGCGGCGAAGATCTTGGTAGAGCAGACCAGCCAGTAAGCCTCTGTGCCGCCGAGGCTGATGCCGGCGGCGTAGACGCGGCTGGAGTCGATCGGGTTGTGGCGCTCGATCGCCGCGACGATGGCGGGGATGAAGTCGATCTGGTTCGCGCCGGCGTACTCCCCCCAGTCCGGATAGGCGACGACGAAGTGGCCGCTGTCCGCCTCGGCGTCCCAGTGGTAATCGCGCTCCGTCTGCCTGGCACTGCCGCCGCTGGGGTGGAGCATGACGACAATTGGCGCGCCGGCGGGCAGGCTGGCGGGCCGGTAGGTGCGGTAGGTGCCCACGGCGCCGCCGACTTTGATCTTGTGGGCGAAGCTCCCGGCTGGCAACTGGTACCTGGGGGCGGCGGCCGGCTTTGGCCTGGAGGCGGTACCGGCAGGCGACGGGAGCTGGGGGCGGCGGACGGCCCGGGCCTGGTGGCGGTACTGGCCTGCTGCTGCCCGCCGGGGCCGCAGGCGGCCAGCGCGGTCAGGGATCGGACACGCCGACACGGCGCATGAAATCCCTGTTCGAGCGCATGGAGACACGGAGGCTGGGCCAGCGTTTCACCATGTTTGCCGCTACGTCGCGGTCGGGTTGGAAATTATCCTTGCCGCCAAGCAGGTAGTCATAGATTCGCGCCGAGTGCGGCACGTCCGTCCGCGGGGCGGGGATAGTCTTCTCGACGTCGCCAGACATCAGGTATCACCCTTGGCCATATGGTGATTCTTCCAGGTTTCCTGAACCTTATCGCGCCTGCGGGCATCGCTGAGTCCCATTGCGCATAGCTGAATGGGCGCGTCGCCCCGGCGCCCGCCGCCGGCCTACATCAGGAAGCTGTGCGTCTTCGCGGTCCCCTTGGCGGTGCCGGCCGGCTGGCCGACCAGGGTGAGGATCGAGTGCGCGCCGTAGCCGAGGAACAGCGCCGCCGTCAGCGCGGCCACGGCCGGGGGAACCCACCGGACCGGCGCCGACGCCACGAGCAGGTCGTAGCCGAGGACCCAGCCGACGAAGCCGATCTCGGCGCCGATGGCGACCACGGTCAGGCAGGAGGCGAGGAGCATCACCCACAGGCTGGCCGCGACCACCTCGTCCGCGGGCGCGGGCGCGGGCGGGCGCTTGGCCGGGAACAGGGAGTTGAGCGCGCTGAACAGCAGCGGCGCGAGCGTGGTGAGACCGCCGGCCAGGGCCATCAGCAGGCCGAACTTGCTGAGGTCGACGCCTGGCACCAGCCCGGCGACGGCTCCTGAGGCGGTGAGCACCGCGCCGACCAGCGCCGTCAGCGGCGTAACGCTCGTCGCCCAGCTGTCGCCGAACGACCAGGCCGTCCTGGCGAACAGCGGCGTCCGCAGGAAGTCCGCGCCCCAGTGCGCCCGCCGCGGGTGCCCGCCCGGTTGGCCGGCCGGCACGCCGATGACCAGCAGCAGCGCGACCAGGAGCAGGGCGAGGCCGCCGCCGCACAGCGCGGGAATCCCCACGTACTGCCACGGCGACACGATCCGGCGGACGGTGAGCGGCACCTGGGCGGGCGCGTCTCCCGCCGCGAGCAGTGCCTGCGGCGGGGTCACCACCAGCGCGGCCGACTGCGGTACCGCGCTCAGCGCCGGGGTGAAGCTGAGCGTCACCTCGGTCACCGGGCGGGCGGCCGCGTCGCCGCAGGCAAGGCCGTCGGGATAGGCCGGCGCCGCGGCCCCGGTGACGCTGGCAGGCACGGCGGTCACCAGGCTGAACTTGTTGCCCGCCGGCTTGTTCCCCGCGCACAGGGCGGCGGTGTCCAGGTAGACGGTCGTCCGCCACTGCGCCGCGGTCACCTGGGTGAGCGTCGCGCTTGAGGGCACGGCGAGCGGTGCCGTCGGCACGTCCGCCAGTGCCGGGCCGCCGACCGCGACCAGGGCGCTCACGAGGGTAAGGACGCTCGCCACGGCGAGAGCGCCCGCGGCGGCCAGGCGCCCCGCGGCGGCGCGCGCCCCGAAGACGCCTGGCGCCGTCGCGCGCGGCGCCGGCGACCGAACGAACCGCACCCGCCCCACCCCGCCTGAGTAGCGCATCCGTCACTATGTCAATACTGGGTCAGCATCGTCGCAGCCGCCTGGCCGGCCGTCAAGCGCCGCACCGTCCATCGGATCCCTCCTGGGCGGGAATTGCCGATCACGGCCGGTGGACCGCGGCTGGTGGACTCGCGCTCAGCGCCGGGCTGCTTACCCGAGCCGCGGCGATATCGAAATAGCGCGTCATCCCAGCAAAAAGTAACGATCTCCGCAAGAATGACGGTAAGCCGGAGCGGGGCCGCGACCGGCTCGCTTTGCCCGAGTCAGTGTCGCAGCAGGAGGACGTCGATGGGCCGCCCGATCATTGGCATCACGGGGGAACTTGACGCGGCCCGCTGGGGCGACTGGCTGCGGGAGGCGGCGATCCTGCCGGTCAGCTACATCCGGGCGGTGGAACGTGCGGGGGGCGCCCCGCTGATCGTGCCGCCGGTACCGCCGGCTTCGGTGGCGGCCTTCGCCCGGGTGGTCGACGGCCTGGTGTTCACCGGGGGCCGGGACGTCGATCCCGCCCTGTACGACCAGGAGCGGCACACGGAGACCGACGAGCCCGACCAGCGCAGGGACCGCTTCGAGCTCGCCCTGATGCGCGCCGTGCTCGACGCCGGGGTGCCGTTCCTCGCCATCGGCCGCGGCCTGCACATCCTCGCCCTGGCCCGCGGCGGCACGCTCACCCAGGACCTGCCCGGCCACCGGCCCGCCCGGGCGAAGTACACGCCGCACGACGTGGTGCTGTCCGGTGACAGCCTGCTCGGCCGACTGCTCGGCACCCAGGTGAAGGTGCCCGCCGCGCACCACCAGGCCCCCTACCACCCGGGCGACGGGCTGACGGTAACCGGCTGGTCGACCGACGGTGAGGTCACCGAGGCGCTTGAGGTAACGGGGCACCGCTTCGGCGTGGGCGTCCAGTGGCACCCGGAGGAGGGCGACGACCCGCGGCTGATGACCGCGTTCGTCGAGGCCGCGGCGCAGCCCCGCCCGGCCACGCCCGCGGAGCCGCAGGTTCCGCGCAAGCCGGTCGCGGTGAAGCCACGGGCGGGCAGCCGCCGCTAGGAGGGCGCCGCTAGGAGGGCGCCGCCGCGCTGCCTGGGTGGCGCAGCACGCGCTCGTTGGGGATCATCTGAGGCGGCAGCGGTGACGGCGGTCGCTAAATCGGCGTGTTGTAGCTGCTGAGCCAGTGGGTGTGCAGCCAGTTGACCGCCGCCGTCCACGCGCCGGTCGCCTCGAGCAGGCCGACGGCCACCAGCAGCACGCCGCCGACCCGGCTGACCGTCCGGGCGTTGCGCTTGAAGAAGCTGAGCACGCTCACCAGCCGCTGGAACGCGAGCGCGACGATGAGGAACGGGACGCCGAGGCCGAGGCCGTAGACGAACGCGAGGAAGGCGCCGCGCGCCGCCGTGCCCGACTGGAGGGACAGGGTGAGCACCGCCGTCAGCGTCGGGCCGATGCACGGCGTCCAGCCGATACCGAACAGCACGCCGAGCAGCGGGGCGCCCGCCAGCCCGGCCTTGGGCATCGCCGACGGCTTGAATATCCGCCCGGCGAACATGAACCGGTCGAACGCGCCGAAGAACAGCAGCCCCAGCAGGATCGTCACCCCGCCGAGCACCCGGGTGAGCGCCGAGTCGTGCGCGGACAGCAGCTGGCCGAGCCCGCCGATCGCCAGCCCGGCCAGGGAGAAGACCGCGGAGAAGCCGAGGACGAACAGCGCCGTGCCGGCGATCGTCCGGCCGGTGTGCCGCGGTGCGGTGGCCGTCGCCTTGGCCCGGGCGCGGGTGGCCACGCCGCCGGGCGGGCCGTCGGCGAGACCGTCAGCCGAGCCTTCCGCCGCGACCGGGGCGGCGTCGCCCGTGGCGCTGGCCGCCGTGCCCCGGCCGGCGGTGACAGCCTCGGGAGCGGTCATCGCGTCCGCGCCGGACATGCCGGTGATGTAGGCCAGGTACCCGGGCACGAGCGGCAGGCAGCACGGGGAGAGGAACGTCACGGCCCCCGCCGCCGCGGCGACTGGGATGGCGAGCAGCAACGGGCCGGACGACACCAGGCTGACCACGCTCATCGCGCGGCCGCTCGCGTCGGGACGGCTCCGGTCGGGCTAGACATGCCTCCCAGTATGACCGACGCCGGATGCGGGGCGGCCACGGCGGTCCCCGGCGGCCGGCCGCCTCCCGTCCTGCCACCGGATATCGTTGCAGCGTGAAACCGGTCGCCAGCGAAGCGCGCGTGACCCGCTGCCCGCCGGGGACCCGGCTGCTGCGGGCCGGCCTGCTCGCGTTCGCCGCGGTGGTCATCAGCTGGCTGGTCGTCGAGGCGCGCAGTGGCGCGCTCAGCCTGGTTGACCTGACCGTGTACCGGGACGGCGGGCTGATCGTCCGGCACGTCCGCCCGTACTACGACCCGGGCTCCTACGCGCCGCTCTACGACTGGGGCGGGTTCAGCGCGCTGGCGCTCAAGTTCACCTACACGCCGTTCGCCGCTCTCGCCTTCGCCGTCGTGTCGGTGCTGCCGTGGGGGGCGCTGGTGGCCTCCTCGGTCGTGGTGAACATGGCAGCGCTCGTCGCGGCGCTCTGGTTCACCTTCGGCGGCCTCGGCTACGCCGACCGGCGGGTCAGGCTCGGCGCGACCCTGCTGGCCGCGGCGGCCACCTTCTGGCTGCAGCCCGTGGTGCGCACGATCTACCTCGGCCAGATCAACCTGATCCTGATGGCCGCGATCACGTGGGACCTGTGCCAGCCCGGCCTGCGCGCAGACGGGCGGCGCCGCTGGTGGAAGGGCGCGCTCACCGGCGTCGCGGCGGGCATCAAGCTGGTCCCGCTCGTCTTCGTCCCTTACCTGCTGATCACGCGCAGGTTCCGGGAGGCGGCCGCGACCCTGGCCGGCTTCGCCGTCACCGTCGGCGCCGGGTTCGCCGTCCTGCCGCACGACTCGTCCCGCTGGTGGCTGCACGGCATGTTCCTCGCCGACGGCAACCGGGCCGGCTTCATGGGCTGGGCGGGCAACCAGTCGCTGCGCGCGGTCATCACCCGCTTCGCCGGGTCCGTCGCGGCCGGGCAGGACCCGTGGATCGCGGCCGCCGCCGTCGCGCTCGCGCTCGGCCTGACCGCCGCGTACCTGCTTGACCGGGCCGGCTACCCGGTGCCCGCCCTGCTCGCGACGGCCCTGGCCGGCCTGCTCGCCTCCCCGGTCAGCTGGGACCACCACTGGGTGTGGATCTCTCCCGCGGTCGCGGTCACGGTGCACTACGCGCTCGCCGCCGCGCGGCGCGGGACCGCCCGCTCCCTCTGGGCGCTGGCCGCCGCGATGATAGTCGTCTTCGCCGCGTGGCCGGACGCCCTGTGGGAGAGCGCGCGGAACCTCGGCAACTTCTCGCTCGGCTTCCTGTGGGCCCAGTCCAACACCAACCCGGTCAAGTTCGCTCAGCACGGCGACCAGCCGTCGTACGTCGAGTACCACTGGCACGGCTTCCAGCTGCTCTGGGGCAATGCCTACATCCTCGCCGGGCTGGCCCTGCTGGTGGTCCTGCTCGCGCTCGCCTGGCGGCTGGCCAGGCGCGGCCCGGCCGCCTCGCCCGCCGCGCCGCGAGAAGAGCTCAGCGCCACTATCCCCTGAACGGGGCCACCTGCTTCACCTCGCCTTCCTGGCGGAGTGTCCGTGGCGCCGCGCTCAACTGGCCGCCTGGTCAGCAGCAGCCGGGCTGGCAGCCGGCCGACTCGGTGGCGGCGGCCGTGCTGGCCGCGGCGGGACCGGGGGCGCAGCAGCCGGAGCTGGCGGACTTCTCCAGGACGTCGGCGTCGGCCTTGACCACGTAGACCTCCCAGGGCTCGTTGCCCGGGCCGGTCACCCAGGCCTTGTCCTGGACGGCGTAGCAGCACGCGGTGTCTTCCTCGGCGGTGACGGGGAGGCCCACGGCGCTCAGCCGGGCCGCGGCGGCGGCGACCTCATCGGTGCTCTCCACCTCGACGCCGAGGTGATCCATGCGGGTGGGCTCGCCGGGGGCACCCTCGATGAGGACGAGCTTCAGCGGGGGCTCGGCGATGGCGAAGTTGGCGTAGCCGGGGCGGCGCTTGGCCGGCTCGGCGGCGAACAGCTTGCTGTAGAAGGCGACGGAGGCGTCGAGGTCGGCGACACGGAGCGCGAGCTGGACCCGGGACATGGGCGCTTCCTTTCATGACGGGCGGCTTCCCTTAGTTAGAGAAGTCTTTAATCAGCTTCCCCGGTCAGTTTGCGCTCCTATCTAAAGATGTGTCAAATTAAAGACATGTCTAAGCAGATGCTCCCCCTGCTGCCCGGCCAGGATGAGGGTGACAGCGGAGCCGCGTGCTGCTCGCCGCTGGCCTGCGAGCCGCTGCCGGCCGGCGAGGCGGCGGACCTGGCGGGGCTGTTCAAGGCGGTGGCCGACCCGATGCGGCTGCGGCTGCTCTCGCTGATCGCCTGCCACGACGGCGGGGAGTCGTGCGTGTGCGACTTGCTTGACGCGTTCGACGTGACCCCGCCGACGGTCAGCTATCACCTGCGGATCTTGCGCGAGGCCGGGCTGATCAGCGCCGAGCGGCGCGGCACGTGGGTCTACTACCGGATCAATTCCGCAGTGATGGCGCGGATGTCGGCGGTCCTCCTGGTTCCCGGGCCGGCGGCGCTCGCCGGGGCGAGCGGGTGACCCCGGGGGCGCCCCGGTGAGAGACTGACGGCGTGTCCATGCCATGGGTGACCGTCTTCCTCGACCGGCCGGCGGAGTCGTTCGGCCCGGCCGCCGCTTTCTGGAGCCAGGTGACCGGATACGGGCTGTCGCCGTTTCGGGGGGCGAACGGGGAGTTCGCGACCCTGCTGCCCCCGTCTGGCGATGCCTACCTGCGGGTGCAGCGAGTGCGGGGCGGCGGGGGCGGCTGTCACCTCGACCTGCACGTCGACACGGCGGCCGAGTCGCTTGAGTACGCCGCGGACCGGGCCCGGGCGGCCGGGGCGCAGGTCACAGGCCCCGACGCGGGCCTCGTGGTGGCGCAGAGCCCCGGCGGGTTCCGGTTCTGCCTGGTGGCATGGCGCGGCGAGCGGGCCGTGCCGCCGCCACTGGCCGGTGAACGCGGCGGAGTGAGCCGGGTGGACACGCTGTGCCTGGACGTGCCGCCCGGCGGTTTCGACCGTGAGCTCGCGTTCTGGGCCGCGCTCACCGGCCGGCGGACCCGCCCCGCGCCGGTCCCCGGGTACGCCTACCTGGACGGCCCGGCGGGCTGGCCGGCGCGCCTGCTGCTACAGCGGCGGGAACAGGCGGCACCGGGCGACCCGGTGAGCGGCCACGTGGACTTCGGCTGCACCGACCCGCGGGCGCTCGGCCTGCATGTCGCGCTCGGCGCGCGGGTGACCGCGACCCAGCAGTACTGGACCGTGCTCACCGACCCGGCCGGCCGCGAGTACTGCCTGGTCGGCCGCGACCCCAACTGACGGAGCCGGGCGCGTCCTAGAGATGGACGCTGCCGGAGATCAGCGTGTGCGTCCGGCCGCCCACCCAGACCGAGCCGTCGGCGTCGGCGGTCACGTGAACACGGCCCTGACGGCCGAGCGCGGTGCCCTGGCTGACCGTGTAAGGCGCGGCGGCCTTGCCGGCAGGCAACAGCCACATAGCGAGCGAGGCGTTCAGCGAGCCGGTCACCGGGTCCTCGCCGGTCCCGTTGATGAGCGGGGTGAAGGCGCGGACCTCGAACGCCACCGGTGACCCCGACGGGTACGGGCCGAAGACCCCGATGTCCCGCGATGTCACGCCGGGCGCGAGCGCGAGCACCGCGTCGGCGCTGGCCAGCTCGACGGCGACCCAGCCGGGCCCGTTGTCGGCCCACTGGGCGTCGACGATGTCCTCGCGCTTGACGCCGAGGGACGCGGCGACCTCGTCGAGCAGCGGCTCGTCGACCGGGCCTGAGCGGATCAGCGGCGGCGCCTTGAAGGCGAGCTGGCCGTGCGGGGACCGCCGAACGGGGACGAGGCCGACGCCGCACTCCTGGACGACCATGTCCTGCCTGGCCGGCGGGCCTCCCGCCTCAAGCCAGGCGTGCGCGGAGCCCAGGGTGGGATGGCCCGCGAAGGGCAGCTCTCGTTCCGGGGTGAAGATCCGCACCCGGTAGTCGGCGCGCTCGTCGGACGGCGTGAGCAGGAACGTGGTCTCCGACAGGTTCGTCCAGTTGGCGAACCGCCGCATCTCCTCGTCGGTGAGGTCGTCGGCGCCGTGGACCACCGCCACGGGGTTGCCGAGGAACGGCTCCTCGGTGAAGACGTCGACCTGCCGGAACTGCCGGTGCACGGGATCATCCTAGCCGTCAGCCGGAGGAAACAGCCTCCTGCCCTTCACGAACTCGGACAGGCCGGTCGATCCCGCCCACATTTCTTGCTGTTATCCTACGACGGCATGGTGGGCCTACCGGGTGGTTGTGGCAACGGCCGGTAATAGGGGGTTGCGGCAATGCTCCCGTGTCATTGCCGGCCGGGCGGGCGCGGAGGTGTCATGGTATCCGTCCCGGGCGGCGCGGACCGAGATGGCCGCCCGGCCGGCTCACGGGCCGGGCGCAGTCCCGGTGAAAGGCACCGGCCAGCCGCCGCCAGGCATGACGGCCAGTCCCGGTCGCGGCGGGCCGGCCCGGTTCCCCGCGGCCGCCGTGACGGCGGGCGAGGCGGGCCGGCTGCGCCGCCGGGCGCCGCCCGGCCCGGCTGGACGTCCCGTCCGTGATCTGCGCGCGGACGGCTGCGGCTGCCCGGGCGTGCCTCGGGATGGCGGTCACGGGCGCTTCCGGCCGGCCTGCGCGGTGACCGGGGCCGCCGGCCGCCTCATGATCACGGTAACTTTTGCTTCCGCGGAACTTTTGCGCCTTATGAGTGTGCAAAAGTTCCGCGATCATGAACTTTCGTGCTGCCAGGGCTGTTGCCGGTGCCCGTTGTCATGCCCGGCGACCGGGGTAACGAGATTCCCGGGCTGAACAGGCGTTGCCGGTAGCTTCGATCGTGCGGCGGCGGGTGAGGGTACGGGCGTGACCCCCTATATATAGGCGGCCCGTTGCCACAACCACCGCCCCGGGCGGCGGGGGGCCGCCCCGGCGGCCCCCCGCTACGCGGTCACCGCGGACCCGGCGCGCGCACGGCACTGGGCGAGCACGTTGGCGATCACCTGGTGGCCGGAGCGGCCCGCGGCGGTCAGGATGGACTCCGGGTGGAACTGGACGGCCCAGCGGCCGGCCGCGGCGTCCTCGATCGCCATCACCGCGCCGTCCGAGGTGGCCGCCGTGACCGTGAAGCCGCCCTTGACGTCCGCCTCCTTCGCGTACAGGGAGTGGTAGCGTGCCGCGGTGAACTCCGCCGGCAGGCCGGCGAGCAGCGTGGTGCCGACCTCGCCCCGGACCTGCACCCGTCCGGGCTTGCCGTGCTGCGGCTCGGCCAGCAGCGACAGCTCGCCGCCGGCGTGCTCGACCATCGCCTGCAGGCCGAGGCAGACGCCGAACGCGGGCAGCCGCCGTGCGTCGAGCTCCGTCAGCAGCTCGTCGCAGCGGAAGTCGGCGGGCCGGCCCGGGCCGGGAGACAGCACCACGAGGTCGGGGGCCAGCTCGTCGAGCAGGGCGGCGGGGAACCCGGCGCGCAGCGTGGTGACCTCCGCGTCGTGCTGCCTGAAGTAGTCGCCGAGGGTGTGCACGAACGAGTCCTGGTGATCGACGAGCAGGACACGGAGCCTGCGCGGCACGGGCGCGGCGAGTGCGCCGTCGGGGCCGCCCTGGGAGTCAGGGTAGTCCGCCGAGCCGGACGCGGCGGTCTCGGACTCGGTTGGGCCGAGCAACGCCCGCTCCGCCGCCGCCCGCGCCTCCTCGACCTCGCGCAGCGTCTCGAGCAGGGCGCGGGCCTTGATGTGGGTCTCCCGTTCCTCGGCGGCCGGGTCGGAGTCGTACAGCAAGGTCGCCCCCACCCGGACAGCGGCGACGCCGTCGCGAATGTGCGCGGTGCGCAGCGTCAGGCCGGTGTTCATCGAGCCGTCAAAGCCGATCTTACCGACCGCGCCGCCGTACCAGCGGCGCCGTGAGTCCTCGTTGTCCTCGATGAACTGCATGGCCCAGGCCTTCGGCGCGCCGGTCACCGTCACGGCCCACATGTGGGTGAGGAACGCGTCGAGCGCGTCGAACCCCGGCCGCAGCCGTCCCTCGATGTGGTCGACCGTGTGGATCAGCCGGCTGTACATCTCGATCTGCCGCCGCCCGATCACCTGCACGCTGCCGGGGACGCACACCCGCGACTTGTCGTTGCGGTCCACGTCGGTGCACATGGTCAGCTCGGATTCCTCCTTGGCCGAGCCGAGCAGCCTGGCGATGTTGGCGGCGTCCTCAAGCGGGTCGGCGCCGCGGGCGATGGTGCCGGAGATCGGGCAGGTCTCCACCCGGTCGCCCGCGACCCGCACGTACATCTCCGGCGAAGCCCCGACCAGGTACTCGCTCCCTCCCGCGTCGCCCCCTTCCATGTCGCCCGGGCCGAGGTTGAGCAGGAACTCGAACGGCGCCGGGTTCCGCTCGCGCAGCCGCTCGTAGAACCGCGACGGTGACGCGCAGCGCTCGTGGAACACGTGCCCCGGGACGACCTCGAACAGGTCACCGCAACGGAAGCGCTCCTTCGCCTTCTCCACCACCTCCGCGTACCGGCCGGGTACGGGCTGCGACGGCAGTACCACTCCAGGTGCCGCTGGGCCAGCGGACACGGGGCCAGCGGACACGGGGCCGGGTCCGGGCTCCCGCGTGGCCGCCGTCTCCCTGGGCAGGCCGATCGTGGAGGCCGTGTTCGCCAATTCAGGGCCTGCCGAACCTCCTGCCGGGCCGGGGTCCCCCGCCGGGCGGGCCACGGTGAAGTCGTAGGAGTACCGAAGCGCCTCATCACGGCGCAGGTCGACGACCCAGATCTGGTCCGGCAGGTGCAGCACCAGGTCCCGCTGGTCACCGGACCGGTCGATCGACGTCCGCACCGGCTCGAACTGGAATGCCAGGTCGTACCCGAACGCCCCGTACAGCCCCAGGTGCGGGTCAGGGCAGCCGAACGCGGCGGTGATCTCCCGCAGCACGCTGAACACGGTGGGCCGCCGGGAGCGCTGTTCCTCGGTGAACGTTTCCGCTCCCTCGGGGACGAAGACGGTGACCGTGCCGGGCGCCCCCTGCGCGCCGTGCCCGTCGCCGTCGTCTTGCGTGGCCGGGCCCGGCTCCGGCACGGTCACATTGGCCTCCGGCACTGGCACGCCGACACGCAGCATCGCGTCGCGGATTACCGGCATCAGCACGAGGCCGCGGTCGTTGAGCGCCCGCGCGGTCACCTGCCTGCCCCGGCAGGTGATCTCAACCGGCGGGTTGACGTAGGCCATGTGCCAGCGCGTGTACCGGCCGGGGTACTCCATGCCCGAGCTGAGCACGCCGCCGCGGCGGCGGTCGACGAGCGCGGCGATCCGGGTCAGCTCGGCCGGGTCGAACTTGTCGGCGGTGCGGGTGATCGTGACGCCGCCAGCGGCCGTCATCGTGCTGGTGTCCACCGTAAGGGCCTCTCGGGTCAAGTCTGGTCTGCCTGCGGTCTGGCCCGGTAGCCGACGGGAGAAAACAAAAGCGACCGCCGTTACCGGGCGGTCGCTCTGACAACAACAGCTGACGCCGCCTACGGGCGGCGCCACCACTGGAGGTCAGGATGCGTTTTCATTAAGCCATACCCTAGCAGCCGCGGCGGCGGCCGCGCACCAGTTCCCGCGCGGGCGCCGCACCCAGCGCGGAGCGGCACGGGCCCACGTAAGCGGCCGGCGTACGGGCAGGCGGCGCCGGTGTCCGGCATGCGCCACGCGGCGGCCGCGCTGGTGATCACCGCGGCGGCGGCACGCAGCCGGCCGTCGGGCCCGGTGACCGCGGCGCCGGACAGGAACGCGCTGACCATGGGGAGCACCGCCGGGTCGCCGAGCAGTCCGCCGTGGAAGGCGGGCACCACGATAACGCCGGACGGCAAGGCGCACGGAAGCGTCACCGCGTCGGCGAGCGGGACCACGGCGAGCCAGCGGATCGCCGCGGTGCCTGCGCCGTGGCCCGCCGCGCGGAGCATGGCGTCGAAGTACCTGGCGCCGTACTCGCCGACCGAGCTGAGCAGCTCCTGTGCCCCGCCGGGCCCGTACGGTGACATGTTGCCGACCAGGTGGTTCAGCTCGTTGAGCGCGTCCTGCGAGACGGACGTGCGGTCCGGGTCCGGCAGGCCGCCGCCCTGCCCGGGTCCCACGATCGGGCTGAGCAGCGCCATGGCGGAGACAGGCAGCCGGGGGTCGCGGGCGAGCATGGCATAGACCCCGAGGGTGCCCTCGCTCTCCGCGACGACGGCGACCGGCCGCCGCGCCGCCGCGCTGAGCGCGCGCACCTGGGCGGCGATGCGGTCGCCGAGCGCCGGCAGCGGCAGGTCGCCGCCGGGCCCGCCGCCGGGGATCGGGCGGCCGTTCGCGTTCAGGCCCGCGTAGGAGAACTGGCGCATCGGGACCGAAGGCAGCGCGGCGTGCAGGCTGTTGGCGGCGTCACAGCAGGTCGACCCCCAGCCGCCGACCACGAGCACCGCGCTCGCGGCCACCCCGCCCCGTCAGCGGTCGGCGAGGCAACCGTCCCTGCCGCCGGTGCCTGCCGCCGGGCCGGCGTTGGCGAGGGACGTCCCCAGCGCGGACGCCGGCGGGGAGATCGGCAGCTGGATGGTGCCGGTGAACATGAGCCTGGCCACGCCGACTACCAGGGCGAGCACCATCACCGCCGCGATGGGTGCGAACGGCAGGCTGAACACCAGCCGCGCGGGCCGACTCGTGCGCCCTCGGCTGGATGCGGGCGGCGAGCACCGCGATCCCGTACCAGGCCCTGGCGTTGACCAGGCCGGCTACCGCGACCGCCGCGAGCGCCTCGCCCGGGGCCAGCCGCGTGATCACCGCCGCGGCCGCGGTCGCCGCCGCGAAGCTGCCAAGCAGCCACAATACGGTACGTAGTGGCGGGAACCGCCGCCACCAGGCGGCGATGACCCCGCCGTGGCTGAGCGCCGCCACGATGCCGAGCACGAGCGGGAACGCGGCGAGGAAAGGCCAGGAGAACGGCAGCACCGCGGCGCCGAAGGACAGCGTCGCCGCGGGCGACAGCAGCACCCAGGCGAGCAGGGTCAGCGCCGCGCAGGACACGAGCGACGAGCGCACCCGGGGCGCGGGCACGCCGCGCGGCCACGCCAGCCGGATCATCGCCACGTCGAGCGCCGTCCGCGCCAGCAGCACCCCGGCCACCAGCGCGGCGAACCACAGCCAGGACTGGGTGTCCGTGAACAGCCAGCGCAGGTCGTGATAGGCGGCGAGCGACGGGATCGCGGTGACCTGCGGCGCGACGGGCCGCGCGTTCGGCGCGACGAGCGTGAGCAAGCCACCCTCGACCACGGCACCGCCTGCCGCGGTGAGGATCAGCCCTCTGTGCCGAAAGAATCCCTCGGCGGGAAGTTCCGTGCCCATGTGCGATCCGGATGAGCGGCGAGTTCCACCCCCATCCGGGCAAACACGCTAACCGGAGGGTACATTCCAGAACTCTGCCAGAATCTGGCTATATCCTGCGGCTTTCCGGCAACGGGCCGCTTCCCGCGCCCGGGAACCATGGACCCGTAGGCACGGATGGGCGTTCCTGGTACGGTCTGGCCCTAGCGCGAGAGTAAGACGAGGAGAGCCTAGATGAGCAGCAAGACGACGACCACCCTGGCCGAACTGCCCTCGCTCAAGGGGCAGCAGATCGGCGTCAGCGAGTGGTTCGAGGTAACCCAGGACCGGGTGAACACGTTCGCCGACGCGACCGACGACCACCAGTGGATCCACGTGGACCCGCAGCGGGCGACGGCCGAGTCGCCGTTCGGCGGCCCGATCGGGCACGGGTTCCTCACGCTGTCGCTGTTCGTCCCGATGTGGTCGCAGGTCCTCCAGGTCACCGACATAACGATGGGCGTCAACTACGGGCTCAACAAGGTGCGCTTCCCCGCCCCGGTGCCGGTGGGGTCGCGGATCCGGCTGGTCGCCACCCTGCTGGACGTGGAGGAGGTCAAGGGCGGGCTGCAGCTGACCGTCAGCGGCGTGGTCGAGCGCGAGGGCTCGGACAAGCCGGTCTGCGTGCTTGAGTCGCTGACCAGGCTCTACGGCTGAGACGGCCACGGCGGCGCGGTCTCGCGGAGCGCAGGGCCGCGCCGTCGGCGTTCCCGGCGGGACGGCGTGCCCCTCAGCGCCCGGTAGCCTGGCGGCGTGCTTGATCACGAGTGGTTCTGCGAGCGGGCCGAGAAGGAGATCTCGACCCTGGTCGCCGTCGCCGCCGCCGCCCCCGACATCGCAGCGGAAGTGCCCAGTTGTCCCGGATGGTCGATCGCGGACCTCGCGGCGCACACCGGCAGCGTCCATCGGTGGGCCGCCGCGCTCATCGAGACCCGCGCCACGGCGCGGGTTCCGTTTCCTGAGGCGAGTTCGCCGTGGGCGTCGGCCGACGGCCTGGCCCAGTGGCTCGCCGCCGGTGGACCGCCGCTGCTCACCGCGCTGCGCTCGGCGGGCCCGCTGACCGAGGTCTGGTCCTGGGGCCCGGGGCGGACCTCCGGCTGGTGGGCGCGCCGGATGCTGCACGAGACGACGGTGCACCGGGCAGACGCGGAACTCGCGCTCGGGGTGACCGACCCGGTTCTCGACCCGGTGACCGCGGCGGACGGCATCGATGAGTTCCTGTTCAACCTGCCGTCGGCGCGGCGCCCCTACCCCCACCTCGCCTCGCTGCCGACCGGGAAGTCGCTGCACCTGCACGCGACGGACACCGACGGCGAGTGGGTGATCCGGTTCACCGACAGCGGGATCGCCTGGGAACGCGGGCACGAGAAGGCGACCACGGCGATCCGCGGCCCGGTGACGTCGCTGCTGCTGTTCACCTACGGGCGGCGGCCGGCGACGGACCCCTCGCTCGCCGCCTTCGGCGACGAGTCCATCCCGGCGCTGTGGCAGGAGAAGACGGCGCTTTGACGGCCTGCCACCTGACCACAGGCCCCGTGGTGACCGGCCTGTGCCCCGTGCGCGGCTGATGGCCGGGCGGCTGCTGGCGGTCAGCGACCTGCACGTCGGGTACCCGGAGAACCGGGCGTACGCGGACGCGCTCGCCCCCGGCGACCCCGGTGACTGGCTGATCGTCGCGGGCGACGTCGGTGAGACGTTCGCGGACGTCGGGTTCGTGCTCGCGTCGCTGGCCAGCCGGTTCGCGACGGTGATCTGGACGCCGGGCAACCACGAGCTGTGGACGCTGCCGTCGGACCAGGTCCCGCTGCGCGGCGTCGCCAGGTACGAGGCGCTGCTCAAGGTGTGCCGCCGGTTCGGCGTGCTGACCCCGGAGGACGATTTCCCCGTCTGGAACGGGCCCGGCGGTCCGGTGACCGTCGCGCCGCTGTTCACGCTGTACGACTACTCGTTCCCGGCCGATGGCACGGCGGCCGCAATGCCGACGGAGCTAGCAGAGCCGGCACCAGCCGACTCGGTGCCGGCCGACACTGGGCAAGCCGCCGACGACGAGCACCGCAAGTCGGCGGCGCTCGCGGCGGCCCAGGCCAGCGGGGTCTCCGCCGCGGACGAGGGACGGCTGCACGCGGACCCGTACCCGTCTGTAGCGGCGTGGTGCCGGGACCGGGTGGCGGCGACCGAGCGGCGCCTTGCCGCAGTCACCGGGCCGGTCGTGCTGGCCAGCCACTGGCCGCTGCTGCGCGACCCGGTCCGGGCGCTGCGGCACCAGGCGTACGCGCCGTGGTGCGGCACCACGGCTGACCGCGGACTGGCACACGAGGCACCAGGTTCTCGCCTGCGTCTACGGTCACCTGCACATCCCGCGCAGCACGCGCCACGACGGGGTGCGCTTCGAGGAGGTCTCGGTCGGCTACCCACACCAGTGGCAGCGCCGGGGAAGCGCGCCCCCGCCGCCGCGGGTCATCCTCGGGAGCTAGCCCCCGCCATGCGGCAGGACGCGCTCGAAGCGGACTTTGGTGTGCCCTGGCCCGTCGTAGCCCGGGAAGGGGCCGGTCACGGTGAAGCCGAGCGCGGTATGGAAGGCGATCGACGCAGAGTTGACCGGGGCCGTGACAGCCTGGACAACGGTGCGGCCATCCGCCGCAGCGAGGGCGAAGAACCGTTCGTAGAGCCGCCTGGCGACACCGCTGCCGCGCTGGCCCGGGTGTACGCCGACGAAGTGGATGTATGCCGCGTCGGGCAGTGACGGCGACAGGAACCCGATGAGGAAGGCGGCGAGTGCACCGTCTGCTTCCGCGACGGTACTCGTCGCGTGGAAGTGGTCGAGGAACAGCCTGGGCAGCGCGTGGCCGACCGGGCGGCCCCACCATTCGTCGATCACAGCGGCGATCCGGTCGTAGTCGTCCGGCGTCGCGGTGCGCAATGTAGGTCTTGGGTCACGGCGACCGATGGTATGGCCGACGTGGCAGCGGGTCGGCCACGGGTCGCTGGCCATGCCTGGGCTCCCCCGCTGTCATCGGGTCATGGCCGGGACAGGATGGACCGCGTTCGTTCGGTATGACCTGGTTGTGGCGGTCAGAAGGAGAAGCCGCCGGGACGGGAGTTGCGGTCGGCGATCAGGCCGGCCAGCGTGGAGAGCGCGATCTCCGGCGGGGTGCGGGACCCGATGTTGAGGCCGACAGGGCGGTGCACCTTGGCGATCTCGCCGGGGGCGACGCCGAGCGACTCGAGGGCGGCGACGTGCGGGCCGGCGTGGCGCGGGTTGCCCATGATGCCGACCCAGCGGGCCTTGGCGGCGAGGGCGTCGCGCAGCGCGACGCCGAGTTCGTCACGGTGATGGTCGGTGACCACGACGTCCGCGCCGGCGACGTCGTCGGGGACGGCGGGCAGCACGGGGAAGCCCGCCATCCTCGCGGCGTCGGCGCGGGCGGCGTCGGGCTCGACGAGCAGCGTGCGGTAGCCGGCGTCGGCGGCGTACCGCAGCAGGTAACCGGAGACGGGGCCCGCGAACACCGCGATGAGCGTCCGGTCGCCGTCCGGTGCTGCGGCGTGCGGGGCGGCCGGCGCGGCGGCGGGGGCCGATACCGCGGTGGTGACCGGTACCGCGCCGTGCGCGACGGCGCAGGCGTCGCTCTCTTCTGCCATGGCCCCTAGTCTGCTATATCGGGGCGCTCGCCGGCCATGCCGGGCACGGCGGGCTGGCGCGGGGTCCCATGGGGCGGGCGTGGCGCGCGAGACAACGGCGGCTAGGGTGGCGTGACAGCGGCGGCTAGGGTGGGCGGTTATGGAGTTTCAGGAGGTAGTGCGCCGTAGGCGCATGGTGCGGACGTTCACCGGCGAGCCGGTTTCGCGCGGAGTCGCTGATGCGGATCCTCGGCAACGCGGTGCGCGGGCCGTCTGCCGGGTTCTCCCAGGGGCAGTCGTTCCTCGTGCTGACCGAGCCGGCGGACCGGGAGAAATTCTGGGCCATCGCGGGCGCGGCGATCGCCACCTCCGCGCAGACCGCGCCGCTGGTGATCGTGCCGATGTCCTGCAAGCGCGTCTACCTGGAGCGCTACGCGCAGCCCGACAAGGGCTGGACCGACATGGACGAGGCGCGGTGGCCGGTGCCGTTCTGGCACATCGACACCGGCATGGCCGGGCTGCTGATCCTGCAGACCGCGGTGGACGAGGGGCTCGGCGCCGTGTACTTCGGCATCGTGCCCGATGCGGTGGCGCCGTTCCGGGCCGCGTTCGGCGTGCCGGACGACCAGGAGCCGATCGGCGCGATCGCGATCGGTCACGACGCCGAGTCGGAAAAGCGCGACCTGCGCGCCCGGCGGCGCGAACTGGCCGACGTGATGCACCACGGCCGGTGGAACGGCTAGTGCACCTGCCCGCCTGTTCGCCTGGGGTTGTCCCGGGCGTGGTTGCGGGCTCCTCGCGTCGATGCGAGCGACTCCCCGTCGTGCCGTTGTCGGGCAGGGTGCGGGGCGGGCCGGTGCCGGCCAGGTGCCTGCGGGGTGCGGGCCGTGATGGGGGCCTGCGCCGCGGGTCACGCCGCGCCGGGTGCACACCGGGCAGGTGCGCTCCGGCGCGACGGTGCGTGATCCCCGGCCCGTGCGGGACGGCGGGGATGATGCCGCCGCCAGGTGCCCTGGCGGCGATGCTGGCGGCCGCGACCAGGTCGCGGTGCCCTTTTTGCCCGCAGTGCGGGCAGGTGAAGTTCCGCCCGGCGGGCTTGGGCACCCGCCGGGCGCAGCGCGGGCAGGTGGAAGACGTGCCCCGCTCGTCGACTAGGCGCACGCTGATCCCGGCGGCCTCGGCCTTGTCCGACAGGGCGCGCGATCAGGTGCCCGACCCGCCAGTCCCGGGTCCGCTGGCTGTGCCGCCGCCCTGCCTTCAGGTGTCAGCACGCCGCGCGGGTCCCCGACGGCGAGGGTGCCGATCCGGTTGCTCCAGCGGCCCAGCCGATGACCTGCTTTGGCGGCTTCGTGCTGGGCCTGGCGGACCCGCCGGGCGTGCCGGGCCGCTGCTTTCTTCTCGCTGCGCCGGTGCTTGCGCCACCGGCGGGACCCGCGCTGCCCGGGCTTGGGCGCGCGGGCCGCAGCGGCCCGGGAGCGGCCCTTGCGGTCGCGCAGGTGCTGCCGGCATTCCGCCCGGATCGCCCGCCCGGACACCAGCAGTCCCTGGCCCTCCGGGCCGGCGACGGCGTAGGGGTGGATGATGCCCAGGTCAATCCCGGCGGTCCTGCCGGGTCCGGGCCCTGCCCGGGCGGGTAGACCGTGACCGGGACCTCGGCGGTCACGTCCGCGTACAGCCGCCCTGCGTCGTAGCCGATGGTCACCGACCGGACCTGCCCGGCCGGGTAAGGGACGTCCCGGTCGAGGCGGACGGTCAGCGGGGGGCAGCCGCGTGCCACCGGGATCTTCAGTTGCCGCCCGTCCAGCGTGAACGTGCCCGCGTGCCAGCGCACCGGGACCAGGGCGCGCCTGCGGCGCGGGTACCGGGCACTCTTGTCACCCTGCTTGCGGCGTTTGGCGGTGGCGAACCAGGCGTCGCTGTAGCGGCGCAGCACCGACCGGGCGCCCGTGCTGTCCAGTTCCCCGAACGTGCCCGGCCCGGAGGCGGCCAGTTCCCGGCACAGCTCGGCGTACCCGGCCAGCGGCGGGTCCTGCCGGCGGCGGCGCCACGCGGCCAGTTCCAGCACGGCGCACCACACGTCGCCGGCTGAGCGCAGCAGCCCGAACACCCGCTCCCGCTGATGCCTGGTCACCCGCAGCCCGCACCGGGCGGTCCGGTACACCACCCGCGGCGCATCATGATCACGTTTTCGAGACATGATCTCATTATGGCGAAGCACACCGACAAAACAGCGAACAATACGCTAATGGCCCAGCGCCAGCTCACCACGCTTTCGCGGCCCGCCACGCTGGCCAGCTCAACCCGACTAACATATGGAGACACCCACTAGCCGCCCTCGTCAGGAGCGCTCGTCGGCCTTGCCCCGCCCCACGGTGACGTTGGCCGGGGGGATGGCGTCGTCGCCAGGCCGGAGGGCCGACCCGCCGGAATCGCCCGGTTCGCCCGCCTCGACTGGTTCGCCCGCCTTGTTCAGCCCGTCGGCCTCCCCGCCCCGGTCGGCCGCCTCGCCCTCCTCGGCGAACCGCGCCGCCTCCCTCGCCGCCGGGCCCGCGGCGACGATGATCGCATCCGCCTCGATCTGGCCCTGCGGCGGCGGAGCGGTGAGCCGCCACGCCTCGCGGACGATGACCTGGAACGCGCCCGCGAAGGGTATGGCGAGCAGCGCCGCCACGAAACCACCGAACAGCCCGCCGACCCAGCTGCCGATCGACGCGCCGACGAGCACGGCGACCAGCACGAGCAGCGGCGAGATCCGCACCGTCTTGGACATGATGACCGGGTTGAGAATGTGGTTCTCGATCTGCGTGTAGACGACGAAGACCACCGCCGTGATGATGCCCGCGGTCAGCCCCTGGGTGAGCGCGAACAGCACGGTGGGGATGCCCGCGAGCGCGCCGCCGATCATCGGCAGGAAGTCGACGAGCGCGACCCACAGCGCCCACAAGGCCGGGAACGGCACGCCGAGCACGGCGAGGTCGATAAGCACGACCACACCGCAGATGATCGAGGTCAGGAAGTTCCCCAGCATGTAGCCGACGACCGACCGGTTCACCTCGGACGCGATGGCCTGCACCTCCGCCGCCTGCCCGGGCGACAGCAGCCCGAGGACGCCGCGGCGCAGCCGCGGCCCCTCGAGGAGCAGCATAAGCATCAGGATGAAGATCGTGAGAAGCTCGATGAGCAGCGACAGCGCGCCCTTGCCGACCGCGAGGGCCGGCGCGCTCAGGCCCTGCCCGAACGTCACCAGCTTGGACGAGTTCTGCTGCACCCACTGCTGCACGTGGTAGTGCTTGACCAGCCTGCCGTACCAGCCCTTGCCCTGCTCCGCGTTGGCGACGTAGGTGGGCAGGTCGTTGGCCAGGTGGGTGATGCCGTTGACCAGCGGGTAGCCGAACGCGAAGAGCAGGCCGACGAACGCCACCACCATGAGCAGCGCAACCGCGGTCACCGCGAGCCCGTGCCGCTTGATCAGCCACTTCTCTGTCGCCCGCACCAGCGGGTTGAGTATCAGCGCGAGGAACCCGGCGACGAGCAGTATCAGCAGCACGCCGCGCAGCCGGTAGATCAGCTTGCCCGCGAGGAAGAAGAACGCGACCGCCAAGATCGCGACGATGATGGTCCGCAGCGGGACGCGGCGTATCTCGGCGGACGCCCAGAGCCGCCCCAGCCGGTAGCCTAGCTCTCCCCGGCCCTGGCTGCTCTTCGCCTGCCCATTGCTGGCTTGCCCGCTGTGCACGGACACGTGTTTCTCCTCAGTCACGCCTACAGCATGTCAGGTTACCGGCGCGCTCGGCGCAATCCGGGCGTACCCGGACCCCGCCTCGCCGCCGCCGACGTTCCCGCGTACTACTCCCCAGGCCCGCCCAGGCTATGCGGCGCCTGCCGGCCTCTTTGGCGGCGTTACCCGCACGGCAGCAGCCCGGCGGCCTGCTTGGCGGCGAGCACCCGGGCCGCCGCGGCGTCGACCGTGGCGCGGAACGCGGCATCACCCGACGCCCTGGCGAGCACCGCGGCCGCCATCTGCTCGGCGGGGCCGAGGGTCTGGGAGATGATCAGGTCGCCGCCCGCAGCGAGGAAGCCCAGCGCGCGCTGTCCCACGGGGACCGCCTGCACCGCCCGCGCCTGGCCGAGGTCGTCGGAGGCGATCACCCCGGTGAAGCCCAGCCCGTTGCGCAGCAGCCGCATCACCACCGGGGAGAACACGGCGAGCTCGGATGGGTCGATCCCCGTGTAGGTGGCGAGCGCCACCATCACCATCGGCACCCCGGCGGCGATCGCGGCGCGGAACGAATCCAGGTACGGGTCGCTCGCCGTCGTCACGCGATCGGTCACGTCCGGGGTGAAGTCGGTGTTGCCCGTCACCCGCCCGAGCCCGGGGAAGTGCTTGGCCACGGTCATGACCCCGGCCGCGGCCATCCCCTTGACGAACGCCGCGCCGTGCGCGCCGTTGGCCGCCGGGTCAAAGCCGAACTCGCGGCCAAGCGCGCCGATCGGCGCGTTGCCCGCCGCCGTCGCCTCAGGCACCACGTCCATCACCGGGGCCAGGTTGAGGTTCACGCCGGCGGCGCGCAGTTCGGCGCCCCACTGCGTCGCCGCCGCGCGCAGCGTGCTCACCGGCCAGCCGCCCTGCACAAGCGCGGACGGCATGGCGGTGAAGCCCGGCCCGGTGAGCTGCTGCACCGCGCCGCCCTCCTGGTTGGCGGCGATGAAGATGCCGATGCCGCCCGTGTCCGCCGGCGCGAGCGCCTGCATCGCGGCGGCCTGCCTGGCGAGCACCGCGGTGCCGGCGGCGCTGCTGGTGAGCAGCAGCGACCCGAAATGATAGGACCGCACCGCGGCGGTCAGCTGCTGCCCGGCGACATCGCCGTCCACGCCGACCACGAAGAGCTGCCCGACCTGCTGCGCGAGCGTCAGGCGTCCGAGCACCCGGGTCACGCACCCGCTGGCCACGGTGGCGGTGGCGATCGGCTGGGGCCCCGCCGATGAGGTCGCCGCCGTCGGCGACGGTGCCGGCTGGCCCGTGGTACCCGACGTGGCGGCACTGGTGACGCGGCTCGGGGACGGCTGACTGCCCGGCGCCGCCCCTGACCCGCTGCAGGCGGCCGTGAAGGCGCAGGCAGCGGCGACCGCGGACGCCGCCGCGCGCGCCCGCCACCTGTTCCCGCGCCGTTGCACGCCACGACTCTAGCGGCTCATCCGTTGGGTCCCGCCATCTATCCTTCCCCCGGGGTGTTGACCGACGATGATCCACAACGGGTGCGTGGCGTCGTCCGTCACCGTCCGATGACCGTTACCGGAAGGGAGCGACGATGCTTTTCGCCGTCTTCGACCACAACGACGCGACCGGCCTGCCGACCGCACGCCAGCTGGACGAGCGCCTTGAGCTGGTCGCAGCCTACGAGCGGCTGGGCTTTTTCGCGTACCAGCTGGCCGAGCACCACGGCACCCCGCTCGGCATCGCCACGCCGCACCTGATGCTCGCCGCCGCGTCCAGGCTCACCTCATCGATCAGGCTCGGCACGCTGATCTCGATCCTGCCGCTCGTGCCTCCGCTGCGGATGGTCGAGGAGGCCGCCACCCTCGACCAGCTCACCAACGGCCGGCTCGTCCTCGGGGTCGGCCGGGGCGTGTCCCCGGTCGAGACCGGGTTCCACGGGGTGCCAGGCGACGAGGCGCAGCCGCGCTTCGACGAGGCCTTCGAGATCCTGCTCCAAGGGCTGTCGTCGGACGTGGTGAACTTCCACGGCCGGTACTACGACATCGACTCCGCCCCGGTGGTGACCAGGCCGGTGCAGCAACCGCTTATCCCCTGGTACGCAACGCGGACACCGGACAAGGCCCGCTGGTGCGCGCGGCTCGGCATGCCGATGCTCGCGCTCGTCCCGTCGCCTGCGGTCCGGGGGCTGACCGACGCCTACCGGGAGGAATGGGCCTCCCTCGGCCGGGCGGAGGCCGACCTGCCGCCGCTCGGCATCTCCCGGCAGATCGTGCTCGCCGACACGAACGAGAAGGCGCTGGAGATCGCCGGCCGCGCCTTCGGCCCCTTCAGCGAGAACATCAGCTACCTGTGGAAGAAGTTCAACGTCCCGATGCCGCCCGGCGTGGCCGACGGCATCTTCGAGCCGGCCGCCGCCGCGCACCGTTACGCGGGCGACCCGGCCGGCGCGCGGGCCTGGGTCGCCGAGCACGCCGCGGTGGCGGGCATCAACTACTTCTCACTTGAGTTCGCCTTCGGTGACATGACGTCCGCCGAGACGCTTCGCTCGGCGGAGCTGTTCGCCGCCGAGGTAATGCCCGCGTTCCGCTGAGCGCGGCGCGGCGGGTTCGCACCGCGCCGCGGGTTCGCACCGGGCCACCGGTTCGCACAGGGCGGCCGCAACCATGTGCGGCGCGCGGCCGTCTACAGGGCATGCGCACACGTTTGACCGTCCTTGTCGTCGGCTCGGCTCTCGTCTCGGTGACTGCCGCGGGGTGCGGCGCGGGAGGGAGGCCGCCCGGCGGCCCCGCCGCGGCCGCCTCGGCGGCTCCGCCGCCACGTCCGCGCCGACGTCGGCCGGCACCGCCCCGGCCTCGGGCGCGGCCGCATCGGGCACGGCGACGGCGAGCGCGAGCCCGGCCGGTAGCGCCGGCCCGGGCTGCCACAGCCAGCCGGCGCAGGCCCTCGAGCCCGGGAACCTCACCGGAATGCAGTTCGTGTCGGCCGGCCAGGGCTGGACGGTCGGCCAGGACGTGATCCTGGCGACCGCCGACGGCGGCGCGCACTGGCGGGTTCAGCTGTCCGGTGCGCTCAACCTGACCGGCGTTGACTTCGTGAACGGGCAGGACGGCTGGGCCGCGGGCAACACCAGCCTGCTGGCGACGACCGATGGCGGCGCGCACTGGACGGCGCTGCCCGAGCCGTGCCCGCTGATCCGCTCGGTGCACTTCATCTCGCCGTCCACGGGATTCGCCGTGGCGGGCGGCCGGAACGACGGCGGCTACAGCCCCGCGATGCCAGACATGGGCGGTGTGGTGCTGACCACCAGCGACGCCGGGCGCACCTGG
The DNA here is from genome assembly GCA_963811335.1 of uncultured Actinomycetota bacterium. Classification (GTDB taxonomy): domain Bacteria; phylum Actinomycetota; class Actinomycetes; order Streptosporangiales; family Streptosporangiaceae; genus Trebonia. The sequence goes on along the minus strand of CAWERB010000018.1, from coordinate 94,289 downwards.
CATCCGCTCGCCGCGCCCGCGGACGCGCAGTCGGTCTGCTTCAGTGGCCCCGGGCACGGCTGGCTGGGCGCCGCCGGGCGGCTGTACCGGACCGTCGACGGCGGCCGGCGGTGGAGCGGCCCGCTCACCCCGGTGAGCGGGGCCACTGGAGCCGGCTATACCGCCGAGATGGAGGTGCAGTGCGCGGAGCGACGGGTCCGCCTGGGCGCTGAGCATCGGCCCCGGTGCCGCGATGAGCCAGTCACCGCACATCGGCTACCACGCGGATGCCGCGGGCGCGACGGCCATCTTCGCCGAGCAGTACTTCCCCGGGCCGAACCCGCCCGGGCGCGCCCCCGGCTCCTACCCGGGCCCGTTCTCCGCGCTCAGCCCGTCGGCCGCGGTGTTCATCGACTACTGCCCCGCGTGCGGCCCGGGCACCGCTCCCTGGGACCTCGCCACCGGCTCGGGCGCGACGCTCGCCGTCAAGGGGAACGTCGGGAAGGTCAACGTCCCGCAGACGGCGAGCTTCCTGTCCGCGCAGGCCGGCTGGGTAGCGGGCACGGCCCGTGAGTTCACCAGCGCGGGCAAGAACCGGTCGCAGCAGCGCATCGTCGCCACCACCGACGGCGGCCGCACCTGGCAGGTGCAGTACGCGACCCCGTGGACCCCCTGGACCGGCTGACCGGGGCCGCCGGCCAGGCCGCGGCAGTCCGCCCGCGGAAGTGATCCGGGGACCTCCCCTGTGACGCACCAGGATCAGGCGGGCAATGAGGCCCGCGCACGACTCGCCAAGTCAGGGGGAACTCATGGCCATCGGTGTCATCTTCAGTTTTCCCGGCGGGACCATCAAGCAGTACGACGAGGTCACGCGCGGGCTGAACAACGGCCAGCCGCTGCGCTCGCTGGCTGAGTGGCCCGGCGGCGGCTGCCTCTCCCACGCCGCCGGCGCGACACCCGGCGGTCTCTGCGTGCTTGACGTGTGGGAATCGGCCGAGAAGTTCCAGGCGTTCGGCGAGACGCTCATGCCGCTCATCCACCAGGCGGGCCTCAAGCCGGACGCCCCGGTCATCTTCCCCGCGCACAATTTCGTCAGCGAGTAGCGGGGCAGCCATGTCGACACCGCAAGAGGCCCTGTCCGCCGCGATCGAGCACTGGAACGCCGACGACCTGGACGGCTACCTGTCGCTCTACGACGAGGGCGTCCGGCTGCACGGCTATCCACCAGAGCCCATGGATCCATCGAACGCTGACCAGCGCGAGCGGCTCGGTTGCGTTCGGCGTTACGGCAGAGTTTCTGTGTTGGTCGCCCTCGGGTATCAACTGCGCTTGTCGTTCGCCGGTGTGCCAGGTGCTCGGTGAGCAGGCTGGCTTTCCGGCGCCTGGCCGTCCCTAGCAGCCTGCGGCGCCGCAGCTCGCACTCGGCCAGCCGCAGCCATGCCGCCAGCGACCTTACAACCGAGGGCTCGGCGCCGTGCCCCATCATGACTCCGGCGTACGCGTAGCCGTAGACCAGGTCATCATCGCTAGCGGCGCGCGTGAACGTTCCCTGCGCCATGCCGGGCTACCTCCGCCCGCATCCTGGTCTCGATCGCGTCCTGGGCGGCAACCACCGCGCCGAGTACCACGTCCAGCACCAGCCACGCGGCCACGGCTACCGGGTGACGGCGCGCAGTCTCCACGGCCACCGAGTCCCAGTAGCCCGGATCGCCGTTCACGGTGCCAGCATCCATCGAAGCGTCTCCCTTCGGGTCATCTCACCGTTCAGTGCCTTGTACTTGTCCGTCAGGAAGGCCAGGGCCGCTTGCACCTTCCGGCGCTCCTCGATCAGCTCGAAGTCGTCCAGGCCGCTCAGGTCCAGATCCGGCTGGCTCACCGCCTCACCTCCCGTTGACCGCACAGCTCGCCTGCCGCCTGGGCCTGGGTCACGCTGTGCCGAGGTTCGCGGCTAGCGAGGCGTCGTAGCCAGCTTGGTACAGCCCGTGACGATAACACCTGGATATGGCAGGATGCGTCTATGAATGACAATCCGGCGAGTCATTTTGGCAGGCAGCTAAAGAAAGAACGCATAGCGCGCGGATGGACCCTAGACGACGTGGCAAGGGAAACAGGTGTCAGTGCAGCCCACCTGAGCAGGATAGAGACCGGCACGCGCCCGCCGACGAAGAAGATCGCAGCAGCTTGCGACCATGCCTTCCCCCACCGAAAGGGCTGGTGTGCGCCACGAGGCGCACTGTCGTATTGCCCGTAAAGCGGGCAGGGATTGGGGAGATTCCCTGGCCTAAGGCTACCCAGACCGTAAGTCTGTTTTTTTTGGGAGAGCAGCCAAACCGCGCCGTGCCCAGCGTAAGCGTGCGCCGCCCGCGTGAAGCAAAGCTATGCCTAACCCTATCCCAGCTAAGCTGCCGCCTGCCACACCGTACCACCCCCCGCGCGGTAACCAACCTCCCCGCACCTCCGCAGCACCCAGCAGCTAAGCAACGCCCATCGCGCTAACACGCGCAACACACCCCGCGCGCAGCCCGCACCCCTTCACCAGCCCCCACTACCTAACGCACCACAGCCACAACTAACAACGCACTACACACCGCCTACCCGCAAGCGCGCAAACGGACAGCCGTGCAATGAGCTATATCGACAGATGTTCAATAAGACCTGTACCGGACGGCCTACGGTGAGATCTACTCTAACAAAGGGCGATACGCCGGGACTGACGGGAAACTGCGGACGGCATGTCCGAGGCGGAAATTGACCGGATAGTCGGCTGATGCGGCAGGAAAGGTACCGGTTTTCCCCGGCCCGCCGCGTTTACATTCCGAAGAAGAACAAACTCCGCCCCCTGGCATGCCAACCTGGCGGATAAGCTGGTAGGACAGGTGGTTCGCATGCTGCTTGAAGCATACTACTAGCCACAGTTCTCCGGCAGTTCGCATGGTTCCGGAAAGGCAGGCTGTCACACCGCTCTGCGGCACCTGCAAGACCACTGACCGGTACCGCATGGTTCATCGAGCTGTTATCTCTACTGCTTCGGGCAGCTTGACCACGAAGTCATGCTCGCGATCCTGGCAGAGAAAATCCACGATAACCTGTTCCTCCGGCTCATAGCTAACATGCTCAGAGCCGGGTACCTCTAAAATGGGAATACCGGGAAACGCTGGCCGCACCCCGCAAGGCGGAATCGCATCACCCGTCCTCAGTAACATCTACCTGCACAAGCTCGACGAATTCGTGGAAAGGGAACTGATCCCCCGGCACACGCGGGGCGAGGCCCGACGTGGAATCCCGAATACGCCCGGTTGAAGTCCCGCAGAGTTTACGCGAAGCAGCACGGGAAACGCGCCCAGGCCCGGGAACTGCTGCTGCGAATGCGCAACATGCCCAGAAACGACCCGGCGGACCCGAACTACAGGCGGCTGCGGTACATCCGTTACGCTGATGATGAACTGCTCGGGTTCAGCGGGCCGAAGGCCGAAGCCGAAAGCATCAGGGAAGAACTGGCCGATTTCCTGCGGAGCACCCTCCGCCTGGAGCTAAACCGGGAAAAGACCTTGATCACCCACGCCCGCACCCAGCGGCAAGGTTCCTCGGCTACGACATCAACGTCCAGCACGGCGACACGCGACTCTACAAAGACAAGCGACGCCCGCACGGGTACCGCTCTGTCAACGGAAAGATCGCACTTCGCGTGCCACCGGACGTGATTAGGGCCAAGTGCGCCCCCTACCGGCGTCACGGAAAACCGTGGCACCGGGAACGTTCCAGAACCTGGACGACTACGACATCGTCCGGATCTACGGAGCCGAATACAGGGGAATCGTGAACTACTACCTTCTCGCCACCAACGTATCGGACCTCAGCACGCTGCGCTGGAATGCCGAGACGTCGATGCTCAAGACCCTGGCGGCAAAGCACCGCTCCACCTTCAAAAACTGCGGCCCGTTACAAGGCCAAAGTCGATACCAGCCACGGGAAGCGCACCTGCTTCGAGGCCGTCAGGACGCGGGCAGGCAAGAAGGACCTGATAGCGCGATTCGGCGGGATTCCCCTTAAACGCGACAAGCGCGCGGTCATCCGAGACCCCGGCCCGACTCCGGTCCACGCACCGCAAAAGGAACTGGTTCGACGGCTCCGTAAGCGGCAGTGTGAGCTATGCGAGCAAAACGGTACGGTGGCAGTCCACCAAATCGCCCGCCTCGCGGAACTCGGCAGACCAGGATCGGGCCAGCCCGCATGGGCTGCCCTCATGGCGCGAATGCGGCGCAAGACGCTCATTATCTGCGCCACATGCCATGAATACATCCATGCAAACCCAATCGCGCGAGCGGCATAAGTCACTGGAAAGCCCGGTGCGGTAAAAGTCGCACGCCGGGTTTGGAGGGAGGGTTCTTGGAAAAGGCCCAAAGTAAATGGGACCTCGCTGCGCAGCCCACCCTACTCTGCGAATACTACTTCGATCTTCAGCGGTGGTCGGAGGTTCCCTCATGGTTCAAGCCGTGGTCAGAGCACGAACTGAACTCCAGGACGCTGCGTGCGTGGTCGCCGGGCAACCTGCACGGCCTGCTCCAAACCGAGGACTACGCCAGGGCGCTGAACGAAATCGAGCCTCGGGTGACGGGCGAGCAGGTAGCCGACCGCGTAGCTAACCGCATGGCCCGGCAGCAGCGCGTCTTGTTCCGAGACGACCCGCCGGAAGCATGCTTCCTGGTATCGGTTACCAGTCTCCGCAACATGCCTGCCGGCATCGCGGGTAACCAGCTTCGCCACCTGCTAGAAGTGGGCCGGCTTCCCCGGGTCACGATCCAGGTCGTACCCGAATGCTGGCATGCTGGCCTTCCGGCCGGATTCATCGTCGCTGACAGTGCCGCATACACAGAGTCCCTGATCGCAGGCCAGGTCTACGGAGACGATGAAACCGTTTCGGCGTTCGGCGCCCGGTTCGATAGCATCCGAGCGGAAGCCATGAGGGCTTCAGAGACACTAACGCTGATACGGGAGATGATCAACCGTGGCCGACTGGCGAAAGTCCAGCTACTCAAACGGCCAGGGCGGCGACTGCGTAGAGACGGCCTCACATAGCGGACTGGTCATGGTCCGCGACACCGCCAACCGTCAGGGCTTCACGCTCGAGGTGGCCGCCGAGGCATGGGCCGCGTTCACCAACGGCCTGAAGTAGGCGAACCGGCAACCCCCTTGCGAAGCTCGCCGGGCTGACCTAGCCCGCCCTCGCCGCCCTGACCTGTTACTCGGTCACCACGGTCGGGCTCGCGGTGTCCGGGCTGCCGGGGGTTGGCACGCCGGTCCCGGCGACGATGAGCAGGTGAGGTTCCTCGTGCTGCAGGTCCGCGACCCATCTCCGGCCGCCGGGCAGGGTGGCCGGGTGCCACGCGCCGCCTGGCTGGGGTACGTGGCGAGAGCGGGGCAGACAGCACCCGCCGGCGACGGCGGCCGACTGTGGTGCCAGCCGATGTGAGTAACGGGCAGCGGGCCGGGCGCGGATGACGGGCCTAGCCGAGGGCGGAGTAGCGGAGCTGGCCGTCGACGATGGTCGCGATCACCTCGAGGGCGGCGATGCGGTCCGGGCTGATGACGGTCGGGTCCTCGGACAGGACGGCGAAGTCGGCCAGCTTGCCCGGCTCGATGGAGCCCTTCACCCGCTCGGCCTTGCTCGCGTAGGCGGAACCCCACGTGTAGGCGCGAAGCGCCTCCTTGACGGTGATCGCCTCCGCGGCGTTGAACGGGGCGCCCGAGGCGGTGCGGCGGTTGACCATGTTGTGGATGCCGAGCAGCGGGGCGCCGGTCGGCGACCGGGCGGTCGGAGCTGCCGGGGATCACCACGCCGGCGTCGAGCAGGGACCGCTGCCGGTACAGCCAGGGCTGGCGGGCCGGACCGACCGAGGCGAGCATCCCGTCGCCGATCTCGGTCGCGAACCGGCCCTGGCCGACCGGGATCACGCCGAGCGCGGCGGCCCGGGCCACCTGGTCGGGGCGGGCGGCGGCGAAGTGCTCGATGCGGTGGCGGGCGTCGCGGCGCGGGTAGCGCGCCGCCGCGGCGTCGAAGGCGTCGAGGGCAAGGTCGATCGCACGGTCGCCGATCGCGTGCGCGGCGACCCGCCAGCCGGCCTGGTGCGCGGCGATGATCATTTCGGTGAGGGCTCCCGCGTCGCCCTGCAGGTAGCCGTGGTTGCCCGGCTCGCCGTCGTAGGGGGCGGACATAGCCGCGGTCCGGCCGACGAGCGACCCGTCGGTGAAGACCTTCATCGGCCCGAGCCGGAGCCAGTCGTCGCCGAAGCCGGTGCGCAGCCCCAGGTCGATCCCCGTCTGGATGCCGTCGGCCGGGTGCGCGCCGAGCGGGTGAAAGGCGTCGCTGACCACCATCAGCTCGGTGCGGACGTGCAGGCGGCCCTGCTCGCGCGCGGCGACGTAGGCGGCCAGTTCGACCGGGGACTGGCCGACCCAGCCGCCGCCGACCCCGGCCTCGGTGACCGAGGTGAGGCCTTCCCGCAGGTAGTGCTCTCCGGCCGCGGCCACGGCGTCGGTCAGCGTGACGAGCGGGACGGGCAGGACGAGGTTGCCGATAAGTTCCTGTGCGCGCTCCTCGATGAGGCCGGTGGGACGGCCTGCCGCGTCGACGGCGACCCGGCCGCCGTCCACGTACGGCGGGTCCTCGTCGATGCCGATGTCCCGCAGCACGATGCTGTTCACCGCGCACATGTGGCCGGACGTGTGCTTGAGCCAGACCCGGTGCTCCGGCGCGACCTTATCCAGGGCGTCCCGGTGCGGATGGGCGCCTGTCCGCGTCTGGTCGTAGCCGGCGCCGATGACCCATTCCCCCGCGGGCGTGACGGCGGCCCGGGCGGCGACGCGGTCGTACAGCTCATCCAGGTCATCCACCCGCAGGTCGACCTCGGTGAGCGACAGCCCGAAGCCAGCCATGTGGTTGTGCGCGTCATGGAACCCGGGGATGAGCGCCGCGCCCTTGAGGTCGATGACCTCCGCCGCGGAGACGTCGGGGGCGCCGTCGTAGACGCCGACGATCCGCCCGCCCGCCACGGCCACCGCCGCGGCGCGCGGCCGCGCGGGGTCCATGGTGAGCACACGGGCGTTGACAAGCAGCAGGTCAGGCTCGAAGGGCATGGCTCAGCCTATTGGGGCCAGGCCTGATCATCGCGTACCCGGAGGCATGTGTTGCGCATGTTGCCGGCCAGGGCACGGGGGCCGGCCGCACGCCGGGTGCGAGCGGCCGAGCGGCGGCGGTAAGTTAACATTCCTTGACAGTTATATAACTGGCAAGATATGCTCGGTGTTCATGACGGTGGGGACGACCATGCAGGTGATCGCGGAGCCGCGGCGGCAGGCGATACTCGACCTGCTGCGCGAGGAGGAGCTCCCGGTCGGTGAGCTGGTGCGGCGCCTGGGCATGAGCCAGCCGCTGATGTCCAAGCACCTACGGGTACTGAAAGACGCGGGGCTCGTCGAGGTCCGCGCCGACGCGCAGCGCCGCCTCTACCGCATCCGGCCGGAACCGCTCGCCGAGATCGATCACTGGCTCGCCCCCTACCGCGAGCTGTGGAGCGCGAGCCTCGACCAGCTCGAACGGCACCTGGACAGCAGGAGGAACGCTTGACATCCTCCCCCGCCTGGAGGCGAGGGATTCCAGCTACGCGCCTAGGGAGGCGGGCAGTTGAGGTTCGCGGTTCACGGGCCGGCTGATGCCGTCGCCTCCCCGCGCTTTCACGGCGTGCCCCGCCGCGATGTTGCGTGCCGCGTTCACGTCGGCGTTGCAGGCGTGTCCGCAGGCAGTGCACGTGAAATCGGCTTGGCTCTTGCGCGATCTCGCGTCCACGTGCCCGCACGCCGAGCACCGCTGGCTCGTGTAGGCGGATGGTACCTTCTCGATCCGGCCAGGGGCCTTGTCCTGCAGGCGGCGGGCCAGCAGGCCCCAGCCCGACCGGGAGATCTCCCGGTTCAGCCCGGCCTTGGCCCGGACGTTGCGGCCGGGCTGTTCTGCGGTTCCCTTCGCGGACCGGGTCATCTTCCCAATGTTCAGGTCCTCGACGCAGATCACGTCGAAGCGGCGGGCGATGCCCGTGCTGGTTTTCTCCGCCCAGTCCTTGCGCCGGTCCGTCTCGCGGGCCTTCAGCCGGGCGACCGCGGTCCTGGCCGTGGCGCGCCGGGCCGATCCGCGCTTGGCCCGGGCGAGCCTGCGCTGGAGCCGGCGCAGCCGCGCCTGCTCGCGGGCGGTCAGGCCGGGCGCGGTAAGCATCTCCCCCGTAGACAGGGCCGCGCTGACCGTCACGCCCCGGTCGATGCCCACGGCCTCCCCGGTCCCCGGCCCCTGGACCGGATCGGGGATGACGGCGAACGCGACGTGCCAACGGCCGGCCCGGTCCCGGGTCACCCGGAACGACCGCGCGTCCGCGGGCACGTCCCGGGACCAGCGGAACCGTACCCAGCCGGCCTTCGGCACCCGGACCTGCCCCCGGTTCCGGCTCAGGCGGCTCACGTCCCACTGCCGACCGCGCTGCCCGGTGACCCGGAACCCCTCGTCCCGCCCGGCCTTGCGCCACGACGGGCGGCCCCGCGTCCCGGCGAAGAAGTCGGCCATGGCCCGCGCGAAGTCCCGCAGCGCCTGCTGCTGCACCGTCTGGCTGCCCTCGGCGAGCCACGGGCTGTCCGCCCGCGCGACGGTGAGCTGCCGGGACTGCTCCAGGTAACCGGGCGCGGAACCGCGTCCCGGGTGCCACCAGGCGTGCTGCTCGACCGCGAGGTTCCACACGTACCGGGCGTCCGAGCAGTGCCGCAGCAGGATAGCTTCCTGTTCGCGGGTCGGCTCAAGACGATACCTGGACATACGAACATTATACCGATAAGAAATAGTCTGCGAGGTAGCACTATGGCACGATCACTGGCCCGTTTCGCGGGGCACCGGGCTCCTCGGCCTGAAGGCCCGGGTCTCCGCCGGAGGTTCCGATGACCGACGCGACGCTCGACACGGCAGGCACCAGGCCGGCCGTCCGGCTTGAACGGTACCTGCCCGACCCGCCCGCGGTCGTCTGGCAGGCGATCACGGACCGCGCTCAGCTCAAGGAGTGGTTCCCATGCGACGTGATCGTCGAGGGCGGCCGCTGGGAGGTCGGCGCCGCGATCACGTTCCCGTTCCCGCCGGAGGTCATCGAGATGACGCTCACCGGCACGGTGCTCGCGGTGGACGAGCCGAAGCTGCTCTCCTACACCTGGGGCGAGGCGGAGACGCTGCGGTTCGAGCTTTACCCGGAGGAAGGCGGCACCCGGCTGGTGCTCATCGACCAGCTCGAGGCGAGCTGGGCAGCGCGGAACGCGGCCGGCTGGGAGGACTGCCTCGACCGGCTGGCCGGCCGGGCCGACCCGAACGCGTGGCGCCGCCGGTTCGCCCGCTACTGCGCCGCGTTCGAGCCGGAGATCGGCCCGCAGGAGGGACCGCCGGCCGACTTCAAGGGCGACGCCTGACGTTAGCGCGGGCGGCGGCGGACCATCAGCTCCGTGCCCTGGGCGAACCCGGCCCGCTGGTAGAACGGTACCGACCGCGGCGACGGGCTCAGCACGACGCGCACGTAGCCGTGGGCGTCGGCGTGAGCGAGCAGCGCGCCGAGCAGCAGGGAGCCGATCCCCTGGTTCCGGCGGGCGGCGAGGACGAACGAGTTCGCGAGGTACCCCCAGGAACCTGGCTCGCGTCCGGGCTGGGGCATGCGCTCGAAGACCGCCAGGTTCATCATGCCGACCAGCTCGCCGCCCACCTCGGCCAGCCAGGAGAAGCGGCGGGCCGACTCACGCTCGTACCAGTCGAGGAAGCGGGCCTCGAATCCCGGGTCATCGACGGGGCCGTGCTGCTCGGCGGTCCACGCGCGGCGCAGCGCGGCGAGCGCGGGCGCGTCCGCCGGGCCGGCCATCCTGATGGCAGGGGTGGTCATGACGCACGAGCGTAGCGGGCCGCCGGCCCGCGGCGGCCGTGGCGCCGTGGCAGTTGCGCGGGCCGGCGCCCGTCCAGGGCGCCCTGGACGGGGGCGGCTCCGCGCGGCGTGGCCGCGGCACGGTGCAACCGCGCATTCACGGGAAACAACGGCACCGGCAAGCCGCAGCGCTAGCGGGCGCCACCGGCCTAGCAGCAGCCGCAGCCCTGGCAGGCTGGGTCATCGCAGCAGCAGCACATCGCGGTCACCTCCTCCCGCACCCTGGCAGTCCGGCGCGCACCAGGTGCCGGGGACTGGGTCCTGGCACGTCACCGCCGGGTCGGACAGGCCGGTGATCACCCCGGTCAGCTCGGCGCGGAGCGCGGTGAGCCGGGCGATCTCCCGGTCGATCTCGCCGACGTGCTCCCGCAGCAGCGCCTCGGCCGGACCGCACGGGCAGGTCCCGGTGTCGCGGACCCGGGCCAGCTCGCGGATCTCCGCAAGACGCAGCCCGAGCCGCCGGGCGCCCCGGATGAACAGCAGCCGGTCCACGTCGGCCACCCCGTACCGACGGTGGTCGCCGCCGGTACGCCGCGGCCGGGGCAGCAGGCCCGTCCGCTCGTAGTACCTGATGGTGTCCACCCGCACCGCGGCAGAGGCGGCCAGCTGCCCGACCGACAGCCCCACAGCAGAAGAGCACCACAGCCGACGGTGGCCCTGCGGACGGGGGCCTGGTGCCGTCGCCTTGATCGATCGCCATGCCCACGACGGTAAGCCCTGGACCGCACTCCAGGTTCAAGAGCGCGCGGCGTCCCGTTTTCGCGAGCCGCTGTGCTTGCCGCCGGCGACCGGGCCTTGCGGTGCTGGCGCGCCTCGCCGCTATGCTCGTCATGACATTTCTGATCATTGCGTTCTAATCATCTATATAGGACGATCATGGGCAGTGATACTGGCTTTCCCAGTGGGAGGCGTGATTTCAATGCTCGCGGACGCCCTGCCCTCGTTCGTCCAATCACTCAACCCCGCCCACTCCACGCTGGGCAGCACGCTCATCGCGCTGATCCCCATCGTGCTCCTCCTGGTGCTGCTGCCCGTGCTGCGGATGTCGGCCTGGCAGGCGGTCATCATCGGGTCGGTCGTCACCATCATCTTGGCCATCACCGTGTGGAACGCCCCGGCCGGCGGGACGTTCGCGGCCTGGGGCGTCGGCGCGGGCACCGGCATCTGGTCGATCGACTGGATCACCTTCTGGGGGGTGATCATCTATAACACGCTGGTGACGACCGGGGCGTTCGCCAACTTCCGCCGCTGGATCGTCGCCCAGGCGACGGCCGACATCCGGGTGCAGGCGATCCTGCTCGCCTGGGCGCTCGGCGCGCTGCTCGAGGGCCTGGTGGGGTTCGGTTACCCGTGGGCGGTGATCGCCCCCATCCTGGTCGGCCTCGGCGTCGTGGAACTCGACGCCATCCGGGTCGCCGCGATCGCCAACAACGCGCCGGTGTCGTTCGGCGCGCTCGGCGCGCCCATCATCGCCCTGGCCACCGTGACGAAGGTGCCGATCCTCGAGCTCTCGGCGTCGATCGGCCGGATCGTCGCGATCCTCGCGCTGCTGCCGCCGTGGATCTTGATCTACCTGGTGGCCGGGCGGCGCGGGCTGCGCGGCGCGTGGCCGCTGGCCGTGGTCGGATCGCTGTCGTACATACTCGGCCAGTACCCCACGTCGCAGTGGCTCGGCCCCTACCTGCCCGACATCATCGGCGCGATCACCTCCTTCGGCTGCATCCTGCTGCTGCTGCGGTTCTGGCGGCCGCCGGAGACGCTCGGCTTCGGCGGCGTGCCGATCGACCCGGCCGCCCGCGCGGAGGACGAGGACGTCGTAACCACCAGGGAGGCGATGCACGGCCTGGTGCCGTTCCTCATCCTGATCGCGGTCGTCGTCGCCGCGACCGGGCCATGGTCGCACCTGAGCAACTACAACTTCGTCAAGCCCACGGTCGACGCGGTCAGCTCGCTGTCCGGCAAGGCCGCGAGCGTCTCCTGGGCGTTCGCGCCGGCCATCGCGGGCACCTGGATCCTGGTGTCCTGGATCATCATCGCCGCGGTGCTCCGGGTCACGCCGGCGCAGCTCGCCGACGTCTTCCGCACCACGTTCAAGCAGATGTGGGGTGCGCTGCTTGTCGCGCCGATCATCTTCGGTCTCGCCGACGTGTTCAACTACTCCGGCATGGCGAACACGATGGCGCACGGGTTCGCTCAGATCGGCCCGACCTTCCTGATCCTGGCGCCGATCGTCGGCTGGATCGGGGTCGCGCTGTCGGGGAGCAACACGTCCACCAACGCGCTGTTCGGCGGATTCCAGTACTCGATCGGCGGGCTGCTGCACATGCCGCCGCTGCTGCTGCCGTCGCTCAACTCCGTCGGCGCGGAGATCGGCAAGCCGGTCGCACCGCAGACCGCCAGCGTCGGCGTGTCCACCAGCGAGTTCGTCCGCAAGGAAGGACAGGTGATCAGGCACAACCTGCCCTGGACGCTGGTACTGCTCGCCTACCTGATACTGATCGCGCTGTTCTACCGTGGCGTGCTGCCCGCCGCCATGCAGCCCTGACCGCGGCGCGCCCATGCCATGGCTCGCCAGGCGCGGCCCGCTTGGAGGCCCGTGGGAGCAATGAACGTCGGCGGCGAGACACGCTACCGTTCGGTACTACCTTGTTGTGGCCCTGGCGCTTAGCGCGGCGCCAGGCCGCGGATGACGGTGGCCAGCAGCGCCTGGTAGGTGTACTGCGGGTCGGGGGTGAGGACCAGGCCCTTGAGCTCGAGGGCCACCGCGCCGTGCACCGTCGACCAGATCTGCTGCGCGGCCTCGACCGGGTCGGGCGCGGCGATCACGCCGGCCGCCGCGGCCAGCTCGACGGTCCTGACCAGCGCGAAGAAGGTGGCCCTTGCGTGCTCCTCGACCTCCGGGTTATCGCTTTCATGCAGCATCGCGCGCTCGAACATGATCGCGTAGAAGTGCGGGTTGTCCAGCGCGAACCTGCGGTAGCTCAGGCCGCAGGCGATGAACCGGCCGCGCATGCTGGGCTCCGCGGTGTCGGAGGTAGCCGCCTCCATCGTCGCGCCAAGCCGGTCGAAGCCCCTGATCAGCAGTGCGTCGACCAGGCCGTCCTTGCCGCCGAGCTTGTTGTAGACGCCCATCGGCGCGATGCCAGCCTCGGCGGCGACCGCCCGTACGGTCAGCCCGGCTGGGCCGTCGCGGACCAGCACCGCCTCCGCGGCGGCGAGCAGCTCGCGCTCCACGTCCGCGGACGGCGTGCGGGCGCGCCGCGCCGGTGACGCCTGCCCGGCGGTCGCCGCCGGGGCGCCGCTCGCTTCTCCCGCTTGGCTCATGCCGAACATCATCCTCCATCCGGTGCGGTGCGGTGCTCCCCGGCCAGGGCCTCCTGACGGCCCCTTGACAATTATAGAACGATGTTACATAGTTATGGAACAACGTTCTATAGAAGTCTCACGGGAGGTCTGTCCCATGGAAGCCCGCTCCGGCACCGCGTATCCCGGCACCGGCCAGCCCGACCGGCGCTGGTGGATTCTCGCGGTGCTCTGCCTCAGCGTCCTGCTGACGGTCGTCGACAACACGATCGTCAACGTCGCGCTGCCGACCATCAGCCGCGACCTGCACGCCTCGACCTCGGCCCTGCAGTGGGTGGTCGACGGCTACACGCTCTCCTTCGCCGGGCTGCTGCTGGTCGGCGGCAACCTGGGCGACCGCCTGGGCAGGCGGCGGCTCCTGCAGCTCGGCCTGCTGTTGTTCGCCGCGACCTCGGTCGGCGCGGCGCTGTCGCGGACCACCGCCGAGCTGATCGCCGCGCGTGCCCTGATGGGCGCGGCGGCCGCCCTGGTGTACCCGGCCACGCTGGCGATACTCAACAACGTGTTCACCGTGGCCCGCGAGCGCGCCATCGCGATCGGCGTCTGGTCCGCGGTCTCCGGGCTCGCCGTCGCCATCGGGCCGGTGTCCGGCGGCGCCCTGCTGCGGCACTTCTCCTGGTCCTCGGTGTTCTACGTGTCAGTGCCTGTCGCCCTTATCGCGCTCATGCTCGGCCGCGCGCTGCTGCCCGAGTCGCGTGACCCGCGGGCCGGGCGCTTCGACCCCCTTGGGGCGCTGCTGTCGGCCGCCGGGATCAGCCTGCTCACGTGGTCGATCATCGAGGCGCCGCAGCACGGCTGGGCGTCAGTCGCCACGGTCGGCGGGATCACCGGGTCGCTGGCGATCCTGGCCGCCTTCGCCTGGTGGCAGGTGCGGCGCCCCGACCCGATGCTCGACGTGCGGCTGTTCCGCAACCCGCGGTTCAGCGCGGCGAGCGTGGCGATCGGGCTGTCCTTCTTCGGGCTGTTCGGGTTCATCTTCATGATCACCCAGTACTTCCAGATCCTGCGCGGCTACGACCCGCTGGGCGCGGGGCTCGCCACGCTGCCCTTCGCGTTCGTCACCGCCGGCTTCTCGCCCATCGCGATGCTGCTCATGCGCCGGCTCGGCACCAAGCTCGTGGTCACCGCGGGGCTGGTGACGATGAGCGCCGGGTTCACCGTCGCGGCGACCACGTCGGTGAGCACGCCGTACTGGGGCAGCGTGGTCGTCTCCATGGCGCTGATGGCGGCGGGCCTCGGGCTGACCACCGGCCCCGCCACCGACGCGATCATGGGCGCGGTGCCGCGCGGCAAGGCGGGCGCCGGGTCGGCCGTCAACGACACCACCCGCGAGGTCGGCGGCACCCTCGGCGTCGCGATCGTCGGCTCCGTGCTCAACTCCGCCTACGGCTCGCACGTGCTGTCCGGGCTGACCGCGCTCGGCGCGCCCGCCGCGACGGGGCACCTGGCCGGGCAGTCGGTCATCGCGGGGATGAGCGTGGCCGCACGCTTCCCCGCGCCGCTGCGCGAGACGGCGGCGGACGCGGTGCGGTCGGCGTTCATGATCGGCATCCACCGCGGCTCGCTGGTCGCCGCGGGTGTCACGCTGGCCGCCGCCCTGCTAGCGCTGGCCTTCGTGCCGGCCCGCGCGGCTGAGTCCCCGTCAACGTCGAGCGAGGGGCCAGCCGGGCTGGTCGACGCGGCGGGCGCGGCTGCCTCCACGGGCGCGGCTGATGGCCGGGCCGCCGTTGTCCCGGTGCCCGCGGCGGAGCGCTGAGAGGACTCCGTCAGGAGAAGCGCCGCAGGCATCGCGCCTGCGGCGCCTCTTGCTGTTATCCGATTCGGGTGGCGACGTCACGATGAGCGGGCGGGGCGGCCGTCGCGGGGGCCGAAGGCGGCGATCGCGTCGGCGTCGCTGGCCGTGGCGCGCAGGTAGTCCTCGGCCCAGGCGGCCCGGTCCGGGTAGGCCGAGCCCGTGACGACCGCGGCGACGGCCGCGTCCACGTCGATCTCGACCCGGCGCAGGCTGACGCCGCCGTCCTTGAGCAGGGCCCAGTGGCCGCCGGCCCGGCCGTAGGGCATGCCGACGCTGCCCGGGTTGACCACCAGGCGGCGATCGACCAGCCGGACGAAGGGCATGTGGGTATGCCCGCAGACCACGGTGCGCACCTCATCCGGCAGCCCGGCGAAGGCCTCGGCCCAGCGTTCCAGCCGGGTGTCAACGAGTACCACCTCGTTGTCGTCACGCGGTGTGCCGTGGCAGAACGCCACCGGGCCAAAGCCCCGGACGTCGCGGATGACGGGGTGCGGCAGACCGGCGAGCAGGTCGACATGCGCGGGTGACAACTGCGCCGCCGCCCAGGCGTCGACGGGGTACGCCTCCTCGCCCGGCGGGTACTCGCCGCGCGCGAGCGCCACCAGGTCGCGGTCAGCGTTACCGCGGACGAGGACGACGTTGTCTATGGCGGTCAGCCGGTCGAGTACCTCGACGGGCTGCGGCCCGGCGGCGTGGTCACCGCACACCACGATCCGGCCGGCGGCCTGGACCTCGGGCTGCGCCAGGACGGCATCGAGCACGGGCAGCACGCCGTGGATGTCGGACAGGACCGCGACGCTTTCCAGCGGTGCAACCATCCCTGGACGATAGCCGACGCGGCGCGGCGGCTGACGCTGTCCGCAGCCCAGACGACCGGATAAGGCAGCGGCTCCGCGACGGTTTCACGACGCGCTGCGCCTGGCTTGCACCCTGCCGCCCCGCGGCCGTGCGGCCCGGGGCTGCCGCCGGCCGTTGCTTCCCCGCTGCCGCCGCTGCCGTGACAGCGGGGGCGGCCGCTGGCCTGCCCTGCTCCCGGCTTAACGGGTAAACCTTGCTCAACGGGAAGGTTCCGCACGTGCAGGACGTGCGGAACTTACCCGGTGCGCGGAATTTACCCGTTAGCCGGGAACCCGGGCGAGGCGGGTGAGGCGGGTGAGGCGGGCGACGACCATGAGGCTCCTGACTTGTGACAGGTCTGCTGGATCGGCGGGCTGACGGGGCGCTGACGTGGGCTTTCTTATCGCCGCGGGGTCGGATCTGCGTACTAATCGGTAGACCGGGCCGGTGGTGTGCTCACGCGCGGTCTCGACCTGTCTCCTCGCTCATCTATGCCAAGATTCGAGGGTGGAGATGTCCGACGTCACGCGTGCGATTGCGGGTGCGACTTCGGTCGCCGCATCGCTTGGCCTGCCAGCCAGCAACGCGGTCGTTCTCCACAACTCGAACAAGCTGGCGCTGCGGCTGACGCCGTGCGACGTCCTTGCCCGGGTCGCCCCCGTGGGGCAAGAGGTTGCACAGTTCGAAGTTGAGCTCGCTCAACGGCTCGCCGAGGTCGGGTGCCCGGTGGGCGCCCTGGAGCCTCGGGCGGAGCCGCTCGTGCACACGCGCGATGGCTTCGCAGTGACGCTGTGGGTGTACTACGAGCCCGTGACACCTCACGTCTCCCCGGCCGGCTACGCCCAGGCGCTGGAGCGGTTGCACGCCGGCATGCGCAAGGTTGACGTGCCGAGCCCGCGGTTCACGGACCGGATCGCGGAGGCGGAAGAAGTCGTTGCCAGCCCGGATCTCTCGCCGGAGCTCGCCGGCGCGGACCGCGTGCTCCTCAGTGGCAAGCTGGCAAGCCTGCGCCGGGCGATCGAGGACCGCGGCGCCATGGAGCAACTGCTCCACGGCGAGCCGCACCCGGGCAATGTGCTCAGTACGAAGGACGGCCCATTGTTCATCGACCTTGAGACGTGCTGCCGTGGGCCCGTCGAGTTCGATCTCGCCCATGTTCCCCAGGCGGTCTGCGAGCACTACCCAGGCGTCGACCGAGGACTCCTAGAGGAATGCCGGCAGCTCGTTTTCGCGATGGTCGCAGCGTGGCGCTGGGACCGTGGCGACCAGTTTCCGAACGGGAGGCGGTTCGGAGAAGAATTGCTCCGCTTGCTGCGCGAGGGGCGTCCTGGGCCGACACTCGACACGGTGACCAGGCAACTGGATGGTCTGTAGAAATCGCCGCCTCGCGGCGGTGCTGGAGGCGTCCGCAGCCGATTACGTAGCCCTGCAGCCAGGTTCATGTCTCGATGTCAGCAACGACTTCGACGTCATCCTCTGGGAGGTTCCCGCCGCCACGATCCGGCAAGCGGACCTCGCGCTGCACCGATCCTCCGTCTGGCCTGATCGCCAGAAATTCACGACGCAAAACTGGAATCACGCCTGCGCGCCGCGGCCCCGCGCTCACTCAGCCCGATCAGTCGCCCGTATCGCAGCCGGGCTGGCTTGCTGAGCCTGAATTGGCAAGGGGCCGCGTGCGCCCTGGCGTGCCGTGTCGCCGTGGCCGGGTTGCCTCAGGAACGAGCCGAGGGATCTTCGTTGTCGCGAGGCACTCGCTGCACCCCGCTGGCGCGCAGCGGCCGGAGCCCACTGGCGAGTGGGCCCCGGCCAGTGAGTTGCCGGTTACCTCTGGGTTTCCTGGCAGCTCACGCTGCCGTCAGGGCCGTAGGCCCTGACGGATACCTTGACGGATCTCGCGGACCGGCTAAAGGCGGTCCCTCTTGGGGTATCCACGTTCCTGCTGTCCCTGGCCTCGCTCGAGACGCTGCCTTCGTGGTGCCCGTTGACCGAGGGTCGTGCAGACTGACGCGGTGATCCGTCTTATCGAGCCGCCGCGGTTGGTGTGGCCAACCCAGGACGTCAGGGTGTCTTACCTCGTGGGGGAACAGGCCGACTGCCTGCTACAGGGCACGCCGACCCGCTGGCTGGAGGCGGCCAGCGAGGACTTCGCGGGGTTCGTGGCCGCCCGCCGCGGGGTGCAGGTCCGCTGGGGAGTGCCATCCACGGTCTTCTGGTACGTCTCTGGCGAGTATTACCTGGGGACGTTCGTCGTCCGCCATCGGCTCACTTATGAGCTGGCGGAGGCTGGCGGCCACGTCGGGTACCACGTGGTTGCGCCCTGGCGGCGGCAGGGCCACGCGACCCGGATGCTGGCCGCGGGGCTGGCGCGGTGCCGCGAGGTAGGGCTGGAGCGGGTGCTGCTGACTTGCGCCACTGATAACGAGCCGTCGCGCCGGGTGATCCTGGCCAACGGCGGCGTGCCGGACGGCCGGGCAGGCGGCGAGGAGCGCTTCTGGATCAGCCTCGACGGCGGCTCGCTCTTCCAGGGCCGTCACGAAGGATGAGCGCAGGCCTGTCCAGGCGCCAGCAGGCCCCGGGCCAGGAATCATGCGAACCCGGACCGGGCAGCCAGTTCCCGTGCATGCCCACCAGGCTGTGGCGCATGAGGCGGCTGCATCCCTCAGGCGGCTCGCCCAGCTCACGGCCGGACGTCCCGCGTCCGCGCGGCTGGGTAGGCGCAATGTGCAGGTGTGCGCCGGCGCACTCAAATCCACGACGCAAAACTGGAATCAGCCTTGCGCGCCGCAGCGCCTGTACGGTTCCCGGATTGACAGGCTACCGCCGGCCATCCCTTCCCCCTCTGGCTGCACCGTCGTAACAGGAGGGAGAGCCAGCGTCCCGCCCTGTGCCCGTTAACGGGTAAACCTTGCTCATCGGGTAAATTCCGAACGTGTGAGCGGTGCTTTATTTACCTGATGCGCGGAATTTACCCGTTAAACCTTGAACCCGTCGCGGCGGCGAGGCGGGTGAGGCCGGCGAGGCGGGTGAGGCGGGTGAGGCGGGCGAGGCGGGGCGGCACCGCGGCCAGCGCAGGCGGCGGCCTGCCAGGTAACGCGAGCGCCGGCAGGACGCGGCCGGAGCCTGCCCGCGGCGCGCCGCTGGGAGCGAGACACCAGCCCCTAAAGTCACGACGCAAAGTGGAGCCAGCCCCGCGCGCTGCTGCCCCGCGCCGACTCAGCCATTCGCCTTGCTCATATCGGTCCTGGGCCCGTCTCGGGTACTGCTGGCGTCAGGGCCGGTGTTGACGGGCACCCGTTCGACGTGACCGAAGCGGCGCAGGCTCACCGTCCCTGCCTTCATCGCCCGATCACCACGAAAGTCGGCAGGGGTCATCGAGTCATCAACGCGAACTGTGGTCTCAAGCCGCCGCCAGAGCCGGCGCCGCGTACAGATTCTGCGCCGCACGGCTTCAGGACTGACCATGAGGCCCGGTATCGGCCCGAGATCCGGCAGGCAACGCGCCCAGCGGGAGTGCTCACGGGACGAGGATGATCTTGCCGGTGTTGCCGTGGGACAGGATGCGCCGGTGGGCATCGGCCGCCCGGTCGAACGGGTAGGTGCTGTCGACTCGCGGGGTGATGCTCCCCGCCGCCCACAGCGCCATGACCTCGGTGAGTTCCGCGGTGAGCAGGTCGATCCGGTCGACGAGGCGGCCGATGTGCACGCCCGCCACGGCCTTGTTGGCGTTCATCAGCTGCAGCGGCGTCAGCAGCGGCATCGACGCCGCCTGCCGCAGCACGCGGGCGCGGTTACGGCGCTCGCCCCTCGTCAGGTTGGCGAAGCCGTAGACCACCAGGCGGCCGCCCGGGCGGAGCAGCTTGAGTCCCTTGCGCGAGTCCGCGCCGCCGAGGGGGTCGAGCACCACGTCGACGCCCTCGCCGTCGGTGAGCCGCCTGACCTCCTTGGCGTAATCCGTGGCGTGGTAGTCGATGGGGTAGGTGCAGCCTTCCTCCCTGATGGCCCCGTGCTTGGCGGCGGACGCCGTGCCGAACGTCTGCACGCCGTCGACGGTGCGGCACAGCTGCAGCGCGGCGGTGCCGAGGCCGCCCGCGGCCATGTGCACGAGCACGCGCTCCCCCGGCCTGATCGAGGCGACGCGGAACAGGATGTGGTAGGCGGTCAGGTAGTTCACCGGGATCGCGGCGGCCTCGGTGAAGTGCTTGCCGTGCGGGATCGCGAACGCCTGGTTCTCCGGCACGCACACCGTGTCGGAGTGGCCGCCGTAGGTGGTGAGGGCGACCACCCGGCTGCCTTCCCTGCGCTCGTCGGCACCCGGGCCGGCCTTGTCGATCACGCCCGCCACCTCGTAGCCGAGCACCGCGGGCGGCTTCGGCGCACCGGGGTAAAGGCCCTGGGCCGCCATCACCTCGGCGAAGCACAGGCCTGCCGCGCTGACCCGGATCCGCACCTGCCCGGCGGCCGGCTCCGGGTCCCGCGTCTCGCGCACCTCGAGCGAGTCCGGCCCGTTCGTTCCCGTGGTCCACACCGCGCGCATGATCCACCTTCCACGCGTGCCGGGCCGGCGGCGGTCGCGCCGGGTGCCCGCTATGCGCACTGTCTTACCGCGTCGCCGACGGCGGAAACAAGCGGCGGCTCCGTCATGACGCGCCCCGCCTCCGTTCGGTACCGTCGATGCGGCGACGGGCGAGCGGATCGGCGCGACCCCGCGGTACCAGGGGGGCAGACTGATGATGGCCTGGGAGCACGCACTGCTCGGCGACGTCGGCCCGGCGCGGGTCGGCGCGGCGGCCGCAGGCGACGGCGGGCCCGTCGAGGAGTACCGCGGCCTGCTCGCTGAGCTCGGGCGGGCGCCGCGGGGAGTGAACGAGGGCCGGCTGCGCGCCAAGCACCCGGATCTCGACATGGTGCGGCTGCCCGGCAGCGGGCTCGTCGTGACCCTCGGCGAGCTGAACGTGCTGCCCGACTACCTGGGCCGCCCGGAAGAGATCGAGGCCGCTCCGTTGCGGTTCATCGGGCCGCTGATCCAGTCGGTGCGCAGCTGGAGCGTCGCGGAGCTCGGCCGCTCCGCCGGGCGCCGCGGGGCGCGGCCGCGGCTGCTGCCCGGGTCGCTGCGCTACCCGCTGCTCGGGCCCCTCGCGGAGAGTGCCGAGATCGCGGCGATTACCGCGCTCGGCAAACGGCAAGGGTTCGCGCCGCCGAACTGGTACGGCTCCGTCCTGGCCCGCAATTGCGGCCACTTCGCCCCGTTCTCCTGGTACCGCTGGCACGCGTTCCACCTGGCGGCCCGCGACCTCATCGCGCGGTCCGCGGCCGCCCGCGGCGAGGAACGAGAAGCGCTGCGGCTGCGGGCGCGGATCTACGCGGGCTACGCCGACCACTTCCTGCAGGACTCGTTCGCCGCCGGGCACCAGGTGAACAAGACCCTGGTGATCCAGTGGTACATCGAGTGGCTCGCCGCGTCCGGCGTTTCCTACCCGCACCGGGAAGTGCTCGACGCGCTGACCGTGACGCGGCAGCCGCTGCTGCACGGTCCCGGCCACTATGACCGGGCCGGGGCAAGGGCCGACGCCGCCAGGCACCACGCCATGGCCGCGGGACCGGACGGCGCGGGACCAGGCGGCGCGGGACCGGGCGCGGCGTCGGCCGCGATGCCCGGCGCGGTGCCGCGGCCGCCCTGGGACCCGCAGGACGTGGCCGACACCGCGACGTTTGAAGAGCGAGTAGCCGCCAGCGGCGTGACCGGGGACGGCGACGCGGGCCGGCGGGCCGCCTACGCGGCGTACCTGGCCATGCTCGGCAGCGGCACCGTGCAGCTCGCCGTGAAGGTCGCGCACGAGTACCTCAACAAGCACTCGCTCGTCGTCTCATCCGGGCCGGACGGCGAGCGGTTCCGCATCTACGGAGACCACACCCTCCTGCGCAGCCCGGAGGGAGCGCTCGCCGTGGCGCGGGCGGCGGCGCTGTCGCGGCGCGCGATCGCCGACCTGCTGCGCGACGGGCAGACGCCGGTCGACAGCTGGGATATCTTCGACGGCTTCCCCGACCACGTTGAGCAGGACGGCCGGATGATCTCCCTGCCGGAATGGCACCGCGGCGGGCTGCGCGACCTGTGCTTCGAGCTGTTCGGCCGGCGGTCGACCCGCGCGGTGCGGTTCGTCATGTCCAGTGCCTTCCGGCAGCTCGGCACCCCGGTCGGCTAAGGCAAGGTCGTGCTGGAAATCGGATAGCAAAGGCAGGATGAGCGGCGTGACCCCCGAACCTGACGATCCCCGCGACCCGCTTGGCCTCGCGGGTGACGCGCCGCTGCTTGACGGCTGGCTGCGGTTCGGCGCCGCCGTCCGTGCGGGGACCATGACGCCGTTCACGATCCCGGGTCACAAGCAGCGCACGCACCTCGTGGGTGACGTCGTGCGCGGAGACGTGCCGCTGTACGCGGGCCTGGACACCATGAAGCAGGCGGGCGGGCTGCTGGCGAAGGCCGAGCAGCGGGCGGCCGCGGCCTGGGGCGTGGACTGGTGCCGGCTGTCGGTCGGCGGGGCGACGCACGCCAATCAGGCCGCCGTGCTCGCCCTCGGCCGCCCAGGGCAGGAGGTCGTCATCACCCGTACCCTCCATCGCTCGCTGCTGCTCGGCCTCGTGCTGGCCGGGCTGCGGCCGGTCTGGGTGCGGCCCGAGCTGGACGCCGTCACCGGGCTGCCCGGTGCCGTGCCCGTCGCCGCCGTCGAGGCCGCGCTCGCCGCGCACCCGGGCGCGTGCGGCGTCGTGCTCGGCGATCCGTCGTACACCGGTACGCGCTCCGACATCGCGGCACACGCGGCCGCCGCGCACGCCGCAGGCGTCCCGCTGGTGGTGGACGCCGCCTGGGCGGCCCACTTCGGATTCTCACCCGCGGTGCCGCCGCACGCGCTCTCACTCGGGGCGGATGCCCTCATCACCAGCGCGCATAAGACGTTGCCCGCGTGGAGCCAGGCAGCGCTGCTCCTCGCGCGGACCCGGCGATCCGGCGGCGTGCTCGACGCCGGCCGCCTTGAGCGAGGCTTCGACGCCACTCACACCACCAGCCCGGCCGGGGCGATCCTCGCCAGCACGGACGCCGCCCGCGCGCTGTTGCAGCACCACGGGGCCGACCTGGTTGGCCAGGCTCGTCGACCTGGTGCGCGGTGCCCGCGGCCGGCTCGCCGCCGTCCCTGGGCTCGCCGTCGTGGCCGGCCGCCCGGACGGGCACCCGGACGGCCCGCTGCCCGTCGACCCGGCCAAGCTCGTCGTGCTGCTCGCCGGAACCGGCGCGCACGGGCACGCCGTCGAGGCAGAACTGCTCGCCGCGGGCATTCCCCTGGAAATGGCCGATCGTGACGTGCTGGTCCCCATGGTGACGGTCTCCGACGACGAGGCCTCGGTCGCTCGCCTGGTTGCCACCCTGGTCGCCGCCATCGAGAAGCACCGCGGCGAGCCGCGGAAGGCCGGCCCGGCCGCCGCCTGGGCCGTCGAGCCAGCCACCGCGACCGACCCGCGCAGCGCGTTCTTCGCCCCCCACGAGACCGTTGCCGCGGCTGCCGCCGTGGGCCGGGTGAGCGTCGAGCTGATCGCGCCGTACCCGCCGGGCGTTCCCGTCATCGCCCCCGGGGAAGTGATCTCCGCGGCTGCGCTCAGCGCGCTCCAGGCGACGCTCGCCGACGGCGGCCGCATCGCGTACGCGGCCGATCCGACCCTTCAGACCTTCCATGTCATGGCGCAAAAATGCCGCTTAGCTTAAGTTGATCATGCTGCGGCGTGGTGCGCGACAGGCCGGCGTGCTCCTAGCGCCACCGCGCCGGGCTAGGCTGGCCCCTGTGCAAGACCAAGGGTATGGCCGGCCCCCTGGGCCGGCGCGGAGCCGCCGGGCGGCGCCACGGTCATTAAGGGCCGCAACACCGCGGCGGCCACGATTTTCGGCTGCCTCACGCTGCTTTTCATCCTGGTCCTGGCGGTCTCGGAGGGCAGCCAGGAGACCACGGGCGGGCGGATCGCGGCGGCCGTGTTCTTCGGCGTCTTCGCGCTGGGCAGCCTGGCCGGGCTGATCGCCGGGCTGGCGCGCACGAGCCGCATGGAAATCGGCCGGGACGTGATCGTCAGCCGGCCCCTGGCCAGCAGGCGAGCCCCGCGCAGGCCGTCCGGCAGCCCGCCGCAGACCCGGGTGTTCACGTTTCCCCGGCACGAGGGTGACACGCTGCGGCTGCTGCCGAAGTTCACGTTCTACGCCCGGGCCAGGAAGCCGAAGCTGATCTTCCTCGGCCGGGGCGGCTTCATCCCGCTGAACGGGTACTCGCCCGCCCGGGTGCAGCGGGCCTGCGAGGCGCAGGGCTGGCGGTTCGACGGTAACCCGGCCCTGGCGGTCAAGGACGTCCAGGACTGGCTGCACTCCGGGCTTTCCCTGGACGCGGTGCAGCTGCTGATGACGTTCGGGCCGTTCCCCGGGGCGGCGGCGGACAACGAGCCGCATACCAGCCTGGAGGCCGCGGTCTTCGAGGACCTCGGCGACAAGTTCACCGTCGGCTCCGGCCGGAGCAACGCCCGCGACGCCTACCGGCGGGCGGCCGGGCTGCAGCGCGCGTTCGCCGGGTACGCGGCGACCCCGGACGAGGCCGCCGCCCGGGTCGCGGAGGCGGTCAGGATCGAGGGCAAGCTCCAGCAGCGGTAGCGCCGCGCCGGCCCGAGGTGACTCACCGGGCGTTCACCGGCACGTCCGGCAGGCCGGCGGCCGGCCAGGACGCCTAAGCGCGCCGTTGCGCCGGCCTGGTACGCGGTCGCGACCGCGTGCGGGAGGAACGGGCGGAAGACCGCGAGCGACAGCGCGAGCGCGCAGTAGTAGCCGACCAGCCACGTCAGGTCGGCGAGGCGCTCCCGGCCGAGCACCCTCACGCCCGCCTCGTAGTCCGGGTCGGGCAGCGTCCGCTCCGCGGTCATCACGCGGGCGAGCCGGCCGACCAGCGCCTCAGTGTCGGTCAGGCCGTCGGGGACCCGGCCGGCCAGCGCCGCGTTGACCTGGGCCTGAGTGAGGCCAGCCGAACGCGCGGCCGGCTCGTGCGCGAGGCGCTCGAAGTCGCTGCGCAGTTGGCCGGCGACCGTCAGGATGGCGAGCTCGCGTTCCCGCGCGGTGAGCGCGGCGGCGAACCGGATCTTCGCGCCGACCTGCTGCATCGCGTCGCCGACCGCCGGGGTGAGCAGCATGACCGCGAACGGCCCGAGCAGGCGGCCGTCGGAGTCGGTGATCGGCACGGTGCCCGCCTGGCTGGCCCGCGGGCCGCCGGTGATCGCGTCATAGACGGCGCGCTGCGCGCCGTCGAGGTCGGCCGGGGCGATCAGGTCGAGCCGGGGCGGGAGGTTCTCGAACGGGGGTGCCGCCCCGGCCTCCTTCTCAGTGCTCATCAGGCGGGGCTCCTCAGGCGATGGTGTTGCGCAGCGCGCCGACGCCGGTCACCTCGACGCCGACTACGTCGCCCGACTTGAGGAACAGCGGCGGAGTGCGCCGGGCCCCGACGCCTGACGGGGTGCCGGTGAGGATCACGTCGCCGGTGCGCAGCGCGGTGAACTCGGAGATCGTGGCGATGAGCCGCGGGATGGGGAAGATCAGCAGCGAGATCGTGGAGTCCTGCACTTTCTCGCCGTTGACGGTGGTGGAGATGGACTGCGCGGTGATGTCCACCTCGTCCGCCGTGACCAGGTACGGGCCGAGCGGCGTGCACTCGTCCCAGGCCTTGCCTTGCATCCACTGGTGCGTCTTGTACTGGTAGTCACGCATGCTGATGTCGTTGGCGACGGTGTAGCCGAGCACGTGGCCAGCCGCGTCCGCCTCGCTGATCCGGCGCCCCGGCTTGCCGATGACCACGGCGAGCTCGCCCTCGTAATCGACCTGGGCGGACTCCGACGGGAGGTCGAGCGCCGCGTACGGCCCGGTCAGGCTGCTGGCGAACTTGGGGAACAGCACCGGGTAGTCGGAGTCGGTGCGCCCGGTCTCTTCGATGTGCGCCTTGTAGTTGAGGCCGATGCAGATGACCTTGGCGGGGTTCGGCACCACGGCGCGCAGGTACGCCGAGGCGGCCGGGAAGGCGTCCGTCGTGCGCCGCCGTGCGCCCGCGAGCACCTCGGCGGTGGTGTCCGCGCCAAGCTCGGCCGGCCCGTCCAGCGGGACGAGCAGGTCCCCCTGGAGCTCAGCGACGACGGGCGCGCCGCTCTTGTCGTAGGTGGACGCGTAGCGCATGGCTTGGCAACCTCTCGGCGAAACGGGTAAGTGCCGCGACTGCGGGCCTTAAAAGCGTATTACGGGCCGGGAGGCAGCAGTCGGGAAGGGGCAGGCCGCCTCCGTTACGCCGCAGGCCCGCATCTGTAGATTTGCCGACATTTCGCAGGTGCCAGGGTTTCTGGCGATGCGCCAGGGTAGTCTGGCCTGCGTTGTGACGCGATCCGGCTACATAGCAGAAGCGCGCTACCGGCTGGATAAGCGCATCGCGGCGGGGGGCGTCGGCCAGGTGTGGCGGGCGATGGACTTGCTGCTTGAGCGCCCGGTAGCGGTGAAAGTGCTGCGTCCCGAGTACGCCGACCACCCGGACACCCTCGAGCGGTTCCGCAAGGAGGCGAGGAACGCCGGCCTGCTGACCCACCCGCACGTGGCGCAGGTCTTCGATTACGGCCCGGGCGGCGCCGGCTGCCCACCGTACCTGGTGCTGGAGTTCGTCGACGGCCCGTCGCTCGCCGACGTCCTGGCGGGCGGCCCCGTCCCGCCCGTCGTCGCGCTCGACGTGGTGGCGCAGACCGCGGACGGCCTGGCCGCGGCGCACCGGGCCGGCCTGGTCCACCGGGACGTCAAGCCGGGCAACATCCTGATCAGCCCGGGCGGCCAGGTCAAGGTCACCGACTTCGGCATCGCGCACGCGGCGGGCCAGGCCCCGGTCACCGGGCCTGGCCTGGTCATGGGCACCGCCCAGTACATGGCGCCCGAGCGGATCGCCGGCGGCCAGGGAACCCCGGCGAGCGACCTGTACGCCCTGGGCATCGTGCTGCACGAGTGCCTGCGCGGGGTACCGCCGTTCGAGGGGACCTCGGCCGACGTGATGGCCGCCCACCTCTACCTGCCGCCGCCGCCGCTGCCCGCCGATGTCCCAGCCGAGGTCAACGCCCTGGTGGGCGCGCTGACCGTCAAGGACCCGGCCCGGCGGGTCAGCGACGCGGGCCAGCTCGCCCAGGTGGCGGCAAGACTGCGCGACGCGCTGGCGCCCGGCTACCTCGTCCCGTCCGCTCGCGCGCAGCACTACGCCGCGGCCGCGGACCCGGCGCCGGCGCCGGCCCGGCTCCCAGCCCGGCAGCGGCCTGGCCGAGCTGGCCGCCGGGACGGCCCCCGGCTTCGCCCTCGGCCCTGCTGCGGGCGAAGCGGTGCCTCCGGTGGACGACTGGGCGCGGCGACGGCGGCGAGCCGGCACGATCGCGGTCGGCGCGGCCCTGTGTGACCGGCGCCGCGCTCGTTGCGCTGCTTATCACCGGCGTGTTCCGCACGGCGTCGTCCAACGACCCGCCGCCCAGCCCGGCGTCGACGAGTTCGACGACGCCGGGCGCGCGGCCGTCACCGGGCGCCAGGTCCGCGAGCGGGGCAAGTCGGCCCGGCCGTACCGGCACGAACGCCGCCGTGCCCGGCGCGACCAGCCCACGGGCCACCCCCAGCGGCACAAAGGCGCCGCCGAGCACCTCGCCGTCCGCCCGGCCCTCCGCCACGCCGAGCAGCAGCCCGAGCGCCCCGCCGTCCGCCTCGCCGAGCAGCCAGCCCCAGCGGCTCGCCGCCGGTGCCGCCCTCACCCACCGGGAGCCCCTGCCTACTGCCCGGCGTATGCTTTTAATGGACCGGGCCGCGCTCTTGCCGCCGCGCGGCCGCTGCACCAGACTTTCCTTGTTACGTCAACCACTTCAAGGCCGAGGTGAGGCTGCCGTGTCTGGTGATTCGCCGCGTACGTTTCCGGTGGATGAGTTCGTCAAGGAAGAGCTGTACCCGGGGTACCGGCAAGCCTTCGGCAGCCAGCCGTTCGTGGCGGGCCCGGTGCGGCCGTTCTCCCTGGCCGACAACGAGCGGTACTGGCTGCGGGACTCGCTGCACTTCAGCGAGGGCATGGTGCCCGCGTCGATCGCCACGCTCGACGACGCGCAGACCTGGGGCGCGCAGCTCGGCGCCGAGATCGTCGGGGTGCCGCCGACCCGCGGGTCGGTGAACCGGCTGGCCGGCACGCACGTGTACCTCGGCACGATCGACGTGGACACGCAGTGGCAGGTGCAGGCGCGGGCCGCCCGGTTCGGTACCTACGTGTCGCCGATCCTCGCCGACTTCAACTCGTACTGGACGATGCGGGCGGGCGAGCTCACCGCGGCGTACGAGCACTTCGACCACCTGGACCTCGCGGCGATGTCGCCCGCCGAGCTGTGGACGGTGCTCAAGGACGCGTACGCGTTCCACCGGCGCGCCTGGTTCATCCACTTCGAGGTCATGTACGTGCTGACCGCGAACTACCTGGCGTTCTACGCCCTGGCCGAGGAGATCGGGCTGTCCGGGGCCCAGGTCTCGTCGTTCCTCGCCGGGCAGCAGACGTTCTACTCGCGGACGGATGAGGAGCTGTGGCGGCTGGCGAGCCGGGCGCGCGAGCTCGGGGTGGACGCGGCGCTGCTGCACGGGTCGCCGCTCGACATGCGGGCCAGGATCGCCGCGCTTGGCGGCGGCGCGGCCTGGCTCGCGGAGTTCGATGCCTTCCTCACCGTCTACGGTCAGCGGATGGAGGAGACCTGCCGGATCGACACCCCGTCCTGGGTTGAGGACCCGACCCCGGCGCTGTACTCGATCGGCGCCTTCCTCGCCAAGCCGGCCGGCTTCGACTTCAACGTGGCGCGCGCGGCCGCCATCGCCGAGCGGGACCAGCAGATCGACGAGGCGCGGCGCGCGGTGAACGGGGCCGACCTGGCCAGGTTCAACTCGGCGCTCGCCTCCAACCAGGCCGCCAACTTCGCCTGGTGGAACGAGGAGCACAACTACCTGATCGACCGGCGGGCCGCCATCCCGGTGCGGCGCGCCACGCTCGAGCTCGGTGCCAGGCTGGCCGCCGCGGGGCGCGTCGCGGACCCGACGGACCTGTTCTACCTGTTCAAGCCGGAGCTGTTCGAGGTGATGGAGGCCGATCCCGGGGTGTCGGTCGGGCTGGGCGGGCGGGGCGGGCGGTGGGCCGACCTCGCCGCGATGGTCCCCGACCGGCGCGCCTACTTCGAGTACTGGCGGGAACGCGGGCCGTCCCTGCCGACCATGCTCGGCACGATCCCCGACACCGTGCCCGACCCGATCATGATCGAGGTGTTCGGGCTGTCCGGCCACTTCCTCGAGACGCTGCGCGGCGGCGGGGCTCCGGGTGCGGCCGGCACCGCCCAGGCAGCGGCGGCGGTCACCGAGATCCGCGGGTTCCCGGCGGCGAAGGGGACCGTGGAGGGCACGGCCCGGGTCATCACCACGGTCGGCGACCTGCACCTGGTGCAGGCGGGCGAGATCCTGGTGTGCGGCGGGACGACGACGGAGTGGACGCCCGCGTTCGGCATCATCACCGCGTGCGTGTGCGACACCGGCGGCTCGCTGACGCACGCGGCGATCGTCAGCCGCGAGTACGGCATCCCCTGCGTGGTCGGTACCGCCATCGCCACCCAGGTGGTCAAGACGGGTGACCGCATCCGGGTCGACGGCCGGGCGG
This sequence comes from uncultured Actinomycetota bacterium, assembly GCA_963811335.1. Lineage (GTDB taxonomy): Bacteria > Actinomycetota > Actinomycetes > Streptosporangiales > Streptosporangiaceae > Trebonia. The sequence continues at coordinate 64,587 of CAWERB010000018.1, read as the reverse complement.
GCACGGTCCAGGTCCTCGCGTGACGGGTTATCTCGCGTGACGGGCGACGCGGTCATCGACCTCGGAGCGATCCGGGGCGGCGACACGGCGCGCGTCGGTCCGAAGATGGCGCGGCTCGGGCAGCTCGCCGCCGACGGCTACCGGGTACCCGACGGGTACGCGGTCACCGCGCAGGCGCTCGACGGGTGGCTGCCCGAGGCGGCGCGCGGCGAGCTCGCCCGGATGTTCAGCGTCGCGGTCTCCGGACCCGCCGAGCTGTCGGCCCTGGCGGCGCAGGCCCGCGCGCTCATCGACGCGCAGCCGCTGCCGTCACGGCTCGCGGACGCGGTCGCCGGCGCGCACGGCAGGCTCGCGGACCGGACCGGGCACGGAGAGTCGCTGCGCGTGGCCGTGCGGTCGTCGGCGGTGAGCGAGGACGGGCACGCGGCGAGCTTCGCCGGGCAGTACGAGACTTACCTCGGGGTGTCCGGGGTGGAGGACGTGCTGCTGCACATCAGGCGGTGCTGGGCGAGCGGGTTCTCCGCGCACGCCCTGGCCTACCGGAGCCGCTTCGGCGGCCCCTCGCCGCTGCGGGTGCACGACCTCGCGGTCGGCGTGCTCGAACTGGTGGACGCGCGCTCCGCGGGCGTCGCTTTCACCCTCGACCCGATCGCCGGCGACCGCTCCACCCTGGTGGTGGAGGGTAACTGGGGGCTCGGCGAGTCGGTGGTGTCCGGGCATGTCACGCCGGACCACTGGACGGTGGACCGGGCATCGGGGCAGGTGCTGACGGCGCGGACTGGCGCGAAGCGGGCCTGGACGGCCTACGACGCCGCCGCGGGCCGTACCGTGCTCGCGCCGCTCCCCGATGAGCTCGCCGGGCAGCTGTGCCTGACCGACGAGGAGGTGCGGTACCTCTGCGCGCAGGCGGTCGCGATCGAGGCGGCGTCCGGCGGCGTGCCGCAGGACGTGGAGTGGGCCATCGCGCATGACCTGCCCTTCCCCGACAGCGTGTTCTTCCTGCAGCACCGGCCGGAGACCACCTGGGGCGGCGGCGGATCAGGCGGCGGGTCAGGCGGTACAGCGCCGGAGCCCGCCCCCGCGGCGCGGCAGCCGGCGGCGGAGCCCGCCTTCGACCCCGTGCAGTACGCGCTGCGCAACGTGTTCAAGGTGCCGAAGAAGTGACCGACCCGATCCTGGCCGCCGAGGTCGCGGAGGCCGCGGCGCGGGCGGGCGGCGCGGCGCTGATGGCCAGGCGGCTGGAACGGCTCGACGTCGAGTACAAGGACGCCCGGGCGAACCTGGTGACCGTCGCCGACCGCGAGTCGCAGAGCGCCATCGCGGACACCATCCTGACCGCCTTCCCCGGCCATGCCGTCGACGGCGAGGAGGGTGTCGCCGGGAATTTCGACTCGCCCGACGTGTGGTACGTCGACCCGCTCGACGGGACCACCAACTTCACGCACGGCCTCCCGTTCAGCTGCGTGTCCGTGGCCCTCCGCAGCTCCGCAAGGCCCGGGCACTTCGAACACCGGGCACTTCAGGAACACCGGGCGGCGGCGCGACGGTGGCCGGGGCGGTCTACGACCCGCTGCGCGATGAGATGTTCGTCGCGGCGCGCGGCGGCGGCGCGACGCTGAACGGCGTGCCGGTCGGCGTGTCTGACGTCGCGCGGCTGGAGCGGGCGCTCGTGGTCGCGCAGGCGCAGACGGTCGACCCGGCCGAGATCCGGGCGTACGCGCTGCTGGTGGAACGGCTCATGTCGGTGGCCGGCGGGGTGCGGTCGCTCGGCTCCCCCGCGCTGACGCTGTGCTACATCGCGGCGGGCCGCCTCGACGCCTACTGCGAGTACACGATGGACGCCTGGGACATACTCGCCGGGCAGCTGATACTCGCGGAGGCGGGCGGCCTGCTGACGTTGTTCGACGGGCAGCCGCACGTCACCGCCGACCGGGTGGACGTCGTCGCGTCCAACGGCTACATCCACGCGGCGCTCATCGACGCACTAAGCGGCCTTGACCAGGAGGAGTGACCATGGGCGAGTACACGTACCCGGCGGCGCTGCCGGTCACCACCACCGGCGGCTGGGCGCGCCCCGGCTGGTGGGACGTGGTGGCGGACGGCGAGAAGGCGGGCCGGTTCGGGCCCGACGACCGGCGGGAACTGCTTGACGACTACTGCCAGCTCGCCATCTACGACCAGGAGGCGGCCGGGCTCGACATCCTCACCGACGGCGAGCACCGGCGGGGCGGCTGGATCGAGGGCATCACCGGGCAGATGGCCGGCCTGGCGCTCAAGCCGACGCAGCGCAGGCTCGGCGCGATCGGCTGGGACCAGCTGCCGGTCTACGAGGTGCGCGAGCCGCTCGACCAGGTGACCTCGATCTGGGATTACACCGCCGAGTACGAGTTCCTGCGCGCGCGGACCGGCCGGCGGCCCAAGATCGGCATGCCTGGCCCGTACGGGATCACCACCGAGCTTGACTTCTCCCCCGTCTACCGGAGCCGCCGCGAATGCGCCGACGCGCTGGTGCCCGCCATCCGTTCGGACATCAAGCGGCTCGTCGCGGCGGGCTGCGACTACATCCAGATCGAGGAGCCGCTCACCCCGTCGCACGCCAGCGAGGACCGGACGCCGGAGAACCTGGTCGAGACGATCAACCAGGTGGTCGACGGGATCACCGGGTGCACGTTCATCGTGCACATCTGCTTCGGGTCGTTCCGCCGGCTGCCGTACGCGAAACGGACCTACCGCTGGCTGTTCCCGGCCCTGCTCGACGCGCACGTCCACGGCTTCAGCCTGGAGTTCGGCGCGCGCGAGATGGCGGAAATCGACCTGGTGGGGAAATGGGACCGCGACCGCATCCTCTCCGCCGGGCTGATCGACATCAAGACCCACTATTCCGAGACGCCGGACGACATCATCGAGCGGGTCCGCACCTGCCTGAAGTACCGCGACGCTGAGCGGCTCGAGATATCCACCGACTGCGGCCTGCGCCGGGTGCCCCGCCACCTGGCGATGAGCAAGATGACCGCCGCCGCGGTGGCGGCCAGGCACCTGCGCGAGGCCGGCTGAGCGCGCCGCGTCAGCCACCCGCCGCTCCCTGACCGCGCCCCGGTGGCGGCGGCGGTGGAGGTACGCTGCTCGGAGCTTCTCCTGGCCAGACCAGCAGGACTTGACCGGGGGCGTGGTCGACGACGAACCGGGTTTCCTTGCCGAGGCTTCTCGGACCTAGGTGGGACTGATCCCCGTCTCTGGCCACGACGAGCAGGTCCGCGCCGACTGCCGCGGTTGCCACCTCGCGCCCCGGCCGCCCGTGGGTTCTGATTGCGCCGCACGGACGGTTGAGGCGCGCGGCGGCAGCGGTAAGCAGTTCATCGGCTGAGGTGTCGATTATCTCGTCGATTCGTGAATCGACTCCGCGCGGCCCGCGGCCAAGCAGGCCCAGATGAGCACCATGGGCGGCTTGGAGCAAGTCAGCGGGGACGACGTACATCAACGTAATCCGCGCGCCGGCCGGCGCGAGCAGTCGCGCGGCATCGACACAAGACTGCCATGTTCCTTCGGTCACCCAGACGAGGACCGAGTAACTGGATGTGTCTGACTCAGTCATGGCTAGCCTCCCAGTGACGATCTCCTAGAGCCAGGCGGGCAGGCCGGGAGCCGCGGGCAGGGCTGGTGCGGGCCGGCCGGTCAGGTACGCGGCCAGGTCAGCGAGCGGAGCGCTGACCGGCACCGGGGCGCCCCGCCCCGTCACCTCCCACGAGTGCCCGGTGTCGGTCGCGGCCACCGCGAGCGCCGGGCCGCCGCCCTTCGCTGACCGGCGGGCGGTCACGTCGTCCAGCAGCGCGGTCAGGAACCCCTCGGGCAGGCCGGCGAACGTGGTGCCCGCGGCCAGGTCGACCGCGTGGATGTACACCTCGCGGTCGCGCATCCAGGGGATCTCGCTCGCGGACCGGGTCAGGCCCTGGGCAGTGATCACCTTCGCGCCCCATGCGTCATCGGGCAGCGCACCGAGGTCGGCGGCCAGCGCACGCGCCGAGGAGGTAATCCAGGCCCGCAACTGCGCGGCGGGCAGCGCGGCGCCGGCGGCGATGTCGGCGTCGCGCTGCCCGGCCGACGCGTACATCCGGCGCTCCTCGCCGGTCCGCGCCCAGTGGACCAGGTTGCGCAGCGCCTCGGCGTTGGCGGCCACGTGCGACAGGAGGTAACGGCGGGACCAGCCGGGCAGCGCGGTCGGCGCCTCCAGGGCCGCGTCGGGCAGGCCGGCCACGTCGGCGAGCAGCCGCCGGGTGCCGTCGTGCATCCAGGCCAGCGTCTGATCCGGCTTCATGGCATCGCGACCTTCCGTTCGGACGGGACTGCTCAGGCGATGATAGAGGGCAGCACGGTTCCGGACCTCGCCGAAGCCGATGCGCGCGGGGCGGGCTCACGGGCGGGCTCACGGGGCGGGCTCACGGGCGGTGGCGGTGATGGTCACCGTGTCGCCGCCCGCAAAGGATATTAGGTGTAGATCTACACTGTTGACATCGTGCCCGTCTGGCTATCTACTGTAGATCTACGACGTAGGCGGCTGGATGCGCCGATGATCACCGAACCTAGAGCCGTCATCGAGCGCCTCCAGGCCGGTCAGGAGGACCGTGATGCCCACGACGTACGCGCTGCTTAGCACCTACCCGCCCACCCAGTGCGGGCTGGCTACATTCAGCGCCGCGCTGTTCTCGCACCTGCGAGGACCCGGTGATCATGTGAGCGTAGTGCGCGTCCTCGACGACTCCGTGCCGGAGAATGCGCCATCCCGGGCTGCGCCCGAGGTCGTCCATCACCTAGTGAACGGTTCGGCGCAGAGTGCGGCCGCTGCCGTCGACGTTATCAGCGGCTTCGATGTCGCGATCGTGCAGCACGAGTACGGCATCTATGGCGGGCCCGACGGCGGTGACCTCATTCCGCTGCTTCATGCCTTGCGCGTGCCGACCATCGTGGTCCTGCATACCGTCCTGGCACGGCCCACGCCGCGGCAGCGAGCGATCCTCGATGAGGTCATCGGCGCCGCGAGCGCGGTCGTCACGATGACGCGGACGGCGCGGACGCGGCTGCTGGAGATTTACGGCGCGGACCCGGCGAAAGTCGTCGTGATACCGCACGGCGCCGCGGACTACCGGGTCGCCGTGGCACGGCGTGCGGCAGGTCAGCCGCCCGTGGTGCTGACCTGGGGACTGCTTGGGCCAGGTAAGGGCATCGAGCACGCGATCGACGCGGTCGCACTCCTGCGGGACCGGGGGCTGCACGTCACCTACACGGTCGCCGGCCAGACGCACCCTCGCGTCCGGGCCCGCGACGGCGAGGCCTACCGGCGCTCGCTCGAGGCGCGGGCGAACGGTCACGGAGTAGCGGACCTCGTGCGCTTCGATGCCCGGTTCCTGCCCGTGAGCGCTCTAGGCGATCTGATCGCCGCCGCGGACGTCGTGGTCCTGCCCTACGACTCGCTTGAGCAGGTGACCTCCGGGGTCCTGATCGAGGCGATCACCGCGGGAAAGCCAGTGATCTCCACCAGGTTCCCGCATGCCATCGAGGTGCTGAGCGGCGGCCGGGGACTCCTGGTCGAGCGGCAGGACCCCGCGGCCATCGCCAGCGCGCTGCACCGGGTGCTCACCGAGCCGGGACTGGCCGCGCGGATGAGCCGCCACGCGGGGGACCTCGCGCCGCAGTTGCTGTGGCCGGCCGTCGCACGGTGCTACCGGGACCTCGCCGCCACGGTCGCCCGCTCCCGCGACGGAGCCGCAGCGTGAATTGCCCGGCTCCGCCGTTCCGGCACCTGCTGCGGCTCACCGATCACATCGGCGTGCTTGAGCACGCCGATGGCACCGTGCCCCGGCGTGAGCATGGTTACTGTGTCGATGACGTCGCCCGCGCCCTGTTGGTGGTGTGCCGGGAACCGTCGCCGCGCCATGAGCTAGTCACGCTGGCGCGGCGTTATCTGTACTTCCTCGCACAGGCGCAGGCACCCGACGGCAGGTTCCGCAACCGCCTTGGCTATGACCGCCGGTGGCGCGGCGACCCGGGAACCCACGATTGCTGGGGCCGCGCGCTGTGGGGACTTGGCACCGCCGCCGCCCGCGGCCCCGCCGCGGCCATCCGGGACGAGTCGCTCGCCCGGTTCGGCTCCGGCGCGCGGGTCCGCTCCGAGTGGCCGCACGCCATGGCGTTCGCCGCGCTCGGTGCCGCGGAGGTGCTCGACGTATCGCCCGGCCACCCGGGCGCGTTCGGCCTCCTCGCCGACGCCGTCGGCGTTATCGGCGAGCCGCCCGCGAGCGCCGCGTGGCCCTGGCCGGCGCCGCGGCTCAGCTACGCGAACGCGGCGATCGCCGAGGCGGTCATCGTGGCCGGCGCGAAGCTCGGCGAAGACTCTATTCTCCGCAACGGCTTGCGCATGCTGGAATGGCTACTGGCGGTCGAGACCAGGAACGGGCACCTGTCGGTGGTGCCCGCGGGAGGCTGGGGCCGGGGCGAGGCCCGGCCCGGCTTCGACCAGCAGCCGATCGAGGTCGCCGCGCTGGCCGACGCATGCGCCCGCGCGGCGACGGTGACCGGCGACTCCAGCTGGCTGGACGGCGTCGGCCTGTGCGTGGCGTGGTTCCTCGGCGACAACGACGCCCAGATTCCCCTGCTCAACGAGCAGACCGCCGGCGGCCACGACGGCCTCGGGCCCGCGGGCCGTAATCGCAACCAGGGAGCGGAATCGACCCTGGCGATGATCTCAGTGCTCCAGCAGGGCGGCCGCGTGAGAACCGCACGGCGGTGACGGGCGACGACCGGCCCCTGCTGACCAGGACGCGGCACCGGCTGACGCCCGACGCCGCGCGCACGGTGAGCAGGCTCTTCGTGCCTGGCCAGGAAACCCTGATCCGGGGCGACTCCCGGGCCAAAGCGGTCATCGATCGCGTCCTGGCGATGACCGAGGGCGAGGTAGGCCGGACGCTCGCCCGCACGAGAGGCAGATTCGCCGGCCGGTTCCGCGACCTGGACGGCACCCTCGAACGCAACTTCGCGCTAGTCGCGCACCGGCTCGGCGGCGGGATCAGGATGAGCGCCGCCCGGCGGCGCCTTATCGGCGCCTACTTCACCCAGCAGTACGCGCTTGAGGCCGCGGCGCTGTTCAACCCGTCGATCGTGCCTCATCCCGACCAGGCAGGCTGCGGCCCCGGAGAGCTCCGGTTCGTGATGAGCCTGCGTGCGGTCGGCGAGGGCCACCTGTCAAGCATCGAGTTCCGGACCGGCACGATCAGCAGCGAGTCCGGGGTCAGCATCGATGAGCCAGGACCGTTCCCCGACACCGGGCACTCCCGCCCCGGCGCATCGGCGGCCGCGTCCAGCTACCAGGTTGAGTTCGATGCGGAGCACGCACTGTCCGAGCGGGTTCTGTGGCCCCGGGGGGCGGCCGAGAGCAAAGGCATGGAAGACGCGCGGTTCGTGCGCTTCACCGATGGCGAAGACACGACCTACTACGCGACGTACACCGCGTTCGACGGCAGCGGCGTCGCATCGCACCTACTGGAAACCACCGACTTCCTGACGTTTGCCGTCTCCCCGCTCGCGGGCCCCGCCACCCAGAACAAGGGCATGGCGCTGTTTCCCCGGCGTATCGGCGGCCGCTACGCCATGCTGTCCCGCTGGGACAGGGAGAGCAACGCGATCGCGCACTCAGCAGACCTGCATCACTGGGGCCCGGCCGTCACCATCCAAGCGCCCGAGCGCCCGTGGGAGCTGACCCAGCTCGGCAACTGCGGCTCGCCGATCGAGACTCCCGCGGGATGGCTGGTCTTCACCCACGGCGTCGGTCCCCTGCGGGAGTACGCCATCGGTGCCATCCTGCTCGACCTGGACGAGCCCGAGCGACTGATAGCCGCGCTGCCGGAACCGCTCCTGGTGGCCGACGATTCCGAGCGCGACGGATATGTCCCGAACGTCGTCTACTCCTGCGGCTCGCTGCTGCACCGCGGGACGGTGGTGCTCCCCTACGGTTGCAGCGATTCCTCGGTGCGGATTGCGACCGTCGACCTCGCGCGGCTCCTGGATGAGTTGCTCACCGGATGAAGCTGGCGTGGTTAGAAGTAGTGTCTCCGCCCGCGGGACCTCCCCCGACACCAAGCCGGGCGCGCCTTTAGGTCACTTGCTCGGCTGCGGTGCCTTGCAGGAGATCTTCGGGTTCACGCCTACGTAGTTGAGCGGGCCCGCGAGAACCGTCGCGATGACCGTGCCCGCGTGGGCACAGTTCGTGGTGGAACTGTCGTAGTAATGGCGCTGGCCCCCGGCGATGGCCCCGATGACCAGCCAGACAATAAGTAGCAACGATCCGATGCGCATGACTGCCTCCGACGGCATGGTCACCCAGACAGCGGCCTGCGGCGGCACGAGCACCACAATCGGCGCATGGCAGCAGCGGGCCCGGACATGACCAGCCGATTATCCTCAGCCGGCAGGCCCTATGCCCAGTTAAGGCCATCCGCGGGCAGACGGACATAAGCATTCCGGACAAGGCTCATCACGAGGGCAGATCACCCCCGCACGAAACGTCTGGGCCCGTTGCAAACGGCCTACGACTTCCCGCGCGAAAGCGCTAGCTCATAGCTCAACCGCGGTAGGTGCCGCTGACCAGCCCCGATCATCTCTGTGCAGCACAGCTATGTGCGGGGTAATCGGCTGTGGTGATGCACCCTTCCCTGATCGGTTGGCACCTACCCGGGCGGTGGCTAGCGGCTGGTCAGCCGGTAGGGGATGAGGCAGACGGCTGGCGGGCGTCAGCCAGCCGAGGCGTTTTGACATGGCCTGGGCGCAGTTGACGACGGCGCGTACGTGGCCTGTGTCGTCGGCGGAGCGCCATAGTACGGACCAGGGGTAGTCGGAGGCTGGTTCGGTGAGGGGCAGCCAGATGGTTCCGGGGAGCGCGGCGATGCAGGAGGATGGCACGCAGTACAGGCAGCGGCCGGCGGCGACGAGGTTGGCGGCGGCGCGGATGCTCTCCACGGTCCCCCGGTAAACGGTGGGGGTGAAGCCGGCCGCGCGGCACATCTCCACGGTGAACTGGTTGAATTCCGGGGCCCTGGCTTCCTCGGCAAGCAGGAGCGGTTCCCTCGCCAGCGCGGCGACCGACACGTCTTCGAGCTCTGCGAACGGGTGACCAGTCGGCACCAGGACTCCAAGCGGGTCCCGGCGGAACAGCAGAGAGGCGATCTGCGGCGGGGCGAGCGCCGCGCGGCCGACGCCGACATCCAGGCGGCCGTCGGCCAGCAGCTGGTACTGCACGGGCACGCTGGCCTCGACCTGGTGGATCACCAGGCCCGGGTAGCGGGCCTGGACCTCGTGCAGGATCTGCGGCATCGAGTCGTAGCTGGAGTCGATGATGCCGACGCGCAGCGGCACGGCGGCACCTGCCACGTTCCTGGCGGCTTCCGCGGCGCGCCCCGCGTGCGCCAGGATCTGCCGCGCCTCGACAAGGAACACCACCCCGGCAGCGGTCAGCGCGACATGGTGGGTGCTGCGCTCCAGGAGGCGGACGCCCAGTTCACGTTCCAGCCGCTGCACCTGCTGGCTCAGCGCCGACTGCACGATGTGCTCCCGCTCGGCCGCCCGGCCAAAGTGCAGTTCCTCCGCCAGCGTCACGAAGTAGCGAAGCTGCCGTAGCTCCATGCCCGCCGCCAGGTCTCAGTCCAGTCCATGCCCGGCTCCCTGCCGTAACAGCCCTGGATCGCGACCCGGGGAGATCGCCAGGGCCGTCCAAGGACCAGATCACCGTGCCGGGGTCCGGGGCGTGAGACAGGAGATCCTGGCCCCAAGCTTACTTTTCCCGCACACGCTAGGGAACAAGCTTCGACTTGTCCCAAGGGTGATCGGTTCTGGTGATGGGGCGTGCTCGAGTTGCCTGTTTCCGGCTGGGTGCTGAGGGGGTTGACTCAAGGGTGATCAACTGAACGTTTCCATCTCGCGGAGGGAGGTTGCCATGATCTCCGGTCAGAGCTTGATCCTAGGCGGGGCGGCCGCAAGCCCGAACGGGACGGCCCCGCGATGCGAGCACCTCGATGGCCTACCGCCGGTCACGCCCCAGTCAGCTGACTGCCGGGACTGCCGGGACCGAGCCAGGACCGCCAGGACCGCCAGGCAAGCCTTGTGGTCTGCCTGACCTGCGGCTGGGTCGCCTGTTCCGATGACTCGCCGAACCAGCACGCCAGGGCGCACTACCGGGAGACCGACCACCCGGTCGCCGCCAGTCTTGCGCTTGGAACGGCGTGGAGATGGTGCTACGTCCACGAGCGTCTCGTCTGACCTGCTCCCTGCCGCTTTGACACTGTGAATTCTAGAAATACATTGCTTGTTTTAGAGTTCTAGTATAGAGTCGGCCTTGAGACACTGGATGACGTTAGGCCGGCACGGCCGGGCGCCCGTGTCGGCAACGGGCAGGCTGGCCCCATTTGCGCCCCGGCCCCCCGTTCGAACCGGAAGAAGTCCCATGACTGACCCAGTCGCACCGCACGTCGCCAGTACCCTGCCGCCTGCCTCAGCCAATGGCTCCACGCCACCACCCCGCCCGCCCGTCCACGCCGCGCCCCGCCGCCGGGGGATGAGCACCAGGATCAGCGGCATGCGCACCGCGCTGATCGTGGGCATCGTCGCCCTCGTCGTGGTGCTGATCTTCGTCATCCAGAACGCGCACGCCGTCAGCATCAGCTTCTTCGGCGCGCACCTGCAGATGTCGCTTGCCGTGGCGCTGCTGCTCTCCGCCGTCGCGGGCGCTCTGGTCATGGCCGCCGCGGGAACCGCGCGGATCACCGAGTTGCGCCAGATCGTGCGCCGCGACAGGCGCGACTCCAGTGCCAGGTAACCAGCCGGCGGCCTGCTCGACGACCGGGCCGCTTGATTCTCCGTTGGAAGGAAACCGATGACGAAAACATCGCGCGGCGAGTCGCCGCCCGATCCGCCGTGCCCCTGCGGGCACAGCGCCGACGAGCATGATTCCCTCGCTTCGCGCTACTGCCTGGCGACTGCGGAGGGTGCCCTGGACCGGGGCTGCATGTGCGTCCCGTCAACCGTGCGGCTCTCCTATGACGGCGTGACCCGCTGAGCACCAGCCCGAGGACGCGAGCAAAGGGGATCTCGTTCGTGAGTACCTGGCACCGGATGACCTCGGACCGTCCGGGACCGGCTAAGAAATCTCCGCCGACTCCGACTCCGGCTCCGCCCACGCCTTCGCCGCCGCCCCGGTGGAGATGGCTGGTGCCGGCCGGGGTCTTGATCGCGTTCACGGCGCTCCTGCTCTTTCGCCCGGGCGCCGGCGGGACGCAGGCGCAGGCGCTGACCTACAGCGGCTTCGTCGGCGACGTGACCCAGGGCAAGGTCTCGACGGCGGCGATTACCGCGGCGGGGGCGGTGAGCGGGAAACTCCTCGACGGCAAGTCCTACACCTCCCAGATTCCGACCGCGCTTAACGACAACTCGCTTTCCGTCCTCCTGCTCAACCACAAGGTCCAGGTGACAGGAACCATTCCGAGCACGAACTCGCTGCTTGGACTAATCGTTACCTGGGTATTGCCGATCCTCATCCTCGTCGGGCTCTTCGTCTGGTTTGGCCGCCGCAGCAGCAAGCAGCTCAGCGGGCGACTCGGCGGGATCATGGCCATCGGCAAGTCCAAGGCCAAGGTCTACGACGAAGACAAGCCCAAAACGCGCTTCGCGGACATCGCCGGCTACGAAGGCTCCAAGGCCGAGGTCATGGAAGTGGTCGACTTCCTGAAGCATCCGGCCCGGTATGAGCGCGCAGGCGCGGTCGGCCCGAAGGGCGTGCTGATGGTCGGTCCGCCCGGGACCGGCAAGACCCTGCTCGCCCGCGCGGTCGCCGGCGAGGCCGACGTGCCGTTCTTCTCCCTGAGCGGCTCAAGTTTCGTCGAGATGTTCGTCGGCGTCGGCGCATCGCGGGTCAGGGACCTCTTCATCGACGCCAGGAAGCGCGCCCCGTCCATCATCTTCATCGACGAGATCGACGCCATCGGCGGCCGCCGCGGTCCCGGCGGGTTCGGCTCGAATGACGAGCGCGAGCAGACGCTCAACCAGCTGCTATCGGAAATGGACGGATTCGAGCCGGGCGCCAGGGTGGTCGTCATGGCCGCGACCAACCGGGCGGAGATCCTCGACGCGGCACTGCTGCGGCCCGGGCGCTTCGACCGAACGGTGGAGATTCCGCTGCCTAACAACCGGGAGCGGACCGCGATCCTGGCCATCCACGGGAAGGGCAAGACGCTCGCGCCCGACGTGGACCTCGATGTCGTATCGCGGGGCACGCCCGGATTCTCCGGTGCCGACCTCGCCAACCTCGTGAACGAAGCTGCGATCAACGCCGTGCGCGCGCATCGCAGCGTGCTCGGTGCCGCCGACTTCGATGCCGCCAGGGACCGGCTCCTCATCGGCCGCCGTGACGCGTCGAACGCGCTGCTGCCCGAGGAGAAGCATGCCGTGGCCGTGCACGAGGCCGGGCACGCGCTCGTGGCCGCGCTCTGCGAGCACGCCGATCCCGTCGCGAAGGTCACGATCCTTTCCCGCGGCGCCGCTCTTGGCGTGACCGAGCAGCTCCCTGCGTTCGAGCGCCATCTGTACCCCGAGAGCCACCTGACCGCCTCACTCGCCGTGCGCCTTGGCGGACGCGCCGCGGAAATCATCGTCCTGGCGGAACCGTCGACCGGCTCAGCGAGCGACCTCGCGGGCGCGACCGAGCTCGCGACGCACATGGTGCGTGAATGGGGGTTTTCCGCGAAGGTCGGGCCCATCAGCTACGGCCCGGAGGGACCGAGCCGCGACAACCCCTTCGCCGGCCGGCCTTATGCCGAGGAAACGCAGCGTTCCATCGACCAGGAAGTGGCCAGGCTGCTGCGGGAGGCCGAGGAGACGGCTACCGCGCTGCTGCGCGGGCACCGTGACCTTCTCGACCGGGTCATTCACCTTCTGCTTGAGCGCGAGACGATCGACGGGTCAGACCTGGCCGCCATTGTCGGGACGCCCGCGGCCGCCGACCACGAGCCGGCCGGGGCACCGTTCGCCCTGGCGATGAAGTGCCATGGGAGCGAGTAGCGGTCAAACCGCCCGGCCCATGCAGCCATCGCGGTGGGCGGCTAACCGCTGATCCCCGTCCCCGGCGGGCGGCGGCATGACGCCCACAAGCCGCCGGAGAGCAAGTAGCTGGCCACCGGGCACCGCCGCGGGATGGTGCGTTCATCTGGCGATGCGCCGCCAGCGCATCTTAGCCGCTGACGACGGATCGGCGCGGCGGCGTGCAGGGAGGCTTCCCGCGCCGGCGGCTGCCTCTGCCGCGCTGGCGGAAGGTCAGCACCGCTGGCTCGCCAGATGATCGCGAGAACCCGCTGTACCCGCCGCTGCGGCGCGGCTAGCAGCAGGTCGCCCCCGGCCTCGCGAGCACTGCCGCGGCCGCGCCGCAGTGCCGCTATGCCGCTCGCGTCGATGAACTCAAGCCTCGACAGGTCCACGATGATCCACGGCTCGCACGCGGTGACAGCCACGAGGGCGTCCGCCACGGCCGTGGCGTGTACCAGGTCAAGCTCCCCGTGCAGCGCGACGACAACGTAGCTGCCTGATTCACCGGAACCTAGGTCCATGCTGAACATAAGAGTGCCTTCCCGCTTCGCAGCAAGGCGGGGCCCCGGCCCAGCGGCTAGCCCGGCTAGCCTCTTCCCGAAAGACTCCGCTCAGTATCCGCCCGCGGGGACCCGGCGTAGCGGGCGCCGCGACGGGCGTCGTAGCGCGGGCCCGCCCCTGCAGGGGCCCGCGTCCGTCACCGCCTGCCCCGTCGAGTACCGGATCTCCGCCGGGTCCCGCCCCGACGCTCAGCGCCCCGAACAGGCCGAACACGCGAACGGGTGAGTGAGCGCGTGGCCGCCACTGCCGTCATTAGATGAGACGCCGGCCGTCACCGGACCGTGTTCGAATAAAAGGCTCCGGAACCTACCGCTGTCTCCGCAAAAACGTGCGGACGCGGCTGCCGAGGTCCGGAGCAACGTTTTAATCTTACGCGTCTGCTAACTCTCATGTGAAGCGGGCCCCGGAGCTAGTTTTAACAAACCGCATTACTCGCGTCCCGGCGCATGGGGGGCGGAGGACCGGTCATCCCCGGCGACATCTGTGATACTTTGAGCTGCGGCCTGCCGTGGGCTGGCTCCGCGGTTGGACATTGGGGCCGCGACGGCGTACTGTGAAGATATCGCTCCGGACTTAGGCAGCTGCACCCAGGAAATACGGAGGGACAGCAAAGGACCGGAGTTTTCTTTTTGAGGCCGGCGCCGTTAAGGCGCAGTGGCCCAGTAAAGGGCAAGAGCCCGCGGGAGCTAATTCCTCCCACCGCGTACTATCGCGCAGGACTGGCTACCTCGTACGTCAAATTCCTTACTGACTGAGGAGTCGGTTATGGGCATCATCGCATGGATCGTTCTCGGCCTCGGAGCGGGCTTGCTGGCAAATATGCTGGTCCCCGGGCCGAGATCGCAGGGCCTCTTTCTCACCTGCCTGATCGGGGTGGCCGGTGCGCTAGGCGGCGGCTGGGCCGCCACGGAGCTGTTCCACGTCCACACCCTGCACGGGTTCTTCAACCTCTCGACGTGGCTGACCGCCATCGCCGGCGCGGCAGTCCTGCTGCTGGTCTTCCACCTGTTCGCCACGCACGGGAATGCCGGCGGCCGGCGGCGGTCCGGCTGGGCGCACCGGTAACCGGCCGGGCGCTCGCGTGAAAGACGCACCGGCGCGGGACCGCCAGGCGTGGGAGGGCGGGGGCAAGGTCGGGCGATGACGGCTGGTCACGCGCTGATAGCCGGCCGGATGGTGCCGGTGACCTCACCGAAGCCGATGCGCGCCCCGCCGGCACCCGGGGCCGTGGCGGTGATGGTCACCGTGTCCCCGTCCTCGAGGAAGGTGCGGGGCTCGCCGTTAACCATGACTGGTTCCGCGCCCCCCCAGGTGAGCTCGATGAACGCGCCTCGCTGCGCGCGGTCGGGTCCGGAGATCGTCCCGGAGGCGAACAGGTCACCGGTCCGGGCCGACGCGCCGTTCACCGTCATGTGCGCCAGCATCTGCGCGGGCGACCAGTACATCGACGCGTACGGCGGCCGGGAGACGACCTCGCCGTTCCACGCGACGGCCAGGTCGATGTCCAGGCCCCAGTCCTGGGTCTCGCGCAGGTACGGCAGCGGCCGCGGGTCCTGGCCGGGCAGCGGGACGCGGGCCGCCTGCAGGGCGGCGAGCGGGACGACCCAGGGCGACACCGAGGTCGCGAACGACTTGCCCAGGTGCGGTCCGAGCGGCACGTACTCCCATGCCTGCAGGTCACGCGCTGACCAGTCGTTGACGAGTACGGCGCCGAACACATGGTCGGCGAAGGCCCCGGCCGGCACCGGCGCGGCGAGCGGCGAGCCCACGCCGATCACGAAGCCGAGCTCCGCCTCGATGTCGAGCCGGACCGACGGGCCGAACACGGGGGCGGGATCGCCCGGCCCCTTACGCTGGCCGGACGGGCGGACGATGCCCGTGCCGGAGACGACCACGGTGCCGGCCCGGCCGTGGTAGCCGACGGGCAGGTGCCTCCAGTTGGGCAGCAGCGGCTCGGCACCGGGCCGGAAGAGCCGGCCGAGGTTGGCCGCGTGGTGCTCCGACGCGTAGAAGTCCACGTAGTCCGCGACCTCGAACGGCAGCAGCAGCTCCACCTCGCGCACCGGGTGCACGGCGCCCGCGGGCACGTCGGCGGCGGTGATCAGCTCGGTCACCCGCGACCGAACGGCCGCCCACCGGGCGGGACCCTGCGCCATGAACGGGTTGAGCGCCGGCGCCGCGAACACCTCGTCGTCCAGCGCGGCCGCCAGGTCGATGACGCTGTCACCGGCCCGCACCCCGACCCTCGGGGTGTTCCCGGCCGCCGAGAACACCCCGTAGGGCAGGTTGCCAAGTCCGAAGAGCGACCCCCGCGGGATCTCGACCGCGCTCACCAGGCCAGGTTACTCGGCGGCCCCCGGGTCGGTGACGGTGACGGCGGCCGGGTCGAGCTCGACCATCTCGGCGCGGGTGCGGCGGCCGAGTACCCAGAACAGCACGCCGATCACGATGAAGGCCAAGACGGGCACGGCCTCGGTCAGCAGGTACTTGAACCGCTCGCCGTACGCCCAGCCGGACGGCGCGAAGTCGCTGCTGAACCAGTGGTACCCGGCCCCCGGCGCGACGAGCTGCACGGCCGCGACGGCCACCAGGATCATCAGCAGCACGGTGAGCGGCCGCATCCACGGCATGCGGAACGGGCGCGCGACATCCGGGTAGGACCTGCGGAGCTTCCACACGGCGGGGTAGATCAGCAGGTAGCTGATCAGCGTGGTGGAGATGGTGATGCCGAGTACCGCGTCGAAGTACTTCACCGCGTTGCCGCTGGTGATGAGCAGGCCGAGGACCACCACGACCGACGAGACGACGCCGCTCAGGACGTTCACCCGGACCGGGGTGCCGAACCTGGCGTTGATCACCCCGAGGGAGCGCGGCCCGGCGCCGTCGTAGCAGGACACGGCGAGCGCGCGGTCCGAGCCCATGATCCAGGTGGCGCCCGAGGTGACCAGGCAGGCGATGAACAAGATGCCGCACGCGTCACCGAGGACAAGGCCCGCCCCGGTCAGCGACGCGGTGCCGTCCTTGGCGATCGAGCCGCCGTACACGGTGAACACGTCCTGGATGGCGGAGACGAAGCCGCTGAAGTTGGAGACCGCCGACGACGGCAGCGCGATGAGGATCCCGATGACCGGCAGGCTGTACAGGATGACCGAGCCGATCGCGGACCGGAAGATCGCGAACGGCACGTCCCGCTGCGGGTTGACCATCTCCTCGCCCGCGCTGTTCGGCAGCTCGAAGCCGACGTAGTTGAACAGCAGCAGGCCGACGAGCAGGACGAAACCGCTGGCCGTGGGCTGGTAGTCGCTGACGTGCGACAGCCCCTGGGCGCCGTGCTTGAAGCCGTAGATGATCACCGAGACAGTGAACAGGCCGAGCAGCGCGAAGCGGGCGAACGCCCCGGCGGTCGGCACCCACTTGCCGACCCGGAAGGAGGCGATCGCGGTGACGATGGTGACCCAGACGAACACCAGCGAGACGACGTAGGTCGCCGTTGTGCTCAGGCTGCCGTTCGTGAAGAAGACGGTGACCCCGCCCACGCAGGAGGCGGCGAGCGAGCCGCCGATCCACACCGGGTTGGTCACCCAGTACAGGAAGTTGTTCACCGCGCCGACGAGACGGCCGAACGCCAGCCTGGTCCAGAAGTACGGGCCGCCCTCCTGCGGGAACGCGGTGCCGAGCTCGGCGAACAGCAGCGCCTGCGGCACGAAGAAGATCACCGCGTAAATGAGCGTCCAGGTGAACGCCTCACCGCCGGCCCCGGCGACCGAGGCGATGGTGTCCACCCCGACGATCGTGCAGACCAGGAAGAACAGGATGTCGAAGCGGCCGAAGTGGCGTTGCAGCTTCGCGCTTTCCGTCGCGGCGGCGGCGGTCGTCTCCATGAGGGCCATAAATGAGACTCCAGGCAACTAAATTGACAGTTGCCACAGTCTCCTCGACCTGCGTTTCCTGTGGGTAAATTAGGATTTCGAATCGATAACACTCTCGCGGTCCGGGTGCGCAAGTGCGGCCGGGAAGCGTCCGCACACTGCTCCGGCACCGCTCCGGTGGCGAGCCGCGCCTCGGCCTCCCCGATGACCCGCTCCGCCTCGGCGCGGTCCATCCAGCCGCGGACGTCGGTGGACTTGCCCGGCTCGAGTTCCTTGTAGATGTCGAAGAAGTGGCCGATCTCGTTGAGCAGGTGCCGCGGCACGTCGGCCAGGTCCGTGATCCCGGACTTGCGGACGTCGTGCGAGGCGACCCCGAGGAGCTTGGCGTCCGGCCCGCTCTCGTCGGTCATCCAGAAGACGGCGACCGGGCGTACGGTGAGCAGGCACCCGGGGAAGGTGGGCTCGTCCAGCCAGACAAGCACGTCAAGCGGGTCGCCGTCCTCCGCGAGCGTGCCGGCGACGCTGCCGTAGTCCATGGGGTAGACGGTCGAGGTGAACAGCATCCGGTCCAGCCTGATGCGCCCGCTCGTGGGGTCGAGCTTGTACTTGTTGCGCGACCCCTGCGGGGTTTCGACAACGACCTCAACGTCCATCTGGCGCTCCTCGGGCAGCCGCCGCCGGCCCCGCCGCCGTCGGGTGCGGCTATCAGTGCTCATCTATCAGGGATCAGGCATACCCTGCCGCATGCCGCTCACACAAGAGACACCGGGCGTTAACGAAGGACACCCATCGTTATGACAGTTATAAAAGAGACCGTTGTGACTGATGATGTCAGTGTGACAGAAACTCATGAAGAACGAGGGCTGGTGCCCCTGGGGCAGCCCGTGGGACGAAATTAGCGGTGGATGGTGACGCCGGCCGCCATCTGCCGCCGCCTCATCATCATCTGGGCCGGGCTTGCCCCGAGCGCGCCGCCGGCCGGCAGGGTGGCCGGGTCCACGCCGACCCCGAGCAGCGTGCGGGTCACGCCCTGAGCGGAGTCGAGCAGGTCGTCAAGCGCGCGGGCCAGGTGCACGCCCGTGACCGTGACCGGGCCGCGCCCCGTCGCCCCGTCAGCGCCGTCGGCCCCGTCAGCGCCGTCAGCCCCGCCGGCGCCGTCAGCGCCGCCTCGCCGGGGCGCGTCATGCAGGGCCTCGAGGACGCTGCGCCTGATGAGTTCCTTGAGGAAGGACGCCGTGGTGCCATCGGTGCGCTCGACCGCCGTCTCGATGTCCGCGTCGGTCAGGTCAAGCGGCACGCCCTTGCCGTAGAGGGCGAGCAGCCCCGTCCGCGCGGCGGCGTCGGGCAGTTCGATCTCCACCGCGACGTCGACCCGGCCCGGGCGGGCGGCCAGGGCCGGCTCGAGCAGGTCGGCGCGGTTGGTGGTGAGCAGGAAGAGCAGGTCCGCGTCAGGCGCCGCGCCGTCCATCGCGTCGAGCAGGTCGAACAGCACGGGGCTTGACGCCGGGCCGTGCGAGCGGTCCTCCGCGACCAGGTCGACGTCCTCGAGCACCACGACGGCGGGCTGCAGGTCGCGGGCCAGCTCGGTGACCGCGCCGACGCCGATCAGCGCGCGGCCGGTGAGGACCAGCCTGGTGTAGCCGGTCATCTGGCCGAGCAGGTAGCGGGTGGTGTGCGTCTTGCCCGTGCCCGGCGGGCCGTAGAGCAGCAGTCCGCGCTTGAGGTGCTGGCCGGCGGCGAGCAGCGCGGCGCGGTGCGCGGCGACGCCGAGCGCGTGCCGCTCCACCCGGGTCAGCACGGTGTCCGGCAGCACCACGTCGTCGCGGCGCAGCTCCGGCGGGGCGGCGAAGGTGAGCACCACCGCGCCCATCGGGCTGAGCGTCACGTCGAGCAGGTGGCCGCGGTAGACGTTGAGCTCCAGGCGGAGCCGGTCCAGTTCGCCGAGCACCGCCTGCGCGTCGGCCACCGGCAGGCCGGCGATCTCCACCTCGAGGCTGGGATGGTGCTCGCCGGGGCCCTGGACCATGATGACGTAGCGGCCGCGGGCGTCGGTGACCAGGAGCAGGGCGAGCTTGAGGCAGCCAAGCGTCGAGGCGGGACCGTTCGGCAGGTCGACGAGGGCCGGTGCGGTGAGCCGCAGCCTGCCCGCCCACTCGGCCCCGACAAGCTGCTGCAGCGTGACGCTGTGGTGCGGCGGCAGCAGGATGCCGTGCACCTCGACGGCGCGGCCGGGCCGCGCGGACCACGCGTCGATCGCGGCCTGCAGGTTGACGTGCTCGAACGCCGGCAGGTCGCGGCTGACCACGGAGTGGTCCGCGCCACCGGGGCCGAGGAAGCCGGCGATGAGCGCGGCGACCTCGTTGCGCAGGCCCTCATCGGCCGCCTGGTGTACCCACTCGATGAACCCGCGGAAGGCCGCCGCGAACTCGCGGGCCTCCGCCTCTGGCGCGTGGTCCGGCATAAGGCCAGGCTCCCAAAGGACGCTTCTCGCTGTTATCTTGAGCGGAAATCCGGGGCACTGACCGGCCGCCGTATCCGTCCCCGGCGCGGCGCGCCGCGCACGGCGCCGGCGCCCGGGGTGGTCCCGCACCACTCGCCCGCCCGGCGCGCCTCGTCGGCCAGCCGGTACCAGTCCTCGTCCCCGGCGAGCAGGCCGCGCAGCCGGCCCCCGTCATCAGCCGCCCCGCCGTCGCCGCCGAAGAGCAGCTTCGCGATGCCTCGCATCGGACACCTCCTTGGCTCATCAACACGATATAACGCATTTGCCCGGCCCGCCAGCCCGTTAGGCGCGTGGCGCGGACCCGCGCCGGCGCCGTACCGGTAAAATCAGGCAGGACCAGATGATGCCCTGGCGAGGAAGCGTCAGCTTCCCGAACCGCCGCCCCGGACGGCCAGACGGTGGCGGCCGATGGCCTCTTGCTCCGATCCCCGCGTGACTGAGGAGTCGTTCTTGCCTGAGCCATCAGCATCAAGCTCGGCCGTGCCGAGCCACGGCGCGTTCGCTGCCGCGCCCCTGGCCGGCACTAGCCAGCCGGCCTCGCCTTCCCGCAGGTCCGGGCCCGTGCTGCCCCGCCCGGACGGTCAGACACTCGCGGCTATCTTCGCGGGCGGCGCGCTCGGCACGCTCGCCCGCGCCGCGCTCGCGCAGGCGTTCCCGCACGCGGCCGCCGCGTGGCCGTGGCCCACCTTCGGCGTGAACATCGCGGCGTCGGCCCTGCTCGGCTACTTCGTGACCCGGCTGCAGGAACGGCTGCCGCTGTCCAGCTACCGGCGGCCGCTGCTCGGCACCGGGATCTGCGGCGGGCTGTCCACCTTCTCCACCATGCAGGTGGAGATACTCAAGATGCTCAGCGCGCACGCGTACGGCCTGGCCGCCGGCTACGCCGCGGCGAGCATCGCGGCGGGCTACGCGGCGATCCACCTGTCTACCGCGCTGGTGCGCAGGGTGCCCGTGGTCAGAGGACCCGTGGTCAGAGGACCCGTGGTCAGAGGACCGGTGCGGCGATGAGCGTCCTGCTATGGACCGCGGTGGTGCTGATCGGCGGGGCGGGCTCGGTGCTGCGGTTCTACGTCGACGGCCTGGTCTCGGCGGCGTCCGGGCGCGACTTCCCGTACGGCACGCTGGCGGTGAACCTGTCCGGCTCGGTGATCCTCGGCCTGCTCACCGGGCTCGCCCTGGCGGGCGACGCGGCGCTGCTCGCCGGGACGGCGGCCGTCGGCTCGTACACCACGTTCTCCACCTGGATGCTGGAGACGCAGCGGCTGACCGAGGAACGCCAGCACCGTAAGGCGGCCCTCAACATCGCGGCGAGCCTGGTGCTCGGGGTCGCCGCGGCGGCACTCGGCCGGCTGATCGGGGCGCAGCTGTGAACGAGGACGCGGTCAAGCTCACCAGCTACTTCGGCGAGCGGCAGCGGGCCGCCGGGCGGTTCGCCGCGGACGCTCTCCTCGACCTGTACGGCAAGCACGGGGTCGCCGCCAGCATCCTGCTGCGCGGCACGGAGGGGTTCGGCGCGCGGCAGCGGCTGCGCACCGACCGGTCGCTGACGCTGTCGGAGGACCTGCCGCTGGTCGCGGTGGCGGTCGACACGCGGGCGCGGCTCGAGCCGCTGGCCGGGACCGCGGCGCGGCTGTGCGGCGCCGGGCTGGTGACGCTGGAACGGGCGCGGCTGCTGAGCGGTGACATCCCGCCGGCCTCGCTGCACGAGGAGGTGCACGAGGAGACGAAGCTGACCATCTACCTTGGCCGCCAGGAGCGGGTGTACCGGGTGCCCGCCTTCGTCGCGGTGTGCGACCTGTTGCACCGCCGTGGCGTCGCCGGGGCGACGGCACTGCTTGGCGTGGACGGGACCGCGCACGGGCAGCGCGAGCGCGCGGCGTTCTTCAGCCGCAACGCCGCCACCCCGATGATGGTGATCGCGGTGGGCGCGGGCCCGCGGATCGCGCGGGTGCTTCCCGAGCTCGGCGCGCTGCTCACCCGGCCACTGCTGACGCTGGAGCGGGTGCGCATCTGCAAGCGGGACGGCGAGCTGCTGTCCGCGCCGCCCGCCCTGCTGGGCGCCGTGGGCCCCGCCCCGCTGGGCGCCGTGGGCCCCGCCCTGCCCGCCGCGGACGACAGCGGCCTGCCGGTATGGCACAAGCTCATGGTCTACACCTCAGAGGCGGCGCTGCACGACGGCCAGCCGGTGCACCGGACGATCGTCCGCCGGCTGCGCAGCGCGGGGATCGCGGGCGCGACCACCCAGCGCGGCATGTGGGGCTTTCACGGCGACCACGCGCCGCACGGCGACCGGCTGCTACAGCTCGGCAGGCACGTCCCCGCCGTCACCGTGGTGATCGACTCGGCCGAGCGGATCGCCGCCGCGTTCGCCGTCATCGACGAGCTGACCGCGTCCCGCGGCCTGGTCACCAGCGAGGTCGTTCCCGCGATGCGGGCTGGCGGCCACTGACCGGCGCCGCACGTACCCAGAGCCAAAGGTTGCCTAGCTGCGGCGATGCTCAAGCGACGGCCGGATTACCGTACGTGAACATTTTGTTAACTACGGACCGTGAACCGCTTCCACAGATTGTTGAGCGAATAGTCAGAGCCGCCCGGAACCTTTTCCAAAGCCCCGCGGCGTTAGCGGACATAGGTAGACTTCGGCCAGTTCCGGACTTAACCGCCGCCAGCGGCCGCATCGGGACGCAGTGCCTCCGCTCCCCCCCCGGCAGAACGGCCAGCGGACATGCTAGGACCCGACTCGCGGCTGCTGACCGCGCTGCTCGTCACCGCGAGCATTGGCCTTTTGGTGGCCGCCATCCGGTTCCGCCCGCTGCCGGTCAGGATCCTCTGCGGCAGCCTTGTCGATCGTGATCGCGATGACCGGCGGCATCGCGGCGGTCAACTACTACTACGGGTACTACACGACGCTGGGGACAGCTGTGGGCCGACTTCCACGGCGGCTCCGGAGACCTCGGCGCCATCTCGCGACGACGACGACGACGTGACGAGCGCGGCGACGCTTGAGTCCGGCCGCATCGGCTGGACCACCCTGCCCGGCAAGCTCAGCGGCTACAGCCGGCGCGCCCTGCTGTACCTGCCGCCGCAGTACAGCCAGGCCCGCTACGCCCATGTCAGGTTCCCCGTCGTGGAGCTCTTCCACGGCACCCCGGGCTCGCCGCTGTCCTGGGACAAGGTGCTGCGGATCAGCCACGTCGCCGACACGCTGATCGCCAAGCACCTCATCGGGCCGATGGTGCTGGTGATGCCGACCATCAACGGCACCGGCCACAACTACCAGGACTGCGTGAACGGGCCCGGCGTCAACGACGAGACCTACCTCACGCAGGACGTGCGCGCCGACCTGCTCGCCCGCTACCGGGTGAGCCATGACCCCTTCGAGTGGGGCATGACGGGCTACTCCTCCGGCGGGTACTGCGCGGCCAACCTCGCGCTGCGCCACCCCGGCTACTTCGGCGCCGCCGCGGTGATCGAGGGCTTACTTCCGGGCCGCCGACGGCCCGGCCGCCACCGCGCTGAAGAACAGCCAGCCGCTCGAGGCCGCCAACAGCCCGCTGTACCTCGCGGAGCGGCTCACGCCGGGCAGCGGCCCCGTCCCGGCCTTCTGGGTCGCCGCCGGCACCCACCAGAAAAGGGACTACCAGACGGCGACCGCGTTCACGGCCGCGCTCGACCGCGTGCAGCAGGTCCCCTTCATCAACCTCAACGCCGGGGACACCGGTAACGCCTGGCAGGCCGCCCTGCCGACCGCGCTGGCCTGGCTGTGGCAGCAGCTGGCGCCGCCGGACCTGCGCGTCCTGTTCCCGGTACGCACCCACGCCACGGGCGTCATCACGCTGCCCGTCCGCCCGGTGCAAGGGACATCACCCCTGGCCGTGCAAGCCCGCGGCAGTCCGGTCACGCCGCCCCGGCGTGCGGAACGCCCGCACCCGGCCAGGTCGGGCCGACCCAGGGCAAGACGGCGGTCCGCGCTTAGCAGATATCGTCAGTAATCACCACGTTCCCCGACTTATCCCCTGTCACCTGCTGAATTAGCATGCCCAAAGGGTTTTAAAGGGAAAAGACAACGGTAGACTTCGTCATGTTCCGATCACCTATCCGCTACCAGCCGATACGTTGCGACGCAGCACCTCCCCGTCTCCCCCTTCCCCGACCACAGAAATGGGCCGCGGACATGCTAGGACCCGACTCGCGGCTACTGACCGCGCTGCTCGTCACCGCGAGCGCCGCGCTCCTGGTAGCCGCCATCCGCTTCCGCCCGCTGCCGGTCAAGGTCCTCTGCGGCGCCCTGTCCGTCATGGTGGCGATGACCGGCGGGATCGCGGCGGTCAACTACTACTACGGCTACTACACGACCTGGGGAGCGCTGTGGACCGACTTCCACGGCGGCACCGGCAACCTCGGCGCCATTTCCACGACGACGTCGACGAGCACGGCGACGCTTGAGTCCGGCCGCATCGGCTGGATCACCCTGCCCGGCAGGCACAGCGGCTACAGCCGGCGCGGCCTGCTGTACCTGCCGCCGCAGTACAGCCAGGCCCGGTACGCCCATGTCAGGTTCCCCGTCGTCGAGCTCTTCCACGGCACCCCGGGCTCACCGCTGTCCTGGGACACGGTGCTGCAGGATCAACCGGGTCGCGCGACTCGCTGATCGCCAGGCACCTCATCGGGCCGATGGTGCTGGTGATGCCGGCGATCAACGGCACCGGGCCACGACTACCAGGACTGCGTGAACGGGCCCGGCCTCACCGACGACACGTACCTCACGCAGGACGTGCGCGCCGACGTCCTCGCCCGCTACCGGGCCAGCCACGATCCCTACGAGTGGGGCGTGACCGGCTACTCCTCCGGCGGGTACTGCGCGGCCAACCTCGCGCTGCGCCACCGCGGCACCTTCGGCGCCGCCGCGGTCATCGAGGGCTACTTCCGGGCCGCCGACGGCCCGGCCGCCGCCGCGCTGAACCACAGCGGGCCCCTGGAAACCGCCAACAGCCCGCTGTACCTCGCGGAGCGGCTCACGCCGGGCAGCGGCCCCGTCCCGGCCTTCTGGGTCGCCGCCGGGCACCCACGACAAAACCGCCTACCAGACGGCGACCGCGTTCGCGGCCGCGCTTAACGGCATCGAGCAGGTTCCCTTCGTCAAGCTCAACGCCGCGGATACCGCCAACGCCTGGCAGGCCGCCCTGCCGGCCGCCCTGGCCTGGCTGTGGCAGCAGCTGGCGCCGCCGGACCTGCGGGTCCTGTTCCCGGTACGCACCCACGCCCCAGGCGTCACGATGCTGCCGCGTCCGCCCGGTGAAGCCGCATCACCGCGGCTCATGCGGGCCGGTCACGCGCCCCGGCCAGGTCGTCCGGCCGTGCGGCGAGCCGTCCCACTCTTCGAGGCGCCGTCAAGGGCACCCCGGCCATGAAGCCGGTCCGGGTATAACGGGAGACCCGGACGGCCCGCTCGCGCCGCGCTAACCGCGGGCTCAGCCCTGGCCAGCGGCCTGCTGGTACAGCTTCTGAACGGCGCTGCCGAAGTAGGCGCTGTAGGAGACGGACGAGGTGTCGCCGCCCTCCTGGTAGCCGCCGATCACGCCCACGATCGTGCCGGTCCGCGTACCCGGGTCGAAGCTGGTCACCCACGGGCTGCCGCTGGTGCCGCCGGTGTAACCGTCGCAGTCGAACTCCAGCTGGGTGGCACTCTGCATGGACGTCCAGTTGACGCAACGTGATGGGGTCGCCGGCGCTGCTCGGGTACCCGGTGACCCGCACCAGGTACTGGTACCCGGTGTCGTAGCCGAGCTGGTTGCCGCCGAGCAGTTGCTGGATGTTCTGGCCGTCGTGCGGCTGCAGGACGATGAAGCCGACGTCGAAGTCCGGGTCCGCGGAGTCCGCCCACTGCGGGGCGACGAGCAGGCGCTGCGGCGTCCAGATGCCGTACGGCGTGGCGCCGTCGTGGTAGCCGGGGATGAAGACGATGTCGCTGTTGTAGCCGCTGCCGTCACCGTCGCTGATGCAGTGCGCGGCGGTGATCAGCAGGTCCTCGCCGGGGCTGGCCACCACGCTCGCCGTGCAGAAGTGCGCGCCGCTTGCGTCGTGCTCGAACAGCGCCCCGACCCGCAGCGCCGCGGGTGCGGTATGCGCGTTCGCTACCCGGCCGGTCGTCGGGGCTGCGTGCTGCCCGGCCGACAGCGGCTGCGCGTTGATGAGGCGGGAACGGTTCCAGTAGCCGGCCGCGTCGCTGGCACCCTTCGGCGACGGGCCGGCGGCCGGGGCAGAGCAGGCGGTCACCAGGAGCATCGCGGCGGCGGCCAGCGTCCCAGCTTTCACCCAGCCGAGCCTCATGACACGAGGTTCCTCTCCGCCGCCCTGCGCTTATCTTGCCGACTGACTCGCTCCCCAGAGCCCGGGCGACAAAACGGTATACAACGCCAAAATTATGTAAGTACCGATAGTAAGCGCGCGACCGCCTCGGCCATAGGGACCAGTATCCAGCCGCGCTCGCATCCGGTCAGTCGCACAGCGCCATCAGCGTAGCGGCCAGCAGGAAGAACGCGCAGGCCGACGTGCGGATGTTAGGCGTGGACCTGGGGGTGCCTGTCGTTCCATGGCGCCGCCCGCTCGAGCTGGCTGGCGACGCGGACGAGCATGTCCTCGCGCCCGTAGGGGGCGACCAGCTGGACCCCGACCGGGAGGCCGCCCGGTGTCCAGTGCAACGGGAGGCTGATGGCCGGCTGGCCGGTCATGTTGAACTGCGCGGTGTACGGCATGAAGCTCGTGATGTGCGACTTCCTCCTGCTCCGGGCCGTCTCCGGTGAACCAGCCAAGCCGCGGCGGCGGGGCGGCGACGGTGGGGGTCAGCAGCAGGTCGTGACCGGTCCACCAGTCCGCCATCCGGCGCGTCCACATCCCCAGCCAGGCCCGGCTCTGCAGGTAGGGCACCACGCCTAGCTGCCTGCCCGCGCGACGGTGGGCGGCGTTGCGCGGCTCGATTTCGTCGTCACCGATCGGCCGGCCGAGCAGCATCTCGAAGGCCTGGAACGTCGCCTCGGTGTCGGCGGAGATGATCGCGACGAAATGCCGGAGGAACTCCCGCTCGAACATGGCCGAGGGAGCCGACTGGTCGAGGTGGTGGCCGAGCGATTCGAGCAGCGCCGCCGTCTTCGCCACCGCGGCGCGGCACTCCGGGTCATCGAGGTAGGCTTCCCCGTCCGCGTGGTCGAGCACCCCGATGCGCAGCCGGCCCGGGTCCGCGCCGACCTCCTGCGCCAGCGGGCGCGGCAGCGGCGGCGCCCAGTAGGGATCGCCTGGCATGGGCGCGCTGATCACGTCGAGGACGCCGGCCGCGTCGCGGACAGTGCGCGCGACCGCCCCGTCGA
Organism: uncultured Actinomycetota bacterium; assembly: GCA_963811335.1. Taxonomy (GTDB): domain Bacteria; phylum Actinomycetota; class Actinomycetes; order Streptosporangiales; family Streptosporangiaceae; genus Trebonia. The sequence continues at coordinate 37,180 of CAWERB010000018.1, read as the reverse complement.
TCGTGCTGCCGGCCCACGCCTCCCCGGTGACCGGGCCCTGGCTCACCCGCCCGCGCGTCGGCTTCAGTCCCACCAGGCCGCACTCGCTCGCCGGTATGCGGATGGAGCCGCCGCCGTCGTTGGCGTGTGCCACCGCCACCAGCCCCGCCGCCACCGCTGCCGCCGACCCGCCCGACGAGCCGCCGGTCGAGTGCTGTGGATCCCACGGGTTGCGCGCCGGGGGGAAGCTCCGCGGCTCGGTGGTCACCGTGGTGCCCATCTCCGGCACGTTGGTCCGGCCAAGCGGAACAAAGCCGGCCGCACGGAACTGCGCCGCCAGGTAGGACGTCACCGGGATCCGCAGGTCGCGCAGCGGGCCGAGGCCGAAGGCGGTGACCTCGCCATCGACCGTGCAGCCCAGGTCCTTGAACAGGATCGGGACGCCGCGGAACGGCCCGTCGGGCAGGTCGCCCGCGGCCTCGGCCAGCGCCTCGTCGAACCGGGTCCTGATCACGGCGTCCAGCTTCGGGTTGACCGCCTCGATCCGGGCGATCGCCTCCTGCGCCAGTTCCGCGGGACTTACCTCACCACGGCGGACAAGCTCTGCCTGTGCGGTGGCATCCAGCCACGTCATCTCACCCACACCGCAAACGCTACCCGCGCACCCGCCAGCGCGATAGCCTCCGGTTTCCCGGTCCCGGGTTCTTCCGGTGCGCAGCGCGTGGTCTGGCCGGGCGTGCGCGTGGCGGTCGCTCGCTGACCAGCGGTACGGTGGGCAGCCATGAGCTCCTTCCCCTCGCCCGTCATCCGTTCCGCACGCCTTGACCTACGCGAGTACGACGCGGGTGACGCGGGGCTGGTCCGCGGGCTGCTCGACCACGGCGTCCCCGAGGCCCTGCCGCCGGGGGCCCCGTCAGACCCGGGCGAGGTGACCGGGTGGCTCGACGGCGGGGCGCAGCGGCCGCGGCAGGAGGGAACGGGCCTGCACCTGATGATGCTCGACCGTGCGGCCGGCAAGATCGTCGGGTCCATCGGCCTGTTCCACGCCGACTGGGAGGTCCGCTCCGCGGAGATCGGCTACGGGGTAGACGCGGGCGAGCGCGGCAAGGGGTACGCGACGGAAGCGCTTGGCGCGGTCGCCAGGTGGGTGCTCACCGAAGGCGGCCTCCAGCGGGCCTGGCTGACGGCGAACACGGACAACGTGGCGTCGGTACGGGTAGCCGAGAAGGCGGGCTTCCGCCGGGAAGGAACGCTCCGCCGCGCGGGACTCGAAGACGACGGGCTGCACGACCAGGCGCTCTTCTCCCTGCTCGACGACGAGCTCTGACCGGACGTCGTGAACTAGGGAGCGCGCGATGCTGCCGATTGGCGAGGTAGACCGGCTGGCCGGAGCGCTGGCCGGCGTGCGCCGCACCGTGACCGGCGGACTGGCCCACTGGCGCTACCACGGCAGGCTGGTCGCCCGTCAGCTCGATGACGCCCATCTGGTGATCCGCGCCGACTTCGACTACCGCGACCAGTTGTTGCGGCAGTTCCCCGGGACCTTCAGCGTCCCCGCCCGGTACGCCAAGCACATGATGGTCGTCGCGGACATCGCACGAGGCGACGCCGGCGCTATTGAAGACGCCTTCGAGGCGGCCTGGCGGCTTCAGTGCAGCGCTGAGTGATCAACCGGCGGGCACGGCGGCCGGCCGGTCAGCGGAAAGACAGCCGTTTGCGGTGAGCGGTGCCGAATTCCGTCTCTGCCGTGCCGCAGTCGATGAAGCCCGCGGACTGGTAAAACCCCTGCGCGTGCGGGTTGGCGGTCACCTCCAGGCAACGCGCGCCCTGGGCCCGCAAGACGTCTACGATGCGGCTGACCAGGGCGGTCGCGACCCCGCGCCGCCGCCAGGCCGGGTCAACGAACAGGTCTTCCAGCTCGGTTACGCCGTCGGCGCTGGCCCAGGTCGCGAAGCCGACCACCGAGCCCTCCTCCTCGGCGACGTACGTACGCCCCTCGGCCAGTCCCTCCGGCCGCAGGATCAGGTACTCCGGGTGGGCCAGGAGGTTGTCACGGTCGCCCGGGTTCGACAGCGACGCGCGGCGGTAGACGCATGCCGGCCGCGGGCAGGTCGGCAAGGGTGCCAAGCCGTATCACCGCCACAGTATGCGCCAGGCGGGCCCCAAGCCGCCACGCGCCGGCCAGCGCCCGCCAGGGCATCCCCGCCACGGTTCACCCGTTGCCGGTGATCGCGGACGAGATCAGCGGCGCGGACCGGCGGTGCGGACCGGCGGTGCGGACCGGCGCCTCGTGCGGTCGCTGGACCGCCGCCCCCGCGACTCCCGGTCGCCCGCCTGGCCGTGGCCTTTGAGTATGAACGAGGCGGCAAACGCCATCACGCAGACCGTCTTCAGGATGAAAAAGACGTGCTCGCTGTCGTCCTCTGCGAGAGCCTTCCTCACCGGCTGCGTTGCCCGCGTGACCCACGCCGGCAACGAGATCACCGCGGAACTCATCCGGGACCTGCTGCGCGACCAGCACCCCGACCTGGCCGACCGCTCCCTGGCTCTCGGCGCGCGCGGCTGGGACAACCAGCTGTGGCGCTCGGCGACAACCTGGCCGTCCGGCTGCCCTGGGCGACGCAGACCGCGGACGCGCTGCTGCGCAAGGAGCATTCCTGGCTGCCCGCTCTCGCCCCGCGCCTGCCCCTGCCGGTTCCCGTCCCGCAGCGCCTCGGCGAGCCGTCCGAGCGGTTCCCGCGGCCCTGGATCATCACCACCTGGGTCCCGGGAGAACCCGCCGACCGCGTCCCCGCGACCCGCGGCGCGGAGGCCGCCGAGGCCCTGGCCGCCTTCCTGACCGCCCTGCACCAGCCCGCCCCCGCCGGGGCGCCCGCCGGCCGGGGCAGGGGAGACTGGCAAAGAAACCTGCCAATCCGGACCGGATCGCCAGCCGGCTGTCTTCGGCTGGCTGGCCGAGATTCTGAGGACCAGATTCCGGGCAGCCTGTTTCGGCACATGAGCGACGCTACCTGCCTGCGGGTACCCACCGCCGGGCCGCACGGGTGCCCGGGTTGCGAGAGGAGCGATCCAGGCACCGCGTGCCGGTACCTGGGGCCAAGGATGGTAGTTTCTGCCTCATCATTCCAGCAAATCCTGTCGTGGAGGGACACTGTTGGCCGTCAGCCTGCGCCCGCAGCAACGTGACGACTTGCCCCTGCTGACCGGCGGGGAGAGTCCCTTCGATGATTTCGGGCCGGTGAGCCGGCCGGAGCAGCCCAGGCCCGCGCGGCTGGGCGCCGACGGCGGGCTGGCCGTGATCGCCGGCGACGGCCAGCTGGCCGGGGACGTGAGCTGGCACTGGACGCAGTGGGGCCCGACCGCGGGTTCCCGGTGCCCGATGATCGGCATCTGGCTGCGGCCCGCCTACCGGGGCCGCGGCATCGGAACCGCGGCACAGGCCCAGGTCGCGGAGTTGTTCTTCCGGCACACGACGGTCAACCGGGTCGAGGCGCACACCGACGTGGAGAACGTGGCCGAGCAGCGCGCGCTGGAGGCTGCGGGGTTCCGGCGCGAGGGCGTTACCCGCGGCGCCCAGTGGCGCGATGGCGAGTATCACGATGGCATCCTCTACGCCGTTCTCCGCGCTAACCCTCGTCCGTCCCTTCCCGCCTGACTTCGCCCTAGGTAATGACCCAGCGTGACCAGGGAGCAGCTTTCACCGCGTTGCCTGGTCTCGGTGTCGGGCTGACGGTCGTGAAGGCAGCCTGCGGCTAACGGTTGTGGTCTACCGTCGTTACATGCCCGGCAAGAAGCCTCCGACTAGGCGATCTACCCTAGTCGCGGCAGAGCGCACTGGAGGAGTCAACCAGGGTGCATATTCGTACACCCGCCGTTACGGTCAATTGTCGGTTCCTTGAAGTGACTCCGCCGAGCCGCCGAGGCTCCCTGGGCGGGCTGCCGCTGGTGTCGCGGCCCCACTTGCTGGTCCGTTCGGCTGAGCCTGAGGATGGTGCTGTGCGTGAGCAGTTGGTGGCGAGGCTTCTTCCGGTACTGGCCAAGAAGCCGCAGGCGGAGTTCAACGTATTCGACGTGATGCGCTATGGCGGTCACGAGAGGCAGCTGTCCGACGTCTTCGCCTGGCTCCTTGATGCGGACGGAACTCACAAGTTCGGCGACGCGTTCCTGCGGATCTTCATTGACGAGGTGAACCGGGGAATCGGCGATGCCGAGCCCGTTGCGCACGGCGCGTACGGCGTGCGCCAGGAGGTGAACACTGCTGAGGCGGTGGCCGGGGGCGACATCGCGGACCTGATCGTCGAAGATGACAAGACCGTGCTGGTCGTCGAGAACTATTACACCTCGTCTGGACACGGGCATAGTTACGACGGCTACCTGTCGTTCGGGGGCGCGAAGGGAAGAGGAGCATTGTCGTTCTGCTGTGTGCGACGCAGAACAGTGCCGAGCAGGGCGACGGGTGGGAGAAGGCCTCCGTCGTCACCTACTCGCGCCTCGTGCAGAGGCTCATGGACCACGTCGCCGGCGATGACCGCTACAGGCGCGATTGCGCGGCTCAGTATTCATTCATTGATCAGATGCACAAGCGGTTCGTGAAGGGGCGGAAGTTGAATGACGACGCGCTGATCGACTTCATCGAGGCGATGTGCAGGACGGGCGAGGCCGGGCGCTATGGCTTGCGGCCAGTTGGGCCTGCGGCTGTCCAGTTCGCGGACGAGCTCAGGGAGCAGGCAAAGGCGCAGTTTGACGAAAGCCGTGAGCTCCTTCAGCGGGCCAAGGCTGCTCTGAGGAACTATGCGAGTGAGTTCCTGAAAGGCCAGATCAACGAGGAGTTGGGCCAAGAGTACATCACTGATGTCAGCGCGGGTTTCCGAGGCCGTTACGAGTGGACCGTCAACTTCTTCACAATTGGCGGATCTGAGGCCGTGCTGCAACTGAAGTTCGGTCCGTCGGCTTGGTATGCCAATGAGGAGAAGGGCGGTGACTGGGGAACCGATGCCTGGGAAGAGACCGTCCCCGCCGGCCAGGCTGACTACTCGCGATTGTTCATCACGCGAAACAGGAAGGCGATCAGGCAGTCTGTCGTGCCACTTCGAGAAGTGATCGAAGGACTCGCGCCTGACGACTTCAGGCTCAGAGACGAGATCGTACGCTTCGTCAGAGACCGTCCGTGAGCTGTTCGAGCCGACCAGTCGCCCACGCTCATCCCCTTCGACCAGCAGGCGCGCAAGGTGCTGGAACTCACCTTCCGGGCGGCCCTGCGGATGGGCCACAACTACATCGGGACCGAGGTCAGACAACGATAAGCCGGTCACCGTCATGTATCTGGTAGCTCTCGTAACGGGCGTCGCCGTCAAAGATGACGACCTGGGCCCCGGTAGCAAAGCTGAGCATCAGCGTGCCGTCACTGGCCCCGGACACGTCATCAAGGTATGCGCCGACGAGCGCGGCGAGCTGGGCCGCGCCGGCTGGCATGTCGGTGAACTCCTGCCGGGCGCGGCCAGGTTCCGCGATGGCGTATCTGCTCTCGATCGAGACGCTGCGGTTGGTCCCGTCGAAGTTGAGCTGGACCTGGTGCTGGCCGATCGCCACCTGGACAAGGCGCGCACCAGAAAATGATGGCAGCGTGAAGTCATCGGGGAGCCCGTACACGAGACGATCATCCCTGGAGCCACGCAGTGATACGCGCGGTCTTGGCGGTGTTCCCCGGCTAGACAGGGTGTACGACGGTGGCCAGGGTGCTAATCAGCTGCCGGAATCGTTCGACTGCCCCGGGCTTGCCGGTGATGTCGATGCCGGGGTCCGATCCGGTGAAGATGAGGCCGGCGAGTGCCTGGGTGGTCGCGGTGATGGTGACGTCAGCCGTCACCGGGGGTTCTTTGGCGGTGAGCGACCAATGGTGGCCGTCTGTTTCGGCCAGGTAGTCGCCGCCGTCGAGGCGGAAGTGCCAGCGGACTGGCTGGTGGTCGTCGGCGGCGAGGTCGATGGCCTGGATGGCGTTACGGAGCAGGTGCTCGGGGTGCAGTGGCTCGCCGGGCTGCGGATACGCCAGGCGTGCTGTAGCCCCCACCAGCGGAGCCCGTCGATGACGGGCCGGAGGTCGGCTCCGGCCGGTGTCAGCCGGTACCAGACCTCCCGCCGGCCCGGCTCGCGGTCGGCGGTGACGATCCCGCCGTCACCGAGCTCGCGCAGACGCTGGCTGAGCGTCTTGGGGGTGATCCCGCCGAGGCGGTCCATCAAGTCGGTGAACCTCTTCGGGCCGGTGAAGAGGTCGTGGATCACCACAGGCTCCACCTGTCGCCGACCTGCTCGAGGGCGCGTCACCACGCAGGCGTGGCCGTAGGTGCGGACGTTCCGAGTCACACTCCACATAATAAGTTGACAGATACTAGTTGCAAGAAACTATCTTATAGCTACCTACTTGCTCTCGGAGGATGCCATGTACGACCCGCCTGCCTATCTATGGGCGATCACCATCGCCGGGATCATCGCGATCCCGGCCGCGGCCTGCGTCGTGCTGTACGGCGGCGCAGAACGCGCAGGCCTGGGCCGGACGCGTGCGGCGCTGCTCGCCGGCGGCGCGGCCGTCGTGCTCGGCGGCTGGTTCACCGCCAGCGCGGCGCTCGCCGGTCACGGCTGGTACCACGCGCGGCTCGGCCACGGGGTACCGTGGCTGCCGGTCGCGGTGGCCGGCTTCTTCGGCACGCTGCTGGCGCTGCGCCGGATCTCGGCGGTGGCGCGCGCCCTGGCGGCGCCGGGCATGGTGAACCGCCTGGAGCTTCCGCACTCGTTCCGCGCGGTCGAGGGGACGGCCTTCCTGGTCACCATGGCCCTCGGTCATCTGCCCGCCCTGTTCGCCCTGCCCGCGGGCCTGGGCGACATCGCCGCCGGTCTCGCTGCGCCGCTGGTCGCGCGCAAGCTTGCACAGGGCGGGGGCCGCCGCTCCGCCCTGTGGTTCAACGCGTTCGGCATGACCGATCTGATCACGGCCCTGACCCTGGGCGCGCTCGTCGGATTCCAGCTGATCAACGTCACCCCGTCTGGTGCACCGATCAGCGAGCTGCCCCTCGCGCTGATCCCGACCGCCGCCGTGCCGCTGCTGTTCGCCCTGCACATCACGTCTGTGTCCGCGCTGGTAAGGGCTGCGCGAACACCCGGCCGGCCACCGCCCCGGTCACTGCCGCCGCGAGATAGCGGAAGAGGGAACCATCTCGAGATCGACGCGCTCAAGGAGGTGGCGGGCGGGCCGGGCGAGGGCCCGCTCAACCAGAATGAAACGCAATGAGCGCCCGCCGCCCGTACCCAGACACCGAGGTCCCGCCGCGCCGGCGAGGGCAGCGCCCAGCAAGATCCAGTCCTTCAGCCGGTGCCGTCGACGACGGTGACCAGCCCTTCCCCATCGCACGATGCAAAGGCGAGACATGAAGATCAAGGCCGACGCACAGGACGCAGGCCCCCTCACCCTGGCAGCCGCGCGGGCCGAGTTCGACGCCGACGTGACCTAGGGACTACAGGATTTGAAGCGCCAGGGTTTTCGGTCGGACGGTGATCAGGCCGGATCTGGAGCCCCGCGGGAAACGTGTCCCGTCCCCGTGGCCCGTTAGCACGGCAATAGCCGGCCTAACGGGCCACGACGATCATGGCCAAGCGGGCGGCACGCGACAGGAAGGGATGAAATGGCCTTTTTGCCGGAAACTGGCAGCGAATGATGCCTTCGGACCCCGGCTTTTCCGCGGCTGTAAGCGTCATCCCGTTCCTGTGGTCCAGGGAGGCGCGCCACGGCCTCGGGGCCGTGAGCCGCCGCCCGGCGGCGAGCCATGGCCGCACCGAACGGCGGTTCGTAAGTGATGCGGTGACGTCGCGCGACGACGAGCCCAGCCAGCCGGCCAGGTTCTGGCCCGACTCACGGGAGATGCCGGACCCGTATCGGGGTCGCCCGCGACGCATCGACGGGGGTCCCACTCGGTCGCACCACCAGCGCCTCATAAACATCGCCGAATACGAGCGGCGCGGCACAAGCAGACCGGGTCGCCGTGGGCCGCGCAGCGCCTTCACCATCCGCTGACCGGGCCGGCACCTAGCCCTGCTGGTGGCCTGTTCTCAGCGTCGCGCGCTAGGGACTTTGGCAGGAGACGCTGGACGGGATGGCCGGGGTGGAGGCCTCGTTGGCGGTGAAGCCGAAGGTGGCCGTGCCGCCCGGCGGAAGGACATTATTGTAGTTAGCCGCGGTCACGGTAGCCAGCGACCCAGCTGCCGACAGGGTCCCGTTCCACGAGTTGCTGATGGCCTCGTCATTGGCCAGCACCCAGCCGACGGTCCACCCGTACAAGGTGAACGTGGTGGGGTTGGTCACCGTCACCTGGCCCTGGAACCCGCCGGGCCAGGTCGCGGTGATGGAGTAGGCCGCGCTGCACGGCGTCTCGACCGGCGGCGGGGCGGTCGAGCCGATCCCGGTGACCTGCCCGGTGCCGCCGTCGAACACCACGTCTGAGCACCCGTAGAACGTCTCGGTGCTATCCGACCGCGCCCAGACCGAGTAAATGATGTGGTACCCCGTGTAGCCCGCCGGCAGCGTGGCGTTCCAGTCGTAGTAGCTGCTGATGCTGCCCGGGTTCCCCACCGAGGGCGGGTTGGTCGCCGTGGAGAACGGCACGGGCTCCAGGTCCGCCCACGTCAGGGGCTGGGTCGAGTCCCAGCCGGGCTTGGTTATGTACAGCGAGAACGTGCCCGGGTGAGCCGCCCACTTGTTGTACTGGACCTGGATCGTCGCCCCGGCGGTCAGGTGCGTCTTGGGCCAGTTCGGGCTGGCCGCGTCAAAGCCGGAGTAGTCAAAGTAGCTGCTGTTGCCGCTGCACAGCTTGCCATCCGGGATGAAGCCCACCGTCCCCCCGCTGGTCGTCCCGGACCGGTTGCCCACCGCGAACCAGTTGTACAGCGGGGTCGGCCCGCTGTTCGCCACCGCCGCCTGGCACGCCGGGTTATGCGGCACGAGCTGCCCGCTGGAGGTGAGGGCGTCCTCATAGCACAAGAACGTCCGGCTGCCGGGAATCTCCATCGCCCCGTGAGCCGACGCCGGAACCGTGAGCAAAACGACTCCGCCCAGCGCCGCCGCCACGGCGCACAAGCCCGCTAGCACTGATCGCCATAGCCTCCGCACGTTCCCCGGCCTCCTTACGCCGACTGCCCGCACCAGGTGCCGCGAGCGTAGGCTCGCGCCTGAACCCAGTTCAACAAGACCGGGCACGGGCATCCAGGGAAGGACGTTCCGGTGCAGGTCACGCGCGGCGCGGAAGGGCCGGTTGCCATACGACGGAATGAAAATTACCTGTGCCGCTTACCGTCGCCGGGCGACTCCAGCGCAACGCCCGCCGTCACGTCAGCTGGGGCGAGGGGATGGTGAGAGTGAACGTGGCGCCGTTACCGGGTCCGGGCGAGGCGGCCGTGACGTCGCCGCCGTGCGTGCAAGCGATGGTCAGCCCGATGCCCGGCCCGCCGGAGCGCCGAAGCCGTTGCCGAGGCGCCCGGTAGAACCGTCACGGATGAATTTATCCCGCGTAACCGATCAGGGCATAGAAGAACGGCTTACCAGGAAATCTCTGATCCGCTTTGCCGCATCGGCCGGAGAAATAGTACTCACATCAATCTTTACAGTGTCAAGCGCATCGTATAGCGGTATCCGCGCTACGCTACGCTCTATGATGTCCGGTTCCCGCTTTCCTCCCGCAATGTCGTGGCGCAATCTTTCTGACAAAGCCTGTTTATTGCTAACGAGCGAAAAGCAGTGTATTGTGCAGCCGTTATGGTTCAGCCCGGCAATAAGGTTGTCCAATATTTTCTGCTCATGAAGCACCCAGCAGAAGATAACGTTCTCAAACTCCGGGCAATCGAGAAAGTTGTTGAGTAGATAAGCGATATTGCCCTCCACCATCTTTCTCGTTTCGCCTGTGACCACGAATGGACGCATATCCCAACACCAGTCGCCGTCAAGAAATACGTTCCGCGGGAGTATTTTCTGCAATTCGCGGCACGTTGTGGTTTTGCCAACGCCCGCCGTGCCGCCCACGATGATGAGGTTTTTCATAAACCTAGCATGTCATGGTGGGAGGGTATTACTCCACCCGATTGAAGGACGACGGGCCAGCTTTCCATGACCTCGACCACTTCGATCACGCCCATGAGCCCCGGCGCGCCAAGCGCGACGGTGAGGACCTGGTCAGACCGTCCATAGCGCCTCGGTGGGTGACAGGCGCGCGGCGCGGACGGCGGGCAGCAGCCCGGCCAGGGCACCGATCACGACGGCTGAGGCCAGGCCGCCGGCCCAGGCGCCGGGCGGGATGACGACGGCCTCGCCGTGGGCGCGGGCGTAGGCGGCGGCGGCCGCCGCTCCGGTAGCGACGCCGAGGGCGCCGCCGGCCAGGGAAAGCAGGATGGCCTCGGCGAGGAACTGGGCGCGGATCTGGCCGCGGGTGGCGCCCAGGGCACGGCGCAGCCCGATTTCCTGGCGCCGTTCGAGGACCGAGATGATCATGATGTTGGCTACCCCGATAGCGCCGACGAGCAGGGCGACCGCGCCGAGGCCGAGGAACAGGGTGTCGAGCGCTCCCTTGGCATCGGCCTGGGCGGTGAGCGCGTCTGAGGGACGCGCGACGGTGACCTGGCCGGGGTTTTCCGGGTTGGCCTGCGCGGCGAGCAGCGCGTCGACCGCGATGGTGGCGGCCGGGTCGTCCGGGGTAGTCCGGACGTAGATCTCCGAGGGGCGCCCGTCGAAGCCGAGGTAGCGCTCGGCGGCGGGGAAGCCGATCAGGACCGCCGAGTCGATCTCGGGAGCGTAGGCGTCCTTGGTGAGGATCCCGGCGACGTAGAACCACAGGCCGCCGACCCAGATCCGCAGCCCGGGCCGGACCCTGTCGATGCCAAGCAACCGCGCCGCGGCGGCGCCGAGCACCGCCGTCGGCTCGCGGGCGGTGGCGGCGTTGAGGAACTCGCCTTGGGCGAGGCTGGCGCCGCTCGCGGCGGGCAGATTCAAGGTGGCGGCGTCCACGCTGATGGCGTTGGTCTCGATGGCGGGGATGAGCGGAGACTTGTAGGCGTAGCTGCCACGCACGGTGCCGATGTCCTGGACCGCGGAGACCCCGGGCAGCCGGGCGATCATCCGCGGTGCCGTGGCCGGCAGCTCGGCGGTGGCGCCGCCGGCGGTCTGCCCGTTGGCGACGGTGAGCAGGTTGGTCCCCAGCTGGCTGATCTCGTTCAGCAGCGCGGCCTGGGAAGAAGCGGCCAGGCCGAGGACGGCGACGATCGCGGCGACCCCGATCGCGATGCCGAGGGCGGAGAGCCCCGCGCGCAGCTTGCGGGTCCGCAGCCCGATGCTGGCCAGGCCGGCCAGGTCCGCGGGGCGGAGCCGGGCCGCGGCCGGGACGGCGGGCCGTCCGGTGGTGGCGGTCAAGCTGGTTCTCCTCTTCGGCCGGCGCCCGTGCTGGTATCGGCGCCGGTGTCGGCGATGACGTGCCCGTCCAGCACCTCGATGCGCCGCCGCGTCCGCGCGGCGACGGCGTGGTCGTGGGTGATGATGATGACCGTGGTGCCTTGCGTGTTGAGCTCCTCAAGCAGGGCCAGGATGGAGGCGCCGGTGACCGAGTCGAGGCTGCCGGTCGGCTCGTCGGCCAGTAGCACGGGCGGGCCGCCGCTGACCGCCCGCGCGATCGCGACCCGCTGGCGTTCTCCGCCCGACAGCTGGGTCGGCCGGGCGGCGGCCCGATGGGCCAGCCCGACCCGGTCCAGGGCCTGCAGCGCCAGCCGCTTCCGCTCGCCGCGCCGCAAGCCGGCGTACAGCAGCCCGTCGGCCACGTTGCCGAGCACGCTCTGGTGCTCGGCGAGGAAGAACTGCTGGAACACGAACCCGATCCGCGATGCCCGCAGCGCGGCCAGCTGCCGGTCGGTCAGCTGGGCCACGTCAAGGCCGGTGACCCGGACGGTGCCGCTTGTCGGCTTGTCCAGCGTGCCCATCAGATGCAGCAGCGTGGACTTGCCCGAGCCCGACGGGCCCACGATCGCGGCCAGTTCCCCGGCGTGCACCGTCAGGCTCACCCCGGTGAGCGCCCGCACCGGCGGGGCTCCTGGGTAAACCTTGGCCACCTGGTCCAGCTCAAACACCTGGGCCGGCCGGACCCGGCTCGCCGCCGCCGCGGCGGCGGGTCGCGCGCCGGCCGTCACGTCGCCGCCACGACGACGCGCATCCCCGGGGTCAGCGCGCCGGTCACCTGGACCAGGCCGTCGGCGTCGTCGAAGATCCCCGGGGTGACCGGCACCAAGCGCCGGGTGTCCCCCGGGCCGGCCAGCTCGACCGCGTACCCGCCGGAGGCCTGCGCCAGCAGCGCCGTCACCGGCACCGCCACGGCGTCGCTCGCTGCGGCGGTGGTGATGTTCACCGTCACCGGCGCCTGGTCCAGGGTTCCGGCCGCCCGCGGGTCGTCCAGCTTGACCTGCACCGGGACCGTCGTGGCGGAGTTACCGCCCGGCCCGGCCGTGCTTGTCGCCACCGTGCCGACCGAGGTGACCACGCCGGGCGTGGTCGTCCCGTCCGGCAGCGTGACGCTCACCGCGGCACCCGTGGCGACCTGCGACTCCTCGGAGACGTCCAGCGGGATCGTCACCACGTGCCGCCCTGACGTCGCGGTCAGCACCGGGCCGTCCGCCGCGCCGCCCAGGCGCCCGGTCACCTGGGCGACCCGCAGCGCCTCCGGCTCGAACACCGCCTGCCCCAGCGAGAGGGTTCCCTGCGGGGCCGTTACCGGTCTTGTACAGCGGCTGCCCCTGAGCGATCACCTGCCCAGGCGACGGCAGCCAGGTCAGCGTGCCGCCGCCTTGCCCGGTGACAAGGTACTTGCCCGGTGACAAGGTAAGAGCCCGCGTACCCCAGCGTCGCGGTCACCGGGGTGGCGGCGACAAGGTTCCGGCGGGTCACCGCCGCCGTCGCCGGCGCGGGCGCCCCCGGTGACCCCGTCCCTGACGGGGCTGCCCGGGTGAACGCCCCGGCCCGCCACGCCCACACCGACCCGGCCGCGGCCACGACCACGATGCCCAGTGCCGCCCAGCGGCCCGGGCGGCGCGGTTTCCTCATGCCCATGACATCAACCCACCGGCACGGGGACGCCGCCCGAGCCGCCGACCAGGCGCTCGCACGCGGCATCCTTGGCGGTGAACTGCGCTGAGTGCGTGTACGCGTGGCTGAGGCCCGCCGCGCTGACGTTGAAGTACGGGCGGCCCTCGGAGTCGAGGGTGGGGTCGGGGAAACCCGGGACCCCGTGGATGCGGATGCACTGGGCGTACCGGCGCATGACGGTCAGCGCCTGCTGCACCACGGCCTGCGGGCAGTCGCCGGTGGTCTCGCATTCCTGGACCTGCTGCTGGAACGACCCGCTGCTCGCCGGGTACAGCGGCTGGCAGGCTTGCTCGGCCGCCCGGAACCGGGGGCCGCTGACCCCCAGTTGCTGCGCGCTGGTCTTCGGCAGCTGCCCGCTGCCGCCGGGATCCGGGCAGTAGCTTCCCGCGCTTCTTGCTGTTATCCAGCTGCCCGGCCGCCACGGTCCAGGCCTGGACCGCTCGCCCGGCGTTGCGGCGGGCGGGGACTTGCCGCCGTACAGTCCCCGCCCGCCGCGCCGGCGGGATCGGCCTAGTCGTGCCCGCCCCCCGCGGGCAGCCGAGCCCACCCTGGAGAAAGAATGGTGATCGTCCGCGCCTTGTCATTCATCGGCCGGAGCCTCCCCGCCCGCCTGTGACCTCGCGATCGATGCCCTGCGGAAGAACTCTTCCTGCATGGCCCGGTAACGCGCGGCGAGCCTGCCGTAGTCGTGATGCTCCAAGGGAAGGTGCTCAAGTAGCTCACGGACGCGCGCCCGCTCACCGAGGAACTGCGGGTCGTCCATCCGCGTGAAGTCCGTGTCATCCTCGCTCATCGTGCGTCCTGGCAGAACCGTCGGCCTCGGCCGTCCCTGGGCCCGACCGCTAACGACACTACGCTTCCGCATGACGACATTGCGATGTCAAATGGGACGTCGTTTAGACGTCTTTATGGGCGTAAGAACGACGTTGCGGGCTATGGGCGGCATGAGTACTCTCGGGATCATGGCCCCGAACGTGGCACTGCGGCAGGCACGCCTGGCCCTGCGGCTTAGCCAGGACGAGATGGCCCTGGCGATACGCGACGCCGGGCAGCGGCTCGGCACGCCGAACGGCTGCACCAAGCGTCTCGTGCAGCGCTGGGAAGCCGGGGAGGTGGCCCTGCCGCGAGCGGTCTACATCCGCGCCCTGGAGTACCTGACGGGCAGGCCGGTCGCCAGCCTCGGGTTCGACACCGCCGCTGAGCGCTACGGCCTCGACCCCGACGAGGTCCTGACTACCGGGTCGGGCCCGTGGATACCCCTGGCCGACCCCAAGGCCCAGCCGGGCCCGCTGACCGGAATCTGGCTCAGCGGCTACGACTACGAGTCCACCGGCCGCGGGGCCACCTTCACCAGCCACCATTACGTCGCCGTCGTCCACCACGGCGCCCGGCTGCAGGTCCGGTCCATGCCGGGATCACGGTCGCGCCTGCTGATGGACCTGACCGCTAACGGCCAGGTCCTCACCGGCACGTGGACCGAGGAGACCAACCCGGCCGGCTACTACCAGGGCGCGGTCTATCACGGCGCGATCCAGTTCCTGCTGCAGCCGACCGGCAGGAAGATGACCGGCAAGTGGGTCGGCTTCGGCCGCGACTTCGACCTCAACACCGGCCCCTGGAGCATGGAGCTCGTCACCAGCAGCGTGACCGAGCAGGCCATGAAGGAGTACAGCAGGCCGGTCGACGGAGACTGACACCTTCAGTCAGTCGGAAGGCTTACGAGCACTCCGGCAAAGGCTCACGGTTCAGTCGCCGATGACCCGCTGGCCGTAGGCCGCGGTCAGCGGGGCCAGGTCGGGGTCGCCGAACACGGCGCGCATCGCGTCGAAGGCGGCCACCTTGCCCGCGCCGAACCGGCGGACGCTCACGGCGTACGCGGCGGCGGTGAGGAACGCGGGGGGCGCGGTCTTGGTGTGGAACTTGTCCGCGTACATGACCAGGGCCTCCTCGGGCGTCTCCGCGACGTAATCGGCCGGCGGCAGCGGCAGCTCCTGGCGCAGCACGTCCTCGCGGGTGATGCCGACCCCGGTGTGCCGCACGGCGAACCGGCAGACCGCCTCGGGCAGCCCCTCCGTGCGCAGCAGCTCGTAGCCGAGCAGCCCGTGGCGGATGTACTGAGCATGGTCGAGCCGGCCCGCCGCGTCGTACAGCCGGTAGACCCCGACGTCGTGCAGCAGCGCCCCGGCGCGCACCAGGCCAATGTCCCCGTCGAGGTGCGAGCGCGCGTGCAACTGCCCGGCGATGTCGCACACGATCCGGCAGTGCGAGTACACCGCATCAAGCGCCTGCGGCGTCGGCGCGTGCCGCTCGTGCAGCGCGAGGATCGCCGCGTCGCCAGGAATCCGCATGTCACCGCAGCCTAGCCGGTGCCCGGCCGCGGCTAGGCCACCGCGCCGGGCCGGATGCGGAGCGCGCTAGCTGACCAGGCGGCGCACCCGGTGCGGGTCGGTGATGCCGTCGACCGCGACGATCTTGCCGCCGGCGATGGTGAACGCCATCAGCGCGGCGGGGCGGCCGCGCAGCGTGATGAGCACGCCCGCGGCCCCGTTGACCAGCACGTGCTGCAGTTCCGCGTGCGGGCTGGCGCCGGCCACGGCGGCGCTGGACACGGCGGCGGCGCCGTGCAGCACCGCTGGCGCCGCCGCGAACCCGTCGGTGCGCAGCACCACGTCCGGGTCGAGCAGCTCGACGAGAGCGGCCAGGTCGCCGGCCCGCGCCGCGGCGAAGAACGCGTCGATCACGGCCCGCTGCGCGGCGATCCCGCCGTCCGGCGCGCGCGTGCCCGCCGCCCTGACCCGGTGCCGCGCCCGGCTGGCCAGCTGCCTGGCGGCGTCCGGCGTGCGGTCCAGCATCGGGGCGATCTCGCCGAACGGCACGTCGAACACGTCGTGCAGCACGAACGCCACCCGTTCTGCCGGGGTCAGCGCATCGAGCACCACGAGCAGCGCGAGCCCGACCGAGTCGGCGAGCAGGGCCTCCTGCTCCGGCGTCGGGCCGTCCGCGGGACTGAGCACCGGGTCGGGCACGCGCGGGCCGGCCAGGGCCTCCGGGCGGGCGGCGCGGGCGCGCAGCGCGTTCAGGCAGACCCGGGTCACGATCGTGGTCAGCCAGCCGCCGAGGTTGACGACATCCTCGGCGCCGGCCGCGCTGCACCTGACCCACGCCTCCTGCACCGCGTCGTCGGCGTCGTCGAGCGAGCCGAGCATCCGGTAGGCCACCGCGCGCAGCCGGGGCCGGTGCTCCTCGAACCGCTCCGTCAGCCAGCCGCCTGCCCGCTCTTCCTCGCGCACTCCGGTCACGTTCCCTCCAGCCGCCGTGTCAGTAACAGTGACACGGGTAATCGGCCCGGTGTGACAGCGGGGCAACCAGACGGAGGAACGTCATGCGAGTTCTCGTGGTAGGCGCGGGCGGCGCCATCGGTAGCCGCCTCGTGCCCCAGCTGGCCGAGCGCGGCCACCAGGTGACCGGCACCTCACGGTCGGCGGCGAAGGCCGGGTACCTCAAGTCCCTGGGCGCCGAGCCGGCGGTGCTCGACGTGCTCGACCCGGGCGCGGTGCGCGCGGCGGTGGCCGCGGCGCGTCCCGACGCGATCATCTACCAGGCCACGGCCCTGACCGGGATCTCGTTCTCCCGCAACATGGACCGCGCGTTCGCGCCGACCAACCGGCTGCGCACCGACGGCACCGACAACGTGCTCGCCGCCGCCCGCGAGGCCGGCGTGCCACGGTTCATCGCGCAGAGCTTCGCCCCCTTCCGTTACGCGCATACCGGGGGCCCGGTGAAGGACGAGAACGATCCCCTCTTCGATCCACCGCCCTCGGCGCGGCTGATGGTCGGGGCGATGGCGCACAATGACCAGGCGGTCACCGCGGGGGGCGGGATCGCGCTGCGCTACGGCGGCTTCTACGGCGATGAGCACAACGCGATGATCGAGGCGGTCGGCAAGCGCCGGTTCCCCATGATCGGGAACGGCGGCGGGGTCATGTCGTTCATCCACGTGCACGACGCGGCCGCCGCGACCGTGCTCGCGCTCGAGGCCGAGCCGGGCATCTACAACGTCACCGACGACGAGCCCGCGCCGATGCGCGACTGGCTGCCCGCCCTCGCCGCCGCCCTCGGGGCCAAGCCGCCCTACCGGGTTCCCGCCTGGATCGCCGCCCTGCTGATGGGCAAGCTGCTGCCGATGATGACCGAAGCACGCGGCGCGTCCAACGCGAAGGCGAAGAAGGAGCTCGGCTGGACCCTCCGTTATCCCAGCTGGCGCGAGGGCTTCCCGGCGGCCTACGCCCGCTGAGAGCCCGCCTCGCCGCGACGCCGAGTCCCGCCTCGTTCCAAGTGATTGGGAGTACCGGGACGGCAGACGGCAATCCTTCCTGTTATCGTTCACTATTAGTCAGCTTCTTGCTGTTATACGGCAGCGGAGCGGGGGGTGCAGGGGTACCGCAAGGCGGGGTGGATAAAGGTCTTTTATTACTTGTAGTAGGTCTGCTATCTTTTGTACATCATGTCTGATGTTGCAGCGGAAGTGCGCGGCCTGCGGATGCGGTACGGGACCACCGACGTCCTGCACGGCATCGACTTCGACATACGCACCGGGGAGGTCGTCGCGCTCCTCGGGCCGAACGGCGCGGGTAAGACCACCACGATCGAGATCCTCGAGGGGTTCCGCGCCCGGTCGGCCGGGCAGGTGAGCGTCCTGGGCAGCGACCCGGAACACGGGGACGAGCGGTGGCGGGCGCGGCTCGGGGTCGTGCTGCAGTCGTGGCGGGACCACGCGAAGTGGCGGGTACGCGAGCTGCTGCAGCACCTTGGCAGCTATTACGCGCGGTACGCGACGGACGAGATTCCCCGGCCGTGGGACACCGCCGAGCTGATCGACCTGGTGGGGCTGACCGCTCAGGCCGGCCTGCGGATCGGGCGGCTGTCCGGCGGGCAGCGGCGGCGGCTCGACGTCGCGATCGGCATCGTGGGACGCCCCGAGTTGCTGTTCCTCGACGAGCCGACGGCCGGCTTCGACCCGCGGGCACGGCGGGAGTTCCACGAGCTCGTGCACCGGCTCGCGGACAGGGAGCAGGCGACCGTGCTGCTCACCACGCACGACCTCGCCGAGGCGGAGAAGCTCGCCGACCGGGTGCTGATCCTGGCGGGCGGGCGGATCATCGCCGACGGCTCGCCTGACGAGCTCGCGCTGCGGATGTCGGCGCAGGCCGAGGTCAGGTGGACCCTCGACGGGCAGCGCTACGTGCACCCGACCGGCGAGGCGACCGCGTTCACCCGCAAGCTGTTCGCCCAGTACGGCGCGGCCGTCGCGGACCTAGAGGTACGGCGGGCGAACCTGGAGGACACCTACATGGCACTTGTCGCGGAGTACGAGCAGTGAACGGCCCGCGCGCGGCGCGCCTCGGGCTCGCCCGCGGCGGCATCGAGCTGCGGCACCTGCTCACCTACTGGCCCGACCTGTTCCAGAACACCTTCCTGACGCTGATCCAGATCCTGGTGCTGTTCCTGATGCGCGGCCATCGCGTGCCTGGCACCTCGTTCTCCCTCGGGTCGCTGACGCTGCCGAGCGTGATCGGGATGAGCTTCGCGTTCGGCGGCCTGCTCGGCGTGGTCGGGCTGCTGTCCGTCGACCGGGAGGACGGCACGCTGCTGCGCGCCAAGGCGACGCCGGACGGGATGACCGCGTACGTCATCGGGAAGGTCACCCTGATTTCCGCGACGACGCTGCTCGGGCTGGCGATAACGCTGGTGCTCGGGCTGGTCGCGTTCCCCGGCGTGCGGCTGACCGCTCCCGGCCTGGCGACGCTCGCCTGGGTGGCGGTCCTCGGGCTGCCCGCGACGATCCCGCTCGGCATCACGCTCGGCTCGCTGCTGCCCAGTCCGCGGTTCATCGCGCTGGTCCTGCTGCCGTTCGGCGCGCTCACCGCGGTCTCCGGGATCTTCTACCCGATCACCCACCTGCCCGGCTGGCTGCAGGGAATCGGCCAGCTGTTCCCGATGTACTGGCTCGGACTCGGGATGCGCGCGGCGCTGCTGCCGCCCGGCCTGGCATCGGTCGAGATCGACGGGTCGTGGCGGCTGCCGCTGGTGTTCCTCGCGCTGGCGCTGTGGTCGGTGGCCGGGCTCGCCGCCGCGCCGCCGGTGCTGCGCCGGATGGCGCGGCGCGAGTCGGGGTCGCGGGTGGCGGCGCGGCGCGAGCGGGCTATGCTGCGGCCGACATGAGCAACGAGGCGGTCTTCAACCGGATCGCGATGCTGCGCGCCGAGCGGAAGGTATCGCGGCGCGAGCTCGCGGACGCGCTCGGCGTGCACTACCAGACGGTCGGCTACCTGGAGCGCGGCGAGTACTCCCCCAGCCTCTACCTGGCGCTGCGCATCGCCGGGTACTTCGAGGTGCCGGTCGAGGTGATCTTCTCCACCGAGCCGTTCCCGCGGCTCGGCTCGTCGGCCGCCGAGAGCACGAGCGCCAGCGCTAGTTAGCCGTCAGTGGCCTCGGCGCGGGCACGGTCAGAACTCGTCCCGGCGCGGCGGGTCAGAAGTCGTCCCAGTGCGGCGGGCGGTCCCGGTAGAGCCGGTCGTCGGCCCGCTCCGGGTACTCGCCCCAGCCGGCATCGGTGTCCTCGCGGCTCTGCTCTGGCAGCACCGGCTCGCTGGCCGACGGCGAGGCCGACGGCGAGGCGAGGGCGAGCGACGCGACGGCGAGGGCGACGGCGCTGCGGTGACGGCAGCGGCACGGCAACGGCAGCCTCGGGCCCGGGCCTGGCCGGCTGGCTCGTCTCTGGTGATGTCACGCTGCTCCCGTTGTCCCCGCGCCGGAAGGTGTCCGGCGGGCGCTGTCACCAGGGTATCGCCGGGCTCGCGCCGACAACCAAGCCCGGCGACCAGCGGGGAGGACCGGCCAGCTCGCGGCCACGACGGGAGCGCGTGCATGTGCGAGCTCATTAGCCGTCCTGTTAACGATAACGTTTCGAAAACGTAAAGTCTAGCCTCGTCACTTAAGTCGTCATATCACCTCCTCTATCACATTAATAGGGTTCCAAATCTAATGATGTGAGCGTTAACATACTTCGACGGAGTTCCCCTTCACCGAAGACAGCCGGAGGTCCGATATGAGGAAGGTCGACCCCAAGGTCGATGAGGCAATACAGACGCTGAACATGAAGGACGGACCCTCACGGCGCAAGCTGCTGGCCGGGACCGGCCTGGTAAGCGCCACGGCGGCGGCTTCTGCCCTGCTCGCGGCGTGCAGTTCGTCGAACAACAGCAGCACCGGCACGGTGAAGGTGTCCACGTCGGCCGCCAACGCGGTCGCGGGCAACTTCCCGCAGGTTCCCGCGTGGCAGTTCTGGTTCGTCAACCACGTGACCACGAACCTGTTCTTCGTCCCCACCCAGTTCGGCTTCGCCGACGCCGCCGCGCTGCTCGGCATACCCAAGCCCAAGTGGGGCGGGTCCACGAACTCCGCGGTCAGCGAGATGGTCACCGACATCAACAACGCCGTCACGGCGAAGGCGGCCGGCATCGCGACCTGCGTCATCAACAGCTCTCCCACGGCCACGACCTTCCAGGCCCCGGTGAAGGCCGCGATGGACGCCGGCGTCCCGGTGGTCAGCTACAACGCGGACGGCCCGATCGTCAACGGCACCGTGACGCCGGGCACCAACCGCCTGTGCTACGTCGGGCAGGCGCTGTACCTGTCCGGGCAGCAGATGGGCGAGCGCATCAAGTCCCTGGCCAAGCCGGGCGAGATCGTCATCTTCATCGCCACCCCGGGCACGGCCAACATCCAGCCACGGTACGACGGCGCCGCCTCGGTGCTCACCCCGGCGGGCTACTCGGTGAAGATGGTCGCGACCGGCGCGACGACCGCGGTCGAAGGACCCGCGGAGAAGGCGTTCCTGCTCGGCAACAAGAACGTCACCGGCGCGTTCGCGGTGGACGCAGGGTCGACCGAGCAACTCGGCCCGACGCTGGCCGCGCTCGGGCTCGCGGGCAAGATCCCGGCCGGCGGGTTCGACCTGACGCCGGGCACGCTGGCGGCGATCAAGGCCGGCCAGCTCGACTTCACCATCGACCAGGACCCGTACCTGCAGGGCTTCCTTCCCACCCTTTACCTGTACCTGTACAACCTGACCGGCGGCCTCGTGCTGCCCCCCGACACCGACACCGGCCTCACCTTCGTGACCAAGGACAACGTCGGCCCGTACGAGTCCTCGAGCACCACCTACGAGGGCTCCACCGGTGCCACCAAGCCCACGCTCGTGTCGCGGTCCGGCCCCATCCAGAACCCGATCGCCAGCACGAGCACCTGACCGGAAGCCGAACACGGTCCCGGAGACAGGCAGGCCGGCGCCGGACGCGGACCCCGCGGCAGGATCCGTTCCGGCGCCGGCGGCACGGGCGCCGACGGCAGCTGAGCGCACGAAGACGTGAGCACACGAGAAGGAGACAAGGTGAGCGAGACCGCGCAGCGTGCCCCCGGCGTGGCGGGCGGCGGACCCGCGGAGGCACCCGGCCCAGGGGGTGCGCAGCGGGCAGGGATTTTCCTCATGCGGCAGCGGGAAGCGACGGTTTTCCTCGTCGTGGTCCTGCTGATCCTTTACTTCGGCGTCATCAGCTCGACCGGCCGCAGCGTCTTCTTCACGCACGCGGCGCTGGTCAACCTATCGGTGGTCGCGGCGCCGATCATGATCATCGCGTACGGCGAGGTGATGCTGCTCATCTGCGGCGAGATCGACCTGTCCGTCGGCTTCATCTACGTGTTCGCGCCGTACGTCATGTACTTCTTCGTCGAGTATCTACAGCGTGCCGGGCATCCTCGGGCTGATCCTCGCGGTGCTCGTCGTCGGCGGCGGGGTCGGCTGGCTCAACGGGTTCCTCACCGTGACGCTGCGGCTGCCCTCGTTCGTCGCCACCCTGGGCACCGGCTTCGTGCTGTCCGGCCTGTCGCTGCACCCTGGCGCACGGCGAGCAGGCGCCCATCCCGCCCTCGCTCGTCAGCGCGGGGAAGTGGTTCGGCTCGCAGACCAACTTCGCCGAGATCGTCTGGGCGGTGATCTTCCTCGCGGTGTTCCACGTGCTGCTGCGCAACACCCGCTGGGGCCTGCACACGATCGCGGTCGGCGGCAACGCGCTCGGCGCCCGCGAGGCGGGGGTCAACATCAACCGGATCAAGTACGGCAACTTCATGCTCACCGGCCTGCTCGGCGCGTTCACCGGTGTCATGATCGCGTTCCAGGACAACGTCGTCGACACCTTCGCGGGCGGCGCCGCCTACCAGCCGATGTTCTACGCCGTGGCGGCCGCGGTCATCGGCGGCACCGCGATGCTCGGCGGCAGCGGGACCATCGTCGGCGCGTTCCTCGGCGGCGCGGTCCTCGCGATCCTGACCGACGGCTTCCAAGTGCTCGGGATCAGCGCCTTCCCGCTGCAGATCTACTTCGGCGGCGGCATCCTGGTGGCCATGATCGCTAACGTCCAGTTCGCGCGGCTGCGCGGCGAGGGGAGAGTCCGGTGACCACGCAGCAGGGAGAAACCCAGGGCGCCGCCGGCCAGTCCACGGACGTGCTGCGGGTCGAGCACATCGCCAAGAGCTACGGCGCGGTGACCGCGCTCACCGACGTCAGCCTGCACCTCGCCAAGGGCGAGGTGCTCGGCCTGCTCGGCGACAACGGCGCGGGCAAGTCGACCCTGATCAAGATCCTGTGCGGCTTCCAGCCGCCGACCGCGGGGCGGATCCTGCTGGGCGGCCAGGAGGTGACGCTGCGCTCCGTCGACCACGCCAGGTCGCTCGGCATCGACTGCGTCTACCAGGACCTGGCCCTGGTCAACCAGCTGAGCGTCTACCACAACATGTTCCTCAACCGGGAGAAGGTGCGCTGGCCGCTGCTGTCCAACCGGACGATGAAGCGGCTGGCCCGCCAGTACCTGGACGAGATGGGCGTCGCCATCCCGTCCGTGGAGGCCGACGTCGCCCAGCTGTCCGGCGGCCAGCGGCAGGCGATCGCGGTGGCGCGCGCCGTCTACTCCGACGCGAAGATCCTGCTGCTTGACGAGCCGCTCGCCGCCATGGGCGCCAAGGAGGCGGCGATCATCCTCGACCAGGTGCGCGAGCTGAAGGACAAGGGCGACGTCTCGGTGATCATCATCGCGCACAACTACGGCCAGGCCCTGGAGATCTGCGACCGGATCAACCTGCTGCAGCACGGGGAGATCACCTTCGACAAGCCGTCCGCGCAGACCTCGGTCGCCGAGCTGAACGAGATCGTCATCGCCGAGTACCGCCGGGCCCTCGAGCAGCGCCAGGCGGGCGAGGGCCGAGGCAACGGCAGCGCCGCCGGGTAGCGACGGCTAACGGCGGCCACCGAACGGGCGCGTGGCTTTCGCGCTCCCTCGCCCGCGCCGGCCCGGAGGCGGGGAGGGCCCGCGCTAGGCCGGCGCGCCCTGCCGCGCCTTGTCGAGCGCCCGGCGCACCCGGCCGAGCAGGACCGCCTCGGTGAAGGGCTTCTGCACGATGTCCAGGTCCGGCGCCCGGATGCCGTGGAAGTCAAGCACCTGCCGCGGGTGGCCGGTGACGTACAGGGCGGGCAGGCCGGGGCGCAAGCCGCGGACCCGGTCGACCACCTCATTGCCGAGCATCCCCGGCATCACCACGTCGGTGAGCAGCAGGTCGACGCGCTCGTCGGGATCGCTGGCCAGCCGGATCGCCGCGGGACCGTCGACGGCCTCACGGACCTGGTAGCCGTTGCGGGCCAGGATGCGGCCCGCCATCGAGCGCAGGCTCCGCTCGTCCTCCACGAGCAAGATCGCCTCGCCGTGCCCGCGTGTCTGCTCTCGCGCGGGGCTCGGCTCGGGTACCGCCTCGGCGGCCTGGCCGGCGACGGGCAGCAGCACGCTCATGGTGGTGCCGAACCCCTTCTCCGAGTTGATGTCGATGATCCCGCCCGTGCCGGACACGGCCCCGTAGACCGTCGCCAGCCCGAGGCCGGTTCCCCGGCCCCGCGGCTTGGTCGAGAAGAACGGCTCGAAGACGCGCTCGATGGTCTCGGCGTCCATGCCGGTGCCGGTGTCCGCCACCGCGAGCCGGCAGTAGCGGCCGGGCTTGAGGCCGGGCCGTTGCTCCGCGTAGCCGGCCTCCACCTTGGCATTGGCGGTCGTGATGGTCAGCCGCCCGCCGTCGGGCATCGCGTCGCGGGCGTTCAGCGCGAGGTTCACCAGGACCTGCTCAAGCTGGCCGCGGTCGGCCTCGACCGGCCACAGGTCGGCATCCGCCGCGATGACAAGCTCGATCTTCGCGCCGAGGCTGCGGCGCAGGAGCTGTCCGGCGCTGTTGACCACCTCGTTGACGTCGAGCAGCTCGGTGCTCGCCGGCTTGCTCTTGGCGAAGGTCAGCAGCTGGCGGGTGACCCTGATGGCCTGCTGCGCGGCCGACTGCACCTGCTCGATGTCCTGGATCAGCGGGACAAGCCGCGCGTCCTCCCTGGCGAGCGGCTGCAGCTGCTCGACGGTGTATTCCGCGTATCCGGAGATGATGCCGAGCAGGTTGTTGAAGTCATGCGCGACACCGCCGACGAGCTGGCCGAGGCTTTCCAGGCGCTGGAACTGCCGCAGCCTGCCCTGCAGGCGCTCCTGTTCCGCAGTGGCGCGCAGCCGCTCGCGCTCGGCCTCGATCGCCACCCGCTCGGTGCCGTCCCTGACCGCGACGACGATCAGCATCCCGGTCTCGGCGGGTAGCGCGCTCAGCCGGACACCGCAGGGGAACTCGGTGCCGTCGCTGCGCAGCATGGACCACGTGGTCGCGTTCCACTGCGCCCTGGACCGCTCGTCGGCGAAGTAGGACTCGGCTCTCGCCGCCAGGTCCGCCCGCCGGCCCTCGGGAACGAGGGTCTCCACCCGGCGGCCGACAAGCTCGTCGGCCGGGTAGCCGAATGTCTCGACCGCCTGCGCGTTCGCCGTCACGATCAAGCCGTCCCTCGTCACCCCGAGCACCGCGTCCGGCATCAGGTCGAACAGGCGCCGCAGGTTCTGCTCGGCCCGTTCCCGCTCGGCCAGCGCGGACGCCAGCGGCCTGAGCACGCCGCGCCAGGCGCCGACGATCACCCAGGCGGCGACGCCGACGGCCACCACGATCATGGCGATCAGCGCGCCGATGAGCAGGTCGTGCGCCTGGCTCAGCGAGCCGGTGACCGCCTGCTGCTCGCCGGCGATCTGCGTCCGCAGTGCGACTCCCCTGGCCCTGAGGTTGAACACGTAGGGGCTGACGTGCGCGGTGTCCGCCTGCAGCGCCGCAGCGGCGGCGACGTCACCCCGGCGCAGTGCCGCGGCCTGCGGGTCCGCGACATTGACCAGCCAGGCCTGATGCGCCGCCGTCACGGCGCCGAGCCGCGCCGTCATCGGGGGGTCGCCGCGGGCGAACCGTGCGACCTGGGCGGTGTACGCATCGACGTCGGCTCCCCTGGCCGCGAAGAGCGCAAGTCCGCCAGGACGCCCTTCCGTCACCGCGTCGCGCAGCCGGTTCTGCTGGGCGGCGAGGTTCGAGAGCAGGTCGTCGGCGGCGATGGACGCGGGCACCAGCCGCTGCGCGAGCTCGCTGCTGCGGCTCTGGCCCTGCGCCGTCGCCACGAGCGCGAGGCCGAACGCGAGCGCGGTGAGCGCGAGCGCGACCACGGCCGCGACGATGGCCCGCGTGCCTATCCCGAGTCTGCGCAGTGCCATCGGCCTTCCCTTCGCGAAGCGTTCCGGTGACCGGCAGGCGGGGCTGACGAGAGCGGTCGTGCCCGCCTTGTCACCCGGGCCGCGCGGAACGCGCCTCGGTGTCCTCGGCAGGGGCCCCGGTGAGCTGATCGGGCGCCTGGCGCGGCCTGGGCAGGGCGCCGTGCCCGGCGGCCGCGCCTGACGGCTCGGCGCGGGCGCCCGCGGCGCGCTCTTCGCGCGCCGACCGGCTCGCCTCGATCAGTTCGGTCGCCCGCGCGATCAGGTCCGGCCTGCTCACCGGCTTCTGCAGGAACTCCGCGGCCGCGCCACGCGGCGCGGAGACGGCGTCGTCCACCGACGCGGTGAGCACGGCGACCGGCAGCCCAGGGGCCAGCTCGCGCACCCGGTCAAGCAGCTCGAGCCCGTTCATGCCCGGCAGCTGGACGTCGGTGATCAGCAAGTCCCACCGCTCCGCGTGCACCAGCGCGAGCGCGCTCTCCGCGTCGAGTTGGTGGCTCACCTCGAAGCCGCCTGAAGTGAGTACCCGGCGCACGTACTCGCCGGAAGCCCGGTCATCATCGACGAGCAGCACGCGCCCGCCCAGTCCCCCACCGGCGCCGCTGGCCTTCATGAGTCCCCCTCCGCCGGCTGTGTCTAGCGCCTGGCCGGCTGTGTCCCTAGCGCCTGGCCGGCTGTGCCACTAGCGCCTGGCCGGCCGTGCCACCAGCCTCGTTTCACTTCAGCACCAATATTTCAATTAAATAACACGAGGACCCGTCGGTCCCACTTGGTGCCGCCTGTCATGGCAATCGGGGCAAACACGAGCGCGAGCGCGAGCGCCGCGATTACCCGCGTGCGTATCGAGAATCGCGCCACAGGATCTCCCCGTCACGTCAGGTAGAGGGCGCGCAGGACGAAAATGACGGCGACGATCGCGAGGACGGCGACCGCCTTCACCATCAGGCCGGCCTCGTACCGCAGCGCCATGCGGATCTCCCAGGCGAAGACCGCGGGATCACGCAGCCTGCCGGGCTCGACCGCCCCGCCTGGCTCGTCTTCGCCCGCGGGCTTGGCCGGCGAGCCGGGTCCTTGAGTCATGTCGGGATCGTCACCTTCCCCGTCTTCTCCGTCTTGTCCCAGCTCATGTCCGAGCGACGCGCCTCCTTGACGTAGGAGGCGAACGTGCAGGCGCACAGCAGCGACCCGTAGCCCGCCAGGTAAAGGAGCAGCATGCTGGCAAGCCCGCCGCCCCGGTGCCGTTCGACCACCTTGACCAGGTAGCCGAGGACGAGCGATACGGTGAGCCACACGTAGGCGAAGATCGTGAGCGGCTCGGCCATGGAACGCGGCATGCCGAGCCAGTCCCCGATGTCATGGGCCAGGCGGGGTGCGCAGCTTCCGATGATGATGGCCAGGTTCACCACGCCGGGGAACAGCACGGCCTCGCGCCAGGTATGCCGCCCGGTCGGCGGGTCCATGAGCAGCGCGAACCCGGTGGTGAACAGGAAGATCGCCGCGTTGGCGACCCACAGCACGTGAAATGCCGACCAGGCGCTCGGCGAGCCCGCCAGGTAGAGGGTGAGCAAGGCGGCAGACGACGTGATCATGAAGACCGGCTGCAGGAAGGTGCAGAACCACAGGACGCCGAAGGTAAGCCCGCCGAGACGATGCCCGCGGTGCGGCCGGAACCAGAGCCTGCGGTACCTGCTCGTGAGCTGGACGTTCCCGCGCGCCCAGCGGAGCCGCTGCTTCCACAGGGCCGTGACGGTCGCTGGTTCCTCGGCCCAGCAGACGGCGTGCGGCTCGAACACCACCCGGCGGCCGTGCAACTGCGTCTCGAAGGTGGTGATGGTGTCTTCCGCGAGGGAGCTTGTGTCCACCCGGCCGCCGAGCGCGACGAGGTTTTCTCGTGCGTGCAGCTGTGCGCCCCCCGCGAGGCAGGCGAGCACGCCGAGTACGTTCTGCCCGCGCCTGGCGGCGGCCTGTGCGGTGACGTACTCGTATCCGATGAACCTGGTCAGGTAGTTGCCCGGGCGGCTGCCCTCCTTGATGTAGCAGGTGACGGAGCCCACCAGGGGATCGGCCAGGTGCCTGGTCATCGTGCGCAGCGCGGCGGCCTCGAAGTTGACGTCGGCGTCGGTGATCAGCAGCGCCTGCATCCAGTCGTCGCCGAGTATGCGGTCGAGCCCGTGGTTGAGCGTGTGCGCCTTCCCCTGGCCGCCCTCCTCCCTGCGCAGGTGCACCACGCGGCCTGGGTACTGCGCCGCCTTGGCCTTCACCACCGCAGGGGTGGCGTCGGTGCTCGCGTCGTCGACCACGTAGACGCGCAGTGACTCCGGCGGGTACTCCGCCGCCATCAGCCGGTCGATCGACGCCCCGATCACCGCGCCCTCGTTCCACGCGGGGATCAGCACCGCGGTCCGCGGAAAGTCGGGTGCGCAGGCGCCGTAGTGATTGCGCAGCCGGTGACAGGCCGCGAGCAGGAACTGCCAGGCCCCGGCGAACGGCGGCACGGCACCCACGAAGACCATCGCGACCAGGACCCACTCGCCAGTGACGGCCAGGTAGTGCGAGGCTCCCGTCATGCCGGCCTTCCCGCGCCCGCGGCGAGCTTGCCCGCCGTCTCCCGGACCGAGCGGTAGACTCCGACATCGCGGCAGTGATGGCTGTCACTGCCCGCGACCACGGGCACGCCCGCCCTGAGCATCGCGGCGACCGTGCGGGGCGACGGGCACCGCCACTTCTCGTTGACCTCCACCGTGGCCCCCGACCTGGCCACCCGCGCTGCCAGGCGGTCAAGCACCGGCCCTGGCACCATGGCCTCGTCGAGGCCGATCTTCGGCAGCAGGCTGAACAGGTGCGCGAGCACACACCGCCGCTGCGTCGCGTGCAGCGCGTTCGCTGTCGCCTCGCACAGCCGCTCGATCGCCGCGACGGCGTCGAGCTCGCCGTCGCCGATCGCCGCCCGCACCAGGCCCGGGTGGGCCGGGCCGTCCTCCGCGGGAAACTGGTGGTCCGCGATCAGCACCACATCGATGCCGTCAAGCCGCGGCGGCAGGTCGAGCCTGCCCGCGGTGTCGAGAATCTTCACCTCCACGCCGGCCAGCACCCGCGGCCCCCGCTGGTCCCGGCTGGCCGCCACGGCGGCGGCAAGCTCGGGCACCCAGGCGGTGTCCGCGCGCACGTGATCGGCGACGCAGAGCGTGCGCAGGCCGCGCTCCCGCGCGGCGCGGACGTTGTCCGCCACCGTGGAATCCGCGTCATCGGAGAGTGCCGAGTGGACGTGGAAGTCCTCGTCGAGCGCGATCACGGTCATCCCGGATGACCGGCGAGGTCCAGGCCGAGGCGCTCGACTTCCGCGGGGTCGAGCGCCCGCTCGTCGAGGAAGCGCACCATGGCACGATCCCGGAACCCGAGCGATGCGGGGACTGGCTCACCGCGCAGCGCGGCGAGCGCGAGCCGCGGCATGTCGACGCCGCTCGCGATGGTGAGCGCGAGCGTGCCAGGTATCCGCGGGTTGACCTCGAGCAGCGCCGGGCGGCCCGCCGCGTCGCGCTTGCACTGCACGTTGGCCACGTAGGTGATCCCCGTCGCCTCCGCGGCCGCCCGGCCGAACGACTCGAGTTCGGCGTCGTGCAGGGTCCTGCCGCCCACGCTGACGCCGGAGTCGACGCGGGCGCGCAGCCGCGGCACCGCGGCGATCACATGGCCGCCGGCGTCAGCCAGCACGTCGATCGAGAACTCCGCGCCGGGCAGGAACTCCTGAACGAGCAGGCAAGGACCACGGTCGACGGCCGCGAGCTCCGTCGCCGAGTCGAACTTGACGATGCCGCGGGACCCGCTCCCCGTCCGCGGCTTGACGATGACCGGGTAGGTCCACGACGAGGGATCGGTGCCGTCATCGAGCGGCTCGGTGCGGGGCACGCGGACGGAGCCCGCGCAGTGCTCGGCGAGCGCGAGCTTGTCCAGGATGACATCGAGTGCCGCCTTAGGCGCGAGCAGCAGGTCGATGCCGTGCGCCTGGAAGATCCCGCGGGCGGCGGCCAGCGGCCTGAGCTCGGCGTCGACCGTCGGCACGACGACGTGCACGCCGAGCTCCCGGCACCGGGCGAGCAGCACACCGGTGAACTCGGGTGCCGCTCCCGCCGGGATGAGCGTGCGTGACGTGGGCGGCACGAGGTACAGGCCTGCCGCCCACGGGTCCATGTCCGCGGCGATCAGCTCGACCGCCGGGTCGGCGCCGAGCGACCGCATCGCGGCGATGGCGGCGGGGCCGCCCGCCCCGGTGACCAGCACCCGGGTGACCGACGGCCGGCCCGGCTGCCTCGCGTCGACCGGGCGGCGCGGTGCTGGCGCGGCCATCAGACGGGCCGCGCGATCGGATCGGAGGCGGCCCGGGCCCTGGGCAGGGCGCCGCCGTCCCTGACCGCCTCGAACGGCTCGACGAAGATGCCAGTGCCGTACCTGGACCAGTAGCGCGCGGTCGCCCTGATCAGCTCGGGCTCCAGGTAGTCGCGGACGCCGGACTGGGAGCCGAACGTGTTGATGACCTTGAGCTTGCGCTCGAGGTAGTCATCGACGGCGACGAAGTGGTTGGGCCGGTAGTCGACGGTGGTCGATGGCGACTGGAAGCAGTACACCCGGCCCACTCGTCGGCAGGCGACCATCGCCGCCCGGTGCACGCTGCGGTGATCCTGGTGCAGGTCGTGGACGGAGTGGGTGTAGACGACGGTCGGCTGGAAGTCGGCGACGGCCTCCTCGATGATGGCGATCGTGGGGTTACCCTCCGGGATGTGGGTGTCCTCGAGGTCTCGCAGCAGCAGCCGGGCACCGAGGATGTCGGCGGATTCCTGCGACTCCCTGGCCCGCTGGGTCATGTCGCCGCCGACGGCGCCGCAGGACAAGGTGAGGATCGTCAGCACGTGGCCCGCCGCCGCGTGCGCCCCCAGGGTTCCCCCGGCGCCGACTTCCACGTCATCGGGGTGCGCTCCGATCGCGAGTATCCTCTCGCTGCGCTCCTCGCGGGCCGCCCGGGCCGCCTCGATCAGCTCGGTCGCCTTCGCGACCAGCTCCGCCCGGGTGACCGGCTTTTGCAGGAACTCCGCGGCCGCGCCGCGCAGCGCGGAGACCGCGTAATCCACGGACGCGTGCGCGGTCAGCAGGACGACCGGCAGGTCGGCCGCCAGCTCGCGCACCTGATCGAGCAGTTCGAGCCCGTTCATGCCGGGCAGCTCGATGTCGGTGATCAGCAGGTCCCACCGCTCCGTGTGCACCCGGACGAGCGCGCCCTCCGCGTCTGGCTCGTGCGTCACTTCGAAGCCACCGGAACTGAGCATCCGGCGCAGGTACTCGCCGACGGCCGCGTCGTCATCGACCAGCAGGACGCGCCCCGGCTGGTCGCCACTGGTACCGCTGGCCACCATCAACCCCCCGTGTTGGCCACGGCTCAACTTAACACCGCCGTGGCAATTTAGTAACAATGAGTATCGTTATCCCCACTCATAGTTATCAGTAACGATAGGGCACGTACTTGCAACATCGTCCGGCTGGTCCGGCTCGGGCTAGCCGCACGGGCGGGCGCGGGTTAGTCTTCGGAACTGGCCCGCCGCCCGCGGCCCGATTGGACCGCCGACCCGCAATGAGCCCGAGGTGCCGCCACCCATGACCGATCGCCAGATCCCGAAGCCGAGCGAGATCTTCGAGCTCATGCGGTTCAAGAAGCCGGAGCTCGACGCGCGCAAGCGCCGTCTCGACGCGGCGCTGACCATCTACGACCTGCGCGACATCGCCAGGCGCCGCACGCCGCGGGCCGCGTTCGACTACACCGACGGCGCGGCGGAAGGTGAACTCTCCCTGGCCCGCGCCCGCCAGGCGTTCGAGGACGTGGAGTTCCACCCGTCCATACTCAGGGACGTCTCCGCCGTCGACACGTCGACGACGGTCTTCGGCGGGCCAAGCACGCTCCCGTTCGGTATCGCCCCCACCGGCTTCACCCGGCTGATGCACACCGAGGGCGAGATCGCCAGCGCCGGCACGGCCGGCGCGGCCGGCATCCCGTTCACGCTGTCGACCCTCGGCACCACCTCGATCGAGAACGTGAAGGCGGCCAACCCCGGCGGCAGGAACACAATGCGGGAATCGAAGGTGTCCTGGGGCCCATCGGCGCCAGTAGCGAGGAAGTCGTGGACGACGTGGCGATCAACGTCAAGGGGGTGTTCCTGTGCATGAGGCAGGTGCTCCCCTTGTTCGTCCGGCAGGGGGGCGGGATCATCGTCAACACCTCGTCGTTCGTGGGCACGGTCCTGCCGTTTCCCTGACGCGGTCCTGCTGGGTGCAACCCAGGCGGGAGTCATCAGCATGACGCAGTCGGTTGCCGCCGGATTCGCAAGCGAAAACGTCAAGGTGTTCGCAGTCTGTCCCTGGCTCACCGATACCCCCATGGTCGATCGCCTGACCCACCACCAGGCCGCGGCCAAGAATCGTCTGGCCGGGATGAACCCCAGCGGCATGGCCGCGACGCCCGAGGACGTCGCCAACGTGGTTCTGGCCCTGTTCTCCGGCGAGACGGGATTCCAGTCGGGCGACGCCGTCCTGGTAGACCACGGCGGCGCCACCCAGAAGATCCGGCCGATGTCGGCGTGAACGGCGAATCGCCTCCCAGGCAAGGCGATGAGGTCAAGCTGCGAAATGGGTTCGTTCGCGCACTGCCCGACCCGTTTTCCTCTCTCTAACATATTCCATCGTCGTATCTTAAGTCGCCTCCTGATTCGGGTTCGTTCGCACTGAATCGAATTCGTTTTTGGAGCAGGCCTGAATCGTTGCAGTCATGCGGTTCGCCACGAGCGTACTTTCTCATCATCCTTATACGATCCTGTCGAGGGGGTGCAAAGTTTCATGAATCGGGCAGATTTTTTGGGCGGCTTGGTGTCGGCGCTCTGTCTACGGGTATTGCCGATCCGGGGATGGGAACGCCGCCGTCGAGCTTTCCCTCGTCGCCGCCATGCAGAGAATTGAAGTGAGTGGGCGGGGCGGGGCAGAGTTTGCGACAGGCCACCACGTAGGAGAATACGACCATCTGCAACCACCCCGGGCTGATGATCAGGGCCGTGGCCTCGTCGATGGCCACGCCGGCCAGAACGCCGAGCAGGCGATGGATCCGGTCTCGCATGGGGGTCGTACTGATCAAATCTCTGAGACAGGCGACCCTATCTGGTCTTTCACTTCTCTTGGCACCGGGTGATCAATGTGGTTTCTTGAACTCGAGTGACAGGCCACCGTCACCCGCCTCGGGCTGGAACAGCTTGTGCTTGTACTTGTTCTCGACCTCTTCGAGGCTCCAGAGCATATCGGGGCCGCGTCGGTAATTCGAGTAGATGCTGAGCTCCTCACCTCCCTCGACGAGGACTCGGGCGACACATTCGTCATGAGGGTGTCGGAAGCGGGCACCGCTGGTGGAGAAGAGGTACTTGTGGCAGCGGACCAAGTGGAGCAACTCGCTGCTATTGTTGCCCCGGCTGCCGTGGTGAGAGAGCTTGTACGCGTCGAGATGGAGCCGGTTCGTCTCGGAGTAGCCGAGGGCCCGGAGAGAGTCGACGACGACCGGTGCGAACGAGTCGGCCGCAACAAGAGGCGGTGGCCGTCGTACTCGGCCAGCAAGGCGATACTGCTCCCGTTGGCGGGTGCGTTATCGGGATGGAATCTCCTTGCAGCGAGCTCCTCGACTTCAGGGGTGGTGATCGAGTGGGTTACCTCGGCCTCCCTCGTTGTCTCCTCTTCGGCTTCTGAGAGCACTGTTTCCCACTCGTCCCGCAGGCGGAGCAGTTGCCTCGGTCCCGGTGAAAGGAGCGTGAGCGTGAGCCCGCCCGGGAGGGTGTACCTCCCGAGGGGTTTGTTCGGGTTGACGACCGCGGCCTGGCCGCCGAAGGAGGTATTGTGATTGACCCTCGAGCCAGGATGGCCTCCGAAAGCGCGATGCCCTCCTTCACACCACGCAAGTCCTCGGTGTTCGATCTGCTCCCAGCCGTTAAACCAGACCTCGCCGATGTCGACATCAAGAGTGGTATCGCCGAGGAAGTCGAGCACGCCAAGGATATGGTCGTTGTCGAT
Source organism: uncultured Actinomycetota bacterium (assembly GCA_963811335.1). Lineage (GTDB taxonomy): Bacteria > Actinomycetota > Actinomycetes > Streptosporangiales > Streptosporangiaceae > Trebonia. The sequence continues at coordinate 3,247 of CAWERB010000018.1, read as the reverse complement.
ATGGCTAACGACCAGGAGTTCGATTCTGGGAGAATGGCCCTCGGCAAGCGCCTCGATGCGAGGGCGAATGGCCTTCCGATAGGTGTTGCCGGGTCCTCCGTCGATGAGTACGACGCGGGTCGAGCCCGCCCTGCCGTATTCGAGCCAGAGGCTGTCACCATAATCGGCAGGGAGAATCTCAAGTCGGAACAAGGGCTGCTCCTTTCGCCGCAGAACTCGCCCCGTGCACAGTTGCCAGGTCCGCACCGATCGGCCGGATGACACGGCCGAGGAGCCAGACGCTGAAGACCATTGGACAACATCATACCGCCAAGATTGCTTTAAGAGCCCGCAAGCCCGGCCTTTTGCTCGAATACCGAAACGAGACGTGTTGCGCTACCGGGTTCAGGCAACCCGGCTCAGACGCGGGGGAGCATCGCGGACGACGGCCCCAGTCGCCGACGTCGTCGTGGGCATCCTTTCGGGGTCACAAGATTTCGATTGACGCGTTCTCCGCCTTTTGCGAAAGTGAAAGCATGGTGTCATAGCCATGCAGTCGAGAGGTACGATCATGCCGACCGATCGACCTGTTGTGTTCCTCGCCTTCGCCAACGAGCAGGAAGGCCGGCGCGACCTACGCAAGCTGCCGGAGGAGACCCGGGAGCTCCGGTCGATCTTGCAGGAGGCCGATGACCGGGGCCTGTGCAAGCTGGAGGTCCGGACCAACGCCACCCTCGCCGATCTCGACGAAGTCTTCCGCAGGTACGGCTCCCGCGTGGCAATCTTCCACTTCGGCGGTCACGCCGACGCCGAACGCCTGCTGCTGGAGTCTGCGAGCGGGGCGATGGCCGCCCACGCCGAGGGTCTTGCGGGATACCTCGGCGGCCAGGGTGGCGTGAAGCTGGTCTTCCTCAACGCCTGCTCGACCCGCCCCCAGGTGGCCGACCTCCTCCTCAAAGGGATTGACCTCGTTCTGGCCACCGCCCGGCCGATCGGTGACGACGCGGCTCGCGAGTTCGCCGCCAATTTCTACAGGCAGCTCGTCTCCGGCAGGACCTTTCGCGATGCCTTCGAGCACGCCCGCGAACTTGCCAAGACCGCCCGTGGCCGCAGCCCGGAGGCCTTCGTCCGTAGCCTCGGTGACTTCGGCGGATGTCGCCGACGAGCGCGGGTTCCCCTGGGATTTCGAGGTCCGTCCCGGCGCCGAACGGACCGCACGTCGACCTCGCCGACCTGGCCGGTGACCCGCTACTCGGCTTGCCGAAGTTGCCGCCGGCGAGGGAACTGCCACCGAGCCCCTACCCCAAACCGCTCCATCCCTTCACCGCCCGTGAGGCCCCGTCTTCTTCGGGCAGCGCCCGGCAATTCGCGAGCTCTTCAACCTCGTCACCTCGCCCGCGTCCCGCCCCGTGATCCTCTACTCTGGTCCAACTGGCGTGGGTAAATCGTCGGTTCTCGAAGCCGGCCTGACACCTCGGTTGCGGGTGGATGACAAGTACCAGGTCGTATACCTCCCTCGCAACGCGGATCTCGGCCTCCTCCGAACGCTGACCCGAGGCTACGGGACCTGTCGCCCGAGCCGAAACCGACGGCGGACGACCTCTCGGTCGTTTGCGCGCAGGCCGAGTCCGCCCGGCCGCTGGTGGTGATCCTCGATCAGGCCGAGGAAGCCTCACGAGGCCGCGGCCTGTCGCCGAGACCGCTGGCACGGACGATGCCGGGGCCCACGCCCACGCCAGGTTCCATCCCCCGGGTGAAGTGGCGGAGCTGGTTGCAGCCGCCCGGAGACTCTTCGTCGAAACAGAACCGGCTCCGCTCGGCCGGCTGATCCTGTCCTTCCGGAAGGAGTGGTTGCAAGACTTCGGGCGGCCACACGAGGAAGCCGGGCTGGGCTATGAGCGCATGCTCCTGGGCCCGCTCAACCGGGCTGGGATCTTCGAGGTCATCGAGGGCCCGACCCACGACCCCGACCTGCAACGCCACTACCGCTTGACCGTCGAGCCCGACCTGGCCAACGCCATCGCGACCTACCTTGAGGTCGACTCCGGCTCGGCCCTGGCGCCGACCCTTCAGGTGCTGCTGACGAAGCTCTGGGAAAGGGCTGGCGGCGTCGGGCACGCGTTCGCCGCGAGACGCTCTACGATCGCCTGCTCGACGAAGGGATCCTCCTGAGAGACATCCTCGACGACGGCCTTAAGGCGCTGGGTGTGTGGGATACCGATGTGGTTGAATCGGGCCTGGCCCTAGACGTGCTCGCTTATCACACGACGACCAGGCCACGGCCGAGACGCGGATCGTTGCCGACCTGGAGGTCGACACTATGCCCACAGGGCCGATGTGCTCGACGGGTTGCTGGACCGCTGCAAGGAGCAATACCTCCTGATCGAGGCTGAGGCGGGGACCGACCCCGCATCCCCCGTGCCAGCGACCCGGATGGCTCATGATATCCTCGGCCGCTCGTGCTGGCGGAGTTCCGGCGATCGCAAGCCCCAGGCCAGAAAGCCCGCCGCCTGCTGGAAATCCGGGCCGTCGAGTGGGTCAACGCGGATGGAAGTCCCCATGAGGGGGCCCCTCTCGACAGCAATGATCTGACGACGGTCGATCGGGGACTTCCTGGTATGCGGGGCCTGGACAAGCCAGAGGATCGCTTGCTCGATGCCAGCCGTCTGGCCGAGAAACGCCGCGTTGCCGAAGAAGAATGGCGGCGGGAGCAGCTCCGCAAGGCACAGGAAAGAGAGGAACAGGAGAGGCTCGCCCGGGAACAGGAGACCGCCCGGCGGCTGAAGGATCAGGAAGAGGCAAACCGGCGGCAGAAGCAGGACAACCGCCGCCTACGCAAGCGGGCTCTTTGGCTGCTCGGGGCTCTGGCCGCGACAGTTGTCTTCGCCGGGCTGGCCGTCTGGCAAGGGCACAAGGCCAATGTACAGACCGAGATCGCGACGCAAGACCAAGATCGCGCGGGAACAGACCAAGAAAGCAGAGACCGAGACCAGGATCGCGAACTCTCGTCACCTGGCGGTTTTGTCGGATGCGGTGAGGCTGGAACGGCTGGACCTCGCGATGCTCCTGGCCTTGGAAGCCGCGAAGGAGGGAGACACCCTCGAAGCTCGGGAGAGCCTGCAGCGATCTCTCGACGCATCCGGAAGTCGTTCGCTTCCTCCACGTCCCCGAGGGCCAAGTCACGAGCGTGACCTTCGGGCCGGAGGGCCAGATCGCCGCGGGATATCGCGTCATCGGCGGCTTCCGCGTGGGGGGCGTGGTGCTCTTC